>NZ_JBVJGU010000028.1:0-1129 GCF_055587165.1 Streptomyces sp. NPDC048353 | reverse complement strand
CAAACAAAACCTTGTGGTATAGGTAAGTGCCGGGAGATTTGTGACTGTCCAGTGCAGTGACAAACGACAATGGCGCTCGATTTTTCACGAAAAATCTCACCTTTACCCGAAATTATCGAATCGGTGATTCGATAAGCCAATTTCGGGTCCCCATCGTCTAGAGGCCTAGGACACTGCCCTTTCACGGCTGTAACAGGGGTTCGAATCCCCTTGGGGACGCCATTCCGATAATGAGTGAAAGACATTATCACCGGTTAGCGATAACCGAAAAAATCTTAAAGATGACTTGCGAGTCATGTTTAAGATATTGCTCTTTAACAATCTGGAACAAGCTGAAAATTGAAACATGACGGCTGAAATTTATCCCTCCGTAGATGTACTGGGATGAAGAGTAACCTGTCATAGAGTCTCTCAAATGTTTGCAGCACGAACGATGGAAACATCTTCGGGTTGTGAGGTTAAGTGACTAAGCGTATACGGTGGATGCCTAGGCAGTCAGAGGCGATGAAGGGCGTGCTAATCTGCGAAAAGCGTCGGTAAGGTGATATGAACCGTTATAACCGGCGATACCCGAATGGGGAAACCCAGTGTGTTTCGACACACTATCATGTCATGAATACATAGTGGCATGAGGCGAACCGGGGGAACTGAAACATCTAAGTACCCCGAGGAAAAGAAATCAACCGAGATTCCCCCAGTAGCGGCGAGCGAACGGGGAGGAGCCCAGAACCTGAATCGGCTTGTGTGTTAGTGGAAGCGTCTGGAAAGTCGCGCAGTAAAGGGTGATAGCCCCGTACACTAAAATGCACAGGTCGTGAGTTCGATGAGTAGGGCGGGACACGTGACATCCTGTCTGAATATGGGGGGACCATCCTCCAAGGCTAAATACTCCTGACTGACCGATAGTGAACCAGTACCGTGAGGGAAAGGCGAAAAGAACCCCGGCGAGGGGAGTGAAATAGAACCTGAAACCGTGTACGTACAAGCAGTGGGAGCACCTTCGTGGTGTGACTGCGTACCTTTTGTATAATGGGTCAGCGACTTATATTTTGTAGCAAGGTTAACCGTATAGGGGAGCCGTAGGGAAACCGAGTCTTAACTGGGCGATTAGTTGCAAGGTATAGACCCG
>NZ_JBVJGU010000027.1:0-1212 GCF_055587165.1 Streptomyces sp. NPDC048353 | reverse complement strand
TAATGTTGAAAAATTAGCGGATGACTTGTGGCTGGGGGTGAAAGGCCAATCAAACCGGGAGATAGCTGGTTCTCCCCGAAAGCTATTTAGGTAGCGCCTCGTGAACTCATCTTCGGGGGTAGAGCACTGTTTCGGCTAGGGGGCCATCCCGGCTTACCAAACCGATGCAAACTCCGAATACCGAAGAATGTTATCACGGGAGACACACGGCGGGTGCTAACGTCCGTCGTGAAGAGGGAAACAACCCAGACCGCCAGCTAAGGTCCCAAAGTCATGGTTAAGTGGGAAACGATGTGGGAAGGCATAGACAGCCAGGATGTTGGCTTAGAAGCAGCCATCATTTAAAGAAAGCGTAATAGCTCACTGGTCGAGTCGGCCTGCGCGGAAGATGTAACGGGGCTAAACCATGCACCGAAGCTGCGGCAGCGACGCTTAGGCGTTGTTGGGTAGGGGAGCGTTCTGTAAGCCGTTGAAGGTGGCCTGTGAGGGTTGCTGGAGGTATCAGAAGTGCGAATGCTGACATAAGTAACGATAAAGCGGGTGAAAAGCCCGCTCGCCGGAAGACCAAGGGTTCCTGTCCAACGTTAATCGGGGCAGGGTGAGTCGACCCCTAAGGCGAGGCTGAAAAGCGTAGTCGATGGGAAACAGGTTAATATTCCTGTACTTGGTGTTACTGCGAAGGGGGGACGGAGAAGGCTAGGCTAGCCGGGCGACGGTTGTCCCGGTTTAAGCGTGTAGGGGGTGTGACCTGGTAAATCCGGTTGCATACTAACCCTGAGGCGTGATGACGATGCACTACGGTGCAGAAGTAGTTGATGCCCTGCTTCCAGGAAAATCCTCTAAGCATCAGGTAACATTAAATCGTACCCCAAACCGACACAGGTGGTCAGGTAGAGAATACCAAGGCGCTTGAGAGAACTCGGGTGAAGGAACTAGGCAAAATGGTGCCGTAACTTCGGGAGAAGGCACGCTGGCATGTAGGTGAAGTCCCTCGCGGATGGAGCTGAAGCCAGTCGAAGATACCAGCTGGCTGCAACTGTTTAATAAAAACACAGCACTGTGCAAACACGAAAGTGGACGTATACGGTGTGACGCCTGCCCGGTGCTGGAAGGTTAATTGATGGGGTCAGCCGCAAGGCGAAGCTCTTGATCGAAGCCCCAGTAAACGGCGGCCGTAACTATAACGGTCCTAAGGTAGCGAAATTCCTTGTC
>NZ_JBVJGU010000026.1:0-1340 GCF_055587165.1 Streptomyces sp. NPDC048353 | reverse complement strand
CGTGCATTCTTCCGGGCCGGTCGGCCCCGGACCACAGGGTTCGGCCTTGGCCGTCGCTGATCGTGGTGGTCTTCACGGTGTTCTGCTTCTTCTTGCCGGAGACGAACGCGCAGCGGCCGGGCCGGTGGGCCCGGGGGCGGCGGACCTGGGTCTCGGTACCGTCGATCCGCAGCTTGACACCCTCAGCAGCGGCGTAGGCGAACACATCGGCGAGAGTCCGCAGCCGCAGACCAGGCCGGTCGGGGACGGCGAAACCTCGGTCGCCGAACAGCGGCCGGAGTTCCCCAGTGGCCTCGGTGATCGTGGACCGTCCCACCCCATACAGTTCGGCGAGCGCGGCGTGCGGAAGCTGGGTGCGCAGGTGGACCAGCATGACCAGCACCCGGTCGGTGAACACCAGCTCGTGCTTGCGCCCGGCCCAGGCATGCCGACGGCGCTCCCCACCACGGCGGTCACGCAGCGCAGACTCGCGTCGCGCCTGCCACGGTTTGGCCAACTCCTCGATCAAAGCGCCGAGATGTTCACGGGAGATGCCAGTGAAGGCAGGATGGGACAAGGCCGCGCGGGCCCAGTTCTTGGTCACACTCGAAGAACCCGTGCGGCCTCCTTAACGCCACGGCCGGTGACGTCGGGCTCATGGTTGGCGGGCGGGACCGGAGTCCTCCTCCAAAGAGAGGAACGCCGAAACCGCCTCGGCAAACGCCTTGGGCGCTGCGTGGTGGATCAAGTGTCCGACCGGGATGGTGACCATGTGTCCGCCGGGGATGCGGCGGGCCAGCTCGGCGATGCCGTCCTGGGGCACATGGCTGCGTGGACCGCCGGCCACCACGAGAGTCTCGGCGGTGATCTGACTGAGCCGCTCCAGCCACCTCGGGTCAGGCAGGTCGATCTGCCTCCTGACGGCCAGCACCATCTCCCAGTCGAAGGCCAGGTCACCATCCGGCCTGGTCGGGGTGGTCGGCTCCCGGGGACGCGGGACCGAAACGTCCTCCAGGACGAGCCGGCTCACCCGCTGCGGATGCTCCTCCGCGAGCAGATAGGCCACGACCCCGCCCATGGAGTGCCCGATCACGTCCACCCGGCCAAGCCCCAGTGCCTCCAGGAACCGGAGCACATCGGTCTGCATGAGTTCGAGGGAGTAGTCCCCTGGCCAATCGCTTTGGCCGTGACCGCGAAGATCGAGAGCGTATACCCGTCGGCCGCGGGCGAGGGCAGGTGCCACCGCGTCCCAGTCGGTGAGGTCCTCGCCCAACGCATGCAACAGAACGAGCGGGGCAGCGTCCAGCGGACCCGACACCTGATAGGCCAGCCGGACGCCTCCCACGTCGACCGAGCGGTGA
>NZ_JBVJGU010000025.1:0-1460 GCF_055587165.1 Streptomyces sp. NPDC048353 | reverse complement strand
GCCCCAGTAAACGGCGGCCGTAACTATAACGGTCCTAAGGTAGCGAAATTCCTTGTCGGGTAAGTTCCGACCTGCACGAATGGCGTAATGATGGCCAGGCTGTCTCCACCCGAGACTCAGTGAAATTGAACTCGCTGTGAAGATGCAGTGTACCCGCGGCAAGACGGAAAGACCCCGTGAACCTTTACTATAGCTTGACACTGAACATTGAGCCTTGATGTGTAGGATAGGTGGGAGGCTTTGAAGCGTGGACGCCAGTCTGCGTGGAGCCATCCTTGAAATACCACCCTTTAATGTTTGATGTTCTAACTCGGCCCCATAATCTGGGGTGAGGACAGTGTCTGGTGGGTAGTTTGACTGGGGCGGTCTCCTCCCAAAGAGTAACGGAGGAGCACGAAGGTTAGCTAATCACGGTCGGACATCGTGAGGTTAGTGCAAAGGCATAAGCTAGCTTGACTGCGAGAGTGACGGCTCGAGCAGGTACGAAAGTAGGTCTTAGTGATCCGGTGGTTCTGAATGGAAGGGCCATCGCTCAACGGATAAAAGGTACTCCGGGGATAACAGGCTGATACCGCCCAAGAGTTCATATCGACGGCGGTGTTTGGCACCTCGATGTCGGCTCATCACATCCTGGGGCTGAAGTAGGTCCCAAGGGTATGGCTGTTCGCCATTTAAAGTGGTACGCGAGCTGGGTTTAGAACGTCGTGAGACAGTTCGGTCCCTATCTGCCGTGGGCGTTGGAAGATTGAGAGGGGTTGCTCCTAGTACGAGAGGACCGGAGTGAACGCACCACTGGTGTTCGGGTTGTCATGCCAATGGCATTGCCCGGTAGCTAAGTGCGGAAAAGATAAGCGCTGAAAGCATCTAAGCGCGAAACTTGCCTCAAGATGAGTCTTCCCTGGGCCTTTAAGGTCCCTGAAGGAACGTTTAAGACTAAGACGTTGATAGGCTGGGTGTGTAAGTGCAGCGATGCATTGAGCTAACCAGTACTAATGATCCGTGAGGCTTAACCTTACAACACCGAAGGTGTTTTTAGAGAGATTTTCAGCGAAGTTCCGAGATTGGTTCTGATGGCTTCATGGAAGTGAGGCGGTTGGAATGAAACAGAATTTGCCTGGCGGCAATAGCGCGGTGGTCCCACCTGACCCCATGCCGAACTCAGAAGTGAAACGCCGTAGCGCCGATGGTAGTGTGGGGTCTCCCCATGCGAGAGTAGGACACTGCCAGGCATCAAATAAACGTTATCAGTGTGACGACTGGTAATGCGCAAATCGCAAAGCGCGAATTTGCCGGCATCGAGAGATGCAACGTAAAAGAATCGGTGGAGCGGTAGTTCAGTTGGTTAGAATACCTGCCTGTCACGCAGGGGGTCGCGGGTTCGAGCCCCGTCCGTTCCGCCACTTAATTGATAAGCCCTGAGTCTCTGACTCAGGGCTTTTTCATATCTATATTTTGCGATT
>NZ_JBVJGU010000024.1:0-1783 GCF_055587165.1 Streptomyces sp. NPDC048353 | reverse complement strand
GGGTGATGGGTGGCTGGTCGTTGCTTGAGAACTACACAGTGGACGCGAGCATCTGTGGCCAAGTTTTTAAGGGCGCACGGTGGATGCCTTGGCACCAGGAACCGATGAAGGACGTGGGAGGCCACGATAGTCCCCGGGGAGCCGTCAACCAGGCTTTGATCCGGGGGTTTCCGAATGGGGAAACCCGGCAGTCGTCATGGGCTGTCACCCATGCCTGAACACATAGGGCATGTGGAGGGAACGAGGGGAAGTGAAACATCTCAGTACCCTCAGGAAGAGAAAACAACCGTGATTCCGGGAGTAGTGGCGAGCGAAACCGGATGAGGCCAAACCGTATGCGTGTGATACCCGGCAGGGGTTGCGCATGCGGGGTTGTGGGATCTCTTTTTCACAGTCTGCCGGCTGTGAGACGAGTCAGAAACCGTTGATGTAGGCGAAGGACATGCGAAAGGTCCGGCGTAGAGGGTAAGACCCCCGTAGCTGAAACATCAACGGCTCGTTTAAGAGACACCCAAGTAGCACGGGGCCCGAGAAATCCCGTGTGAATCTGGCGGGACCACCCGCTAAGCCTAAATATTCCCTGGTGACCGATAGCGGATAGTACCGTGAGGGAATGGTGAAAAGTACCGCGGGAGCGGAGTGAAATAGTACCTGAAACCGTGTGCCTACAAGCCGTGGGAGCGTCGCTCATTGGGTTTACCCAATGGGTCGTGACTGCGTGCCTTTTGAAGAATGAGCCTGCGAGTTTGCGGTGTGTTGCGAGGTTAACCCGTGTGGGGAAGCCGTAGCGAAAGCGAGTCCGAATAGGGCGATTTAGTAGCGCGCTCAAGACCCGAAGCGGAGTGATCTAGCCATGGGCAGGTTGAAGCGGAGGTAAGACTTCGTGGAGGACCGAACCCACCAGGGTTGAAAACCTGGGGGATGACCTGTGGTTAGGGGTGAAAGGCCAATCAAACTCCGTGATAGCTGGTTCTCCCCGAAATGCATTTAGGTGCAGCGTCGTGTGTTTCTTGCCGGAGGTAGAGCACTGGATAGGCGATGGGCCCTACCGGGTTACTGACCTTAGCCAAACTCCGAATGCCGGTAAGTGAGAGCACGGCAGTGAGACTGTGGGGGATAAGCTCCATGGTCGAGAGGGAAACAGCCCAGAGCATCGACTAAGGCCCCTAAGCGTACGCTAAGTGGGAAAGGATGTGGAGTCGCAGAGACAACCAGGAGGTTGGCTTAGAAGCAGCCACCCTTGAAAGAGTGCGTAATAGCTCACTGGTCAAGTGATTCCGCGCCGACAATGTAGCGGGGCTCAAGCGTACCGCCGAAGTCGTGTCATTGCAGCATTAAGGGCCAACGCCCGCTGTGATGGGTAGGGGAGCGTCGTGTGCCGGGTGAAGCAGCCGCGGAAGCGAGTTGTGGACGGTTCACGAGTGAGAATGCAGGCATGAGTAGCGATACACACGTGAGAAACGTGTGCGCCGATTGACTAAGGGTTCCTGGGTCAAGCTGATCTGCCCAGGGTAAGTCGGGACCTAAGGCGAGGCCGACAGGCGTAGTCGATGGACAACCGGTTGATATTCCGGTACCCGCTTTGAAACGCCCAATATCGAGCCCATTAATGCTAAGGCCGTGAAGCCGCCCTGGATCCTTCGGGTGAAGGGGAGTGGTGGAGCCGCTGACCCAAGGTGGTAGTAGGTAAGCGATGGGGTGACGCAGGAAGGTAGTCCAGCCCGGGCGGTGGTTGTCCCGGGGTAAGGGTGTAGGCCGTGTGATAGGCAAATCCGTCACACAT
>NZ_JBVJGU010000023.1:0-1939 GCF_055587165.1 Streptomyces sp. NPDC048353 | reverse complement strand
CGGTGAGTGTGTCCCGAACGCGAGGAGGAGTTCGACGTAGGTAGAGCGCCCTCTTTGCGGTGCTGCGTGAATGATGAAGGTTTGGCCCTTCGGAGCCGCCCTGCGGGGGGAGGCTTCAAACCGCCTCATGCTGCGTTGGCTGAAGACCGTCGTGGTGAGCGATGAGGAAAAGGCGCCCTGAGAGGTGTCAGGTGGGGATCAGGAAGACGAGCGCAAGCGAATCGTTGCTGAAGTGTCGTAAAGAAAACAGATGACATCGAAACCGGGGTTGTCACTGGTCCCCGGGATGAGCCTGGCGGGTGCCCGCCTATTGGCCAGGTGGTGTCCGGCATGTAGACGACGTGAGCCTGATCTGCTGCTTTCACGTGGAACGGGAGAAGGCGTGTCTCGACACTGCCGCCCTGGTCAGGGCGGCGAGAGGGAGCATCCCAAGCGGCCGAAACCGCGAGGGACTGAGTACCGATGCGAGGCACGCTGGCGGACCGGCTCGTAGTAGTGCTGAAGCTCCTGTAATGGGGGTGGAGCGAAGGGGCCGGGTCATCCGTGGCTGTGTTCGTTTGGTCAACCGGACGTACTCCGGGAGGAGCCGATGGATCAGTTGAAATTGCCAGGCAAGTCGTTTGATATCTCGAAGCGGGAAGTCTGGGAGGCTTTTCAGGATGTGAGGAGTAATCAGGGAGCTCCGGGAGTGGATGGGCAGTCCATTGCCGACTTCGAGAAGGATCTGAAGGGAAATCTCTACAAGATCTGGAACCGGATGTCGTCAGGAACGTACTTCCCTCCTCCGGTGCGCGCGGTGGAGATCCCGAAGCAGCACGGTGGAGGCGTGAGGATGCTGGGCATCCCCACTGTCGCCGACCGGGTTGCCCAGACCGTAGTGGCCCGCCACCTGGGACTTCGTGTGGATCCTGTGTTCCACGAGGACTCGTATGGGTACCGGCCTGGACGGTCGGCTCTCGATGCGGTCGAACGCTGCCGCGAGCGCTGCTGGAGAAGGAACTGGGTGATCGACCTCGACATCCAGAAGTTCTTCGACAGCGTGCGGTGGGACCTCATTGTCAAGGCCGTGGAAGCTCACACCGATGCCGTTTGGGTGATTCTGTATGTCAAGCGGTGGCTCCAAGCGCCGCTACGGCTGCCCGACGGCACCTTGCAGAAGCGAGATCGGGGCACCCCTCAAGGGTCTGCGGTATCGCCTGTGCTGGCAAACCTGTTCATGCACTACGCGTTCGATCTGTGGCTGACCCGGAAGTTCCCGGACGTGCAGTTCGAGCGGTATGCCGACGACGCGGTGGTCCACTGCGTCAGCGAACGCCAGGCCACAAGTGTCCTGGCAGCGCTGGAGAACAGGATGGAAGAGGTCGGGCTGCGTCTGCATCCCGACAAAACCAAGATCGTGTACTGCAAGGACGAGGACCGGCCAGGCTCTTACGAGCACACGTCGTTCACCTTCCTCGGGTACACGTTCCGCCCGCGCGGTGCCCGGACGAGAACGGGACGCATGTTCCTGTCGTTCTCGCCGGCGGTCAGCAAGGACGCCCTGAAGAAAATGAGCGGAGTGGTTCGCCGATGGCGACTTCACCGCCGTACCAGCCTCACATTCGTGGCCCTCGCCAAGGTCATCAATCCGATCGTGGCGGGCTGGATGAACTACTACGGCCGGTTCTACCGGTCGGAGCTGTATCCGGTCCTGGGTGGCATCAACTCCTACTTGGTGCGATGGATCCGTAAGAAGTACAGACGGCTCGCGAGGCTCACGAAGGCACTTGACTGCATGCGGGGGATCGCCAAGCGCTACCCCCGCCTCTTCGCACAGTGGAGATGGACAGTCGAGCCCCTCGCCGTTTGGTGACCAGGATGACAAGAGCGGAGTGACGAGAGATTGTCACGCTCCGTTCTGCGGGAGCCCGGGGGTGAAATTCCCCCGGGCGACCCAACA
>NZ_JBVJGU010000022.1:0-2002 GCF_055587165.1 Streptomyces sp. NPDC048353 | reverse complement strand
TCTCCAGGTCGCGAGCGACTGCATCACTCCAAGCGTCGTTGCCTCGGCGCGGTTGCGCGAGCGCCGTCCGGATCCGGGGCAGGGCAGGACGTGCGGCCTGGCCCATGCGGTTCAGGCAGGCGAGGACGTCGGGCGCGGTGGAGTCGTTGTCCTTCCAGGCGTTCAGCAGCGCCGACACGACGGTGTCGGTCTCGCTGTCTCCGGCTATGTCCCACAGTGCTGATGCGGTGTGGACGAGAGTCCACGCGTTCCCCATGTTCAGTACGGCGGCATCGTTCCGTGCGTTCATCTCCGTCTGCTCGTCCAGTATGTGTCGCAGGCGTGGCAGGACAGGAGCGGCGGGAGATCCGATTCGGCCGGCGAGGTCGATGGCGGCGAAGTTCCGGTGGTCGAGGAGGCGTCCCAGCAGCGGCACGACACGTTCGGGGCGGTGTTCGATTTCCCAGAGGGTGGCTGCCGCGACCGTACGGACATCTACGCTGTCGGCCTCCGTGAGGGGCCGGACGGTGTCCAGGGCGCAGGCGGCGCGGGTGCCGAAGGCGGCAAGTGCCTTCAGGACGGGCTCCACGGTGCGCCACTGCTTGTGCCGAACGGCGGCCTGGACGGCGTCGGTGAGGACAGGTACGGCCGCCGGGTCCCCCAGTTTGGCGAGGGCGGAGGCGAGAGCCAGGAGGCTGACATCGGGCCACTCCCGTGAGTGGTCGACAGCGGCGAGGAGGCGAACGAGCCGGGGGGTGAGTTCGGCGGCGGCCTGGGGCAGATGTCCTGCCGCACTCACCGCGCGCCAGGCATCAACACCGGTGTCCAGCGCGGTCAGTAGCCCGGGCAAGGCCCGCTCGTCTCCGAGCTGGGCCAGCGCCAGAACGGCCTGCTGATGGGCTCGGCGCAGCTCGGGGTGCGGGCTCGCCCACGCATCGGGCCTGTGTGTGGTGCGGTGGGTGATGACGAAGGCGGCGAGGGCTTCCCGGGCCGGCTCGGCAAGCCGGCCGAGGGACCCGAGGGCCTCGGCCGCTGCCGCCGACGTGTAGGAGTCGCGCGGCAGCAGACATTCGGCCAGGAGCCGCACCAGGTGAGCGTGATCTCCACGCCAGGAGGCGATCAGACCGCGGGCCATGGCGATCGCGTCGTACCGGGTGGCCGCATCGGGGCTGCGCAGCTGCTCGCTGAGCAGGGCGGTCCGGTCCTCGACACGCGAGTCGAGGACCTCGTGGAAGGCCACCAGCAGGGAGGTCGTCGGTGCGTGGACGCGGCCGTGGCGTTCGAGGTGGGCGAAGGCGGCGGCGACGTGCCCAGGCACACCAGGGTCGGAGTCGGCCTCCACAGGACACGTGCACGGTCCCGACGGGCCCTGGCTCCCGTCCCTGGTCTCGGTCTGCTCGGGCCGGGGTACCGGTGTGATCCGGCGGAGGAGTCCGATCGCGGTGGGCACGGTGGTGTCGTCGATGGACTCGGGAACACAGCGGGCCCGCTGGACGAGCGCCGCAAGACGGACATCGGCACCCACCGCAACCCCGTCGGCGAGGATGTCGAACCATGCCGACGCCGGCACCCGCGCGGCCGGGAGCCGAAGCGCCAGGTCGCCCATCGTCCGGACTACCAGCAGCCGCTCCGTGATGTCGTCCTCGGCGGCGAGCCGGTCCCGAAGGGCCCCTACCGCCCGCTCGGCGTCATCCACGAACAGTCCCAGGCCCGCGATGGCGGCCCGACGCACCTGCGCGTCGGCATCGCGTGCATAGCCGACGAAAACCTCGCCGCGCCCGCGGATCAACGCTGCGGCGTCCTGGTAGGCAGTGGACTCTTCACCATCGGGACCACACCAGAGGGCGCCAGGTTCGTCCCGATCGATGCTTTCACGGCCGATGTTCACGATCAATGCGACCACCGACGCCCGATCAGGCGTGGAGGGGGCGTCGGCCATGGCGAACAGGAACGGCAGGCTGGCCACCGTGCAGGGATACACGTCCCCCTGGTGGTGGGCTGCGCTGTAGAAGCTGCGGAACGC
>NZ_JBVJGU010000021.1:0-669 GCF_055587165.1 Streptomyces sp. NPDC048353 | reverse complement strand
ATGCAACGCGAAGAACCTTACCTACTCTTGACATCCAGAGAACTTAGCAGAGATGCTTTGGTGCCTTCGGGAACTCTGAGACAGGTGCTGCATGGCTGTCGTCAGCTCGTGTTGTGAAATGTTGGGTTAAGTCCCGCAACGAGCGCAACCCTTATCCTTTGTTGCCAGCGGTTCGGCCGGGAACTCAAAGGAGACTGCCAGTGATAAACTGGAGGAAGGTGGGGATGACGTCAAGTCATCATGGCCCTTACGAGTAGGGCTACACACGTGCTACAATGGCATATACAAAGAGAAGCGACCTCGCGAGAGCAAGCGGACCTCATAAAGTATGTCGTAGTCCGGATTGGAGTCTGCAACTCGACTCCATGAAGTCGGAATCGCTAGTAATCGTAGATCAGAATGCTACGGTGAATACGTTCCCGGGCCTTGTACACACCGCCCGTCACACCATGGGAGTGGGTTGCAAAAGAAGTAGGTAGCTTAACCTTCGGGAGGGCGCTTACCACTTTGTGATTCATGACTGGGGTGAAGTCGTAACAAGGTAACCGTAGGGGAACCTGCGGTTGGATCACCTCCTTACCTAAAGATATTGATTCGAGTGGCGTGCTCACACAGATTGTCTGATAGAAAGTAACGAGCAGAAATACCTTTATAGGCTTGTAGCTCAGG
>NZ_JBVJGU010000020.1:0-4693 GCF_055587165.1 Streptomyces sp. NPDC048353 | reverse complement strand
CCGCAGCCGTCGACCTGCCCGGCCTTCTGCGTAAAACCGCCGCCGAGCACCCGCGGGAGGTCGTCCGCACGCTGGTCGGCGCGGTCACCGACGCTCACGGCGGATGCCCACCGCGAGACGACGCCACCGTCCTGTGCCTCGACTGGCGCGGCCCCGGCACGGGCACCCACGCGCCCAGCTGAGCCCCGACGACGGCGTCGGAAAGTGGTGCCGGGAAGGGGGGTCGAAACGTCGGCCGACCCGGTTGCTTTCGGCGAGGGCCCCCGAGGGACCCCCATCAGGGATCGGCACACATATCAGCCGTTTTGCCCTTTTTATATCGATTTTATGGGTAGGCGCCGGTCACCAGTCCCTTTCCTGGAGGTCGTCATGGCATCGACCCACCGCGCCCCCATCGAAGAACACCCCGACCTGATGGAACTCCGCGCCCGGCACGACCGCGCGGCCGCCACTCCGCGTGCCCAGATGGTCGAGGCTCTGGCACTGCTCACGGGGCTCTACCTCGCCGCGTCCCCCTGGATCGTCGGCTTCAACGGCTTTACCACCCTCGCGGTCACGAACCTTATCGCCGGTATCGCCTACATGCTTCTGCTGGGCGGTCTGGGCAATTCCTACGAGCGGACCCATTCCATGGCCTGGGCCGCGGCCGCCATCGGCATCTGGACCTGCGTCGCGCCGTGGGTGGTGGCCGGGGATGTTGCCCACACCCGCTCGATCACCAGCAACCTCATCACCGGCGCCATCGCCACCCTCCTCGCCCTCGCCGCCGCCTCCGCGGCCCGCGACAAGGACGCCGGCCGCCACGGCTCCGGCGCTCGGGGAGCCATGCCAGGAAGCCGCTGACCCCCGAAGTCCGGGGACCGCATGGTGCGACCGCGACAGAAGGATCATCGGCTGCTCGGCCGCCCGGCCGAGCTGCTCGGCCGGGCGGCCGAGCAGCCGGCCGTAGTGGAGAGCAGCGTCGGCGCAGTCGTGCTTTCACTCGGCCTTACGCGACGGTCTGTGGCGTTTTCACGAGGACGCCGTCAGAGTCCATCGCTGCGGTCACGGGCCCGCAGGGTGGGGCAGTCGCGTTGCCGTTTGCGGGGGATGGCGGCGTCATCGGTCGGCTCCCTCCACGGGTCATCGAGCCGGAAGCGGCGTTCGCCCGCGCCATCGGACCACGGGGGTGAGGGTGGCCGACGGAACGCCCATGGCACGCACGATGATCTCGTCATGGGCGGAGCCAGGCGACCACCGCGGACCGCTGAACCGCGGATGCGTGTCAGCGCCGGCGACCGGGTGGAAGGAACCGGCGTGCGGCGGCGCCAGTTCTGCACGGCCCGCCGGCCCACGCAGGCGATCCGCGCGGTCTCCGCCAGGAACACCGTGTCCCCGTCCGCGCCGCTGGGGTCGAGCGCGGCGAGCGGCCCCACGGGGCGGCGACCTGGTCCGGACGTGCCGGCGGCGAGTATCTCTACCTCGCCTTCAAGCGGGAGGACTCGGTCGCCGACCCGATCACGGACGTCTGCTTCGCCCAGTCCGGCGACGACGCCGACGTCAAGGCCCCGGAAGGGTTCCAGCGGGTCGATGTCGATCTCAACGCGGGCGCGGGCGGGGACTACAGCTACCTGTGCTACGCCCGTATCAAGGGGCACGAGCCGGTCGAAAACCTGAAGGTCATCACCTCGCAGGAGGCCGATCCGGAGCCTCCGGCCGCTTTCCGGCGCATCGACACCGACCTCAACGACAACGTCGACGGCAGCTACATCTACCTCTGCGAGCAGAAGAAGCAGAGCCCGGCCGACGGCAGGCCCAGCCTGGCGGGCAGCGTCCACCGCCAGGGCGTCAACCCCGGCGAGTCGGATGAGTACGTAGAGGTCCGCAACACCGGCGACGCGTCCCTCGACCTATCCGGCTACACCGTCTCGGGCCCGCACACCGACAAGGTGTTCACCTTCCCCAGGGGCGCGAAGCTGGAGGCCGAGAGCAGCGTCCGGGTCTACACCAACGAGGTCCACGAAGAGAGCGGGGGCTACTCGTTCAACAGCCCCGAACCGATCTGGCGCAACGCCGACCAGGGCGAGGACCTGGTACAGATCCGTCCACCGCACTGACGCCCCGGAGCCGGCCGGCGCCACGACGGCGTCGGCCGGCCGGGCCCGAACCCCCCGCCCGTGCGGCTCATCGCGGCGAGACGTGGGCCGTGTCCGGCTGACCCACCGCTCTCCACCCCCGGCAGGCTCACGACCCGTGCGCCGTCATCGGTCACGCCGCAGCTGCAGCCGAGACCCCGCCGGACCGGATGAACGTCATCGACGGAGGGCATCCAGGCGAGGCGCACATACCGGAGCGCGACAGGGCCTGAAGGGCACCTCGGAGACAGAGGCGTTTAGCGGTTGTCGCCGAGTTCCTGGTGCATCTGCGGCTGGTCGTCCTGGCCCTGGGTGAGCGCGGCTTTCTCCATGTCGCGAAATGCGGTCGAGGCGACGCCGAGGATGTCCTTGTAGGGGTTGACCCCGGTGGCCTTCTCCGCGCCGCCGCCGAGGAGTCCGCCGCCGATCCCGCTGACGGCCTTGTGGCCGGCGGCCAGCGGCTTGCCTGCGGTGGACAGCAGTCCCTTGGGCAGGCCGGCCATGTCGGCGTACGTGTCACCGAGCGCGGTGCGGACCATGGCGATGAACGCGTCGTGGGAGGGGCCGGGGAAGAACTTCTTGTAGTAGTTCACGGCCTGCTTGGTCATGAAGACGCCGTCGTCGGTCTTCTTCCACTCCTTGTCGCGTTCCTGGGTCCACAGCCGGTCGACCTCGTCAGCGTCCTTGGGCAGTACCCACTTCTCCGGTGTGCCGAGGTAGTGGTTGACGTAGTGCCAGGCGCACATGAAGCCGTGCGCGTCGTCCTTGGAGACGTCCAGGCCGAGGTTGCGCATGCCCTGGAGGATCTGCACGGAGAAGACGCAGGCGGCGCCGGTGGTGTACTTCTGGGAGACCGGCTCGCCCCACTTGCCGTAGTCCCACTCGCCGGACTTCTTGTGCAGTTGCCGGACGGACGCGTGGACCAGACGGACCTTGGTGACGTTCGCCTTCAGCGTGCCGTCGGTCATCGCGCCCTTCTTGTCCATGTCGACGAACAGGCGCGAGGACTGCGACAGACGGCGGCCGGGTCCCTCCACGCCGCCCAGGCGGCCGGTCGAGCGCAGGGTGAACGCGCCGGTCGGGGACAGGTAGGTGCCGATCAGGCCGACAGTCCCCTGGAGCATGGCAACCTCGCCGCGGTGACGGTCGAAGAACTTTTCCGCGGCCTTGACGTCCGCGCCGGTCCAGCCCGGCGGGTCGGTCTCCGCCGCCCTCAGGAACTCCTGCAGGCGGGGCGGCAGATTCGAGCGGTCCTGCCCCGGCTGGAGCGTGGCGATCGTACGGAACAGGGCGTTGACCCCGTCGATCTCCTTTTGGTCGATCAGATCCGAGACCAGCTCGTCGGCCTCGGGATCACCCACTTTGCTCGCGGCCTCGAGCTCCTGGGCAACGTACTGGGCAGTCAGCGGCACAACGCGTCCTTCCTCATCCACGGGGAAACGGGCCGCTCGCCGGGCGGCTCCACAGGAGAACCCCCGGGCAGTCTCCGCAACCGGCGAGCGCCAGCCATGCTTCCGGCCTCACCGCCGGCCGCCCACCCCTCGATGACAGTGGATCGTTTCCCCCTCACCCGGACGGCGCAGCCCCCGGGCGCCGGACGGCCGGCCAGGCAAGGGCCCGCCGCGGGCGCGGGGCGGAGGCGATCTCGGGCGCTCGAGGTACCCGGGGGCACGGAGGCCTCGGCATGTCCGTCCTGCGACCGCTCCCTCCGGCCCGGCGCCGCACGGCCAACAGGATCACCGCCCCGGGACCCCAGGACCATCCGCGAAGGCCCCGCGCCCAGGCCCGGCTCACGCCCGCCCGGGGGACGCCGAGGGCGGCTTCGGCCAGTCCCAGAAGGGGGCGCCCGGAAAGCGCCTGACCGGGCGGCGGGAGTGCCAGCGGCCTGTCGGAGAAAGGAGCCGCAGGTGCGGGACTGCGCCTCGCTCGGTGCGGGGTCCTGAACGCCGGCGGAAGCCGCCGCATGGGTGTCCGCGCGAGGGGCGGCGGATCCGTCGCCCCCTCGCCTTGAAGCGGCCGCGGTCATCGCGGAGGGTGGCCTTGTCGCGGTCGTTGTCCCAGACGTAGTTGCGGCGGCCCTGGAGGGCCGGCGATGCGTCGGCCGTCCTTGCGTTGACCCGGTCGACCACCGGCTCCATGCGCAGCCGGTTCTCGCATCCCGGGTCGAAGGAGAGCTGCGTGTCGGGGCCCTCGTCAGCCGGGCGGAAACCTTCGGCGATGAGGGCGAGTTCAGGACAGGCGTCATTCGCGATGAGCGCATTCCTCGAGCCTCGACACCCATGCCGCGGCTCCATACCTGCCCCGAGGATGGGCGTCGTGGTCGGTTCTGCCGGGGTGTCAGTGCTGTCCGGCATAGTGCCGGGAATGATCGACAACTTGGAGAACATCGACTGGGCGTCCATGGGGCACGCCTATGGATCTGCCAGTGATGTTCCGCAATGGCTGCGCGACATGGCCTCGCCTGACGACGAGGTCCGGAAGCAGGCGTTCCGCAGCTTCTACAGCGCAGCCCACCACCAGGGGGACGTGTATCCCTGCACGGTGGCCAGCCTGCCGTTCCTGTTCGCCATGGCCGACGC
>NZ_JBVJGU010000019.1:0-8650 GCF_055587165.1 Streptomyces sp. NPDC048353 | reverse complement strand
GCCACACCCCCCCCCCCCGCGCGCCCCCGTGGGGGGGGCGGGCGGGGCGTCCTGGGGGGGGGCGTGTCGGGGGGGCCCCCCCATTCCCGGGGGGGCCCCCGCCTCGCGGGTCTACCGGACGTCAGACGGGGCTCGGGCCGCCGCCGAAGGGCCCGCCGGTGCGGTAGTACACGGCGACCTCCTCGCGGTACTGCTGATCCGCGAGGTGCTTGTCGGAGTGGAACTCCGGCGAGTCCTTGATCTGATCCTTGGTCAGGTCGAGGTGGACGGTGTGCCCCTCCAGGTCGATGCGGGTCACCGCGCTCGCCGGGATCAGCACCTCCTTGCCGAAGATCCACACCCCGGTGTCGACCACCAGATAGGCGTCACCGACCTCGTCGGAGTGCTTGTCGACCTTGCCGATGTGCCCGTCGGTCGCCTCGACCCTCCAGCCGGACAGGTCCGTGCCCACCAGGTGGCCGAAAGCCTCGCCGTAGCTCCACACGTTCTCCGCCATGCCGATCACTCCTCCGTTCAGGGACGTTCCGTGGAGGCCGGCCGTCGAGGACCGCCTCCAGCGGGGGCCGCGGAGGTGTCCCCGCCGCGGCCTCAGGGAGACCGCCTGCCCCGCGGACGGGCGCGCACACCCGTGGTCCGTCAGAGGCCGCGGCGCGCGGCGCGCGGACCGTCCTCACCGCCCCGCCCCGCGTTCCCGGGCCGGTCCCTCAGTGGCGGGTCACCTCGGCGATCCAGCGTTCCAGCGCCTCCAGGTCGGCGGGCGAGGCGTACTCCTTGGCGTACTGGAGCACGATGTCGTAGAGCGCGCCCTCCAGGTGCTGGTGCTCCTCGAAGCGGCGGATGACGGCGCGGGAGAACTCGCCGACGGAGCTGTCACCGCGCTCCTCCGCCTTGGCCGCGGCGTCGTGGAAGGCGGCCGCGACGAGCAGATGCGCGGTGGCCTCGTCCCCGGGGGTCACCGCCGGACCTCCCCAGCGGGGCGGGCAGGGGCCTCGACCGACTCGCTCATGGCAGACGCTGCCCCTCCGCTGCTGGATTCCCGGCTCTTCAGTGAAGCCATATCCGGAAGACGACGGAGTCATGCCGTCGGCACGGCACGGATCCGGCGGGCAGGGCCGTACGTCCGGCTCAGTCCCCGCGGCGGTCGGCCGATTCCTGGTGGCGGAAGGTGCGCAGGGCGCGACGGAGAGGGCTGTGCGCTTCGACGAGCGCCGGGTCGGTGTCGGCGAGGAGGACGAGGGTTCCGTCGGCGAGCCGGACGACGAGGGTGTCGGGATCCGGCTCGGGCAGTGCGGGGCGTGGCATGACGAGGGTTCCGGGCCGCCCGGGGGGCCGGATGCGGGGCGAGGCGAACAACGGGCGTCGCACATGCGTCCGATACGGCGAGGAGGGGCGTCGGGCGCACGATGTCCGACGCGCCGAGCCGGGTCCCCGCGCTCCCGTCCGGAAGGCCGGGCGGGCCGGCGCTCCGGCGGTCCGGCTCGCCCGTCACCTTCCGCCGTCGTCGCGCCGCCGCGACGACAGCAGCCACAGGCCGGCCCCGGCGAGGACGGCTCCGGCCGCCAGGGCCGCCGCGCCCAGGACGAAGCGGTCGTTCCCCGATGCCGCCGCGAGGTCGGCGCCGCTGCCGGCGGCGGACGTCGTCCCGCCCGGGACGCCGTGGCAGGTGCCGCCGCGGACCATGTCCAGGTGCATGGTCACGACCGGCCGCGCGACGCGGGCGGCGGCGACGGCCCGGGCGTTGTCGCCCCGGGCGATCTGCGCGTCGATGAGGGCGAGCGCCTCGGTCTGCGCCTCGGCCCGGTCGGCGAGCCAGGCGGTGTCGTACGCGGTCGTCCGCGCCGGGCCCCGCACGTCTTCGGGCTCGCGCGCGGGCGCGGGGGCGGCGGGTCCCGGCAGGGTGACGCCGAGCTCACGGGCCAGGGCGCTCAGGCCCGCGTCCAGCCGGGTGTGATCGCGTACGAGCGCTGCTCCGACCGCCTTGACGCAGGGGGTGGCCGCGTTCCTCGCCGCGTCCCGGCCGGCGGCGATCTCGGCGAGGCCGACCTGGTGTCCCCTCCGCACGAACGCGGTGTCCTGGTCGCCGGCGGGCGACGCGGTGGCGGGGGGCGCGCAGAGGGCGCCGGTGACGGTGAGGAGCAGAGCGGTCGTCACGAGCCGCGTCCGTGGGGGCCGAAGGGTCCGCGCTATCCGCATGGGTACGTCCTTTCGCCTCCGGGTCTGCCGGCGGCATGACGGGAGGGTGCCTTCCAGCACCCCGTCCCTCATGTGTCCCGCTCCGACACGCCGGCTTTCGCTGTGGAGGCCCGGTTTCACCGCAACGGGTGACCGCCGTTCCGACCGCGGAGGGCGGCGCGGGGCGGGCGCGGGGGCCTCAGGGGCGGGTGGCCGCGTCGGTCCCGGCGTACAGCGTGAAGACCTGGTCGAGTCCGACGATGCGGAGGATGCGCAGTGTGTTGGCCGGTACGGCGGCGAGGGCCATCTCCGCCTGGGCTGCCAAAGCGTGGTTGCGGGCGGCGATGAGCGCGGTGATGCCGCTGGAGTCGCAGAACTCCATGCCGGTGAGGTCCAGGACCAGGCGCTGCCCCGGTCGGAGGACGAGGGCGGTGACCTGTCGTCTCAGTTCGCCGGCGCTGGCGTAGTCCAGCTCGCCGCTGATCTCCAGTACGGGACCGGTCGCGGCGTCGCGGGAGGTGATCTTGAGATCGCTCATGAGGGGTTCTTCGTCGCAGGGCCGGGGGCCGGATGGGTCGGGCGGGGTATGCCGAGGGCGAGCAGCGCGGTGTCGTCGTCGAGGCCCTCGCCGAAGCTGTCGAGCAGGCCGGTGAGCGCCTCCACGAGGGCGTGCGCGGAGTGGCCGGCATGGCCGGTGGCGAAGGAGCGCAGGGCCTCGTCTCCGTAGAGGTGGGCGCGGCCCGTGCCGGTACGGGCTTCGGTGAGGCCGTCGGTGTACAGCAGGAGGGTGTCGCCGGGGCCGAGGGTGGTGGTGGCCGAGGTGAAGTGCGGCTGGGCGACGATGCCGACGAGCAGACCTCCGGGCGTGCGCAGGAAGTCGCAGTCGCCGTTCGCGCGCAGGACGAGCGCGGGGGGATGGCCGCCGGAGGCGAGGTGGACGGTGGCTATGCCGCTCGCGGGGTCGGGTTCGAGGATGCCGAAGATGGCGGTGCAGTAGCGCGGGTCGCCGCCGCTGTACCGCTCGTGGAGGACGGTGTTGAGGGTGGTGAGGACGGCGATGGGGTCGGGGGTGTGGAGGGCCGCGGCGCGCAGGGTGTAGCGGGTCAGGGAGGTGACCGCGGCGGCCTCGGGTCCCTTGCCGCAGACGTCGCCGAGGAAGAACGCCCAGCGTGTGCCGTCGATGGCGAAGATGTCGTAGAAGTCGCCGCCGAGCCGGTCCGGTGAGGCCGTGTGGTAGTAGGCGGCGGCTTCGACCCCGGGCACGGTCGGCAGGGCGTGCGGGAGGAGGGACTGCTGGAGCACGGCGAGCGCGTCCTGGAGCCTGGCCCGGTCCGCCTCGGCCTGCGTGACCGCCTGTTCGGCGGCCTTGCGGGCCCGGAGCAGCTCTTCCTCGTAGGCGCGGCGGTCGCGGCCGTCGAAGACGGTGGTGCGGATCAGCAGCGGTTCGCCGGAGCCGGCGTGCTTGACCGCGGAGGAGAGGAGCACCGGCATCCGTCCGCCGCCCGTCTGCTTGATCTCCAAGGCGACGCCGTGGAGCGTGCCCTGCATCCGCAGCAGCGGCGCGAAGTGCGTCTCGTGGTACAGCTTCCCGCCCACGGTCAGCAGGTCGGCGAACCTCATCCGGCCCACCACCGCCTCGCGGTCGAGGCCGAGCCAGTCCAGCAGGGTGGTGTTGATCTTGACGATGGTGCCGTCCATCAGGGTGGACAGCTGGCCGCAGGGCGCGCTCTCGTAGAGCTCGTCGGCGCTGTCCTCGAGCAGGGCGGCGAAGGCCGCGTCGCCCGCCTGTTCGCCACGGGCGTCGTAGGGGCCTGAGCCCTGCCCGACGGGGCACATCATCGTAGGTCGGCGAGGAAGGCGAGGATCGCCTCGTTGGTCGCCTCCGGCGCCGACATGTGCGGGCAGTGTCCGGTGGCGTCCAAGGTGACCAGACGGGAGCCGGGGATCGCCTGGTGGACGTAGGCGCCGACCTCGGGCGGGGCGATGACGTCCTGGACGCAGTCGAGGACCAGGGTGGGCACGGCGACCGTCTTGAGGTCGTCGCGGGAGTCCGACAGGAAGGTCGTACGGGCGAAGACGCGGGCCATGTCGGGGTCGGTGGCGCAGAAGCTGTTGGTGAGTTCCTCGCCCAGCTCGGGGCGGTCCGGGTTGCCCATGATCACCGGTGCCATGGCGGAGGACCAGCCGAGGTAGTTCGACTCCAGCGATCCGAGCAGCTCGTCGATGTCCTCGGCGGTGAAGCCGCCGCGGTAGTCGGTGTCGTCGATGTACCGCGGGGAGGGGGCGACCATGACGAGCGCGCCGATCCGCTCCGGCGCCGCGGCGGCGGCCAGGACCCCGATCATGGCGCTGACCGAGTGCCCGATGAACGTCGCTCCGCGCAGGTCCAGCGCCTCGCACACGTCCACGACGTCCTGGGCGTAGCCGTCCAGGGTGGCGTAGCGCTCCGCCGAGAAGGCGGACAGGTCGGACCGTCCGGCGCCGACGTAGTCGAAGAGCACGACGCGGTGGTCGGCCGCGAGGGCGGGCACGTTCGCCCGCCACATGTTCTGATCGCACCCGAACCCGTGCGCCAGCACCACCACCGGGCCCTGGGGGTTGCCCGTGACCGTGACGTTGTTCCTGCGCAAGATGTCCATGGCAGCCATCCTGCCAGTCTCCCGGCGACGGGAGCGCACTGGTGTGTCCCGTGTGCTTCCGCCCGGGGCCGGATGGCACCGCCCTCGCACTGCCCGTGCCCGCCCCTTGACCACCCCTCGACGCCCTTGGAGACACGACGCATGCGCCGGATCGCGCTCCGTACGCTCCGTTCCGCCTTCGTCATCATGTGCGGCCTGGCGGCGGTGGCGCCCGCCTTACCCGCCGTCGAACGGCCCGGCCCGCCGGCGGCCTCCTCCCGGGCGGGCGGGCCGGTCGGCATCCGAGCGATGACGTACAACATCCACGCCGGGGCAGGGGACGACGGGAGGCTCGACCTGGAGCGCACCGCCGTCGCGATCGAGGCCGCCGGTCCCGACGTGGTCTCCCTGCAGGAGGTCGACGTCCACTGGGGTGAGCGGAGCGCCTGGCAGGACCAGGCGGCGCTGCTGGCCGATCGCCTGGACATGCGGGTGTTCTTCGGGCGCATCTACGACCTTCCCGGGGTCACACCGCAGGCCCCCCGACGGCGGTTCGGCATCGCGCTCCTGAGCCGGCTCCCCGTCCTCGCCGCCGAGAACCACGAGCTGACCCGGCTGTCCACTCAGCAGCGGAACCCCGTGCCCGCGCCGGCACCGGGCTTCCCGGAGATCACGGTCGGTCTCCGGGGCACGCGCCTGCACGTCTACGGCACTCACCTCGACTACCGTGCCGACCCGTCCGTCCGCACCCTGCAGATCGCCGACACCCTGCGGATCCTCGGAGAGGACGGCGCCGAGCCCCAGCTGCTGCTCGGCGATTTCAACGCCGAGCCCACGGCGCCCGAACTCGCCCCGCTGTGGGGCCGCATGACCGACGCCTGCGCGGTCGCCGGCCCCTGCGGACCGACCTACCCGGCGTGGGATCCGAGGAAGTACCTCGACTACGTGACCGTCTCCGCCGGGATCGGGGTTCGGCACGCCGAGGTCCTCGACACGTCCGCGTCGGACCACCGCCCGGTCGTCGCCGACCTGACGGTCCCGCGGACGGCGCCGGGCGCCCGGCCCTGACCGCCCCGGCACCGGGCGCGCCCGGCCCGGCCCGGTCACCCGGGTGGCCGACGGCGAGTGCACCGTCTCGGCCGGGCCGGCCCCGGCGACGGGCCGGTTCGTAGCGGGAGACCGGACGACGACCGGCCCGGCGAGGATCCCGGGGCCGGAGGCCGGGGCCTGTATAGGGTCGATTCCCTACGCGCGGAGACAAGGAGCGTTGCCGTGACTGGTCAGCCCATCCCGGTCGTCATCGACTGCGACACGGGCGTCGACGACGCCCTGGCCCTGCTGTTCGCCGTACGCCACCCCGGGCTCGACGTGCGGGCGGTGACCTGCGTGGCCGGGAACACCGACCTGGACGGCGTCGTCCGCAACACGCTGACCGTGCTGGCGCAGGCCGGGGCAGGGGACATCCCGGTCGCGCGGGGCGCCGAGCGTCCGCTGGTCGAGCCGGTACGGACGGCCCGGCACGTGCACGGGCAGGACGGGATGGGCGACCTCCGGCTGCCCGCGCCGACCCGCAGGCCGGTCGACGTGGACGCGGTCACCCTGCTGCGGCGGGAGATCCTGGCCTCACCGCGTCCGGTGACGCTCATCCCCACGGCGCCGCTGACCAACATCGCGCTGCTCCTGCGCACCCACCCGGAGGTGGTGCGGAACATCGAGCGGATCGTGTTCATGGGCGGCGCGGTGGCGACCGGGAACGCCACCCCGGTCGCGGAGTTCAACGTGTGGCACGACCCGGAGGCGGCCGCGATCCTGCTCACGGCCGGGGTGCCGATCACCATGTACGGGCTGGACGTGTTCCAGCAGGTGCTCGTCCCCGCCGCCGACGTCCGACGGCTGCGCGCGAGCGCCGAGCCGCGCCTGCGTCTTGCCGGTGAACTCCTCGCCCACCGCGACCCGGCGACCTCCGGCGACCCCACCCCCACCGGCGGACTCGGTGACGCGGGCGCCGTCTGCGCGGTCGTCGACCCGGCGGGGATCACGACAGAGCCCCTCCCGGTCGAGGTCGCCCTGGCCCCGGGACCGACCCGGGGCCAGACGATCGTCGACCGCCGTCCCCGCCCGGGCGAGTCCGAGATCCACGAGGGGTTCCGCGAACAGACGCTGGTGGACGTGGCGTTGGGAGTGGACGTGGAGCGGTACGTGAGCCTGTGGCTGACGACGGTGGAGAAGCCCTGAGTCGCGAGAGGCCGCGGAGTGATGACGACTGGTGCCCGCCCTGCTCCGGATCGCCCGCCTGGGCCTGGGGGGTTCGGGGTGGTGGCAGGGGCGCGGTTGGGGTTCTAGCCTTCGGTGCTCGGCGAAGGTGGCTGCGTTCCTTCAGGAGGCATCGGCGATGAGCCCGAAATCCGCCGGGAACCCTTCCAGGAACCTGCGGCGAGCTGGATTGGTCTCGGTGGCTGCCATTTCCCCGAGCAGGGCGATCAGCTCCCGTTGTTGATCATTCGACAGGGTGCTGACCAAGCGGGCCGCCGCACCCTCCAGGACCTTGACTGCGTCGTCCTGATCCACCTGCTCCTCTTCGCTTCCATCGATGAACCACAGGACATCCATCAAAGCCTCGGCCAAAACACGAGTCAGGGACGGATACACGGACGTCACGGAGGGCTCCCAGCAGATCAACGACGCAATCCCGCCATCCCACCACACACCACTGACGGCACTGTGCGTGCTACGCCTCGATAGGTGGGCCCAGGCGCGTTGAGGTGCGAGGTCAGTCCGTCAGGGGGGTCAGAGGGTCCGGTCGGGACAGCGCCTCGGACAGCGGCAGCCCGTCTCTCGCGGCAATGGTCCGACGGACTCGCAGTTCAGCGCGCGTCCGCGGGCGGTACTTGGGTTCCCTGCCACACCCGCACACCGACAGCCCTTCGTAGCGCAGCCCTTCACCCAACACCGCAGCCACCACAGACCAACCGCGGACATCACGCCGAGGCGGCGGCGCGAAGTCGTGACCAGCGCAAATGAGGGGTTGAGAACAGTTCGGGCACAGGTGCTCCCGCTGCGGATAGGCATGCTGTTTGAAGCTGACACGGCACGAAACGCACGCGTAATGCAGCTTGTAGTAGGTCATGGCGTAGAAGCACACCGGGTCACCGTACCGAGCAGTCCTTCAAGCGGACCACCTGTTTCGAGCGGCCAGCAGTCCGCCATCCGAAACGGCTGCGGCGAGGCCGAGGCGCTTCGACAGATCAGCCCTCACGGCCGCCATCACGCCGCTCAAACCTCACGTCACGTGGCGCAGACCTCTATCGACGTGGTCGGCTATTGAAGGGCGGGCGTGCTGGTCTGGGGGTTCGGCTGGTGGGTGATTCAGCAGGCCATCGAGCTGACGGTCACGAGTTCGGTGCTCGGCTTGCGGCGAGTGGCCCGCTGGGAGGCGCGGTCGGAGACCAGGCCGGCGACGGCCCGGTGGGTGGTGGCGTAGTGCTCGCGGCGCCCGAGGAACCGTTGCAGCGGGCGCCACTGCTTGTGCTCGGTGTTGGCGTGTTCGACGCAGATCCGAGCGGAGGACTGGCGGCGACGCATCTCGCGCGAGGCGTACAGGTCGCCGAGTGACGCATCCTCCCCCTTCGGCTTCTTCGGCGGTGCGCTGACCTGTTCGGGGAACTCGTTGGCCGGGCCCCGGTAGCCTTCGTCGACCTCGGCCGTCACCAGTGGGTGCAGGCGGAATTGCTCGGCGATGCCCTCGGTGCGCATCGCGATCTGATCGTGCATTCTTCCGGGCCGGTCGGCCCCGGACCACAGGGTTCGGCCTTGGCCGTCGCTGATCGTGGTGGTCTTCACGGTGTTCTGCCTTCTTCTTG
>NZ_JBVJGU010000018.1:0-11763 GCF_055587165.1 Streptomyces sp. NPDC048353 | reverse complement strand
TTTGGTGACCAGGATGACAAGAGCGGAGTGACGAGAGATTGTCACGCTCCGTTCTGCGGGAGCCCGGGGGTGAAATTCCCCCGGGCGACCCAACACCTCGTCCCCCACGCGGCTGAGCCATGGGCGAAACCGCTGGTCAACGCCAGGTGTTGACCGGTATCCCAGGCTTCGTGATCAAGAACTGTGTGCGCGGCCTCGCCGCGCTCTCCCTCGCCCTCCTCCCGCTCGCGGCCCCGGCTACGGCACACGCCGCCCCGGCGGCCCCGGCGGCCGTGGTCATCGGTCTCGCCGACGGCCTCGCCGAGCTCCCGCTCGCGGACGAGTCCCGCGCCGGCTACCAGCGGGACTCCTTCAAGCACTGGAACACCGGCCTCGACAAGACCGACGGCTGCAACACCCGCGCCGAGGTCCTCCTCGCCGAGGCGACCGCCGCCCCCGGGGTGGCCGCGGGCTGCAAGCTGTCCGGCGGCGCCTGGCTGTCGTACTACGACGGCCAGGAGGTCACCGAGGCCGGGAAGCTCGACATCGACCACATGGTCCCGCTCGCCGAGGCCTGGGACTCCGGCGCCTCCGCCTGGAGTCCGGCCCGCCGGGAGGCGTACGCGAACGACCAGGACGCGGCCACCAGCCTCGTCGCGGTCACCGCGCGGACGAACAGGCAGAAGGCCGACCAGGACCCGGCCGAGTGGATGCCGCCGCACCCGGACGCCCAGTGCCGGTACATCTCCGAGTGGACCGCCACCAAGCTCCGCTGGGGCCTGTCCGCAGACCAGGCGGAGGTCGACGCGCTGAAGGTCTACGCCGAAGGCCCCTGCGAGACCGCGGTCGTGCACTACACACCCGCCCCGTAGTCCCCGGCAGTGGCGCGGAGCGCTGCATGGACACGGCCCAGGCAGCGCTCCGCGCACGGAGGCCGACACCCCGGCGGCCGAGGCTGACTGGCCGGGCCGATGGCCTGGCCAGTCGTATCGCTCGCCGGGGACGCGGTCATGGCGCCCCGGGGGACATCGGTATAGCGCGAGGGCCATGAGATCCCAGGCGAGGACATCGCCCGGTTCGCCGGACAGGCCCTGCCTCGTGGGGCTTGGCTTGGGAGCTGCGCTTCGATGCGATGGTGCCTGTGCCTCCCCGGCCGGCGCAGTCTCGCAGACGAGCCACGGGGGTGTGGGCAGATGCCCTCTTCGTCACGAGGGCTTGACGTGGATCTTGAAGTAGGGCTTGTCCTCATGCACTCGGGCGATTCTGCTGTAGGAGCAGAGCGGCGGACTGTAGGAATCCCAGACCTGGATCCTGAAGGTGTAGTCCCCGGTCGCAAGCGGAGTGCCGCTGATATTTGCCTTCGCCGCGTTTTCGGTATCTTGCACTATCGTCAGGCCGCTTGGCCTATTCGGATCCAGGTCGACGAGCTGCCAGTTGTTGAGGGGCGCGTTGATGGGCACATCTGCGCCCTCTGCGGTGACCGTGACGGTCTGGCTGTACTGCTGTCCCGCCGTACCGTCGGGAATTGGCTTAGGCACATCCGACGTGCCGCCGTTGGTGATCCTTGGCGCGTGGTCGAGTGCTATGCACGGGGGCACTCCGATGGCCATATCGCCGGTGGCAACGAAAATCACATCGGCAACGGTGGTCCCGATATAGATGCCGTTCTTCCGCGCAGCCATGATCTCCTTCAGCTTCTCGTCCTCGGGCTCAGGCCAGTTCAGGGCGATCATCCGGAATATTTGCCCGACGTTGTGCAGATGGGACATGGAGGCGGCGACCCACGCTACGCCCGTACTCGCCCGAGTGGTGGGAGGATGATACTTGAGATCGACGCACTGCAGGATCACGGAAGCGACGCCGATAATGCATTGAAGCGACGATCCAACGGTGATGTTGTCCTCATCGCCGGCGCTGATCAACTTCATGGCGGCGTTCTTGAGCAGGGTGCTCCGCGCCCATTCCGTGGGGATCCAGGGGCCGGCGAGGCCTCCGACGAGATCGAGGAACACGTTGACGGCGCTGAGCGCGTATCCGCTTATGGCGAGTCCCGTCCACTGCGAGCCGAGGATGGGGGGACAGCCGAGAACAAGGCTCTGATACCCGTTGATGAGGGCCACGGAGGTGTTGATGCCCATCAGCACCGGGACGCCGACTTTGAAGACATCGTCCAGGATGGGTTCCACGAGGTCCGTGAGTGCCACGCCGAGGGCTTGCAGGACGGCCCACGGTACGCCCGTGGCCTGGATTCCGACCATGTCCTGGTTGAAGTCAGGGTCGGTCGTGAACGATACGGCCGACTGCTCTTCACCGTCCTTGGGGGGGCCTGGGATTGTTGGGAACGTCCCGCCGGGGAAGGGCCTGCTGTCCACTCCGTTGATGAGCTTGTGAACGGTAGTGGCGAAGAAACCGGCGATGAGGAACGCGAAACCGCCGACGGTGAGCGGCTTCGTCGGCCGCGTCGGATACGCGGTTTTCTGCACCCACTGGTACAGCGTGTCGACGATCGGGAGGGGAAGCGGGTAGTCCAGAAGTGCACCGAGGCTTTTCGCACCTGCCTTGGCGAATTTGATCAATGCCTTGATGAGGTCATTGACCACGTCGAGCACTTCCAGTATGAAGTCCCTGAGCCTGTTGAGGAGGGCTTCAAAGGTGGAGCGGCCGGTCTGGTCGTCACCGTCCAACGTGAAGAAGTCCGCTATGGCCTTCTCGATCTCCTTCGTCGAGTTGATGATCTTGGTCAGTGAAGTCATTCCCGTGAAGGATTTGATGAGTTCCTCGAACTCGGCAAGCATGGGCGGGTCGGCCATGTCCTTCAGGGTCAAGGTGGGGGAGGGGGCGGAGAGGGTCTTGTTGGCGAACCAGGCCCCTTGCGGGCTGGACAGGTCCTTACGCTCCAGGGATGCTCCGGACGAGGCGGGCGCCGGCTCCACCTTGTTCTGGAAGTCGCCCATGCGAGTGCCTGCATACCGGTCGGTCAGAGACTTGAACGTCTGAGTGACCTGCTCCTTCTGCTCCTGTATCCACCCGTCCGTGTACTTCTCCACGAAGGTCAGACTGGTGGTCATCATGGAGGCTGTATTCCGCACACCCTGTTCCAGCGCTTCCTTGGTGTCCCAGATGGCATCGAGGGCGAACAGCGACTTCAGCCATTCGATGACGCGCATGATCGCATTAGCGATCATCTGGAAGACGGCCTCGACAGCCCGGACAGCGGCCTCTATGCCGTCAATGATCATCTCGCCGAGGGAGACGACGGCGTTCCCGATCAAGACCGCTATCTCAACGACATCGGAAACGATGACCTCGGCGATCTTCTGAGCCCCCGTCTTGATGCCTTCCCAGACGTCGGAGGACCAACTGGTGAAGTCGTCCCACCACCCCGCCATAGGCGGGGTGGTCGCCCCGGTAGGCCTTGTATGCTTCCACTTCCTCCTGGTTGCGGAATACCTGGAAGGCCGGCCTGTCCTCGTCCCAGAGCTGAATCACATACCCGTGTACCGGCTGGGGGCCGGTCTGCCCACCGAAGGTCATCATGAGCTGATTTCCACCGGGCTTGAGCTGGCTTGACCCCGCCGCTCGGGAGTACATGTTGCCGCAATGATCGACGACTACGTCAGGGGTAAGCCCGCGTGCCTTGAGGGCCTTCCAGTCGGCGAGCTGCTCTGCCTCGTTCGTGCCCGTGTTGGGGGTGGCCTCGGCATGTTCCAGAAGGTCGGCGCTGAACGTGCCCCTCTGCGAAGGCAGGGTTCCCTCCCCGGCGAGGAAGGAGTTGGCCTGAGAAGCGAAATCAATGGCCGTGCCGCCTTCCAGACCGTCGGCGTTGAGGTGCACGATCGGTGGATTCAGACCCCGCGCAGCGATAGTGATCGTCAGCTTTCCCGCCCGGTTGGTGGTGACGGAGACGGCCCGCCCTGGACCTACCTGATACGAGACCTCTTCTATCTGCACCTCTACCAACGACTCGGCCGAAACGGTCACTTTGTGACCGGCCATGGCAGCCCCCTGCGTCGACAGGAGAGTGGTATCGGCGACATAATGCGAGACGATAAAGGGAGCAGCCTTGTCGTCTGGCTTCACGCGGACCTTGTCTGTCTGCCACTCCGAGGTCGTAATATCCTGAGTGCAGATGCAGTACGCCTCTGCATCGGTGAGACCGCTCATTTTGATCAGTTCGGACGGCCGGTAATCGGGGTACGGATCGAGCTGGAATGCGGTGGCGTTGTGGTGCAGGCCGACGGTCACGATCGTCGAGGGCCCCGGAGGTACCTGGTACACGGGTTGCATCTTGCCGCCCCGCTGCCCCATGACTGAGATTTTTCCGGTACCCGGCCGATAGGCTGCGATATACGCCATGCTGCCGGTTCCGTTGTAGTCGTATCCCGTCACCAGGTCATCCGGGGAGGAAAAGTCGTAACCTCCCAGGCCATGAGCTTCCTTGACCAAAGGCGTGTACCGAGTCGTCGCTTCCTTGTCGGGCTGCAGTATCCATACGCGCTGATTGTCGAACTGGCCCGGGGTCCCCGGACGGTAGGCGAGTATGTGGTTGTTCTTGCCCAGACCCGTGTAGTCGAACGGGAGAAGTCGGTCGTTGGGCCGGCTGAGGTTGTACTCTCCGATCCCGCTGTCGCTCGCGACGTCCGCCGTGAATCCGCCCGAGCCGTCCGCCGAGAGAATGTAGGCCTTTCCCTTACCTGGCCGGTAGGCGAGGAGGTGGGTATTGCTTCCGCTGCCGGTGAAGTCCAGGGGGACGATGATGTCGTCCGGGTCGGTCAGGCTGAATCCGCCCAGTCCGCTCTGCGATCTCACCTCCGGGTGGAACGTGCCGCCCGGCTGCGGGGTGAGGACGCACGCGATGCCGGTTCCGGGCCGGTAGGCCAGCAGGCAGTCGTTCGCCCCTGACTTCCTGTAGTCGAAGGGCACGATCCGGTCTGCGCGGTTGGCCAGGTTGTATGTGTCCCCCGGTTCGCCGATGCCTCCCGTTTCCGCTGCGACGACGGAAATGAATTCGTTGACGCCCTCCTTCTTCTGAAGGATGGAGAACTTTCCTGCTCCCGGCCGGTAGGCAAGCAGGTAGTTCGCGCTCTTGGTGCCCTTGTAGTCGTATGCAACCACCTGGTCGTCAAGCGATGACAGGTCGTACCCGGGCAGTCCCTTGTCGGTTGAGAAAGTCTTCTTGAATCCACCGGGAGTACGCTTCCGGCTCACGACCCAGGCCGTCCGATTTCCGGGCCGGTAAGCAAGCAGTTGCTTTTCCTTTCCGTCCCCGTTGAAATCGAAGGCGATGATGCGGTCCTGGGAGCGCAGCAGATCATATCCGCCAATCCCGTTTGGTGCCCCCGCCACCTGAGCCGACGTCCATTGCGGCGTCAATGCCTGTTGCGGGCCCCGGTCGACGACTTCCCAGCTCGCCTGATGGAGGACGCGAAGATCCCAGTTTCCCTCACTCGACGATGGGGAGTTCGCGAACAGATGTAGCCGCCCGTCGGCGTCCTGCCATATTCGTGCTTCCGCTGCGAGGTCTATCTGATCGTCGACCAAGGTGGCCTCAAGACTTAGTCCGTGGCCGGGAGACATGTACGATGCTGCAACCAGGTACCCGATTTCGGCGTCGAGGAAGGCGCAGCCCACGTCCCCCTGTGGGCTTGCCTGCTCCATGTTGGGAACGTAATAGCTTCCACAGAATTGGTCGACGAACTCGTAGACCGAGTAAGGTCCTTGAACCTGTCCTGCGGACTCCTCGTAGCGGACCAACTTTCTTGCCGCCGAGAAAGTAGAAAACGTACACGTTCCTCTGGCCGGTGGCGGGAAAGAACGGCAGAAACCCGCCACCTACCAGTTCAGTTCCAGGGGCCACGACTCGTGAAGGGTACAAACTCCACGGAACCGACTCCATGCTCATCTTGGGCAGCCCTGGCCTGAGTACGAAACAGGAACCGCCGGCATTCGAGGAAGCACCCAGCACCGACGGGCCGGCATCAGGCGAATACGTGACGCAGAGACACCGGGCATTCTTGGACTGGATGTCGAACTCGGCACCCTTCTTCCACTTGCACCGCAGTGTGCCGTCCTCCTGCTCCTCCTGTACAAGCTGCATAGAAAAAGGCTTGGCCGCCCCGTCGTCCGGGCTGCACACCGCATAAATGTCCCCGGACGGATGGGCAACCGCTACCACCTCAGCCAGTGCCGGCACCCCCTCTACAGTTCCTTGCACCCAGCCGGTGTCAGAAGTATCCGTACGCTCGAGGTACGTCAGGGCTTTTCCCTGGTTGATGACCAACGCCTCGTCGCGTCCGTCCTTGAACGGATTACTGAACAAAGACTCCTGGTTGTGATCCCCTTCGCCAACAGAAACGCCGGTAGCGCGAACCGCGTCCTGCATCATCTGTGACGTCACAGAGAATGATCCCGGTATCACGGGAGTGACATCGCTGGTCATCTGCGGTTCATTTGAACGACTGCGGAAGGTCTCAATGCTCATGGAAATCTCCAGGAAGCGGCCGCGGTGAGGAAGTGATAGCCATGCCACATAGCCGGTAGCTGGGTGCCGCTTCCTGAGGGGCGGGTGCATGATCTGTTCTTGTCAGGGCTACGTCGGCTGAGAAGGTGTCAGACGCGCCACTTGCAGACCGGTTGAAGAGGAGCAATGTTCCGCCGTTTGCGAGGCCCAAGGCGCCGAAGGCGCAGGCGGCGTTATCGGAGGAAGCGCGCTCGCTGGCGTCGGTAGCGACGCCGAACTGGGCTGCTAAATGCAAACGTTACGCTCGGATCGGCACACCTGCATCCCCTGCTTGGAGCTCGTCGCGCGGGGTCGAAGCCACCCGCCCGGTGCCTGGTGCACTGGCGTAGCCCACGACATCACAACCCAAGCCGTTCGGTTGAAGGGGAATACCGCACGGTTTGAGTGACGCTCCCTGACGCCTCCGCCTCTGCCTGCGCCCCCGGCGGGAGGCATACGCGAACGACGAGGACGCCGGTCACCGGCCTCGTCGCGGCACCGCGCGTACGAACCGCCGCAAGGCGGACCAGGGCCCGGCCCTGTGGGTGCCGCCGAGCCCGGACGCTCAGTGCCGGTACATCTCCGCGTGGAGTGGACCGCCACCAAGCTCCGCTGGGTCTGAGTGCCGACCAGGCTGAGGTTGACGCGTTGAAGGTCTACCCTGAAGGCCCGTTCGAGACCGCGGTGGTGCACTGCCCGCCCGCCCCGTAGCCTCGCAGCGCGTGCAGCGGCCTGGACGCAGACCGGGCAGCGCTCCGTGCACGTGCGTCGACGTCAAGTGGTGCCCGCGTCCTCACCTCTTACAGGGTGGGGGTGCGGGCAGCGGCCGGACACGAGCCGCCACGCAGCCGACGACCGGAGCGCCTATCTGCAGGCCGCCGGACGGGAAGGCCCGCGTAGGTCGACCCCGGGCAACCGGCGCGCCGCTCTCCGGATGGCAGCTCAGCAGGCCCGATCCGGGCGAGCTCAGAACGGAGGGGCGTCGTGCCGGGGGCCGTCCGAGGGCGCAGGGGTCCCGTGGTGGGTGCGCTGCTGGAGGACGGCCAGGCCGTCCTCGATGCGGCCGAGGTCGATGAGGTAGCCGGCCAACTCATAGCGGTACGCGGAGGCGTGCTGTTCGAGGACGGCGACAGCCTCCTCGGTGCGTCCGGCGCCGGCGAGCAGCTCGGCGATGTGCGGCGCCGCGTACGAGGTGGTGCCCTCGGGGTGGGAGCGGGCCTGTGCGATCGCTTCGTCGACGCCGTCACGGGCGGCGATCAGCGGCAGCCGTATCCAGTACAGATCCCAGTCCTCCTCGCCCCCGCGGGCGGCGGCGAGGGCGAGGAGGTGCGCCAGGCCCTCCTCGGGGCGGCCCTGGCGGAGGCACAGATCGGCCAGGGTATGGAGGATCCAGTCGTCCCCCTTGCGGCCGTCGGCCAGGACGCGCATCACGTCGATCGCTTCCGTCCCCCGTCCGTGCCGGGCCAGGAGCTGCGCGAGCTCGACAGCCGAGTGGGGGTGGTCGGCCGCAACGGGGCCGTCGGCCTGCCGGTATACCGCGATCGCCCCCTCCACGTCGCCGCGCTCCTCCAGCAACCTCGCGAGCCGTTGCATCGCATATCCGGAGTCGTCAGTCACCGCCGCTGCCCGAAGCTCGTCGAGCCGGCCCTGCCGTGCCAGCAACGCGGCCAGTTGCTCACGGCTGAGCAGCGTGTTGCCGTCAGTGCGCAGCAGGGAGATCGCCTCGTCGATGCGGCCCTGGCGCTCGCGGATCGTGGCGAGCAGCCCGACCGCCGTGTCACGGTCGAGGCCCCGGCAGCACCACGGGAAATCCGTGCACCAGTGCTCGGTCCGGGCGGCGAGCAACCCGGCGGCCTCCTCGTCGCGGCCGGCGGCGCCAGCGACGTCGACCAGCGCTACGGCGAGGGACCGCTCGCCGATGTGCGGGCGCAGCAGGGTGAACGCCTCCTCGGCGCGACCGTGCCGGGCCAGCAGACGCGTGTAAGACTCCAGCGCCATCGGGTGTCCGGCCCCCATGCGGACCCGGGTGATCTCGATCGCCTCGTCGATCCGGCCCCACCCCTCCAGCATCTCGGCGCCAGCTTCGACCGCCGTCCACCAGCCGGTCGCCAGATACGGGGCGAGCACCTCCAACGCCTCGGCCTGCCGGCCCCGCTCACCCAACAACCGCGCCCACGCCAGCGCGCAGAACCACTCCCCGCGCCCGGCCTGCAGCTCCACCACGCCGATGCGGCCGCGCTCGAGCAGCCGCGAGACCAGCTCCGGCGGGATCCAGCCGGACCGCGTCCGAGCCCGGTAGTCAAGATCAGTAACGTCCACGGCCGCGAACGATAGCGCTCGCCACCGACACCTTGCAGTCACCGCCGAAGGTTCGACTGCAGCGCAGACGGAGTGACGCTCCCTGCCAGTCGGCGACCGCTTCCGCCCGGGCCCGGGACCCGGCCGAGTGGATGCCGCCGCACCCGGACGCCCGCTGCCGCTACATCTCCGAGTGGACCGCCACCAAACTCCGGTGGGGCTTGAGCGCCGACCAGGCGGAGGTCGACGCGTTGAAGGTCTACGCCGAAGGCCCGTGCGAGACCGCGGTCGTGCACTACACACCCGCCCCGTAAGACGATCGGACCGGCCCGTGCCCCTCGGCGGCCCGGGTCGTTGTCCACGGTGAAGCGATTCGCACCGCTTCCTCCAGCGGGTCTCTCCCACCGCCAAGGTGAGAGGCCCGCCCTCGGCCCCGCCGGCCACAAGCCGGCGGGGCCGACGCCTTTCCCTGCCCGGAGCCCTTGGCACATGCCTCGGGCATTCGCACGGGCGGGTGGATCTCGCCGGTTCCGCGGACGGACGGCGCTGTCATGCCTCATCGTGGCGTCGGGTCAAGGCGCAGGAGAGGAGCGATCCATGGGGTGGAAGAGGGACGGGTACGCAGCGCACGAGGGCGCGGTGGGCGTGCTCCTGCCGGACGGGAGCGAGCCGGGGCCGGTCTACTTCGACACGGGCAGCGGCGGCGACGTCCACGAGTCCACCAACTGGTGGATCTATGACGGCACCCTGGGCGCACCGCGGGCCGACCGGATCAGGGCGCGGTGCGCGTGCGGCTGGCGCGGGCAAGACGCCTACCCGGTGGACTGGGAGGCCGTCGTACGCCGCGACCCGTACGCGTACGACACCTCCGGCCCCGAACGGGACTGGGACAGGCACGTCGACGACGTCCAGGCCCGGACCGTGCCCCTGCCCGCCGAGGTGAGCGACCTCCTCCACCAGCTGCGGCAGCGCCTGGAACGGCTCATCGACGACGCCCCGCTCGCCGCGGTGAAAGCCGCGGGCGAGCTCGAGTCGATGGCCGCGGCGATCGGCCCGGTGGCGGCATATCTCGCGGTACGCGAAGACGATCTGTCCTGGCCGCGCGTCGCCGAGGCCCTGGGCACCACCGAGCAGGAGGCACGCTCCCGTCTCCTGCACTACGAGTACCGCCGCTGACCGCGCCCGCGCCCGCCCGCCCCTGCCCGCTGGACGGCGGGCAGGGCAGTTTGCGCCCGGGGGCCGCCTTACGGACGCTGGCCCGCTACCGTGGTCGTATGGCACGGGAGATCCGCATCGAGATCAGTGACGAGGCGTACGAGGCGCTTGAGCGCGCTGCCGCCGCGCGGCACGTGGCCGCCGAGGCGTATGCGGGCCAGGTGCTGGACGCCGATCTCACCCGCGCCCGGTTCCTCGAGGGCGCCCGGCTGTTCGTCGCCGAGCACGGGACCGCGTTCGCCGAGCGTTTCGGCCCGTCCGGCCGCGGCGCCGACGCGGCCTGAGGCGGGGACCGGACCTTGTTCCTGCAGATCGACCTGACCTGGCTGCTCGACATCGCGCAGCGGGAGATCCCCGGCGACCCGGAGATCGTGGACTTCGGCGCCCTCGAAGCAGCCCGGGCACGACACGCCTTCCGCGTGATGGACACCCCCGTCTACGACCAGCCGCACCACCGGGCCGCCGCGCTGCTTCAACAGCTCGCACGCGTACCGGCGCTGGAGCACTCAAACGAGCTCTACGCCCTGGCCGTGGCCGCGGCCTACCTCCATGCGTCGGGGTACCAGGTCAGGGTGACGTCGAAGGAGGCCGGCGATCTGGTGGAGCAGGTCACCGCCGGACGGGCGGGGGCGCGGGAGATCGCGGCGGTGCTGAAGGAGTGGACGCGGCGGTAGCCCGATGTGCCCCTGACCGACAGGTCACGTCGCGCTCGCCCGTCCGGGCACGCCCTGGGCCCTCCCTTCCCTGGGTGTCGCGTCGCGACCAGGTGGCCCTGCTGCGCCATGTGCGATGTGCCGCTCCCGGTCCGGGTGGCCGTGTCATGGAGAGGCCTGGTTGGTCAGCGCCGTCTTCTGAAGTAGCCGTTCTGGTGGAGTTTGTAGAGGACCCAGGGCAGGAGGGCTGCCCACACGGCGAGGAACGCCCACTTGAACCACGCTGGGCCGTCCGGCCGGCTGTCCTGGGCGAGCAGGGTGGTGGCGGTGATGAGTTGTGTCATGTACTTGCCGTTGCCCCGTGCGGGAGCCGACACGCAGCCTGGGTGCCGCTCCTTGTGCGGTAGAGGGCCCGGTGACCCGGGCCGGCCGGCAGAACGGGCCGTTCGCAGTCGAGATCGCGGCGGTGACAGATCTGGTGGAGCAGGCCACCGCCGGACAGGTGCGGGTGCGGGAGATCCATCTGTACTGAAGGACTGGATCCGCTGACGCGGCTCTGACGGCACGGTCGGCCTTCCCCGGACGGCAACGGGGGAGCGTGGGAGGCTGTGGCGGTTGTGATCCTGTCCTCGTTCGGGAAGGAGAGCCGCAACTCCTGGAGGTGGATGTGTCGGATGACCGGATCGGGCTGGCCGAGGTCCTGGCGGCGGCGGAGGCTGCCGCGCCGGTGGACTCCCTCGACGTCGTGGCGCGCAACCTGCGCGACCGGTTCGGTGCCCGGTACGTGTCTTTTCTGTTCATCGATGTCGTCGGCCGTCGCCTGCTGCGGGTCCACGACACGGCGGCTTCGCACCAGCAGGACCGTGCCCAGCACGTCCCTCTCGCCGGCGGCGGCATCTACGACGAAGTCCTGCGCACCCAGCGCCTGACGCTGGCACCGAACGGCGGGCCGGGGCACAGGGTGCTCGCCCCGGTCACCAACCGCGGCGACACCATCGGCGTTCTGGAACTGTTCCTCCCCAAGGCCGCGCCCGAGGTGCTGGAGCAGGTGCAGGAGGCCGCGCGCGCACTGGCGTACATCCTCGTCACCGACCGCCGCTTCACCGACCTCTACCACTG
>NZ_JBVJGU010000017.1:0-16523 GCF_055587165.1 Streptomyces sp. NPDC048353 | reverse complement strand
GCGTCGGCCATGGCGAACAGGAACGGCAGGCTGGCCACCGTGCAGGGATACACGTCCCCCTGGTGGTGGGCTGCGCTGTAGAAGCTGCGGAACGCTTGCTTCCGGACTTCGTCGTCAGGCGAGGCCATGTTGCGCAGCCATTGCGGAACATCACTGGCAGATCCATAGGCGTGCCCCATGGATGCCCAGTCGAGGTTCTCCAAGTTGTTGATCATTCCTGGCACTATGCCGGACACCACTGACACCCCGGCGGAACCGACTACGACGCCCGTCCCATGGAAGGTATGGAGCCGCGGCATGGGCGTCGACGCTCGAGGGATGCGCTTATCGCGAATGACGTCTGTCCTGAACTCCCCTTCACGCCGAAGGCCTCCGCTCGGCCGACGAGAGCCCCGGCACGCAGCTCTCCTTCGACCCAGGATGCAGAACCGGCTGCGCGCGGAGCCGGTGGTCGACCGGATCAACGCAATGAAGGTCGGCGCATCGCCGGGCGCCAGCGCCTACCAGCATGCCAGCCGGCCCCATTCGTGCAGCCAGCGGTCAGCGTTGGGGTGGCACCGGGGCGCAGAGCTCCGCGTTTCCCTCGTCTTCACGTGCGATGCCGGACGTACTGTGCGAAGAAACGTGCAGAACGGTTGTTACCTGCCTTGATCAGGCATTTGGCACAACACGCCGGATGGTCCTGCCGATGGCGGGCCGGAGCCCGGAAAAGCTTCCTGTTGATCGTTGAACGGGTGGATTAAATCGCGTACCAACGAACGTACTCGGTCGCGTATGACGTTGTGCGCGCGAAGTGGTGTACCGAATGACGGTCGAAGTCGACGTGGTCAGCGGTTGCCGGTCCAGACGATCCGGTTCGCGAAGCTGCCGCGCTCACTCGCCTTGACCTCGCGGATCTTCTCCAGCTGTTCCGAGTCGACTCCCAGGTCCGCGGCGAGCGCGTGCACGACCTCCAGCACGTCCGCGAGTTCCTCCGGCGCATTGGCGTCGTCGGCCTCCAGGAACTCGGCGACCTCCTCGCCGAGCTTGTCCCGCAGGCGGTTGCGATACTCCTCTGAGCCCGCGATGTAGGTGACGGGTTCGGCCCCGTTCTCGCGGATGATCTGCGGAATCTGGTCCCGCACCAACTTGCCGTACACACCCTTGCGGTTCACCGGTTGTTCTCCCGCACCCATCACCGCGAGGCGGGCCCCGATGGCCGCCCCTTCATGCCGAGGCAGCCTAGTGATCTGGTTTTGAGATCCTGTCGCAGTAGCGGCAGATGCGGTCGAGGATCTGGTCGGCGGTCTTGGTCCATTTGAAGGGTCGGGCGTCGTCGTTCCAGACCTTGATCCAGTTCTCTAGTGCGGCCTTGAGTTCGTCGAGGGAGCAGAACACTCCGCGTTCGAGGCAGCGTCTTTCCAGCTCGGCGAACCAGCGTTCGACCTGGTTGATCCATGACGAGTACGTAGGCGTGAAGTGCAGGTGGAAGCGGGGGTGCGCGAGGAGCCACTGGTGCACTACCGGTGCCTTGGGGGCGGAGAGGTTGTCGCAGATCACGTGGACCGCCAGGCCCGGGTCGGTCTGGCGGTCGATCTCGTCGAGGAAGTCACGGAAGTCCACGGCCCAATGCTGCGCGGACAGCTTTGTGATCACCTTGCCGGTCGCGGTGTTCAGCGCGGCGAACAGGTCGACGGTGCCGTGCCGGACGTAGTCGAAACTCCGCCGCTCGGGCACTCCGGGCAGCATCGGCAGCACCGGCGCTGTCCGTTCAAGTGCCTGGATCTGCGGTTTCTCGTCCACCGCGAACACGGCCGCGTTCGCCGGCGGGGCGAGATAGAGACCGACGACGTCCCGGACCTTGTCGATCAGGAACGGGTCCGGGGAGATTGGGACCTCACTCGACCCGACGGCTACGACAAGAGCTGCTGGGCCGCCCCCTCCACCCTCACCTGTGACGCGGTGGGCGAGCTGAAGCCGGGCGAGAGCCGCACGTTCCCGTTCGTCTGGGAGTTCCCCCAGAAGACCCCAGGGGCGACTCACACCATCGGCGCCCGTCTCAGCAGGTCTGACACGCCCGATGCGAACGCGGCGAACGACGAGGCCGCACTCATCCTGACGATCGGCACGGCCCCGGGCCCCAAGCCCACCAAGCCGACCCCGACCGCGAAGCCGAACCCCGAGCCCACCGGGACGCCCACCCCGAGCGCCTCCGCTACGACGACCGCGGCTCCCGGTCCGACCACCCCCGCCGGGCCCGGCAGTTCCGGCGGGGCGCTGGCAGCGACCGGCGCGGACTGGGTCACCACGACCGCGGGCGCGGCCGTCGCGCTGACCCTGGCCGGCGGAACGCTCCTGGTCGCCCGCCGACGCTTCCGGCACCGCGCCTGAGCACCCCCGCCGGACGGCCGAGGCCGTGCCTCTGTTGCCGGTGATTGAGCGACGCTTCCGGTACCCGGGGCGTCGTCGGCTCGATGACCGGTAGGTTCTCGAGGGCCTAGGGGCAGCGTGGCCCGCTTCGCCGACGACGAGAAGCAGTTGGGCCGAAGTTGCGCGCAGGCTCTGGCGCGGGCGGGTAGGGGCCGGAGCCGGCGCCGCAGTATGTGTCCGGCTCCGGATTTCGCCTTCTCGCTTCCGCCGCCAGGGCCACCCGCATCTGTGGCCGCCCGTAGGGCCCTCACACTGCGGTCAAGGTGGATGGGCGGTCTGTCAGGGCGTCTGGAACGATGTGCCCGTTCATGTTGATGACGCAACGGTGGCAGTGGGCAGGAGCGGCGTGGAGTGGACGGGTGCGGTGAGCCAGCGTCTCCGGTGCTGTGTCTGCGGCGGGTCGACCGAGGGCGCCGATGACTACGTACTTATCGAACTGACGGCGCAGTTCTCTGACGCGCGCCAATGTCTGGGTGCGCATGCGAAGCACCTGAGCTCCGTCCTTGCGGAAGGCTTCTCCGTGGAGGTTCACCAGATGTAAGGCTGCCGTCATGAGCTAGCGCGCTCTTGGTCCGCAGCCAGGGCGGATGCCCTCATTTCGTTCTGAGCGTGGTGGGTATCGAGAAGGCGCCGTCACAGAACAGGACGAAAGGACGTCGGCCCGCGTCTGGCGAGGCACAGCAGAGCCTTGGTGTGGTGTGTTCACTAAAGGCTGTCCCGTAACCAGCCGCGTCACCCCCTAGGGCCTTGGCGCCCTCCTGAGGCGGGGGCAAGGATTAATCCGGGAAGACGGGACTAGATTCCTTGGCATGTCTTCGCATCTAAGTCATGGCGCTTCGGGAGCCCTGCGACGCTTCGCCGGATGGCTTGCTCGAGGGTCGGTGGGTCATCCGATGTTGGACGGGATCGATTACTGGGAAGAGCTGCGCGAGTCGCCCTCCCAGATGGAGATCTGCGTCGCGATCTTCGCTAACGTCCTCGAACTGGACGAGCAGGGCGAACCGGTCAATGAGAAGTACGCGGAGCGCCGGGCTGCAACCTATCTCTACGCCTACTGCACCGGGAAGCTCCCTCCTGGGGAACCGGACATCGAGCCCTGGGAGTGCGAACTTTATTGACCGTCACCGTGCGACGCCATTTGAGTAAGCCCGGCCCCGCGCTCCCCTGCGTGGTGGGGCTACCCAGTGAGGGCGAGGTTGTGCAGGCGGGCGATGCCATGCATCGCGGGATGCACTCCATCGCCTCTCAAGAGGCAGTCGCGCAGGATCTTCCAGGTTTTCATCCGCGCGCAGGTGTGCTCGACGCGGGCGCGAACCAGCTTGTGGGACCTGTTGTGTGCCTGTTTCCAGTCGGGCAGATCCTCTCCCTTGCGACGCCGGTGCGGCATGACGAGCCCGGTACCCGGGTAGCCGCCATCGGCGATGATCATCGTGTTGCCGACGGCGGCCTTCGCACCAGACTCCTCCCAAGCCCGGCAGTCGTTGTGATTGCCCGGCAACGGCCGGCCGACCACCACGACCAGGCGGGTGTCGGCGTCGATGACCACCTGATGATTGGTGGACTAGCGATAGTTCTTCGACTGCTCGACCACCTTGTGGTCCCGGGTGGGTACCAGGGTGCCGTCCACGATCAGCACCGCGTCCTTGGCGAACCGCTGGCGGGGACGCAGCGCAAACCTCGTGCCGAGGTCGTCGATCACCCGGTCCGCGGCCGACTTCGACACCCCGAACAGCGGAGCCAGTTGTCGCGTTGTCAAGTTCGTCCGCCAGTACGTGGCGATAGGAGCACCCGGTCTTCCAACGACAGCTTCCACGGCCGGCCCCGGCCTGGGGAGTCGGCACCCTCGCGACGCAGCGTGGTCACCAACGTGCCCAGGCGCGGGGGCTCCAACTAGTGAACGGGGTTATCCAGGACGGCTCAGACGCCGTGATCACACCTGACACGGTCGAGATCATCGCCAAAGCAAGATCACTTACGGGACAGCCCTTAGGTACCAGGAGCGCGAACCATATTCTTCGCTCTGGCGTGCCATGGCCGCCGCCTCTTTTGACGCGGCGGCGGTGGGGCCTTCCGGGCTCCGGCCGCACTGGTTAGGCACGGATCGCGGTGGAGGCAACCGAGACGTCGCAGTCGATCCCACCGGCGGCATCGGCCTGCATGCACTGAAGCAACCGCTCCCAGGTTCCGTCGGCGCAGCGCCGACACCGTTCGTAGACGGTCTTCAACGGCCCATAGCGCTCCAGGTCACGCTACTGCACCCCAGTCTGCACACGGTGCAGGATGCGTTGACCACCTGGCGATGATCACGCCACCGCCCGCATCGGTTGTTGCCTGTCGCAGAAGCGGCTCCAGTCGTTGCCACTCCGCCTCTGTCAGATCCCCCCCGGCGAGTCATACAAGAGCCGATGAATCAGTGGGGGCGTGGGTGCGGTCAGCACCTGCGATGCCACCACGCCAACTCCGGGTCTGCCATCGGCTCGTGATGCGTTCGCCTAAGGAGCACCATGTCCAGGCGCTCCACCTGCACCCGTAGTTCGCCGCTGGCCCCTGGCGGAAGCATGTACAGAGCGTCTCGCAGCTTGTCCCGGGCCCACCCCGCACCGCAGCACGGACAGGTGAACTCGGCCTCCCATTGCCTCCACCGGCGCTTGGTGCCGTGGACGCGCACGGACCACACGCTCAGCGCCACTGCCACGATGCCCGGAGACAATCGCTCCCGTTCGAGTACACGGACGGCGGCATTCGCCGCTCCCGACAGACCTTGGACATCGCGATACCGCACCCAGGGTCTTCCCCCGCCGCGTTCCCGCGATCGAAGTGAAGCTGGTGTTCTACGCGGCACGGCCCCTTCGGATACAAGTCATGGATGGCATACTCCCGCAGTCCAAGAGCACACGGACCGCTGTGGGCGTGGCATTGCCCCCGGCCGGAGGGAAGAACGGAATGCTGCGGAGGTAGGTCCTTCTTGGGATTTTCATACTTTCCGAGTGGAGAAGCAAGCTGCGGAGGCGGCGCGGCGCTGGCTGGCCGATCAGGGCGTCATTCAGGTGCGCGACGGGTCGGTGAGCGACGAGAAACCGGACGTGGTGCTCACGGCCAACCAGGTGGCGCACTCCTATGCCGCCGAGGTGTTCGCCGAGGACGTGGAGGCGGCCGACCAGGTGCAACTGGCCTTCGGACTGCTGGACCTTCTCGACGAATATTGGGTCACCTTTGAGATCCGAATCGCGGACGACAGTGAGGAAGGCCCCCTGCCGGCCGATGCGCTGTGGAACGGTTACCGGCAGCGGTTGGAGGCGACGATGCCACCGTCCTGTGCCTCGACTGGTACGGCCCTGCCACGGGCACCCACGCGCCCGACGACGGCGTCGGAAAGTGGTACCGGGAAGGGGGGGCGAAACGTCGGCCCCACCGGCCGCCACGGCTGCAGGGCCGGTTCAGGGGTGCCGGTCTGAAGTAGGTGGCGGGGTTCCAGGGCTGGCGGGCGGGGTGTGTCCGAGGCTGGTCAGGACGCCCGCGTCGTACCGGAGCGGTGTCTCAGCTTGCCGTTTAACGTCCGGCTTCAAATAGGCGGGCCAGATGTGCACCCCTCCGCGCGGCCTGCCTCGGGAAAGGCCGGCCTCGTGTCTACCCCGCAGCGCGTCGACACCGATGTCGGCCCACTCGGGCATGATTGGCTCTGATCGGACTTTGCGATGGGGTGGCGTGACGTGGGCGAGTGGCGGACCGATCCGACGTTCGCGATGTGCCAGGCGCTGGTGGACGGGGCCGAGCTGTCCTCGTTCACGGGCGGGCCGTTCGACGTGCGGGCAGTGATGGCCGACATCCGGCCCGAGGCCAAGGATGCCTTTCTGCTCGGCGAAGTTCCCTGGGAGCACTTCCCTCAGGGGAATCGTGTCAGGGAGGACGTCCACCTGCTGCACACCGGCGACTCGCCTGGTCGCACCGGAACGGGCGTTGTGAGCGGCCTGTGTGCCAACGACATGCGGGCTGCTGCCGTGCTCGCCGTGCCGTTCCTGATCCGGATTGCCGCCGATACCGGCCACCCTCACCGTGCCGACGCGCTCGCCGAAGTGTCCTGCCCGGCCCGCGCCGGTTACTTCGGCGTCGCGTCCCGCGACCAACTGCTGCTCCATCGCGCCGAGACCTACGACGACCTCTATGACGGCTACGGCGTCGAGGTGAGCGGCTACCCGGCGGGCTGGTCGGTCGCAGCTGCCCGGGCCGCGATCACTGCCGACACCGCCATCCTGAAGCCCCTTCTCGACGACCCCGACCCTGCAATCAGGATCCGCGCCGCTTACGCCCTGGCCACCGCCGCCGACCCCGAGCGCGCGGTCCGTGCAGCCTTCCGCACCCGGCTGGCCGCCGAGCAGGATCCGATCGTCCGCGCCAGCCTGGTCCTCGCCACCGCCGAAGCCACCCGCGCTCACCCCCACCCGCCGACCACCGAGTGGATAGGGGAGCGGTGGCGGGACCGGACACAAGCGTCCGAGGTCCGGCTGGCCGCCGCGATCGGCTGGCTCTGCCTCACCGAGGAACCCGCCTCCGACGACTTGCGCGCCGCCGTCGACGACCTCGCCACCGACGAGCGCGCCCACGCCATGGACGCCTTGCCCTGGATGGCCGCCGCTGGCGGATCCGGCGAGACAGGTCTGCGGCGCTGCGTCCGAAAGATGCTCCACCCCGAACAGTCCGATCCGGTGGGGTACGACGACCCGTGGGCCCCGCACCGCTGATAGCTGGTCCACCATCGAACGGGGATCGAACTTGTTCGGTGTTTTCCCAGTTCACCAGATGTGTGAGGGGTCGCGGGCCGATCCTGTGCTGAGCGACAACGCAGCACGGAGGCCGGGATCGTGGGACTGGTCGAGCACGAGGTTCAAAGAGACGCCTTGTCGGTGGTGACGGGGTTCAGGTCCGAGTTGTACGCGTGCCTGACTGCGCGGAGCGACGCCCTGTTCGAGCTGTGCGACGCGCTGCTGTGCACCGACGGTCCGGTCCGCACCCTCGTGGACCTGGCGCTCGCTCCTGAGCACCGGCGCGGGCACGGGGCCTTGTACTCCGGGATCAACCAAGGTCGGATCTATGTCGCCCGGCTGCGGCGGGCACTGGCTGGTGTCCCGCTGCCCCGAGCCGGCGACGGTCGGCGGGTGCTGGCGGTGGACGTCTCTCCGTGGTTGCGTCCGGACGCCGACACCTCCTCGGACCGCTCCTTCTGCCATACCTTCGGCCGAGGCCTGGGCAAGCATCAGATGGTGCCCGGCTGGCCGTACTCGATCGTCGCTGCGCTGGAGAGGGGCCGGACTTCGTGGACCGCGCTGCTGGATGCGATCAGGCTGGAGCCCGGCGCCGACTTGGCCGCGGTCACCGCCAGCCAAGTCCGTGATGTCGTCCAACGTCTCGTGGACGCTGGCCAGTGGCGGGGCGGGGACCCGGAGGTCTTGGTCGTGCTGGACGCGGGCTACGACGCGCCCCGCATCGCCCACCTCCTGGCCGACCTGCCCGTGGAGGTTCTGGGCAGGCTCCGCTCGGACCGGGTGATGCGCAAGCCCGTGCCGGTGCCGTGGATCTGCCCGCCGCAGGGTGGACGGCCGCCCAAGCACGGCGGTGAGTTCGTCTTCGGTGACGAGGCCACGTGGGGCGAGGTCGCCGCGGTGACCGTCACCAACACGTCCCGGTACGGGGTGGCGACCGCGCAGGCCTGGGACCGGCTCCACCCCCGGCTGACCCGTAGGGCAGCCTGGGGTGATCACGAAGGCCCCCCTGCCGGTCATCGAGGGCACCGTGATCCGGTTGACGGTCGAGAAGCTGCCCAGCGGCGGGGTGAACAAGCCCGTCTGGCTGTGGTGGTCCGGCACCGCTGCCACCACCCAGGACATCGACCGGTGTTGGCAGTCCTTCCTGCGGCGCTTCGACGTGGAGCACACGTTCCGGCTGCTCAAGCAGTCCTTGGCTGGACCCGGCCCAAGCTTCGGGACTCGCAGGCCGCCGACCGCTGGACATGGCTTGTCCTTGCCGCACACGCTCAGCTCCGCCTCGCCCGCCCCCTCACGCGTGATCTCCGCCGCCCGTGGGAGAGGCCGGCGGAACCGAACAGACTCACCCCTGCGCGGGTCCGCCGCGGGTTCAGGAACCTGCGCGCGAAGACCGGCACGCCAGCCGGTGCACCAAAACCCACCCGCCCCGGCCCCGGCAGGCCTCCTGGCTCAAAGAATCGGCGGCCCGCTACCCGCTACGACGTCGGACGCGTCCTCGCCATCGGCGAGGCGTATGCCCGACCCGCCCACCACGGCGTCGGCACCAAACCCCGCAGAACAGGCTGACAAGCGGCATTGAGGATCAGCACACTGAGCGCATGCGATACGAGGAGAAGGCCAAGCTCACCGCCGCGAGAGCCCTGGTCCCGGCAGCCATCCTCCTCACCTCACCAGTACTGCTGATAGCCGGAGCACCCATCCGCCGCCGATACCTCCGCTACGTCTACCGGGATGAGGCCCCAGCGATCCAGGACAAGAGCAGGGCCGAATCAGCGTCCACTGGTTCGTGGTCATGAGCCCACTTCTTGGATGGCTCTGCCGGCCCACAGAGGCGCTCGCCCGACTCATCTCGCGCCGAGGCTAAACGGCAAGCTCAGTACCTGTTTCTGAAGGGCCATTTGATCTTGTGCGACCTCTCGGGTAGGGTGACGTGGTTTTGTCCACGTGAACGGGTTCTGGCTCGCTTTCCGTGAAGCGCGCACGCTGAGTGACGGCTGGTGCTCCGATCAGGCTTCGGGAAGTTGCCTGAAAATGACCAGGGCCGATCTTGGTGTGGTCAACAGTGCGGCGTCGTGGAAGAGACGTCGCCCCGCTTGGAGGGCCTGCTGTTACCGTCCATCGCGGACGTATCGGTGCTGTCGCTGGACGTGAGTCACGAGGCGATACGCATCGACGTGTGCAGTACCGCGAGCAGGGCGGCATGCCCGGACTGTGGGAGCGAGTCGACCCAGGTGCACAGCTCCTATCTGCGGTTTCCTGCGGATGTGCCGAGTGGGGGACGTCTGGTGGTCCTGCAACTGCGAGTTCGGCGGTTCTTCTGTCCGGACTCTTCGTGTGCTCGGCGGACGTTCGTTGAGCAGATGCCGGGACTGACTCGGCGGCACAGCAGGTGGACGGAGCGGTTGCGGTCGACTCTCGCCGCGGTGGGTCTCGCGCTCGCCGGCCGGGCCGGCGCCCGGTTGGCACGGGCCTTCGGGGTGCCCATCAGTCGCAGCGCGGTGTTGCGGCTGCTCGATGCGTTGCCCGAACCCGAGGTCCCGGCCCCGCGGGTGGTTGGTGTCGATGAGTACGCCACACGCAAGGGACGGGTCTACGGCACGGTGCTCGTCGACGTCGAGACCCGTCGGCCGGTGGATCTGCTGCCTGACCGGGAGGCGTCCAGCCTGGCCGCATGGCTGGCGAAGCGACCCGGCATCGAGATCGTCTGCCGGGACCGCGCGCCGTTCTTCGCGGAAGGCGCCACAGCCGGTGCACCCCAGGCGACGCAGGTCGCCGACCGCTGGCACTTGTGGCACAAACTCGGGCAGGCCGCCGAGCGGGCGGTCGCCCGCCACCGCCAGTGCCTTCGCGTGCTGGTCCCCGATCGTGAGGGGAAAGCCGACGAACCGGCGCCGCCCGTCGACAAGGCGGACTCTCCATGGCGGAGCGAGCGATTCGCCAACCGCGTGCGAGCCAGGCACGCCACGGTCCACGCGCTGTTGGAAGCCGGCCACAGCCGCCGTTCCATCGGGCGCCAGCTGAACATGACCCACCGCACCGTCAAGAGCCTCGCCGACGCTGCGAAGCCGGAAGACCTCTTTCGTGGTCAGTGGTAGCACAACAGGACCTCTGTCCTCGACGAGTACAAGCCCTACCTGGACGAACGCTGGGACGAGGGCTGCGCCAACGCCTGGAAGCTCTGGGAAGAGATCGTTCCCTTGGGCTATCGAGGAAGCTACGGCCGGGTCAGCGCCTACCTGCGAGAGAAGCGCACCTCGCCACGACCGGTCACGGCGCAACCGCCGGCACCCCGCGTGGTGACGAGATGGATTCTCAGCCGTCCCGAGACGCTGACCGAGACCGAACAGCTCCGGCTCAAAGCCGTCCTGGCCAACTGCCCTGAACTCGATGCCCTGACCGGTCACGTTCGGTCCTTCGCCCAGATGCTCACCGAGCGCCAGGGCGAACGGCTCCCGCAGTGGCTCGAAGCCGTCCGCCAGGACGACCTTCCCAGCCTCCACACTCTCGCGGCCGGAATCGACCGAGACCGCGACGCGGTCATCGCCGGCCTGACCCTGCCCTGGAACTCCGGCGTCGTGGAAGGACACGTCAACCGGATCAAGATGCTCAAGCGCCAGATGTTCGGACGCGCCGGCTTCGCACTGCTCCGCAAGCGGGTCCTGTTGGCCCACTGATCGATGTCAGATGCGCGCGATAGCTTCCCGACATGGGTGTGTATCTGGTGAGCGTCGGCGCGGAGGAATGGTTCGGTGACGAGGAGGACGGATGGGGTGAAGTTGCTTCAGCGCTCAACGCTGAACTCAGGCGTCGGGGCCTACCGCCCTATGAGGACGTCCCCTCGGAGACGGACTTCGCACCGGGCTCAGGGCAAGCTTTCGAGGAGAAGCTGACCCCCTCCATGAGCGGGTTCCTCTCCTTGTGCCAGACACACCTGTCACGAGAGGAATCGGAGACCCTGTCCGGCTGGACCGTGCTCGTGCCCTACTCGCTCGACGAGGAAATCTGGTTGCCCGTCGAATCCCGCGACTACGACTCCATGGTCGCTGGCGCTCCTCAGGTACTACCGCTCGCCGAGAAGCTCGCGACGGCCATCGATCTGCCACCCGAAACCCCGGCGACATGCGACAACCTCGACCTGAGTAGGTGGTTCAGGCACCAAGCAAAGGAACTGGCCACCACTCGAACAGGACCGTGGACCAAGGACCTGGACACAGCCTTCTACGTCGCACTGTTCCTGCGCGCTGCCCAGCACTCGATCCGACGCGGCTGCCCCATCGTCTACACCTGAGACCCATCTTCGGTCCCACTGGTCTCCAGCGAAGATCACTCACCGTGCACGCTGCACGGAAATCGAGCCAGAACCCGTTCTCATGACCAAAGCCAGGTGACGCGACATTTCAGAGGGGGAGCGAGAGATGAAGTGGCCTGCACTGCGAGCGGTGGCCATGCTGGGTTTGTCAGGGGCACTCATCACGGGATGTAGCGATTCTCGAAGTGTGAAGCGTTCAGACCAGCCGTCGGCCTCCTCCTCGCCGTCGAGCGAGTCGGTGTCGACGAAGGCGCAGGTCGCCGTGAATGTGAAGCTCGCCCTTGAGGAGCGCATCTCGGCGGATGAGCAACAGTTCGGTTCGGGCACGAACTCTCCCTGCTCAACGTCGTCGCCTCAGATGTTCACTGCACAGTGCAAGGCTGCAGCCGACGCTGCGTCCGATGCTGCCGAGCTGGCCCTGAGCGAGATCAATGGGCGCCAAGGATTCGCGACGCTCGACTCCGTGGCCCGGAAGCTCCAAGCCGCAGTACGTACCTACGAAACGCTGGGATGCGCCGCAGGACCGACGGCGGCGGACACGCGCGAGGCATGCCTAGAGCCGGCTGCTGTCATCGCGCAGGGGTTCGTGGACCTGCGGGGCGGGGCCAATTTGGGTCTGGCCGGTAAGTAGTCTCGGCAGAAACGCGGGCCTGCCCGGTGGATCCGTCGTGGTGGTGCGACAATGAGGCCGGTGCAAGGGCCCGATGACCTCTTGGCCGGGCTGCTGACCGTCAGCGCCGAGACGATCAGTCGCGGTGGGCCTCGCGGGAGGCCGGCTGTCCGCTTCTACGGGAGTTTCGACGGGTGATGCGCCTGGTCATCAGGGTGATCGCGGCTTAGGTGAGAGCGATTCTGAGTGAGGGCCCGGTCAGGTAGCGGGCCCGCTCCGAGCCCAATGCCGCAGCCGAAAGCCCGTGGCGACGAAGCAGCGGGTCCGGCATCATCCCCATGTGATCGTTATGCAGCCCGTTCTGGAGATCTCCGCCTCCGACGACTTCGAGCTATGGCCCGTTGCCGGACATAAGTTGTATGGCTACCTCGTGCTGAACGGGCGGCTGACTCCGGCGGAGGTCGGCACGGCCGTGATGCGGATCGCCGGCTGCAACGACTTCGAGCCGAAGGTGGAGCACGGGCCGTGCCCGACCGATCCGCTCGGCACCTTCCTGCACGGGCTGCTCACCATGCCTGACCTGTTCGCCGCCGGAGGGTTCCGGGTGACCGACAACGCCACCGACACCGTCTTCATCGAGCCGGGCTGCTGCAACGGACTGGAGACCTGGCGGGACTGGCTGGAGGTACTCGACGGTACCAGCTGCGCATACTTCGGCCACGATCCATCCTCGGCGGCCGAACGCGTCGACGACGTTGTCCGGTTCACGCTCGATGCTCACGGTGTGGACGGCACCCCGGTGATCGAGCTGTCGGTAGACCAGGTACGCAGGCTCGTCGCGGGCGCTCAGCAGGATTTGCAGGACTTCCTCAACCTTGCCGGAATCTGGGCGGAACAGCACCTGCCAGCGCATGCCGCTGCCGTCACTGCCGCCCTGGCACGGGCACTGGACCTGGCGCCCACACCATGACCAGCTTCCTGACCCACCGAGCGCGTGTGCACGATGCCGGGCTGCCCCTCCACCGGCGGCACAGCGCGCTGCGCACCTGCCTCACCATCTTTGCTCCGTACGGTCTGCGCGCGACGTACCACCACCTCACGCTCAGCGCCGCGATCCCCCGCCGGCTGGAGGCGGACCCAGACGCACTGGTACGAGCGGTGGAGGAACTGCACGAGGCGCGAGTGCTGTGGCTCGCGCGGGCGGAGGAGTACACCGCGCAACGCCGGGCGGAGAAGCACGCGGGGCGGCGGGCTGCACCGAACCCTCGGCCGTGGTGGCTACGGAGCTGGTGGGAGGGCCCGAACCGCGCCTGGTACGAAGACCCGTTTCACCATCCGTCACTGCGGCTGCCCGAGTACGTCCGGCGGCAGAACGCGATTCTGAACGGCGCCGAGCTTCCCGGCTGCCCCGCCTGCGGGGACGAGAGACCGTTGCTGTCGAACTCGACCGGACACGGCTGGGTGGAGCGGTGCCGTGAGTGCGCGTGGGTACTGGCGCCATGTCCGTGCGGGCAGCGGCATCGATTCGTCCCGGAGACTCCGTTCACCTGGAAGGGGCTCTGGCGGCGGGCGCACATGAGCGATGACGGCATGCCGAACCCCCACTGGCCTGCGGGTCAATACAGCTAATCAGTTGGATCGGCGGCGAACACTGGGAGAGCAAATACCGCCAGCTTCACCGGAACCTGCGCGCGGGATCGCCTCAGCCATCAACGAGCACGCGGGTTCAGGCCGTCCACACGGTTCACCGCCACGTGAGGCAGCAGGGACCCGCTCGACGTGACGCTCGTCGTCCCGGCCGAGGTCGCCGAGATCAGTGCCGACACCGCGATCGACCAGGGCGCGTGGCGGCATCCGCTGCGCTTCGTACGGCTGCGGCCGGACCTCACCGCGGCGGACGTCCCGCCGTTCGGCCCGGGCGCGCAGCCCGCCGGCATCATCACCGGTGACCCCCGCACCCCCCGAAGCCCGCCGCCTCCACCTCACCAAGGCATGGGCATCCACCAGCTTCCACGAGGACGAGGACGAAGACCCCGAGGCCATCGCCCTCGCCTTCGCCGACATCACCGTCAAGTAGCACCACGACCAGCTACCGGGCGCGCCCCCGGCACCCCCACCGGGACCGGGCCGCGCCCGGTCCCTGGCGCCCGCGGCTGCGCCGTCCACGCCGGTGGGCTGCTGTCCTTAAGACTCCATTCGGGCGCGGCTTCGCACGGGGGCCGTTGGGCTGGTAGGTCGTGATCCGTCTGGTGATCGGGTGATGGTGTCGGCGGTGCCGTATCCGTGAAATACGGGCTTCGTTGCGAAGGCAGGCGGCTGCCAGTCGGTGCCGGGGTCGGCTCCAGGCCGGGCTCTGGTGAGCCGTGTACCTTCACAGAACAGGAGCCTGGACATGAAAACGCGAACGTTGTGGCAGCGGATGGTCGGCCTGGCAACGGTCACAGGGCTGGGCGTGGTGGCGCCGTTCGCCGTAGGCGCGACACCTGCTTACGCCCAGCCCAGACTGGAAATCCTCAAGACGCACGAGGGCGACTTCGCACGAGGCGGGCAGGGCGTCTATCGCATCGACGTCAGCAACACGGGCTCGGAAGCTACCCGCCGGATCCATGTCACTGACGAGCTTCGGCCGGGAATGAGAGCTGTGAGCATGCAGGGCGACGGCCCGTTCTCCTGCAGCCTTGGGGGAGGCGGGGTCGTGGCGACATGCAGCGCCGACAGCTTGGGTGCCGGCCAGAGTGCGTCGATCATCATGACGGTCGAGGTCGCCGAGGATGCTCCCTGCACCATCGTCAACCGAGTCAGGGTGGGTGAGGACGGTGATCAGCCGAATCCCCTCCCTGAGGTCTCGGACAGCGACCAGACCACCATCACCGGCGGCGAATGCGGTGACGGCAACGGCGGGAACGGAGACGGTTCGGGGTCGATCCTGCCGGTCAACCTCAACGGTGTCCTCCCGATGTTCAACAACATCACCACCAACAACAACATCAACAGCCCGGGCGCCAGCAACTACAGCCTTCAGCGCTTCCTTCTGAACAACCCCTGACCGCAGTCCGGCAGCACGGGGTCCCTCCTCGACCGCCTCGAAGCTGAACCAGCCCCCCTGCCACGGGGCTGGAACGGTCAAGGGCAGGGTGAGGCCGGCGAGAGGGCCGCCAACGAAGTAGATCGTCTCCAAGAGATGGCCTTTCTTCAGGGAGGTGGCAGGATCCCGCCTCCAGCCCTTACAGACAGTTCCCTTGCAGGATCAGGGGCGCCATTCCTGCTGGTAAGTGGGGTGATAGGCGTATGACTGGCCAAGGACTCGCAGCGCGTATGCCAAGCCGGCCGAGCGGGAGTCCGAGGGAGCCATGGCTTTGTAGTCGTTCGTCAATTGCTCGATCAGGTCGAGCATGGGGAGGTGGCTGTCGAGAAGAGCCTCGCCGCCCAGGGCGCCGGCCACGTAGGCGTAGGCGTGGTTGTCGTCCATGATGCGTGCGACGAGGAACTGCACAAGATCGTCCATGCGGTCATCCTGGCGGGCAAGGTGCTTCAGCGGTCAAGCGGCAGTCCAGCCTTCGAGGGCGGCGTCGCCGGGACGCGCCGGTGAAAGGGCGAGGCCCCACCTGCGCGGCGGCAGGTGGGGCCTCGTGGCTGTTCGGCACCGGGCTGGGCTTCCCGCAGGTGCGCTCAGGGTGAGCGGCGCTCGGGGCCGCCGACCGGACCGGTCAGCACATGACGGAGTCGACCCGGGTGGAGTTGTACGAGCAGGTGTCGACCCTGGCGCCGTTGCTGCGCTTCAGGGTGGCGGTGTCGCGGTCGTTGTTCCACACATACGCGGCGCGCTGCTGGTAGAGGTTGGCGGCGGTGTTGGTGCCCTTGCCGGTGCGGATGGTGACGGTCTTGCCCTTGCCGAGGCTGAAGTTGCCGAAGGTGTACTTGTGGTTTGCGGCGTCGGTGAGCGTCCACCCTCGCAGGTTGACCGCGGCGGTGGTGGTGTTGCGGACGACGACGTACTCCCCGTTCAGGCTCGCGTTCGTCCGGGTGTCGGTGCCGGCGCTGTCGTAGTAGATCTTGTAGAGGTGGACGGAGCCGGCCGCCTGCGCGGGTGCGGGCAGGGCGAGCAGGCCGGCGAACGCTGCCGCCGTGACGGCGGCGGCAGCGGTACGGGTACGGAGCATGGATGTCCCCTTGGTGCGGTGATGAGAGGGCCGGGCGCCTCCCCACTTCGCGGGCCCGGCAGTTGATCACCGTATAGAGCACTGGCCCCCGCATCGCACCGAGTTACCAAATCAGGACCAACCGAATTTCCGTGCGAACACCGGCACGGGCACGCGCACAGTGCGGCAGGACCGTTTCCCCGGTGAGTGTGTCCCGAACGCGAGGAGGAGTTCGACGTAGGTAGAGCGCCCTCTTTGCGGTGCTGCGTGAATGATGAAGGTTTGGCCCTTCGGAG
>NZ_JBVJGU010000016.1:0-32293 GCF_055587165.1 Streptomyces sp. NPDC048353 | reverse complement strand
CGCCCAACGCATGCAACAGAACGAGCGGGGCAGCGTCCAGCGGACCCGACACCTGATAGGCCAGCCGGACGCCTCCCACGTCGACCGAGCGGTGACCAACCATGCCCGGAGGATATGTGCAGAGTCCTGCCGGAGGATCGGCGTTCACCAGCGGCCGAACCCCGCTACCTGTCAGCACCTCGGATCCTCCAACCACACAACCCTGGCCCCGTAGCGGTACATCTGACCGGCCCGGATGACCCTGCTATCCACTGTCATGCAGACCACGCCACACGGCTCTAACCTGTGCGAAAGGCCGATCAGCGGCGCGTCCCGCCAGGCGGGAGCAGCGGCCGAACTTTCTTCTCAGGTGCCCGCCGGGCGGGAAGCGGCTCCGGGCCGGACTCGAATGTCATCGCTCTCCGGTCCGGTGGCGTAAAGGTGCTGGTCGATCTGACGTAGAAGGGCCTGCACGATCAGGAGCGAGGACAAGGCGAACTCGACCCGGTACGCGGCGGTCGAAGCCTCATGTGCGGCAAGGTGCCGGTTGAACGTCTGTTCTCGATCCGTCTTGGCGAATGCCTTCATCATGCCGCTCACCATCAGGGCGGGGACGACCATCAGCATCTGCAGTTCGCCCCATGCTGGCAGCGCGGCATGGGCTTCCGTGAGCACCGTGTTGCTGCCGGGGTTCTTCCTGCGACTTGTGAATCGGGCCCACGGGAAGGCAACCCGCAGCCACGTGTGGCCGTGTCTGGCCATCGCGGTGTCGAGGATGTTCCCGAGCAGGGCCTGAGCGGGTCGGTAGTACCCGTCCCGCACGGAGTTAGCGGCATCCCGGGCTAGCTCCACGAGGTCGAGCAGTGCGGGGTGATCGACCGCGTCGAGGCTCCCCAGCACGTCGTCCACGACGTCCGACCGGTGTTCCACGAGGTACTGCTGGCGCTCGGTTCGACCGGGCAGTGCGAGCAAACCTTCGATGTGTTCCGTGCGCGGTGCCCAGATCAGGCAGACACCGTCCTCCTCGCAGATGGCAAAGAGCTTCGCCCACGCCGCGGTACGCAGTGCCTGCAGGTTCTCCGGCAGCATGTCCTTGATGCTGGCGGCGAACTTGCTGAAGGTGTCGACGAGTCCGGAGGTCAACAGGAGGCGGTTCCGCTCGCCAATCTGCGTCAGCACGCTCCGCCACGGGGCTGATTCGAAAAGTCCCGTTAGGGCGAGCGGAACGGGCCGGAACTGGACGAGGCTGGCCCGGAGGTGGTCGGAGAGCATCGGACGTGCCAGCGAGGGACCGAGGGCCTTGGCCGCTATGTCGGCGAAGGCGCGGTTCCGCTGTGCCTGGCTTCGGGTGATGCTGTCCAGGACGCTCTTGGGCAGCTCGAACGGGAGCGGTGCAGGCTTCACGAGTGCGGCGATACTCCCCTGGAAGCTGGCGACCGTCCCGGGCATGATGCCCAAGTCGACCAGCCGGCGGATCGCCTCCTGCGGGCTGGCCAAGTCCCCCACGGCGCCCAGGCTTCGCTCCATCTGCGGAAGGATGCGGACGGTGCCGACAGCGTCAGCGAACAGGCGCCCCAGGTTCTGCTGCGGTACCAGGGACGCGCTCAGCTCGGCGATCTGGGCGCGGACCTGCGCGAGGGGGTCAAAGTTGCGGAGGATGTCCCCCAGCAGCAGATTCACCGCGACACTCTGGACGGGCCGTGGGTCCGCCGCTGTCACGTCCGACTCATAGCGTGCTCTGCCCGGTTCGCTCACCTCGTTCATGTGCTCAGGATGACGTGCCGCAACGACACTCGGCTCCCGGTTTTAGCGGTCGAGTCCGGCGCCACATGTCCTCAAGGCTCCCTCGGGTGTTGCGGCCCTCGTGCAGTACAAGGCCCGCACGGGTTCTGTGACCGTCCCCAAGGCCCATGTAGAGCGGCTGGAGGACGGGGCAGAGGTTCGGCTTCGTGTGTCCCTGTCCAACAGCAAGAGCCGCCGGGCCAAGCTGACCGCGGACAAACTCGCCGCGCTCGCCGGCCTCGGGCTGGACTGGGCAGCCGCGGGCTGAGTCGCTGAGGTACGGGGTGGGTGGCGGCCCGACGGTACTGCCCCCAGAACACGTCTGGGCGCCGGGCCTCACCCACGCACGCCATATCGGCGCAGGCTGCCACCAACCCTACGCGAACGGCCCGATGCCGCGGGCGGCAGAGCCCGGTGGTAGGAGTCTGTGCCGGTTGGTCCGGCTCCGCCCCTCTGCTCGTCGGTGTAGCCGGCCGGTCCCGCATCCGTGCGAACGGAAGTGCACCGCCCCCTGCGCCCGCCGAGGCGGAGGGGGCGGTTTTAAAGCCGCCTCGGACCTGGCTTGTCGATACCGAGGCTCCCCCACGGTTTGCAGACGTCGCACAGCTCCATCTCCGGGAACTCCTGGCAGGCGGTCATGACCTCGTCGCGGGACAGAAGCCCGTGCTGCCGTTGGTCGATTTCACAGGCACCGCGGTGCAGTACCTGGTGGCCCTCCACAGCCCGGGACGGCTGGATCTTCCAGGACATCTCCCGGCGGGCGACCTCCCGGCGCCGCTTCTCCTCGACCTCTTGCGCCTCCAGCTGCCGTATCGCGTGGTCGGTCTGATCGAGCTGCCACCGCAGCCACTCCCGAAGCGTGCGTTGCTTCTCCAGGCGCTCCGCGGTCGACATCATCGGCGCCACGGCGGCACCCCTACGCGGCCGCGACCACGGCCGGCGCGGCAGCGTCCGCCTGGCGCTTCAGTTCCATGCGCGCCTTCACCGCGTCCTCGCCCCGGTAGCCGACCCAGTGCTCATGGGTGGACACGATGACGGACAGTTCCAGCACCAGGGCTTGGAGCCGGTCCGCCTCGGCCTTCTGCTCGTCGGTGTAGCCGGGGCTCGGCGCGCGGCCGCCGCTCACCTCACCGGTATGGGGGTGGACCGTGCCCGGCCATCCGTCCAGCGGCTCCACCGACCACGGCAGGGTCCGGCAGTACGCCGCGTAGTCGGCCCGGGCCTGGTGGAGGCGGGTCTGCGCGTCGATCAGGTCTTGCGGGAAGGGAGTATCAGCCACGGCTGCAGGGTCAGGGTCAGGGGGCGATGGTGGTGGGGACGGGCATGTGGGGCATGGCTTTGACCTGGGTGGTGCGGAGGTGGTCGAGGTCGGCGTCGGTGAGCTGGCCGTTGGCCTGGGCGACGCGTTCGGCGGCTTCCTCGTAGGCGGCGACGGCCTTCAGGGCGTCGATCTGCTCCGGGGAGAGCTGGGAGCTGGTGGCGAGCATCGTGTGCTCGGCGACGACGGAGCCGAAGCCGGGCACGTGAACGGGGGCGAGCATCGGGTAGATGCCGAACTCGTCCTTTTCGCTGAAGCCCCAGTAGGCGATGTATCCGGCATACAGGCCGGCACACATGCGGACGTCCAGGCGCCCCCACTGGTTCTCCTTCAGGGGGAGGGTGGTGTCCTCGTCGTGCTCCTTGGTGACCTCAGTGGACTCGGCGGTGGTCTTGGACCAGCGGAAGGAGGCGCCGCGCTTGACACTGGCGCCCTTGGCGTCGATACCGGCCTCTGCGGTCAGCCCGAACTCCCAGCCCTGCGTGGTGGTGCTGGTGACCGTCACCCGGACGCTGTCGCTGTAGTGCTTGGTCACCGGCCCCTGCCACGTATTGCCCCCGCACACCTTCGGTGCCGTGCCAACCAGCCTGCCGGTAAACACCGCGAGCTGACCCAGGGAGTTGGCGAGGTCGAAATAAGGGGGTTCGCTTCCGCCGCCGAGGTGCCTCTCCTTCCAGGTGTCATGGACGGCGGCTACCTTCTTCTCGTCGAAGGACCGGCCCTTCCACGCCTTACGGCCGTCCTTGGTCTGCTTTGTCAGCTCCGCGTAGGCATCCGACAGGCCGTAGTGCTCCTTCACCTGCTTGAGGGTGAAGTGCGGCGACCAGCCCAACTCGATCTCGGACGCGGACGACCCGAAAGCCCAGTGGGTGTGGGGCATGTGGTCGAGGAACATCGTCTCGGGGGCGGTGTACGGGGGTGCGTTGTGGCCCTTGTAGCCCGGGGGCATCACGTTGTACGGGCCGATCTGGATGTCGCCGAAAGCGCTGGGCATGGCAGGTGTCCCTGTCTGTCGAGGAAGCGGACGGGTGAGGACCATGGCCGACCCGTCCCGTGCGTCGCACCCGCCGAACGTTCGCTACGTACCGGCGGCGCACTTCACCCGTTCCCCACCACATGTCCTTTGCGGCATCGCCTCGTCTGACCAGCGGAGCGCACTACGGAGCAAACCCGGCGTGAGAGGGCGCCGGCTCGTACGGATCAGTCCCGGACAGGTCAGACGGAGGCGGCGGAGGATGACAGGACGGGGTGGTCGATGTGGTGGTGCGGCGCGCAGCGGCGAGCGCCGACCACGCGGGTGAAGTCCTCGATCCGCTGCCCGTACTCGTCGGGCCGGGAGACGGTGATGTTCCCGCCGGGCCAGATCCGCCGCAGGGTGGCGAGACTGGCGCCGCTGGCTACGGAGATGGCGACGGGGTCGGCGCCGGCGGCGAACACGCCTAGGAGTGCCCTGCCACGGGGCGCGAGTGTGCTCCGGGGTGCGCTTGGCCAGATGGGTGGCTTCGGTTTCCTCCTTGCAGGCGGGTGCGGATTGCGGGGTAGGCCGGGATTGATCGACCGTGCCGCCTCATTCGAGGCGCACGTACTAAGACAGCGAAAGGAATGGTCATGTCCCCTAGCGACCTCCCCGGCGGCCTCGGTGACACCGTCGGCAACACCCTTGGCGGCGTCGTAGGCTCCATCGGCAGCCTCGTTCGCGGCATCACCAGCGCAGGTGCGGGCGGAACGATCACGCAGGACATGGTCGACCAGGCCAACAAGATCAAGCCTGCCGTAGACAAGGCCAACGGCTGACCTCACCATCAGCCCGGCTTAGGCGCTGTCCGGCGGTTCACATTTACGAGCCGCCGGACGCTGCCCTGCGAACCTCGGCGTGCACACCTACGACGACCTACGGGCCTGCCGCGCTCACGAGCGCGCCTCCCCCGGGGCTGCGTAGGGGACGCCGTCATTCGAACGATCTGTCCCGCATGCGGGACTCGCTGCGCCTCGGCCCGCTGCTCGGCCGTGGAAACAATTGCTTCCACGGCCGAGCCGGCGGACCCTGCACGGCGGCCGCGGCGGTGACGTCGGGTCAGCCGGTGTAGCCGTTGAGGATCAGGTCGTAGGCGGCCTGGCGGCGCTCGCTCGCGGCGGTGCGGGCGACGCCGAGCGCGTCGCCGACCTGTTCCAGGGTGACGGCGTACATGTCCGGCTGCGCGGGCCGCCGGCCGGCCGGGACGGCGGCGTAGGCGGCCAGGATCATGCGGGCGACTTTCCGTTCCGCGCGGGCGCGGGGGGTCAGGCGGGCGGCGTCCTCGGCTTCCTGCGCGGCCAGCTCCTGACGCGCGGCCTCCTCGCGGGCCTGCGCGGCGGCGCGCGCCATGAGCGCCGTCTGCCGCTCGGCCTCCGCCGTACGGAGCGCGGATTCGGCGCGCTCCGCCTCCAGGCGCTCGACTTCCGCCGTGCTCCGCAGAGCGGCGGCGTGCTTCCGCGCGGCCTCCTCGGCGGCGTCGGCGGCCGCCTGGCGGTCCTCGGCGGCGGCGCGGTTCGCGGCCTCGGTACGGGCGATCGCCTCGGCCTCCGCGGCGGTCCTGTCCGCCTCCTCCTCGCGGGCGGCGGCCCGCTCCAGGGCCTGCGCTGCGCGCTCCGCCTGCCGACGGGCAGCCTCCGCCGCCAGGCGCGCGGCGTGAGCGCGGCGGTCTCGGCGTCGGTGGTCTTCTCCGTCGCACGGGCCTGTGCTGCGGCGGCCGTCGTCTGCGCGGCGATCTCGTGCTCGGCGGTCGTGACCTTCGCCGCGATGCTCATGCGCCGCACCTTCGCGTCCGCCTCGTCCTCCTCGGCGTCCAGGGCGCGTTACCGCTCGCGCTCCTCGGCTGCCGCGATCCTCTCCAGCTCGGCCCCGCGCCGCGCGTCCTCGGCCTCCTTCTGCTCCTGAGGCAGGAGAAGGGCGTCATCGACGCTCAGCCCGTAGGGGGCCATGGTGAACGGGAGCATCGCGGCGGCGCCGGCCTTCTTCTTCCAGGCGCTCCCGTACTGGTGCTGGAGCCACGCCCGGTAAACGGTGCGCTCCCGCTCCAGCTCGAACAGTGCGGCGTCCCGTGAGCTGAACGAGCAGATCGCCGAGGCTGTCCGTGAATTGCCGAAGGAGCCCGACGACAAGGAGTAGGCCGGGCTAACGCCCCCGCCCCCGCTCGCCGTGCCGCTGCCGAAGCTGCGCCCGTACCGGGAGGCGGACATCGCGGTCGACCGGAGCGCTGCGCGAGGAACTGGACGGGAGTACGCGAGGTTCTCAGCGGCGCCCGACCCATGCCTGATGGTCGGGCGCGACGTGCAGTCCTTCGCGCACGCGGCCGCGCAGGACGCCGACGCGAGTTCGGCCCTCCACGACCTGCAGCCCGCTGCTCGACTGGTCCAGGAAGCACCGGTCGATCAGAAGCGGCGGGCGCAACCACGTCCCGTGCTCCTCCCAGTGCCGACCGACCTCTGGCGAGCGTCTCCCGACCCAGTACACCGGGTTCTCGGCGAACTCCTCGATGCAGCCGGCGTCGGAGGCTCCGGTCGGCATCCCGTAGAAGTCCGCGGCCGGGACCGTCTCGAGCCGCCAGGTAATCTCGCGCAGGTCGATGCTTCCGTAGTCGGTCACGAAACGGTCGTCGTCGCCGAAGTCGTAGAGGAACTGCTCCAAGACGTCGTCCGGCCACTGAAGCGGGGCCACGGCCGGGTCGATGCGGAATCGGTCGTAGCCGTAGCTGAGACCGCCGGCCCGGCGGCGCTTCATCAGGGGGCTGAGGTCTTTCAGCTTCATGCCGTCAGGTGTACCGCAGATTCCCTGGAGTGATCCCCCTGCCGTAGTTCAACCGCCGATAAGGCCCGTACCGTCGAGGCCGCCGTTCCCCGGCGTGCTGGGAAGACTGCAGCCGGCCAGCGTGACGACGGGGCCGCAGCGTCGCTGGACGGTGCGCCCCCGAGCCAGGCCCCGGGGACATCGTGGCTGATCTCCCAAGGCCCGTGGTGATGCGGGAATGGCTCTACATGAGCGCGGCGAGGGCCTGCTCAGCCATCTGGATGCCCTGGGTTGCCGCCATGGTGGTGGTGGCCGCCAGGAGGTGCTCCTTGAGCTGGGTGGCGAACTGGCGCAGGCGGCCCGGCTCGGGGCTGGCGGAGGTCGCCTCGGTGTGAAGGTCCTGGGCGACGCGCTCCAGCTCCACGCGGTCCTCGTCGGACAGGCCCAGGATGGAACTGACCTGGCCGACGTACCCGGCGAGCTGGACGAACAGCGTCGGGTCGACGCCGTCAGTGTTGTTCTGCGTGAAGTGCTGCTGCTCGCCGATGATGACGCCCTTGGCGTTCGGCATGAAGTTGTTGTACGTGGTGCTGGGACGGGGCTGGTTCACGTGGTCCTGCACGCTTCCTCCTGCCAGAGCGCAGCTGACGCCCGGGGGTGTGATGGCGACCGTGGGCGGGTCGGTGTCGATGTGTTCGATGAGGTTGTGCTCTGCGAGGTAGGCGAGCGCCTGATGCAGGTCGGTCCCGCTGATCTCGGTTCCCGCGAAGTAGGAGCCGGGTGTCGCGAGGAACAGGGCCGGGTTGACGGGTGTCTGATCGCTGGCGGTGTCGAACAGCCACCGCAGCAGTGCGTCGATCACGTGGCGAATCCGGGCGGCGCGGTCCTTCTGCAGGTCCTTCAGTTCGCGCGCCGCGACACGGCCGGCGTCGGTGAGACAGACGTGGGTCTTGGTCCCCATGGCGCGAAGGATCTCCACCAGGCCGTGCTGGTCGAGCTGGAGAGCCAGGATGGCCGGGTCCTCGTCCTCCAGCCGGAGCTCTTCGGGGAAGGCGGTGACGTCGGTGTACCTCGACGGATTCTGCTTCTCGCGGTCGCCCAGCCACAGCAGCAGGCGAGCCAGGTAGCCGGTCACCTCGCCGGGCACCACACTGGAAATGGCTTCGATCTGCGCGGAGACGCGAGGGGGGTTCCGTCGTTGAGCGCGCTCGAGGCTCTTGTTGGTCTCCTTGACCAAGTCCCTGGCCCACTTGTCGATCTCACGCTTGTTGATGCCGTTGCGGGCCACGTTGCCCTCCTGTCTCAGGTACCTCAGCCAAGAGTACGGACCGGGTCCGACAACGGGCCCTCCGTTTAACGGGACGCCGAGCGGGATGCCCGCTGCCATGCGGGCCAGGGAGCTGGTTCAGGTGGTGGTCTCCAACGCGTAGAGCTCGTAGGCGATGGTTCCGTCGTCGGTGTGCCAGTCGGACGTGCCCACGCGGGTGAACCCCGCCTTGGCCAGGACGCGGCCGGAGGCGAGGTTGTCGGGGTGGTGCATGGCCTCCAGCCGAGTCAGGCCGGCGGTGGTGAAGGCGACGGAGACGACGTGGCGGGCGGCCTGGGTGGCGTAACCGTGGCCCCAGCTGTCCTCGCGAAGGATGTAGCTGATGGTTCCCATGAGCGGGGTTCGTCGACGCAGGGCGAGCAAACCGATCATCTCGTCTGCGGCGAGGATGGCCCAGCTCCACTGTGCGCGCGGGGTTTCGGCGGCTCGGGCGAGGGCGTTGCGGATCTTCTCGTGGGCCTGGTCGAGGGTGAGGGGCTTGCCGGTGGTGTGCCGGATGGAGGCTCCGCTGTAGACGCGGGTGAGGGCGGGGGCGTCGTCGAGGGCCAGGGCGCGCAGGGTCACCATGCGGCGGTCAGCTCCTTCGCGGTGGGCCGGTCGGCGGGATCAGGGACCAGGCACGCGGTGATGGCGGCCTCGAACGCGGGGAAGGGCCACGGCCGGAGGTCGCGCAGCGCGGTGGTGGTGCCCCGGGCGATGACGGCCAGCTTCTCCAGCCGGTCGAGGTCGTCGTCATAGGCGACGGGGCGCCGGCCGGTCCAGCACCAGAATAGGGAGGCGCCCAGGCTCCAGATGTCAGTGGCCGGCTGCGCCCGGACGTGGGTGTCGGCGGGGGTGTCGAGGATCTGTGTGGCGAGCTCGGGGGCGGTGGTGTGGGTGAGCGCGCCCCGGTACGGGACGCGGCGGCCGTCGCTGGGGCCGCAGGCGAGGGCGTAGTCGATGACGGCGGCGTGGCCGTCGTAGGTGACCAGGGTGTTGGTCGGCTGAACGTCGGCGTGGGCCCACCCGGCGGCGTGCATGCGGGCGAAGTGCTCCGTCCAGGTGCGGGCGATGCCCGCGAGCCAGGGGCGGACCGAGGCGCGGTCTCCTTCCGGGCCGCGGGCGAGGGTGAAGGCCCGCCACAGGGGTACGCCGTCGATCCAGTTGACGGCCAGCCACCGGCCGCCGTCCCATGTCCCGGCGCTCACCCGGTAGTCGGGGCTGAGGGCGTCGGCGGCGGTGAGGCGAAGGAGGTGGTCGTCCTCCTGTGCCATCTCGGCGGCCTTGGCGCGGGCGTCGTCGCCGTCGGGCCGGTTGGCCTTCACCGCGACGGTGCCCTTGGGGCCCTGGATCTTCTAAGCTCGGGAGCCGCGCCGGTCGCTCAGGAGCTGGATCGCGGTGGGCTCGCCGGTGTGTCCGGTGAGGAGGGCGACGGCTTCGCCGGGGGGAGCAGGTGTCCGGCCCATGTGCGGATCTCCGTCCACTCGGTGGGGATGTGCTCGAACACGTCGCGGCCGTCGTCGTCGGCCGCGGCGAGCGCGGCGGCCAGGTCGGGGGTCGCGCTCAGGAAGCGGGGGTCGCGGCGACGGACGGCGGCCCTCACGGGGAGGAACGAGGCGGGGGCGGCCGGGATCCGGTGGCCGGCCTCGGTGACTTCCTCTTCTCCCGCGTAGAACTTGCCGAACATCACCCCGACCGGCCCGTAGAGGTTCTTCAGCACCCAGTGCGGCCAGGCGAGCAGGTCACGGTGCCGGGTACCGGGTACGTCGCCCAGCAGGACGATGTTCTCGCACCGCAGCAGGCCGTGGGGTCGGTTCAGCAAGGGACGCAGCCACTCAGCGGCCTGGGCGCCCGCGTTGGAACAGCTCCGCCTGAACTGCTTCGGCGTCGCCGTGGGCTCGGTAGACCGTCCAGGACTTCAGACCCCGCTGGAGGGACGGGGCCAGGTAGGGGCAGTGGGCGGTCATCTGCCGCGTGTAGCCGCTGATGTCCACCGATCGCGGCCGGGTGGTGCTGGCCTCAACGAGGCGCAGCGCCCCGGCGGTGGGCCGGGGCGCTGCGCTGGTGCGTCCGGTGGTCACCGGCGGGCGGTCTCCGGCTGGTCGGGCGCGACGTCGTCGCCGTCGCCGCCGGCGGGGCCGCAGTCCCACTCCGCGACCACGGTGCCGGTCTGGCAGTAGCGGGCGACGGCGGTCTGGTCGAGGTTGCCGTCGGCGTCGGTGAACCAGATCTCCGGCAGAGGCCCGTACGCCTCTTCGTAGGCAGCGACCCAGGCGATCGGGCCGTGGCCGTTGTTAGCGACGTGGCGGATGGGCTTGCGAGAGCACCGGCATGGCCGCCGACACGCTGCAGAGTTACCTCCAGCTCGGGCAGCAGGAGCTCCGGTCCGCCGGCCCGCAGGAAGAGGATCGCGCGCACGTGGCGGGCCTGATGGGCGAGGCGTTGTCATACGAGGCGATGCGGGCGCCGGCGAACCGGATGCGGCACGGCCGGGGGCAGCGGCAGGCCGAGCAGGCGCAGTCCCCCGAGGACGATCCACAAAAGCTGTTCACCGAGGCGGTCCTGCACGGGCTGAAGGCGAAGCTGTGCGACGAGGTCGACGCCCTGGACACCTACCTGCCGCCGCAGATGGCCACGATGGCGCGCCGGGTCGCGGAAGCTCTCGAAGTGCCGGAGCCGGCCACCGCGTGACGGCGGGGGCCGCAGCGTCGTTGGACGGTGCGACCCCCGAGCCGGGCCCCGGGGATGTCATGGCTGTTCCCCCGGGGCCCGTGGTGTATCCGACCGGTCAGCTCTTCCCGGCCGCCGTGGCGGTGAGCCAGTCGGCGGCTTCGGCGTCGGCCATCAGCAGGACCTGCGTCGGGTGGGCGGCGTCACCGTGGACGACGTGGGCGCGGCCCGGGTGCGCGCTGCTCTTGGGGGCGGAGTTCGTCGGCGACCACGGTGCGGCGCCGGCCTTCGATACGATGAGCTGGTCGTGGATGTCGGCGATGTCGGCGCAGTAGGTGACGTTCGGGACGCCGCGCGCCCACGGGTGGGAGATCCGCTTGGTGTCGAGGACGAAGACGTGGCTGCCGTGGTGGAGCATCTGGCAGGCGATGCAGCGCAGGGTCACCGACTTGCCGCCGCCGGTGGAGGCGTTGACCAGGATGTGCGGGGATTCGGCGTCCAGGTCGACCGAGATGATCCGCCCGCCGGCGCCGAACCCGATGATGGGCGCGGACTCCTTGGCCTTGGCCACCAGCTCCCGCGTCTTGGGGTCCTTGAAGACGGCCTTCGCCGGGGGCTTGCGAGTCTTCTTCACCAGCACGTACGGCTTGCGGCCCTCCGGATGCCAGGAGGCCCATCGTCGTCGCCGACCTGTTCGGCCTCAGCCCCGCCACAGCGGAGACGTGGGCCAGATACGCCAACGACAGTTGGACCCACTACCTCGCGGCCCGAATGTGACAAGGCATGACTTTTTTCTTCGTGTCGTCGATCAGTCCGAAGCGAGCGCAGTGGTCCAGCAGTCGCTGCACACCAGGTCGCCGTTTTCTTCCGGTTGGAAGGGCAGGGTGCAGCGGGTGCACGTGGCCAGGCCGTCGAAGGGCCTCGCGCAGTTGAAGCAGAAGGAGCGCGGCTTGTCCGGCGCGTCGGCCAAGTACGCTTCGGTGAGCAGGCTGTGCCTCTGGCACTCCGGGCAGACCTGAGCGCCCCCGTCGTGGTCAAGGAAGTCCTTCACGGACAGCCCGAGCACGCTGACCGCATAGTCGACGAGGAGCGCCGTGTCGTACTCCCAGTGGGTGATGCAGAGGCGACAGTGGCTCTCATCCACTTCTGCGACCACTGCCCACATGCCACAGGCGGGGCAGCGCAGTGTGGTGCTCTTGAAGGGCTCCAGCTCGGGAGCGAGCTGAGTCATCCGGGCGGTGGCGTAGCCCCGAATCCGGGGCACACTGGCACGGATCGTCTCCATGTCCTCGAAGTACGCGTCGACATGATCGGCGTCGATCCCTCGCCACAGGTGAGTGTCGATAAAACGCATGAGGATCTCGAGGACGACGCCGGCACGGGCCTCGATCGCGGCCGTGCTAAGCGTTGCGCCGAAGTGCTGGAACTTATTGCGCTCCTTGGAGAAGGCGGTGATCGCCCCCTTCTCCTCTGGCGAGATGGCCACTCCGTGCTGGCGCAGCCGCTTGATGGTGTCGGCGATTCCACAGCTCACAAAGTCCCCGGTCTTGTAGCTGAACTCGTCCGCCTCCTCAGGCTTGGTGAAGACGAGTCTCCAGTCGATGCCCGCGAGGCACGCCTTTAGCAGCACCTCTGTCGCGGCCTGGAGGTGGAGGACGGCGAACTTGAGCGCGCGCGGCGCCGGGTCGGGGCCGTCGAGCAGGTCAATGACACTGAAGAGGTAGTCGATGCCATTCAGGAGGGCAGGGTAAGCGAGCTCGGCCGCCGGACCCGGGTCGCTCATCACCAACCGGATAAGTTCCTCATTCTGCTGCCGCGCGCCGGGGAGCTTCGGGTCCTCGCCGCCCCGGGTGCCCGGCAGATGGGTGCCGCTCATGCCCGCCCCTCTCCAACGTCTTCTCCCGCAGGTGCACCTCGCACCGCACGATGAGCCGGTGGCATCTTCGAGCGACCCAGAGTCTTGGACGCCGGCACCCCCAGCCACACCGCTCAGGCCGGAACCGTAGCAGCCGTCGGTGACCGCGGAAGACCGAATTGTGCACGGACGAAGTACTGCCTCTTCACCAGTAGGACGGCTCCGTGGAGGCGGAGTACCGGGTGTGGGTCCGGGCGCCCGACCATGTGCGCCCAGTCGACGGCATCGACTACGACCAGGTCCCCACCGAGCCCCTTCCGCCGGCGTCCACGTCGGTGGTTCGTGAGGTCCTCGGGGAGCGCCGGCCTGCGAGCTGGGTTCTGGCGAGGGCCGGGGCCCGGCCCGGGGCGTGCTGCACGTCCCGGACTGCGAGGAAGCACCCCCGGGCGCGCCGCTGCTCGGTGCGGAGAAGGCGTTGAACGTCGTGGAGCACCCGGGCACGGCCGGATCTGGCGGCGCAGTGGCACCCCGCGCGCACGACACGGCCGTTCAACAGCTGCTCGTCTCCGTTCATCCGACAAGCCTTCCAGCCGGCACCGACAACGGGAAGCGTAAGACGGCCTCGGGCCCGGCCTGGGTGGCCGGGCCCGACGCGGGAGCGGTGCGGTGCTAGGGGGTCTGGAGGGCGCCGCGGTCGATGAGGCCCTGGATGTAGGGCGGCCAGTCCCGCTCCAGGCTCGTGGTGATCGCGGCGTGGACGTCGGCGCGGGTCTGCGGGGTGACGTGCTCGACTTCGCCGCCCGGGTAATACAGGCGCACCCCGTCGCGGCTGGCGTCGCGGAGGATGGCATGAGCCTTCTGCATCAGCGTCATGTAGAGCTGCGGGATCGGCGCCTTGATGAGTTCGTCGATGACGGCTTCGTAGTCGGCACCAAAGTCCGCCCAGTCCTTGCCCTGCTTGTCGAGCCACAGGGTGACGTCGGAGAAGAAGACGGCTTTGCCGGGCCCGTCCTTTGGGTCGCGGGCCAGGCCGGTCGCGAGATCGAGCGCGATGCCGGCGCTCTTACTGACGAGGTCACGCGGAATCATAGTCGGGGCGATGGCCGCCGCGCACTCGCCCCAGTCGCCCTGGGTCTGCTCCGGCCAGGGCAGTCCCAGCACGAGCCATCCGTCTGGCGCCAGCAGCTTGTTGCTCACCGTGTACTTCCCTCTCGGTCGTGACGTCCGTGTCGTGTCGATCCTTTCGCCCGGCGGTGACGGTGGGCAAGGCGCTCTCCGGCCGCCCCGGCCTGGAACATGGCCTCTTCCCTTCGGCTACGCGTAGGTAAGAGGTGTCGTCGGCGCGACCAGGCTTGCCCAGTGGGGCTGACCAGGGATAACGGGCAGTGTCCGTTTTGCCGGGCTCCTACTCCCGGTCACACCTTCGGTCCCCCGCCGTGAGCAACCCTCCAGGCAACTGTCCAGCCTCCCTCCGGTGCAACCCTCGCGTCGCCGTCACAGCCAGGGGCAGGAACGGCGTGGGCCAGGCCGGCTCCCACCGCCAGGCCGCCCACCGCTCCGTCTGTGCAAAGACGCCGGAGCGTTCGGTGAGCATCGCCAGGACCTCGCCGCGAGCGGCTTCGACGGCCTGGTGCTCGGTGTCGGAGATGATGCCGAGGCGCCGCACGTGCGCGTATTCGTCTTCCCGAACAGCGCCGCCGCTTCCGCCAGACCGTGGCGGCCTTCGTCGAGGACCTGCGCACCGGCGGACACTTCCGCGCCGGCCTCCGCGAAGCACGCCGGTTCGCGGATTCCCGTAGCTGCGCGGTGGGGAACCCGTACGTCAGCCGCGGAATTCGGTCCGGCAGTGATGCGGATTCTCGTCACGCAGGGGTTGTTAGGGTGACGTCAAGGCTTCAGGCATTGAGGGGAAGGACACGCTGGTGCGCGACCGTCGTTCCCCCTCTGTCCCACCAGGCCGCAACCTGGAGCCGCTGGAGCGGCGCCCGATCGGTACAAACGGCTACGTCAGCACTTGGGGCGCCGTCACGAGCATCTGCCCACCGAAGGGCTTCTGAGCCCACCGCGATCCCCGCGGAGGCACACCCCCGGCTTCCCCACCAACGCCGAGGGCCTCTCCGGCGCCAAGCTGGACCTCTTCGAAAGCCTGCGCCCGGACACCGAGGCCCCCGGACGAGTAGAGCGTCTCGGCACCGGCGGATGGCTGACCGCAGCCCGTCCCCAGACCTGCGACAACAAAACGGCCCCAGGGAATCCCGGGGCCATGTTCGCCTGGCGCACCTGAGCTCATGACACCCGTCGTTACCAAGCGCGGCCCCGACCCGTACGTCGTCAGGGGAGGCGGGGTCGACGGACAGGAGGTCGCCTCCCTCGGCCAGTCCTACGTCAGACAGCCCGACGGTACGGTGTAGGTGTTCGAGTCCGGCACCACGGTAAAGGTTCCCGTGGTGAGGGACACAGGGCACGACGGAAAGCGGAAATGGTACGTCACGTCGATCTTCCCCATCCTCTGAGGTGGAGCCGGGACATGGAATTCGGCCTTCCCCACCTGGCCGGCACGTTCCACCGATACTGGCGGCAGGAGGTCGGCAGCGACACCGACGTGCTGATGGCCTACGCCACCGGCATGCCGGCGTACCTGGTCCACGCCGTCGTGGTCGATGCGGTCAGGCTGGCCGACTCCGCTGTACCCGACTGGGCGATCGAGACGCTCTGGTCGCTCGGCACCGAGGAGCGTCACGTCCTTCGCGAGGAGGGCAGAGCCGCCCGGGACTGGCTCCGACTGGTCAGCGGCCTGTACCAGGACCACCTGCGCACCCAGGCCCCGGACAGTCCGACGGACGTCACGCCGAGTCCGTACGTCCACCTGACCGGTGCAGTGCTGGACGAAGTCAGGCTGGTCATGCCCCTGATGCCCGACCCTCCGTCGGGTCCGATCACCAAGAGATACATCCCTGGCGTCGGACGGGCTCTCGAACAGGTCGCCCTCCAAGCCTGCCCCGACCTGGTATTCCGCTTCCTGCTGGAGGCCCTCAGGGTTAGCGGCCCCCAGATCTCCCGTGAACAGTTCGAGCGCTATCGGGCTCTGGGGGTGGAGCTGGAGTACGGCGAATTCCTCGTCGCAGGCTATGACTATCTCGTTGCGCACTGACGCCTCAGATCAAGGCGGCGACAGGCAGGGGACTGCCGAGCGTGCGTCCGGGCCGGCGGCGCTGATGTCGCAGCCGGTCAGGCCGAGGACCGCGATGGCGAGGCTGCGATGGCGAGGCTGTGAAGTCTCGCCATGAGGGTGCTGGCCAGACCTCGGCGCCGGAGCTGAGCCGATCGAGACCGGGACCGAGTCATACCGCCTCGCCCATACCAAGGCCCAGCAGCAGCTCAAGGCGGTCTGAACCGGGTCCACCCCAGTTCAGCCATTTGGGGCTTCGAACGTACGCACCGCAGTCCGGAAGGCTCCCTGACCGGGTTGAGCAGGGTTGATCAGCACCACGAAGTCCGGCAGGGCTCCCGGAACGGGCCGCCCGTCCTTGTCCTGGCTGCCGGCTTCGGCCTGCCAGTCGATCAAGTGGACGACCACGGCATGGCGGCCCTCGGGCACGGGGTGTTCGATCACGCCATCCGGGGCGCCCCCGCTGACATCTTCGATGCCGCCCACGAACGCGCGACCGCGGGAGACGAACAGGTAAGGCTGGGAAGCGACCAGCTGATGGGCTGCCTCCCGCTCGGTCAGCCGGGCCAGCCCGGCCGCAGTGCCCGAACGGACCAGAACACCGAACGCGCCGTCTCCGCCTACATTGAGCGGAACAAGAGCGCCCGCCTGGATGTGACGGACGATGTCCTCGTCGTCAAGGAGTTCGTCCTCCCAGGTGTCATCATCGACGACGGCCTCGAACCGCTGCGGATCCCACAAGACGAGCATTCCGGCGTCCGTGGCCACCGTCACCGGAGCCTCATCAAAGGGCTGCTGAGCAGTCACTCGCTCCTCCGGCCATCTCGCTGGCTGCATTCGAATCAGACGATTCTCCCAGCACAGGACCACGACAAATCTGGCGGGACCGCGTCACCCCAACACCCGGGGCCACTTCAAGCCGCCACCACCACCGGATCCGGCGCGAACCGGGGCCGCTTCGGACCGCCCGACAGGGCCGACTCAAACCGTCACGGCACCATGAGAAGGCGACCCAGGGGGGCTTGACGGAGCGCGAGGCCCTCGCGACCCCGGGACGGGGGCGAGGCCGGTGGTGTTGTGTCCGCCGTGCTCAGCGAGCCGGCAGAGGGGCCTGCACGTGATCGACACCGGCGACATCGACATCTTCCTCTGGACGTCGGCAAGGGCGAACACCACGCCACCGCCGTCGGCCCGGCCGGGAAGAAGGCGTTCGACAAGCGCCTGCCCAACACCGAACCCAAGCTCCGCGAGCTGTTCGCGAAACTCCAGGCCAAGCACGGAACGGTGCTGGTCGCCCTTCCGGCCCTGGTCACGAACGTAGAAGCTGCCGCAACGGCAACCACAAGCCCTTCGCGAACACCAACCTCGCCCGCCCCGATCACAGACCAGACGGGAGGAGCCGCGCCGGCCGGGCGTGCGCTGGGGCCGCACCAGCCCGGGGCCGCCCTGTGCTGGCGCACGCCGCCGAGATCCGCGAAGGCGACAAGCGGGGGTTGTACGCGCACGGGAGGGACGATGAAGAGTGCCGCTCCTTTCAGCGCTGCCGGAGTGCCGGGGTTCAGTCGGTGTCGATGCCGCGCGCGGCAAAGACCTCTGCCGCGTCCGGCACGGCCAGGACGCCGTCCTCTACGAAGGTGACCTCCCGCAGGTTGGGCAGCAGGACGAGGTCGTCGAGCGAGCGAACGTCGAACAGGTCGTCCTCGCCATCCCAGGCGGGGGCGCAGTGCCGGAAAACGTCCGCCCCGGCGTCGAAGCACAGTTCCTCGACCCGGGCGAGCAGCTCGGCAGGGATCTCCAGGGCCTCGAAATGGGCCCGGGACTCCGGCAGCACCTGCGCGTGGAGGCCGGTGTCCAGGACGTGGGACGCGGGGTCGGCGATCCCCTGCTCGGCCAGCCGGGCGGGCAGGTCGTAGACCGGGAGGAGCGGCTCGGGGCCGTACATGAGCTCCTCGATGACGAGCAGCTTGAGGTTGAAGTCGTGGAACTGGCTCATGGGAGATGAGTACCACGGGGGTACGGCACAGGTCCGAGGCCGGCCGGGCCACAGGCCTTCCCAGGTGGCTTGCCGGGCCGTGAGGATCCCGCGCACGCCGGTGGTGGCGCTGGTCGCTTCCGAGTACCCGCCCGACGGGACTGGCTCTGACTGGCTGGGCAAGGGGCAGCCGGCGCGTATCCGAGGGGTGCCGACTCCATACTCGGGAGCCCATCTGTGGGGGCCTGCCCCGCCGGCGGGCGGGATGACCACGCGTCGAGGCTGGCGTGCGGTCACCCTTGGCGTGCCACAGTCATGAGAGGCGGCTGCCCCCCTTCAGAGGCCAAGGCGGTACATGTCCTGGCGCAGCATGTCGCCGCCCTCGTAGCTCTCTATGATCTCCCGGGCCCGGTCCACCGCGGCTGGCCACCGGATCCGCTCCCGCGCCATACCGGTACTCATACCCTTCCGAACGGCTGGCGGGTCAACTGCTGCTCGGGTGCCACCGCCTCCGGGGCGGGCGCAGCCTCCAGCCGGTCCAGACGTTCGTAGAGCGCGGTGACCAGACGGGCGCGGTCCGGACACATCGGGCGGTGCCCTCGAGCGGCGCGGACAGCGTGCCGTCCACCTCACGCAGGACGACATCGGCAAGCGCCGGGAGCCGCTGTCCTTGGGCAGCTGGGCGGCGCGGCGGTGGACATCGGAGGCGACCGCGCGGACGTGGCCGGTGAGCTGGAGGGCCTGCTTCAGGTCGCGGGCGGTGATGGTGTCCTCGCCGGTCCAGGCGAGGAGGGTCTTGACGAGGCACTCGTATGGCTCGCGTGGAAGGAGGGAAGGGCCGCTTCGACCTCCCCAGGTTGTCGCGGCCCTTCCCTGATCAACTTTCAGCCACTACCCCGATGTGCCGCATTCACGCAAAGGAACCGCCGAGCGGCGTCGCCACCGAGCCGGACGACCACGGCCTCGGACGCTCGCGCGGCGGCCTGACCAGCAAGCTCCCTCTGGCCACCGAGCAAGGGCTGAAGCTCATGTCGATCGTGTTCACGGCCGGGCAGGGGGCTGTCCGCGCTTCGAGCCGTCCTGGAGAGGGTCCGCGTGCTCCGCAGCGAGCCGAGCAGGCCCTGGCTCCGGCCCGATCGGATAGGGGGCTGCCACCGCGGGAGCCCAGCTTCTTGGGGTTGCGGGCGTGGTCGGCGTTGTCCGGGATGGTGCAGTGGATCCAGCGCCGACGCAGGCAGGGGGGGCGTTGCGGGGGGCGCCTTGTCGGCGCCCCGCTACGAATCGCCGTCCGCTACGAGACGACCGTGCTCGTCACGGCCTCAACGAATGGCTGTACCCGCATTCCCTTGCAGCAGGGAGGGCCGTCAGCGGTGGCCCAGCACGTTGATCACCAGGCCGTTGGGGTCACGGACGAAGAACCGGCGCACCCCCCACTCCTCGTCCTGCAGGGGGTGAACGATCTCCGCGCCGCTCTCCCGCATAGACGCGTAGGCCGCGTCCACGTCGCCTACTTCAACGCTCATATCGGGAGTGACTGGTGCGGTCTTGTCACTGGCCATGAAGCTGATCTGCGCTGCCGGACTGGACGGGGATGCGAGCGTCATGATCCAGCCGTGGTTCATGACTTCCTCGAACCCGAGCAGGCCGTAGAACTCCCGGCTCTCCTGCGCAGCCTCGGACTGGACATTGGGTACGACACGACGAACGGTCATCGGTAACTCCAAGCTGGACAGCAGACCGGCGCTAGGCCTCTTCAGGAGTACTACGTCACACCGGCCGCCGCACGCACTTTGGCTATGCGCCCTAGGGGAAGCCCCGTGGTGTCACGAGGTCATCGCGGCGTCGACTGTCTCCCGGATCTGAAGCACGTCGTCGACCCCCGTGATGGCACACAGCCGCTGGACCTGCTTCGACGGTGCGGCCACGAACAGCTTTCCCGTCCGGTGGGTGAGGATCATCAAATTCAGGAACGCCGAGTCCGCGAAGGTGACGCCGGAGGCGTCCAGGATCACCTTCGGATGCGCCTCGACCGCGGCCTCCAGCGCCTTCTCCAACAGGCCGATGCAACTGATGTCGAAGGCGCCGAGCGCCGCGACGACATGCGTCCCGGACAATTCGTACCGGATGACGGTGCACTCCTGAGCAGCGTCCACGGAGGCCAGCCCCGGCAGCGGCCCCACGCCGGGAGCGGGAGCGGGCAGCAGCGCGGACGTATCGGCTTCGTTCCCCGTCACTCTCGGTCTCCCTCCGCGTCTCTCCCCACCACGGAAGAGAAATCTGACAACAGATGCAGGAAACTTATGTCACGTATCGCTGTTCCTGCAAGGAGGGTCCCGTAAAATCACGCCATGGTTGGAGCACCCGAATCTCACAGCGGATGGACGTTCATCACGAACCACGCCCGTGTACTGGCGGCCATCGCGGACAACCCGAACGTCCGCATCCGGGACATCGCCGTCCGCTGCCGGCTCACCGAGCGTGCTGTCTCGCGGATCATCGCCGACCTCGAACAAGCCGACTACCTCTCCCACACCCGGGAAGGACGCACCAACACCTACCGCATACAGCCGGGTAAGGTGCTGCGGCACCCCGCCGAAGCCGGCCTGCCCATCACCTCCCTGCTGTCCCTGCTCGTGCAGGACGAGTCCGAGCGCGTCGGCCAGCAGTGAACAGAGCCATGGGAGAAGTCACCTCACCCGTGGCTTCGTCCACGAGGGCAGTCTCCGGCACGACTTGGACAGCGCGGACGCGTGGCGTCGGCGCCGTGCCGGGCACCACCAGGACGAGGGCGAGGACCAGGACCACGAGCACCACCAGGACATGGCCGGCCCCCGCCCCAACCAGGAGCCCCGGCCCCAGGGCGAGCAGATGCCTCGGCGATACGCCGCCCCGCGTCAGTGCCACCCCGTGCAGGCCTTGAGCCGGTCACCCGCGTTCGCCGCACACCCGCGAACGACGTGGCCGGATCACTCGCACTGCGCACGGCGGACACGGACACACCGGCCCGCCCGGACGGCCTGCATGGCCGGGGCCACGCCGCCCGCCAGGCCATCGTCGCCCTGAACCACGTCATCGCGCGCCGCGTCCAGCCCTCGGCCGTTTCCTTCGGATCATCTGATCGTTGGTTGATGTGTGTCGCTGACTGATGCCCAGTGGGCGAGGATCGAGCCGTTGCTGCCGGACCGGACACCTCGGCGGGGTGGGCGGTGGCGGGATCACCGGCAGGTGATCGACGCGATCGCGTTCAAGTACCGGACCGGGACACCGTGGATGGACCTGCCCGAGCACTTCGGCTCGTGGAAGGGAGCCCACAACCGGCTGAGGAAGTGGGCCGCCGACGGCACCTGGGAGAAGGTCTTCACCACCCTGCTCGCCCAGGCCGATGCCGAAGGCGACCTCGACTGGGTCGTCGCGGTCGATTCGACCGTCATCCGTGCCCATCAGCACGCTGCCGGGGCCCGTCAAAAGGGGCCCCGGCCGGCGAGCCGACCGACCATGCCCTCGGTCGGTCCCGCGGCGGCCTCCACCAAGATCCACCTAGCCGCCGACAGCCGCTGCCGCTCGCTCGCATTCGTCATCACCCCGGGCCAGGCAGGTGACGCACCCGCGTTTCCCGAGGTCATGGCCCGCTTACCGGTGCCCCGACCGGTCGGCCGACCCAGGACCACGCCGGTCATGGTCCTGGCCGACAAGGCCTACTCGTCCCGCGCGATTCGTTCCCACCTTTGCCGGCGCGGAATCCGGGCGGTGATCCCGCAGCCCGCCGACCAGGCGGCCAACCGCAAACGTCGGGGCAGCGACGGCGGCAGGCCACCGGCCTTCGACCGGGACGCCTACAAGCAGCGCAACACGGTCGAGCGCTGCATCAACAGACTCAAGCAGTGGCTCGGCCTGGCTACTCGGTATGACAAGACCGCCGTGATCTACCTGGCGGCACTCCATCTCGCGGGCATCTTCATCTGGTCTGCACGCTGACTCGAAGCCGCCCTGGGAGCAGAATGATCGCGTGCTTCCTCCTCGACTGCTGTGGTGCGATCCTCGGCCCATCCCCCAGTTCAACCGTCAAGAACCGGTGACACTGATCGTCCGGGACCCCAGTTTCTACGAGCCGACCAACGAGGACGACTGCACGGTGTTCTCGTACTTCTGCCAGACGCATGACCGCTGCTACGAGCGCGAGGCTTGTGGGGAGGGGCCGCATCTCGTGGCTCTGCACTGCGAAGAGCACGGGCCCGAAAGCATGTGGCCGCAGCCGTTGACGCTCATGTTCCCTGAAGGCTTTGATCCTCCGCTCAGCAAAGCGCAACTCAACTGGCTACAAGCAGAGTGGGATGCCGTCTAAGCAAGATCCGAAAGAGACGGCCTAGGCCGCCTGTTCCAGCGGCAGGCGTACCGCTCGATTCACCGGCGTCGTAGAGCCGCTCGCGCAGGTACAGAAGAGCGACGGTGTCAGCGACGGCGGCCAGGTCGGCCAGCAGGGGGCGGATGCGGGCGTCATCGCCATCGCCGACCGCCCGCACAATGTGCTCAACGACGTCGCGGGCCCGCGGATCGACGCCCGGCGGCTGCCACGCGGTTGGACCGGCCGGACCGGCCTCGGGGCTCACTCCTCTTCTCCCGCCAAAACGCGGTCGGCCGCGTAGTGCGGGCAGGCCAAGCGGTGCCGGGTGGCCGTGAGGCGGTCCCCGGCCGCGGCGAGAGTGCGCACCTGGCCGTCGGCCGGGCCCGCCGAGCAGTACGGACACAGGAGGGTCTGCGTTCTCAGCCCGGCGTGATGGTCATCGCCGTCCGGTCCGGGCCGACGGCCGAAGGCGCTGTCGTGCCCGGGAAGCGCGCGGTGGACGGACGCGGCTTGGGTTCGCTGAGGGCCGTGCATCACGTGACCATGCTCCCCATCCTCTGGCCTGGCATGCCTGCGCCGAGCCCCGGGGGTGGCGAAGTCTCGTGGCAGGCTGACCAAGCGGCCCCCGCCGACCGCTTCGAGTTGCCGGCCTGAACGAGCCGCCTCAGATCCCCGTCAGCGTCACCGGACACGTCAGGCGTCCGCTGTTCGGTCGCTGCAGGCAGCCGCACGCGTCGATCGCGGGCCCCTCGGTTCTGCCAATGGCGTGGGAAGGATCAGGCCGGGTTGATGTCTTCGGCCTGCGGGCCCTTCTGGCCGACGCCGAGCGCAGCCGTCACGATCCGGTGCACGAACGTGGAGCGGTCCAGTTCCCGGCCGCGACCCGGGGCCGGGGCCGGCGCCGAGCTCGCCGAACGGCTCGGTGTCACCACCCGCACCGTGCGCCGCAACACCGACCGTCTGCACAAACTCCAATACCCCGTCGAGGGCACCACCGGCCACGCTGGCAGCCTCGGCATGGCCGGTGTTCCTGTGGCAATTAGCCCCGACTCAGGAGCAGGAGTGCACCGCAGTCTCCCAGGCGCCGGCGCTCCGGTAGTGGTTCCTGTGCCCCGCGGTGAGCACATGGTGCAGTTCGGCACGGTGCTGAGTGTTCGTCGGCAGGTCCAACTGGTTGAGGAGAGCCAGCGCGGCGACCGGCTCCAGATCGCCGTAGAGGTCGTGGAAGCTCGTCAGAAGGCCCTTGAAGACGGCATGGTGCGTAACAATGTGCTGCAAATCGATGCCGCCGGCATGGTGCTGAACGATGGAGATGCGCAATACCGGGTCGCGCAGTGGGTTCGAGCGTGCTGCGACCCGAGCTATCGAGTCGAGCCGCCCTTCGAGGACTGGGAGACGGAGCTCCACGTCTGATGACCCGCCGCTCACCGTCGGAACATCACGCCCACAGGAGTGAGGCGAGGGTGACGGCTGCTTCGTAAGACTGGGCGGTTTCGTCGTGGCGGGTGGCGATGCCGCGCCACTGCTTGAGGCCGTTGAAGCACCGTTCCACGACGTTGCGGTGCTTGTATGCCTCGCGGTCGAAGGCCGGCGGGCGGCCTCCGCGGCTGCCTCGCCGATCCCTGTTGCCGACCTGGTCAGCCCGCTCGGGAATCGTGTGCGGTATGCCACGACGGCGGAGCCAGGCGCGGATGGCCTTCGAGCTGTAGTCCCTCTCGCCCAGAAGGTGATCGGGCCGGGTGCGGGGCCGCCCGGTCCGATCCGGGTAACCGGATCGCTTCCATCACGGCCGTGAACCGGGTGCAGTCGTTGGTGTTGCCGCCCGTGACGACGAAGGCGAGCGGACGGCCCCGCCCGTCACAAGCTAAGTGAATCTTGTCTCTGGATCGTCCAGGGCCGGGTCGCGGAGCCCCCTTTTCGAGCCCCCGCCGCATGCTGGTGGGCCCGGACGATCGTGGAGTCGACCGACACCAGCCAGTCGCTGTCGCCCGCCGTGTCCGCCTTCGCCTGCGCGGCCGGCTGCTGCCGGGCGCCTCCGGCGTCATCCCACCAGCATGGGCCTGGCTGCTGGCATCGCCGCCGGGACGGACGCAGTCATCACCTCGCACCGCTTGTACTGAGTGAGCCCGCCACCCGGCTGGAACTGGCACTACCAGCACCAGCACACCCGAACCGCATTGCACGACGCCAAGGGGACGGTGCCCCGGGGATCACCGCGGTCAGCTGCTGAGACGTCGGCGGGCCCGAATAATGAGTGCGGCGCCGACGACGAGGACAGCCGCTGCTGCCCCGGCCACGGCGGTGACCGGTCCGGCTCCGGACTCAGCCAGTTCCTCACTCCCGCCGTTGTGGGGCGCACTGCCGGCGGTGTTGCCCTCCGCGCCACTGCTCCCCGCGCCTGCGCTGCCCGAGGTGGTCGGCGTCGGGGTGGAGGGAGTGGGCCGGTCGGACTCCTTGCGGACGTCGATCGTGAGGTCGCTGGAGTCGTTGACCGGGTTCGAATCGAAAGCGTACGGCGAGTGCATGCTACCGGTGATCTTGTGCGTCAGACCGCCGGCGTTCGCGGGGAAGTTCCAGGTGAAGGGCAGCGTCACACTCTTCCCCGCCGGAATGGAGGGCAGATCGCAGATGAGCCGCCAGTGGTCCACCCAGCAGCCCTGCTTCGAGTCGAAGCTCTTGACGTACCAGTAGGAGGCGTAATCGCCGGTGAAGTCGAGTGTGACGGGTAGCGGGACGCCCGTCGCGTCACCCGGGCCGTTGTTGGTGACGACCAGCTGGGAAGACACGTCCTTGCCGGTGGGCACGGGCCCGGACGGCACTCCACGCCAGGAGAACGACAGGTCCGCAGCGACCCGAGTCTTCACCGTCGTGGTCACCGTGTTGTCCTCGGGCCTGCTGTCGACGGCGTCACCGATGTCCGTCGTGGCCTGGAAGACCAACTCCGTCCCCACGGGCACGTCCTTGCCGACCCGGATCGACGCCCGCATCGAGATCTCTCGCGGAGGAGTACCACTCCCGGGGCAGACGATCGCCCGGCCCTGGTCGGTCGCCGTGCAGTTCGTCTGGCCGTCGTCGTGGAAGGTGACGCCATCGGGGAGAGAGATACGCACCCCGAGCCGGGGGACCTGGCCTGACTCCACGTGCGAGGAGACCCACAGTTCGAACCCCGCCCCGGCGACAGCGACGGTGGGATCCGCTCGCAGGGTGGTGCGCACGTCCACGGTTTCCGCTGCACCCGCCGTGCCCGACAGAGACCCGAGCAGCAGCATTCCGGCTGTCGCCACCCCTGCCGCCACACGTCCCCGCAGCCGTGTTACGTCCACGTCTATCCCCTCAACCCTTGATCACCCAGATAACGAACACTTGGACGATCAAACCCCGGCGAAGGTTGTACTCCCGGATCAAGATTCTCAGCAGCCGTGGGCTCGTCCTCACCCTCGAGACCGGTTGCTGCTATCTGGATCCGAAGTCAGACACGTCCACAGTGGCTTCAAGCCAGCGGCGTACCGCCGGGCTCAGCGGCGGCTCGTCCGGCTCATCCATCGCTCCACTCGCCACCCATTCGGCGAACCGTCGGAGTACTGGCGAACGATGCGGGGCTGTCAGCACGGAAGTGCTGATGTCGTGCTCCCACGTAGTCGCGAAGCACAGGACGCTGCCGTCGAGCGAGAGCATGCTGAACTCGGGGCGACAGGGTGCGCTGCCGAGCAGGCCAGCAGCACCCTCTCACGGCCATGCTCACCGCCGCCGCCCGCCCCGATCTCGTCCATGCGCTCGTCCTGGTCGAAGCCGGTCCCGGCGGGTCGAGTCCGGAGGTCGTCGCCGAGATCGGCGAGTGGTTCGACTCATGGCCGACGCCCTTCCCGTCGAGGGAGGCGGCCGTCGAGTTCCTCGGCGGCGGCCCGGTCGGTGAGGGCTGGGCAGCCGGACTGGAGGAACGGAACGGGGGATGGTGGCCGCGCTTCGACCGTCACGTGATGGTCGACTCCCTGTCCGAGAGCGCCCGGCGGGCCTACTGGGACGAATGGGCCGGCATCACCTGCCCGACTCTGGTCGTCCTCGGCCAATCCGGCATCATCACCCCCGAGGACTCCGGACGGATGCTTCAGCAGCGCCCTGGAACGGTGGCCCTGAGCATCCCGGAGGCAGGACATGACCTCCACCTGGAACACCCTGACATTCTGCGAGAAGCGCTCCAGCAGTTCCTCCACGACCCCGCCCAGAAGCGGACATGACACCGGGTACTCAGCTACGGCCTCAAGCCGAAACACCGCCGGAAACCGGGTGCCGACTACCGGCGCCGTGGTGTGTGCTCAGGGCATGGCGCAACTGTCCTGAGGTCACATCCACATGGGCTAGCCCACGGTCCATGAGCCGGGCGCTCCACCATACGTGCCCGGCTCGGGCCGCGGGGGCCGGCGGTGGATAAGGGCCACGGGCATGAGTCACGACACGGACTACTGCGGAGATCGCGCTGCGAGGCGCTCGGCGCGCATGTCCCATATACGCTGCCGGGGCGGGCCGGGCGCGCGTGTGTGCGCCGGGTGGTAGAGCCCGGCGCACACCGTGGGTTCATGTCTGGCTGCCCCTACGGTTCGCTGTGGACGGGCGGTGGCAGGGGAATGCCGGGTGTGCGATCAGCGGTGGTGGAGGTTGCCCCAGGACTTGGTGTCGATGGTGCGGCCGCGGTCGTCGCGGAGGGTGGCCTTGTCGCGGTCGTTGTCCCAGACGTAGTTGCGGCGGTCCTGGAACAGGTCGGTGCGGGTGTCGCGGCCTTCGCCGGTGTGGATCCGGACCGTGGCGCGGCTGGCGAGGCGGACGTCGCCGAAGCGGTAGCGGTTGCCGTCGTCGTCCTTCAGGGTCCAGCCCCTGAGGTTGACCGCGTGGCGGGTGGTGTTGGTGATCTCGACCCACTCGGCGTTCAAAGACCGGTTGGAGCGGTTGTCCCGTCCGGGGCTGTCCGCCTGGACGCGGCTGATCTCCACCTTCGCGCTGCGGTGACGGTCACCGTCGTGAGCGGCGGCCGGCAGCGCGACGACGGAGACGATCGCCCCGGCCGCGAGGGCGGTCGCGGCGATACGGCGGGCGGTCGAAGAAGCAGACATGTGTGATGTCTCCATAAGAACGGTGCTCTGCCAGCCGATACAGCCGGTGAGAGCGGTGCGTGTCCCGGTCCGGTGCGGGCCGAGGACGCAAACTCTGCAGGCTTGCCGGAAGCGCCGGAACGCCATCCGGGCGCCGTTACCGGCTAAGGACATTTCCGTAACTGTCGGGTTCATCGGGCACAGAATTGTGCAGTCGTGGCCCTGACATTCACTGACAGCTACACCTACCCGTTCAACGATCAACAGGAAGCCCTTCCGGGCCCCGGCCCGCCATCGGCAGGACTATCCGCCGCGTTACGCCAAATGCCTGATCAAGGCAGGTAACAGCAGTTCTGCACGTTTTTTCGCACACCCGCCACTGTCTCGCACTCATGGACGCCACCAGGGTGCAGCGCGAGACCGTGCCTGGATGCGGAGTGGCGCGCCGCTCAGGCCGAGCTGGGCCCGCAACGGCGACGCCCGCCGGCAGTTCGACCGGGCCCGGCGCGGCTTCTGCGGCCGCGCCAGGATCGGCTCGACCGGCGGCCTGAGCATCACGGGGCTTCCTCACCCTCACCCCTCCTCCCTGAGGGGACGGCTGAACTCATGCAATGCTCGGTCGACCGCAGAGGTGCTGGTACTCCCGCACGGTCCGTGCAACCCCCCGGGTAGGGGTAAGCGCGCAGGGCCGTCGTACCGTCACCATCGGCGCGCCACAGCCCTCAGCACCCCGAGGACCACCGCCCCCACGGCGCCGAGCGCGGCGGCACGGCGCACTGCCGGGTTCCCGTACAGCACCTAGCCGCGCGAAGCCGCAGCCGGGCGCGGCCGTCGGGAGCCGGTGCACGAGTGTGGAGCGGGCCGGCTCCAAGCGGGGCCGGGCCCGGAGCGGGCCCCTGTGGGAGCGGGTACGGCGACGTCCCTGAGCGGCCGGGCCCCGCCGGGGGCGGTCAGCGGGAGGCGTGCTCGTCGAGCGCTTGAGGGATCCGAGGCCCGGCGCCGGCTGCTTCGCGCCAACGCCCGGGGCGGGTGCGGGCGTGGGTGCGTGCAGGGAGGTCGCTGGGCCGGTCGGGCCGGTCTGCGGCGGCGCTGAGCAGGTCGCGGATTGCGGCGGCGAACTGGTCGCCGGGCAGCGGCAGCTCGCTGTCGGGCTCGCGGAGGTATCCGACGGCGACGGCGGTGGGCATGTAGGCCATCAGCTCGGCGACCACGGCGGACCGGGGCCGGGCGGTGTGCTTGCCCAGGCGGCGCAGAAGTCGCAGGAGGGTTGCGATGGAGGTCTGGTCGTCGTGCTGGAGGACGACCGTCTTGCTGTCGCGGTGGAGGGTGGTGCACACCGTCTGTGTTCCTGAGGTGGCGTCGTCGGTCTGCTCGTGCCACCAGCGGGCGGCGTGGGTCTCGCCGAGGGCGAGGTGGTGGAGGTAGAGGCAGTAGGCGGCCGCGGGCTGGCCGGCGCCGGCGGCGTACTGCCACCAGAAGCGGGCGCCGTCGTCGGTGTCGGTCAGCTGCAGGACACAGGCCAGGACCATCGCGCTGCGCGGCGCAGGGACCTGGTCGGTGATGAAGTCGGCGACGGCGTTGGCCGGGGTATGTGTGACGAGGCTCTCGCACAGGGCGCGCAGGTCCTCGGCCGCCGACTCCGTGGCCTCGCCGCACGGCCTGCGGGGAGCTACCGGCCGCCGGGATTTCGGGGCCGCGGAGCGGGCAGGGACGGTGTCTTGGGGCACGGTTCGCTCGAAAACGAGGAGCGCCCTGGAGAGAAGGTTCTCGAGGTCGAGCTTGGTCATGAGTTGGGTCCTCCGGTCTGGGCCGGTATCTCGATGGTGGCGGCGAGGAACCGGTTGGCGTGGCGTTCGCTGGACCGTACGAGGGCCAGTGGGATGCCGAGGAGGTCGGAGACCTTCTCGGGGGTGAAGCCGCACAGGTGCCGCAGCACCATGACGTCGAGCTGGGCGATGGGCAGCTTGCTGATGGCGGCGAACAGCTCCAGGCTCTCGGCGAGCTGTGCCGTCTCGTCCTGCGGAGAGGCCTGAGCGTGCATGGCGACGGTGTCGAAGGCGGCGCCGCCGAGAACCGGCCGCTGGTCGCGGTGGTCGGCCTTGGCCTTGACGGTGGCGCTGAGGATGTCCCAGGCGTAGCGGCGGATGTCGGGGCTGGACAGGGCGTCGTCGAACGAGAGCCACAGGATGGAGAAGGCGTCTTCGATGGCGGCGTTCAGGGTGTCGTCGGTCAGGAAGACGCCGGCGTAGCGGCGGTAGCCGTCCTCGTTCATGGTGCGCAGGGCGCCGTGTTCGAGGGGCGGTCCGGTCGTGACGGCGAGGCGGCCCCCGGTGGAGCGGTCGACCCAGTCCCGGCTTTTCCCGGCGTCCATCGCGGCCTGCTTCCACAGCCGGTGCAGGGGCCAGGTGGGGATGGTCAGCTCGTCGGCCAGGCGGTGGATGACCTCCCAGCGGGGGTAGTGGCCGACCCCGCGCAGCAGCTCGGAGAGCTTTGACTTCGCGAGCACGCGGGCGCTGAGGTCGGAGAGGGTGCGGCCGCTGAGGAAGTAGTGCTCGCGGGTCGGCTCGAGCCACGCCCGGTGGGAGCTGCCGACGGTGGAGGCGATGGGGCCGAGCTTTCGGCCGGGGCGGGCCGGGGCCGGCTCGGAAGCCGGTCCCGGAACGTTGAGCGAGGGGGTCACGGGGCGCCGTCCTCCTCGTTGGCCACCGCCGTGACCGGGTTGGAGGCCGCCGCGGACTTGCTGCGGAAGCCGGCCAGGACATGGGTGACGGTGAGGCCGAGGGCCGGGGCCAGCGTGGCGATGATGGCGGCGTGCCCCATCGCCGCCATCGCCACGCTCCAGCCGAGGACGCCCAGCGACAGCACCATCGCTGCCGCTATCAACTTGCTGTTCATCATGCTTCCTTGAGTGTCGTGTCGATCTTCATCCGGAAGGCCACGTCGCTGTGGCCCCCGCAACGAGCGGGTGCCGAGCCGCTGTTGAGGGAGCATCAGCATGGACTGATGGATGGCACTCACGCCACGTGATCATGGAATCACGGAACATTAGCTTGCGGAGAAGGTGCGCTACGCGGCCGGAGATGACCGTTCTCGCGCACGTAGAGCACGCCCGAGCCGCTTCACGGGTGAAGTTCCCGATTTTCCTTGCATTCCCACCGGCGAGACCCCCCAATGGAGACAGGACACCTTGGTGTCGTCCTTCCATCCGGAAGGGGCCCGGCCCCCGTGCCGAGAACCAACAGGGGGCCCGCGCCACTCGTTCCCGCCCGGCCTGAGATAGAGGCCGGGCGGGACGAAACGCCCCCAGCATCGGGGACACGACCGTAGCGCAGCCCACTGACAACAGCCCCGTGCCGCTACCGGATGCCTCAACGCGCCCCCCGTGCCTCACCCGGGTCCTACCTGACGGCGGTCACCTACACAGCCGTCAGGTACGGCCGCCTCCGGCCGATGAGTCCGGGTCACTCACCTCCGTCCGACGCGTGGACCGGGGCGAGGGGCGCCCCGACGAGGGCTCCTCAAACTGAGCGAACTGCCGCCGGCCCCGGGGGGCGCTACTCAGAGGTGGGTTCCCCGCGGAGCGCCTGGCCGACACGGGGCTCAGGCCGATCATGCGGGCAGTCGTCTCCCGGTCGATCCCGCGGTCGTACGCCGCGCGCATGGCAGCGTTGCGGCGAGCGACGACGGCCTGGCGGCGGCGAGCCAGGCGTCCGGGCCAGCACGGTCGCGAGGTCGAACGGCTTGCGCTAGTCCTCAGCCTTTTTCTCCTCGCTCGGCTCGCGATCGAGGAAGGGCATGGACTCTTCCCCGCGGTGAAGTCCTCCCGGCGGATGGTGATGTCGTCCATGAGCGCGAGGGGGCGGCGTTCGTCACGATCTCCCGGGCGGCGCGCCGCCAAATGCCGGCGGCCGCATGCTCGGCGTGGGAAGAGGCCGCGGCGCGCAGGGTGGCGGCGCGCCGTGATCGCGCGGGCAAAGTCCTCGATCTGCTGTCCGTACTCGTCGAGCCGGGAGACGGCGATGTTCCCGCCGGGCCGGATCCGCCGCAGGGGCCACGACGGCTCCAACGGCACGCCCACGTTTCTGCCGAGACTACTTACCGGCCAGACCCAAATTGGCCCCGCCCCGCAGGTCCACGAACCCCTGCGCGATGACAGCAGCCGGCCGCAGGCACGCCTCGCGCGTGTCCGCCGCCGTCGGTCCTGCGGCGCATCCCAGCGTTTCGTAGGTACGTACTGCGGCTTGGAGCTTCCGGGCCACGGAGTCGAGCGTCGCGAATCCTTGGCGCCCATTGATCTCGCTCAGGGCCAGCTCGGCAGCATCGGACGCGGCATCGGCTGCAGCCTTGCACTGTGCAGTGAACATCTGAGGCGACGACGTTGAGCAGGGAGAGTTCGTGCCCGAACCGAACTGCTGCTCATCCGCCGAGATGCGCTCCTCAAGGGCGAGCTTCACATTCACGGCGACCTGCGCCTTCGTCGAGACCGACTCGCTCGACGGCGAGGAGGAGGCCCACGGCTGGTCCGAACGATTCACACTTCGAGAATCGCTACATCCCGTGATGAGCGCCCCTGACAAACCCAGCATGGCCACCGCTCGCAGTGCAGGCCACTTCATCTCTCGCTCCCCCTCTGAAATGTCGCATCACCCTACCCGAGAGGTCGCACAAGATCAGAAGGTCAGAAACAGGTACTGAGACCCCGCTCCGGTACGAGGCGCTCGTCCTGACCCGCCTCGGACACACCCCGCCCGCCGGCCCTGGAAGCCCGCCCCTTACTTCAGACCGGCACCCCTGAAGCGGCCCTGCAACCGTGACGGCCGGCGGGGCCGACCCTCTCCCGGTGCAGCCGTCTGCGCCGTCGTCGGGGTTCAGGCGGGCGTGTGAATGCCCGTGGCAGAGCCGTACCAGTCGAGGCACAGCACGGTGGCATCGTCTCGCGGTGGGCATCCGCCGTAAGCGTCGGTGACCGCGCCGACCAGCGTGCGGACGACCTCCCGCGGGTGCTCGGCGGCGGTTTTACGCAGAAGGCCGGGCAGGTCGACGGCTGCGG
>NZ_JBVJGU010000015.1:0-37095 GCF_055587165.1 Streptomyces sp. NPDC048353 | reverse complement strand
TGGTGGCGCGGTGCCGACTCGCTGGTCGCCGTCTACCGCGGCGAAGCCGAAGTCATGGACGCACCTCAATGCCTCACCGCCACCATCTATGCCGGACTCGACGAATGGGGGCTTAGGGGCCTCGGTCCCACGGGTTGAGGCCGGGAATATCACCGCTACCCGAGTCTCCATCCCGGAAAGGGAACCAAAGAGTGCAGGGAATCTCGCTCAGGGAACATCAGGTCGCCCAAAAGGCGGCCTTCCGAAAGTGGGTGGGATTCCCTGCAAGATCATCTGTGCCTCCTGAGGGGGCGCGGGCGATGGGGGTGTCCGCGACCGGGTCGGGGAAGACGATCACCACAGCTGTGTGCGCTCTGGAGTGCTTCCCGGAGGGGCGGATCCTCGTCATGGTGCCCACCCTGGATCTGATCGTGCAGAGTGCGCAGTCCTGGCGGCGGGTCGGGCACCGGGCGCCGATGGTCGCGGTCTGTTCAGTGGACAGGGACGAGGTCCTGGAGGAGCTGGGGGTGCGCACCACGACGAACCCGATCCAGCTCGCGCTGTGGGCCGGGAGCGGGCCGGTGGTCGTGTTCGCTACGTATGCCTCCCTCGTGGACCGCGAAGACCCCGCCGATGTCACTGGTCGCCGGACTGTTCCTGGGCCGTTGGAGTCGGCTCTGGCGGGCGGGGAGCGGCTGTACGGGCAGCGGATGGCTCCGTTCGACCTGGCCATTCTGGATGAGGGGCACATGACCGCGGGGGATGTGGGGCGGCCGTGGGCGGTGATCCACGACAACAGCCGGATCCCCGTGGATTTCCGGCTCTACCTGACCGCGACCCCGCGGATCCTCGCCGCGCCTAAGCCGCAGCGGGGTCGGGACGGGCGGAAGGTGGTGATCGCGTCGATGGAGGATGACTCCCACACGTACGGCACCCGGATTTTCGATCTCGGGCTGGCGGAGGCGGTGGAACGCTCGATCCTCGCCGGTTTCGAGATCGACGTGCTCGAGATCCGCGACCCCGACCCGATCCTCGGCCTGTCGGAAGACGCGCTGCGCGGCCGGCGCCTCGCGCTGCTCCAGGCCGCGCTGCTGGAGCACGCGGCGCAGCAGAATCTGCACACCACCATGGTGTTCCACCAGCGGGTCGAGGAAGCCGCGGCGTTCGCCGAGCAGATGCCGGCGACGGCCGCCGAGCTGTATACGGCCGAGGCCTCCGCGGCGGCGCTGGCCGAGGCGGAGGAGCTGCCCGCGTCGTCGATCGACGCAGAGCTGTACGAGCTGGAGGAGGGCCGTCACGTGCCTGCGGAGCGGGTGTGGGCGGACTGGCTGTGCGGGGACCATCCCATCGCGCACCGGCGTGAGGTGATCCAGCGGTTCGCCAACGGCATCGACGCCGAGGGCCGGCGGGTGCACCGGGCGTTCCTGTCCTCCGTACGCGCTCTCGGGGTCGGGGTCGACATCACCGGGCTGCGCGGGGTGGAAGCGGTGTGCATCGTCGGCTCCCGCAGCTCCCAGGTCGACATCGTCCAGAACATCGGACGCGCCCTGCGGCCCAACCCCGACGGCCGGGCCAAGACCGCGCGGATCATCATCCCCGTCTTCCTCCAGCCCGGGGAGGACCCCAAGGACATGGTCGCCTCCGCCAGCTACCAGCCCCTCGTCGACATCCTCCAAGCCCTGCGCTCGCACTCGGAACGCATGGTCGACCAGCTCGCCTCCCGCGCCCTGACCCGCGGTACCGACCGGCGGCGTATCCACGTCCAGCCCGCCCCTGCGGCCGGCCCGGAGAACGGGGACATGCCAGAGGAGAGCAGCGAGGCGCAGCAGGAGGTCGACCGGGTCGCCTCGGTCGTGGTCAACTTCGCCTCCCCCCGTGACGCCGCCGACATCGCCGCCCTGACCCGCTGCCGCGTCATCCGCCCCCAGTCCCTCGTCTGGCTCGAGGGCTACCAGGCCCTGATCCGCTGGCGCACCGAGAATGAGATCACCGGCCTTCACGCCGTCCCCTACGACACCGAGACCGAGGTCGGCACGACGAAGGCGTTTCCGCTGGGGCGATGGGTCCACCAACAGCGAAAAGCGCTGCGGGCCGGAGAACTCGACCCCCACCGCAAAACCCTCCTCGACGACGCCGGAATGGTGTGGGAACCCGGCGACGAAGCATGGGAGAACAAACTCGCCGCGCTGCGGTCCTACCGGCGGGCCACCGGGCACCTCGCCCCGAGGCAGGACGCCGTCTGGGGAGACGCTGAAGGCGAGCTGGTCCCGGTCGGGCAGCACGTGGCCAACCTCCGCCGCAAAGGCGGGCTCGGGAGGGACCCGGAGCGGGCGGCGGAGCGCGCCAAGCAGCTGGCCGCGATCGACCCGGACTGGAACTGCCCCTGGCCGCTCGACTGGCAGCGGCAATACCGCGTCCTCGCCGACCTGGTCGACGCTGACGGCACGCTGCCCGAAATCGCCCCAGGCGTGCTCATGGACGGCGATGACATCGGACGATGGCTGATGCGGCAGAAGCAGCCGGCCACCTGGGCGCAGCTCTCCGAGGAGCAGCAGCAACGGCTGTCCGGGTTGGGCATCAAGCCCGCTGAGGCGCCATCACCCGTCCCGGCAGTCACGCGTGCGAAGGGCCCGGGCAAGGCACAGCAGGCCTTCCAGCGCGGCCTGACCGCCCTCGCACAGTGGGTGGACCGGGAAGGCGACCGGCCGGTACCGCGCGCCCACGGCGAAGAGGTCACGGTCGAGGGCGAGGCGGAGCCGGTGGTGGTGAAGCTGGGCGTCTGGCTCTCGAATACGAAATCGAGAAGGGACCGGCTGGACGCCGACCAGCTCGCCGCCCTCGCGAAGCTGGGCACGGACTGGGCGAAGCCGGTGACGATCCCCCAGGCCGCCCCGGACAACCTCTGACCGCTCCCAGCGCCGTGACCGGGCCCCGGTCTTCTTGGAGGCCCGGGGTCCGGCGCTGTAGCCATGGTTTTGCGGGGAACAGATCTACTGCGCAGCGAAGGGTGCTGGACCAAGCCCTGCAACGCCGACTTCGGTATGGCCACTTGTTGCCATGAATTCGCTCTCACACCCATCGGGCAGACGGAGTACACCTGGGTCCGCGTCGAAGAGGTCAACGCGGCTTCCGGGGTCTGCCAGGGTGATGCTGCCGGCCCAGGTGCTGTCCCGGTCCGACTCCCGGTTGTCGTTCCGGCGCGGGTCATAGCGAAGAACGAGGGACGCGGTGACCGAGACTTCGCGACCGTCAGGCATGACAACGACGGCAGGGCCTGCATAGCGCTGGCGGCCATCGCTCGGGTGGAAGGGCCCACGAGGATCCATGCCGGGAGGCTAACGCGCAGGACGTGGACCTCCTAGCCACCGGGGTTCAGAGATCAGGCAGCCGGGTTCGGCCGTCAGCCGCTCCCTGGTCGAGGACGGCGACGCGGTGGCGTAACCGTGCGCTGCCCGGGATACGCGGCCCCGGCCGTACGGTGAACGCGAAGCACCGTGGAGACAGTGGCGGGGTACGGCCGGCCGTACGGTGAACGCGAAGCACCGTGGAGACAGTGGCGGGGTACGGCCGGCCGTACGACGGGCGCGCAGCGCCGTGGAGACGGCGAACACGTCCACCTGCGCGGGCACAAAACAGGGGTGGCGGCCGCGAGCGGCAGCACGGGCGGGCGCGGGCGGGCCGGCCGCAGCGATACCCCGGACCCGCGGCAGCGACGGCACGGGCCCGGAGGTGGGCTACAAGGAGACGGCGAACACGCGGCGGCGCCAGCGGCGCGGGTACGAAGGGGCGGGACCGAGACCAGCAAATCGGAACCGCAGCGTCACCAGGCACACTGATGCAATGGTCGAGATGAGCCCCATGCAGGCACGCGAGTTCTGGAAGGCGCTGGTGGACAACGCCTCCGCGTTGGTTACCGACGCTCACACCCTGCTATCCGCCGGTTCGTACGGGCGGGCTCGCTCCCTCACGGTCCTGGCACAGGAAGAACTCGGGAAGGCTCTCTGGATCTACGACATCTTCCATGTGGCTTGGAGTCATGGGAATGAGGCACCGCGCAAGGTTGACGCGCTCGCCACGCACGGGCGCAGCCACACGAAGAAGTACCTGGAGGCTGTTCTCTTCGGTGACGAGCTCGCGGAGTTCTGGGGGGACTACAGCCGCATGCGGGCGGCGGGCTCGGACCTCACGTCGTGGGAGGAGGCCTACAAGCAACGGCAGGCGGAAGCCGAGGCTGCAGCGCGCGAGGCCAACCTCGCCAAGCAGCGGGGCTTCTACGTGGACCGCGATGGCGACGGGACGATCCTCTCCCCGCCGACCATCGAGGCCGGAGCGACTGCAGAGGACCTTCAAACTGCGGCCCAGGTGATCGAGATGCTCCTTATCAAGGACCACAGCCGCATGAAATTCGATGCTGTCACGCCGTACGACAGCACTCATCAGCAGCAGTTCCGACTGCTGCCCGTCTCCCACCCAGAGGACTGGCGCGCAGCCTCCGGAACCGGTCCAGAGGCTGAGCAGGACGACCTTCCGCCCGGCTCATAATCTCGCATGCATGGTTGCGCATCCAGACGGCGCGGGGGCGGGGCTGCTGGCCCCGCCCCCGTACCGCTGGTCGTTCGGTCGTGGCGCTGTCGACCTGGACCGACGACTCGCCCGTCTCCCCGAGAAGCGACTTGTACTTCGCGAGGCCGCCGTCCAGGGAGCGCATGGTGACGGTGACGGCGCCAGCATCGCTCGAGCGGATCCCGGCCCGTGCCCCCGGGCCCGGAACAGCCGGCCAACGCGTCCACGCAAGCACACGCTTACGCGCACAACCCCCAGGGGTGGTCCAGCCGCCCGAGACCGGGCCTGTCCGCCCCTCTCCCCCGCCAACACCCCCCGACCCGCCCAAAAGGGCACCCTAGGACGGGGCCGGGGCGGGCAGGCCTGGCGTGGTCAGCGCAGGCAGGGAGGCAGGGGTGCGGCACCCGGCCGGCGGCGCGGCTGGCGGGATGAGGTCCGGCAGGTTTCGAGACGTCGGTGTGCTCGGCGGCGGCCAGTTCCTCCCCGGCTTGAGCAGAGGTGAGAGCTCCCAGCCGCCTGGCCGGCCCGGCCGTGGTGGCCGGGGGCGAAGCGCTGTCGGCGCAGCGTCTCAGCGGGTTTCACCTCGGCGCGCAGACGTCGGGCACGCTCCGTGGGCGCTTTGATGCCGCTGCACGGTGAAGCGCGCGGGTTCGCGAGTTCCAGAACGCGATGCAGCATGAACCCGCGCGCTCGACGCCGGTGAGGGCTGCCGGGCGTGCGGGTTCATCTGGTTGTGTGGCATGTGGTACGGCTCAGCTGTGTGCCGCTCCGCTGCGGGCGGCGGTGATGAGCCAGGAGCTGCTGCGCAGCCATACCCCGCCGTCCGCTTCATGGTGCTGCAGGGCGGCCGTCAGCGCCTGGCGCGCCGCGCTCTGCTGGGGCGGGGTCATCTGGTCGAGGAGGTGACGTCCGGGGCCGGAGTCCAGGAGGAATGCTGCGGCGTCCGCTGCGTCGGCGCCCCAGTTCCCCGCCGCCTCGGTGCGCTGCACGTTCACTTCGCTGAAGCCGCCCGTGGTTACCAGGTTGCGGATGCGGCCGGGATCGGTGAGCGAGAACATGCCGGGGCCGTCGGCCTTCCCGAAGCCGCCGAGCGGCAAAAGGTCCTTGAGGGAGGCCAGCGCGGCGAGCCACTCGTTGGCCTCGGCCTCGGCCGCGCAGATGAAGGCCAGCCGGCCGCCGGGGCGCAGCGCGCGGTGGAGGTTGGCGAACGCGGCGACCGGGTCGGTGAAGAAGGTCATGCCGTACCGGCTGATGACCGCGTCGAACGCCTCGGCGTCCAGCGGGTGGACCTGCGCGTCGCCTTGCACGAAGGCCACGTTCGAGACGCGTTCGCGTGCGGCGCTTTCCTGGGCCCTTTCCAGCATCGGCGCCGACAGGTCCAGGCCGAGTGCCCGGCCGCGTGCGGCACGCCGGGCGGCGAGGCGGGTGGTGCGGCCGGCTCCGCAGCCGACGTCCAGAACCGTGTCGGTTGCGGAGATGGCTGCGGCGTCCAGCAGCGGCTGGTTGAAGCCGTCGTTGACGGCGTCCCAGCGCTCCTGGCTGCGCGCCCATTGCGCGCCCTCGTATCCGTTCCACGCCTTGGCCTGCGCGGTGTTGGCGAACTGCCCCATGGGTGGACTCCCTCCCGCCGGGGCGCCACGTGGCGCGCCGACCCTAGAATGGGCAAGTGCCCAAATAGTATGGGCGAACGCCCATACTTACAATCGGCCGAGGCGAAGGGACTGTTGTGTCACCTCGTGGAGTAGCGATTCCGGACTTGCGGGAGCGGCTGTTCGCGGCCGCGGAACGGGTGGTGGCCCGCGACGGCGCCGCAGCCCTGACCAGCCGCGCGGTCACCGCGGAGGCCGACTGCGCCAAGGGCGTCCTGCACACCCACTTCTCCAGCCTGGACGAGTTCGTCGCCGAACTGGTCCTGGACCGCTTCGCGCGCAGCGCCCGCCAGGCCGAAGCCCTGCGGGCCAAAGTGGGCCAGTCCACGGTCGCGGAAAACCTCCAGGAGGTCGTCGGGGCCCTGCTGGACTCCCTGCCACCCGCGGTGGTGGGCCTGGCGATGACCCGCCCCGCAGCCGCCTCCCACACCCGAGAGGGCTTCCAGTCCGGCGCGCCCGCGTTCGACGCGATCCAGCACGCCGTCACCACCTACCTCCAGGCGGAGCAACAGGACGGCCGGCTCCCCGCCGGCAGCGACACCGGCGCCATCGCGCTCGCGATCGTCGGAACGACCCACCACCTGCTGATGACCCGCAGCCCCGCCCCGACCACCGAGACCGCGGCGACCGTGAAGCGCCTGCTCGCTGTCCTTCTCGGCCGCTGAGTGCCGGTCGCCGCCTCGACCACACCCGACCGTACGGATGTGGGGATGCGGTCGTAGCGCACTGCCATGAAGAAGACCCGCCGCGACAAACTCACGGCGGAGCAGGCGCGACGCACTCGCCGAACTCGGCCGAGTGGGCGCAAGCGTCATCGGGATGAAGCCTCGGGCCTGATCTGCGAGCAGGTGAAGCATGATCTAGATCACATATCGCTCGTGGCGTGCAACTAGCACTCGTTGGGGGGATTCAAACCGCCTGCGATACCCGCTGGTCAGCGATCCTCCACATGCATAACCCATTGCGTGCGCAATGGGTTAGGGGTTTGACCTGCGGATTTACCGGCTCCAGGTAGGCGTGGAAGTGTCGCCACGTCTACCTGATGTGTGGTCAAATCTGTCTCGGCGGAAGCTCTTCGGCTTCCTGAACGCTCGTCCTGGGGGCCCCTCCTCAGCCGCAGGGCCGGAAGACCTTGCGGTGGATGGGGGGCCCGTCCGGGGCCCTCATGAGCGAAGGGAGCCGTACGTGGGCAGCTTTTTCCGCCGGAGGTCGTACCCATGGTGGGCCTGGACCTTCATCATCGTCCCGACGATGGTGGGGGTGACCACGAAGGCCGTCTACTGGGGATGGCGCCTGTGGGACTACGCACAGGCGGCCACCGGCCCCTGGATGTGACCAGAGGCCAGCGACCGGCCATGTAGTGGAGCTTCGGACCGATTCGCTTGGCGGCAGACGGTTCCGACGCTTCGGCCCTCCGCCCTTCGGGCGGGGGGCTCTCCCATGTGCCGACCCGGAGGTCCGCACATCACTCACGGTCCAAAGATGACACGGCCTAGGCCACGAGCGCCAGGCCGGTCGGCCGCCCGGCCGGGTGACACAGAAACAGCGCCAGCCCGAGAGGTCCGCCAATCGCTTAGCGGAAGTCGACAGTGGCGGACATAGCCCCGCGTCGTTCCCCGTGCAGCGGTGCCGCGCAGACCGGCGGCCCAGGCGAGAGTGACCCGCAGGCCGCCCGACCCCGCCCGGTACCGCTCGACCACCCGCACCCCGCCCGGAACCGCGAGCGGGGGTGTGGCGGGGGGGGAGCCGACGGACAGACACACCGTCCTCGGCGGTAGTAAGCGCGCCCAGGGCGTCAGCCGCGGCATCGGCCATCCCGGGGGTGAACGTCGGTGCCGGCAACGGGAGCGGGGCATCGGCGTGACGACGGCGGCAGTTCTGCACGGCCTTCCGGCCCACCCTGGTCATCCGCGTGACCTCCGCCAGGAATACCGTGTCCCCCTCGGCCGGGTCGATCGGGTCAAGCGCGGCAAGCGGGAGCGTCGGCCTGGGGCGAGGGCGCGCAGGGCACGCCAGTGCACCGAGGGGCGGCCCCTGTGCAGCTGAGCGATGGCCTCGGCGGAGTACAGCGGGACCGTGGTCCGGCCGCCCTGGCGCTTGTAGTCGATCTCCACCGAGCCGGTGGGGATGATCCAACCGAGGCGGACGACTCGGTCGAAGTCGGTGCGGCGGACGCCGAGGCGGCGGGCGGCCTGGTCGGGGCCGAGGGGGACGTGGCGGTCCAACGGGCGGGCAGGTTCTGGCGCCGCGCGCGGGCGGCAACCTGGTCCGATTGCACGCCAGGGAAAGTCGGGTCTCCGCCGAGGCACGTGAGCAGACCGGCGCGGACCAGGTGCCCGACCGCCGAGGCGGTCACGCGTGGCCGGTCGAACGGCAGCGGCCCCCCAAACGCTTCGGTCAGGCGCTCCGCCCCACACGACCCCCGACGGCCCGGGCAGCACCAGTTGAACCAGACGCGCTGAAGAGAGGCTGTTCATAGGGTGGAGAGACTCGGGCGATGAGCGCCTCCCGTCGCCTTCTGGGCACCGGACCCGCCGATCCGCCTCCGACCGGTGCCTCGGCGCCCCGATCCCGCCTCGCCGCCGAGCCACCCCCCGATGTCGTCGAGCACCACACCACGGCCACGAGCACGCCCTCGACCGCGGCCACCGCCGTCTCTGGACCGGCCCTGCGGACGAGCCTGTCGGGCGCACGAATCCGACTCCGCTAAGGTGGGTGGCAAGCCTTGACGCCTAAGGGTGGCAGCAAAACCTTGGCGCTCAATGAGAGCGGCAAGCCCTTGACGCTCCCGGCCCCAGAGCCGAGAGTCGGACGAGGCCCGGAACCGGTTGCCCCCGGTCCCAGGCCCTCGCCTTTCAGGGTGTGACTACCGAGCCCGGCCGACTACCTCGCGGCCGGGCTCAGTCATGAGCCAAGCCAGCTTCGTCCGGGGCCACGGTCACATCCAGCTCTGCCAGATGGTCGTCACGACCCACTCGATGAACTCCACGATCGCGGCCGCCGGCACGAGCCAGTCGACCACCACCTGCCTCATGGACAGACCGCTTCGTCGACCAGCCGGTGGCTGCTCACTGTCGTGCGCCATCGCGCCCCTCCTCTTCCGGCCCCACATACCCCTGGAACCCAGGGCCCGCCCCAAGGTGGGACGAAGACTTGGAGGACCGGCCTCGGAGGAAGTCGCCACCAGCATACGGCCCTTGCGCACCCCCATCAGGGGATGGGACCACAACTTCTGGGTGGCTGATGCAATCCAACCACTAGATCTGGTGGCACAACGAGTTTTTGCCCCTTCGCGCGTGTCGCGCCCCGCACGGCGAGCACGGGTGCTGTAGGCCGCAGCCGTAACACCAGGTGCAGCCCCTCCGGACGCCGCCGAGATCGGCCAAGCCGGCCTCTGCAGGTCTTCACCATCCGGTCGATGTGGTGCATGAGACCGGTCTCGCACGGCGCAGTGCCGACGACCTCGCGGAAGTACCTGCTGGTGGCGATGTTGGGTGCGTTTACGTACCAGAAGTCGGGGGACTCGACGCCGCGTTGCTCGGAGGTTCCCGAGCCGCGGCACCAGGTCATGACGACGTCACGGCGCTCCCAGACCTTGGGGAGGATCGACCAGTCGACGCCCGCCGAGCGGGCCATTAAAACCGCCCACCCCTTCACCCGAACGTGTGCTTGGCGCAACCTTTTCAAAACAACAACCGCGGCGCCAGCCGAGACACCTCACCACCACCGCAGCAGTGCCACCATCACCCCACTGACGCGGCTCCTGAGGTAGTCGTATGGCGACCTGCGACCCTCCACAAGAGACCGACCTCGGCGTCGCCGATTCCGAGCCAGCAAGGGGGAAGGCGGTGGGTGCCCTCGCCAGCCCCTTGGAAAGCCGGCAAGGCCGTGGAGATGTCCATCGCGGTGATGACCAGTTGGACGGCCGTGGCAAAGCGCTCGAAGGCGGATCGCGCTCTCTCGTGCCAGTCGAGGTCCGCCCGAGTAGGAGCGGTCACCGGCGGCGCGCCACGGCCATCAGCACCCCGAGGACCACAGCCGCGATGGCGGCGAGCGCAGCGGCGGTCTCACGTACGGCCGGATGCTCATGCAGCACGTAGCCGACGAAGCCAGCGCCGAGCACGGCCGTCGCGATGCGGTGCACGAGCACGGAGCGGTCCGGCTCCCGGCCAAGGGCCGGGTCCTCCAGCGCAGGTGTCCGGGTCGGCTGCTGGGTGGTGGTCGGGTCGGACATGATCGAATGTCTCCTCGGGGCCGGGTCGAAGGGTGGACGCTGTCGAGCGGCACTTTGGTACGGCAGGGGGCTAACCGCGCAACCCCGCTTTGCCCTGCGCCTCTTAGCGATCGGCAGCGGGATATCCGAGGTCAGGTATTCGGCTATTGACAACGCGCGTCATACGCAGGTGAGCCTCTGCGGGCTGTTGTCATCTGGACTTGCCCTGGAATGACAACAGCCCGGCCCGCGTTCCTTCCAGCCGAGGATCGACTCCATTGAGTCGGTCACCAGCGGCGCGCCAGGCCATCAGCACCCCGAGGACACCGCCCCCACGGAGGCGAGAGCGGCGAAAGATACGTCGCCCGCCGAACTTCGGCGAGCAGGACCTCCTGACCCCCTCGAATCCGGACACTAGATGACATGGCAGAGCGAGCGCCCAGGCTCCGCCCAGAAATCGTCAGCAGTGACAAACGCGCAGGCCAGCCAACCCGGACGAACACCCACTGAACCCGGATGACCAACCAGCGGCGGCCTCTGACCAACTCCCGCTAAGTCCCGCAACCTGCCGATGCACGCCCAGGCGTCAAGTTGGCCGGAACGCGCGGGTTCCTGCGGGCGATGTGGTGGAGGCACCTGACATCGCGGGGCCGGGCAGTACGGAACGGCCACCGGCAGATGCCGGCGCGGCAGGGTGTCAGTGCAGGTGTCGTCCGAGCACGGCCAGCAGCTGTGGTGAGCGCGGCCAGGGCGTCGGCCGCGTCGTCGGCCATCCAGCCGGACAGCAGGTCTTCGGCGGTGTCATCGTCGGTCAGCTCCAGGACCGGGTCGTCGAGCCGGAACCGGTGCTTGCCCTTCGCGTCGGACCCGAGGGTGAGGGTGGCCGATGGGGCACCCTGAAACGGGCGAACGCCACCCGGCAGATCTGCCCCGAGTGCGGCCAGGATGCCGGATACCGCATCCCGCCCTCGCTCGGCATGTGCACCCCCTGCGCCCACCCCGAGCAGCACAACTCTGCCTGACCTGTCGCTACAGGAGGTCCAGCACCGCCCCGACGAACTGGGCGACTCGGGACTTCACACGGTGCCAACGGCTGCAGTGCCGCTTCGGACGCCACCACCGAGGCTGCTCGATCAGCCTCTGACACCAGCGGCACGGCAGCGGGTCCAGCTCGATCTCTATTGCCCCCATGGCCGCGACTCTAGCGGCCCTCCTGACCAGGGAGAACCCGTCAACAATCTGCCCGAGCCCGCACCGGTGGTGCTGCTCCCCGACGGCACTCACGCCTACGCCGACCACCTGCCCGCCCGGTGTCGTGCGCGTCGACTGCGAAGGGCCCCGGCTGGGCGTCGGTGCGGACGGTGGAGCGGGCCCTGGACGTGGCGCAGCAGCCGGGTGTCCGGCTGTGCTCGCTGTGCGGCGCCGCCGCCGAGCTTGATCCAGTCCTTAAGGGCTTCGACCACGGGTTCAGGTGCTGGTGCGTGAGGGTCAGCCAGCGGTCCGTGACGCAATGAGCCGGTTGGTGAGCTCCACCGTTCCGAGGTACCACCAGAAGATCCAGTCCAGGAACGCTTCGTCGTAATCGCCGCGCTGGTCTGCCTTGCGATGGCGCAGGTCGTAGCGGTTGGCGATCTCGAACAATGCCCCTTCGTCCTTACCGAGCTTGTCCTTGAGCAGCGCGCGGCGTTCCTCGAGGATGCCCGCGAGGGTGACGATCGCCGACCGCTTGCTCTCCGCCGTCGTGTCCCGTCCGCGGAACAGGGCGATCGCGTGGCGGACCCGGGTGGTGATGTCCGGGGCGCTGTCGTTGAGTGCCTGGTGCATCAGTGTGCTGCGGGCGTCATCGGTGACGGCGACCAGGCGCCCGAGGTCCTCGCCTTCGGCAGCCAGCTCGTACTCGATGCCGGCCTCGCGCAGCAGCTCGTTGATCTTGCCTCGGTACAGGACGCGGGCGGGCCCATGGTGGAACTCCGAGTGGTGCCACCCGCAGCTGTTCCAGCTGTGGAAGCGGCGTGTGCGGGGCCGGCTGACAAGGTCGTGGAAGACCTCGATCAGACCGAAGAAGGTGTCCTCGTCCCACGTCTCAGGGGCCAGCGGCCACAGGTCGGGGATAACGAGTTGCCGCTCGATCACTTGCGAGGCGTCCGGCAGATCGTTGGGGTCGTCGACGCACTCCTCGCCGAAGACCTCCACCAGGTAGCCGTTGTCGGCGAAATCGCTGATGATCCGGGCGAAGTCACGTCGGGTGTTGCGCGAGGTGCTGCCGTCGTGCGAGAGGCCGCGGCCTTGCCGTTGCGGCCAGTACGGCCGCGGCTCGGCTGCATGCCGCAGTTCGGCTGCGCGGCTGACCAACTCCGTCAGCCACTCCCGCTTGGTCATCCCACCCCACTTCTTTCCGCCGGGGGTAGTGCTGGCCCAAGGGTCATCCGAGGGCGCGGGACCATTGGACAGGTCCTCGAAGTCGGCCACCGCTGTGGTGCCGGCCAAGGCCTCCGTCAGCAGCCATATCGCCTGCTCCTCCCACAAGGGGCTCGACGACCGAAGGACACGCTCACCTTCGGACACGAACAGCAAGGTAGGCCAGCGGAGTTCGTAATTGCTCAGATCCAGACTCACCGCGTCATCATCACCCACCCGGGCACGAGCCAGCTGGCCAACAAAACATGAGATTTCGGCCGGGAAACAGTCCTTGAACGCCCTTCGCGGTGGACAGCATCCTTCATGGCGCAGCGCCGTCCCAGTTCGCGCCGATCTCAGGGGCTGTCCATGGCCAAGCACACCGCGAAGAAGGGCAGCAACAGACCAGTGCGGCTGGCCGCCGACCGGCTACGGAAGGCCTGGCCCGGCTCCGCTGGCATACGGGTGCGGCTCGCCGCGGCAGCGGACACGAAAGCTGTCGACGCGCTGCTGGAGCCGGCTGGCACCCCGGCTCATCGCGGCTCTGCGGTCCTCCATCGAACAGGGCACGGCGGGCGCCACCCTCCTGGACGGCGCCACCAAGACGCTCTTCGATCGTCTCGCGGCGACGGATCGACCCGTCGGCCGCGGCCCCTTGACCTGCGGGTGGTCAGGGGGGCGGCGGCCACGACGTGCAAGGCGGTCAAGGGGGCGCTCGCCCTCGATCCGGCCGGGCGGGCCGCTGTCGGGCGGTGCTGTCACGCCGGGCCCCAAATAGAGGTGCCGGGGTACCGGCGCAGGTCGGCACGCGCGACAGGCAGGACGCGTGGCAGGCGACGCGGCAGGCCCAGGTCCCACAGGCGCCCAGAGGCTTGGCCAGGCGCGGGTGGCGGTCGATCAGGTAGCCGATGGCGCCGAGGAACAGGACGCCGGTGAGGACCAGGAGCAGGATGACGAGCAGGGCGAGCGTGGACATGGTGGGTCTCCTTCAGTCAGGGGCGCTCCGGGTGAGCGCGGGGGCCACAGTCCGGCCCGGCGGGCGGCTGATCCAGTTCTCGCGAAATCCGTTCAGCGCCCCCACGGGTGCGGGAGCGGGAGGGATTCGCCGGCGCTTGACGGACGGCATCGAGGCCGGCTGCCGGGCCGGTGAGAGCACCTTGCGGCGCGGCGTGCCTAGGCCCGCAACCCCGGCTCACGATGGACACGGCGAAGGCCGTATTCAATACCTGACCTGCGGTTTCCCGGGCGGTCGGAGTATTGAATACGGCCTGAGGCACTGCTACGTGCACGGCCATACGGCCTCGTACGCCTTAGTTATGGGGCGCTGACGAGCTTTTGTCAGGCGTGACGCCCGTCACAACGGGCGGCACGGGACAAGCACAGAAGCCGACCTGAGAAACCGTCGGCCGGTTCGGAGGCGCTGCCGGCCCGCAGGCCACGGCGACGACGACGGCCTGGTGCTCGCGCACGCCATCGCCCGGGCTGCCGCCCCTTCGTGCGGTCAGCCGCGAAGGGGTCAGACGGAGGAGGCGGAGGAGGACAGGACGGGGTGGTCGATGTGGTGGTGCTCGATCTCCACGCCGTACCGGCCGCCCCACGCCTCCCAGACCCGGCGCCCGACCGCCTCGGCCACCGCAACACTCCGGTGCCGGCCACCCTGGCACGCCGTGGTGAGCCGGACCAGACGGCCCACCGGGGTCTCGTCGGCCAGGGCGCGGAGCTGGATCGCGGTCCGGCCGATCAGGGTCAGGGCGCCGGGGGTGTTCAGGACGTGGGCGTAGACCCTGGGGTCCAGGCCGGTGAGGTAGCGCATCTCGGGGTCATCGGCCGGGTTGCGCAGGGCCTGGCGGAGGTCGAGGTACAACCCGTCGGTAACCAGGGCGTGGGCGCCGTCGTGACGGAAACCGATCGAGCGGATGACAGCGGCGACGGGGCCGGCCCCGTCCAGGAGTGTGGTCTGCATGCCTCCACCATCCCCACGGCGCGGACGCCCCGGAAGGAGTTGCCCATTGCGGTGGGTGAACTGCCAACGGGCAACGAGACAAGGCCCGGGCCCGTCCTCGGCCGACCGCCCGTGATGGGCCTGCGCACATACGCGTAACGCGCAGGCGGTACGTCAGCAGCGGCAGCAGAAGCGTCGGAGGCGGGCTATAAGTCCCGCGTAACAAATGCCGTCCGGCGCCCCATAACTAAGGCAGCTAACCCGACAGGGGCCCCGGCCTGTCCGAAGGCCTTCGAGCCGTTCCCAGCGGACTTGCGGGGCTTACGCCCCCCGACCTCCCTGCGTCGCACTCCCCTCGCCCGTCGGGGACGGACGGACTTTTTCTCGACGTACGGAGGACCACCATGCCCATCGACCCGCTGTTCCTGCTGCCGCTCCTCGTCATCTGCTTCGGCATTCTGTGCGCGGCCGCTGTATGCATCGTCGCGCTGTTCCGCGCCCACCGCACCGACACCGTCGCCGTGGTCAAAGCGCTGCCGGAACTGACCGCCACCATCCTGCGACTGCGCCGACGCCCCCGACGATGACCGCCAACCAAGAGCTCACCGACCCGACCTGCCAGAAGGTCCGCCGAAGGTTCAGACACTACGTGACGATGAGGGTCGCGGGGTCGTTGGACGGGTGCGACCCCCTGAGCCGGGCCCCGGGATGTCATGGCTGATCCCCGGGGCCCGTGGTGTGTCCGGCCTGGCGTCAGATCTCTCCGGCCGCCGTGGTGGCGAGCCAGTCGGCGGCTTCGGCGTCGGTCATCAGCACGGCCTGAGCCGGGTGGGCGGGGGCGACTACCGGGACGAGCCGCTGCCATATACCGGCGCTGACCTGGACAAAGGCGACGGTGGCGAACTGCTCGCGGACGCCGGGGATAGGCGTACCGCTCACCGCGCCGGAGCGGTTCCGCTGGGTCGTGGTGGCCACCGAACCCCGGCTGGTGGCGCTTCCCGAGACGCATCCGCTCGCCGGACGCGAGAGCCTCGACTTAGCCGAAGGCCCGGACCCCGGGTGCACATCGGCCCGGTCCAAGCGCACCAGCTCACTCACCCGCACCCCCGACAGATACGGCGTGCGCAGCATGGCGTAGTCCCGTGCCGCGGCCCGGTAGTCGGAAGCGACCGCTACCTGAGAACGGGCGAAGGCGAAGAACGCATCCAGCCGCTCAGCACTCGGCGGCGGTCCTGTCGCAGCGTCGTCACCGGCATGCCGCACACGGTTGAACCCTGTCCAGCCCGCCATCACCCACCGGAGCCCCGAACAGGGCCCGGACCTGAGCCCCGTACCGGCGGGCGATGAAACCATGGAAGTCACGGAACATCTGCAGGTACTGCCGACGCGTCCCCGCCGCCAGACCGGCCACTTGCCAGAGCGTGGAGCATCTCATCCACGTCCTCGGCCTCCACCACCCACACCGGACAGTCGAAACACCCCCAGCACACGGGACAGGAGAGACGTGTACCCGCGCACCGTCGTCGCAGCGAACCCGCGCACCACCCACGACCTGGCGAACGCCTCAGCACAACCGGCCTGAAACACCCACGGATCCGCCCCAAGGTCCGGATCGGCCAGACCACCGCCGACCAGGCGCAGACCGCCCCGCTCCCCCACTCTCACCCGCAACACCCCATGCGACCGTCCGCTATGGCAGCACCTGAATAACGCTGCCCATACCGACGAACCCAACGACCCACCGAAGAAAACGACACCCCCACCAGCAGACAACCCACTCACCCACACGCCTCCCCATTAAGCCACTGGATCTTGCAAGGAGCCCAGCATCACCCGACACTGGCCGCGAACAACCGCCCCAATCACGCCCACTACCTCTGGCTCTCCAGCGATCACAGCTCACTCAACGCCACGGCCGGCGCCGCCGGGACCAGCGCGACTGGCACGCAGCCGCCCAGCGGAACCTCTGCACCGCATGACCGGACAGCTTTACCGCCGCCTCCAACACGGCCGCCGCTCAGCGATCAAATCGGCCGACGGACCGGTGATTCGCCGGTTGCTGGCTATCCCGCCCCGGCCGGCCGCGGCGGCCTCCCGGTGGCGGGCTCGGGACTGGTCACGAGAAGCATCTCCATCACCCGACCATGATCCACGAGCAACGGCTCGACACTCTAAACCAACATGCATGAGCTCGTTAGGGATCAGCAACGGGCATTTGAAGCCAGGAAGCCAATGAGAGAGGATATCCTCGTTGCTGCGGGAACCGGACCCAGTCTACTGAGGAGACAAAATGGAGATGTCAGAGGCGCGACTTGCCCTGGAACAGGACGATCTTGAGAAACTTCGCCGCCTCCTCGATTCCGGCTCGGATATCCATGAGGAATACATGGGATTCACTCTTCTTCATGCAGCTGTTGACGGCGAGATCGACGGACACATTCAGACAGGCCAGCCTCTCCATGTCGACGCAACGGCACTGCTCCTAGCAAAGGGGGCAGATCCTTTGCGCCCTTCACATGACGGAAATGGACTTTCAGCACAGCATTTGGCATTTACGACCGGCCATTGGCTGGCCTGCGATTTGTTCGATGCTTGGCTTGCCAAGCGGTGACCTTTGCGTAAATCAGGGTGAGCGTCTCCATACCCATGGAGACGCTCACCCTGATTTCACCTCTCTCCCTCAGTGAGCACTACACGCACGTTCGGATAGTCACGCTGGAATGCCTTCATTACACCCCTACAGGAGTCACACATTGGCCTCTGGCTATGCATCTTAACGACTCCCGAAAGTCGCCCATTTGGCGGCCCCATTCGATGGGCCATGTAATTAAATAGCGTGGCCTCGGAGTCAGCGGCTCGCCCAAGAGGGATGTAGCGCTGCGGATACCCTCCAACCGGATCACCCGGAGGTGGAACCAGCCCCTGCCTGGTTTGCGTTCCGCTCGTGGCCGCAAGCGCCATCTTCGGGGCACCGTTTACATCCACTGTTGCAGCAGCCACGTTAACGGAGCCCTTGATGCGGCCTGAGGCGACGAGCGCATCGACAATCTGTTCCGGGTCGATATCACTCACATGTCTAGCCGATCTCCACGCCGAGAAAATACGGTCGAACTGCTTCCCGAGCTTCCCGAAGTCCCCGAAAGGAAGGAAGCCAACCGCACCCAACGTCGCACCGGTCGCATCTCCCTCATTTATCGATCGCCCTACGTCATAGCCGTCGCACCCAAGGCCAAAGATCGGTATCCACCCGCAGACTGCGAGGGAGACCTCCTTAACGACCGGGGCAAGGGAGTCGGAAGCGTGTACGCCTCCATAGGGGCCAGGCTTCGGTGCTACTCCAGGCGATGGTGAGGGCGTAGGAGCGCCAGCGGATGAAGAGTTTGGTTCTGTCGAACTCGTAACTGTAGCGGGACTACCACAGGTGTTGGTGTGGTAGCAGCTGCCGGGGCTGTTGTCTCTGGATCCGTTGTTCCGGTCCTCACCCGAGGCCTGCTCCGGGGTGCAGTACTTGATGTCGTAGGAGCAAGTGCCCGGCGTCGAGCCGATCTCTAGTCCGGTGGGGTCGCTGAAGGTGACGGGGGCGTTGTTGGCGTATACGTAACCGTTGAGCGACTGGTGCTGGTCGAGGCTGAGGATCGGGTCGACGCTGATGAACTGGCCGATCATCGGGTCGTATTCACGGGCGCTGACGTGCGTGAGGCCCGTTGTCTTGTCAGTGGTCTTGTCCAGGAAGCCTCGGTCCGTCGGCCAGGTGCCGATGGATCCGGCGCGTTCGGCGCCGAAGGGCGTCATGTAGCGCTTGGTGGTCTTCTGGGTGGTGTCCGAGGTGACCGCGAGGCTCTGGGTGCCGTGGTGGTCGCCGGCGAGGTACTGGACCTGCGTGGTGCCGGACTGGTTGGTGCGGAGGGCGATCGGGGCACTGCCTGCCGTGTACGTGCGCTGGGCCCACTTCGTGCCGTCGGCCTTCACGTGGAGTTCAGTGGCTCCCGCGTACAGCACCCGCTCGCCACCCTGGGCGCCGCGGATCAGCAGGGTGCCGTCGGCGTCGTAGACGTACTCGGTGGACTTGCTGCTCTCCATGAGGGTGGAGAGACGGCCCTCTTCCGACCAGGTCAGGTCCTGCTGTGCCGTCGCTCCCGGCCGCTTGGTGGTGTTGCCGGCCGTGTCGTAGTCGTAGAGCTTGTCCTTCGCCGGGTCGGCGGCGGTGCCGCAGTCCGGGCGGGTGGTGGTGTAGCGCAGTGCGTGCGGCTGCTTGGCCGGGTCGTAGCAGTAGGTGGTCGTGGTGTCCCCGCCGGCCGCGTGCTGTGTTTCCTGCTGTCGCTGGCCACCTTGGTTGTAGGTGTAGGAGGTCCAGTACGGGGCGGGTCCGCCGAGGCTGCTCGCGGATCGGGCGTCCGAGCAGTTCTGCGATGTCGGGGTCCAGGCTTCGGTCATACGGCGGTGGCGGTCGTAGGCGAAGCACTGGGTCTCGGCCTTGCCGGTACCGCCCAGGGTCGCGGGGTCCGCGATCGAGGTGACGTTGCCGGCCTGGTCGTAGGTGTAGTTGAGGTCCTGCAGCATGTACGGATGCGTCTGGTCCGTAACACTGCTGCTGGTCAGGCGGCCCGTCCCTCGCTCGTACGAGTTGGCAACGTAGAGGCTCCGGTCGCTGGAGCCACCCAGGCCCAGAGTCATCTGCTGGACCTGGCCGAGGGCCGAGTAGTCGGCGTACAGCAGGTACCCCGAGAGGCCTTCGACGGACGTGAGCTGACCGACAGCGCCGTAGCCGTACTCGACGATCTCGGACGGCAGGCCGCCCAACGCCGGTTCCTTCGCGGTGGCAAGCGTCCCGTCGAGGCGGTAGGCGCTGGAGAAGGCGAGCTTTCCGTTCGGGACCGAGGCATACAGGGGGTCCGTGGCCGGCAGCGTCAGCTCTGTGGTCGTCGGGCGGCTGAGGATGTCGTAGGCGGTGACGGTCTTCGTGTACGCCTTGGAGTTCGCCTGCCCCTTACCCCCGACATAGCGGGTGGATGTCGCGGCAAGGCCCTTCAGGGGCGCGTCGTAGGTGCGCTCGGTCAGGAGCGTCGGGTCCGATTCGGTGCCTGACCATGTGTGGGTGGGGCGGCTGATCTTGTCGTACGCGGAGATGATGGTCTTGCCGCCGGTGGTCGACTTCTTGACCCGGTCCAGTACGTCGTACTCCAGCCCGGTCGTTCCCTTGTCCGGGTCGGTGGCGGTCTTCTGGCGGCCGTGTTGGTCGTAGGTGTAGGACCATACGGCGTTGTCCGGGCCGGTGATCTTCTTCTGCTTGCCGTCCAGGGTGTACTCGAACTTCGTCGAGGTGTAGGGGGTGCCGAGAGTCGCCCCGTACTGCGGGTCGTCGGGGTTGCCGCCGGCGTACGCGCGCGTCTCCGTCGTCTGACCGCGTGCGTCGACGATGGTGCGGCTGGCCGAGCCGCCCGCGACCGACGTGGTGGCGGTGGAGTCACCGGTGTACTTGGTGGTGGTCGTCCACTTGGCGACGCCGCCGACGAGGAGCGTGCTGGACGTCGGCCTTTGGGCACCGTCGAAGACGGTCTCGGTTTGCGTGGGCGCCGCACCGTAGGCGACGCGCGAGTACGTGCTGTTCGGCGCCGTGGCACTGTCGAAGATGTCGGTGTGCGTCTCGTACGCCAGGCCCCGGCTGTCGTAGCGGGTGTCGGTCAGCAGACGTCCGCCCTTGGGTGTCGGGGACTGTGTCTGCAGCGGCCGCAGGAGCGCGTCGTAGAGCGCGTAGCTGGTCTGGTACGTGGTGCCGTCGGCGTTGAGGGTCGAGGTCGAGACCCAGGACTGCTGGGTGTTGCTGAGCGTGTACTGGTAGGTGGTGTTGGGTGACTCGCTGCCGCGGATGCGGTTGGGAAGCCAGACGTCGGTCAGGCGTCCCAGGGCGTCATAGGCGAGCTCGGTCTTCTTCAGGTTGGCGTCGTAGGTGCGCAGGGACAGTCCGCGCCTTGGGTCCAGGTAGTTGAAGACCTTGTGCGTCAGGGCGTTGGTGACGGTCGTCCTGGTCAGCGGCCCCGCGGCAGGAGGGGTGTAGTCCGTCGTGGTCGGCTGTTCGTCCGCGTTGGTGACCTTGGTCGGCCGGCCGAAGGTGTCGTACGTGGTCGTTGCCGTTTTCTGCCACGTGATCGTGGAGCCGTAGGTCGCGGCCCGTCCGATCCAGGTGGGCAGTCCCTTGGCGGGCTTCATCGTGGCGGACCAGGTCAGGCCGTCGTACGCCGTCGCCGTGTCCGACAGGACGTTGCCGCGGGTGCCGTCGGCGGCCTGCAGCTTGAGGTCGGTTTCGGCGAACGTGCAGCCGAGGGCTACGGTGCGCACACGGGAGACGAGGCTTGTGAGGCCTGCGGTGTCGTTGTCGGCGTACCAGGTCTGGGTGCAGGTCTCGTCGCCGGTCTTGGCGAGGTCGCCGGTGTCGAGAACCTTGGTGGCACGGCCGTTGTCGTCGAAGTCGACGGTGTCCTTGGCGCTGGAGCGCCAGGTGCGGGGCGCGGTGAGGTAGGTGTACGACGTGGTCTTCTTCGTCCGGACGAAGCGGGCCACGTGGTCGTCGGCGTCGGGCACGTCCGTCTGGCGGGCGGTCTCCTTGGACCAGGGTTCGTTGCTGGTGGCAGAGATCGCGGTCGTGCCGTCGTAGGTGACCTGCTCCCGCAGGGTCCCGTTGTACTGGTCGCTGTCCTTGAGGGCCGTGATGCCGATGGCGGGCTGGCTCAGCGGGGTGATCGAGACGGACTTGGTCGTGCCGTCCTTGTTCGGGTCGCCGTCCATGCCCTGCATGTACAGGGAGACGGTCTTGCTGCGGACGGGCGCGTTCCGGGAGCCCTTGTAGACGGAGACCTCGCGGTAGCCGCGCCACTCGGACCAGGTCCGCTCGTCCTTCGGGGTGAACGGGTCGTCGCTGTGGTGCCAGGCGGCTCCGCTGTACACGTACTCGTTCTCGACGCCGTCGTTCTGATGCGCCGGGTCGGTGGTGACGACGCCGAGGGCTCGGTACTTGTGGAACCAGTCGACCGAGGCGTCCGGGGAGCCGTTGATGTTCCAGTACTGCGGGTAGCAGTTACGCGTGTTGGAGTCCTGGGCCGCGCCGAGGACCTGGCTGCGGACACACTCCTCGGCGGAGAGCGTCACCGTCGTGATGGCACCGGTCTCCGTCGTGACCGTGGAGATACGCGGGCGGGTCAACGGCAGGATGTCGTCGGTGCCGTCCACGCGGTTGGGGCGCATCTGGTAGGTGAACGAGATCGGATCCATCTCGATCGCGGTCGTTCCGGCCTTGGCCGCGCGTGTGATCGACTTCAGCGTGAGGACTTGGTCGGATGAGTCGCCGATGTCGCCGCCGTCCAGGTACTCCTGGGTGAACTTCCACGAGTCGACCGGGTCGTACGCGGTCGTGGTCGCGTTCCACGACCAGGTGTCGACGCCGGTGAGCCGCTTGCGGCTGAAGAAGGACGGGGACGGCGACAGGCACTCTGTCGAGTCCTTGGCGCAGATGGCGTCGAAGGGGACGTCGGGCCAGTTCTCAGACGTGGCCTTCGTCAGGGAGCTGCAGTCCGCGGCCGTGCACCGCTCGGCGTAGCCGAAGGTCGCCTTCGCGTCGGCGTCGTCCGTGAACAGGGCCCCCGTTCGCAGGCCGTACTTGACCTCCGTCAGGTAGCCGCCGCGCACGTACTCGGCGTCGGCCTTGGTGCTCTTGTTCTTCTTGTAGTGGTTCTTCTCCTGCGCGTACCAGTACGTGGCGGCGTTCCCGCGGGTGTCCTCGACGTAGTCGAGGTTCCACCGCCACGCCTGGGTCACGGACCGGGCAGCGAAGGCGCTGCCGGCGCTGTAGCCGGGCTCGCCGGAGTCGTCGCCGAAGACCGGGACCGTCCAGGCGGAGTTGGTCCGCTGGGTGGTGGCTCCGGGAAGCTTGTTCTGGCCGAAGACGTACTTGGTGCCGTCGCCGGTGGCGACGGTCCAGAACTCGCCGTCGTCGTCACCGTTGTCGGCTCCGGTGGAACGGATCACCTTCGAGGCGTCGTCGTTCTCGAGCTTCCACACGCCGGCCGTGGCCGTTTTCACCAGGCGGGAGGACTTGCCGTTGAGGACCAGGCGGGCGTTGTCGTACTTCCAGCAGCGGTCGAAGACGTCGCTTTGCCCGTCGTCGTCACAGCTTCCGTAGGACCGCTCGATGTAGGACTCGGTCAGGGAGAAGCCCTCACCGACCGAGGTGCTCTGGTTGTTGGTGGTGGCGGTGCGGCCGTCGACGCTTCCGGAGTCGTAGGCGAGCTGCAGCGACGGTGTGGGGCCGGCTGCCGCCGGCGGCATCGTGAAGCCGTACGACCAGGCGAAGGAGCCGGAGTTGCCGCCTGCGGACCAGGAGGATGACGCGGCGAGCGGGGTCGCGCTGTGGTCTCCCGAGCCCTTCGCCGACTGGCCGCTTCCCGAGCCGGTCAGGGCGAAGACGGACGCTCCTGAGGTGCTGGGGCCGAGCTGAGTGCTCAGGCCCGCATCGGTCTTGGTCAGCGCCACGTCGGCAACGACGGTCTGCTTCTTGGTGTCGTTGCGCGAGGCGAGTGGTGTCTGTGTGGTGCACTGGGGTTTCTGCGGGGTTGTCAACGCGCAGCCGGGCAGCTGTACGAGCTGAAGGCGGCCGGACCAGCCGCCGCCGACCGCAGAGGCGAAGGTTCCGTAGTCGACGCTGAGACGGGCTCTGCCCGCCTCCTCTGCCGTGGCTGTCATCACGACACCGGTGATGCCGAGTCTGTCCGCGGCCGCCTGGTCCAGGACCGTGATCGCGGTGCCGGTGCCGGCCTGCAGTCCGTTCCTGCCGGTCGAGGGTACGACGCTGACCGGGAGGCCTCCCGGAGTGACCGCCTGTTCCTTGGCTGCGGTCAGGTTCAGGTGGGCGGTGCCCGCCTTGGGCCAGACGGCCTGCGCGCGTTCCTGACGCGCCCGCTGCGCCTGCGCGTCGTTGTGCCGACGGTCCTTGGCCACCTGCTCGCGGGCCTTGTCGGTTGCCGGGCCCTTGAACGGCTTCACCTTGGTGACCTGCTGTGCTGGCAGGTCCGGGCGCCCGAGGCCGCCCTTGCCGTCGGCCGCCGCTATCGGTGTGAGGCCGATCGGTATCGACAGGGCGACGGCCAACGGGAGCACGACGAACGCCCGACGGCGCCGCTCGCGGGTTCTGCCCGGCGGCATGCCGGAACCACTTCTGCTGAATAGCACGGATGTTCTTCCCCACGCTTGGGTGAAACGCGATTGGTGATGTCCCGGTGCCTTGCGCGGCGCCGGTGTGGGACCGGGTGGCACCGCAGGAGCGGTGCCACCCGATCGTGTTCAAGGACGCCGGGGTATCAGGACAGCTGCTCCTCGAGCTGGGTGTCGTTGTCCATGGCGCCGACCCAGACACGTAGCTGGGAGATACGGGCGGGAAGGAAGTCCTTCCACGTTCCGCCTGCCATCGCCTTGCCGACGGCGAACTCGTCCGTCCCCGCCCCGGCGAGCGGCACCTTGGCCTCCGCCAGGTCTGCTTCATGGGTGACGCCCGTCCCGGTTCTCAGCGAGATCCTCCTGCTCTGGGCGTCGAAGGTGGCGATCAGGCTGACGGTGGTGTCGTGCACATCGGTGACGCTCGACTGCACCGACGTGACGGTCCCGTCCGTGTGGTGACGGGTGAACTGCCAGATGCCCTGAGGGATCCGCTCCCCCGGCGCTTCGGGGTCGTCCTCGCTCGGGATGGTGCCCTCGCCGGTGACCTTGAACGACAGGCTCCAGGCGGATCCGTTCACAACGCGCTGTCCTGCGACCTGCCCGACGTAATTCGCGCCCTTCGCCAGCAGCGCCGCGGGATTCAGCGCCACGTCCGCCGCGACCGTGAACGACCCCGTGTCGTCGAGGAGAGGACGCTTGGTCCTGGCCGCGTCGTCGACTCCGTCCAGCTCGATGGAGTCAGCGGTGATGACCGGCTGGCCTTCCAGGTCCAGGGCTTGGCCGTAGCCGGACGCGTCTGCGGCCGTGGCGCCGACGGCTTCTGAAGCCGACCAGTCGGCTACGAGCTCACCGGCTTGATGACCGCTGCCCGGCAGGGCGAGCCTGGCGTCCCCGAGGAGTTCGGCTTCTCCGAGGGCCCGCTGCCACACGGTGACCTCGTCGATCTGGCCCTTCCAGTGGTCGTAGTACGCGCCGCGCCACCAGGCGCGGCCGATCTGGAACGCGCCCGTGGACGCCCAGGACGCGGCGACCGTGCGCGAGCCCTGGGACCTGCCGTTGACGAACAGTTCGATCTTGTGGTCCGTCGTTCGGTAGACGGCGGCAAGGTGCGTCCAGGCTCCGATCGCCGCGGGTCGCGTGGCTTTCACGATCTGGGTGCTGATGTCGCCGTCCGTGGCGTCCTTGGGGGAGGTACGCAGTTCCCAGGTCTTGGAATCGGCTCGGTATCCGAGGTAGAAGGCGCTGTACCAGCCATCGGAGGTCAGGCGAGGATCCTGGGACACGGCGGTGTAGTTGGTGTTGCCGTCTTCGAGACGGACCCAGGTGGAAACGGTGTAGGACGATTCCGTGTGCACGGCCGGCGCGGTGGTGGAGGCATGCCCGGTGGCGGCCCCGCCGAGGGTGAGACCCTTGTCGGTCGTCTGGGGATCCGTCGCGGCGTCGATGACGCCTCGTCGTCCCCGGCCGTCACGGACTGCGGTGCTGCCAAGGATCGCATCGACGGTCGGGTCTGCCGGTGCGCTGTCCACGGCGTTGCCGGAAGCCTCGTCGAAGTGCCAGCGGGCGACCGGGTCGGCGCCCGTGGAGACGTTGAATTCCACGGCGCTGTCAGCCCCGGGACGCCCGAGCGTGTCGACCGCGTGCACCGTCAGCCTGTATGTGCCGGGAGACTTCGGCACGACAGGAACCGTCGTGACTCCGACCGCAAGCTTGGTCCAGCTCGGCGAGGAGGAACTCGCGTCGGGCGCCGTGAGGTAGTACTCGTAATACTTGTTGTTGGTGTCGGCTCCGCCGGGGCCGACGGTGAAGCTGCCCGGCACCTCCGGGGCGCCCTGCGGCGGGCAGTCGTTGGTCAGGCACTCGTCGTACGGGCCGTTGGCCTTGATGGTCGGAGGCTTGGGTCCTTCGCGGTCGATGGTGAAGTAGCACCATTTGCTGTAGCCCGAGGACTGCGAGTAGGTGCCGTTGTCGTAGAAGGCTTGGGTCAAGGACGCGAAGCGTCGCTTTCGTCCGTCCTCCGCCACAGGGAACGCGGTGGGCCAGGACGTCGTCTGCTTGACGTTGTCCCCTGTGTAGTTCGTCCCTGTGGGGCTGCTGATCCCCGAGCCGGTCCAGGTCTTGCCGTCGGTGCTCAGGGTCTCGATGCGGAACCAGGATCGCAGTCTGGCGCCGGCTTCGCCGCCCGGCGCGGTCTGGGGCGTCGACGTCAGGGTGGGTGTCGGATCGTCGATGACCGAGGGCTTGTTCGCGTCGGTGCTGCACACCGGGAGCGAGCCGGTCACGATGCCCGCTCCGGTCGGTGTGGCCGGCAGGGCGACGTAGTTCACGCGGAGGACGGCGTCGTTCTTGAACCGCTTCCAGGCCGACGCGTCCGTCTCGTCGTGGGCGCGGACCTCAAGGGTCAGCCGGGAGAACTGGCCCGCCGCGAAGCTCTGCACCGTCGGTGTGAGGTTCTCGTTGGCCTCGTCAGGATTGTCGTTGAACTCGATCGGAGCGTCCGGGGAGTGGGGGTCGCACTCGGAGCCGCGGCCGGCGGACACGTACCGGTCGACCAACCAGTCCAGCTCCTTGGGACGGCTGGCCCAAGTGGTGGCCGCGGAGATGTTGTCCGTCCGTACCAGGTCGACCCATCGCGGGTCGCACTGGAAGGCCCAGGGCTCCGTGACCGCGAAGGTCGCGTCCAGGATTTTCTTGCCGCGCAGGCTGTCCGGTGCGAACTCGAAGTACAGCCGCTGCACGTAGCCCGGGCCGCAGTAGTACCCGTTCCAGCTGCCACACTTGCCCACACCCTGGCCGTTGCCGTCCGTGCCGTTGCCCCAGCCGTACGACTCGTGGCCGTCCGACCGCAGCAGCGTGCGCTCCGACTCACCCCAGGTGACGGTCGGGTCGATGAAGAGCGGGTAGGAGTCCGAGGCGGTGCTGGTCAGCATGTCCGCGTCCGGGATCACCGACAGGCTGTCGTGCGTGACGTGGACGTCCATGCGGGAGACGTTGTCACCCTGGCCGGGCTCCAGGCCGGTGCCGGAGGCCGCCTGCTCGGACGGGTCACCCGGCGCCGGCTGCACCTCGTCCGCGGCAAGTGCCGTCCGGAGCATCTGCGGAGCCATGCCTGAGTCGACGGTCGGGTCGGTCGCGGGTTCTGTGGTGGCCTTGCCCGCGGAGTCCCACATCTGGGCCGGCGGGGAACGGAACACCGTGGTGCCGTTGCCATCGACGGCTGCGAGGTTGCCCGCAGCCCCCTTCCGGACAGTAAGTCCGTTCGTCTTCAGGTCGAACGTGAGCTCCTTGAGCGCCGGGTTCGCGGCCGCCTCGGGCGTCTTGACGACGAGGACCTGCTGGAAGCTCTCGACGGTGGCCGTCACCTTCAGGTCGATGTCCGGCAGGACGTTGCGGTAGACCGCGCTCGCCCCGTCCACCTCGGGTGCGGGAAGGTCGCCCTTCCAGTCCAGTTCGAGCGAATGTCCCTGCTCGGAGATCTTGACCAGCGGGTCGTCCCCGGAGCCGCCGGAGAACGACATCTCTGCGGAGGCCGCCTTGGGCCCGACGGTGCCATCGGTACGCCGCTCCAGCGTGGCGTCCGGCGCCTGCCAGCCGCCCCCGGCCTTGGCGACGCGCACCGGCACGGTGTGCTGCTCCAACGTGAAGGTGAAACCGTCCGGGTTCGCGAACACGGTGGAGCGCTCCCTCCGCTCGCTCTGGACCTCGACGCGCCGGCCGGTCTCCTTGGCCCGATCGAGCGCTTGATGCGCTTCGTCCAGCACCGGCGAGTCCGCCGTCGGAACGGCTGCCTGGGCCGCCGGGAGCGGCACCAAGCCCACGGCCACAGCCGAGAGGGCGACTACGGCGCTTCGGGCACGCCGAAGCACCCGCTGTCTCTTCACAATCCCCACCCCTGTGTTGCGCAAAATTCACAATAGATGGGCCACCCAACGACATGACGCAGCATCACGTCAAGCAAGTTCGACTGCCCGGAAGGCTTGATTCCGCCCTCATTAATCCGGACATAGATCGACGCGTACGAGACGCGCTCCTCCCCCTTCGGACGAGAGGGAGAGTCACATTGAGTGACAGCGAGGGTGGCGGGAGCATGCGGAGCGAGCCGGCGTTCGCCGCAACTGGCGTACACCGACGGCAAGGCGCCACTCCGTGGCCGATCCCCGGCCATTGACCGGAACAAGAGATTCCTCTTGGCGAACGGAGCGCGACGGCCGAGCCGACCTCGGGAGTGTGCTGCAGATCACCTGCCATAGCGACGCTGTCTCCATGCGCGGCGTCCGCCACGGCGCCGGCTCTCCGCGTTCCGCTCCTACCGGTGCGCCACCGGTACGCCGCGCCCCAGCGGGACGCCTTCTGGGCGAAGTTGGGGTGGAGGCGTGGTGCCGCTCGAGCAGCACATGGCCAACCTCCGCCGCGCGGCGGCCTCGGCAGGGACCCGAAGCGGGCTGCGGTACGTGCGGAGCGGCTGGCCGTCGTTACCGACGAGCACTGGAACTGCCACTGGCCGTTGAGCTGGCAGCGTCACTCCACCATTCAGTTAATTCACTTGCCCTCCTCCCGGCCGCCGTGCGGTCCGGGCTCTGTGGGCTGTGTCTGCTGATCATCCTGCGCACACGGGGGGCGCCGCGTAGCGGTTCGCGCGGGTGCGGGAGCCGTCGGCAGCCTCATGGAACGCGTCCTACAGGTGGCGCAGCTACTCGGCAGTGAGGTCGAAGGTTCCACGTCCGTGTGAGACCCGGCCTCCGGCTCCTGGTCGTCGTGCGCGGGGTCAGCGGCCGGAGAGCGCGAGCGGCTCGGGGATCGCCGCCTACTGGCGCGCGACGATGTCGTGCGTTCGCCCCGCACAGCGGTTGCGGTGGTGCGCAGCTTCTCCCGCACCACCGCGCCGGCGAGGACAGCTCGCCCGTACTGCAGCGGAAAGCGGGGGCTCCCAGCTCCCACCGCCTCGAGCCGGCCGGGACGGGGTCGGCTCGAGGCGATGTGGAGCTGTCGCACACCGCAGATCATTTACGGGACAACCCTTAGGAGCTTTGCGGCCACGGGGGAGGCCGTGCCAGCGTTCACGCGTCTTGTGCCGGAGTGCTCTTGTTGATGTACGCAGGCGAGAGTGTGTAGAACGTGCCCGCCTCCTTCGGCTTTCCCCAGGCCTCGGGGTGAAGGTACGTGCCGCGCTCGTCTTCAGGCTTGCCTTCCTCGACGACGAGCGGTACCGCGCGAGATAGTTGTCCTGTCGGACACCACTAACCTGCCAAGAAACCTTCACCTCGGGGCGGTCGGTGCTGATGGAGGAGCGGTTCTCGTGCACTTCCTCTGATACGACGACTTGCGCAAAATCACCGATGACCGTGAGTTGGTAGCGAAAGTCCCTGTTCAATGCACCGAAATACGCCGGCAGGTCGATAATCGCCGACCCTTGACCGTCGGTCACCACGTTGCCGCTGTACACGTTGAGGCGGCCTGGGGATTCGACGAAGGAATGCTGCAAGTAGCGGTTCTCGGGGCCCAACGGGTGATCGATGCAGAAGCCACCTCCACCTTTGGTGAGCTGACCGAATACACGGACCTTGCCCGCGAAGAGCCCGGCGTACCCTGCTTCATCCTCAGCTGCTCCGAAGATGCCCCTTCACGGTCCAGCCCTTGAGGTTGTCCGCGTGGCTGGTGGTGTGTTGGTGATCTCGACCCACTCGGCGTTCAAAGACCGGTTGGAGCGGTTGTCGCGTCCGGGACTGTCAGCCTGGCTGCGGCTGATCCTTACCTTCGGGCTGCGGGGGAACGGGCACAGAGCCCTGACCCCGCGTCGCATGCGTGTAGCAGCCCGCCTCAGCCTGTCAGCTTGAAGCTGAGCCCGGCCTCCTCACGGGTACGGTAAGGCAGCATGGGGCGATGCACATAGATCACCCGGTGCCCCGCGAGGTCAAAGTCCTCGATTCGGCGTCGCTGTGCAGGCTGGAGGAACGGGCCCGCGACCTAAGCCTGAACTCACGACTGGACCCGGCGTGGGTGCAAGCGAATGCGGCACCCGACGGCACCCACTATCTCTGGCCTGCCCTGTGGAACAGCTTGTCCCACTGTTCGGACGTTCCGCGTCAGCTGCGGTGCGAGCTGTTGATGACCCTGCGCGGAGGAGAGCGTGTAGTGAGTTTCCTAGACGTACTCCCCGACGACTTCACCCCGCTGCCCCAGGTGACCTCGCGCGACGAGGGGAGGGAAGTGACTCGGCTCCTGGACCATGCCCTTTCGGTCAGGCAATGGCTACGGCGGGAGGGCGGGGGATCCGCTCCGGGGTAACACGGGTCGCCGGTCGCCGGCCGATGAAGCGCATCCCGGGGTGCGAAGAGGTGGCTGCGGCTCGCCCAGCGGATCCGCAGGCGGCGGGTGCTGCCGTCCCGATCGTCTCTTCTGGGTCGTCACCACAGCGAGTGACCGCCCTCGCTCCCACGCCTTGAGATGATCGGTGGCTGTGCCTCTCGACAGAGCCGATCCGCAGGAGACGAGTTGATCACGGAGTACCAGCAGAGGCTGCGCGAGCGCTACCTCGCCGCCGCCGTCATGCCTGCCCCGGAGCCGTGGCAACCGGTCCTGGACCACAGAGCCCCCGTCGGGGGTCTGCTCGGCATCGGCTTCGCCGTCCATCCAGACAGCGGTCACGACCTCGTCATGGCCATCTCCAGTGCCGGCCATGGACTCTTCGACGCGGCCACAGGAGACAAGGTCGCCCGCGAGCGGGACCCGGACCCCGAAACCAGCACCCCGGACGCGTCGCCGGAACTCACCTGCCCAGGGCTCGGCCCGATCGAGGGCACGCCGGTGCGTATCGCCGGGCTCTTCGGCGGCGGCCTGCACAGCACCACACCGGACGGCTGGACCGTGGACGTCGTCAGCCCCGAGTGGCCCCACGACCGCGTCATCCTCTCCGCCGACGGCGGGTCACACAAAGGCCCGGCGGGAGGGACATGGTGGGACATCTTCCACTCCGAGCACTCAGAACTCCGCGCAGCCGGATTCTCTCCCTCCGGCCTGACCCTGGCGGTCGCAACCAGCAGCGACCTCACGCTCTGGACCCGGCCCGAACTCCACTTCGACGACTGAACAGCTACCGGGCAGCGGCCGGCAGATTGGAGCCGCCCTGCTCGTGTGCCGTGGTCCGAGGGTCTGCGGTATCCGTACCGGGTGGACCAGAAGCTTCGCGACCGGAGCTTCGCGACCGGGTCCTGCCGACTCGTGACCCTGACAGGAAGGCGCGGGAGGCCGCAGCCCGATTTTCCATGGCGCCGACCTCGTCGGGCGCCGATGAGCCAGAATCAGGTCGACGCACTGCGGCGGTCCGGAAACGACAGCGGCCATCCCGAGTTCGCCGAGCGCATGGTGCGGGCATCGACTGACGGACTCCGGGCCCTGGAGGCCCAACCGCGAGACGATGTGTTCTGGCACGGCTGGGGAAACGACCACGCCACGATCCACAGACTCAAACGGGCGGCCATGCTGATGGGGAGCCAACTGGCCACGGGCCCGGTTACAGTCAGTAATTAGTTGCGCTCATCATCCATCTTGTTCGGCAGTTCCCGCGACAGCCGGCCCGAGATCGGTGGGGAGGTAGCGCACTGCCAGGGCGACGGCTTCCTCGGCTGTGGCAGCCTCGCCGAGAATGCCATCGGAGTGCGGATACCTTTTCACGCGGAATGGGCTGCCACTGTGTGACGGGACGACGGCCACTTCATTGCGGAACGGGTATCCAGTGCAGGAGCTGAAGCCCAGCGTCCAGTGGCTGGAGAAGACATAGAGCTGTCGCAGCCGTGATTCTACGTGAGCCGCTTCCACGAGTTCGCCGAACCCTATGAAACCCGGTTCCTCGGCCGCCTGCTCCCGCATTGTGCGCCACTGCAGCTCCACCACCGCGGCCGGCCCCCGTTCGTAAGCTTCGGCGTGCTTGCTGGAGCGCAGAAACGACAGCTCCGCTCGCAGCTCCCGAAGGCTCCTGCCCTGCCCCCATGCCGCTCCGGCCCTGACGACATCCGCAAGGTCGGACGTGGCTCCGGTGATGAGTTCGACTCCGTGACTCCAGCCGGAGACACCGAACCAACGGCTCTCCGCCCCGATGTGAACGGATAGCGGCTTGCGTTCAGGGACCGACGAGGCGATGCCCGCCGAAACGAGTGGGCCCCAGTCGCCGGGAACCACTGTCAGGCCGGTACCGATTTCGGCCGCCAGCTGTTCCAGCGCTGCGGCCAGGCTGCCCGCAGCAGCCAGATCAGGGTAAAGGTCAGAGTCCACGTTCATAGTCTGCCGTCGCGACGCCACCAAGAGAACGGCGATCAGACGTCCCAGCGAGGCCCTGGGCACGTAACTCCGCCTGCGCGGAGAGCACTGGCCGCCCAGTCACCGACGTTCATCCGGCCTCGACCCACCTCCGCCTGCGCGGAGGGCACGGCGCCGTCTCGTTGCCCAGGGGGCCGTTCTGCGACCCACCTCCGCCTGCACGGAGAACACTCGATCACGACCGGCTGGCCAGCGGATTGCCCGCCGCGAGGTACGTGCGCAGGTTGGCGATCACGAGCTCGCGGTAGGCGCGGTGGCCCGTCTCGCCCGTGTGCTTGAGTGCCCAACGGTCGGTGGCGGCTTGGCTGGTGCTGGGCTCGGACTGGGTGTCGCAGTCCCTGCACAGAACGAACCGTGCTGACGGTGCCGGATCCTCGCGGTCCGCGCCGATCGTCCACGCGGCATGTCGCAGGGTGCGGATCATCGACCTGCACCCGCCGTCGGCTCCTCGATGAAGCTGTACATGGGGACAACACCGCGTGCCTTCGCGCAGGCGCGGTGGGCGTAGAGGTGCTGCCCGGCCCCCGAGTTGTCGGCCATGACGCGGACGCAGACGTCCGCGGCCTTTGGTCTTCCGTGTCACGGCGGGGCAGGCGGGGGACGCGCCGGCCTTTGAGGCGGTCATGGCTGGCATCAGATCCGCGAAGCGGTCTGGGGCGACCGAGGACTCGGCCGGATGCTGTGCTGGCGGACCGGGCGTATTCGTCTCGCTCAATCCGAGGTCACCTCCGCCGACGTGGGATCCGTGCAGTCATTCCCCAGCCCTCCGACCAAGTTCGCCACCGCCTGCCTGCGGCGAGGCCGCAGCGGTGGCCGGCCACCAGGTTTCGACGCCGAGGCATACAAACAGCGCAACACAGTCGAACGATGTTTCAACCGGCTCAAGCAGTGGCGCGGCCTGGCCATGCGTACCGACAAACTCGCCGTCGTCTACAACGCCGCTCTCCACCTGGCAGCCATCCTGATCTGGGCGCGAGGACCGGGAAGCAAGCAAGGAGGGACCTGAGAGAATCCATGGCGCATGCATCCGGGTTGTCAGGAGGAGTCGTTCATGTGGCTGGATCGCAAGGTGGTCCCGGACGAAGACCGGGAGCAGTGGGCCTGGACTCCACTCAAGGGCGTAGGGCCCTTGAGGTTCGGACAAACCGTTGAGGAAGTCGCTGCCGCATTGCGGGAGCCGATCAATGGCCGGAACCCGTGTGAGCAGTGGATTTCCTTCTCCAGCCGGGGCGTCGACACCTACTACCGCTCGGAAGACGAGACGCTGGCCGCAGTCGCCATCGATGCCTGCCACGGACCGCAGATCTCCTTCGGGGAGGTCCGGCTGGTGGGCCGACTGCCGTCGGAGCTGACGCCGTGGCTGGAATCAGGCGCAGATACCCATGAAGGCAGGCTGCGTTTCGGTCTAAACGGAGAGGCCGGGCTTCCCGGCCTCGGCCTGGTCATGCGTTGCCAACAGAACGGCGACTTCACCCGCACCCGCCCCGTGATGGTGGCGCCCGAGTGGGCTGACATGAGCGTGGACAGCTGGGAAGGCCCCCTACCCAGCAGGGAATGGCTTGTGTACTGACACCGCCGTCCACAAGCCCAGCCGCATCCTGCTTCTGCAGAAACCGCACCGATCAAAGAGACAGGCCCTAGCCTCCGGCCGCGCCCCTCACGCAGAACTGGCCTCACCCCGTACGGGGTGAGGCCAGTGACTGGCCGGCGCTCAGGCCGCCGGGGACGGCCACCTTGAGCGACAAAACCGGTGATGAGCTGTCGTCAGTCCTGGCAGTACACGCCGATGAACACCTCACCATTCCACGAGCCGCCCGCTGGAACATAGGCTACGTAGTCAGCCAAGCATTTTCCGTTCCATTCTCTTGAGTAACGATTCACTAGATACGACGTGTCTGACTTCAGCTTCCAGCCTATCCGTTTGGGATGCGATAGCTCGTGGATTTTTTCGGGTGAGGCCGGTGTGAATCCTTTCCAATCCATTCCCAGGGTCTTTAGGTAGGTCTTGCTCTCGTCCGGTTCCGCAGTGAAGGTCAAGTTAGCCGTGGAACCATCCCTGCCTCCCGCCTCACAGAACGTGACGCTCGACAAACTCGGGGGTTCTCCGATGGAGTACCTCTCCTGCGCAGCTTTGGGCACGCCACTTGTGACGCAGCTACTCTCGTCCTCAGCCGATGACTGCGCGCACCCAGCGGTCAGAACACTGAGAAGCACCGCCACAACACGGAACGCCTTCATTCCACCACCCCGTAAATCTCTGCAATGAGCTCTGACAAACCATCTTTAATTCTTGGGCAAGGTAGAGGAGCCGAAGGTCGGCCAGATTCCGTCAGGAGCAGCCGCTGGTAAACGCGTACGCCGCTGCGGTGAACACGTCCCGCTCGTCGCGCGGAGCGGTCCCGCCACCTGACGGTCGGGCGGTGAACGACGGCAGTAATGGGGCGACCAGCACCCAGAGCTCATCAGCAATAAAATGCTTGGACAGATCAGCACTCACGGCCGCCATCATGCCGCTCGAAAATTAGGTCACATGTCACAGCCTTCTATGCCTTGACTGCTGCGGTCATTCTGGCAACCTCCTCGATCTGCGCGCAGTAGGCAGCGCGGGCATCTTCATCGATCTGCACGTCGTGTTCGGGGCGCATCCCAGTTCGGCCATCGACGCCTTCGCGCAGGATGTCGGCGTGCCCGGCATGCCGGTTGGTCTCGCCGAGGACGTGGACCATGATGGCGAACAGGTTCGTGCTGGAATGCGGCTCCGGCCACCACGGCACGTGGCCGGGGGCGTCAAGGGGAAGCTCGTCGATCGTCGCGTCTGAGTGTTCCCACGTGCGCCGGTAGGACTCGATGATCTGATCGCGCGTCTCGTCCTCGGTTGCCCACAGATCGCTGCCGTCATGGTCTTGCCACCGGGGCAGCGGTCCCGGCGACGGGCGGTTGAAGACCTCGCCAAAGTACCTGGCCTCGACGCTGGCCACATGTTTGACCAGGCCGAGGAGGTTAGTCCCGGTCGCAGTCAAAGGCCGGCGTGCGTCATAGTCGGACAAGCCGTCGAGCTTCCAGAGCAGCACCTTGCGGTCCCGCCGCAGCCTCCCGTGCAGGCTGTCCTTCGCGAATTCCTCGATCATGCGGCATGAGCCTGCCATGAGCTACTCGTGGCCTCAAGATCCCGTACGTGAACCGAGCGACTCGCAGGGTGAAGCATCCCAAACCCCCAGCAGGTCAGCGGAACTTTGAATCAGCCGACCACCGGGCTATGTGGCTCGTTAATGGGCCTCCAAGATAGATGGGATGGGGTCAGGGGTGGGGACAGCACCGGCGACTGCCCGGTGAGTTGTCGAGCGTCGGTAAGATCAGCGCTCTCATGGGGGTGCGATGCGAACATCAGGGCGGGCCGGCGAGGGGAAGAAGTACGCGCTGACCTCGGACGAGGACGACAGTGACTTCTGGGGCTTTACTCACGAGGCCGAGGGGCTCTTCACGCCTCTGCCGGATGAGGAGGGCGCACGCCGAGTACACCTCGAAGGTTGTTTTCCGCAGGGTGGCCTACTGAAGAGCCTCGATCATGTCGGTAGTCGTCGCGCCATGGCGGGGAACGCATGGCTCGCCCTTCTCGACGGCGACGGTGCCACCATGGGGTCCTACTTCGTCAACGAGGTCACCGTCGTCGACGCCAAACCTTCCGCGCTTGGAACCGGCTTCGTCGACGTCACAGTGACGCTGTGGTGCGAGAACGCCCTGCCCGGAGCGGAACGAGCGTGGGCCCTGGTCCGCACGGGTCAACTGAACCGCATCGGCATGTGGCACGAACTCGCACCCGAGGATCGGCACGCGTGGCTGTCGGTAGCCCTGTGGTCCCGGGCGTACCAACGCCAGGGGAAGCTCGATGAGCCTGCAGGCCAGGTGTTCGCCCTGGACGGCCGGCACACGGTCGACGAAGACAGCTTCTACTGTGCAATCGGTGAGGCCATCAACGGACCCGGCGGATACTTCGGCTGGAACCTTGACGCTCTCGACGACTGTCTTTGCGGCGGGTGGGGCGCCACTGCTCCATTCACCTTGCACTGGGATTCCTCGGCCGAGGCTCGGGAAGGGTTGGCAGAGCGCGTGCCCGCCGGTGACCGCGAGCTTGTGCTGTTCGACCTCCTCCTGGAGATCTTTGAGGAACGGGGCGTGAACGTCATCCTTCGGTGACGGCTGGTCGCTTCCAGGCATTGGTCCTGGACTCGGACGGCCGGTTCGGCGCGCGCAAGCTCGCCTTCCTCCCCGGCGCCGCCCATCCTGCGGTTCACCCGGTGGTGGGTCGTCAGGTCGAGGGCCGGGGCGCAGCGCACGCAGGCTCCTCCATCGCGGGAGTGCACCAGAGCGCGCACGGTGTCGGTCGGGCCGGTCCGGCGTCGGTCCACGGCAGGATCTCCGTCCTGCCCGCGCGCCTGGCCGTACGGCACGGCCACGAGGAAGACGCTGGCGAGGACGGGACAATGAACGACTGGGCGCTTGCGTCGCGTGCCGCTGGTCAGCCGTCGCTGGCCGTCATGTCACGCCGCGCTGATCACCGGGACCCTGCTCTACCTCGTGCCGGCGGCACTGCTGTGGGCCTCACCGGTCCGCCGCCTGACCACCATGCCCACCCCTGCGCCCACTCCCGTGAAGGACCCCGCTCATGGCTCTTGACCTCCACACGGCGACGAGCCGTCGGCGTGCCCTCGGCGATGCCCTCGGTGCGCATCGCGGTCTGAACGTGCATTCTTCCGGGCCGGTCGGCCCCGGACCACAGGGTTCGGCCTTGGCCGTCGCTGATCGTGGTGGTCTTCACGGTGTTCTGCTTCTTCTTG
>NZ_JBVJGU010000014.1:0-87821 GCF_055587165.1 Streptomyces sp. NPDC048353 | reverse complement strand
TTTGGTGACCAGGATGACAAGAGCGGAGTGACGAGAGATTGTCACGCTCCGTTCTGCGGGAGCCCGGGGGTGAAATTCCCCCGGGCGACCCAACAGCCGCTCGTCCGCCCGGGTGAGGCCACTCCGCCGCCGCCCACCCGTGTCGGTCGCCGGGGCAATCCCTGCAACGTCGCCGCCCGACGCGGGATCGGCGGAGAGCACGCTCATGTACGGAGGAAGCGCATGGCGAAGGACCACACGACGAACGCCTTCATCTCCCTGAGGGTCCCCGGCACGCTGGTGGACGCCCTGGTGGAGCTGCAGCACGACTGCGCGGACCGGGTCGACCCCCAACAGCCGGAGCACATCCACATCACCCTGGGCTTCATTGGCGGTGCCGACGACCGCAGGCTGGCGGACGTCCGCGGCCTCGTCGAACAGGGGGAGTGGCCCGCTCCGGTCGTCCGCCTGACCGGCGAGGTGCGGCACGGCAGCTGGAGTCTGCGGAAGGACCCCGCCTATCGCTACGACGAGGACGTCGTGCAGAAGGGCGAGCAGGTCCGCCTGGGTGTCGAGCACAGCCCCGAACTGGCCCGCATCCAGGAGGAGATCACGCGAGCCCTGGACATCGTCGAGGAGGGTTTCTGGCCCCATGTGACGCTCGGTCTGGCGCGTGAGGACTTCCCGGCCGCCGAGGTCAAGGGCTTGAGGCTGCCGTCGGCCGGCGGCCCGGCGCCGAGCGTGGACGCGCAGAAGGAGGTGTCTCCCACCGAATACACCCTCCTCGCCCGTCGGGAATTCCCCTCCCGCTGAACGCGTGTCGCCCTCCCCGCTGCCCGCGGGTGCCCGCCGAGCGGCGTCGCCCCGGAGTCGACATGTCGTCTATCTCCTTTCCCAGGTGGATTTTTGGTGGACTCTTCGGCAGGGAAGAGATCACCATGTGAGGAAAGTGTGTCGACGTGCGGGCGCGCCCGGCCGCCTCACCGGGTCGGCACACCGTCCCCCGACTCCACCCGGGCAAGGGGGACGACCCTGCCCCTGACCCGATCTGGAGTACGCGTGACGCCTTCCCACCCCGCCTCCCCGCAGCCCGACGCGGCCGCGGCCGCCCCGGCCGTCGGCGCCTTCGACGCGGTCCCCGCGCTCGACGGGGAGCTGAGCTTCGCCCCGGCCGTCCTCGACGCCGCGTCCACCGACTTCGGCGGTCTCGTCCGGCAGCCGCCCGCCGCTGTCCTGCGGCCCGGATCGGCCGAGGACGTCGCCGCGATGGTCCGCTACTGCCGGGAACGCGGGCTGAAGGTCGCCGCGCGAGGACAGGGGCACTCGACCAACGGGCAGGCGCAGGTGCCCGCCGGGCTCGTCATCGACCTCGGCTGCCTGGACGCGATCGACATCCGCGAGGACACGGCGGTCGTCCAGGGCGGGGTCCGGTGGAGCACCCTGGCCCAGGCCTCCCTGACCCGGGGGCTCACGCCGCCGGCCTTCACCGACTACCTGGAACTCTCGGTCGGCGGCACACTGTCGGCCGGAGGCCTGGGCGGGCAGATCGGCCGCTACGGCACGCAGGTCGACAACGTCGTCGAACTCCAGGTCGTCACCGGCGAAGGCGAGCTCACGACCTGCTCGCCGTCCGAGCGCCCCGACCTCTTCCGAGCCGTCCTCGGCGGCCTCGGCCAGTGCGCCCTCATCACCCGCGCCACGCTCACCCTGGTGCCCGCGCCCCGCTCCGTACGGCACTACGTCCTGATGTTCCCGAGCGTCGCCGCGCTCACCGCGCAGCAGGCCAGGCTGATCGACGAGGGCCGCTTCGACTACCTCGTCGGGCAGGCCCTGCTCACCCCGGACGGCTGGTCCTACATGCTCGAAGCCGCCGCCTACGACGGGACGGCGGCCGACGACGCCCGGCTCACGGCCGACCTGGAGCCCACGACGACACAGGCCCAGGACGTCGACTACTTCGACTTCGTCAACCGGCTCGCCCCCGCGGTGGAGGCGTTCCGGGCGATGGGGGAGTGGCAGCGCCCCCACCCGTGGTACGACAGCCTGCTCCCCGCCTCCACGGTGCACTCGGTCGTCACCGAGACGCTGGCCGGCCTCACGTCGCGCGCGATCGGGGCGACCGCGGTCATCCTGCTGTACCCCATCCTCACCGCCAAGTGCGCGACCCCGCTCCCGGTCATGCCCGACGAGGAACTCGTCTACCTCTTCTCCCTGCTCAAGACCGCCTCCCCCGGAGTCGATCCGGCGGAGGAAATGGTCGCCGCGAACCGCCGCCAGTACGACGCCACCCGCGAAGCGGGCGGCTGCTGGTACCCGATCGGATCGGTGCCCCTCACCCGGGACGACTGGGAGCGCCATTTCGGCGCCTTCTGGCCGGAGTTCGAGGCCGCCCGGCACCGCTACGACCCCGACGGCGTCCTCACGCCAGGCCAGCGCATCTTCTGACCCGGGCGTTCAGGCCGCGGCGAGCCGCGCCCAGTGGATGGCCGTACCGTCCGGGAGGGTGTCCGTCTCCCGGACGTCGGTCAGCGCCTCGACGATGCCCAGCCCCCGGCCGTGCTCCTCGTCCGTGCAGGAGGACGTCCAGGGGCCGTCGTGCGGCGCCGGCCCGCCGTCGGAGACGCCCACCCAGACCCGCCGCTGCGCCGGATCGCGGTGGAGGTGCAGGACCAGGGGCGGCAGCGCGTGCTCGACCGCGTTGGTCACCAGCTCCGAGACGACCAGCGCGACCGAGTCCGCGTCGGGCACCACCCACCGGTCCAGCAGCTCCCGCGCGAGGCGCCGAGCCGCACCGACCGCCTGCGGGCAGTGGTCGAGCGGGCGGACGACACCGGCGGTCGGGGAGTGACAGGAACGCGGCGGGAGGGAACGTACTCCCACGTCGTCACCGCCCGTGTCGAAGCGGACGGCGTCGTGGGGATCAGTGACGTACATGGGGACTCCGGAAGATCTCTCTCCAAAAGGTGACTCTTGCGAGCTTTGCCCCCCATGCAACCGTCTGGTCGGTCGGTCCGGATCGGGGAAAGTCCCTAGGCCGTGTCCGGAAAGTCCCGCCTGGCCCGCGACGCCTGGCCCCGGGCCCGTGACGCCTGGCCCGGGCCCGCGACGCCTGGCCCCGGGCCCGCGACGCCTGGCCCCGGGCCGGGGCGTCCTAGGGACTTTCCCCGATCCCCTCGGTGCGCGGGCGGGCGAGCCTGGTCGGGGCCCACAAGGCCCCGGACGACGAGGCGCGAGGCCTCGGGCAGCCGAACCGTCAGCCTGCCGGATCCTCGCTGACGGCGGGACGGAGAACCTGTGAGTGACCGCTCGCGCGACACGCGCATCTCGATGATCCTGGCGCTCCTCGCGCAGAGGCGGGAAGTGCAGGTGCGCTTTCTGCCCTCCCGTCTCGGCGTCTCCGGCGCCACGGTCCGCCGCGACCTGGCCGTGATGGAGGAGAAGGGCCTGATCCGCCGGTCGTACGGCAAGATCGCCGCGGCGCACCGCGGAGCGGAACCACCCGTGAGCCTGCGCGGTTCCCAGCACACCGAGGCCAAGCGCCGCATCGGGGCCCTCGCCTCGACCCTGATACCGTCCCGGCCCCTCACGGTGGCGCTGGGGGGCGGCAGCACCGTCGGCTTCGTCGCCAAGAGCCTGGCGGGACGGGCGGGCCTCACCGTCGTCACCAACGGGCTCGACACGGCGACCTCGCTCATGGCCCGGCAGCTGGTGAAAGTGGTGGTCACCGGTGGCACGGCTCGCCCGCTCTCCCACGATCTCGTCGGGACCGTCGCCGAGAAGACCCTGCGCTCCTACCGGTTCGACGTCGCCGTCGTCGGGACGGACGGCATCAGTCCGCAGGTCGGGCTGACGCGCTACACCGCCCCCGGCGCGGAGATCGACCGGATCATGCTCCAGCAGGCCGAGTACACGATCGTCGTCGCGGACAGTTCGAAGCTCGGCGCGGTGCAGCGGGCGAAGACGGTCGGACTGGCCTCCATCGACACCCTGGTCACCGACTCGCTGGCCAACGCCGACATGGTCGCCTCCCTCCGCCGGTGCGGTGTGCGCACCACCGTGGTGATGGTCCCGGCCGCCGCGAAGGGCCACCGTGCCCACTCCGTCTGACCCCGGCCCGGGTCCCGGCCCCGCCCTCGACGTCCCCGCCGAGCGCCGCGGCGACCGGAAGCGGCGTACGGAGGCACGGTGGCCGCGCCGCGTCTCGATGGCCGAGGTCGCCTCGCTCGCCGGTGTCTCCGCGCAGACCGTCTCACGCGTCGCGAACGGCGATCCTGCCGTCTCCCCGCGCACCCGCCGGAAGGTGCTGGACGCCATGGGCACGCTCGACTACCGCCCTAACAGCGCCGCCCGGGCGCTCAGACGAGGTGACTTCCGCACCCTCGGCGTGATCACCAGGGGCCTCTCCGACAGCGGCACCGCGCCCGGCACCGGCGACGTACGGACGCTGGAGGCCCTCGTCACCAGCGCCGCCCACGAGGGTTACGCGGTCACGCTTATCCCCTTGGACGCGCTGAACCAGGAGGACGTCACGGGCGCGTTCGCCCGGTTCGACGAACTCGCCGTGGACGCGGTGGCGCTGATGGTGGAGCTTCCCCTCCTCGACACGGCCCTCCTCGCCGTACCACCGCACGCCAAGGTCGTCGTGGTGGAGTCCGACGCCTCGGGACCCTTCCCCGCCGTGGGCACGGACCAGCGCCAAGGCGCCGACACGGCGGTCCGCCACCTACTGGGCCTCGGCCACCGCACCGTCTGGCACGTGGCCGGCCCGGAGGGGTCGACCGCCGCCCGTCACCGGGCGGCCGCCTGGGAGGAGGCCCTGCGCCGCGCGGGCCGTCCGATCCCGCCGCCGCTCAGGGGTGACGGGACCGCCGGCTCCGGCCATACGGCCGGCCTGCGTCTGGCCCGCGAACCCGACTGTACGGCCGTGTTCGCGGCCGACGACCAGATGGCCCTCGGCGTCCTGCGCGCCCTGCACGAGTCCGGACGGCGGGTGCCCGAGGACGTCAGCGTCGTCGGCTTCGGCGACATCCCGACGGCGGGATCGCTCATACCGCCGCTGACGACGATCCGTGTGGACCGCGCCGCTCTCGGCCGGCTGTGCGTCGACGCGATGGTGCGGCAACTGCGCGGGGAGTTGCCGACGGGCACCACCCTGGTGCCGACGGCGCTGGTCGAGCGCGAGAGCACCGCCACGCCCCCGCGCCGCCCCGACCCGCTGTCCTCGGTCTTCCGACCGCGGGCCTCCGGAGTCGCCGACTGGTGCCACTGCCGCACCTGTACGGGGTGAGGCGGGCGCCGTCGTCCAAGGAGCGGCGGGGGAGGGGCGGGGCGCTCAGACGTCCCGGCATGACGACTCCAGAGCGTGGGGTTTTCGGACGATCTTGGGGAACGGGCTGGTGGTTCTGATATTCCGTGTCCCGACCAGGAGGTGTCCATTGACCGCACATGAGGTCGGCGTGACGAACGGGAAGACTCCGAGGGGCGGCTCCCCCCGCCGCACGCCCGACGCGGCGCCCCGGACGAGACCCGCGGCGCCCGCCCTCCGCAGGGCGCGGCGAGCGTCCGGCGCGAGGATGGTGTCCGTGCCCGGCGGGACGTTCCGCATGGGCAACGAGGACGGGCTCGCCAACCCCGGTGACGGGGAGGCACCGGTGCGAGAGGTCACCGTCTCGCCGTTCCGCTTGGACGAGACGGCGGTGACCAACGCCCGCTTCGCCGCCTTCGTCAAGGAGACCGGATACGTCACCGGCGCCGAGCGGTCCGGCTGGTCCCGCGTCTTCGCGGGCTTCCTCGCCCCGGACCTCGAGCGCGCGAGCCGCACCCCGGCCGGGGCCCCCTGGTGGCGGGCCGTGGAGGGGGCGTCCTGGCGTCTTCCCGAGGGCCCGGGCTCCGCCATCGGCGACCGCGCCCGGCACCCCGTCGTCCATGTGACCTGGGACGACGCCCAGGCCTACGCGGCGTGGGCGGGGCGAAGGCTGCCGACCGAGGCCGAGTGGGAGTACGCGGCACGCGGCGGCCTCGACCAGGCGCGCTATCCGTGGGGCGACGAGCTGACTCCGCGCGGCCGGTGGCGCTGCAACATCTGGCAGGGCGATTTCCCCGAGGGGGACACCGCCGACGACGGCTACGCGGGAACCGCTCCCGTCGACGCGTACCGGTCCAACGCCTACGGCCTGTGCAACATGGTCGGCAACGTGTGGGAGTGGGTGGCCGACCGTTTCACCGCCGAGCACCCGTCCGCTCCCCGCACCGACCCGCGCGGCCCCGAGGAGGGCGAGGACCGGGTCCTGCGCGGCGGCTCGTACCTGTGCCACGACGCCTCCTGCAACCGCCACCGCGTGGCCTCCCGTACCGCCCGCGCGCCCGGCTCCAGCGGCGGCGACCGCGGCTTCCGCTGCGCCGCCGACGCCTGACGGCGGACCGCACAACGCTCATCCGGAGTGAGCGTTTCACCTGGCCGGAAGAGGTGCCCACGGCGGCCTGAAGCGTACGGACGGGCGGGGGAGGGGGTCGGGCTCCGCTCCCGTCACGTGCGGTGTTGCCACCGGTGCCGCCCGGCTCCGGACGCCGGTCCGCTCCGGCTGCGACCGGTCGGTAACTTCGCGGCCGAGCAGGCTGGTTGACGGCCCTTTCGCCCCGTCCTCATGCTCTGGCGACCCCGGGCGCGCCCACGCACCGGACACGGATGCGCCAGATCCTCACCGACCGGCAGCGAACGGTGTGGAGACGGCGCGAACACCGATGACGGCGTGGTCGGGCCCGCCCCACACCGGAAGGAAGACGGACATGAACGAAGCCGGCAGAGCGGGGCGTCGAGGGCTGACGCTAGGGGTGTTGTCGGTCGTCCTCGGTACGCTCGCCACCGGTACCGCGACCGCGGTACCCACTGTCACGGGGCCCGCTCCCACGACACCGGCCCTCACGACACCGGCTCTTGCGGGCGCCGCCGCCGCGGGCAGGGCTCCCGCGTCCCACCCGGCGCGTCCCGCGCGGACGTCCGAGGCGATCGACCTCGGCTCGTGGATGTCCCAACTCGCCGGCACCCTCGGGAACCGCCCCCTCAACGGGATCGTGATGCCCGGCAGCCATGACGCCGGGACCGCGGGCATCACCAAGGACAGCGGCATGTGCGACGCCGGCGACACCGTCGACGTCGCCCGCTCGTGGCCGGAGCTGGCGGCCGGGATGTCCCGCACCCAGAGCGGCTCGCTCGTGCAGCAGCTCGACGCCGGCTCCCGCTATCTCGACCTGCGCCTCTGCAAGCAGGGCGACCGCTGGTACAGCTACCACGGCGGGCCGCTGGGACGGCTGTTCTTCGACGCGCGCGGCCCGTTGGGCATCACCGTGCCGGGCGAGGCGCGCGAACTCGCCGACTGGATCCGGCGGCACCCGCGCGAGATCGTCATCCTCCGGGTCAAGACCACCGGCCCCGCCGCCACGCTCAAGGAGGACAGCCGCGCGGCCGTCACCGAACTGGGCGGCCTGGTCGGCGGCGGCCGGCCCGGCAACCCGGCGATCGCCGACGGATCGCTCGGCCCCACCTCCACGTACGACCAGTTCATGGCCGCCGGCAAACACGTGGTCCTCGTCGACGACACCGACAGCACCTCCTACCCCTGGGCCTGGCGACAGCCCCTCGTCCAGGACTACCGCGGCAGCTACGTCGGCGTCAGCGGCGACTGGAAGGACATCCTCAAGGGCGCCCTCGACCCCGGCCTGCGAAAGAAGACGTACGACGCGGTGCTCCGGCGCGGCGACGAGGTGCTCGGCAGGACGCCGGACGCGGGCAGCGAGCGGAAGCTCTTCGTCCAGCAGGCCATCATCGACCCCACCCACTCCATACCGGACGCGGCGATGATCCAGATCGCCCGGATGCTGCGGCTGGTGTCGGCCTGGGAGGCCGACAACTACCTGATCAGCATGGAGAACGAGCTGAACGCCCGACTGCTCGCCAAGCTGCGGGCCGAGTGGAACCACACCGGCGTCACCGACAACATGAACATCGTCATGACGGACGACGTGAACCAGAACCGGGCCGGGGTGGCCGCCGGTGAACTCCAGCGGGAGATCATCTCCAAGAACCTTCCGCAGCGGGTCACGGCGCACACCTTCCACCAGGCCACCCGCCGCGCCGACGGCACCTGGACCGGACCGAGCCCGCTGAGCGGGGTCGGTCAGGCCTTCCGCTTCGCCGGACCCCGACAGGCCGTGAGCGCCATGCCCGACGGCGGCGTCCAGGTCCTCGGCGTCGGGCTGGACGGCAACATCTGGCACGACATCCTCCGGCGCGACGGCGGCCGGCAGGGCTGGAACCTCCTGCCGGCAGCCGACAACCGGGCCGGCGGCTTCGCCGCCCGGGACATCGCCGTCACGGGCACGCCCGACGGCGACGCCCAGATCGTCGCCGTCGGCAAGGACGGCTACGCGTACCACAACATCCGGCACGCCGACGGGAGTTGGCAGGGCTGGTCCTCCATGCCGGGCCAGGACGACGGACTGGTGAAGGCGACCAGGGTCGCCGCCGCCGGCATGCCCGACGGCTCCGCGCAGATCCTCGTCTACGGCGCCGACGGCAGGATGCGCCTGGGTATCCGGGCCGCCGACGGCAGTTGGAGCCCGTGGTCGGTCGTCGCGGGCGTCAACGCCCCGGACTTCGCCGGACCCGCCCTGTCGATCGCGGCCCTGCCGAACGGCGACAGCCAGATCGCGGCGATCGGCAACGACGGCAACATCTGGCACACCCTCCGCCGCGGCGACGGTACGTGGTCGGGGTGGGGAACCCCGGCCGGGGTGTCCGGCGGCGCGATGGGGGCCTCCGCGGTCGCCCTGGCCGGCCTGCCCGACGGCTCCGCCCAGGTGGCCGCCGTCGGACGCGACGGATACGTCCACCACGCCGCACGCCACGCGGACGGGGGCTGGACCCCGTTCCTGCGCGTGGGCGGCGTCCGGGGGGCCGCCGGCTTCGCGGGCGACCAGGTCGGCATCGCCGGCCTCCCCGACGGCTCCACCCGGCTCCTCCTCACCGCCCGCCCGTGACGTCCACCCGGGAGTAAGGCTGCCCCTTCCCCTCGCGCGGAGCGAAGCCCCCGGGCGCCCTGTTCCACCGCGGTGGAACAGGGCGCCCAGGGGCCGCAGCCCGGGCCGGAACGCTCACTTCCGTGAGCGTTTCCCAGGCCCGGACAGGGGGCCGCCCCCGTCCCCTCAGCTCTCCCGGGACTGCTCGCCGGACTCCCCGGACTGCATCAGATCGCGCAGCTCCCGCCGGCCCTTGATGGCGTTCTTGGCGTAGATGTTCGCCAGGTGGTACTCCACCGTCTTCACGCTGAGGTACAGCTCCGCCGCGATCTCCCGGTTCGTCCAGCCACGGCCGACCAGCCCGGCGATGTCCCGTTCCCGGTCCGACAACCCGTGCCCGAAGCCCCCGCCGTCCCCGCGCCGCGCCGACGACGTGCCGAGCCCGTCCAGCAGCGCGCGACAGCGCAGGCGGAACGGCTCCGCGCCGAGGCCGGCGAAGACCTTCTCGGCGGCACGCAGATGCTCGCGCGCGCCCTGCGTGTCGCCGGTGGCGAGCAGCACGGCGCCCAGGTCCTGCCGCGCACACGCCTTGTGCAGCACCGGGTCGCCGCCGTCCGCGGCCACCGCGAGCGCGTCCGTGTAGGCGCGCACGGCGGCTTCCGGCGCGCCTTCGGCGACGGCGATCGCGCCGCCGACCCACTTGCCCACCACCGGGAGCAGCGCGCCGTGCGGCCGCGCCGCCGCCAGCTGGCGCTGCACGGCCCGGGCCCGGCCGGTGTCGCCGGTCCGCGCGTACGCCACCCCGAGCAACGGCACGTGCCGGAGGGCGTACAGGCGCGCACGGCTCTCGTTGACGGGGTCGTCCACGGCCGGGCCGATGAGCGCCACCACCTTCTCGTAGTCCTCCGCGGCGAACTCCACCACCGCCTGGGAGGTGGCGATGTGGAAGTCGGGGCCCTCGAAATCCGCCGAGGCCACGGCCCGTGCCTCCCGCATCGCGGCCCGCGCCTCGTCGAACCGGCCGCTGAAGGCGTGCAGGACGGCGATGAAGCAGTTGAGCGCGAACGAGTCGGAGGCGCGCCCGGTGGTGTGCGCGATGTCGAGCGCCACCGAGAGGTTGCGCCGGGCGTCCTGCCATTCGCCGAGGGCGAAGTGGCTCCACAGGCTGTGGGTCAGCGCGGAGACGCTGCTGATCCTCGACACCCCCACGTCGCGCCGCCGGGCCGCCGCCGAGAGGTCGTTCAGGCCTCCCGCGAGATCTCCTGCGAGGCTGCGGAACATGCCCCGGTAGATGAGGGCGTCGGTGTGGGTGGGAGGGACCCGGACGGGGAGGTCGGGCAGCTCGCCGAGGTGCTCGAGGCCGACGGCGGGGCCGCCGATGAGGGCGTGGCCGTACGCCAGGTTCGCCTGCGCCATCCCCCGTATGGTCGCGTCGTCGGTGTGCCGCAGGGCGAACCGGGAGGTCGCGAGCGTCGCCTGCCCGAGCCCCAGCGAGCCTTCCGCGACGCCCAGTTCGGCGGCGGCGGACGCGGCCAGGGCCGTCTCCCCGCGGGCGGTGAAGGCCTCCCGCGCCCGCGCGAGATACGTACGGGCCCGGGCGTCCTTGCCCTGCGCCAGGCTGAGCAGGCCCAGCGCCTCGTCGCGCTGCGGCCCGTCGGGGGAGGCGAGGACGGTCGCCTCGTGGCGCAGCGCGGTGCGCGGCTGACCGCCCGTCACCTGCAGGCGTACGGCCGAGACCAGCGCCTCCTGCCGCTGCCGGACCTCCGGCTCGACCTGGGAGGAGGCGAGCAGATACGTGGCCGCGAGCGCCGCGTGACCGGCGGCCACCTCCCGGGTGGCGGCGTCCCGCAACTCCGCGGCGAGCGGCGCGTCGTAACTCTCCGCCGCCGCCACCCGGTGCCGCCAGCTCTCCGGCGGACCCAGGATCCGGGCGACCCTGAGGTGCATCCGGTCGCGTTCCGCACGGGGGAGGGCGGCGTACAGCGCGTCCCGCTGGCCGGCGTGGACCAGCCCCAGGGTCGGCGCGGCGCCCGGGACCCACACGGCGGCGTGCTGCTCCACCAGGCGGTCGGCGTCGGCGCCGACCGAGTCGGAGTCCAGCAGCCGGCCCAGGAGCGGGACGGGCGCCGGGGCGTCGAGGACGGCGAGCATGTCGAGGAGCGCGCGGCTCGACGGGGGGAAGGACCGCGACCAGGCGCCGACGGCTTCCCGAAGCGACGTGGGAACGCTCGTGACGGCCGGGTCGTCGGGGAGGTCGCCTCCGAAGGCGCCGACCGCGGCCTCCAGGAAGAGGGGGTTGCCGTTGCTCCACACCGCGAGGTTCCGCAGCCGCCCCTCCGAGTGCGGCCGGGAGGTCCGGTCCTCGACGAAGTCGCGTGTCTCGTCCGGGGTGAAGCCGGTGAGTCCGATGTGCTCCGGTGCCGGCTCCAGGTCCGTCAGGCCCATGTGCCGTACGGTCCGGGCGGCGTGCTGCGTGGAGACGACGGTCAGTACGCGCTCCGCCCGCTGCCGCAGCAGGGCGAAGCCGATGGCCTGCAAGGACTCCATGTCGATCCGGTGCGCGTCGTCCAGCCAGAACAGCACCGGCGCGCGCTCGAGCAGGGCGTCCAGCAGGTCGATGACCGCCGCGCCCGTCCCGAGCACCGACAGCTGAGGGTCCGGGCGTTCCCGCCCGGGCGCCCCCGCCGGGTAGGCGCCGCCGTCGGTGAGGAGACCGGTGACGGTGTAGAAGGGCAGCTCGGTCTTCGGGGGCACGTCCCACGTCCTGAGGACGGTGAACTCCTTGTCGACCCGCTCCGCGAAATGGTCGACGAGGACGGTCTTGCCCATGCCCGCGGAGCCCGAGACCACGACGACCCGGGGGACCCCACGGGCGGCGGTCCGTGCGGCGGCCCGCAGGACTCCCAACTCGCGGGAGCGCCCGATGAACCGGCGGCCACGGGACTCGTTCATGCGTACTCCCGACGCTGATGCTCGACGGGATCAGCAGTTCCTCGCATTCTACCGACGGCCCCGTCCCGCCTGCTGGAGCGGCGGGCGGGGCGGTACGGGGCGCGTCGCCGGAGGGACGACGCGGCCGGACCCGGGGGTGAGGTGCTGCCGGCGGGGAGGGAGCCGGCGTCGCGAAGCCCCGGCGGACCCGCCCTAGGGGAAATCCCTGGTCCGCCGGGGCGCGGGCCGCGGTTGACTGAGTCGCACCGAAGCAGGACGGATACGGCGCCGAAGCGGGACGCGTACAGCGGCGAAGCGGGGCGCGCGCGGCACAGCGGCACGACGCACACAGTCGGAGGAACCACCAGCATGGCCGAGGCACTCACCGGGCCGACGCGTCGTCGGAGACTCACCCCGGAGCGCCGGCGCGAGCTCCTGCGCGTGACCGCCCAACTCGTCGGCGAGGTCGGCTACGACCAGGTGACCATGGCCGCGGTCGCGCAACGGGGGCGGTGCAGCACGGCCACGCTCTACCGGCAGTGGCAGAGCAAGCCCCGGCTGGTGATCTCGGCCTGGAAGGAGCTCTCCGGCGAACACGGACACGGCCTGGAGCGCGTCGACACGGGCAGCCTGCGCGGTGACCTGATGGCCCTGGTGGAGCGCCTGCTGGCCGACGAGGCGGGCGGGGGCGCGTTCATCTCCGTCCCCGCCGTCATCGTCCAGGACGAGACCGTCATGGAGATCGCCCGCGAGATCCTGATCGACCCCCTCCTGAAGGATCTGTCCGCGCTCCTCGACCGCGCCGTGGACCGGGGAGAGATCGAGGCCGCCAACCCGATCGTCGGCCTCACCCACCAGGTCCTGCTCGGCACCTGGCTCGCGCAGACCATCGTGCACCGGACGCCGGCCACCCGTGAGCTGATGGAGACCGTCGTCGACCTGGTGCTGCTGCCGACCCTGGTCGTCCGCTACCACCCGGCCTGACCCCCACGAGGACCGGCCCGGCCGGGGAGCGTGGTCAACCGGCCGGGACCGGCGCGGGGGTTACGGCCGCGTGGTGGCAGCCGCTGTCGTCGGGGGCGGTGACGGGGATGCGCATCCTGCGCAGCAGATCACGGGTGGTACGGACGGTCAGGGTGCTGCGCCAGGTGACGTCCGGGTGGCGGGAACGCAGGTGGGAGAGGGCGCGGGTGCCGAGCCCGGTGGAGTGGAACGGGCGGTCGATGTCGAGGGCCGTGACGACGCCCGCGGCGCAGTTCGCGCAGATGCGGTAGTGCACCTGCCCGATGACCCTGCGGCCGTGCACGAGGAGCAGGCACTCCTCTCCGGGCCCGGGGTCGCCGGGGAGGTGCGAGGACAGGAACTCGACGGCGCGGTACGCCAGCAGCCGGCGGCGCAGCCGCCCACGGGCCGTGCCGCGGCGCCCGTGTCTGCCGCCGCGTGCGGAGGCCTGGGCGTCGAAGACGGAACGGAACAGGGTGCTCGTCGGGGTGTTCGTCGGGCGCGCGTGTTCTCCGGACATGACCTTCGTGTGCCCTGACGAAGGCATCTGACGCTCCCTCGGACGAGTGGCCCGCCCGGAAGGCGCGGCATGGGCGCCTACCGGGCCGGTGAGGCCGGTCGGCGTCAGTCGACACACCGGCCGGCCGCACGGGCCGGGCTCAGTCCTCCGGCAGCCGCCGGATCGCGACCATGGCGGCGTCGTCGCCGAGACGGCCGTGCGGGGTGTGCGCGAGCAGGTCCTCGCGCAGACGGCGCAGGAGGGCCCGGGGGTCCGCCTCCGCGAAGGTGCCGAGGCGTTCGGCCAAGGGATAGAAGGTGCCGATGGCGTCGCGGGCCTCGATGACCCCGTCGGTGTAGAGCAGCACGACATCGCCGGCTTCGAAGGGGAACACCTCGGGTGTCAGGACGGCGCGGCCCGCGAACTCGGTCAGCCCGAGAGGCGGCGCCGGCAGGCGGACCTCCAGCGGCGTCACCACGCCGTTCCGCAGGAGCAGCGGCGGCGGATGCCCGCAGTTGACCAGGTGGAGCGTCGGCGTGCTGTCGGGGACGTCCAGCAGAGCGGCGGTGATGAACGCCTCGCCGGGCTCCTCCTCCGCGGCGCCGGCCCCCGGGTCGCCCAGGCTCGACGATACGGTCCCCTCCAGGTACGTCACCAGCAGGGAGAGTTCGGCCTGCCGGTGGGCGGCGGCCCGGAACGCGCCGAGGAGCAGGGCCGCGTCCCCGACCGCCTCCATGCCCTTGCCGCGTACGTCCCCGATCATCAGCCGGGTCCCCTGGGACGTGCGCGCGGCGGCGAACAGGTCCCCGCCGATCTGCGCCTCGTCCTCGGCGGCCAGGTAGACGGAGGCCAGCCGCAGGCTCCCGATACGGTCCGGCAGGGGCCGCAGGACGACCTCCTGTGCGGCCTCGGCGACGTACCGGAGCTGTGTCATCTCCTTCTCGTGCCGCTCCCGCAGCGCCGCGAAGAAGGTGACGAACGCGGAGATCAGGATCAGCGCGATGATCTGGAAGGTGTGGTTCAGGTCCGTGAGGCTGGTGCGTACCAGGGCCACGGCCATCTGGGCCAGCACGGCCACCGCGCCGATCAGGCCGGTCGTCCTCGGCCCGGCGAACGAGGCCGTGACCGCCGGCGCCGCCGCCAGGAACGGCCCGAGGTGCACCTCCGGCGGAGCGAGGATGTCCACCACCGTGACGACCACGATGAGGCCGAGCGGGACCGCGAGCAGGGCGTGCCGGCGATTCGCGTCCGTCTGCACCCGCACGATGGATGTGCACCTCCGCCGAGTCGATATGCGGTGATCTGTGATGATCAGGGTGCACCCTAACCCTCCCGACCGGCCGAAGCGCGGCTGACGGGCCCGCCCGTCGCCGGCTCACGGTGTCTCGGGCGCGGTGGCAGCACTGTCTCGAGTTCGGCCGCGAAGAGTCGGGCGGGGTCGAGGTCCATGCCGGCGAAGTGGCCGGCGAGCTCCAGCGACAGCACGCCGTGCAGACGGGTCCAGAAGGTCAGGAACCGATGGAGGGCCTCCGCCGGGGCCGGGGACTCGAGGGCTGGCTGCGCGACCTGAAGACGGCCGCCGAAGCGCGCCACTCCTCCGCAGCGCGCTGACCCCTGCGCGCCCGCGCTAGGTGGGGGCATGGGACGGACACGACAAAGGCAAGGAGTCACCGACTCCTTGCCACTCTCAAGGTATAGCGCACAGGGGGGCTTGCGGCAAGGCCGGGTCCGTCCCGCAGAATGATCCGCCCAAGGCCAGGACCTGCGGAAACGGCGGATCCACCACCGGCGGGTCCACCACCGTGGCGCGCGGTCGTACGGAGACGTACGGGGTCGCCCGCGGTGGGGCGCCGTGTCCGCCGACCCGTACGGAGCGGCCGGCCCCACCCCCTCTCGTGAAACGGACGTTGTGATGATTGACGTGATCGTGGTCGGCGGCGGCCCGACCGGCTTGATGCTGGCCGCCGAACTGCGGCTGCACGGCGTACACGTGGTCGTGCTGGAGCGGCTGACCGAGCGGAGCGAACAGTCCCGAGGCCAGGGCCTCCACGCGCGCAGCGTCGAGATCATGGACCAGCGCGGCCTGCTGGACCGGTTCCTCGCGGTGAGTGAGACGTTCCAGGCGGGCGGCCTCTTCGGCGGCATCATCAAGCCGTGGCCCCAGGATCTGGACACCGCCCACCCGTACGGCATCGCCATCCCGCAGCCGCTCACCGAGCGACTGCTCGAGGAGCACGCCCGCGAGGCAGGCGTGGAGCTCCGGCGCGGCAGCGACGTCGTCGGGCTGAGCCAGGACGCGGACGCGGTGACCGTCGAGCTGGCGGACGGCACGCGCCTGCGGTCGCGGTACCTCGTCGGATGCGACGGCGGGCGCAGCCTGGTGCGCAAGCAGCTCGGCATCGGGTTCCCTGGCGAGCCCGCGACGGTCGAGACGCTCCTGGGGGAGATGGAGCTCACGGCGGATCCGGAGACGATCGCCGCCGTCGGCGAGGAGGTCCGCAAGACCCAACTGCGCTTCGGGGCCGCCCCCCTCGGGGAGGGGGTGTACCGCGTCGTCGTCCCCGCCGACGGCGTGGCCGAGGACCGGGCGGCCCCGCCGACCCTCGACGACTTCCGGCGGCAGCTCCGGGCGTTCGCGGGCACCGACTTCGGCGCTCGCTCGCCGCGCTGGCTCTCCCGGTTCGGCGACGCCACCCGCCAGGCCGAGCACTACCGCGTCGGCCGGGTGCTGCTCGCCGGCGACGCGGCGCACGTCCACCCGCCGACCGGCGGGCAGGGGCTCAACCTCGGCGTCCAGGACGCCTTCAACCTGGGATGGAAGCTGGCGGCCGCCGTCGACGGCTGGGCGCCCGAGGGGCTGCTCGACAGCTACCACGCCGAGAGGCACCCGGTGGGCGCCCGCGTCCTCGCCAACACCCGCGCCCAGATCACCCTGCTGGGATCCGACCCGGGGGCGACCGCGCTGCGGGAGCTGTTCTCCCGTCTGATGGACTTCGAGGAGGTCAACCGGTACATCACCGGGATGATCACCGCGGTGGAGGTGCGCTACGACCTCGGCGAGGGCCACGAGCTCCTCGGGCGGCGGATGCGGGATCTGCGGCTGAAGCGGGGGCGCCTCTACGAGCTGACGCACCGGGGCCGCGGGCTGCTGCTCGACCAGACCGGACGGCTCTCGGTGGAGGGCTGGGCGGACCGGGTCGACCACGTCATCGACGTCTGCGAGGAGCTCGACGTCCCCGCCGTGCTGCTGCGGCCGGACGGCCATGTGGCGTGGGCCGGTGAAGACCGGCAGGACCTCCTCGACCGGCTCCCCCGGTGGTTCGGCGCCCCCACCGGCTGAGCCCGCGGGTCGCACACCGGGACGACCGGGGGAGCGCTGCCCGGAAGCCGCGGACACCCCCTCAGCCCCCACCGCCTGAGCCCGCGGCCCGGCCTATTCGCATACCGAGGACGACCGGGGGGCCTCGCCCCGTAGCGGCGGAGGGCACGTCCCTCAGCGGCGCCCCCGCGCGTTGAGGCGGGCCGCCCGGAGCGTCAGATGGTCGCGCTCGGCGAGGCTCGGGGCCTTCAGGGCCGCCTCGGCGTACAGGCGCGCCGCCGTCGCCGTGTCACCGTCCCGCTCGTGGAGGTACGCCGCCACGGCGGTGTACCGCGGCAGCGCCTCGTCGAGCCCGGCGAGCGCGGCGAGACCGGCCCGCGGTCCGTCGGCCTCCCCGACGGCCACCGCGCGGTTGAGCCGGACGACCGGGCTGTCCGTCAGGCGCGCCAGCTCGTCGTACCACTCGACGATCTGCACCCAGTCGGTCTCCTCGGCGGTGGGCGCGTCGGCGTGCAGCGCCGCGATGGCGGCCTGCGCCTGGAACTCCCCCAGCCGGTCGCGGGCGAGGGCCGCCTGCAGGATCCCGACACCCTCGGCGATCGACGCGGTGTCCCACCGGCCGCGGTCCTGCTCCGCGAGCGGCACCAGGCTCCCGTCGGGGGCGGTCCGCCCGGCACGCCGGGCGTGGTGGAGCAGCATCAGGGCCAGCAACCCCGCCACCTCGGGGTGGTCGATCGAAGCCGCGAGCTGCCGGGTGAGCCGGATGGCCTCGGCGGCGAGGTCGACATCCCCCGCGTAGCCCTCGTTGAAGACCAGGTAGAGCACCCGCAGCACCGTCGCCACATCGCCCGGCCGGTCGAACCGCACGCCGGAGACGGTGCGCTTGGCCCGGCTGATGCGCTGCGCCATGGTCGCCTCGGGCACCAGATAGGCCCGGGCGATCTGGCGGGTGGTCAGGCCGCCGACGGCGCGCAGCGTCAGCGCGACCGCCGACGAGGGCGTCAGCGACGGGTGGGCGCACAGGAAGTAGAGCCGGAGCGTGTCGTCCACGGAGCCCGCCGGCCCGGGCGCCGGCTCCTCGTCCACCAGGTCCTCGCGGCGGCGGCGTGCGGCGTCCGACCGGGCCGCGTCCAGGAACTTCCGCCAGGCCGCGGTGACGAGCCAGCCCTTCGGGTCCCGCGGCGGATCGGCCGGCCAGACACGGACCGCCTCGACCAGCGCGTCCTGGACGGCGTCCTCGGCCGCCGCGAAGTCGGCTCCGCGGCGGACGAGGATCCCGAGGACGCCCGGGGTGAGGCTCCGGAGCAGCGCCTCGTTCATCGAAGAGGTCACCGTCGGTCGCTCAGTCCTCGATGGTGGGCGGCGCCGACAGGAACGGACGCAGCTCCAGCCACTCGTGGATCGGCTTCCCGCCGGCCCCCGGCGCCGCGGACAGCTCCCCGGCCAGCTCGACCGCCCGCTCGTAGCTGTCGACGTCGATCACCATCCAGCCGGCGATGAGGTCCTTGGTCTCGGCGAACGGGCCGTCGGTGACCGGCGGCCGCCCTTCACCGTCGTACCGTACGAACGTCCCCTCGGGCGCCAGCGCCTGCCCGTCGACGAACTCGCCCGTCTCCTCCAGACGGGTGGCGAAGTCCCGCATGTACTGCACGTGCGCCGAGACCTCCTCCGGCGTCCACCGGTCCATGGGAACGTCGTTCACCGCGGCCGGAGCGCCGCGGTAGTGCTTGAGCAGCAGGTACTTCGCCATGATCGTTCTCCTCGGTCCTGATGCGAGCCCTTGTGGCCGCCTTCACCTCGGGGACGGAGCCGGTCACCGGTTCTCGACATCACCCGGGAATCTTCTTCGGCGACCTCGTCGTACCCCGCTGGCATGCGGCCTTCCGGGACCGACTGTATGAATGGGGGAGGGGGACGGCATCCATGATCGGAGCGAAGCATGGACGACTACCCCCTCCTCAACCTGTTCTGGACGATGCTGTGGCTCTTCCTGTGGGTCATGTGGTTCTTCCTGCTGTTCAAGGTGGTCACCGACATCTTCCGTGACCACAGCCTCAGCGGCTGGGCCAAGGCCGGGTGGCTCGTCCTCGTGCTCGTCCTCCCCTACCTCGGCGTCTTCGTGTACCTCGTCGCGCGCGGCAAGAGCATGGGCGAACGGGACGTGAAGCAGGTCAAGGAGAACGAGGAGGCCTTCCGGACGTACGTACGGAAGGCGGCGGGAACGGAGAGCGGGTCGTCGGTGGACGAGCTGGGCAAGCTCTCCGCGCTCCGGGACAAGGGCGACCTCACCCAGGAGGAGTTCGAGCGCGCCAAGGCCAAGCTCCTGGCCTGAACCGGCGGCCCCGCCGCGTCCCCCGGCCCCCCCGGCGAACCGGCCGGGCACCGCTCCTTCCCGTGGAGGGTCGATGCGCCCCTACCCGCCGATCGCCGAGCACGGCCTCATCGGCGACCTCCAGACCTGCGCCCTCGTCTCGTCCGAGGGCGTCCTCGACTGGTTCTGCACGCCCCGCTTCGACTCGCCCAGCATCTTCGCCGCCCTCCTGGACGCCGAACGGGGCGGCCACTTCGCCATCACCGCGGAGCCGCCCCCGCCGTCCGACGGCACCGGCCCCCTCGCCGGCGGCTCGCCCCCGCACCGCCCCGAGGTCGTCACGCGCCAGCTCTACCTGGCCGACACCGCGGTCCTCATCACCCGTTTCCTCACCCCCGAAGGGGTCGGGGAGGTCGTCGACTTCATGCCCGTACGCGAACCGCACACCGCCACCGACCTCCACCGGGTGGTGCGGGTCCTGCGGTGCGTTCGCGGGGCGGTGCGCTTCTCCCTGGAGTGCCGGCCGCGGTTCGACTACGGCCGGGCGCCCCACGGCCTGACCTTCGACGGCGCCGCCGCCCGGTTCGATGGACCGGGCGTCACGGCCCATCTGCAGGCCCTGGGGGCGGTACCCCTGGAGCCCGAGGGCACGGACGTACGGGCGGCCGTCGCCCTGACCGAGGGCGAGCGCGCGGCCGTCGTCCTCACGGTCTGCGACCCGGGCCGGCCCGCCCCGCCGCCCCCGCGCGTCGACGACATGACGGCGGAGTTCGACGCCGTCCGCGCCTTCTGGCACGGCTGGATCGGACGCTGCACCTACCGCGGCCGCTGGCAGCAGATGGTCAACCGCTCCGCGATCACCATCAAACTGATGACGTACGCCCCGACCGGCGCGCCCATCGCCGCCGCCACCATGGCCCTGCCCGAGCGGGAGGGCGGCGAACGGAACTGGGACTACCGCTACACCTGGATCCGTGACGCGTCCCTGTCGGTGCGCGCCATGCGCGACCTCGGCTTCACCCGGGAGGCGAACGCCTTCCGCGGCTGGCTCGCCCGCCGGCTGCGGGACGGCGGCGCCCCGAACGGCGAACCGCTCCAGATCATGTACCGGGTCGACGGTGACCCGCGCCTGACCGAGGAGATCCTCGACCACCTGGCGGGCTGGCGCGGCTCCGCACCCGTCCGCGCGGGCAACGGCGCCGCCGACCAGCTGCAGCTCGACATCTACGGCGAGGCCGTCCACGCCCTCGCCCAGTCCGGGCAGGTCGACGACGTCGTCGGCTACGACGACTGGCGGCGCGGCGCCGCCCTGCTGGACTGGCTCTGCGCACACTGGGACCGCCCCGACGAGGGCATCTGGGAGACCCGCGGGGGAGCGAAGAACTTCACGTACAGCCGCGTCATGTGCTGGGTCGCGCTCGACCACGGCATCCGCCAGGCCACGGCCACCGCCCGCCCCGGCGACATCGCCCGCTGGACCGCCGCACGGGACGCCATCCTGGAGCAGGTCATGACCCGCGGCTGGAGCGAGGAGCGCCGGGCGTTCGTCCAGGAGTACGACAGCACCGTGCTGGACGCATCGCTGCTGCTGATGCCGTTGGTCGGCTTCATCACCCCCACCGACCCGCGCTGGCTGTCCACCCTCGACGCGATGGACGCCGACCTCGTCACCGACAGCCTCGTCCACCGCTACGACCCGAAGACCTCCCCCGACGGACTCGCCGGATCCGAGGGCACCTTCTCCCTCTGCACCTTCCTGTACGTCTACGCCCTCGCCAGGGCCGGCCGCCCCGAGATGGCCCGCTACGTCTTCGACAACATGCTCACCTACGCCAACCACGTGGGCCTGTTCGCCGAGGAGATCGGCCTCACCGGCGAACAACTCGGGAACTTCCCCCAGGCCTTCACCCACCTGGCGCTCATCACCGCCGCCCTCGCCCTGGACACGGCCCTCGACACCGCGCGCGACCTGCCCTCGGATACCTCTTAGGTCTTGCGGACGCCGGGCTCGTCCGCCCGCATCGAGAGGGGCGGAACCACTCCGAGCGCCACGAGCCGGTGGCGTACGACCATGACGATGACCGCCGCGGCGAAGATGACCACTCCGCCGAGGCGGAGGACCGCGTCGTACGCGTCCTCGGCCGGGTGCTGCGGGGTGAGCGCCGAGATCGCCGCCGCCGTCCCGGCCAGGGCGATCGCGCCCAGCGTGACCAGGAACGTCAGCAGCACCCCCGACGCCTCCCCGGCCCTCGCCGGGGCGACGACCTGCTGGGTCGCCACGCTGGAGTAGGTCCAGCCGAGCCCCAGGCCCAGACCGCACCACGCGAACACCGGCACGTACAGCCACCACACCGACACCAGCGTCAGGGTGAACATCCCCGTGCCCGCGATCGCCCCGGCCAGCGCCATCACCGCCGTCGGCCGCATGCGCCGGCCGAGCCGCGCGCCCAGCGGTCCGCTCAGCGCCACCAGCACCGCCGGAGCCAGGAACACCGTGCCCGCCACGATCGGCGAGAGGCCGCGCACGCCCTGGAGGTAGAGCGTGGCCAGGAAGACGGTCACGCCGTACCCCATGTTCGCGACCGAACCCATCCCCGTCACCAGGACGTACGGCACGTTGCGGAACAGCCGCAGGTCGATCAGCGGATGCCGGATCCGCCGTTCCCGCACCAGGAACAGCCCGCCGGTCACCACGGCCACCGCGCACGCCCCCAGGGTCCGGGCGCTGGTCCAGCCCCAGGCGTCCGCCCGCTCCACGGCCAGGGTGAGGGTGGCCAGCGCGCACACGACCAGCCCACAGCCGACGAGGTCGAGCGCGCGCGGCGCCGACATGTCGCGCGAGTCGGGGACGTACACCAGGGCGATGAGCAGCGCGAGCAGGCCCAACGGGGCCATCAGCCAGAAGATCCAGCGCCACCCCGGGCCCTCGGCGAACCCTCCGCCCACGAAGGGACCGAGCGCCGTCCCGATGTTGGCGACGCCGAACACGGCGCCCAGGGCCCGGGCACGGGTCTCGTCGGGAAACAGGTTGGTGATCACCGACACGGACACCGGGAAGACGAACGCCGCCCCGATCCCCTGCAGCACACGGGCCCCGACCAGCAGACCGAGGCCGGGAGCCAGCGCGCAGCCCACCGACCCGGCCGTGAACAGGGCGATCCCGGCCAGCAGGGTGCCGCGTCGCCCGAAGACGTCCCCCACCCGGCCGCCGACGATGAAGAAGCAGCCGATGGCGAGCATGTACGCGGACAGGGTCCACTGCGCCGTCGAAGCCGAGACGTCGAGCTCCGCCGCGATGCCGGGGATGGCGAGGTTGAGGGCGAAGAAGTCCAGCTGGATGCAGAACAGGGCGACGGCGACCGCGACGAAGGCGCCCTTCCGTGCCGCCGCCGGAGACTGAGCGCGCATGCGGGGTTTCCTCCCAGGCGACGCCGTGACCCACGGCGGAAGGCCGTCCGTTCCTCACCCCATTCTGGAGCCGCGGACGCGGGCCCGCAGGCCGGGCCCGGGGCGCGGATGTGCGCGGGAACGGGGCCACGGAGGGACCTCCGACGTTACGATCGGGCCGCTCCCTCCGCGCCGGAAGAGAGCGCGGAGGCTGGGGGCCGGCGGCCGCGGGGCCGCGGAATCGGTGGGGGGACGGCATGGCGTTGAACGAGCACTACGCCCTGGGCATCGGGTGCCGGATGGGCGTCGACGGCGGGCTCGGCGGGCCCATGGTGAAGTGGAGCGTGGCCTCCCTGTCGGCACCGGAGCTGCGCCGGCCGGGCAGCGGCGAGACGGACGTCGCGTTCTCCTGCCCGCGTTGCTCGAAACCGTTCACGGTCAAGGTCGAGAGCGAGAGCAAGGCGCGCGTCAAGCGCCGGATCTATCTCGTCCTCGGCTGGACGCTCCTTCTCTCGCTGCTGGTCACCCTGCCCCTCCTCTTCCACTTCGGAGGGCAGACCCGGGAGGAGTCCGACACCTCGACCAACCCCGTCGGTGTCCTCTTCGCCCTGAGCGCCGTGGGCTTCGTCGCCGGGCTCACCTTCCGGTCCCTCGGCGCCCGCTACGAAGGCGTCAAGAAGTTCCGCCTCGTCCGTCCGGACGGTACGAAGACCGCGTGGGTGCAGGGACACCGCATGTTCTGACGCTGACCGCTGACCGCTGACCGCTGACGCGGCGGCTCGCGCGCCCGCCGTCAGCCGTCGACGGCCCTGCCGGCTCCGCGCAGGTGGTTCTCCGCCTTCAGGCAGGCCTGGTACGCGGCCTCGTGCACGGCCCGGGCCAGGCGTGCGCCCCACACCGAACGGGGACCGGCGAACGACTCCGCCGGACGGCCGGCGGAGGGTTCCCGCGCGGCGACGCACACCGCGTCGGTCGGCGTCCCGGAGGCGTCCACCCCGGCGTCGCGCAACGCCTGCACCTTGGCTTCGGTGGCGGTGGCGACGGCGTTCACCAAGGCCGCGTCGGAGAAGGCGACGGGCACGGACACGACGATGTTGATCGTCCCCGCCGCCCGCGGGCCCGGCAGCCCCGGAGCGGGACCGGCCGCCCACCCCCGTACCCCGAGACCCGCCGTCACCACGGCGTGGACGCCGCCGTCCGACGCGCTGCCGTGGTCGGCGACCGAGGCGGCCGTCATCAGTCCCACGCCCGGCCCCGACGCGCCGGCCCGCGCCGCGAGTCCGGCGAGGTGGGCGTCCGGGTCCATCCGCCGGTATCCGTGGGGGACCTGCGCGTTCAGCACCCAGCGCCGCTCCCCGATGCCTCCGCCGAGCGGCGCGCTGGAGACCATGCGCCGACCCTCACCCGGCACCCACAGCAGCATCGGCCACTCCTGGCCGTCCTCCACGCGCGACAGCAGCGGGAGACGGTCGAGGACGGCCGGGTCAGGGGAGACATGGAGCGCGGAGGACATGGCCGCACCCTAACCCGCGGGCAGGGCGGAACCGTCGGCCGGTAACCGTCGTCTGTCCGGGAAAGCGATCAAGAAACGATGCGGGGGAGTGGGATGGCGATCACGCTGGCCGAGGAGGTCGTACTGCTGTCTCTGGACGACGAGTCCGGAGCGGTACGACAGCGCCAGACCGTCGCGTACGCGGTGGCGGCGGGGATCCTGCTCGAACTCGTTCTGGCCGACAGGGCGTCCGTCGCCGGCAAGCACGTCGAGCTGACGGATCCGGCGCCGACCGGGGACCGGCTGCTCGACGGCCGGATCGCGCTGCTGGAGGCGTGGCTCGGCGGGCGCGGGCGGCGACGCGTGGCGGACTGGCTGACGAAGGACCAGAACAAGGCCCTGGGCGCGGCCCTGGAGAGTCTGTGCGCGCGCGGCGTGGTCGTCGAGGAGCGGCGCAAGGCGCTCGGCGTCTTCCCCGTTCGCCGCTACCCCGAGGCGGACGGCGCCGTCGAGGCCGAGCTGCGCGAGCGGCTCCGCGCCGTCGTGCGCGAGGGCGCCGCGCCGGACGTACGGACCGCGGGCCTCGTCGCGCTGCTCCACGGCGCCAAGGCGCACCGCCTGGCCTTCCCCGACGCCCCGCGCCGCCAGGTGACCGAGAGGATGGAGGAGGTGGCCGCCGGGCACTGGGCGGCCGAGAGCCTGCGCACCGCCATCCGCAACATGCAGGCGGCCGCCACCGTATGACGGCGACTCCCGCGGCTGTCACGGCCGGGCGTGGGGCGGCGGGGCCTCGCAGGGGTCAGCCGGGCAGCCGCTTGGCGTCCGCCCCGCTCCGGGCCGCCGCCGAGTGCAGTGCCCTGAGGGCCACCAGCAGGACGCCGATGTCGTCCAGGTAGACCGGATCGGGGATCAGGTCGACCGGCGACACCGTGTAGATCACGGCCGTCCAGAACAGGGCCTTGGACTGCAGGGGGACACCGGCGTCCCGCAGCAACTTGCGGGCCCGGAAGACCCGTACGAGCAGCACGGCCGCGCAACCCGCCAGCGCGAGGGCGAGAACCACGGCGGCCACGAGGAGCCAGGAGGAGCTGTCCATGGCGCTCTTCTACCCTTCCTCGCTCCGTCGGCACCGGGCCGGTCGCGCGAGATGTGACGCGGCGCAGGCCCGCCTCGGGGGAGGCGGGCCTGCGCGCGGGGACCTGCGGGGTGCCGTTCGGGCGTCCGCGTCGGATCAGTAGGCGGAGTCGACGTTGTCGATGGAGCCGTACTTGTCCGCCGCGTAGTTGGCGGCCGCGGTGATGTTGGCGACCGGGTCGGTCAGGTCGTTCGGCGTGCCCTCGACGTGGTACGCGTCGAACGTCGGCTGGATGACCTGGAGCAGGCCCTTCGACGGCGTGCCGTTCTGCGCGTTCACGTCCCAGTTGTTCTGGGCCTCCGGGTTGCCGGAGGACTCACGCATGATGTTGCGGTGCAGACCCTCGTAGCTGCCGGGGATGTCCTCGGACTTCATGATGTCCAGGGCTTCCTTGATCCAGCCGTCGAGGTTGTCGGCGTACTGCTTCTTCGCCTTCTTGGCGGGCTTCGCCGCCGGAGCGTCCGCCGCCGACACCGCGGCCGCCGAGACATGCGCCGGAACCGTAGCGGCCTGGGCGGGGGACGGCGCCAGCGTGAGCGCCGCTGCCGCGGCACCTGCGGCGGCGATGCCCGCGACGGAGAGCTTGCGGAATCGGACGATGCGGCGGGTGGTGTTCTGCGTGGTGGCGGTCATACGCGGGTGACTCTCCCTCTTGGGACGACATGGGGATGCCGACCGACGGTGCGGTACGGCGGAAGCGGAGCGATGTCTCCGCGAGGCGGCCGGGCGGTCGAGCGAACACGTTCGGCTCTGCGGCCCGTCACCGGGCTCCCCGGACGACAGCCATGGTTACGGGCGCTCCGAACAGGACGCAAGGATGTGACGTACTACCCGACCGCATAGCAAATGTCGGGAATGCGTCGCCGGAACCCCTCCGTGCGCGGATCCGCCGCCCTCCGACGTACTACCGCGCCTAGGACGTGACGTGGCTCCTATGCGGGGCATCACAATCACGGGCCCGCGCCGGCCCCGGGCGTGACTCACCGGTGGCCTCTTCGCACGCTCCGTGGTCACGTCCGGGCGTGCGGCGGCCGGCCCGATCGGAGCCGCGGGGACGGCGTCGATCGGGCCGGTCAGGACGGTCGCCGAGGGAGCGGAAAGCGGGGAGACCCGGGCGCGACCGCCCCCGGCCTACGAGGCCGCGCCCCCCTACAGGTAGCGGCGGATCGGCTGGACGGCGGCCTCGCGGGCCCGCTGGACAACGGAGCGTTTCTGCCAGCGGCCCGTCCGGACCAGCCGGCTCGCCGCCACGTCCGCGTCGAAGTGCGCGTCCAGGGTGGCGGTGAACTCCTCGTCCAGCACGGCGAGCATGACCTCCTCGTCATGGTCGAGGGAGCGGCGGTTGAAGTTGGTCGACCCCACGAGCGCCGCCGTGCCGTCCACGGTGATGACCTTGGCGTGCATCATCGTGGGCTGGTACTCGTGGATCTTCACGCCGCAGGCCAGCAGATCCTCGTAGTAGTGCTGGCCCGCCAGCTGGCAGACCCGCTTGTCGGTGTACGGCCCGGGCAGCAGGATCTCCACCTCCACCCCGCGCCGCGCGGCCGCGCACAGCAGCTCGATGAAGAGGGCGTCGGGGGAGAAGTAGGCGGTGGCCAGCCGGAAGCGCTCCTCCGCGGACTCGATCACAACCCGGATCAGGGTCTGCATGTCCTGCCACCCGAAACTGGCCGAACCGCGGACCACCTGCACCACCGCGTCGCCCTGCGGCCGGTGGCCGGCGAACCGGTCCCGGTCGTCGAAGAGCTCGTCGTGGCACTCCGCCCAGTTCTGCGCGAAGGCCGCCGCGATGCCGTCCACGGCGGGGCCGCCCACCTTGATGTGGGTGTCGCGCCACTCGCGCGGATTGCGGGCGTCGCCGCACCACTCCTCGGCGATGCCCACCCCGCCGGTGAAGGCCACCTGCTCGTCCACGACGAGGACCTTGCGGTGGCAGCGGTGGTTCTGCTTGAGCGGTGACAGGTACAGCGGCTTGCGGAACCACGCCACCTGCACGCCGGCCCGGCGCATCTCCGTCAGGAGTTCCTTCTCGATCAGCCGGCTGCCGAAGCCGTCCAGCAGCAGCCGCACACGGACTCCGGCCCGGGCCCGCTCCGCCAGCGCGTACGCGAAATCACGGGCGATGTCGCCCTTCCAGTACACGAAGGTCATCATGTCGACCGTGTGCTCGGCGGAGCGGATGCTGTCCAGCATGGCCGGGAAGATCTCGTCGCCGTTGCGCAGGGCGACCAGTGAGTTCCCCTCGGTCGCCGCGATGCCGATCAGCCGCTCCAGACGCCGGCGTATGCGCAGCGCGCGCTCGCCGACGGGCCGGCCGCCCGCCGGCGGCGCGTCCACGACCGACTCCGATACGTCCTGTGTGCTGGTCATCGTTTTCCTCCCCGGGCCGACGCGCGGGGACGCGTCAGGCCGTGACCGCTACGGCTGCACTGGCTCGAGTGCACCGGGGACTGTAACCCGAAGCCGCCCGAGGGCAGCAGTCGGGCCGGTCACTTCAGTACGCGTATCCCACATGCGAGAGGGCCTGCTTCAGGAGCACCGCGTGGCCGCCCGGCATCTCGTTCTGCACGGAGGCCGACGCGGCTTCCTGCGGACTGAGCCAGACCAGGTCCAAGGCGTCCTGCCGGGGCCGGCAGTCACCGCTCACCGGCACGATGTAGGCGAGTGACACGGCGTGCTGGCGCGGGTCGTGGAAGGGGGTGGTGCCCGCGGTGGGGAAGTACTCGGCCACCGTGAAGGGCTGGAGGGAGGCGGGGACGCGGGGCAGGGCCACCGGGCCGAGGTCCTTCTCCAGGTGGCGCAGGAGCGCGTGACGGACCCGCTCGTGGTGCAGGACGCGGCCGGACACCAGGGTGCGGCTGATCGTCCCGTCCGGCCCGATCCGCAGGAGCAGGCCGATGCTGGTGACTTCGCCCGTCTCGTCCACGCGTACGGGAACGGCCTCCACGTACAGGATGGGCATCTGGGCCCTGGCCATGGCCAGCTCGTCGCTGGTCAGCCAGCCGGGCGTGGTTTCGGTCGTGTCAGACATCGCCTGATCATACTTTCCTGGACGGCATCCGCCCAGATCACCCGCCTGCTCGCGGGAGGGAAGTTCCGGCAGGTCGGCAGGGCCGTGCTGCCGCGCAGGGGAGGAGCTGCGAGCCTCCGCCGGGCCTCGGGTCAGAGCGCGGAGCGGGGCGCGGACGCGGCGCGGGCCTCGTGCCGATGTCCGGGCGCCTCCGCGGAGGGGGCGGGCTGCGATGCGGTGTTCGCGGTGTTCGCGGTGTCCGGTGCCGCCTGGTGCGGCGCGCGGGACGTCGCGTCCCGCCCCTCCGTGGGCGCCCCGCCGATCGAGCCGCTCAGTGTTACGCCGAGCACGGCCAGCGCCGTACCGGTCGCGAGCAGCGCGCGGCCGGAGCGGAAGGAGGCGGCCGGGGCGGAACGGCGTTTCGGGACCGAGGACTTCCTGTGTGAGCCGGTCGGCCTCTCCGCGTCGCGGGGCGCCGACGGCGCTCCCTTTGGTACCGGGCCCGCCGCCTCGGTCTCACGTACTGGATCCGCCGCTTCCGCCGGTTCTCCCAGGGCCGCCGGCATCGCCTCCAGGGCCCGGAGGCAGGTGTGCGCGTCGGGCCGGTTGGTCTCTTCGGGGTCCGTCATGGCCCGCAACAGCTCGACGAGGTCCGCCGGGAGGTCCTGCGGTATCGCGGGGGGCCGGTGCAGCCGCGCCAGTGCGGCCTCCAAGGGCGCGCCGGGATACTCCAGTTCACCCTTCACGGCCTCGAGGAGCACCAGCCCGAGGCTGTACACGTCCGCCGCCGGCCCCGCGCCCTTGCCGAGCACCTGCTCCGGTGCCATGTAGGCCGCCGTCCCCACCAGGGTGCCGGTCGCGGTGTGGACGGCGGAGGTGTCGACGATCCGGGAGATGCCGAAGTCGGTGAGGTACGGCGTGTCCGCCCGGTCCAGGAGGATGTTCGACGGCTTCACGTCCCGGTGCACGACACCGGCCTCGTGCACGTGGGCGAGCGCCGACGACAGCGCGGCCCCCAGGCGGCAGGACGCGACGGGTGTGAGGGGCGAGGAGGCGAGGCGCCGGCGCAGGGTCGTCCCTTTGACGAGCTGCATCACCAGGTAGGGCCGCCCGTCCTCCTGGCCGGAGTCGTACAGCGTCACCAGGCCGGGGTGCCGCATCCGTGCCAGCAGGCGGCCTTCGCCGACGAACCGCTCCTCCGTCTGGGAGTCGCTGCCGGGGCGGAACACCTTCACCGCGACCGGCCGCCGCAGCCGCAGGTCCAGTCCCTTGTACACGTCGGCCGCACCGCCGCGCCCCACCAGGTCGTCGAGCCGGTAGCGCCCGGCGACCGCGTGCGCCGTGAGCCGGAGCTCCGGCCGTACCGACCACGGGCGGACCTTCATCTCTGCCCCCTGCGTTCCGTTGGCACCTTCCGCTGTCCGCCCGCCGAGGTACGTCATGGCCGGGCCGGTGACCGCACGCCTGCCGGGGGCGGCCGGCGCCGTACGACAGGACCGCGACCCGCCCGTGTGCGAGCACAGCACTACGCGTTCCCCGGAAGCCGTGGAACATCCGTGCGGGCGCGCAGGAAGTCCCGTGGGCGACGGCGCCGCCGCCCCTGACGGACGGTCAGCCGGTCACTGGACCAGCTCGTCGGCCACGTCCTTCACCGAGTCGATGGAGACCGCCAACGCCTCGCGGGACGAGGCCCGGGCGCGCCGCAATCTCTCGTAGCCGTACCCGGCGAACGCCACGGCCCCCACGCCGTACGCCGCGGCCAGCGCCCCTGCGGCGCGGGGCGCCGGCCAGACCCGCTCCAGCGCCCGTATCGCCGACTCCTGGGCGGCCAGCAGAGCCAGCGCGCCGAGCACTCCGCCGGCCCCCAGGGCCACCGATCCCCGACGCCCCTCGGCCACGGCGGTCACCAACTCCGCCTTGACCAGGTCGACGTCCTCACGAACCAATTCGATGACTTCCCGTGACAATGCCATGTCTTCCCGGTACCCCTGACGCGGCGGGACACGCAACGGACATCACGGACCCTCACGGCTCGCCTTGCGGCGGCCGTTCAGGGTCGCACCGGCTGCTGACAATGCGCGCGGGGAGACGTCGGGGCCGCGGCGTCACAAGCCCCCCGCGTCCAGGGGTGCGGCCCTGCCTCGGGTCCGGCGCGGCAGGCCTAGACTCCCCGGTGTGACTGCTCCCGCCCCCGTGATCCGCCCGGCGGTCCCGGCCGACCTGGACGCCGTGGCCGGGATCTACACGCACTACGTCCGCCACACGGTAATCACCTTCGAGGAGATCCCGCCGCCGGTGACCGCCTGGCGCGGGCGGCTGGACGATCTGGCCGAGCGGGGACTGCCGTTCCTGGTCGCCGAACTGTCCGGCGACATCGTGGGCTACGCGTACGCGGCCCCGTGGCGCCCCAAGCCCGCCTACCGGCACACGGTCGAGAACTCGATCTACCTCGCCCCCGGCCGCACCGGCCAAGGCCTGGGCGCGGCCCTCCTGGACGCGTTGCTCGCCGCCGTGGCGGGGACGGATGTACGGCAGATGATCGCCGTCATCGCCGACGCCGGCACCGATGCCTCGATCGCCCTGCACCACCGCTGCGGCTTCACGCGGGCGGGACGGCTGACGGCCGTCGGCTACAAGCACGGCCGCTGGATCGACACCGTACTGCTGCAACGCCCGCTCGGCCCGGCCCCGGCACAGGGCTGAACGGACGGACGACAACGTGCGCCTCGTGGTGTGGTTCGACGACTGAGTGTTGTCCCGTAGGCGATCTCGGCCTCAGGCGCGTCGGGGGTAGTCAGGGTGATCGGCGTAAGGTGACGCGAGGTCGAGCAGGTCGTCGCATGGCCAAGTCTCGCCGTCATACTGGCAGTCGTCGCGGTTGTCCCACGGCAGTTCGGGGTCGCCCGTGGCAGGACTGATCACATGGCGCGAGAGTGCGCGTCGCTTGGCCTCGACCTCCCGCAGGACGCGAGCCGGGTCGTGCAGCGCGACATGCAGGGCGATCGCGGGATGGAAGCCGGAGAGCTCTCCTTGGCAGAAGTCGACTGTGCGCCCGTGAGCGGTCCACTCGCCGCAGCCGTCACCGTCACAGCGTCGGGCCAGGTCAGCCTCCTCGTCCAGCCGTGCGTGGAGGAACATCACAAGGTCATGGCTCATGGGGTCATCCTGGACGATGCGCCAGGCCCAGGCGCCTGATTTCCATGCTGCGGGGCAGAACCCGGCCGGCAGGCCGACAAGGAATGCCTCAGGCGGCAGGCCCCCGGCCTTCGATGAGGGGTGTCAGGCCGTCGAGGAGCGCGGAGAGGCCGAAGTCGAAGAGCGCGTCGAGACGCAGGTCGTAGCCGTCCTCGAAGGCTCCGACGACCTTCGCGAAGGTCGGGAAGCGGCCGGATTCAGCCAGTTCGCGGAGGGCGGGGGCGCGGCTGTCCATCCACTGGTCGTCCGACTGGCCCGTGGCGGCTTCGGCGTGCGCTTCCCTCTCCAGGTGCACCGCCAGGCCCTGGACGTGGCTGTAGATCAGGACGTGGATGTCGAACAGGGTCGTGGGGTCGAGGCCGTGGCCGTCGAGGGCTCCCAGCATCCACTCGCCGTGGACCATCAGCCGGGGGACGAGCAACGGGCGCGAGAGGGAGCCGAGCTGGGCCAGCCACGGGTGCTTCCGGTACAGGCTCCACAGCGTCCGGGCGCCCAGCTCGACGCGGGTACGCCAGTGGTCGGGGACGTCCGCGGGGTAGGACTCCTCGCCGAACGCGGCGTCGGCCATGTGCAGGACGAGGTCGTCCTTGCTCGGGACGTACCGGTAGGTCGACATCGCCGCCACGCCGAGCCGCGCGGCGACGCCGCGCATGGAGAGCGCCGAGAGCCCTTCGGCATCGGCGATCCCGATCGCGGTACGGACGATCCGGTCGAGGCTCAGCTCTTGCTCGGGGGCTTGGGCGGACGACGCGCCTCCGCGACCCGGGGCGGCCGGCGCGGCGAGGGCGGTCTTGGCGACGACCGTGCCGATCCGGGGCCGGGCCTCGACGAGGCCCTCCAGGCGCAGGGTGGTCAGCGCCTTGGTGGCGGTGGCCAGCGCGACGCCCCATTCCGCGGCGATCCGCCGGGTCGAGGGGACCCGGTCCCCGGGGGCGAGTTCCCCGTCCGCGACGCGCCGCCTGATCGCGGCGACGATCTGCAGATAGGGCGGATCACCGGCTGCTCCTGTGGTCTGCGTCACGCGCCTCCGCCTTCCTGTCCTGTACTAGTGCAGAGGCTAGCAGCGCGAAGGCTCGACTCCGGGTGACTGGCCTAGTACAGGCACTGGTTCAAGGCGGTTGAAGCGCCTGCGCGTACGCCGTACGTTCAGTGCGCGTACACCGTAAGAACCTGTGGAGGAGCGTCCTATGCGCACCGTACTCATCTCCGGCGGCGGCATCGCCGGTCCCGTCCTCGCCTACTGGCTCCGCCGTCACGGCTTCGCGCCCACCGTCGTCGAACGGGCTCCGGGCCGGCGCCCCGGGGGTCAGGCCGTCGACATTCGCGGCGTCGCGCTCGACGTCATGGAGCGGATGGGCCTGCTGGACGAGGCGAGCCGCCTACGCACCCGGATGCGCGGCATGTCGATCCTCGACCCCGACGGCCACGAGGTCGACCGCACCACCGAGGCGACCTTCAGCAGCGGCCGGCTCGACAGTGAAGACATCGAGATCCTGCGCGAGGACCTGGTGCGGCTGGTGCACGACCACACCCGCACGGGCATCGAGTACCTCTTCGGCGACAGCATCACCGCGCTCGCGGAGGACGAGACCGGCGTGCACGTCGACTTCGCGCACGGGCCATCCGGCACCTACGACCTCGTGGTCGGGGCCGACGGCCTCCACTCCACCGTACGGCGCCTCGCCTTCGGCCCGGAGGAGCGGTACGCCCACCACCTGGGCAGCTACCTCTCGGTGTTCGGCGCGGACAACTTCCTCGGCCTGGACCACTGGCAGATGTGGCTGCGCGACGGCGACGCCGGCTTCGGCATCATGCCCGTGCGCGACAACACCGAACTCCGGATCGCCTTCGGCTTCGAGTCCGCCCCCCTCGCCCACGACCTCCGCGACACCGCCACCCTCCGGCGGCTCGTCGTCGACAAGCTCGCGTCGATGCGCTGGGAAGGCCCCCGCCTGTCCGAAGCCGCGCGCACGGCGCCCGATTTCTACTGCGACGCCATGGCCCAGATCCGTATGGAGCAGTGGTCCCGTGGTCGCGTCACCCTGCTCGGCGACGCCGGCTACTGCCCTTCCCCGCTCTCGGGCCAGGGCACCAGCCTCGCCCTCGTGGGCGCCCACGTCCTGGCCGACTCCCTCGCCCGGGCCGACGGCGACCACCGATCGGCATACGACCGCTACGAGCGTCGTATGCGCCCCTTCGTCACCCTCAACCAGGCGTTGGCCACCGAGAACCCCGGCGGCCCGGCCTCGGAGGAATCCGTCGCCCGCGCCAAGAACGCGCTCTCCCTGGACGGGTGACCCGTCGGGCCGTGGCGGGACGGGCTCAGCGCGGGGCGGGGTTGCCCTGGTGGGTGAAGGCCGCCCAGAGGTGGATCTCGGGCAGGTCGGGGCGGGAGGCCTCGCGGAGCAGGGGGCCCTCCAGACCGGGCGGAGGGCGGCGGGACGGGTCGAGCATCCACAGCTGGGCGGCGCGGAGCGCGTCGGCGGGGGCGAGGCCCTCGTGGGTGAGGAAGTGGTGGAAGACCGTCATCATCAGCGCGGTCGCACTGTCGTCGACGGCCCAGCGGGAGCCGACCACGTCGGCCGCGCCCCGGGCGACCAGGGCCGTGGAGAGAGTCAGGGCCTCGTCGTGATCGCCGGTGCTCACGTCCGTCTCGCAGGCGCTGAGCACGACCAGCGGGCCGTCCGGGCCGGGCGCCGCGGCGGCGGAGTGGTCGAGGATCCGGGCGACGGTCAGGTCGCCGTCGGCCAGCGACAGTGCCGAGCGCGTGGGACTCGGCCCGGCCACGCCATGACAGGACACGTGCACGACCGCCGCCGCCTGATCGCCGCCCGGCAGCGCGGCCAGCAGGTCCGCGCAGTCGCCCGGCGCGTCCGGAACGCCCTCCGCCGCCACGAACTCGCCGTAGCGCCGCGCATCCGGATAACAGGCCGTCCGCAGCGCCTCCGTCTCGATCTCGGCCCACACCAGGTCGAGCCGCGGGTCGCTGACCAGCACCTGGCGGCCGCTCGGGGGCAGCCGGTCACGGGTGGCGGCCCGGACGAACTGGGCTCCGGACGGGGCGTAGCTGAACACCGCGCCCTGGCAGGCGTAGAGGGGACCCCCCAACGGGATGTGCCTGCGCGCGGCATGCCAGGGAACGACACCCAGCGGACCGCAGGGGACCAGCACGATTCGCGGTCGCCGGCCGTAGGCTCCCAGCGTGTCGAGGACCGGCCCGATGGCGGCTGCCCAGGCCCAGTCGCAGAGCTCGCCGAGCGCCGCCCGCCATTCCGCCTCGGCTGCGTCCCGTGCCGTACGCCCCGCAGGCGTCGTACCCCGATCGGCTATCGCGCGGGTACGGGCGGCGGCCGCGGCGAGGTAGCGCTGCAACTGGTGGCTGCCGGGGGAGAGCAGCAACGGCAAGGGGAGCACGCCCGGTTCGGTGTCCCCGGGCCGCAGGATGAGCGCGTGTCCCGGGACGTGCGGGCGGAAGCCCTCGCCGGGAACCAGATAGACCAGCGCGTCGGCCCCCGAGGCGGCCAGCGCCGCGGACAGGCCGGCGACGTCCGGAGTGCCGAGCAACTCCCGCGCCCCGGCGCCGTCTCCCGCCCCCAGGGCGGCGAGCGCCGTGCGCCGCAGGCTGCTCGGCAGCTCGGCGCCGGGGACCGTCGGCGCCTCCGCGACCGGGTCCGTGGACCGGAGGGCGTCCCGCTCGCTCGCCTCCCCGCCGGCCGCGGGTCGCTCCGTCGCACGCCCGTCGGACGGACCTGCCTCCTTGCCCCCGCCGACGGCGTCGCCACCGCCACGCCCGGCGGACGGGCCCGCCTCCTTTCCCTCGCCGACGGCGTCGCCACCGCCACGCCCGTCCTCCTCACCGACCGGGAAGGGGTGCCGCGGTGTCTGCGCCCGCCACCGTGCGGCGAGATCCCCGTGCCCCCGGTCCGCCAGCAGCCGCGGCACGCCGTGCGCGGCCGCGGCGGTCTGCAGCACCAGGGACCGGCCCAGCTCCAACGCCTCCACGGCCTCGGCGCCGCGGCCGCCCTCGGCACACCGCTGGGCCAGCCACAGCGCGTGGCCCGTCGCCGACCGAGCCGCCGACAGCGCGTGATCGGCGCCGAGTTGCAGCAGGACGTCGGCGGCCGTCAGCTCCAGGGCCTCGCGGCGTGTCTCCCGGCTCGCCTCGGCGTCCTCGCTCCCGCGCGGGCCACCGGTCACCGCGCTCGTCCAGTAGGCCGTGGACAGTGCGGTCAACACCTCGACGTTCAGCGGCGGGGCGTAGCCCGCGGCGGCCATGGCGCGGACCCGGCTCAACTCCTCGATGCACGGGTCGAGCAGCCTGAGGTCGCTGCGGTGCGTGGTCGCACGGAGCATGAGACGGCCGAGGGCGAGCCGTAACCGGGCCTCCTCCCAGTGCGGCATGCGGGCTTCCCCGAGCACCCGACGGGCTTCCACGACGGCTCGGTCGACCACCTCCGGGCGGGGGTCGACCGTGGCCAGCTCGATCATCAAGTGGGCGCGCCCGGCCGGGACGTACGGCACGAACAGCGGAGGCATCGTGTCCGGATCGACCTCGACCGCCTCCCGCAGGTACCGGACCGCCGCCAGCTGGTCGGACCGGTCCCCGGTGCGGGCGGCCCGTCCGGCGTGGACCAGGCCCAGCGTGCCGGTGACGAAGAAGCGGGTGCTCGCGTCGGGTGACGGGTCGGCGTACCGCTCGGTCAGTGTCCCGATCAGTTCCTGCGCCGCACGGGCCACGGCTGCCGGGTCCCGGCTGCGGCCGGCCGTCTGGGCGGCGGTGACGAGGCCGAACAGCGCCACCACGTCTTCGCCTTCGCCGGCAGGGGACACCGCCTGGGCCATGGCCAGAGCGGTGACACCGTCCTGGAGGCTGCCGCCCAGCGTCCCGGCGGTGGCGACGCGGTGGGCCAGGAGGCCGGTGAGGTGCCGGCGGGTGGCCGCAGCCCGCGCTCCTTCCGCCGGAAGGGCGTCGATGGACTGCCGGAGCCAGGCCACGCTCCGCTCCAGGCGGGCGAGTTCGCCGTTCGACACCCACAGGTTGTCGATGGTCGTCGACAGGATCGTCTCCAGACCCAGCTCCCGCCGCCAGGCCGCATGCACCGCAGGGTCGGGGTCGGGAAGCGATACCGCCGCGTCCACCTCGTCGAAGTCCAGCGTCCCGGGCACCCGGAGACGCTCCGCCAGCAACAGGGCCGCGTGGAACTTGGCGACACGGATCCGCTCGGGCGCGTCCACGGGCAGAGGAAGGAACACCTCCCTGACCGCCCGCGCGACACCGTGGACGCGTGCGGCGAGCGACCGGGGGCTCCGCACCTCCGACCGCAGCGCCACGAGCAGCTCGCGCAGCGACGCCCGCTCCGGACGGTCCAGGCCCAGATCCGCCAGCTCCCGGTCGGCGTCCACCGGAGAGATCGGGGGGTCGGCCACCGTGACGCACAGCCACTCCAACAGGCGCCCGAAACCGACCGGGTCACGCCGCGCCCAGTCCAGCACCCCCCGTACGCTGTCGGCGGGAGCCTCCGCATCGGGCCCCTCGGGCAGCTCGGGCCCCTCGGGGCTCGCCGCACCGGACGGCCCCGGAACTTCCGCGGCGGCGCCGCCCTCCGGGGATGCGGAAGGCGCGTCTTCTTCGGGCGGGGCGGGGAGCGACGACAGCAGCGTCGCGACGCGCTCCATGACGGGCAACACCGCCTCCCGCGTCCGCAGGTCGCCGACGACGACGCGGGCGAGCACCTCCATCGCTTCGGTCAACCGCTCCCGTAGGGCCTCGACCAGGTCCGGTGGGGCGGAGCCCTCGCGTACCTCCGGTGGAAGATCCGGGGGGATGAGCAGGGTGGCCAGACACTGCCGGGCCGCAATGGCGAGCCCGTCCTCCAGCGGCCTGGCCCGGTCGGTCCACCGGAGGTGGCCCAGAGCGGCCGCCCGTTCCCGCGCGTCGGCGTCCGGCCGGCCCCTGAGCCGTAGCTGCATCAGCAAGCCGAGCCAGGGCACCACGGTCGCCCGGGCCGGGTCCCGCTCCGGCAACAGCCGCTCGATCGTGACCAGATGCTCGAACACCAGCCGGACGGCGGCCGACCCGGGGTCTTCGCGCGCCTGCTGCAACGTCGCGTGCGCTTGGCGTACGGTCACGGCGGCCCAGGCCCGGAGCCCGTTGACGTCTTCCTTGCCGTGGTTCCCTCGCTCCGCGTCGGCCATGCGTCCTCCCCGCGACCCCGAGCAGTGGCCCGCGACCGCGAGCCGTGGCGGGCTGGACCCCCGGTCGGCCGCCCGTCCCCTGTTCCGCCCGTCCCCTGTTCCGCCCGACTGCGGGACGAAGTCCCGCCGATCCAGGACAGGTTAGTGCGCCAGGGGCCGGGCTACGGGCGGAAGGCGGCGTCAGGTCGCGGTGAGGGCGAGCGCGGCCTGGTCGTCGTCTATGTCGTGGGGGCCCGTGAAGGAGCGGACCGCCCGGGTGAGCGCTTCGATGATGTCCGGTGCCGTGTGCTCGGCGCCGAGGGCGCCGCTCAGGGCATCGGCGAGCCGTTCCTCGCCGAACTGCTGGTTCTCGTCGTTGCGCGCTTCGGTGATGCCGTCGGTGTAGAGCAGCAGGCTCTGTGCCGGCTTGAGGCGCAGGTGCTGGTGGGTCAGGTGCGGATCGGGGGTCACGCCGAGGAGGGAGCCCTGGAGGTCGACCGTCCGTACGGCGCCGTGGCTCTCGATGAGCAGGGGGAGCGTGTGGCCCGCGCGGACGAGGGTGATGTCGAGGCCGCCGCCGTCGGCCGGGGCGAGATGGCCGTAGACGAGGGTGACGAAGCCGGTGCCGTGGCTGTCCGGGCGGTCGAGCAGGGCCTTGTTGACGGCATGGACGACCGCGTCGGGTCCGGGCAGCAGCGGTGCCACGGCGCGGGCGGTGTGCCGGACCAGCGCGGTGGTCGTGGCCGCGAGGGCGCCACGGCCGCACACGTCGCCGAGCATGAACGCCCACCGGCCGTCGGACAGTGGGAAGAGGTCGTAGAAGTCGCCGCCGATCTCGAGCCCTTCACCGGCGGGGTGGTAGTAGACCGCCGCCTCGGCTCCCGGCAGCGTCGGCACCTGCGGCAGCAGGAGACCGGCCTGAAGGTCGCGGGCGAGGGTGACGCGCTGGGTGTACTGGCGGGCGTTGAGGGCCGCCGACGCGGCCCGTCGGGCCAGCTCCTCGGCGAGGGCGACGGTGTGGCCGTCGAACGCGTCCTCGCCGGTGGACAGGAGCGTCACGGTCCCGAAGGCCCGGCCGCGGTCCAGCAGGGGGACGCACACATAGCCGGTGACCCCCAGGTCGTGCCACGGGCCGGGCCCGGTGGGGACACGGCGGGCGACCTCGCTCAGGCCGGAGGCGAGGACCCGGGCGACGGCGTCGTCGTCGGCGTCGTACACGGGGATGTGGGAGGCGAGGAGGGCTTCGTCGGCCTCGCGGGCGGCGGCGGTGGCGATGCGCCGGACCCGGCCCGCGTCCACGACGTCGACCGCGCAGAGCGGAGCCAGGATCGGCACGCAGGTGCCGGCCAGCCGCTGCAGGGTCTGGGCGTGGTCCAGTTCGGAGGTGAGCAGGGTGCTGGCCTTCAGGAGGAAGGCGAGGTCCCGGCGGGCCGCCTTCTCCTTCGCCTCGGCGGCCAGGCGGGCCTGCTCGGCCTGGTGGCGCTCGATCGCCAGCGCGGCGGTACCGGCGAAGACCCGGGCCAGGGCCAGGTCGGAGTCCTGGGGCGCGCGCGGAGTCCGGTGGTACATCGCGAAGGTGCCCAGCAGCGAACCGTTCCGCGCCAGGATCGGCGTGGACCAGCAGGCCGCCACCCCCGCGGCGTCGGCGAGGTCGCGGAAGTCGTCCCAGAACGGGTCCCGCGCGATGTCGCAGACGACGACCGTACGGCGCCGGTGGGCGGCGGTGCCGCAGGAGCCGACGCCCTCGCCGGTCGCGATGCCGTCGATGGCCTCGTTGTAGAAGTCGGGCAGGCTCGGCGCGGCGCCGTGGCGCAGGTGCCGGCCGTCGGGGTCGGCGAGCAGCACCGAGACCAGCACCTCCTCCGGCGCGAGCTCCTCGATGGTGCGGGCCATGCCCTCCAGGACCTGCTCCAGGGAGGTGTCGCGGGCGATCTGCTCCAGCAGGGCGCGGTGTTCGGCGGTGAGCCGCTGCGCCTGCTTGACCTGCGTGGTCTCCACACCGAGGATCCGCACCCCGGTGACATTGCCGCCCGCGTCCAGCCGGGGCTCGTAGGTGAAGTCGAAGAACGCCTCCCGCGCGGCGGGCCCGGTGCCCAGGACCACCCGCGTATCGCGCCCCGTGTGCGGCCGGCCGCTGCGGTAGACCTGATCGAGCAGCGTCAGGAAGCCCTGGTCGGCGAGCTCCGGCATCAGCTGGGCGATCGGCACGCCCGTGCGGACGCGGTCCCCGCCGCCGATGGCGGCGAAGAAGGCGGCATTGGCGGTCTCCACCATGTGGGCGGGGCCCGCGAGGGACGCGAAGACGGCGGTCGACCGGCCGAACAGGTCCCGGAGGTCCTGATCCTTCGCCGCCTCCGCCGCCGGACCACCGCCCGGGGCGGCGCCCCGGGAGGGCTGTGCTTCTGATACGCGGGGCATGCCCGTGCTACCTCTCACTTGCTGCCCGAACCGACACCGGTGCACCCTCGCCCGAAGACGCCCGCGCACCGTCGCCGGCGGCGAGGGCATCCGCCACTGTGGCGCATACGGCGATGGCCTGGTCCAGACCGGTCAGCTTGAAGACTCGCGCCACCGAGCCGGGAACCGCGGCCAGCCGTAGCAGACCCCCGTACCCCGCAAGACGCTGGTAAATCCTCACCAGCACGCCGATGCCGGAAGAGTCACAGAAGTGCAGCGCCGTGCAGTCCAGCACGAGCAGCCTCGGCCGGTCGACGAGCACGTCGTCGGCCGCCTCCTGCAACTGGACGGCGCTGTCGTAGTCCAGCTCGCCGCGCAGGATGAGGACACCACCCCGCGGATCCAGCCCGACGTCCACCGCGAACACCCTCAGCCGCCTCCACCTCGTCACGAATCGGCACCGATCCGATGATAGAGACGGGCCGCCGGACCCACCGAGGCGGTCCGGCCCCTCGCGCCGCGAAGCGCCGGGCGCGAGGGCTGGGTGTGAGGCCGGGGCGTCCGGCAGGCGGCGGCCGCAACGGGAAGCCGCGTCCGGCGAGGGGCCAGCCCCGGCTGCCCGGGCAGGCGGCGGCCGCCACGGGAAGCCGCGTCCGGCGAGGGGCCAGCCCCGGCTGCCCGGCCTACACCGCCGCGTTCCCTCCGCTTCCGCTTCCGCTTCCGATTCCGCTTCCGCTTCCGCTTCCGATTCTGCTCCCGCTCCCGCTTCCGCTACCGCCCCCGCCGCTCGCCCGGCCGGAGCGTCCGTGCTCCAGCGCCCAGCGGTGCAGCCGCTCGCCGTCCCGCGTCAGCCACGTGCCGTCGCCCAGCACGGTGATGTCCTGGCCCACCGGCAGCGGGTAGTCCAGCCGGCCGAGCGGGCGCAGCGTGTCCGCGTCCAGCACCCAGTGCCGGGTCTCCGCGGGCCCGCCCTCCGGGTGGACACGGCCCGGGAGCAGGACGTGGCGTCCGTCGAGGACCTCGGCGGAGGAGAACTCGTCGTTCTCCGGATCGACGGCCAGCTCCGCCAGGTCGAGCAGCGCCGTCTGCTCCCCGGAGTCGAGGTCGTACGTCGCCAGCTCGTCACGGTCGTCGTCGAGGAACAGGTACTCGGCGTACCGCTGGGTCAGCACCCGGGAGCCCGGCAGGAAGCCCGTCAGGGCGCGCATCCACGTGCCGCCGAGGATGCGCAGACCGTCGTCGCCCGCGTCGGCCCACCAGGTCGACCAGCTGTGCCAGGCCGTCCAGCAGGACACCACCACGGCGCCGCCGTCCGGACGCCAGGCCTGCACCGCGCCCGACGCCAGCGAGCGGATCTGTCTCCGGCCGAGCACCTCGCCGGTCGCCGCGTCGAGAAGGACCAGTTCGTCCCAGGTGTAGTTGCGCTCCGGCTCCAGGTCGTACACCAGGGCCGCCTTCGCCCGGTCGGGCTCCAGCGTCGGTACGACCACACTCACGCGCCGTCCGTCGGGGCTGACGGCGGGGGTGGAGTGCGCCCGGTCGGCACCGTGCCAGGGAGCGTGCGCGAATTCCCACCGGACGGCGCCGCCGGGTCCCAGCGCCCGTACCGACGCGACGCCGGCCACGACGAACCCTCCGTCGGGCGCGGGCGTCGCGCGTTCCTCCTCCCGCGTCCGCAGCGAGGCGGTCGCGCCCTCCGTCCTGCCCGCGAGGAAGTCCTCCCGGTCATGCACCTCCACCAGCCCGGCCGCCCGGACCAGGAGCCGACCTCCGGCGACCGCCTCCACCGAGCCCGGCGCGTGCGTCGTGCCGAGCGGCACCACGGCGACGCGTTCTTCCCCCGTCGTGATCATGCCCGCATGCTCGCAAGCCCCCGGTGCTCCCCGCCAGCCTTTTCCGGGGCGGGGCGACCGCCGGGCGCCGCCGATCCCGATGCCGTCGGCCACCGGCGGCCTGAGCACCGCCCGGCCGCGTAGGCGCAACCGAGCCCTGACCTCGAGAGATCGCAGGCCAGCGCATTGCGGAGTGTGAAGGTTTGATGGATGATTCTCCGCCGTGACGATCTTCCTCGCCGTCGTGGTCGGCGTGCTCCTTCTCGTACTCTGCAGGATTTTTCTCGCGCCAGGCCGGGCTGACCGGTGGGTGCGGGAGGAGTTCGTGGCCGCCCACTACGGGCTCGTACCCCGAGACGTGCTCGACGCGCGACGAGCCGGACCGCCGCCGGCGCGGCACCGGCAGGAGGAGATGCAGGCCGTTGCCGACGCCGCGTGGGAAGGGCAGTGGCAGGCGGCCAAGGCGTACGTCGAAGCGGCCGGCGACGACTGGGACGAACGCTGGTCGCGGACCGAGTTGCTGCAGCAGGTGGCCGCGGAGGACGACGGCTGGCTGGACGCGTGGCGGGCGGCCGAGCCCGGCAACTGCGACGCGGCGACCCTCCACGCGAGCCTGATGGTGCACCGCGCCTGGAAGATCCGCGGTTCCGGGTACGCGAACGAGGTCCCGACCGAGCGGATGAACCAGTTCCGCGCCATGCTCCCGGCCGCGATCGAGCAGGCCCGGCAGGCCGCCGAGCTGGACCCCGTAAACCCCGGCCCTTGGGTCGTCATGGTCACCGCGGCCCGCGGAGCGGGGTACAGGCCCCACCGGTTCCGTCCGCTCTGGCAAGGCCTCGTGTCCCGCGCCCCCCACCACTACACGGGCCACTGGCAGGGCTTGCAGTACTGGTGCGCCAAGTGGTTCGGGAGCGACCGGCGGATGATGTCGTTCGCCACGCGGGCGGTCCGCAAGGCCCCGCCCGGAAGTCCGCTCACCGGAATGTATCTGCACGCTCTGCACGAACGGGAGAAGCGCTCCGACCCCACGGCGCTGGGCGGTACATGGGCCTCCCGGAGACGCCTCCGACAGGTCGCCGCATCGCTCTCGGAGGTCGCGGACGACAACGAGCACGTGCCCGCGCTGCGGCATCTGCTGGCGCACTTCATGGTGCGGTCGAGGATGAACGCCGCCGCGGTGGAACAGTTCCGGCTGCTCGGTTCGTGGTGTGGCGCCGAGCCGTGGCTGCAGCACGGCGACCCCGTCTGGGCCTTCGAACTCGCTCGTGGCACGGCGGTGAAGCGTTCCCGGGCCACCCCCGTGGCGAGCCCCCAGCGGATGTAGCGGAGCCCGGGCCGCGCCCGGCCCGGTCCGCTTGGAGCGGACCGGGGGCTTACCGCCCACCGGCGCCTGGCCCGGGACTCCCTTGCACCGGCCCACCGGATGATCCCCGGCAGGCCGGAACGTTCAGCTCCCAGACCAACCTTGTCTATCCGGTAAGCCAACCCTGCACCTGCGGGCAGCCCCTCGGCACCAGCTCCCGCGCTCCCCGCATTCGACAACTGACCTGATCCTGCAAGAGTTTCCAGAGTTTCCGAGACCGCAAACGAGGTCTCAGGCGTTCTGTTGCCCGCTCGTGCCTGAGCGGCGTCCCCCGTACGAGGCAGTCAGGGCGTCGGCAACGGCGGTTGCATCCGCGTCGGCTACGTCTGCCGGGTATTCCGGCAGGAGGTCGTCCCAGACGGGCAGCCACGACCCGTACAGCTGGGTCTGGCCCTCGGGCCGGGCGAAGAACCACACGTGCAGGTGTGCGGACCCGTCCCCGATCCGGTAGACGTGGGCCCGCGAGATGTGGGGCAGTGCCTGCACGTGGCGGACGATGTGAGTGGTGAGCACGCCCAGCTCGCCCGCCAGCTCGTCGGGCAGATCGGCCATGTCGTAGTGGTCGCGTGGGTACAGCATCAGGACCAGTGGCACACCGACGCCCGGTATCCGAGCCAGCCGCCACTTGTCGTCGAACCAGATGCCGTCGTCGCGCGAGCGGCACTCATCGCAGTCCGCCGGGTCTTCGCCGTGCCGTCGCGGCTCGGGCAGAACGGGCGGGCGGAGCGCGGACACGCGTAGTCCGTCAGCCTCGAAGGGGCTGATGTCCCATCCGGTCATGCGCGCCAGCGGAAGTCGGACCTCGTCATCCGCGGCCGCACGTGCGCGTTCGTAGAACTCTTCAGGTCGCAAAGCCATGATCGCCAGAGTAGCTGTGCCCCGCAGACGCGACTAAGCGGTCGCCGCGAAGTGCTCGTTGAGTTCGGGGAAAGCGATACCGTCGCGGACCGCGTCACAGCGACCGGTGTCGTACAGCTCTTCCGCGGCTCGCCGGACCACCGCGTATGCGGCTTGGGCGACACCGGAACCCAGACTGACCCGTGCTGCGCCGAGTGTGCCGAGCTCGTGTACGGAGGCTCCCGGGGCGGCCATCACATTGAGCGGTACGGGGATGGCCGCGGCCAGCTCCGCGATGGTGGCCGGCTCGGTGACACCGGGGACGAAGATGCCGTCCGCGCCGGCGTCCACGTACCTGCGAGCCCGCGTCAGCGTGTCCTGCAGCCGTGTGGCGGGGTCTCCGAGGCCGAACAGGAAGGTGTCGATGCGGGCGTTGAGGAAGAGTGGAACCCCCGCTCGATGCGCCGCCGCACGTGCCGCTGTCAGGCGTGCGGCGAGTTCGGCCGGATCGCGGGTCCCGTCCTCGATGTTCACACCGACCGCTCCGGCGTCGATCACCCGGGTGATCGTCTCGGCGACGGCGGCCGGGCCGTCGCCGTACCCGCCCTCGATGTCCGCGGTCACCGGCACCCCGACGGCCGCCGTGATGCGGGCGATCACGGCCAGGGCCTGATCCCGGGACAGCTCGTCACCGTCTGCCACGCCGAGGGACCATGCCACCCCCGCACTGGTGGTGGCGACCGCGGTCGAGCCCGCGGCCTCGGTGATACGCGCGCTCGCCACATCCCAGACGTTGGCCAGCGCGAGCGGCCGATGACGTGTGTGGAGCGCGCGGAAGAGTTCGGCTTTAGCGCGTCGTGCATTCTGCATGAACTCAGCGAACCACAGCGGAAATAGGGCGGCTGGCAGGAATCCGACATGAACGTCGATAGCCCTTGGCGCCGGACGCCGGGAATGTCCATGCGTAGGTGATGATCTATTTCTCTGGGGGGGGGAAGAGAAAACGCATGGGCCCGCGAAGAGCTTGTCCTTACTCCCTCCATCGATAGGGTCTTCGCATGATGACGCATATCGCTTCGGCGACTCTCTACGTGAGCGACCAGGACGAGGCCCTGGCGTTCTACCGGGACCTTCTCGGATTCGAGCTCGTGACGGATGTCGACATGGGACAAGGCGCCCGGTGGCTCGAGGTCAGGCCGAGCGGGGCCCAGACATCGATCGTCCTGTCGGATGCCGCGGCGTTCGGTAAGTCACCGGGCGAAGGCGCGTATCTGATCTTCGCCGCCGACGATGTGGCGGCCACGGTGCAGCAGCTCCGCGAGCGCGGTGCTCAGGTCTCGGATCCCAAGGTCGAGCCCTGGGGCACCTATGCGCTCGTCGACGCTCCGGACGGCCACAAACTGCACTTCAACCAGCGCGCGGCACGATGACCGACCGACCTCGGCTCACCCCGACGGGAGCGCGGCCGGTGCGGCCCATGGCCGCTCGATGACCCCCGACGCGCCCCACGTATCATCCGCGCATGACGCACCCTGCACTCACTCCCTGGTGGCGCGCTCGGCGCTCGGCGCCCGAGGGGCGTGCCGTCGAGGGGTCCACCGATGCGACTCGCATCCTCGACCTGCACCACGCCTCCGTGCGCGAACTGCTTGCCGATGCCCGGGCCGCGGCCCCGGACGCGAGTGAGGACCGGAGCCGGCTGCTGGCGGCACACGGGTTGATCCGCGACCGGGTGCGGCCGGTGTACGCCATGAACGACGCACAGCCGGTCTCGCGCACGCTGGCGAAGGGCCGGGGTTCGTGCAGCCAACGGCTCGCGGTGCTGGAAGCCGTGGCCCGAGCGGACGGCATATCCACCCGGGTCCGCGGTCTCCTCATCGACGGAGCCTTCTGGTACCCGCGCTTCCCGCGGCTACGAGCGATCGTCCCCGCGACGGTCCTTCTGGCCTGGCCGGAGTTCCGCCTGGGCACGGACTGGGTGGGCGCGTCCGAGCTGTACGCGCCCATCGACGTGCTGCGCGAACGCGGACCGGAGGGGTTCACGAACCGGGGCGGCCAGACATTGTTCGAAGCGCTCTCGGTGACGGCCGTCGACTGGGACGGCGAGCAACCGGCGCCGTGCACCGTGCCGGGCGCAGGCGACACGGGGTGCGGAGCGGGGGACCTGTCGGCGATGGTGCGGCGGGACCTGGGCCGGTTCGACTCCCGCGACGAGCTCTTCGCGACTCATGGACAGACCTTGTGCCCGGTCGCCCGAGTCGCCGGCGACACCGTCCTGAGCAGGCGCTCGGCCGCCTAAGGCCGTGCCGCAGAGAGGTCGGTGGCCGGGGTACCCGCAACCGGTAGCCAGGGGCCGCCCGCACCACGCTTCCGGCGGGTCCGCCCCCAGCTGAGGGGGGGGAGATCAGCCAGATCGCGGTTGCCGGCCAGGCCCGAGGACACGCCGGCGGCCCCGGCGGGGGCAGTCCCTCGGGGATTGCCGACGTCGGAGCGGTGCGCCGTGGCAGAGTGACGGCATGTGCGGCCGTTATGTCTCCACCCGCGGACCCGAGGACCTGACCCGGCTCTTCGACGTCGCCGAATGGCGGCCCGAGGAGACCCTGGAGCCGAGTTGGAACGTGGCCCCGACGGATCCCGTCTACGCCGTCCTCGGCCGCCCACCGCGCGAGGGCGAAGGCGCGGCGGTACGGCGGGAGCTGCGGGTGATGCGCTGGGGGCTGGTGCCGTCGTGGGCGAAGGATCCGAAGGTCGGCTCCCGCATGATCAACGCCCGGGTCGAGACCGTGCACGAGAAGCCCGCGTACCGCCGCGCCTTCGCCAAGCGCCGCTGCCTGCTGCCGGCCGACGGCTTCTACGAATGGGACCCGGTGCGGGACGCCGAGACCGGCAGGACGCGGAAACAGCCGTACTTCATCCACCCCGCCGACGGGGAGGTGATGGCCCTGGCCGGCCTGTACGAGTACTGGCGCGACCCGGAGGTCCAGGACAAGGACGACCCGGACGCCTGGCTGACGACGTGCACCATCATCACGACCGAAGCCACCGACGCGGCCGGCCGCGTCCACCCCCGGATGCCCCTCGCCCTCACCCCCGACCACTACGACACCTGGCTCGACCCCCATCACCAGGACACCGACGACCTCCGCGCGCTCCTCGGTCAGCCGGCGGACGGACGGCTCGACGCCCGGGCCGTGTCCACGGCCGTCAGCAACGTACGCAACAACGGGCCGCGGCTGCTGGACGCCGCCACCTGACGGCGCACCGGGCGGAGCGACCGGTCGGCACCGCCCGTGGAGCTGTTTGCGGTGGCCGAATGCGGACAGACGCGGTGAGCGCCCGAAAGCGCACGTCAGCCGACCTGCCGAGCCGCTCACCGTACGCGTTCCGGCCCGCATGAAAGGTGATCATGACCGCACATACCTTCGCCGCCGCGCCCGCTCTCGCCTCGGCCGGATCCAACGGCGTGCTCTTCGCCGTCCTCATCGGAGCGGTCGTCGTGATCCTGCTCCTCGCCGCGTTCTGGTGGGGCAGCCGTCGTGCCGCTCGGCGACGCCGCCCCGTCGGAGACCCCACCCAGTCGCAGGCCGGGGCGGGCCGCGACTCGTGGACGACACCCGAGGCGGACGACGACCTCGGCGACTCCCGCCGCTGACGCCGGTCAAGCGGCAGCGGAAGGAATCCGCCCGGCGGGGTGGGGTGCAGGCGCACCCCACCCCGCCGACGTATGCCGCCCCCTCGCCTCCCCAGAAGGCTGAACGCGCCGCGCGCGCCTGAACGTGCGCGCGCCCCCGCCCGATGCGCAGCGCCCTCCTCACGCCCCCCGCCTCGGCGATACGGACGCCTCCCGCGCCTCGTGCACCTCCAGGCCCTCGGAGCCGGGAGCGAGGGACCCGTCAAGGACGAGATCGTCGTAGTCGCCGCCGGCTTCGGTGCGGTAGGGGAGGGGTTCCTCCGTGAAGAGGCTGCCCAGACGGGCGGTCAGGGCCGACACCGCGGCCTGCGCGTCCTCGCGCGAGGCGCGGTCCGCGGAGGGGATCAGCAAAGGGGGCAGGGCGGCCATGCCGGTGTAGAAGTACGTGCCGTGCAGCAGCGGCCAGAGGATCTGCCGCAAGGACCCGTGGATGCCCCGGGGCGCCATGGACGAACCGCGCGCCCCGGCGGTCACGACCGTCAGCGCCCGCTTCCCGGCCAGCGCGCCGGCCCCGTAGCGCGCGCCCGTGCCGTAGCCGAGCCCCTTGACCAGAACCCGGTCGAACCAGCCCTTCAGGATCGCAGGAGGCCCGTACCACCACAGCGGGAACTGCACCACCACCGCGTCGGCACGCAGCAGCTTCTCCTGCTCGGCACGGACGTCCGGCGCGATCCGGCCCGAGCGGTACGCCTCGTACGAGGCGTCCGCGACCAGCAGCCGGCCGCGGCGGTCCGGATAGTCCGCCGCGGTGACGACCGGGTCCCAGCCCATGGCGTACAGGTCCGACTCGCTGACCGTGTGCCCCAGCCGGCGGGCCTCCCGGATCCCCTCCGCACGCAGGTGACCGTTGAGGGACTCGGGTTCCGGGTGCGCTGAAAGCCAGAAGATCTCCATGGCGGGCGCCCTACCCCGACGTACGCCCCTGACGCCTGCGCCGGTGGCCGAAGCCCGGCACCCGACGCGGTGGCTCCCCAGGTGTGGTGGGAAGACACGGGATCCGTGCCGTGTACGGCGCGAATCTCATGGTTTCCGCCAGCAGCCGCCACCGGACCGACCTCGATACGTTCACGCCATCCGTGTGTGCCGAGTGGGGGTTGACGTGAGAGCTGTGGCATCCGTACTGGTGGCGGCCGTCCTGTGGGGCACCGTGGGGCCGGCGCAGATCTGGGCCGGCACCGGCGCGCATCCGGTGTCGCTCGGCGCCGCCCGGATGCTGCTGGGCGGGACCGTGCTCGCGGTCCTGACGGTCCGTCCGGCCGGGCTGCGCACCTTACGGCTCCCGGGCGCGGCCCGGTGGCTCGCGGTGAGCGTGCTGGTCACCGCCGCCTTCCAAGTGTGCTTCCTGCAAGCGGTCGAACGCTCCGGAGCAGCCCTGGCGACGGCGGTCGCCTTCGGAACCGTACCCGTCGTCAGCGGCGTGTGCGGGCGCCTGTTGTCGGGCGAGCGCCCGTCGAGGCGCTGGGCGGCGGGCACGGCCTGCGCCGTCGCCGGTATCGCCCTGCTGCTGCTCCCGGGCGGCGGGGGGCGTGCGGACGTCCTCGGCATCGTCCACGGGGTCGTCGCCGGGGCGAGCTTCGGCGTCTACATCGCCGCGACCAAGGAGCTGGGCGCACGCGGCGCCGACCTGAACGCGGCGGCCCCGGTCAGCGTCCTGTGCGCGGGCGTTCTCGTCTCCCCGTACCTCCTGCTCGCCCCGGAAGGGCTCGCCACCCCGCGCGGCCTCGCACTCGTGGGCTGGCTCGGCCTGGGGACGACCGCGCTCGGCTATCTGCTCTTCACCCGCGGGGTCGGCCGGCTCAGCGCCGCCACGGTCGGGACGCTGAGCCTGACGGAACCGCTGGTCGCCACGGTGCTGGGGGTGACCCTGCTCGGCGAGCGGCCGGGGCCGCTCGCCTCCGCGGGCGCCGCGCTGCTGCTCGGGGGGCTGGTCGCCGTCTCCGTACCGGGGCGCCGCCGCCGGCCGACGGAGACCTCCCGTCCCGAGCCGGTCCGGAGCTGACCCCGGGCGGAAGACCCCGCCCGAGCCGACCCCGCCCCGAGCCGACCCCGGGCGGAGGCCGATGCCGTCCGGTCAGCGGGAACCGACGCCGTCCGGTCAGCGGCCCGTTCGATGGCCGCCCGTCGCCGCCGCCTTCGCCGCCGGGTTCACCGCCGACGTGGCCCTCGCCGGGCCCGTCGCCGTCACCGGTCCTGGTACGTGCTCATGTTCTCGCGCACCCTGGGGGAGAAGAACATCGGACCGATCCCGTCCGCCCGGGCCATGCCTTCGAGGGTCAGCCGGAGCGTGCCGCCGTAGTCCCGGAGCCAGTTGTGCCCCAGCAGCGTGTCGAGCTGCGGGCCGAAATCGGCTTCGAAGCGGGTGCCGAACCGTCGCTCGTAGTGCGCCACGTCCAGCCCCGTCGATTCGAGCAGGTGCTGCAGCACGTACATCCGGCGCCGCTCGTCCCCGTCCATACGGAACGCCCACTGCGCCCGCCGGAACCGCTCGCTCGGGGTCGCGATGTAGTCGTCGATGATGCGGCGCACCTCGGGTACGGCGACGGCGTAGTCGGTCGTGTAGTGCAGATCGGTGGTGAAGGAGCGGGCGCCGACGCCGAGCCCGACCATGCCGGCCTGCTGGTTGTACTCGCTGATGCTGCTGCCGTCGGTGTCCTCGACGGCGGCGGTGCCGATCCGCCGGAAGACCCGCATCGAGGTCTGCTCGTAACCGGCCGACAGGAGGTAGTCGCGGCCGTAGCGGTACAGGCGCAGCCGCTGGTCGTCCCATTCCGCGGGGGTGGCCGCGTGCCGAGTGCTCAGGCCGGTCAGCGGGCGCACGTACAGCGGGTAGAGGTAAACCTCCTCCGGTTCCCAGGCAAGAGCGGCGTCGAGCGAGACCTTGAAGGTGCGTTCGGTCTGGCCGTCGATGCCGTAGATGAGGTCGATGTTGAGGATGGGGAACTCCGCGTCCCGCAGCCGGGCGAGGGCGGCTTCCGCCTCCTCCCGCTTCTGCGGGCGGACGGCCGCGCGGGCCTCCTCGTCGATGAAACTCTGCACACCGATGCTCAGCCGGGTGGCGCCCCGCTCGGCGAGCACGGCGAGACGGTCGGCGGTCGCGGTGGCCGGCGAGGTCTCCACCGACCAGGACGCCGCCTGCAGGTCGGCGCCCATGACGTGCTCGGAGATGTCGCAGAGCCGGGTCAGCTCATCGGCCGTCAGGTACGTCGGCGTGCCCCCGCCGAAGGCCGCGAGCGTGAAACGTAACGGCCGCCCCTGGGCGTCCAGGGCCTGCCGGGTGACCTGCGCCTGTCTCTCCAGCGTGTCCAGGAACGCCTGGGTGACGTCCTCGGGGGCGCCGGTACGGGTGAAGAGGTTGCAGAAGCCGCACCGCATCTCGCAGAACGGTATGTGGACGTAGAGGGAGAGGGCGTCCAGGCGCTCACCCGACCACAGCTCGCTCAGCAGCGGCCCGTTGTCGAGCAGGCGGTACGCCTTCTGATGGGGGTACGCGTACACGTACTGCTGATAGGGCGTTTCCGGCTCGGTGGCGGGCCGAGCGGACCGGATCGACGATGACGGAAGCATGACTGACTTGGTCATGACGCGAAGTGACTCACTCTCGGACGACAACGTCACGTTGGGTGACAGATCGGGACCCTAGGGCGACCGGCCGGTCGATATCTGTAGTGTGATCGCCAAAAAATCCGTTTCACCGGATGGAGCTTCGTATGCACTTTTTGCGGCCTCGGGGCTTTATCCGTAATTACCAGGCTATGTGCGGCAGTTGACGGGTGGGAAAACGTCCGACGCCTCTGGCGGAAGGGCAGGTCTTGGGGTTCTCTGTCCGGCATGAAGCGACTTCTCATCGCCGCGGGCGGTGGCGGTGACGCCATCACGGCAGCCATGGTGCACGCGGCGCTGCACGGCCCCGACACCCCGGCCCTGGTGCTCACTTACGCCTGGGAGAGGCTGGTCGTCGACCCCGTCCCCGGCCCCCGCGGCGCCGCCGACTTCACCGGCGCCCCGACCCCCGCGCCCGGTCTGACCCTCATCACCCCGCAGACCGCGCCGAACGCCCCGGCGGGCTCCCTGCTCCCGCGCCTCGCCGCCCACCTGCGACCCGCGCTGGGACTGCTCGACCCCTACGACGGCACGCTCGGCCTCACCCGGCAGATCGAGGCGGCGGCCCGCTGGTGCGCAGCCGACCGGATCGAACTCGTGGACGTGGGCGGGGACATCGTGGCGCGAGGCGACGAACCGACCCTGCGCAGCCCCCTCGGCGACGCCCTGGCCCTCGCGGCCTGCGCCGCCACGGGCATCCCGACGAGCGTGTACGTCGCCGGGCCCGGCCTGGACAACGAAGTACCCCTGTCCGACCTGACGCCCCGGCTCGGCGAACCCGCCTTCGCCCTCACGCCCGAGGACACCGACGGCGTACTGGACGTCTTCGACTGGCACCCGTCCGAGGCCGGCGCCATGCTCGTCGCGGCGGCCCGAGGCGTACGCGGCATCTGCGGTACGCGCGACGCGCCGCGGCCCGTCGTACTCGACGACACCGCGCGCCAGGTCCACCGCCTCACCTGCGAGGAGGCGCTCCGGCTCAGCCCGTTGGCCGGGGCGCTCGACCTCTGCCCCAGCCTGGAGGCCGCCGAGAAGGCCTCGACGGCGATCTGCGGATTTTCCGAGATCGCCCGCGAACGCCACCGCGCCGCGACCGCCCCAGCGTCCTCGCCGCCCCCGCGGGGGCGCCGCTCGACGGACGCGGCGACCCTCCTCGCCCGCTTCACCACCTGGGAACGATCCCGGCTCGCCGAAGGCCTCGACTACGTCACCACCCGCCGGATCACCGAAGACCTCGCCCTCACCCACCCGGAGGCCCGCACCCTCTACCGGGCCCTGGGGGAGGGGACGCCCCCGCGGCGCGTCGCCCCCCTGTGGCGCCTGGCGAAAGCGTGAGCGGCGGCTCGCGCACGACACCACGGGCCGCGCGAGCCGCCGCGCGGGCGTGAGACGGCCGCTCCGGGGCAGGAGGGTGTCATGAAGATACTGATCATTCTGGTGCTCATCGGTGTGGCCGCGGCTTGGTACATGCACTCACAGAAGCGGCGTTGAGGGCTGTCCCGTCATCGCTCTTCGAGTCGGGATGAGCAGGTGCAGATGCGGTGCGTGCGCTCGCCGCTATCCGGCCGTCGCGAGGTTGTGCAGGCGGGCAATGCCGAGCATGGCATGGTGGACTCCGTCGCCTTTGAGCCGGCAGTCGCGGAGGATCTTTGAGGTCTTCATGCGAGCCAAGACGTGCTCGACACAGGCCCGGACCTGCTTGTGGGAGCGGTTGTGCTCCTCCTTCCAGGCCGCGAGTTCGGTCTGGCCGCGCTCGCGGCGGTGAGGGACCACGAGTCCCGTGCCCGGATAGCCGCCGTCGGCCATCGTGAGTGCCCTGCCGACGGCGGCTTTGGCGCCGGACTCCTCCCACGCCTTGCAGTCGTGGCTGGCTGATGGTCAGGTTCGTCCGCCAGTAGGTGGCGACCAGCAGTGCCCTGTCCTCGAGCGGAAGGCTCCGTGGCCGGCTCTGCGGTTCGCGTCAGCCCCTTCGCGTCGCAGCATGGTCACCAGCTTCCGGCACAGCCTCGGGCTGAGCCCCGTGAACGGGCCTATCCAAGACGACTGTGACGCCGTGATCACACCAGTCACGCCAAGATCGTCACACCGAGGTCAAGCAGAGGTCCCCAGCCCAGCTCTCACAGCGGACCCGACCCGTGGGAAATGTGAGCTCCAGGGCGACGCGCCCGGTGTTCGGTGCGTGTTCCTCCCGCACCTCCAGAACATCCTCCCCGACGTGCCCCGCGAACGGCGTCTCCTCACGGATCGCCCCCACGGTGACGCGTCCCGAGTCGCCCATGTCGTAGCCGGCATGCGGCTTCGACGCTTCAACGATCAGACACCAATCCGATCCGGTCGTGAGGTGAATGGCGGCACCCCGGTCATCGATCAGCCACACATCCAGCGGGCCCGCGGGGACGTCACTGCCGTACAGATGCCACGATCCGACAACCTTCGCGAGCCGACTACCCACCAAGCTCTGCGCGCTCGCCCCAGCACCGTGAAGCAGGCACTCGTTCGACTTATCAGGCTCCATCGGCCGACAGTACCGCCGACCGATCTCCCAGGTCACAACGTTACACGGGACAAGCCTTGGCCGTTCGGGGCGAGTCCCGCCGCGCGAGCCCTGCGACGAACTCGACCGTTTCACGCGTGATCACAGCGTTCGAGCCGTCCTGGATAGCCCCGTTCACTGGTGTAGCTCCGCGCCAGTCCACCGGGTGGTGCGTGCCCTGCGGCGGGAAGGCGCCGACATCGTCCGGCGGGGCCGCCCTGGGGGATTCCGCTGGAGGACCGGGTGCTTCTGGGCTGCATACTGGCGCAGGCGCACCAACCTGACACTGCGGCAGCTTGCCCCGCTCTTCGGTGTCTCGAGGTCCGCAGCTGGCCGCATCGTCATGCACCTCGGGCCTCTTCTCGCGTTCCGGCCCCGGAAGCGGTTGCACAAGGACACTGTGCTCATCGTGGACGGCACCGTGGTTCCCACCGGCGACCACGCTGTGGCGGAGCAGTCCAAGAACTACCGGTACTCGATGAATCACCAGGTCGTCGTCGACTCAGAGGCCCAATTGGTGGTCGTGGTCGGCCGGCCACTGCCGGGCAAGCGCAATGACTGCAAGGCATGGGAGCTATTCGGGGCGAAGACCGCCGTCGGAACCGCCGTAGTGATCGCCGCAGGATTCGGCGGGCAGGAGCCGGACCAGGCCTACCCAGTTTCGTTAGTGCTGTTGCGGGTCAGGCCGGCTCGAAACCGCTCTGAATGACCCCGTATTCCGCAGGTGTCTCCCAGCAGGTGTAATGACGGCCGGGGTGATCCGACACGCCAGTCCCCAGCCCTTGCGCCAACCAGGCTGCACCTGTCTTACCTGTCCGCGAGGGGTCATCGACGGCCTGGTAGCAGGCCGTGGCGCCGCGCAGTTCGACGATCACGTACCTCACGCGGTTGCCCGCGCCGACCACGCCGCCATCGCCGTGCTGCCCTTGCGTCCCGCTCGGAGGCTGCTCGCAAAGCCCACAGTTCAAGTCGTCCCTCGAGGAGTACACGACGTGATCGTACGTACCCGATCTCGTGCCGATCCGACCGCCCGCCCCGGCGGCCCAGGCGAGAATCGAGGCCCAAAACCACCGACGAAGGTGAGACGACCGTGAGGCACGCACTGAACCTATGGCGTCAGGAACTCGGGGAAGTGCCCGACTCGGTCTGGCAGGAGACCGAACTGCGCGTGCTGATCCTTGCCGACAACGGACTCACGGCCCTCCCGCCGGAGATCGGACGACTGCACCGGCTGACGACCCTGGATCTGGGCCACAACGCGCTCACGTCGATTCCCGACGAGCTGGGCAGGCTGACGAACCTCGGCGACTGCCTCTACTTGCACGACAACCAGCTGTCATCGATCCCGGACGCCGTGGGAAAGCTGACCAAACTCCGCTACCTCAACATCGGCGAGAACCTGCTCACGACCCTCCCCGAGGCCATCGGGGCGATGACCGGCCTCATCGAGTTCAGGGCACAGCACAACCGGCTGACCACGTTGCCCGACTCCATCGGCCGGCTCCGCAACCTGCGTGAACTCTGGCTGCGAGGCAACACAATCGAGCACGTGCCATCGTCGACCGCTGAACTGCACGAACTCCGTCACCTCGACCTGCGTGAGAACTCCGTAGCGGAGCTGCCACCGTCACTGGCCGGCCTGCCGAGGCTGCGGCACATCGACCTGCGGAGCAACCGTCTCAGCCACGTGCCGGACTGGCTCGCCCTGCTTCCCTCGCTGGAGAAGCTCGATCTGCGATGGAACGACATCGATCCCTCCCTGCCGCTACTGGCCGAACTCGAGCGACGAGGGTGCGTCGTCCTGACGTGAGGGAGACGGCAGGCGACTCGCACACCGGCATCACGACGGCCCGCACCTGCGAAGTCCCAGGGCCGGAGCAACTGCCGGATCTCACCTGCGGCCTCCGAACTCCCACTCGTGGACCTCGACGCCGGCGTACTCGGCCGGGTCCAGGACCGAGCGCGCCGTTTCAGCATCGGAGGCCTGGACCAACGCGGCCGTTCCCAGCCAGGCACCCCCGGCATCGGACAGCAGCGGCCCGTACGCGATCAGCTCCTCCTCCCGCCCGGCCGGCACATCGAGGCGGACGGGCGTGCCCGCGCCCAGACCGAGCACGAGATAGCGGTTGCCACTGCGGCGGCCGCTGTGGAAGTCCCACATGCTGCGCCCCAGGAGGTTGCGCCATCGACGCAGGAGCACGTCCCGGTACACACCGGCCTGGTACCCGGGCTCGTCGAAGGCGAACGCCCGTGCCGCGGCCGGGCCGGGCAGATCGACGATGTGGACGCTTCCGCTGGGCGTGTCACCGTCGGCGGCGAACGTCGGCCCGCGGGCGATCATCGCCTCCTCGTACCCGTCCATGTAGGACCAGTGCTGCTCCAGCAGCTCCATCCGCAGAGGACGTGATCCGGGGCGGTCGCGGTGAAAGCAGAAGAACTCCATGATCGCGAACTCTCCCTCAGAACCCGCGGCACATCAACGCCGAGGCGCTGTCGGCGGATCCCCGGCGCGGTCCCGGTGCCGTAACCGCGTAAGAGGTCGTTTCAGATGGTGAGGGTAGGAGCTACTGCGGTCGCCTATGCGGCTTTCCACCCGGCCGTGTTGGAGTAGGACTCGTAGCTGTAGCGGGTGCTGCGGTCCCATTCCTCACCGGTGAGGTGCTTGTATGCCTTGTCGGGTACATAGAGCAGGGCCTCGGCCCAGATGAGGTCGTTGGCGTACGGTATGAACCGCTCTGGGTCTCGAAGTACGCGCTCGAACTCCTCACGGCCGGCTGCGACGACTGCAGCCCGGGTGTAGAGGAACTGATCGCTCGACAGGCCCTCGCCGTATTCCTTGCGGTCCAGCTTGTACAGGGCCCAGGAGAGCTGCTCGGCGAAGCCGACCACGTTCGCCACTGGGCCGTTCGTCAGGCGGGCTGTCAGTGCAGCGGCGAGTTCGTCGCCCTCAGGGTCGGGTACAGAGGTACTGCACGCTTCGATGAGCTGCCAGAAGGCGTCTTCGTTCATGTCGGAGAGCATGGCGGAAGGGTGTGACAAGTCGGGGTGTCAGGTGCTTGCCCTGACCAGTCGGCGGTAGCCGATGAGGGTTGCGGCTATGCCGACGAAGGCGAGGAAGTGTTCGGCCTTGCGTTCGTAGCGGCGGTGGAGCCTCCGGCAGCCGGCCAGCCAGGACATGGTTCGCTCGACCACCCACCGATGCCGGCCCAGCCGCTTCGAGGACTCGATGCCCTTGCGGGCGATGCGGTGGCGGATGCCACGCTCGCGGAGCCATCGGCGCAGGTGGTCGTAGTCGTAGCCCTTGTCCGCATGCAGTTTCGCCGGCCGTCGGCGCCGGGGCCCGCGGCGGGAGCGGATGGGCGGGATGCCTCGCACGAGCGGCTCAAGGCCTTGGCTGTCGTGCATGTTCGCGCCGGAGATGCCCAGGGACAGCGGGAGTCCGTTCCGGTCGGTGATCAGGTGGATCTTCGATCCGAGTTTGCCGCGGTCGGTCGGATTCGGTCCGGTCAGTGGCCCCCTTTTGTGGCCCGCAGGCTGACGGAATCGATCGCGCACCGCGACCAGTCCAGCTCGCCCCGCGCTCCGAGTTCATCGAGGATCACGCGGAAGAGCCGGGCCCAGACCCGTTCCCGGCTCCACTGGGCGAACCGGCGGTAGACCGTGGGCCAGGCCGGCCCGAACACCGGGGGGAGCTGCCGCCAAGTGCAGCCAGACGTGGCCACGAAGATGATCGCCGCCAGGGCCTCGCGATCTCCGGCCCGGCGGCCACCACCCTGCGGACGTGTCACCACTGTCGGCGGCACCACCCGCCGGAACAGCACCCACAACTCCTCCGGCACCATCCGTTCGACCAGATCCGTCATGCACGGAACAACGAACGATCACGCCATAAGAAACGACGTCTAAGTGCCCGGTCGACCGCAGAGCACCATGTGATCACGGGCTTGACCTCAAGCAGGCTTGAGGTGTGAGGCTGATCCACATGATCACGGAATCCACATCCCACGCGGCAGACATCGAAGCGATGAACCGGCTCGTCGCCACGGTCGAGCACTCCCAGCGGAACAAGGATCCCGAGGAGTTCCTCGGCCTCTTCCACCCGGACGCGATCTGGACGACGGCCCACGGCAAGGTCCTCATCGGCCTCGAAGCGATCTCGGAGTTCACCCGCAAGGTTCTTCCGGCGGCGAGCTGGGACGGCCAGGTCACCTACGAGGTGGTCCATGTGCTCTTCATCCGCCCCGACGTCGCGGCGGTCAAGGTCCGTCAGCGCTACCTGGCACCCGGGGAGGAGAGCGAGGGCGCCCCGCTGTACGTCATCTCGAAGCAGGCCGACGGACGCTGGCTGCTGACCGCCTGCCAGAACACGGGGGTCGTCGGCGGCTAGCCTGCCTGTCGAACGTGTTCGGATCCAGGCCTTCGGTGAGCGGGTGGCCTGGGCGTACGGCGACGACGAGCCGGTCCCTGCCGATGAGGCGGTGGCGGATATCGGGGGCCTGCCCGGCAGATCGAGGCCCTTGCGTATCCCGGATGGGACGAACGACGTGTGACGCCGTGCCCCAGGGCCATGCGAAATTCCTTTGGCGGGCCGCCGGCCGGGTGCTATCAACACAGGGTGACTGTGTTTGTGTGCTCGGCCTGCGGGCTTGCCATCACTGGGCCGCTGACCGAGCTGCCCGAGGTGCCCGCCCGTCCAGGGGACCAGGGCTACCCCAAAGCCGACGGATCACGTCGTGCCACCGCGACCATGCCTCTCGGCTTCTTCTCCCGGGAACCCGAGCCGTGGGGTGCACCGCTCGTGCCCTGTGCCGAGCCCCGCCCTGTCTTCGCCGGCGGCCCCTGTCTCGGAGACCCGGACGAGGTCGACGGGTACTTGGTGTCCGCCGGCCCTCGCAACACGGTGGTCCTGCACCCCGACGACGCTCGTGGCCTGCGGGAAGACACTGATAATCTCAGGCACTGCAGCGGCTGCTGTGGTCTGCACGGCCAGGCAGGCATGAACCGTCGGTGCCCCTGTGGCGCGCACGTTGGCACACTCATCAACGACTGCAACACCGCGTACGAGCTCCACCTGGAACCCAGCCAGGTGCGCTCCATCGCGGATCGAAGACGGCGTGGAACAGCTCTGGGAGAAGTACCCGGCCACCCCTGACGGCGCACCCGCGCCGCTAGCCGGGCCCGGGATGGCGGCGGGCCGTCTCGGGCGTCGCTTCCAGGGGTGGCCGGTGAGCCTACGGGCGGTGGGCGGCCCGTCGGGGTGAGGGTGTCGCGTTGCGCCGCCGGATGAGGAGGAAAGCGCCACCGGTCAAGGCCGCGACAGCGGCGGCCGCGACGGCGATCAGGCCGGTGGAGCCGGTGTCCGGGAGTACGGATCCGTCGCCCTTCGTCGTACCGGGCGTGGTGCCGTCGGCCGCCGCGACCGCCGCCGCTGGCGGGGTGCCGCCGGACGCTGCCGTCCCGATCTTCGCCGAGGGGGACGCGGTAGGCGAGCCGGTGGAGGCGGAGCCCGGCGAGAGCGCCGTGGCACGTGGGGGAGACGCGGCACCATCGGTGGCCTGGGGGAGCGGGCCGGAGGCGGAACCGGGGGCCGTACTGGTGATGGCGATGTCGTCGACGAAGAGGACCGCCTCGGATGCTCCGGCCCGAAGCCGCGGCCCCTTTTCGGGGCGCCAGCCGGGCCGGTAGGCCCCGATCCTGAAGTGCGGCGGCTGCCCGCGGTGGTAGTTGTTGGCGCCCTGGTGCGAGCCCACGTTCACGCCGTCCCGTGCGACGGTGATCGCGCCAGGCGTGTTCGGGGAGGACCACGTGATGGTGAAGGTCCACTGGTTCCAGTGGCCCAGGCGTGCCGCGCCGAGCGGGATGATCCTCTCCTGTATCCGACCGCCGCTCATCCAGTGGACCTTGAGCCGCCAGTCACCGCCGTGGATCGCGAGTGCCACGACTGGCTTGATCCGTGCGGAGTCGTCCTGCGTGCTGAACCACTGGGCGACGAGGGTGTCGAAGTCCTGCTTCTGCCAGTCGCCGGGGAGGTAGTTGGCGAAGCTGAAGCGATGCGTGCCCGCGTCGAGCCCCTTGATGACCAGTTCGGATTTGAACGAGCGCCCGTCGTTGGGAATGTTGACGCGCGCGGCCTTCCCCGATCTACCCCCGGGCGCGGGCCCCACGACGATGCGCCCGGCGCCTTTGAGCGCCATGAACGGCAGTTTCTGGGAGGAGGATTCGAAGGTGTACGAGACGGAGTCGGCGGCGGTGGCCGGGGTGGCGGCCGTCACGCCGAGGACCAGGAGGGCGCTGGTGCATGAGATCAGGAGGCGGGCGCTGCGGCCGGTGGGGGACAGCGGCTTGGCGAAGTGCATGGGCGATGTTCCTCGTGCAGGGGGCGAAGTCTTCAGCAGGTGGCCGAAGAGAGGGCGGCGGAGCAGCGAAGCCCGGACGTCAACCGGCGGAGATCGCAGGAGCAAGGACGGTCGGGACGCGGTCGAGGACGTCGAGGGCGCACTGAGCAGCCTTTACGGGCCGGGCGGGCGCTTCGGCTGTGCGCAAGAACGAGGCTGGCCGCGGCCCAGCCGGGGTGTTGCGAGGGCAGTGGACGCGATGGCGGTACCTCGCTCCTGACGCACGGACCGACCGGGGAACCGCGGCAGGGGTCAGCCGGGTTCGCCTTTGCTGATGGTGAGGTTCGTGGGGAAGGGCGGGAGCAGGCGTTGCCGGGTGCTGACCTGGCGGATCGTGTGCGGATCGTCGTACGACTGCGGTGTGGCGGGGAAGAAGGTGAGTCGGGGGCCGCTGGTGTGGAGGTTGCGGCCGGTGGGGGCGGGGCCCTTCAGGGCGGGGAGCCGGTACGCGGTGGCCTTGAGCAGTGCCTGCTGTATGAAGTCGGCGGTCAGCTGGGCGACCTGGTCGCGTGCCACGTCGGGCCGGGTGACCTGGGAGGCGCGGCAGGTACCCACGCTGCCGTCGCTCTTGGTCGGGTCGAGGTTGGTGTTGAGCATGGCGTGGCCGGTGCCGGCGAGCACGACGTCGGCGGCCACGGGGGTGGTGCGGGATGCGGCCAGGGCCTTCGTCTCCTCCAGCCCGGCGTCGGGCCAGGCGTCCTCGTCGCAGGCGCCGCGGATGTTGAGCACCGGGACCTTGTGGCGGGACCCGTCGCCGTTGGTGGCGGGCTCGATCGCGACGGCGGCGAAGAGACCGGGGCGCTCGGCGGTGTGCTCCAGTGCGTAGCCGCCACCGCGGCTGTGGCCCACCACGCCGATGCGGGAGGTGTCGATCCGGCCCTGGGCCCCGCTGATGGCCAGGCCGCGGTTCCGGCCCTTGTCGAGGTCGGAGAGCAGCTTCAGGTGGGCGTCGAACAGGTCGTTGTATGCCTTTACGGGATGGGCCTCACCGGCCCACCACGCCTCCGCGCCCTTCACGTCCATGGCGACGGCGACGAAGCCCTTCCGGGCGAGGGCTTGGACGAGGTAGGACACGCCCGCGTCGTGGCGCAGGTAGTCCGAGCCGACGCCGAGCTCCTTCGGCTTGCCGGGTTCCGCGCAGACCAGCGGCCAGGTCGTCTTCACCGGCCGGGCCGCGACGCCGTCGTTCTTGGCTTCCGGCTCCACGCAGGTGGGGTGGTTGCCGTGGACGACGACCACGACCGGGCGGGGGCCCGTGCCGGCCGGTAGGCCCAGGACACCGTGCGCCTGGGACGGCCCCACCCCTGCGGCCTCGTACGTGTTGCGGACGGCGCCGGGAGGAAGGTGATACCGGACGAGCTGCGGCTGGGCCGGTGTCGTCGGCTTGGGCTTCGGCGCGACAGGCCGCGTCGCCTCCGGTGTGGCCGCGTTCGGTCTCTCTGATCTTGCCGGCTGGGCCTTCGGCGTAGGGGCCGCCGCGGACGATGCGCGCGGTGTGGGGGCAGCGGCAGGCTGGGCCAGACAGCCCGTGGCGCCCGCGAGGGTCAGGGGTACGGCCATGGCCGCGATAGCGCTCGAAACGGCCTTCTTTCTTGTCATGCCGAGCAGGATGCGCAACCTGACGACACCGTTTTCCGTTCTTGGCGGGGATTGCTAAGTGGGCCACAATTCCGCCCTGACCGTGCTAGAGCCTGCCGGCGGCCCTGGCCGTGGTCGGTGATGACGACCGGTTCGCGGGTGGCGTTGACCTCGCGGGCGATGGCGCCCAGACGGGCGCGGGGGACTTCCTGCGAATACGGCGCCCGGTGGCCGTTCATCGAGGGGTGAGCGCAGACCGCCCGAGTAGGGCGCCTGCCGGGCATCCGCCCCGGACAGGCGCCCTTCTCCGCGTCTAGAAGAAGCCCAGCCTCTTAGGCGAGTACGACACCAGCAGATTCTTCGTCTGCTGGTAGTGGTCCAGCATCATCCGGTGCGTCTCGCGGCCGATCCCGGACTGCTTGTATCCGCCGAACGCCGCGTGCGCCGGGTAGGCGTGGTAGCAGTTCGTCCAGACACGGCCCGCCTGGATCGCGCGGCCCGCGCGGTACGCGGTGGAGCCGTCCCGTGTCCATACGCCCGCGCCGAGGCCGTACGGCGTGTCGTTCGCCGTCGCCATCGCGTCGTCGAAGTCGGTGAACGAGGTCACCGCCACCACCGGCCCGAAGATCTCCTCCTGGAAGACGCGCATCCGGTTGTCGCCCTCGAAGATGGTCGGCTGGACGTAGTACCCGCCCGACATCTCTCCGTCGTACTCGATCCGCTGACCTCCCGTCAGGATCTTGGCGCCTTCCTGCTGGCCGATGTCCAGGTACGACAGGATCTTCCGGAGCTGGTCGTCCGACGCCTGCGCGCCGATCATCGTGTCCGTGTCCAGCGGATGGCCCGGTACGATCCGCTCGGTGCGGGCGACCGCCGCCTCCAGGAACTCGCCGTAGTGCCCGCGCTGGATCAGCGCACGCGACGGGCAGGTGCACACCTCGCCCTGGTTCAGGGCGAACATCGTGAACCCTTCCAGCGCCTTGTCGCGGAAGTCGTCATCCGCCGCCCACACGTCGTCGAAGAAGATGTTCGGCGACTTGCCGCCCAGCTCCAGCGTGACCGGCTTGAGGTTCTCGGAGGCGTACTGCATGATCAGCCGCCCCGTCGTCGTCTCACCCGTGAACGCGATCTTCGCCACACGCGGGCTGGACGCCAGCGGCTTGCCCGCCTCCACCCCGAACCCGTTGACGATGTTGACCACGCCGGGGGGCAGCAGTTCCGCGATCAGCCCCATCAGGACGTGGATCGAGGCCGGGGTCTGCTCGGCCGGCTTGAGCACCACCGCGTTGCCTGCCGCGAGCGCCGGTGCCAGCTTCCACGTCGCCATGAGAATCGGGAAGTTCCAGGGGATGATCTGCGCCACGACGCCCAACGGCTCGTGGAAGTGGTAGGCGACGGTGTCCTCGTCGATCTGGCTCAGCGTCCCCTCCTGGCCTCGCAGCACTCCCGCGAAGTAGCGGAAGTGGTCGATGGCCAGGGGGATGTCGGCGGCCAGCGTCTCGCGCACCGGCTTGCCGTTCTCCCAGCTCTCCGCGACCGCCAGCTCCTCCAGGTGCGACTCCATCCGGTCGGCGATCCTCAGCAGGACGCCCGCCCTCTCGCCGGTGGCCGTCCGGCCCCAGGCGGGCGCCGCCGCGTGGGCCGCGTCCAGCGCCCGCTCGATGTCCTCGGCGGTGCCGCGGGCGATCTCGGTGAAGGGACGGCCGTCGACCGGGCTCGGGTTCTCGAAGTACCGGCCGCGCGCGGGCGGCACGTACTCGCCGCCGATCCAGTGGTCGTAGCGGGACGCGAACGAGACGATCGCGCCCTCGGTACCGGGCGCTGCGTAGCGGGTCATCCACGGGCCTTTCTCGAAGAGCGCCGCCCGCCGTCCGGGCGGCGCTCACGCAGAGGCTAGGAACCGCGACGTTGCGACCCCGTTGCACGGGCCGCCGCCCCCGCCCCCAGCTCGGCGTCGAGCGCCCGCACCCGCGCCTGCACCGGCGGACGCCGAGCCGCCGGCACCGCGGCGGCCAGCGCCCGCCACACCGCCAGATCGTCCTCGCCCCACGGGCTGTACGCCCAGTCCGCCAAGAGCGCCGCGTCGCCCCGCGTGAGGAGCGCGGCCCGCAGCTGGTCGGCGAGCAGCCGCCGCTGCCGGACCACCCAGGGCGCGGACGAGCCGGGCAGCAGCGGACCCGCGTACGCGCCGAGCGCCGCCGTCACCGAGCCCGAGGCGAGCCGACGGGCCACGGTGTCGAAGTCCGCGTCCAGCGAAGGGGCCAGACGGTACGGCCGCGAGCACAGCACCCCGGACCCCAACACGGCCCGCAGCCGGGAGAGTTCGGCCCGCAGCGTGACGGGCGTGACCGTCTCGTCCTCGTACAGCGCCGCCAGCAGTTCGTCCCCGCCCAGGCCCTGCGGATGGTGCGCCAGCACCACCAGGATCTCGCTGTGACGACGGCTCAGCCGCACCTCGCGGCCGTCGAGGACCAGCAGCGCCTCGTCGCGGCCGAGCGCCGACAAGCGGCCACGCTCCCCGGCGGGCGCCGGGGCGAGCAGCGCCAGCTGCGACTCGGCCGCCCGCGCGACCGCCTGGACGAACGCCAGACTGTGCGGGTGCGCCAGCCGGTCCCCGCCCGTGATGTCCACCGCCCCCAAGAGCCGTCCGGTGCGCGGATCGTGGACCGGCGCGGCCGCGCACGTCCACGCCTGCACCGGCCGCCGGAAGTGTTCGGCGGCGAAGACCTGCACCGGCCGGTCGAGGGCGATCGCGGTCCCCGGAGCGTTCGTCCCCGCCGAGGACTCCGCCCAGCGCGCCCCCGCCACGAAGTTCATCCGCCCGGCCCGGCGCAGTGTCCCCGGGTGCCCCTCCACCCACAGCAGCCGCCCCTGCGCGTCGCAGACCGCCACGAGGTGCTCGCCGTCCGTCGCGTACCCGCCCATCAACTCCCTGATCACCGGCATCGCACCGGCCAGCGGATGCCCGTTCCGGTATGCCTCCAGGTCGTCGTCGCCCAGCTCCACACAGGCCGCGCCGTCCGGACTCACCCGCGCTCGCGCCGACCGTCGCCATGACTCGGCCACCACGGGACGCACGGCCCGCCGCACCCGACCCTCCGCGGTGAACGCCTCATGGGCACCGCGCAGCGCTCCCGACCGTTCCACGGGATCCGTGCCCGGCTTCAGAGCCACCCAGGGGTCGCTCAACTCGGCCTCCCCATCGAGGACATCGGTGATACCCGGCCCCGTACCGGTGTCATCCTCGCCGCTGCTTCGGGCGACCACAAGCGGCCCTCACCGGCCGGCCGGCACTCTCACGCCCCTCCCGGTTCGGATCGGTCGGCTCCCGAGCAGGCAGGGCCGGGGAAGCGAAGCGATCGGCGTACCGCGCATGCGGGAACCGGACGGTGCTTGAGTGAGTGTCAGGTCCATCATGCCTGTTCGGAGGCTGTTTCGGTAGGACGCAGGGCACGTCCGCCCGGCCTTGTGGCGGCCGGTACGACGCGCCAGACTCGTCGTCATCCACTCTCCGGCCAACGTGTCGGCAACTCTTCCCGGTTGTCGGTCCGTTCGCCGTGCTGTCTCGCCGCGTGACATGCGCCGGCCGGGAGTGGGAGGACGAGGGGGATCGATGGATCAGGACATGGTCGTGCTGGCGAGGGTCAGGCTGCTCAGTGTCAACCGGCGGGTGATGCGGGGCGCCGAGGGGCTGTGGATCTACCGCCTTCTGACACAGGTCGAGCCGGAGGCGTACGGCTCGAAACTGGCGTACGTCCTCGTGGAGGCGAGCGCGTCGCCTCTGGTACGGGAGTTGCCTGAGCGACGGTTGGCCCTGTTGGACGAGGCTGTGGAGGTGGCGACGGCACTCGCGACGTCGAACCCGTACCGGGCGAAGATGCTGGCGAGGGCGCTGGCCGCCAGGCAGCGCGAACGGGAGGGCCGCCCGGCGGAGCGGCTCATGTCCGACGGGCGGGAGCGTCGGGCGGTCCTTCAGGAGGAGCCGCAAGAACACGCGTGACCCTTAAGGGTCGGGCGTTGACTCCCGGGCCGGGACGGTGAAGAAGGAAGGGGCCCGGGCCCGCTTGGCCACCGCGAAGCGGGCTCGGGCACCTTCGCGGGCCCCTTCGGGTCGGGGCCCCTCCGGGCTCGGGCACTTCGCTCCCTGCACGTCCCGCCTTGGCGCCTCCGTCGTCGGCAACCGCGGGGCGCGGTCAGGGCGTTCCGCTCGGCTCGTCCCATGTCCGGTGGTAGTCGGCCCAGTCGGGCCGCGGTCCCGGCAGCCCGGTGTGGGCCGCGCGCAGGCCGTCGAGCGTCAGGGCCAGCATCCGGCGTCGCGCGTGGTCGTCCTCCTCGGTACGGCGGGGGTACCGGCTGAACATCTCGATGACGTGCGCGATGTCGAGGGTCGTGACGTCCTCGCGTACCGTCCCGTCCCCCTGCCCCCGGAGGAGCAGGCGCTCCGCCAGCCCCTTCGCCTCCTCGTTGGAGGCGGCGATGTCCTCGGGCAGGCTGAACGTCCCCGCAAGGGCGGCGAACGCCCCCGCCCGGGCGTCGACCGCCGCGGCCATGTAGTGCGACAGCGCCTCCCAACCGGTGCCCTCCCGCTCCAGGGCGGCACGGAGTTCCCCGATCGTCTCGGCGATGCCGATCGCGCACAGCCGATGGAGAAGCTGCTCCTTGCTGCCGTAGCGGCGGTAGAGCGTCCCGATCCCCACCCCGGCCCGTACCGCGATGGCGGACACGGGGGCCTCGGCACCCTGCTCCGCGAAGACGGCGCGGGCCGCGTACAGCACGCGGACGTCGTTGCGTTCGGCCTCGGCCTGCCGGCCGAAGCGGCTGCCCGCCCGCATCCCTCCGGCGTCTGGATTCTTCATGCCGTCCAACCTATTGCCTATCGGAGCCAAGCACTCCGATACTCCTATCGGAGTGAATCGCTCCGATAGGAGGTTCCGATGGAGAACACGTCCCTGCTGGCCCTGTCAGCCCCCCTCTTCGTGCTGCTCGTCGTCATCGAGATGGTCTACTACCGGCTCCACCCCGACGAGAACGCCAGCGGCTACGGCGTTCGCGACACCGCCGCCAGCTTCGCCGTGGGCGCGGGCGCCGCCGTCGTGGACATCCTCTACAAGACGATCGCCGTCGCCGTCTTCGTCGGCCTGTACGAACTCACCCCCCTGCGGATCGAGGTCACCTGGGCGACGTTCCCGTTGATCCTGCTGGCCCAGGACTTCTGTTACTACTGGATGCACCGGAAACACCACACGGTGCGCGTGCTGTGGGCCAGCCATGTGGTGCACCACTCCAGCCGCAAGTACAACTTCTCCACGTCGGTCCGCCAGCCCTGGACCGGCCTCACCTCGCAGATCTTCTACATCCCGCTGGCCCTGGCCGGCGTGCCTCCCTGGGCGATCCTCCTGTGCGGCGCGATCAACATGCTGACGCAGTTCTGGCTGCACACCGACCGCATCGGCCGGCTGCCCCGCCTCATCGAGAAGGTGATCAACACCCCCTCCAGCCACCGGGTGCACCACGCCTCGCAAGGCGGCTATCTGGACCGGAACTTCGGCGGCATCCTGATGATCTGGGACCGGATGTTCGGGACCTGGGCCGAGGAGACGGACCGTCCCCTCTACGGCCTCACCAAGAACATCGACACCCACAACCCCCTCCGCATCGTCTCCCACGAGTACGTCGCCATCGGCCGCGACCTGGCCCGCGCCACGCGGTGGCAGGACCGGGTGCGTCATCTGCTGGGCCGCCCCGGATGGCAGCCCGTACAGGATGCGCTGGTACAGGAGGCCGAGGCTCAGCGTTCCCATCCCGGCCGGAAGGCCGCAGAATCACCGGTGATCGGTTCGGGCGACTGCTGCCCCGGCGCGGCAATTGGCGTCCTGTGCACCTGCGCGGCCGCCGGTACGGAGATCGCACGCTGAGAACACGGGAGACGAACGCCATGGGAGGCGACCTCTTGGACGGACAGGACGACCCGGCCGCGCGGACTAGGGAACTGCGGGAAACCATCGTCGTCGCGGCCGCTCCCGAGGAGGTGTTCGCGGCGGTCAGCGATGTACGGCGCATGCCGGACTGGAGCCCGGAGTGCATCGGGGTCCGCATCATCGCGGGCCGTAACGGCCCCCGCCCCACGTTCATCGGCTTCAACCGCAACGGCTGCCGCTATTGGTTCACCGTCTGCCGTGTGACCCGCTGCGAGACGCCGGAGGAATTCGCCTTCCGCGTGTCGATCGCCGGACTCCCCATCGCCTCCTGGGGATTCCGGCTCAGCCCGGCCGAGAACGCTGTCGAGGGCGCCCCCGCCACGTACGTCACCCAGTACTGGCACGACCTGCGCCGCGGGCGCCGGGGGAGGATCACCGACCTCCTCGGCCGCGTGGCCGCCGGCACGTCTCCGGCAGCCCGGTTGCGTACGAACCGCTCCGGCATGGCCGCGACGCTGGACCGCTTGAAGCGGGCGGTGGAATCGGATGCGGAGCGGAACCGTACGTCCTCCCGGGCCACTCCCTCGTCGGCCTCCGGCGCCGACTGACGCGACTGACGCGACTGGCGCCGAATGTCGCCGACTGACGCCAACGGGCACCGACTGACGCCAGCTGGCCCGACTGACACCGACGCGAGCCGCACAACGTCCGGCGTCCGCGGCAAGCCGACCCTGCTGTTCCCCGACACGGGTGCCGGCAGACCGGCGGAGGCGCGAGTGTGGGATTGCGCACTACCCCGGATCCGGATAATTCTTCCTCTTTTGGGGTGGTTTTCTGGTGACGGCTTTGTGTGTGCGGTGTGTGAGTGTTGCCGTGCGGCATCTGTTCACGGGTGAGAAGGCTCGCTTGGCTTGATGCGTCACAGACGGTGGGGAATGGTGGACCGTGGATCTGTTTTCCAGGTGGAAGGTGGTGGGTCCCGCATAGCGGGCCCCCGCGTATGACTGTTTCCCCGAGTGTTTCCGGCCGGTCGCGTGGTGTCGTCTCGAGTACGAGTACGTCCTGGCTGCGCGCGCCGTACCCGGCGCTGGTGGTCTGCCAGGACGGCGGTGTGATCGAGGCCAACGAAGCCGCTACCGGGTTGTTCCCCGGCATGGTCAGCGGTGCGTGGCTCGCCGATGTCGCGCCGTCCTGGCTCGCCGACGCCCATCGGCGTCTCGCCGGGCCGCCGCGGCCCCGCAGCAGGCCGTCTGGCCGGCCGCAGCACTCCCGCACCGGCCTCGACCGGGATGTCGCTCTCGGCCGAGATGTCGACGGCGACGGGAATGCCGATGTCGACCACGGCGTCCGCCGTGATGAGGACCCTGATCTCAGACGCGGCCTCGGCCAGGGAGAGCGCTCCGACAAGCGGACGGGCCCCGCGCCGGTCCACGGGCGTCACGAAGGGCGGCTTCTGCGCGCTCATGCCACCCTGTCGGACCACGGGGACGTCGCCTGGTGGCTGGTCGACGACACCGACCGGCAGGTGCTGGAGCAGGCGCTCGAAGGCGAGCGGCGGCGCACGCTGTTCCTCGCGGAGGCCTCGTCGAAGCTGCTCGCGTCCTTGAACACCGAGCGCTGTCTGGAGATGACCGCGCTGCTCGCTGCCGAGCACCTCGCGGACGCGGCGGTGGTGGTCGCCCCGCCGACCGGCCGGCGCCTCCCTGTCGTCTACGCGGCGGGGGGCCGTACGGAACGCCGCAACGCGGCCGTGGACCCGGCGGACCTCCCTGGGCTGGCCGAGGCCCTGCAAGGCTTCCCGCCGGTGCCGTCCAGGTGGATCGATCCAGCGGCTCTGCCGTCCTGGGCGCTGCCCGACCACTTCGACGGCGCCCCCGGTTCGGTCGCCGTCACCCCGCTGCCCGGCCATGGCGTCCCCGCCGGCGCGCTGATCCTGCTGCGCCGCAGTGACCGGGCGGCTTTCGACACCTCCGAGGAGCTCTTCGCCCGGCTGTTCGCCGCCCGCGCCGGTGCCGCCCTGTCGGCCGCCCGGCTCTACGGCGAACAGGCCCGCATCACCCAGACCCTGATGGCCGAACTTCTGCCGCCCGCCCTGCGGCAGGTCCACGGTGTGGAGTTCGCGGGCGGCTACCGCGCGTCGAAGGACACCGAGCGCGTCGGCGGCGACTTCTACGACGTCCACCCCGGCCCCGAGGCCGGCCGGGAGCCCCTCGCGGTCCTCGGGGACGTCTGCGGAAAGGGACTGGACGCGGCCGTCCTGACGGGCAAGATCCGCAACACCCTGCACGCGATGGTTCCCCTGGCCACCGACCACCAGTACGTCCTGGGCCTGCTCAACGACGCCTTGCTGACGTCCCACCACACCCGGTTCGCCACTCTGGTCCTGGCCTCCGTCAAACGCGTGGGCCCCCAGGTCCGGCTGCGTCTGACCAGCGCGGGGCACCCCAGGCCCCTGCTGCTGCGCACCACCGGCGAAGTGGAGGAGGCCGACACGGCCGGCACCCTGGTGGGCGCGCTGCCGACCGTCACCTCCCGCTCGGCGACCGTCTACCTGGCGCCGGGGGAGACCTGCCTGCTCTACACCGACGGCATCACCGAGGCCCGTGGCGGCCCGCTGGGGTCGGCCATGTTCGGTGAGAGCCGCCTGCGGGCCGCGTTCGGCGAGTGCGTCGGTCTGCCGGCCGAGGCCGTCGTCGAACGCATCCGGATGCTCGCCTCCCAGTGGGTGGGCGACGGCCCGCACGACGACATGGCGGTGGTGGCGATCACCGCCCCGCACACCACCCATCTGACGGCGGTGAACGGACACACTCGGGGCAGGTACACCGCATGACTTCTCGCATCCCGGGCCCGCCCGCCGCGCCCGCCGACCCCCCTCCCGCGGTGCCGGACGCTCCGACCGCGGTCGCCCGCGGCCTTGCCGTCGCCCCCGCCACGCCCAGCCCGGCCCCCGCCGCCGCTCCGGCTGCCGTGGCGACGGGCGCTGCGGTTGCCGCCTCCGGCGCTCCGGCCTCCGCCGGCCCCGGGGCCGGACCGGTCTGCGGGGAGGCGGATGCCGAGACGCTGCGGGAGCGGCTGTGGTCGGCGGTCCAGGCCCGCGGCGAACACGCCGCCGTCGCCGTGTGCTTCGAGGCCCTGGACGGCGGCATGACGGCGGAGGACGTCCTGCTGGACGTGATCGGGCCGGTGCAGGCCCGCGTCGGCCAGGAGTGGGCGGCGGGCCGCATCAGCGTCGCCCAGGAACACGCGGCGACCGCCATCCACGACCGGGTCATCGCCGCCGTCGCCCACCGGACCCCGCACGCCCCCTCCCGTACGCCGCGAAACTCCTCCGGTACGGCGCCGACGCGGGTGACCGTGGCCTGTGTGGAGGGGGAGTGGCACGCCCTGCCCGCCCGGATCCTGGCCGAGGTGCTGCGCGGGCGGGGCTTCACCGTCGATTTCCTCGGCGCCCAGGTCCCCACTCCGCACCTCATCGCCCACCTGCACCAGACCGGCCCCGACGTGGTCGCCCTGTCGTCCTCGATCCCCACCCGCCTGCCCGCCGCGCACGCCGCGATCACCGCCGTCCAGGCGATCGGCCTGCCGGTCCTGGCCGGCGGTGCGGCCTTCGGCCCCCAGGGCCGCTACGCCCGGCTGCTCGGCGCGGACGGCTGGGCACCCGACGCCCGCGCGGCGGCCGAGATACTGGCCGCCCGGCTGGAGCGCCCCGCCCCGGCCCTCCCGGCCGGTGTCCCGGACGCCGCAGGCCGACTGCCCCACCTGGAGGACCAGGAGTACACCCTGGTCGTGCGCTCCAGACCGCAGCTGGTGAAGAACGTCCTGACCGCCCTGGAGGACCGGCTTCCGGAGATGCGGTCCTACACCGACCAGCAGCGGGACCGTACGGCCGAGGACATCGCCCACATCGTCGACTTCCTCGCCGCCTCCCTCTACACCGACGATCCCGACCTGTTCGCCGGCTTCGTCACCTGGACCGCCGGCATCCTGCAGGCCAGACACGTCCCCGCCACCGTCCTGACGCCCGCTCTGGACCTGCTGGCGGCCGAACTCGGCGACTTCCCCCGCGCCCTGACGCACCTCGGGGCCGCACACGCCGCCCTGACCGCCTTCCCCTCCCGCACCACCGCCCCCGTCCCCGGCCCCGGAAACCACGCATGACATCCCACCCCCACGTCCCGTTCCGTCTCGACGCCGCCACCGCCGGCGACGGGACCCTGCATCTGACCCTCGCCGGCGACCTCGACTGGGACACCGCCGAGGACCTCCTGCGGGCCGCTCGCGCCCACCTCGCCCCCGAGCGCCGGCCGGCCGATGTCCACCTGGACTGCTCCGGGCTGACCCTGTGCGACTCCACGGGCCTGTCCACCCTGCTGACCCTGCACCGCGAGACCGCGACGGCGGGGGTACGCCTCCACCTCGAGGGCCGGCCCGAGTTCTTCGACCGGCTGCTCCACCTGACCGGCACCTACCAGCACTTCACCGGCGCCGCGTCCCCGGCCGAGGCCCGCCCGCAGACCGACGAGGACACCGGCGCCCCGCCCCTGCCCCGCCCCCGATAGCCCGTGCGGGGGCGGCCCCGGGTCCCGGTAGAGCACCCCCGTGGTCTCGGCCCGGGCTCGCGGGATGCCGCCCAGGGCTCCGTCCGGACTCGGGCTAGGATCCGGTCCATGGCGCTGACGGCGAAGGACGTGGACCGTTTCGAGGCCGCCAGGCCCCGTCTGGAGGCGGTCGCCTACCGTCTCCTCGGCTCGGTGAGCGAGGCCGAGGACGCCGTACAGGAGACGTTCCTGCGCTGGCAGGCCACCGATCCCCACCGGATCGAGGTCCCTGAGGCCTGGCTGACGAAGGTCCTGACCAACCTGTGCCTCAACCAGCTCGCCTCGGCCCGCGTACGGCGCGAGTCCTACGTGGGCCAGTGGCTGCCCGAGCCGCTGCTGGAGGGCGACCCCATGCTCGGGCCCGCCGACACCGCGGAGCAGCGCGAGTCGGTCTCCTTCGCGGTGCTGACGCTGATGGAGCGGCTGGCGCCACGGGAGCGCGCGGCCTATGTGCTGCGGGAGGCCTTCGGATACTCCCACCGGGAGATCGCCGGGATCCTCGAGGTCGGCGAGTCGGCCGCCCAGCAGCTCTTCCACCGCGCCCGAAAGCATCTCGCGGAGGGCAGGGCGCGTGCGGAGATCGACCGGGCCGCCGCCCGGCGCGTCGTCGAGGAGTTCCTGGCGGCCGCCACCAGCGGCCGGACCGAACCGCTGGTACGGCTGCTGACCGCCGACGCCCGGGCGATCGGCGACGGCGGCGGGAAGATCCCGGCCCGCGCCAAGGCGTTCGAAGGCGCCCAGGCGGTCGCGACGTTCCTGCGCGGCCTGTTCAGCCCCGGGCCCGCCAAGCGCGCCCTGGCCGGCGGATCGCCCGGTGTCTATCTCACGACCGCCAACGGCGGCCCCGCCGTCGTGGCGGTCGTCGACGGCCGGGTCGTCGGCATCATGTGCCCGGAGGTCACGGCCGAGGGCATCGCGGCGTTCCGCAACCAGGTCAACCCCGACAAGCTGCGGCGCGCGAGCGCGAGGTGGGCGGCCGCCGACCACGGCGCACCCCTCTTCCACGCCTTCTGACCGCAACCACCCCCGGCTCCCACCCCGCCCCGGGTGGCGGTGTGTCCTGCTTCACACCGCCCGTCCTGTCAGGGATCGGGGCGCTGCCCGGTTCAAGAGGTGCAACCGCGCATCTCCCGCAGCGGACCGTGCAGACAGGAGCAGGACATGCAGCACCGCATCATCGTTCTCGGCGCCGGGTACACCGGCGCGGTCGCGGCCGGCCGTATCGCCCGCCGACTGCACCGCGACGACGTCGCCATCACGCTCGTCAACCCCGAACCCGACTTCGTCGAACGGGTCCGGATGCACCAGCTCGCCACCGGACAGGACCTGCCGTCCCGGCCCTTCAGCGGCATGTTCGCGGGGACCGGCGTCGAGGTGACGCTCGCCCGGGTCACCGGTGTCGACGTCGACCGCAAGACCGTCACCCTCGCCCCCACCGCGACTCCCGCACCCACTGGCACCGGCACCGGCGCCGGCACGGAGGCCCCGGCCGCGATCGGCGCCGACGGCGGTGTGCGGCAGCTCCCGTACGACACCCTCGTGTACGCCCTCGGCAGCGGCTGGGACGACGGAGGCGTACCCGGTGCCGCGGAGCACGCCTTCGAGATCGCGTCCCGGCCCGGAGCGCTGCGGCTGCGCGAGCGGCTCGCGTCCCTGCGGGCCGGCCAGTCTGTGGTCGTGGTCGGCGGCGGCCTGACCGGTCTGGAGGCGGCGAGCGAGATCGCCGAGGCCCGACCGGACCTCGACGTGACCCTCGCCGCCCGCGGCGGCCTGGGGGAGTGGCTGAGCGGCAAGGGCCGCGGGCACCTGCGGAAGGTCTTCGACGGGCTCGGCATCACGGTGCACGAGCACACCGCCGTCACGCGCGTCGACGCCGACCACCTCACCACCGCCGACGGCACGGTCATCCCGGCCGCGGTCACGGTGTGGACCACCGGCTTCGCCACCCACCCCCTCGCCCGGGCCACTGCCCTGGAGGTCACCGACGCGGGCCGGATCATGGTCGACCCCACCATGCGCTCGCTCTCGCACCCCGACGTGTACGCGATCGGCGACGCGGCCCTGGCGATGGGTCCGGGCGGCAAGCCACTGCGCATGTCCTGCGCCTCGGGCACCCCCATGGCGTGGCTGGCCGCCGACGCCCTCGCCGCCCGCCTCACCGGCGGGAAACTCCCCAGCATGCCGGTCCGCTACTTCAACCAGTGCCTCTCCCTGGGCCGCAGGCAGGGACTGATCCAGTACGTCACCGCCGACGACCGCGCCGTCAGCGCGGCCCTGACCGGCCGGACGGCCGCCCTCTACAAGGAACTCGTCTGCAAGGGCGCCGCCTGGGCCGTCGCGCACCCGACCCTCGGCCTGCCCACCCGCCGCCGCCGCACCACGGCGACCACGGCCCGGGCGAACTCCCCTCTGCCCGCCTCGACCTGACACCTCCGGCACCACGGGCGCCCGCACCCCCTGTCACAGGGCGGGCGCCCCGTCCCGAGCCGCCCCGTCCCGAGCCGGCCCCGCCCCCGGACGGTGCCGTACGGCCTGAGTCGTACGCCCCCGCCGGGGCCGGGCTGTCGGCCATCGACCGTCGGCCGCAAAAAAGATTCGTCGCATCCGGTCACACTTCCGCCGTCTGCTCCGTCAGTGAGGTGAAGACACCGGACAGGCCGATGCGAAGGAGCCCCACCATGACGACCACCCCGATCTCCCGGATGCCCGATCCCGCCGCGTTCGTTCCGGAGGTGAGCGAGGTCAGCGCGGCCCTGTTCCGGGCCACGGGCAACCGGTCGGTGCCGCGCACGACGATGAGCCTGGTGCACCTGCGGGCCGGGCAGATCGTCGGCAACACCTATCTGACCATCCTGAACACCAGCTTCCTCCGTAAGGCGGGAGAGACCGAGGAGCGCATCACCGCGGTCGCCTCCTGGCAAGACGCCCCGTACTTCACCGATGCCGAGCGTGCGGCCCTCGCTCTGGTGGAGGCGACGCTCCAGCCGGCGCCGCACGGCCGGGAGCGGGTCACCGACGAGCTGTACGCCGAGGTGGCCCGGCACTACGACGACAAGGCGCTGACAACCCTGACCATCGCGATCGGCCAGATCTCGTTCTTCATCGCCCTGGCCGTGATCGGCAAGCCGGCACCGGTCGGATCCCTCGCCGACGAACAGTGGTCCTGACCCCGCCCCTGTCCTCGGCCCCTCATTCGGCGGCGCGGCGGTCAGCAGAATATGACCGATCGGCAACAAACTGACCGGATGGGCAACTTTCTGACCGACTCGATCATCTCGTTGCTCGACATGGTCAGACGCAGGTAAGAGGGCCGAGCATGAATGCGGTACCGGTGGACGGGGCGTCCCCTAGAGGGTCGGAGAACGAGCGGCTTCCGGGCGGCGATGACGCCGCGCGGGTCGACGGCGCGGACGGGGTCGGTGGTGGCGGGAGCGCCCGTCCCGCCACGCCGGGGGAGACCACCCGTGAAGCGGTAACGAACCCGGAAGGGGACGCGGCCGCGCCGGACGCGGGCCCGGAAGCACCCACGGCCACGCCGGACCGGGAAGCGGCCACGCCTGACCCGGCCCCGTCCGAGGCGGACACGGAACCGGCCACGCCGGACCCGGACCCGGAAGCAGAAGAGGTCACGGCGTCGCGGGACGAGCCGGTACGGGCTCCGGGCCCCGCGCTGGATCCCCGGTCGGCGGCCGCCGGCGCCGCCACCCGCCCTTCCTGGGCCGCCCCGGACCCCGAACCTGTCTCCGCGCCCGAACCGGCACCGAAACCCCAACCCGCACCGACACCTGAACCCCCGGCGGTACAGGCACCGGACCCCGCACGCGCACCCGCCCGGGAACCCGCGGACGCCCCTCCGTCTCCGCCCGCACCGCCTCCGGCCTCCGCCCCCACCCTCACTCTCACCCTGACTCCCTCCTCACCCGCCGGCGCCCGCGACCGCGCTCCGAGTCCGGTGCCGGCGCCGGAAGCCGCGTCCCCGTCACCTGCATCGCTCGTGTCACCCGCGTACGACCCGCCGACGGAGCACACCGACGAGCTTCCCGCGTCCCCAACCGCGAAGCGGACCTCCCTGCGGTGGCTCAAGATCTCCACGTCGCTCGTCCTGCTGGCGGCCGTGGCCTTCGTGGCCGTGCAGGCACTGCGGCCGCTGCCCGCGCCGGCGGTCGGCGGCGCCAAGGCCTCGTACGCCCTGCCGGGCCGGTTCGAGATCCCGTGGCCCGACCACGGACAGGGCGCGGTCCACCTTCCCGGCACCGGCCAGGTCGCCGTGTTCGGACCGCAGGAGTCGGTACCGACCGCCAGCGTCGCGAAGATCATGACGGCGTACGTCATCCTCCAGGGGCATCCCCTGAAGAAGGGCGAGGAAGGGCCGCGGATCGCGGTGGACGCCCAGGCGGTCGCGGAGGGGACGTCCAGGAACGAGTCCAGGATCCAGGGCCTGACGCAAGGAGCGACCTTCAGCCAGCAGGACATGCTGAAGATGCTGATGATCCCGTCGGGCAACAACATCGCCCGGCTGCTGGCCCGCTGGGACGGCGGCGGCGCCTCCACGGCGCCCTTCGTGGCGAAGATGAACGCCGCGGCCAAGGACCTGGGGATGCACGACACCGTCTACACCGATCCCAGCGGCCTGGACTCCCGGACCGTGAGCACGGCCGTCGACCAGCTGAAGCTGGCGGAGGCGGCCATGAAGTCCGACGTGTTCCGGGCGATCGTCGCCCTGCCCGACGCCACGATCGAGGGGCTGCCCGAGCCGCTGTACAACAACAACGCCAGCCTGCTGCTCGCCGGGTTGAGCATCAAGGGCATCAAGACCGGTTCCAGCACGCCGGCGGGCGGCACGCTGGTGTGGGCGGCCTACAAGACGGTCGGCGAGAAGACGCCGCTGATCCTCGGCTCGCTGATGGGCCAGCGGGCCGAGGGGCCCGATCCCGACGCCCTGCGGAGCCTAGACCTGGTGAAGACCAACGCCCAGAAGGTCGTCGCGGCCGTCCGCGCGGGCCTCACCGACGGGAAGATCGTCTCCCGGGGACAGACGGTCGGGTGGGTGCGGGACGCGCTGGGCCGTCGTACGCCCCTGGTGGCCGTACGCGACATCGAGGTCGTCGGCGTACCCGGGCAGAGGCTGGACGCCGTGCTCCGCGTGAACGGCGCAGGGCTGCCCAGCTCGGCGGCACCCGGCACCGAGGTCGCCACGCTGACGGTGGGCAGCGGCCCGCAGGCCCTCCGGGTCCCGGTGGCGGTACGGGAAGGGCTGACCGAGCCCACGCTCCTCGACAGGCTCACCCGCCTCCCCTGACCCGCGCGCTCCCCGACGCCGGGGGACCGGAGCCGCAGTGGAGGGGCGTCGGGGAGGCATGGACGGCCGGGTGGCATGCGGCTTCACCGCCCGAGTACGTGGAAGGGGCATTGCGGGCGCACATCGGGGGCACCAGTCGACTCGGACCCTCGGCGTGCCCCCACGTCGACGCCCACCCGGCCCCGACCTCGACATCCGAAGAAACAGAGACCATGACCCCGCCCCCCACCAGCCCCGCACCCGCGCCCGCGCCCCAGGCCCCGCTCCGCAAGGTCCTCACCACCCGGCTGCTGTACTTCTTCATCCTCGGCGACGTGCTCGGCGCCGGGGTGTACGTGCTGATCGGCCAAGTCGCGGCCGCCTCGGGCGGCGCCGTCTGGGTGCCCCTCACCGTGGCCCTGCTGCTCGCGCTCCTCACGGCCGCCTCGTACGCGGAGCTGGCGACGAAGTACCCCCGCGCTGGCGGCGCCTCCCACTACGCCACGCGCGCCTTCGGCCCGGCGGTCGGGTTCTTCACCGGCTACTGCATGCTGGCCGCCGGCATCGTCTCGGTCGCGGCGCTGGCGCGCGGCTTCGCCGGGGACTATCTGCGGGCTTTCGTCTCCCTGCCGCTCGTGCTGGTCGCCGTCGCGTTCCTCGCCCTGCTGGCGCTGCTCAACGCGCGCGGCATCCGGGAGTCGACCCGGGCCAACACCCTCGCCACGCTGGTCGAGGCGAGCGGTCTCCTGATCATCGTCGGACTGGGCGTGTGGATCACCGTCCGAGGAGACGGGGACGTCGGCCGGCTGACGCAGCTCGGCACGACGGCGGAGGGGCCCCTGGCAGCCGTGCTGAGCGGAGCCGTCCTCGCCTACTACTCCTTCGTCGGGTTCGAGACCTCCGTGAACGTGGCCGAGGAGACACGCGACCCCGGCCGGTCCTATCCCCGCGCCCTGTTCGGCGCGCTGCTGACCGCGGGCGCCCTGTACGCGGCCGTCGGGGCCGCCGCCTCCGCGGCCGTACCGACCGGGACGCTCGCCGCGTCCGACGGTCCGCTCCTCGAGATCGTCCGGGCCGCCGGACACGTGCCGGTACAGGTGTTCGCCCTGATCGCGCTGGTGGCGGTCGCCAACGGCGCCCTCCTCACGGGGATCATGACCTCGCGCCTCGCCTACGGGATGAGCCGGGAAGGGCTCCTGCCCGGCTTCCTCGCCCGCGTCCTTCCCGGCCGGCGCACGCCCTGGGCCGCGATCGCCGTCACCACGGCGCTGTCCGCGCTACTGGCGACGAGCGGGGGGATCGACGTCCTGGCCGGCACGCTGGTACTGCTCCTGCTGGTCGTGTTCTTCGTCGTGAACCTGGCCGTCCTCGTGCTGCGCCGCGACGACGCGGCGGGCACCGGTCACTTCCGTACCCCCACGGTCGTCCCGGTCCTCGGCGCCCTGTCCTGCGTCGCGCTGGCGACCCAGGTGGAGGCACCGGTGTGGTGGCGGGGCCTGGTGGTACTGGCCGTCGGCGCCCTCCTCGGCGCCTTGACCCTGCTCCGCCGCCGCCGCCACACGCCGACCCCCGCCGAACCGCCCACCACCCGCGTCTGACCCCCGCTCCACCCGACCGCCCCGCCCGGCGTCTCCGCCTCGGACGGCGACCCTGACGGGGCGGGGTGCACGGTGCTCGAAGGGCGGGCGACGACAGAAAGGCAGGCTAGACGCGTCGCAGGGTGTAGAGCTGCCAGGGGTCGGGGTCGCCTAGGTATACGTACAGCTTCGGGTGCGCGCGGGTTCCGTAGACGCTCCAGCCGTCCATGCCGACGGGGCACGTGTCGACGGTGACGTCGACCTGCTGGGAGTACGGGCCGTCGACAGGGTCAAAGGCCCACGTGCCCGTGCCGGTGCATTCACCGACCTGGGGCTCGGAAGGGCCGAGGGCGTCGTCGAAGGCGAAGGTCTCGACGCGGGTCGCGGACGCCGTGCCGTTCGGGGTGAGGATGAGGGTGCCGTCCTTGCCGTCGGAGTACGTGCCGGCGATCTGCTGCGCGTTCAACAGTGGAGGCTCGTAACCGAGCCCGGCGTACAGGGCGGCCCCGGCAAGCGAGCAGGCCGTCACGGCGGTGAGCGTCCCATACAGCGCGACCCGCCCGAACATCGCGCCGCCGGAGAGCGGCGAACGGTCCGGCAGCAGCAGCCTGCGGGCGACCAGGGCAGGGGCGGCGAGCGCGATGGTCGCCGCGAGCCACCCGCCGAGGCCGGCCTGGACGCCGGCCTCGGCGAGGATCGCCACGGCCGGGACCGGCAGGGCGGTCGAGGCGGACGTCGCCGCGGGGACCCACCACCACCCCTCGCGTCCAGAGAATCTACGGCCGAGCCAGGCGGCCACGGTCAGGAGCGGCATCACCACGCTGACCGTCACCAGCGCACCGATCACGGCTCCCGCCGCCGCGAGGAACGGCGTGGCGATCACCAGCACGACGAGCCCCAACCCGTGGGAGGGCAGAGCCGGGCGCTCTTGGGTCTGCTCCCACACCTGGTTCGCGACCGTTCCGACCACGGCCTCGACGAGAAGCACCGAGACCGAGGCCGCGATCACGGCACCGAACCTGTCCCTGACGCGCGCCTGGCCCCGGACGTGATCCGGCAGCGGCTTCTGAACTTCTGAACGCATTCAAATCCCCCTCCCGGTTCACATCATGCACCACAGCGGCGCCCACTCACCGCGCACCCCCGGGCCGCCCGATGCCCACCCTGCTGCGCCCGCGCATGGCACCCAGCTCCCGCCGCCGCGTGCGGCTCTCAGCTGCCCTCGGACTCGAAAGTGCGCAGCAGATCGGCGGCGACGCTCACGGCGATGGTGGAGGGATCCTTGCCGGTGATGTCGGCCAGGCCGATCGGGGTCTTGATCCGATCGATGGTCGCCTCGTCGTGACCGCCCTCGGTGGCGAGGCGTTTGCGGAACCGGGCCCACTTGGCCGCCGAGCCGATCAGGCCGATGGAGCCGAGGTGGGGGAGACGGAGGGCGGCGTCGCACAGTGCGGCGTCCTCGGCATGGTCATGCGTCATGATCAGGACGTGGGTGCCGTGCGGCAGTTCCTCCAGTACCTCCTCGGGCAGCAGCGGCGTGTGATGGACGTGGACCTGCGCCACCGCGTCCGCCAGTCCGGCGAGCCGCTCCTCGGTGAGCAGGTCGGGGCGGCTGTCGATCAGATGCAGGTCCAGGTCCTGACGTGCCAGGATGCGCGCCAGCTCCAGCCCGACGTGCCCGACGCCGAAGACCGCCACCGCCCGGACCGTCGGCAGCGGTTCGAGCAGCACCGAGACCGTTCCGCCGCAGCACTGCACGCCATGCCGGTTGACCGCCTTGTCGTTGAGGGCGAAATCCATCAGCTCCGGCTCCGGCTTGCCCGCGGCGATCATCTCCCGGGCCCGGTCGATCGCCACCGCCTCCACATTGCCGCCACCGATGGAGCCCCATGTCGTCGTCCGGCTCGCCACGAGCTTCGCGCCGGCGTCGCGCGGGGCGTGGCCCCGCACGGTCACGACGGTCACGAGCACGCCGGGCTCCCGGCGTGCCCGCAACCGCGCGACCGCGGCGACCCAGGTCATGTCAGGCACCGCTCAGCGCTTCGGCGTCGGGACGGACCGCGCCGTCGGCCGGACCGGAACGGAGGGACGGGCCCACGGCGTGACCGTTCTCGACGTGCCGGGCCCCGGCCTGACCGTCGGCGGAAGCCTCCCCGGCCGGGGTGCCCTCGCGAGCCTCGCCCTGACGAGCCGCCTGGACCGCCCAGTACACCGCTTCCGGCGTCGCGGGCGAGGCCAACTCCACACTGATCCCGCCCGGCCCGAACGCGGCGGCGGCCTGCCGCAGCGCTTCCCGTACCGAGAACGCCAGCATCAGCGGAGGTTCCCCCACCGCCTTGGACCCGTACACCGCACCCTCTTCGGTGGCGTTCTCCAGGAGCCGGACGTGGAAATCCTCGGGCATATCCGAGAAGCTCGGCAGCTTGTACGTGCTCGCGGCCTGGGTGAGCAGGCGGCCGCGGTGGGGGCCGTCACCGGCGTCCCAGCGCATGTCCTCGAGGGTCAGCCAGCCCGCGCCCTGCACGAACCCACCCTCGACCTGGCCGATGTCGATCATCGGGGAGAGGCTGTCGCCGACGTCGTGCACGATGTCCACCCGCCGGATCCGGTACGCGCCGGTGAAGCCGTCCACCTCCACCTCGGCCGCGGCGGCGCCGTGGGAGAAGTACTTGAACGGCGAGCCATGGAACGTCTTCGCGTCCCAGTGCAGCCCCTCCGTCCGGTAGAAACCGGCCGCCGACAGCTGCACACGCTGGAGGTACGCGGTGCGCACCAGGTCGTCCCAGGCCACTTCCCGGTCGCTGCCCAGGGCGCGCGCGACGCCCTCCACGATCCGTACGTCCGAGGCACTGGAACCCAACCGGGTGGCGGCCACCACCCGCAGCCGCTCGCGCAGCTGCTCACAGGCGTTCTTCACCGCCGCACCGTTGAGGTCCGCCCCGGCGCTGGCCGCGGTAGCGGAGGTGTTGGGCACCTTGTCGGTACGCGTCGGAGCCAGCCGTACCTTGTGCAGCGGGATGCCCAGCGTGGTCGCCGCCACCTGCAGCATCTTGGTGTGCAGGCCCTGACCCATCTCGGTGCCGCCGTGATTGATCAGGACCGAACCGTCCTTGTAGATCAGCACCAGCGCACCGCCCTGGTTGAAGGCGGTGAGGTTGAACGAGATCCCGAACTTCAGGCCGGTGACGGCGAGCGCCCGCTTGGTGTGCGGATGCGCGGCGTTGAAGGCGGCGATCTCACGCCCGCGGTCGGCGATGCCGGCGTCGTCCTTGACCTGCTCCCAGACGGCGGAGATGCGTTCCGGCTGAACCACCGGCTGTCCGTACGGCGTCGACTGGCCCGCCCGGTAGAAGTTGCGCTCCCGCAGCTCCATCGGGTCCAGCCCGAGCAGCGGCGCGCACCGGCCCATGATGTCCTCGATCACCAGCATGCCCTGCGGCCCGCCGAAGCCGCGGAAGGCGGTGTTGGAGACCTTGTTGGTCCGGGCGATGCGGCCGGCGACGCGGGCGTGGGGAATCCAGTACGTGTTGTCGATGTGGCACAGCGCGCGGGCCACCACCGGCTCGGACAGGTCGAGGCTCCAGCCGCCGTCCGCGGTCAGGGTGGCGTCCAGGGCCTGGATGCGTCCGTCGGCGTCGAAGCCGATCCGCCACCGGGCGTGGAACCCGTGCCGCTTGCCGGACATGGTCAGATCCTGCGTCCGGTTGAGCCGTACCCGGACCGGCCGGCCCGTCAGCCTGGCACCGAGCGCGGCGACGGCCGCGAAGCCGTGCGGCTGCATCTCCTTGCCGCCGAAGCCTCCGCCCATCCGCAGGCACTGCACGGTCACCTCGTGGCTGTGCAGACCGAGGACGTGCGCCACGATCTCCTGGGTCTCGGAAGGATGCTGAGTACTGCTCTGGACGAACACCTGCTCGGCCTCGTCGACATAGGCGAGCGCCGCGTGCGTCTCCAGGTAGAAGTGCTCCTGGTCGGAGAACTGGAACTCGCCGCCGAAGACGTGCGCGGAGTCGGCGAAGCCGGCGTCGACGTCACCGGTCACCATCACGGGCCGGGCGCCGTGGAAGCTCTCCGCCGCCATCGCGTCCTGCAAGGTGATCACGGACGGCAGCTCGTCAAGGTCCACCTCGACGGCCTCCGCGCCGAGCCGGGCCGCCTCCAGCGTCTCGCCGAGGACCCAGGCGACGGCGTGACCGTGGAACATCACCGTGTCGGGGAAGAGCGGCTCGTCGTGCTTCATCCCGGCGTCGTTGACGCCGGGCACGTCGGCCCCGGTCAGCACCCGGACCACTCCCGGGACGGCGAGCGCCGGCTCCGTGCGCAGGTCGGTGATGCGGCCGTGGGCCTTCATGACCTGGACCGGGTAGGCGTGCAGCACGTCCTTGGTGCGATGGACCAGGTCGTCGGTGTAGAGCGCGCTGCCGGTGACGTGCTGGACGGCACTCTCGTGCGGCATCGACAGACCGACGGCGGGCTTCTCGGGACGCTCGGACAGATGACTCATGACGACACCGCCTCGGTGGTTCGCGTGTACAGCTTGCGCAGGCTCTGGCCGAGCATCGCGGAGCGGTACGCGGCGCTGGCGCGGTGGTCGGACATCGGCGTGCCCTCGGACCGGAGCACCGGCACCGCGGCCTCGACGGTCTCCGCCGTCCACGGCCTGCCCTCCAAGGCGGCCTCGGTGGCGACGGCACGGATCGGGGTCGCGGCCACGCCGCCCAGGCCGATGCGTGCCTTGCGGACGATCCCGTCCTCGATGCCGAGCGCGAACGCGACCGCCACACTGGAGATGTCGTCGAAGCGCCGTTTGGCGATCTTGTGGAAGGCCGCGACCGGGGACAGCGGCAGCGGGACGCGCACCGAGCGGATCAGCTCGCCCGGCCGGCGCACGCTCTGCCGGTATCCGGTGAAGTACTCCGCCAGCGGGACCTCGCGCTCTCCGTCGGCGTCGGCGAGCACCACCGACGCCTCCAGCGCGAGCAGCACCGGCGGACTGTCACCGATGGGGGACCCCGTCCCCAGATTGCCGCCGAGAGTCGCGCCGTTGCGGATGAGCCGGGACGCGAACTGCGGGAACAGATCCGCGAGAAGCGGGACGGCGCCGTCGAGACGGCGCTCGATCTCGGTTAGGGTGAGCGCGGCCCCGATCTCGATGTGGTCGGAGGCGACACGCAATTCCCGCAGCTCGGGCAGTCGGTCGAGGGCCACCACACAATCGGCCCGCCGGGCACGGATGTTCACCTCCACGCCCCAGTCGGTGGACCCGGCGACCAGCACCGCGTCGGGCCGCTCGCGCAGCACCTCCAACGTCTCGGCGAGGGTGTTCCTGCGCAGGAACGTCCGGCCGTCCCGGGTGTACTCGGTGGCGACCGGCGCGGGCGGCGACTGCTCGCGGCGCCGGGCCAGCGGGTCCTCGTCCGTGGGTGTGCCGACGGCGAACGCGGCGTCGCGGATCGGCCGGTAGCCGGTGCAGCGGCACAGATTGCCGCTCAGCGCGTGCAGATCGAAGCCGTTCGGGCCGTGCTCGGCGTCGCTGCCGCCGACCGGGTCCGTGTGCGCGCAGCGGTCGGGGCGGTAGTACTCGGCGGCCATGCTGCAGACGAACCCCGGTGTGCAGTAACCGCATTGGGATCCGCCGCGGACCGCCATCTCCTCCTGCACCGGGTGCAGGGTGGGCGGTGTGCCGGGGCTGTCGACGGAGGCGAGGCCCTCGGCGGTGATGACCTCCTGGCCGTCGAGTGCCGCGGCCGGGACCAGACAGGCGTTCACCGCCACCCAGTCGGTGGGCTTGTTCACGCCGGGGCGGGCCACCAGGATCGAGCAGGCGCCGCACTCACCCTCCGCGCAGCCCTCCTTGGTTCCGGTGAGGCCCCGCTCGCGCAGGACGTCCAGCACGGTGGAGTGGGGAGCGGCCGGTGACAGGGGTGTCTCTTTCCCGTTGACCGTGATCCGCGCGGCTACCACGACGGGCCTGCGTTCCGGACAGTGATCGGACGGTTCATCATGTTCGCCAAGACGGGCAGCTTTCTGTGTTTCCGGACGCGCCACAAGACAGGGGCGGTCGGGCGCAGGACGGCACGCGACAGCGGCGTACCAGGAGATCAGAAGAGGGGGGCGGAGGATCCGCGATGTGCCGTCGACGGACACATCAGGACGGCGTCGTCAGCAGCCGTGCGCGATGCGACCCGGAATCCAGACCGTGCTGTGGGCGAGGCGACTCAGGTCGGAGCTGGTGTACATCCGCTGGTCGCCTCCTCTCGGTCGTCATGGGTCTGCGCTGACCGCAAGGTAATGACTGGCGCCGTCGAGGTCAAGGGGTCGGCGCGTCGCCTCCGGGTGAAAGCGGATGCCCGCGGCGCCTGGAAGACGGCTATCGCGACGCGGCTGGCAGGGCTGCCGCCAGGCGATGACCGTGAGGGGTGGGGGGCGGGAACAGCCGGGACGCGGCCCGGGCTATGGGCGGCTGGGCTGTGGACGGCCGAGCTACGGCTGGGTCGGTCGGCAGTAGAGCTGTACGAGTTCGGCGTGCGCGGGGAAACGTGAGACCAGTTCGTGGGGCCGGCCGAGGGTCATGTCGGCGTAGTCGAACCCGGGTGCGACGGCTTCACTGATCAGTGCGTGGTCTCCCGCGGCGAGGTGGGAGGCCTTCCACACCCCTCCGGGAACGGCCAGGGTGAGCACCTGCCCCCGGCCGGTGTCCTGCCCGAGAACGGCGCTGCTGTAGTGCCCGTCGGGGTGGAGCAGGTGATAGGTGATCGCTTCGCCGTGGTGGTGGAAGTGCAGGATGTCGGAGCGGTTCAGGTGCCAGTACCCGACGGGCGACCAGTGGGTGAGCAGGTAGTGGATGGAGGTCAGCGTGTAGCGCTCACCAGCGGGTGTCCGGACGCGCGGCCGGTGGTCCGCCTGAAAGGTCCGCCGGAAATACCCGCCTTCCACGTGCGCTTCCAGGCCGAGGGCGTCGATCCAGTGCTGCGCCGTGATCAAGGCAACCTCCTGTGTGGACCGCCGACGAGGGTGGGGCTGTTTCGAGTGGGCCTCTGTGGACCAGATCGTAAGGGGCTGATTTGGCTGGTCGTCGCTGCCCTCGGCGAGGGCGGGTCGGCGGCGACGGGCATGGGGACGGCGAGACGGGGCACGTGAGAGCGGCCCCGCCCTGCGGGGCCCGGGCGGGACGAAGCGCGTCGAGACAGAGCGCCCGGTCCGGGTAGACGCCAGCAATTCGACATTCAGGAGCTGTTCGTACGTGACTGAGAACGCGTGGAATTACCGTCCGTCCTTCAACTACGCCGTCGGCACGGACCTCGTCGGCTACAAGGTGGAGGCGGTCGACGGAAGCATCGGAAAGGTCGACAAGCACTCCGAGGAAGTGGACGACGCTTACATCGTGGTCGACACCGGTGTGTGGATCTTCGGTAAGGAGGTTCTCCTGCCCGCGAACACGATCTCGCGCGTCGACACGGAGGGCAAGGAGATCACACTGGACCTCTCCAAGGAGCAGATCAAGAACGCCCCTGAGTTTCACCGTGACAAGCACCTCGACGAGGTCGAGTACCGCGATCAGGTGGCTTCGTACTACGAGCAGACGGGCGGCGGCGACCGGAAGTAGCCGCAGGCCGGGGATGCTGTGCGCCCGGGATGCTGCAGTGGTGCGGGATTCGCGCGGTGTCCGCCGGAGACGTGGTCGGTCGAGATAGGGCTTGCATCGATATGGCTCGCATTGGCTTGCATCTGCGACCATGATTTCTAAGAAAGGCATCCACCTTGCCCCGCAGGGGCTCGGCTGACCGGAAGGCGTGCGCGACGTGACTGGGCCACGTGACCCCTGGGCGGAGCTGACCGGCGGAAATGCCGGCGAGGAGTACGCCCGGAGGTTCGCGCGGCTCGCCGAATCGGGCCATGACATCCACGGCGAGGCCGCTTTCTGCGCGGCGCTGCTGAAGCCTGTGGCCCGGGTCCTGGATGCCGGCTGCGGCACCGGCCGCATCGCGATCCGGCTCGCCGAACTGGGCCACCACTGCACCGGCGTGGATGTCGACGCCTCCATGCTCGCCGTCGCCCGCCGCGACGCTCCCGACCAGGAGTGGATCCTCGGCGATCTGGCCCATCTGGATGCCCTCGGCGTGCGTCCGGACTTCGACCTGGCCCTGGCCGCGGGAAACGTCATCCCCCTGCTGGCCCCGGGCACCGGGTCAGCCGTCCTGCGGCAGTTGGCCGCTGTGGTGCGTCCGGGTGGGTTGGTGGTGACGGGGATGGGCCTGGATGCGGCGCATCTGCCGCTGCCGGAGCCGACGGTGACTTTGGATGAGTACGACCGCTGGTGCACCGGGGCTGGGCTGGTCTTGCGTGGGCGTTACGCCACGTGGGGCGGCGATCCTTACGAGCCGGGCTGCGGCTATGCCGTCAGCGTGCACTCCCGCTCTGTGCTTTAGGGCTCCGTTCCCTTGCGCTGGGGGGCTGGCGGGGGAGGGGGTAGGTCCCCAGGTGCGGGCGGTGTACGTCGGGGGCTCAGGTGCTCGCTGGTGCGGGTGAGCGAGGCGTAGGGCCGGGCGGGCGTTCGCCGCGGCTCTCTTCATTCGCCGTCTGGGAAGTCTGTACGGCGGCCACGACCAGCCGACCCGGGAAGAGGCAACGCCAGACCCCGGCCACCTCAGCCGCCCCGCTGTGCCCCGCCCCGCCCTGCCGCCCTGCCGCCCTGTCGTGCCTCTGTGGTGGGGGGGCTGTTGTGGTGAATTGGGGCGACACGCCATGGGTAATCACGGATTGTGGCTATAT
>NZ_JBVJGU010000013.1:0-97763 GCF_055587165.1 Streptomyces sp. NPDC048353 | reverse complement strand
CGCACGTCCTGCCCTGCCCCGGATCCGGACGGCGCTCGCGCAACCGCGCCGAGGCAACGACGCTTGGAGTGATGCAGTCGCTCGCGACCTGGAGACCGAGCGCATCTGCCGTTCCCTCGTGGCGCGTCTGCGAGACCTCCCGGATCGTGCGCCGGCCGACGAGGCATAGGCACCGTCACCTCGTATGCAGGGCGCGAGCCAAACCCCACGAGGTGTAGGGCCTGCCCGGCGGCCATCCGTCCGAACCGCCGACACCGTGCCGCCGCGACCAGGGGCTTCTATCCAGGCAATCGTCGACGCCTCGCGGTCGGCGTAGGGGCGCCGCGCTCTGTTCCCCGCAGTCGGGCAGGGCGCGCGGTGCTGGGCTTAGACCCGCCACCAGCGGTCCGCCTCAGCACGGGCCACTTCGGTGTCGTATGGAACGGCGTCGAAGTGGAGCTGCGGCGGGCGGGGGCACGGCACGGGGATGTGCGCCGGCGATGGGACCTCCCATACTGGGGCGTGACCGGCGAGATCACCGCTCCGGACGGCGCCCGGTTCATCGTGGGCGTGGACCACGAGGGAGACTGCCGGCGGGACCCCGGTTCGTGGCTCAGGTGCGGTTCTGGGTCAACGGCGAGGACATCGTCGAAGCGGCAGTCGATGAGGGCGGCCGCGGGCCGTATGCCGCCGAGGTGCTGCCGGCGGGGCGGCCCAGCCTACTCCGGGCCACCGGAGAGGCCCGCCGCCTGAAGCTGGGGGAACCCGAGTGCACTGGCGGGTGCTGCGGCTTTCTAGCCGTGGTCGTGCAGCGGTTCGGCGAGATCGTGCAGTGGTCGGACGCCGGACTCGGCGTGCCAGCCGGCGCCGAGTTCCTGCACAGCCTGGCGGGCGATGTCGGAGATGGAGAACGGGTACTCGGTGCCAGGTGCGGGGTCGTACCGATCCGTCGTCGTCGATGGTCATCCGCAGCCTGATGGTGCAGCAGCTCGTCCACTACGCCCAGCAGCAGGGTGTCCGTCATCTTTGCCCGGCTGTACGTCGCCCACGCCGGGCCGCCCGTACGCTCGCCGTATGGACAGACCCGCCACACTGCGGCCACCGCTGACCGAGGCCGAGATATCCGATGCCGAACTCACACTTGGTGTCCGCTTCCCCTCCGAGTACCGCACCTACCTCCGCGGCCCGGGCGCCCACGGCTTCACAGTGGTGCGCACCGACGGCGTGTGGCGGTGGCCGGGGGACGAGGTGCTGCGCGGCGACCTGCTGTCGGAGCCGTTCCCGCACCCCGACTCGTGCATGGAGGCCAACGCCGCCCTGCGGGACCGCAAGCCGCGGGAAGCGGACTTCGACGACCCCGCTGCGTTCACGGAGGCCTGGGCCGCCTGGGACGCGGAGTGCGAGGAGTTCGAGGACCGGAGGACGGCAGGCGCGATGCGCCTCCGAGCACACGGCTGCGGCTTCTCCACCCTGCTGGCAGTCACCGGTCCCCTGGCCGGCACGATGTGGTGGGACGGACGCGCCTCTTGCGACCTCATCGTCCCGCTCTGCCTCGACCCCGTGAACGCCAGCCAACCAGCCACCTTCGCGCAGTGGCTCGGCCGCGACTCCTTTGACCTGCTCCCCGGCTGGGCCCACCCCCGCACCATCACCGGCCCGACGTAGGCCGTCCCTCAGGACCTTGCCAAGCCCGCGACCCCCAGCACCGCGCCCCACCAGTTCATCCAGGCACCAAATGCTTCCCGAACAGCGACACCCGTCAACCGTGCGAGCCTCCGGGCCTGCCACGTAGCCACCATCAGATGCCCTTGCTCGCGCACTGCGGCCCACCTGCCGGTCGCTCGTCGCCCGCTTGCATCCGGTCAGCGTGATCAGCGTGTTCCGGTGGGGCTCGGTCAGCGCTATCGGTCGTCGTCAGACCGGTTCGGCTGAAACCACGGATCGCGCGGTCTCTTCCACCTGGATGTTCGCCTCGTGCTGCCGCGTGGCGGGCATTGCAACGTCATGTCCGAGCTTCAGTCGCTCCAGTCGCTTGGGTCGCTGTGCGTCGGGCTGCGTCATAGAGGGAGGCTTATACCGAGTTCACGCATGGCGTTGGACGGGGGGCCGCCTTCACTGCGCTCGGTCTTACGGCCCTTGACGCTGGGTTGGAGGGTGCTGGGATCGACGGCTTCGGCCGGGGCAGAGCTGGCGTAGAGGCCGTTGGGCTCGGTATCACGATCGTGTGGGAGGAGCCAGAAGACGCGACGGCGGAAGGTACCGGAGGCGCGGGATGCCTTGGCGGTGGTGTCAAGGACTGCATAGCCGATCATTCGGCCGTCGCGGTGGTAGGCGGGTTTGCCGGCGCGGGTGGGGAGGCGGTCGAGGCTCTGGCGGACGTAGTCGAGGCGGGAGATGTCCTCGAGCCAGACGATGTCGTTCTCGTGCTTGAGATCGTTCTCGCTGATCAGGGAACTCATGCCGTCTCCTCCTGGGCGAGCAGTCCGATGCCAGGGTAGTACTTCCTCGAATTCGACAAGATCATCTCTTTCGGGGAAGAAAGTCCGAGAAGTTCGCGCGCTCTGGCGGCGAAGGTGCGGTTGCTCATTGCCAGGCAGCCTTCGCTGCTGCACCAGGCCCGGTAGGCCTCGTAGAGGGTCTTCTGCTCGGTGCGGCAGTCGGGGCCCATGAGGCAGGCCTCGTCGAAGAAGCGGCCGGTGTGGTCCTCGGTCTCGGCGTAAGCGGTGGTGGCGATGCGGACCTTGTTGGGGCCGGTGAGGTCCTTCTCGCCGGCAAGGTAGCGGCGTGCTCCGTCGATGAGCCAGTTCAGGATTCCAGGGCCTTCCTCCCCGACGAGGATGTCGGCGAGGTTGTCGATCTTGCGGTCGTCCGAGACGGTGTGTTCGAAGGGGATCAGCCGCATGCGGCGCCAGAAGGCGAAGCCGCCGGTGCCGACTTCGGGGCGGTGGTTGCCGAGGAGCCATAGCTTGTGGGTGGGGTTGAAGGAGAAGAAGTCTTGCCGCATGCGGCGGGCCTTGATGCGGTCCCCTCCGGTGAGGAGCTTGACGCGGGCTTCGTCAAACTTGTCGCCGGGCTTGACCTCGGAGCACACGACGACGCGGCGTCCGTGGAGTTCGGCGAGGTCCGTGGGGTGGCCTTCGTAGGGGCGGGCCATGAGGAAGCCGGGTGGGGCAGCGTCGGCGTAGTCGCCGAGGAGTTTCATCAGGACGTCGAGGAGGACAGACTTGCCGTTCTTGCCGGCGCCGAAGAGGAACGGCATCACCTGTCCGCCGACGTCACCGGTGATGGAGTAGCCGAGCAGCAACTGTAGGAAGTCGATCATCCCGGTGCCTTCGGTGTCGTCGCCGAAGGTGTCGGCCAGGAATCGCTGGAACCTGGGGATCGGCACGGCGGCCGGGCCGACGGTCGTGGAGCGGGAGTGGAAGTCTTTGTTCGGGTCAGGCATGCGCACCAGCCCCGTGCGCAGGTCGACGATGCCAGCGGGAGTGCACAGGGCGTAGGGGTCGGCATCGAGGTGCTCGGCTCTGAGGACCATGCCGGGTGCGGATTTCGCCTGGGCAAGCAGGGCGTTGATCCCTGCTGTGCTCAGGGCTCGGCGGCGGTGCTTACGCAGGGCTTCGACGGGGTGTTCGCCAGTGGGGTCGGTGCTGGCGAGGTGTTCGCCGATCTCGCCGGCAGCCCAGAGGACGGAGTCGTCTTCGTCGACCTGCCAGCGGGTGGTGTCCCAGCGGTACCAGCCGAGGCCGGGGACGTGCCGGAAGTCTGCCTGGTAGAGCCGGATGAAGAGTTTGGCGTTGCCGCGGTCGGTGAGCGTGTCGGGCAGGAGGCCGTGCGCGGTCGCTTGGCCGACCGGGTTGGCAGTGGGGACGCCTTTCTGCTGAGGTGGCAGAACGGGGGCGGACTTGGCGATGATCTGCGCGGCGAGGTCATGGGGGTTAAAGTCGAACAGCATGTTCGACTCACCGCCTGCGGGACTGTTCACGGGCGGCTCCCAGGGTGAAGGGGGCGTAGGGCGCCGGCGGTCATACCGCTGCGGACGATGGCCTCGGCTCTGCGCTCCTGCCCAGGGCGAGCATGGCGGGCGGTCTGCAGGAGGGCGTCTCTGGCGTCGTTTTCGGTGAGGTGTCCGCCGGCTACGAGGCCTCCAAGAGTGTAGGCGGCCCGGTTGAGCTTCTCGGAGAAACCCGTGCCTTCGCTGCCACTGGCGCACTCGGCGACTTCGGCCAGGACGGTGGCCAGGGTGGCGAGAACTGGGTCGCCGCTCTGGCGCGCGGCAGCAACGGCCTGGCGGGCTCGGCCAGGTACGGGGCGAGGGGCCGGGACGTGGGCGGCGGGCAGGTGGTGGGTGCGCTGGAGTTCCTGGGCCAGCCACGGCGGGAGCGGTGCGGGGGTTCGGGAGGTACCGATCGGGGTGTAGACGCCGGCGTCAGTGACGGTGCCGGGCGCGATGATGTAGCCGCCGTCGGCTCGGACGTCGACCTGCCAGGCAAGCGCGCGGGTCTTGCTGGACCCCGAGGAACACTGCCAGCGGCGGCCGTCGCTGTTGCGGTACCAAACGTGCATTCCGCCAGAGGGGGTTCGGACGCGGAGGGTGGTGGTGTCGTCGGCGGGGCTGGCCTGGCCACGGAGGGCCGCGAGGACGGCGATTGTGTGGAAGCCGGTGGTCATCGCGGAGACGTCGATGTCCTCGGCAATCTCGAATCCGGGCAGGAGTCGGTTCCTGTCCGGGGGCTGGGAAGCGTGGGTATCGATGTCGATGATGACGAGGTCGGCTGGCCCGCAGGCAACGGCTACGCCCATCTGCGGGCGGGCGCCCCACCACTGCTGGATTCGGTGCATGTCCAGCGTTGCGGCGTGAAAGCCGTGGCACCAGCGGCCTTCCCCGCGGCAGGAGCAGGTGCGGTGGTCGTGGCCGGGCTCGCGGCACGCGGGGCAGTTGGCGGCTGGGGTCTTCCTGCCGGGGCTTAGCGGGTGGACGGGCCAGCCGAGGCTGGCGCACCAGCGGGCAAGGGCCAGCATGTCGGGTCCTGCGAGGGCAGGGGTGGCAGCGACTGTTGAGTCGCTGGGGGAAACCCCCAGGTCAGCAGGCATCCCGTTCCCCCAATAGCGACTGAAGCGACTCAATAACGGAGACAGCCTAGCGAAAACGCCCGTTCGAGCAGACCACCTTGGGCTAGGCGAGTCGTTCGGGCGGTCCATGCCAGCGACTGAACACTTGCGGCAGCGATTGAGTCGCTTCGGTCGCTGCTTTGAGTCGCTAGACATACGACCAGGTCAGAGGCTCCGGACCCAGGGGAACAGCGACTGAAGCGACTGTAGACACCTATATATGACACGCACACACGCGATCTGCACAGCTGATATATAGAATTTCGGTCACTTCAGTCGCTGTGCACCTGGTCTGTAGCCCTCTGACCTGGTGTTTTATGTCAGCGACTGAATGGGGCGACGGTCGCTCCGGTTCAGTCGCTGTCCCTGGGGTGAAGCGACTGAACACATCCGACCGTCGTCAGATCACGGGGAAGGCAGTGCGCAGACTCCGTCACCGCAGGGCCCTTGTGCCCAGGGGAGGATGGGCCATTGGCTGCTCAGGTTGCAGCACTGACTGCACCGGAGATCCAGGCGTAACTGGGTGGTGGCGAGTGCGGGGTCGCTGGCGGCGAGGCTTCGCGGGTCGGCGATCCGGCGGGCTAGGCGTTCCTCGGAGGCTCCGGTCAGGACGAGGAGGAGCCGGGGGAACGCCGGGTAGCGGTAGCGCCAGGCCGGCAGCGTGGCCTGGCGCCGGGGCGCACGGGAGCCTTTGGCCGTCTGGGGCCGACGCCGTCGCGCAGGTCGGTCTGCCGCGGAATCCGTTCAGACCTGCTGGAGGCTCCGGCGCCACCGGACCAGGCGGAGGTCATGGATCCCGAGAAGCCGCCTCCGCCGAGTGAGCCGGTGAGGCGCTCGCCGTACGCGGACGGCCCCCGGCGGGCGGCCCGCGCCATCAAGCGGCGCCGGCGGCGGGCCAGGCGCCGCTCGGAGACCGGGACCAGATCGAAGACAGCCTCCGCCCTCTCCCCGTCCTCGGTGCGGACCGAGGCCATGGCCGCGGCCAGCTGCTGCAGGGGGTCCGGGCTCAGGCCGAGGGAAGCGAGACCTTTGTAGTCGGGCAGGCCCACGGCGAGCTCGGCGCGCTGCACGTACCGGCGCGTGCTCGCCTGGACGGCGGGCACCTGCGCCGGCTTGGCGAGGGAGATGACGGCGGTCACGAGGTGCCTCCCGGGCCGAAGCGGACCGGTCGGATATCGGCCTGGCCGTGCTGGGTTCGGACCTCGACCTCGGCGAAGCCGGGCATGTTCAGGATCGCGGCCGCGGCGGCCGGGCCTTCGATGTAGCAGCGCATCTTGCCGTCCACGGCGGCGTACCGAAGGCGCACCGCGGACCCGCGGGCCGGTACGCCTGCGGCCGCGTAATGCACGCGACCGAGCTGCCGGGCCCAGCGGCCGACCTCTCCCTCGCTGGGATCGAAGGTCGCCGTCGGGATCGTCTCCACCTGGACCCGGTCAGCGAGGGCTTCCCGAATGAGGGCCGCGCGCCGGATCGTCCACCACACCCAGACCGCCGCCCCCAGGACGCTGAGGGTGACCAGGTAGAGGGCGCTCGCGTGCAGGATGGCCTGGAGCTGGGCGAAGAGCTCGTTGACCGACAGGCTCGGGAGACTCATGTCTGCCGGCCGGAGGTCGGCCGGGGCGGGGCGATGTGCTGCACAGTGCCTCCAGGTCGAGGATGAAAGAAGCCCTTCACCTGGACCAAGTAGGAGACGGCGGCCAGTTCAGACACCGCAACCGGATGCTTTACCTTCCCTTTGCGTTAGGGGTGGGTGCTGATAAATGCCCGGTGCTCCTCCGGCTTCGCTCGGCGTCGAAGTCATCCGGCGCTGCAGTCTCATTCACACCACAGTCCGTGAGGCGACCGCCTCGATCCCAGATGCCCGCAGCTTGCGGGCCAGGAGCTCCATCTCGGGGAGCGTCCCTGAGTACTGCCCGCTGAGGACCTGCTCCAGCACGGCCTTGACGCTGTCCAAGCCGATGCCAAGTTCCGCCCGCAGCACGCGCATGACGAGGGCGTTGCTCGTCGATCCGCTCAGGCGAACCCTCGCGCGCCCGCGCTCGGAGAGCAGTCGGCTACGCATTTCATCCGGCAGGTCACCGCCGCAAACGGCCAGCGTGAACCCACAGGTCGAACACGTCGACTCAACATCCCACCGCAGCGTCTCGCCCACCAGCGCCTGCACGCCGCACCACTCCGCCTCGGCACCGCACCCCTGGCACACAGCGGAGTACCTGATGGACTCGGCCAAGATCGACTTTTCCACAATTCCACCCCTCACCAGAGAAGAGGTTGAGCGGCATGTCGAACGTCTTCTCAGTGCTCACGGATCCTTGACCACCACCAGCCGTCCACCCTGGAGGCGTTCACCGGCCCAGGGTTCGGCAGTGTGCGACGCTCGAACTCGTCGTCGATACGAGCTTCCCGATGTCGTCCCGCTCCGCAGGGCTCCGTGAGAGCACCATCGACCGGTCGGCAGCCGAGAAATCCGGCTGCCGACCGCAGGCCGTGATGGCAGAGTCTGCCCATGGTCCTCCTGCGTTGCGAAGCGGTCCGATGGGTCGATGACGAACCCCAGCCCGGCCTGGTCGAAGTCCGCTTCACCGACGCCCATCACCAGCAATGGACCTTCATCGACAAGTGGCCTGTCTTCAGCGGTGAGGACCGGCACTCCGACTCCAGCTATCCCGTCGAAGTGGCAATCCTCTGCGACATCCTGACCAGCGGCAACAGCTCGGGCACCGCGGACACGGTCAAGATCTCCGTCGCCCCCTGGGGGCTGGAGTCACTCGACGGACGCATCGAGTTCGAAGTGCGGGCTGATCAGTTGACCCACAGCTGAGGTCCATGATCACAGGGCTCCGCCGACCGTCAGGTCGGCGGAGCCCACGCATGCTTTTTGCTCCCCACCTTCCTCACCTGTTCAAGCAACAACGAAGTGAGGCAAGGAGCGACCGCGGCCGTTTTCAAGGCTCTGGCCGGACAGGCTGAAGCCTCGGGAAGGGTGGCCGCAGCTTTTCGTTGCCGAACAACGCGCGCGTGCTCACTGTGCTGCGGGTCAGCTTCCGGCATCGGGTGATCTCGTAGGGGAACCAGTGCAGCCGGTATCCCGAACGACGAGGCATGGCGCCCGTAGCCACGCTCGGTGAGCCCCCACCTCCGCCGACGTGCAGGAGGTGGGGGCTCTGTGCTGCCCTTCGGCCGTCCGGCCTTGTCCGGATGCGTACAGCAGCAGTCCGGCAGACGCTGTCCTCATGTCGCAACAAACACCCCCGCCTGGGTGGGACCACTCGCCTGGCCAGGGAGGCCCGCCTCCACCTCGGAAGAGGAAGACAGGCAGGATCATCGGCTTCTCGTGCCTCGGCGTGATCGTGCTGGTGGTCGCACTATTCGTGGGCATCCTGGCCGTCGGGGGCGATAACGGCGAGGGGCCCGACCGAACTCCAGCCAGCCCCGCAAGCCGGTCAGCGGAGCGCGAGCGGCCGGAGGACGAGAGCGGAGCTCGCGGCGACGTACGGATCACAGCATGCGAGGTCGACCCCGCGACCAAGTGGCCGAGCGCGACACTGCTCATCACGAATCGGTCGAGCAAAGCCAGCAACTACGCCGTGGAAGTCGAGTTCGTCGACGCGTCCAACAAGCGCCTCGGTGAGGCGCTCACGGGATCGAGTGGGCTGGCAGCCGGGCAGCAGGCGACAGTGACGGCGTCGAGCCTGACGCCGGTGTCGGTCAAGATCACATGCCGGATCACGGACGTTACCCGCTATGCGTCCTGAGATTCGTTCCATGGTGTCCGGATGCGCGGGTGGGCCCGTCCCGGGTCCAGGGTGGACGTCATGACCGAGCCGCGCGTGATCGTCTACCCGCCCGACGAGACCGGCCGGCGGGTGCACGTCGACGAGAAGGTCCTCGGCCGTGCGACCAGCCTCACAGATCTGGCCGAGTTCCTGCGCCGGGCCGGGTGGCTCGACGAGGAGGACTGGCCGCCGATCGAGTGGCGTGGCGGCGGGCCCGAGCGGTGGAGTCGCTGAATTGTCTGCACAATCAGTCCCTCGAAAAGATGGCGACCACCGCCGTAGTGTCCGGCCATGGACTGGGGAGATGGATCTGCACTGGCCGCCGTCGCCATGTCGGGCGCGGCACTCATCGTGGCCGTGAAGGCCCGAGGAGACGGCAAGAAGTCGGCGAACGCTGCCGAGCGCTCTGCCGCAGCCGCTGAGGAGACACTGGCCGACCAGCGGCGGGAGGCAGATGAACGTCGCGCAGCCGCAGAGGAAGCCTCCAGGCCGCGGGTAGGCCTGGAGCTCATCCACGTGGACAGGGACGTGTACCGGTTGACGAATGAGGGGACCGCGCCCGCTATCAACATCACCTTCGAGGATGAAGACCTGCCTACGGTGTTCAAGCTTCGCGGTACGGGAGAGGTGACCTTGCAGCCCTACGAGGGCGTGGACTTCGAGATGGCCGGTGGCCTTCATGAGGCTCACATTCCGCCGCAGCTCTTCGCGAGGTGGAACGGGAGCGACGACTTCGTGCCTGTCCGGGTCCCGCCGAAGAACCGCAGCTAGTCGGCGACTACACCGGCCTCGGGCCGCCACCTCGGAGGTTGTCACACCAGCACGACATGATCCGCAGCATGCAACTCTGCACAGTCTGCGGCAGTGCCGACGCCATCAAGTGGGGCACATGGAAGCCATCACCAGCCTGTCCGCGCTGCCACGACGAGGCGCTCACCGCACGGCGCGCCGCCCTCGATGCCATGCCTACCTGCTTGTACAGGCTCTTTGACGTCTTCGGCAGGCTGCTCTATGTGGGCATCAGCTCCGACCTGAAGCGCAGGTGGAAGGAGCACCGGAAGACGCACTGGTGGTGGCCTCAGGTGGTCGAGCGGCAAGAGGAGTGGTTCGACCGACGGACAGCCGCCCATCAGGCAGAGCGGACGGCGGTCCGGGGCGAACTACCCCTGCACAATGCGGAGTCCTGGGGCGACTTGACGGGTGGGTTGCGTCCCACTCTTCCCGCCGGTGTCCCCGAGCGCCCTTCCCGCCCTGAAGAGGATGGCTGGCTTGAGGACGAGGTGACGGCTGCTCGCTACTGGCTGGACCTGGCGATCTGGAAGGCGCAGCTGCGGGAGGCTGCGCTCACGGCAGGTGAGCTTGCGGTCGTGCTTGCTCACCGACAGGGTCCAGCGGGTGCGGTCGATTGCCGCACCCGCCGGCCGGAACGCTAGTCCTCTTCCGTGTCGTCCTGCGTGTCGCCGAGCATCTTGTTCTTGTCGAACCTGCCGTTTTCGTCGGTCCAGCCGAGACGGTCGATCACGGCGCTCATGTTGACGGTGTCATAGTCGTCCTGCTTCAGCGGCTCGCATTCCTCCGGCTTACCGGTCTCGCCCTCGGGCCGTTCCACGAGCGCCTTGCGGCACAGTTCCACGGATTCGTCGTACGTCGGGCCGCTGGAGCATGCGGTCGTTCCAGCGACGAGCACGAGCGTGAGCGCGACGAGCGCGCGGCGGTTGTGCATGGTGTCCCCTCCGGTGTGAAGGCGCCAGGATGCCCGGTTTCAGGTGGCAATGACGCCTCTTTCGGACCACAGGGCACCGCATCCCTTGCACCGGGCACGGGGAGCGCCCCGCGGCCGCCGTACACCTCGATCGTCCCGCCGCAGGGGCACGGGCGGATGGACGCCAACTCCCTGCGGGCGTCCGCCAGGTCGAGCGCCCGTCTCGACCCGGCCGAGCGCGCCGGCCGCGCCCCGTCCGACGCGCCGGTGCTCCGCCACGCTCATCGGCCGGAACGGGCCCGGGCCGCCGTCCGCTCGTCCGGGCAGCCACAGGGCGGCGCGGATCGCGGTCCGGTCGCGGTTCTGCTGCCAGCGCCGCGGGTCGCAGGCGTCGCGGCGGGCGGCTTCGATCCGGCGCGCCCGGTCCTCGCAGTAGACGCGGTCCGCGCGGGTCCGGGCTGTCGCGGCGCGGGCCGGGGCCGGCGGCTGCTGCGGCGCGCGCGCACCACCCTCCGCTCCCCCGACCAGCTCGGCGCCCGCCCGGTCCCGATCAGCCTCGCCGTCCACGACGCCATGCACCTGGTCGAGGCCGCGCTCCTCGACACCGCCGACGAGATCGCCCGTGCCGTGCAGGCGCCAAGACCTTGCGGGCGCGCCCCACTCGGTGCGATCACCGTACCCGCCCCACGCACGCCCCGGAGCGCACCATGAACACCACCCTCACCCCCAGCAGCTCCGCCAGATCGCCTGCTTCTGGCCCGACCTCGACTGGGTGCGCCCTTCGTGTTGTCGTCAGTCGTCTGCGATGAGGTTCGGCGGTGGCTGAAGTGCGCCGTGGTCTGTTGCGCCGGGGGTTCGCTCGCTGGGCCACGTGTTGCACCAGTGGCAGGACCAGCGCAGGTTGTCGACCGTGTTCGGGCCGCCGTCGAAGCGCGAGACGACGTGGTCCAGGCTGCCGATCCGGCGTCCGATGTGGGCCCAGGGGAGGGGCTTGCGGGTCTCCGGGTGCATGGGCGCAGGCTCGACGGCGAGGGACCCGCAACTGGAGCATCGTCCGCGGGCGGCGGTCAGTATCGACACGACGTCGTTTGTGGTGATTCGTTCGGTGGGGCGTCCGCTCATCAGTCGGTTGCGGTTGGCTCGGACGGCTTTCCGACCGCACCAGTGCCGAATGTCGCGCATGGGGGTGTTGGCGAGGAAGGCTTCGAAGGTGAGCCATAGGGGTGGCGGCAGCAAGGTGCCGTCCGAAGTGGTGTCGGTGGCGGTCAAGTCCGGTCCCCCGTCGGCGTCTTGTGGTCTGCCGGTTGTCATCCTCGTTGGGCGTGCGGCGTCACGTTGGGGTTAATGCTTCCACGTGGCCGAAGAGGTCCATGTTGCTGGGGGCAACGTTCCAGGACATTTGGCCAGCCGGGGTCTGGACGATGATCACGGCCCACTCGGGGCTGCTGGGGTCGGTGTAGCCGATGTGGCCGGGGAAGAGGCTGGCGAGGTGTGCGACGAGTTGGACCCGTTCGCGGTCCGCCGAAGGCGTCGCCCAGGCCGCCGCCGAAGCTGCCGGCACCGACACCGGCCAGGCCGTGCGCCCCGTCCCGCTCGGCCTCGGCCCGCTCGGCGCGGGTGCGCTCCTCCAGGTAGTCCTTGCGGAGGCGGTCGGCCTCGCGGCCGAGCGTGTCCCGCTCGGTCGTGATCCGCTCAGCGCGCGCCCGCTCCTCCCTCAGCTTCCGGGCCAATGCGGCGCTGACGGCGTTGTGGCCGGCCTTGGTCGATGCGGAGGGTGGCCAGTTGGTGGTACGGGGCGTCGGAGGTGATGGTGTCGACGGTGTACCGCTCGGCGGGGTGCTCGGCTTCGTAGCGGCGCTCAGCTGACGACGCGTACGACCAGGAGGATCGGGCCCAGGTTGCTTTGCTGGGTGACCTCGACGACGCGGCCTGGCTTCGGGGCATGGACCACGTATCCGTAGCCGATCGCCAGGGCGACGTGTTCGGGGCGGGCGGCGGAGCCGACAGCGAAGAGAAGGTCTCCCGGCTGGATGGTGCTCGTCGGCACGACGCGGCCGTCGTGGATCTGGGTGTAGGTGGTACGGGTGATCTCCTTGCCGGCCACGCCGTACGCGCGCTGGGTCAGGGAGGAGCAGTCGCACCGCTCGGAGGCCTTTTTGCCGTGGGGGTTGGTGCAGCTGCCGCCCCACTGGTACGGGGTGTTGAGCTGGCCGAGGGCCCAGCGGATCGCCGTCTGTACCTGCGTCGGCGCGGTGGCCGGGATCTGGTAGCCCTCCGGGAGCGTGCCGGGCGGGATCTGCCCGAAGTCCACGTTTCCGCTTCCCTGGCCGGTGCACGCGCGCGGGCCGAAGCTGCCGCCGAGACCGGACTGTTGCGGCAGGGAACCGGCGGGCGCGGCGCCGAGGGTGGGGGCGATGGCCTGCTGGAGAGCGGTGGCGAGTGGCTCGTGCTTGGCGTACGCGGCGGGGAATCCGCTGCGCTGGACCTTCTGCGCGGCCACGGTCACGGGCATCTGCTCCCAGTCCTTTATCTTGACGAGCCCGTCGTAGAACTTCCCGGAGGAGTAGACAGGGTCCATGACCTGCTCCCGGGTCCCCCAGCCCTTGGAGGGCCGCTGCTGGAACAGGCCGAGAGAGTCGCGGTCGCCATGGTCTCGGTTGATCAGGGTGGACTCCTGGAGGGCCGTCGCGAGGGCGATGACCTATCCGCGGGCCGGCACCCGCTTCTGGATGCCGGTCGCGACGATGACCTTCGCGTTGGGGAGCTGCTTCCCAGGCTCGGAGAGGCCGGGACGTTGACGTCGCCGCTGCCGACGACCATTTCCTTGACCTTGCGGGCGATGTCGGCGGTCTCCGGGTCGAGTCCGGACTGGCCGCCGGCGGGGCAGCGGGCCGAGGCCGCCGCGGCCTCGGCCTCGCTCCGGCCGAGACCGGCGACGTGTGCCCCGGTCGCGGCCAGCAGGACGAGGCCCAGGCCGAGCAGGCCTGCAACACCAGCCCGCCACCCCTTGAACGTCTTCTTCATGAGCGGCGCCGTCGGCGGCCGCGGTCCAGACGCTGCCGGAGCTGCTGCTGGCGCGTCGAGGCCGCGGGCTGAATCGCGACCTGGCGGCGGGGCTGGCGGCGCCTCGTTGTCTGCGTGGCCGGGGGGCCGGCCGGCCCGGCCGGGAGCTGATTCGCCGGCGCGCCGGGCGCATTTTGCGGCGGGAGGAGCGGTGGCTGGCCCGGGTTGCCGGCGTTGCCCGGCTGGGGCTGGGGCTGGGGCTGGGGCTGGGGCTGGGGCTGGGGCTGCGGCTGCGGCTGGTGATGGGGCTGGTGATGGTGATGACCCGCAGGCCTGGCCGGTCGGCGGCCGCCGTTGCGCCCGGACTGGATTCGGTTCATCAGGGCGACGGTGCTGACGCTTGAACTCGTGGCGTAGCCGAGGGCGGCGATCGGGTTGTCCGAGGCGACCGCTACGCCGACCATCGCGGTGCGCACGGCCCCGCGGGTGACCTTGCGGGCGATCGACTGGTTCTTCGCCACCGGGGTGGAGGACGGCGTGAAGACGGAGCCGTTGGTCCCCCCGAACCGGGCGGCGGACATCTTGGCGCGGAAGTTCGCAGCGGCCTGCCTGGACTTGACCGTGAGGGCCTTGCGCTTCCTGATCGCGCCGATGCACACGATGTCCGCGGCCAGGAACCGGAGCGTGAGTCCGTTGCCCCAGTCCTGCTGCACGGGGTCGAGGACGGCCTGGATGATCAGAATGAGGACGGCGAGGCTGATGATGGAGGCGAGGAGCTGCCCAAGGGAGTGCAGGACGGATGCCGCCCAGTCCCACAGGTAGCCGCGGCCGGCGCCGGGCACCAGGCCGGCCACAAGGGCGGGTTCGGCCCGTACGGCGTCCCAGGCGATGCGGCACTGCGCGACGAGGAAGCTGCCGGCGACTCCGGCGATCAGGACGGTGACGATCAGCGCGGCGACAAGCAGGAAGATCGCGCCGCCGACCTTGTCCATCGAGGCCCGCCTCGCGGCCTGCGCGCCGCCCTGGACGCAGTCCTTGTTGAACTTTTTCAGCTGCTCCATCTGCTGGTTGATCGCCCGGTCGTAGGCGAGCTGCGTGGCGCGGTTGCCCAGCTCAAGAGCGATCTCGCCCCGTTGTTTACGACCTCCCCGGCGACGGAGGAGTCTTGGCCTGCTCAGGCGCGGCGACCTCGGCCGGCAGCGCGAGCGCGGTGTACGCCGTCGCTCCCCTGGCACCGGGCGCGGTGGCCACGGGCACCTGGAAGTAGCGCACCGCGTCGGCCGCAGCCGCTGGGGCCGGGGAGGCGCCCAGCTGCGCGGACGGCGCCGGCGACGGCTGCCCGCCGATGACGCGGGCCGCGACCGTGACCGCCCAGACGGCAGTGTCGGTCTGCCGGAGCCGGACGACGGTCAGCTGCTCGCCCCGGCGCTGACCGGACACTTCGTCGAGCTGCATGCTGGCGGCCGGCGGGTAGTAGGCGGCGAGCTTGGGCTCGTCGCCACGGCCGGCGGACAGGTAGGCGGCGACGAAGAGACTCGCAAAGCCGGCCACGCCCTGACCGCCGCTCGCGGACGGTGCGGACGGGGCGGTCTTCGGCGCCGGGGCCGCGGACGTGGCGGGCCCCGACAGGTAGGCGAGCGCGCCCAGCAGGGGGCCGAGCGCGATCAGGCCCCAGACGATCCAGCGGATCAGCGCGGCCGAGTTGGCCTGGGCGCCGGTCGACCAGCCACCGACCCAGCCAGCGTCCTGCTCCCCCTCGGCCTCCCGGATGTCCGGCGTCTGCGGCTCGACCGGTGCGGCCAGCCTGCGGCGGGTGCGTACGAGGCTCATGCCGTGCCTCCGGCCGAGCGCAGGGTGTGGCTGGCCAGCTCCGCGATCCGGCTGTGGAGTTCCGCTTCGGGTCGCAGGCGCAGTGCGGCGAGCGAGGCGAGGACGGCTCGGCGTCCTCGTCGAGGAAGGCGCGGAGCTGCTCGTGGGTGCCGGTGTCGAAGGGGCGGGCGATGAGGGCGGCGCCGAGGTAGATCACCAGACGCTGCGCGCGGGTGACGCGCTCCTCGTCCGCGTCCAGCGACGTCGCGGCGGCGGGTGTGGTCAAGACGCATCTCCAAGGGGGGCGGGGCGAGTTCCCGTTCATGCCGCGGCCATGGGCTGGAGGAATGCTGTGAGGCGGGCCAGCGCCCGCGAGCGGCGGCGTTGCCAGGCGCCGGCCGTGGTGCCGGCGCGGGCGGCGGCCTCGGCGGCCTCGGCGTCCGTGAGGCCGCCGCTGATGTGGCGCCAGGCCAGCGCTTGCGCGTCCGCGGGCGAGAGCGCGCCGTCGCGGACGGCGTCGAGGAGGAGCTCCAGGAGCTCCAGCCGGGCTGGGGCGGCCGCGGCGTCGTCCGCCGGGCCGGAGTGGAGCACGGTTTCTGCGGCGGCCGCGCATACCGTGCGGGCGCGGGCGATCTCGTAGGGGCCCGGCGCCGGGGCGGCGATGTGCTCCGCAGCCGTGAGGTCCTCCCCCGCTGGACCCTGCTCGGCGGCGAGCTCGGCCAGGACCTGGCGCAGGGTGTCGAGCGCGAGGTTGGCGGCAGGCCTGCCAGGGCGAAGGTGGATGCGACCGGCGCGGGCCACTTCGTAGAGGGCGGCCACGGTCACGTGACCGACGGCGTCGCGGGTCCGGCCGCCGGTCGTCCGGACCTGTCCGCGGGTGATGCGGATGACGGCGGGCAGCATCGCCTGGACGATGACGCGGCCGGCGAGGACGGCCGATCGGTCACGGCCAGCGGCGCGCTGCAGGAGGACGCGCAGGACGGCATCGGTCAGCGCATCGGTCACGCCGTCGGCCGCCGGGCGGAGCGCGGCGAGAGGCTGGGCGGGCGTCAGGGAGCCGGCCCAGGAATCGGTCACCGCCCCGATGGCGTCGGTCAGGTGGCCATCGGTCACCCAGTCGGTCACCGCTTGCTGGAGGGCGGGGTCCGCGCACAGCGCGGCCCAGTCGGTATCCAGCCGGTCGAAGAACCTGCCGCCGGCGGCGGGGTGTGAAGCGTCGTGCACGGCACGTTTCCTTTCGGATCTCGTGCCGTACACACTCCTCAGAGCGGCTTGCCCGAAGGCTTGCCCGCCACCCTAAGAGCGCAGATAAGAGGCTTGCCCTGTACCTGGGCAAGCCTTCGGTGACCAGTTGGGCAAACCTGGCGGGGGGTTGGTCAAGCCTCCGTGACCGGTCCTCGCAACTGTGGGCCAGCCTCCTTGAGGGGTGGGCAAGCCTCGGGTTTGTGCTGCCGACGGCTTGCCCAGGAGGCGGGAGCGAGGGCGCGGCGGACGGGTGACCGATGGCTGCGGACCGGTCATGACCGGTGACCGGCGGGCCTGGTTCGGCCACCGGGTCGGGATTGGGCAGGGCGGGTTGGCCGACCGGTCACGGCACCGGCTGCGTGCCACTGATCACGGCGGGACGGCTGGGTGGCTCTGTGCGGGATGAACGGGTTCTCACTCGACTTCTGTGTAGCTGTGGCGCGCATCCCAGCCGCCGCCCGCAACATCCTCGAGTCGACGGCCCTCTCCCCCGCGTTCGCGTTCAGGACGTCGTTCTGCATCCTCCGGCGCCCCGTGAGCTGCTCGTCAACCTCATCGGCGGCCCCGCCACATCGCCACGTATAGGCGGCTGGCACCCCCGCCGGCGGTCTTTCCGAACTCCTGGCCCGAGCGATCCGGGACCGTGGCTGCGAAGTCGTCGTCAAGTACCTGCACGTCCATCTGCCGCGCTCCCCCCGGGAGCACGAGGCCCGATGATTCGAGCCTAGTGGACGAACTTGACGATGCGGCAGCCAATGCAGCCGGTGACGGTGCAAGGAGCCGCTAGGTCCCTGCTGCCTCATCAGGGCGACGTCTCTATAACCGGGTTATGGAACGTCGGAGACACCACGCGAGGTGTGAACCTAACCGTGTTGACGCTGGCAACGATCTCCTGTGTTAGTAAGGTGTCGTCCATGACTCAGCCCGCACCTGGTGACCGCGAGAAGGTCGTCTCGAAACTCCCTCCCGAGTTGCAACGCGACCTGAAGGTACGCAGCGCTCAGCACGGCACCGGCATCCAGAACGCCGTCGAGGCAGGCATCACCGCCTGGCGCGGACTGGGATCCAACTTGGCCCCTATCGACACCGCAGGAGCCAAGTCCTTCTCCACCTTCCTCCCGGAAGGCCAATGGGAGGGTTTCCGCGCCGACTGCACAGCCCGAGGAGTCTCCATCGTCCAGGGCCTCTCCCAGTCGGTCGCTCTCTGGCTCGACAAGAACCCGGCCCCCGCCGTGCTCCGACCCACCTACGTCAGACGCATTGTCGTCTGCAACCAGAAGGGCGGCGTCGGTAAGACCGCCGTCGGCTCCGGCCTCGGCGAAGCGATGGCCGAAGACTCCGATCAGCTGTACTGGGTCCGCATCTCCAAGCACCTGGCCGCACTCATCGAGGAGGAGTCCAACCGCGTCTTCGACCTCGAGGAGCTTCCCGGTCTGGGGCTGCGCGTGCTCCTGGTCGACTTCGATCCCCAGGGCCATATGACCAGCCAGCTCGGTCACAACACGCTGCCCATCGAAGGCGACAGCCTCACCAAGCACATGGCGGGTGAAGCCAAGGGCCACCTACAGGACCTCATTGTGCAGGTCGAGGACGAACGGTTCGGCGACCGCCTCCACCTCCTCCCCGCGTGCACCGACGCCTTCCTGCTCGACGTAAAGCTGTCCGGCGTACGCGCTCGGGAAGCCGCCATGGAACGCGCCCTCGCCCCCATCGAAGGCGACTACGACGTCATCGTCGTCGATTGCCCGCCCAGCCTCGGCCTCAGCATGGACGCCGCCGCCCACTACGGCCGCCGACGAGAGGGAGAAGAGCCGGGCAACTCCGGCATCCTCGTCATCGTCCAAGCCGAAGACAGCTCCGCCGACGCCTACGACCTCCTCACCACCCAGCTGGAGGACCTGCGCACCGACATGGCCCTCGACCTGGACTACCTCGGCATCGTCGTCAACCAATACGACGCCCGTCGCGGCTACATCGCCACGTCATCGCTGCAGGGATGGATCGACATAAAGGATCCCAAGGTAGTCGGCGTCATTGGCGACCTCAAGGAACAGAAGGAAGCCGTCAGAGTGAAGCGGCCCCTCCTCGCCTACGCCCCGCGCTGCGACCAGGCCGTTGGCATGCGCGCTCTCGCTAGGGAGATCTCATGAGCAAGGCCGACCTTCTCGGAGCCAGCAGCTCCTTCCAGCGCGCCCGTCCGGTCAGCGCCCGTCGCGCGGCCATCAACCAGGCAACCAGCGCACCCACCGAAGGCGTGGCCGCGCCCACCGAGCTGCCGCCCAGCGTCATCGGCCTCAACCCGGATAACCCGCGCAGGGAACTCGGCGACCTGACCGACCTTGCCAACAGCCTCCGGGACCACGGCCAGAAGACGGCGATCAGCATCATGACCCGCTTCGCCTACCTCCAGGCGAACCCCGGTCGCGAGGCTGACCTCGAGCCCGACACCCAGTACGTAGCCATCGACGGAAACTCCCGCCTCGCCGCGGCCCGCGAAGCCAACCTCAACACCCTCAAGGTCATGGTCGACGACGACCTCGGGTCAGACTCCGACGGCGTCCTCGAATCCGCCCTCGTCGCCAACATCCACCGCCGGGACCTTGACCCCCTGGACGAGGCCAAAGCCCTGCTCCAGCTCCTGAAGCTGCACGGCACCCAGGAAAGACTGGCCGAGCGCCTCCACCGGACACAGGCTTGGGTCTCCCAACGCCTCGCGCTTCTCAACCTCACCCCCGACCTGCAACAGCGTCTAAAGGACGGAACGGAGCAGGCCAAGCACCTGCGCAGGGTCGGCAACAAGAAGCCCGAGGAGCAGGAATCCCGGCTTGCAGAGATCAAGGCCCAGGAGGAGGCAGCGAAAGCAGCGCAGAAGCAGGCCCGGAAGAGGCAGCCGAGCAGCACCGCAACCTCGGAGGCCTCAAAGCCCTCTTCAACGTCCGATGCAGGGAACCCCGAGGGCGAGCTTCATAACCCGGTTATGAAGACGTCGTCCGCAGAGCTCGCACCCGAACAGTCGTCATCGCCCGACGAGGCTCATAACCCGGTTATGAAGATTGCAGGCGTGGTCCTTCCTGATCCGCGCTCGGCGGCGGCCACCCCCGAGGAGGGCTTGCCTGCCCTGCGGAGCGACGGCAAGGCCCTCATGGACTTCGCCCGGCAGAGCCTCACCCCAGAACAACGAAGCGCCATGCTGCAGCGATACTTCCAGCTTGCCAGCGGAGTCGATGAAGTGGCCGAGGACCTGAGCCGCGGCCTTCTGCCGAAAGACCGGCACGAACTAGCCTTGATCATCCGAAGGATTTCGGACGTTCTCGGTAAGCCCTAACAAGATCACCAACAGGCCGGCCTCCTCAAGAGGTCGGCCTTTTCACACGGCCTCACAGTGCCGCACCTCATGGACACGAATCAGCAACCCGTTCCGATGGCGGGGGAAGGGTGAGGGAGTGAGACCCGAAGGCCGGACCCCGGGAGGCCATCCACCTGGCGGCGCTGCGGGCCCTATGGCAGACCCGCCTCGACGTGGAAACCTCGATCTCGCTGCAGAACGGCTGCGTCACCTCGAGGACCCGGCTGACGACCCGTCCAACACGTGAGGGGGCAGTCCCATAGTGGGCTAACCATGAACATCTATCTCGCCGCTGACATTAGCTGTCGCCTGTATTTCGTGCTCACGCCCGGCCAGGCCGACGAGGCAGCCAGCGCTCGACTACGCGGATCTGCAGTCCGAAGTCCGCGTCAAGTCGGCAGGCCTAGACCTTCGCTGGCACACGGCGCGGCGAGTTTTTTGCGAGACCGGCCGTCGAATGGCCGACGACCGGGCTGGCATGGTGTTTCCAGTGCTGGCTATCAGCTGCTGAGGTCGAACACGCCCCACGCGGTGAACGGCTCGGCCTGGACGTAAATCCTGCTCCCTCGGCTGACGACCCGCCGGCGACCGGGGGCAGCGCCGTCGGGCAGAGTGAGCCGGCCGGTATCCGTGGGCTCGACGGATACTTCGGTGATCTCTCCGTGGGCGAGTCGGTCCCGCTCCTCGCCGTAGCCGCCGTAGAAGGCGACCCGGTCGCCGTGGACGGCCAGCGCTTTGGTGCCCCGAATGCGGTTTGCCCACACTCTCACGGGCCGGTCGTGGCGGTCGGGGCGTATTTCGGCGAGCGGGAAGTCCGTGTATGTGCACGCCCAAGCGGCGGTGCCCGACACGTTCAGGGCGTAGCAGTCGAAGAGGCCGGGGATTCGAGCGCCGTCTGACGTCCAGGCGAGCCGGCCCGTGGCGCTCCAGCGGCGGATTCCGGCCGGGTTCTCATCAAAGTGCCCGACCCAGATATGGCCGGACTCGTCCACGAGCAGGTGCTCGATGGCGTCCCCGACGGAGAAGGACGAGGTTTCGCGGCCGAGCGCGTCGAAGACCTGGACTTGGTGCGCGTCCTCGTTCCGGCGGGTGCGAGACGCGGCGACGACGAACCCGCCGTCGGGCAGACGTTCCAACTTCGGCCAGCGGGCTCGCACGGCACTCAGGTCGGTGAGTTCGACGTCGCCGCCCGGATGGACGGAAACGACCAGCGCGTCGAAAGGCAGAAGGTCGACGCCAGGCTGCGGAGCGCGTTCGGCAAGCAGCCAGTGGGCGGTGCCGAAAACATCGACGGTACTGGTCAGGACGTGGTGGTGATGGTGCGCTCGGGGGAGGTGGACGTGGGGAACGAGGGCGGTCTCCTGCACGGGCGGGCTCTCCTGGGTGGGCGGACACGGCTATCGGACGCTGGGGTGGCGGCGGCCGGCGGCGCGCGAACGGCGGAGAGGCGAGCGGGGCGCCTAGAAGGCATGGCCCTTTCTGGTCGTCATGAGGCGATCATCGTCGACGTGCGACCGCGTGACAAACCCTTTAGGCGGGTGTGACTGACGGGGGTTAGTTCGCCCGATCGTCTGCCGCCTCGGGTACGCCGATCCTGGCTGTCGGTGCGACTGCGCTGGACGTTAGCCTCGGCTCATGGTTCCTGTACGACCTTCGAACGTGATCACGCGCCACCGCGGTGGAGCGATCCATGCGTACGTGCTGGACTCCAACGGGCTCGGCCCGCTGGAGCCTGTCGCGGTATTCCAGCCGCGGTCAGGCGACGAGGTCGTGGAGTCGGCGGTGTGGCCCGATCTGGAGCGCTTCGTGTATACGACGCTGAACGGCGTCGTCTGCCTTACGGGCGCTGGTGATGTGGTGTGGGCGTCGGACTTTGAGCCGCGTTCGGACCGGCGTCATGGCCACCGGCCCGGCTGCGCGCTGTCACTCGACGGCCGGACCGTGTGGGTCTACCGGCCGGACGCGATGGCGGGACGCGGCAGCGACCAGTGGGTCGTGCATGACGCTGACAGCGGGGCGGTCCTTGGCCGCCGTGAGCTGGAGACGGTCGGGCACGGCGCCGTCCACCACGTGCACCCCGTGGACGGCGGCATCTACCTCGACATCGGTGAGGGCCAGGACGGCTCAGTCATTCTCAGGGGGATGGCTGGGGCCGACGGCGAGGCGACGTTCGTTACGTACTCGTGGAGGGACCGCTGCCTGATCGACCTGGCGCCGGATGGGCGGCAGTTCATGACCGTCGACCACGGACAGGCGGATGTCGCCTTCCACCGCCACCCCAGCGGAGACGTGCTCTGCACCCTGCCCGTCGAAGCCTTCGGATACGACCCGGAGGAGACCTTCGTGGAATGGAGCGGCGGCTACCTGACCTCGGACTTGGCCGTCGTCACTCTGGGCGGCGAAGGCCCGGACGACGAGGAGGAGTGGTTCCGCTACCACCTGGTCGACGTGCGCACGGGCACGCTCAGCGGCGAGATCACCGTCGAGTCGACCAACCCGTACGAATTGGTGCCCCTGGGCGACGGCTCCTGGCTCACCGCCGGTCCCGACGGCAATCCCGTCCGCTGGTCGGCAGCGACGCCGAGTTGAGCAGTGTGCTTGTCGATCGGCCTTCTTCCGACAGTGGGAGCCTCGCACTCACCCGTTTTCAGTAGTCGGCAGCTGGTTCGGCGGCCGAAAACGCCACTAGGGGCCGCCTGGCGGGCTGCTGAGTAACGATAGGTCGATCCATACCGGGAGAGTTGAGTTCGTCGATTGAGGGGCCCATTCTTGGCGTCGCTTTTAAGCACTAATGGGCGAATTGCCGGATTGGGCCCCACGGGAAGTCACGTGCCGGTGACGAGTCCACCCATTAGCCGTCGGCGGCCGCTGCTGCCCCCAGCGGGGTCGCCGACCGGAGGGCACTCCGATTACCCGATGGCCGGGTGTGCGGTCGGGTCATTTTCCGAAGCAGGGGACAGGGCGAGTCCTGCGTACCCGATGAAGTCGAGGGTTGCCTGTGTCAGGCCGCGGTGCGAGCCCCTCGTCGCAGCAGGCGTCGAAGAGGTTCCACGGGGGATGAAGGTGGCCAGCTGGTTGGCGGCGCGTGGCCGGGGGGAGGGAGAGAACGCGGGAGTTCACGGGCTTGGGCTATGCACCGAGGCCTGCTCGTCCTCCGGGGTGCCACCGCGGTCGGAGGGCCCGGGACCAGGGGTGCCAGGGGCCGGTTTTCCCGGGTTGGGTGAGCTGCTTGAGCGGACATCGTGGGCGCGCGACGTATGGCGCCGCGGTGGTATTTTGACCGGATTCGTGTATGGGGGGCGAATCTGTGGACAGTGACCTGCGGCGTGCAGTCGTCGCGACGCTTGGCGAACTTGGGCGAAGCGGAGACTGGCGTGACCGGGCGGATGCGGGTCACAGCTTGGCAGGGTTCGCCGAGATGCAGGAGTCCGTACAGCCGCTGCTGGGGCTCATGCTCGATCCTGGTGACACCTTCGTCACCCGGCGGACGGCGGAGGGCTTGCTTCGACGAGGGGACAGGGCTGGACTGACGATCGTCGCGTCCGCACTGGCAGTCACCAATGACAGCCATGCCGAATGGATCCACACCGCAATCGTCGATGTCTTCAGCATCTACTCGGACGACGTGGACGAGGCGCTACGGCTCTGCGCGGAGATGTCGGGCGACACCGACGATCGTGTGGCCCGGGGGGCCCGTCTGCTGCGTGCGAGCTTGGCAGAGATCGATTCCGTTCTTCGTCCTTCATAGCTGAGGGGATCGCGGGGCGGACTGTCGACGACAAAGGCGGGGGGGATCACCGTGCCAACTGAGTACTCTCATCGCTGGCGCATGCCTTGACGGAGGCCTTGGTCGACCTGGCTTGGTCTATCGACGGCGCGGACGACGAACAGATGGAACTCGATGACGCGGTGAAGGCCCTGGAGGGTATGGCTGCGCGTCTCCAGCACGTGTCGAGCGAACAACGGTGCGACCTGCTTGATGTGCTTGACGGGATGGCTGAGGCAGAAGCCGATCCCGCCCGGCGGGAGTTCCCTAAGAGGTCCTAACAGAAGCCGTTGATGGTGTGACTGTCGGCTTGGATGGTCGTTGGTCCGTTCGTGGCGAAGCGGAACTCTCGGCCGTGGGTCGTGTCGGATGAACTGTGGCTGCTGAGCGAGCCGTTGCTGCCCGTTGCGGCGCCGAAGCTGGTGGCTGGGCGGCCTCGGGTGCCGGACCGGCAGGCTCTGTGCGGCATCCTCTTCGTGCTCCACACCGGCATCCAGTGGGAGTACCTGCCCCAGGAACTCGGCTTCGGCTCCGGCATGACGTGCTGGCGGCGGCTTGCCGCGTGGAACGAGGCCGGCGTGTGGGACCGGCTCCATGCCGTCCTGCTGACGAAGCTGCGGTCAGCGAAGCAGCTGGACTGGTCCCGGGCGGTGATCGACTCCACCCATGTCCGGGCCGCTCGGCGCGGCCCAAAATCGGACCGAGCCCGGTCGACCGAGCACGCCCGGGCAGCAAACAGAACGTCCTCGTCGACGGACAGGGCATTCCACTCGCAGTGTCGCTGACCGGCGGAAACCGCAACGGCATTCAGCTGATGCCCTTGCTCGCGAAGATCCCGTCCGTCGCGGCCCTGGGCCCAGACGAGGAGGCGACCGGACATGCTGCTGGCCGACCGGGGCTACGACCACGACAAGTACCGCCGCCTCGTCTGGGCCCAGGGCATCAAACCGGTCATCGCCCGACGCGGCGTCCCACACGGCTCCGGGCTTGGCGTCCACCGTTGGGTCGTCGAACGCACCATCGCCTGGCTGCACGGTTTCCGACGCCTCCGCGTCCGCTGGGAACGACGCGACGACATCCACGAAGCCTTCCTCGGCCTCGCCACCTGCCTTATCACCCACCGACACGTCCAACGCCTTTGTTAGGACCTCTAAAGCGGTGTCTCACGTGGCGATTTCACCCGCTGCGGGGCCATAGGTGCTGAGAGCGGGGGAGAGCTGTCCGGGTGGCCACGCCGCACTCCGCTATGCCGCACCCGCCGCTGCTCGCACCCACGCGGCGGCGTCGTGCCTCCGACCTGCGGCCCATGCTCGATTGACGGTGGAAGCAACAGCTCGCAATAGGCGAGAGAAAGGAAGGCCGGCATCGATCCGTCGCAGGAGCCGCAGGGGTCGCCCGCCGCGTCTGGGAGGCATGGGACGGCGAGTACGGCGTCGAAGTCGAGCACCACCACATCGACCACCCGGTAGTGCCCGCCTCCACCTCCGCCTGAACTGCAGGCGCGGCCCTCCAGGACGCCCCCCGGGGGATAGCGGCTCAGATAGACCACCGTTGATCCGTCAGCATGAATCTCGCAGGGCCGGCCTGAGAGAGCCTGAGCGTCCCCGCGCCCGTGCCACCCTTGAGACGCGAGCCCTGCGTCCCCGTTCGCAGGCCTCGACAGGCCCCCACCCGCCGCCCGGCCCGTGGGGGCCGATCCACACCTGGCTACTTCACCGGCTTCCACACCTCACAGCCCCTCGACGTGAACTGACCGTCAGAGGACCGGATCGTCACCGTGATTGACCGGGCGGACGTGGCAAAGTGGTTGTCGACGATCTCCCCACTCTCCGTGGTCCGTTCCCAGTAGCAGTTCTCCATCTGCCCCTTTGCGCGATACGTGCCCGGGGGGATCGTCTGCTCGTCCTCGTTAGTTGACGGCTTCGACGACACCACGTAGGTACCGCCAGTGAACCAGCGGTCGTACTTCCCCGAGATCGCCTGCTTCAGCGTCTCCGACCATTTCGGGCACAGCTTCGGGATCCCCACCTGCAAAATCGCAGCCCCATCACCTTCCAGGGACCCGCTCTCGGCCAGCCAGTGGGGCCTCGCCATCGCCTGGACGGCGCTGGTCGGCAAGGACTCGCAGATATCACTCACGAACCCCGGTGCCGAGGCGTACAGCTCGCCGTACGTCCACCCCTTCTCGTCCGCCAGCTTGTCGATCTCGCCTTCTGGGCCCTCCGGATAGGACGGCTCCTCCGCCGTCGGCAGCGGCTCCGGCGTCCAGGCCTCCGTCGATGGTGCTACCAAGGTCGGTGTCGCGACTCCAGCCTTCGGGTCGCTTCCCTCGCCCCCACACCTTGACAGCAGCACAGCCGCAGCCACACCGGCCGCAACCATCCCCACCCCATGCATGCGTCTCAAAGCGCGCAGGATGCCACTAGAGCGGGCCTGGAGGACCCCGAACCCTGGATCCGGGATCATCGACTCATCCGCGTGGGGCTTGACCAACAGCGGGAGCCCTACCGCCATGCCCCCTCCAAGGCTGAACAAGCCGAAGTCGCCGCCCGCCGCGCTGGCCCCATCAAACCTTCGCCGCGAAGGTGTGCCCTTCGACGATGACCGCATCCTCAACCTCGGCCACTCCTCACCCACCCGCGCCTGCAAGGGTGACCTCGACCACAAGGTGTGCGCGTGCCGAACGGCGCCGCGTCGCCCGCCGCGCCATCCCGGAACTCCGCACCGCCCTCGCCTAAGTCGAGTCACGCCATGCAGGCAAGGCTTGCGCGCCGAGCCGATGCTCGGCATCTGGATCCAAGGCATGGCCTCCCGGGTCGTATGCACGCCGGTGTCCGCGCTCTCACCGAACTCGCTGCAGCGCCCGCCACGAGCGGCTCGGCGACGATCGGCTACGCGGAGGCGTTTGAACCCGTTGATAGCTCGCGCGGGTAGTCGCTTCCGCAGCGGGACACCGCTTGGAGTATTTGAGCTGCTCAGGCCCATTTCCGCGTAGCAGCAGGGCTATTTCATCGGGATTATCTGTAGGCAATCCTCCAGAGATTGCTGTGGAGGGTAGTACTACCTTGTAGATTGGCAACGCCCGCGCAGCGTACTGAACAGTGCGCTGGGTTGGACAGCACGAAGCCCCGGGCGGGTATCCGCGCCGAGGCTTCGGCTCCTATGAGGAGGCCCTGACCTGGGACTTCAGCCGCTGTAGTACTGGCCTAGCAGGTTGCAGCCTGCCGAGATCAGAAGCGATCTGATGATTCCCCAGATCGGGGCCCTCTTCTTGCGCGGCTTCCGGTGTCGAGCCATAGTTCACCTCCCTTCCATGAGCGAAGGGAATTCCGGCTCGTGACGTACGCGACTGCCACAGCAGCATGAACGCTATGCCGCCTGGGGCTCGCGATCGTCGAGTTGAACGAACTTGATCACTCCTGTCAAAACTTGCTCCTGGGGGATGCCCGACAAGGCGCACCTATAACCCGGATCACAAGGGGCGGGGCCTATCATGGAGGCGTGTCCGTGGGCCTCTTCAGAGGCGTCAAGGACGTCATCATCCATGCGTGGGGCTGGCACAACTGCAAGCCAGTCCTCTCCCCCACCCTCGGCATGCCGAACCGGCGCGCGTGCTCCCCGAGGCCCATGCCTCTTGGGTACCAGGCGCCGACTGACGCCGCCTGGCCGCCGCGTACAAGCGCCTCGCCGCCTACGACCACAACCAGGTCTGTGAGCTGACCGAGGTCCGCACGGAGAGACCGCAACATGCCGCCGGTGCTGGGGTCCACGCCGGTGGCGAGGCCAAGGCCGGTGATGCCCAGGCCCCGCCGAAAGCGCCGGCGCCGCGAGTTGGCCCGCGTACCGCGCAGCAACGCACTCCTTGAGGCCACCACAGCAGCGCGGTGGCGGCCAGGTTCCAGGCCCATTCCCCCAGGGCGGTACGCCTGGGAAGGCTCGTACGTCACCTGCGGCCCCACGGGAACAGTGCGGCCGCCGCGGTTACGGCGAGGCCGGCTCATCGTGCGGCCCCCACGATCGTGCGGCGGACCCCGTCGGGGGTGAGCCGGTACTTACCGCCGTCGGCGTAGCGGACCAGGACCTCGCTGGGGAGCTGCGGCTGGCGGGCCTTCCACCCGGCCTCGTACGAATCCCGCGGGTTGTCCTCGAACCAGCCGCTGCATACGGTGCACACGAGCAGCAGGTTGTGCGCCTGGTTGATCCACTCCTCGGCGCCCCGCCCATGCCCTGGTTACGCGATGGTGGATGGTCAGGAGCTCCCGGGTTCCGCACCGCACGCAGGCGCCGCCGTCCCGGTCAACGACGATGGCCTTGACCCCGTCGGTGGCCCGGTGCGCCGTCGTGCCTTCACAGCATTGGTCTCCCCGCCTGCCCCGGGCGCCGGACTGCGGGGAGCGCGGCCCATGTGATTGCACCTTGGGCGAGGCGGGGAGAGTGGATGGCGGCAGCGGCTTAGGTCGCGGCCTGGCAAACTCCGCGCGTATGGAGCCTGAAGTCATAGCCGCCTTGATCGGCACCCCGGCGGTCCTTGTCGCTGCGACAGCCGCTTGGTTAGCCGGCCGGGCGCAGAGCCGCGGCGCGTACCACGGACCTGTCGACGCCGTCCGGCGCGCAGTCCAACGCGATGCGTACGCGGATCTCTACCGCACCGGCCGCAGGTTCATCGACGCATGGGAGAGGGCCGAGACGGCGATGCACAGCCCTCCCCCTCGAGACGTGCGGACCGAGTTGCCGCCGCCAGAGGTCCGTGCGCTGCTGGACGAGATGCGGGAGGCCCGGGACGCGCTTGAGCACGCAGCGGACATGGTGCGGCTCGAGGGGCCCGAAAGTCTCGCAAAGATCGCCGATCGGATCTTCGCCAGCGCACACCAGCTTGGCGGGCACCGGCGGGTGCAGGCGTGGGGTCACACCGTGCCGTCCTACGACTTCGACGACGACAGGCCGCAACGAAATCTAGAACGGAACGCAGCTTTGACTGAGTTCAGCCTTGCCCACCATGGCCTGCTGAAGGCGGCTAGGGCATACCTGAATGGGGGGCCGTCACAGAAGTGAGGCGTGCGGCACTGCGGCCGCGCCTACATCGCGTCCAGCGACTTGTGGAAGTCGGCCCAGGTCGTGACGCCCAGGATGTCCTCAGCGAACGGCGAGGGCGTCGGCCCACGGGGGCGTAGGGGGTGCCGAGGCGCGCGATCCAGTCCGGGACGGCTGAGGTGCGGGTGCACAGGCCGGAGTCGACGATGTTCGTGGCGCGGGCCGCGAGGGCACTATGGGGGCAGCTCACTGTTGAGTGCGTTGGGGTGGGCAGTGCCCCCGCCGTTGGCCCGGCGAGGGACACCTTCTGCCTCTGAGGCGTGACCCCGGCAGCGATGATGGCCGACCAGACTCAGCAGGAAGCCATCCTGCCGTCCCATCAGCTCCGGAGAATGTGTACGCACCGAGCGATACCTGGTGGGACGCGCGTCTGGGCTGGGGTCCTGCCCCCAGCGCAACCCCACCGTCACCAGTCACACCGTGAGGATCGACCTCACAGGTGTATCCGCTTCTGAAACCCCCCAGCCGGTCGGCTTCTTCTGCCCCATGAAGATCGGGCACCTGTGCATCTACGTCTACTTCCCGGCCGTCGACGTTGTCATCCAGCACGCGTTCCGCAGCTCCGTCGCCCGTATATGGCCCCGGCGCTCCAGCGATCTACCTTTCCCTCCACCCGTCCAGCCACGGAACGCGGATGCCTTCGAGGCATTCGCTGACGCGTTTCGCGAGAGCCTCTACCTCTACACGCCCGAGCAGGCGGCCGAGCATGGGATCAAGGAATCCTGAGAGCGGGGCCAGGCTGGCGAAGCACTCCAAAGAAAGTGGTCAACCGCCATGTGGAACGCTCAGTCACGTCACACCGAGTGCGACCGAGCGCTTCACTTGGCCAGTCAGGCGCCGGCTGGCCAGGTCCACCCCCACCTGCTTCCCGCGCGCCCACCGCGGGGCGTTTTGATCTGCCATCCTTCAGCCGTGGGCGCTGCGCCTCGTGCACGCTCGAATCTCGGCGAGGAATGAGTCTGATGGCGAAGCGGGGCACCGACCACTGGAGTGAAACCTACTGTGATCGGCGCTTCCACCCTCCCCACCTGACGGGCCTGCCCTACTGGTTCTTCTGCCGACTTGAACCCGGCCACGACGGAGCCTGCGACTGCGAAGCAGCCCACGAAGAGATGATCACGATGGACTGAGGGCTACGAGCGGCCAACTCACACGCTTACCGGCCAACTAAAGCGCTCAGTCACATTCGGGGCTCGCGGGCTGTTCGGGCGTTGCTGCTAGAGGTCGAACTCGAGGTGTTCGATGTTCGTGAACCGGACCTCCTCCAGGGAGCCGGCGCGGCGGCCGCCGTCCTGGAAGTAGACCTCCTTGAGCGCTTCGGCCGCGATCTCCTGGAGCTGCTGGTCGGTGGCGTCGGCCTCCTGGGCGTCGAAGAGGCGGGCGGCGTAGATTGGGGGCAGGGCGACGGTCAGGTGCCGGATGCGGTCCTGGTCCGTCGACCCGATCGGGGCGGTGTAGCCCATGCGAGCACGGGTGTCGATGACGATGCCGCCCGTGCTGGCCGCCTTGGCCTTGGCCTTGGCCCTGATCTGCGGCTGCCACCGCTTCTTCACCTCGCGCTCCAAACGCGCGGCGAGGTCGGGGCGGGGCTTTTTGATCTGGTCCTTCACGTACCGCTCGACGGTGCGCTGAGAGATGCGCAGCATCTGGGCGACCGGCTTGGTGCCGCCCAGCTGCTTGACCAGGTACCGCATCTGCGGGCCCGCGTTCTTTGGTGCCGGGCGGGTGAACGCCTTCTGCACCGCGGCCTCCAGGCCGTCCCCGATCAGGCTCATCGTGGCCCTCTCCTACTCTCCGTTGTCGACGTCGGTGACGGTGCCGTCCTTGATGTACCGGGCGAGGTTGATCTCCGGCGCGTTGAACTTCTCCCGGACTTCCTCGCCCCACAGGACGTCCTGCGTGCCTTCCCACTTCACGAGGCCGGGGTTGATGCCGAGCTTGAAGCCGCCGGGCAGCGGCTTGCCCTCCCGGTAGGGCAGGAAGTCCAGCGGGCTCGGGCCGTTCGAGGCGTAGACGACGCAGTCCGACAGGATCGCGATCGGGTACTGACCGGTGAACGACGCATGCTTGACGATCTTGCGGTGCAAGTTCATCCGGGTGCGGGCGATGACCGCCGCGCGGATGTCCGGCCGCCACGTCGGGCGGGACAGGGCGCGCCAGGGCTCGCCCGGCCGCCAGCCCTCCCCGCGCGGGCGCTCGCGCAGCTTGCCCAGGCCGCCCTTCACCGTCGCCTTGATCGCCGAGGCGACGATCGCCAGCTCGGGGTCGCGGGCCTTGTAGCCGTCCATCGCGGCGAGGAAGTCCTTGGGGTCGAGGTCGGCGTCGACGCCGAGGTCGGCCATCGTGGCGAGGTAGGCGTCGCGGAGCCGGTTGTACCAGCCGTCCAGGTACCGACCGTTCTCGTACCGGACCCACGCTTCGATCGGCCGTACCTCGTAGCCGAGCTCCGCCGCGTACGCGACGGTGGGCGTCGCGTACCAGGCCGGACCGGTCGGATGCTCGCCCTTCGGCGTGAACGGAGAGGGCAGCAGCGAGCCGTCCAGCTCCACCCACTCCTTGCCCACCTTCACGCGGGACAGGTCGACGTGGGAGAGGTCGACCAGCCACGAGCCGGGCAGCTTCGGGTCGAACGCCGGGGCCTTGACGTGCGTCGCCTCGCCCAGGCCGACGTTCAGACCGTTGGCGCCGGCGGCGAAGGCCATGTTGACGTCGATGCCGACCAGGTGGCGCAGGGTGCACTCCGCGTCGGTCATCGGCCGTGCCCAGTCGTATGCCTCCTCGAACAGATTCTCGCCGGGGCCGCGCATGTGGAAGCGGGGCAGGTCCTTGAGGACGGGGTGCCCGTCGGGGACCTCGCACGGCGGCCAGTTCATCGGGTCGATGGCGTCCTTGCCCAGCGAGCCGGGGTTGTGCTCGGAGTGCCGCTTGCCGTCGGCGTCCGGCTCGGAGGCCCGGGTCGCCGGGTGCAGGGCGGTCATGAGCTGCAGGCCGGTCACGGCGGTCGATCCGCACGGCGTCATCACACGGGACGCGTACACGCCCAGGACGCGGGCGAGTTCGGCTGGCGGCAGCTGCCCGACCTCACCCCAGTGCCGCGTGTCCAGCGCCTGCCAGGACGGGATGCACAGCTGCACGCACTGGCGGTCCGAGCCGGTTGCGGGGCGGTAGATCCGCGCCCACGGCCCGAACCCGCGCTTGGTCAGCTGCCACTCCGCGCGGGTCAGCTGTTTGATGACCTTGTGGCCCTCTGGCAGGCGCCCGGTAACGCGCTCCTCCTCCGTGAGCGTGACGGGGAGGCCGTAGCGCTCCAGAGCGGCCTCGGTGAGCACGATCAGCGGGTCGGCCGGCTTTCCCGGCCCGGCGAGCTTCGGCTGACCGAGCTTGGCCTCGCGCAGCGCCCAGGCGACCAGGGAGGGCAGGGACTTGGCGGGTACGTCCAGGACCAGGCCGCCGGTGCAGTACGCCAGTATCTGCCCGTCGTCGTCGACGTCCAGGACCGCCAGCGGTCCGTTCTCGAACCGCGGGTCGGCGCCGCCCGCCGGAGTACCGGCCGGGGCCGCCTTCTTCGCACCCGGGCGGCGCGACGTCGACGACGTCCTGGTGGTGCGTGCTGGACGCGGCGCGGCCGCCGGAGCGGCGGCAGCAGGAGCGGAGTTGGTCTGGGTGTTCTCGGTTGCAGGCATGGCCGCAGCCTCGGACGCCTGCCCTGTGGACAGAGTCCGCACTTCCGCCGGGGCGGGCGTGCCGGTGAACGTCGCCGGTACCGCGGGTGCGGCCGGCTCCTTGGTCACCGAGGGAGCGGGGTAGAGCTCGGCGAGCTTCTTCAGCAGCCGCGCGTACGCCTCGCGTTCCGGGCCGCGCGGCTCGGTCGGCTTCTTGACCGATTCCCAGCCGGACACCGTGGCGCGGCGCACCTTCAGCGCGGCGGCGACTTCGTCCAGCGTCAGGCCGTGCGCGACCCGCAGCCGCTTGCGCTCCTCCGCCGGCGGCAGCGGAGAGCGGGACGCGACCAGCGCGTCGACCGCGTCGAACAACTCGGACATGGAACACCTCCTGACTAACACCCTAGCGTATGAACCGTACAGATCGCGTACAGATCGCGTACTAATTTCGTTCTTTTCGCGTACGCCTGCTATGTTGACTTGAATGCGAACAGCTCTGCTCGGTCCCGACCGTGTGGGCTCGAACGGCATGGAGGACTGGTGGGGGAAGGCGGCGTTCTGGAGGCGTTGTCCGAGTCAGAGAGCCGCCAGGTGCTGGAACAGGTGATCATTCCGGCGGCCACGACGGGAGCCGTGCGCCAGTCCCGTCCGGTCGCTGTAGTTGTCGCCGGGCAGCCGGGCGCAGGGAAGACCGCTATCGCCGATCTCGTTCAGGCGGCTCTGGACCGCCGGGGCGGCGCCGTACGGATCTGCCGCGACCTCTACAAGGCGGCGCACCGCCGGTACACAGAGCTGCTGACCGCCGATGTCCGCACCGCCGGCGTCCAGGTGCGCCCGGACACGAGCCGCTGGCAGGCCGCAGTCGAAGAGCACGTCCGGGCAAACGGGTTCGATGCGGTGGTCGAATCCGCCCTCGCCGACGCGGAAGAGTTCCGGACATCCTCAGCCGCCTACCGGCGGGCAGGCCACCGGATCGAGGTAGTGGCGGTGGCAACGGCGGAGGCCCTGAGCCAGCTGGGCATCTTGGACCGCTTTCTCTCCGATCCGCGGTACGTGTCGTGGGAGAACCACGACGCCTGCGCGAAGGGCATGCTGCGGACCCTCGCGGTCATCGAGGCCGAGCACCTGGCCGACCGGATCACCGTGGTCCGCCGCGACGGCACCGTGCTGTACGACAACGAGCTGCTCGACGGCACGTGGCGGCGCCGGACCGCTGCGGACAGGGCCGTGGTGTACGAGCAGCGCCGGCCCTGGAGCGCGAAGGAGACGGCCGTCTTCCACCACGCGCTCACGCGGGCTGAAGTGCGGGTGCACCGTGATCTGCCCGAGGACGAGCGCCTGGCCGTGCATCGGGACGTCCGGCGGGCGGCCGCGCTTGCCGAGCCCGTACGGCGCATTGCCCAGCCCCGACGGCGAGCGCCCGGCGTCGACTACCACCGCCTCTCCGCCGACGAACACCGCTGGGTCTTCGACGAGCTGATCGCCCCGTCGTACCTGAGCGGCATCATCACCCGGGACGATCCGCGCGCCGTCTACGTCCTGGGGCAGCCAGGAGCGGGCAAGCTCCTGGCCGCGCGGATGGTCCGGCGCGTGATGCAGCCCGGCACCACCCATCTGATCGGCGACGACTTCAAGGCCCAGCACCCGGACTATCTGCGGCTGCTGCGCGAGGACCCCCGCCGTGCCGGAGCGGCGATCCGGGCGGACTACCGGGCCTGGTTCGCCCAGGCCGAGCAGTACGTGCGCGACCGGCGTGGTGACGTCCTGATCGAGGGCGCGCCCGGCAGCGTCGAAGAGCTGTTCGATAGCGCCCTGCCGTACGCGGCCAGCGGCTACCCGGTCGAGCTCGTGGTCCTTGCCGTCCGCGAGGCCGACAGCCGTCAGGCCACCGCGCTGCGCTACGCCCGTTCCCTCCAGATCGGCCTCACCCCCAGGTTCACCACGCGGTCGGGGCACCGGACCTGCTTCCATGCGCTCACCGATGTCGTCACCGCCGCCGAACGCCATCCGGCGATCGCCGCGATCACGGTGATCCGGCGGGACGGCCGTGCCCTGCTGCGTCACGAGGCCGGCGGCGCCGGAAGCGCGTCATGGGCCCTGGCGGCGGAACGGGCACGCCCATACACCGAGCAGGAGGCCGCCGCGTTCTTCCGACTCCACCACGGTCTGTGGCGAGCGCTCCCGCGGCACCGCGACGAACTGGAGGAGATGGTCGCGCTCGCCCGGCCGTTGATGCCGCCCGGGATGCAGCCGGCCCGGATCGACCGGCCGCACCCCTCCCTGTGGCCCCTGCCCGTCCCGCTCCGGGCGGAGGTCTACGACTCGGTGAGCTCCTTCAGCCGGGCCGCGTAGACCTCGGCGATCCGGGCCGCTTCCTCCAAGTCGGCGGTCGCAAGTTGCTGCTGGTCGGCGAGCGCGGCCTGACGGCCGGCCCGCAGTTCCTCAACCCGCTCCTCATCGGGCACTGGGGAACGCTGCTCGGTGAGGAGCTGGTCGTTGTACCAGCTCACCACCGCCCGCACGGCGTCTGCAGCCTGCGCCTCGATGCCGCCTTCCAGGCCGGAGAAGTCAGAGCTGGGAGTGTCGGACATGGCCCACCACCTTCGTGTTGATCTTGATCCGAAACGGCCATTGTCTCCCTGGCCGGAACCAGTGGCCCAGCGCCGCGACGCGCCACGAGCAGGGAGCGAAGTGTCTTCGCACCCCGGCGGCGGCGGGAGATGCTTCTCCAAGGGGCCGGACGCGGGCATAGGTTGGCCTCAGGTGATCATCGTTTCCGGGGGTGGGACGTGGCAGGTCGGGATCTGCGGGCGCTGTTCAGCACGAACGACCGGGGTCTGGAGGCCGTGGAGGCGTTCACGAACCGGCAGTTGCAGTGGGAGCTGGTCGCGGCCGCGCTGGCCGATCACCTGCGGCAGACCTGCGAGCCGGGATTCGATGTCGAGGACCTGGAGCGCCCGCGTCACCACGTGATGGTGTTCCACGGAGTCGGCGGGATCGGCAAGACCACTTTCTCCCGCAAGCTGGAGGCCGCGCTCGCCGGGGCCGACCAGCGGCCCGCCCAGTGGGGCGAGCCCACCTGGTCCGGACAGCGGATCCTGCCCGTGCGCATCGACATGTCCCGTTCCGCCGGCACCTCGTTCGAGGACGTTATCCTCACGATCCGCGCCGCGCTCGCCGAACTGGGCCGCCCGCTGCCCGCCTTCGACATCGCCCTGCGCCGCTACTGGGAGACCCAGCACCCTGGTGAACCGTTGGAGGAGTACCTGAGCCGTGGCGGCCTCGCGGGCCGGTTCGGCAAGGCCATGCCCCAGCAGATGCAGTCCGCCCTCGCCGACGCTGCCCAGGCGCTCCTTCTGCCCGGCACCGTCGGCACGGCGGCCGGGGCGCTGGTCGGCTCCCTCACGAAGGCGCTGCGCGAGCGGCGCCAGACCGTACGGGCGCTCGCCGGGTGTATGCGGCTGGCGGACCTGCTGGAGGCCGAACCCGACCTGGACGCGCTGTCCTTCTACCCGCACCTGCTGGCGTGGGAGCTCGCGCAGCTGCCGGCGGACAAGCGGGTCATGCCGGTGATCCTGCTGGACACCTTCGAGGACGTCGGCGACCGCACGCACCGCGACCTGGAGCGCCTCATCCAGCGGGTGGTGTGGCTGATGCCGAACTGCTTCTTCGTCATCACCGGCCGCTCCCGCCTGCAGTGGGCCGATCCGGCCCTCCAAGGACAGCTCGACTACACCGGACCGGTCGCCTGGCCGGGCCTGGCTCTGCCCGCAGCCGTCCCGGCCGCCCGCGCCGCCCGGCCGCCCCACGGCCGCGGGCGGCAGGTCCTCGTCGGCGACTTTTCCCCCGAGGACTGCGACGACCACCTCGCCCGCCGTCTCACCCGCGACGGCGAACCGCTCATCAGCGAGGAGATCCGCCAGGTCATCACCGGCCGCTCCCACGGACTGCCGCTCTACCTCGATCTATCAGTGATGCGGTTCCTGGAGATCCGCCGCACCGGCCGCACGCCGCAGCCCGCCGACTTCGACCACGACTTCCCCGCGCTGATCGCCCGCACCCTGTCCGACCTCACCCCGGACGAGCGGCACGTCCTGCGCTCCGTGGCCCTGCTGGACGCCTTCGACCTGCACCTGGCCACCGCGGCCGCCGGCCTGCCGCACGAAGCACCGGCCCTGCGGCTGATCGAACGCCCCTTCGTCCGAGAGAACGTCTTCGGCCTGTGGCCCTACCACCTGCACGGACTGATCCGCTCCACCGTCCGCGGCGCCGACGACCAGGCCGACGACCGCTGGTCGACACGCGACTGGGAACAGGCAGCCCGGCGCGCGCTGGCTGCCCTCGGCGAGCAGTTCAGCGCGCGGACCGGCCACCACCGGATGCTGCTGGTCGGCTGCCTGCGCCAGGGCCTCGCCCTGGCCCGCGACTTCCGTCTCGACCTGGGCTGGCTGGCCGACGCCGCCTGGGCGTACGTCAGCGACTCGGTGTGGGAACCGCTCGCCCCACCTTCCCGGACCGACGCCGACGGCGGCATGGCGACAGCGGCCGACGCCCTCGTCGAGCTCCTGGCCGCGCTCGCCCGCCGCCAGCACGAGCACCGCTCGATCACCGCCTCCCGCCTCTCCGGCGTCGTACGCACAGGGCTGCTGCCCGCCGACCTGCACGAGATGGCCGTCTACTACCTCGCCAAGGCTCAGCGGGACCTCGGTGACTCCGCCGGCTCCCGCCGCGGGATGCAGCTCGTCGCCGACGGCGGTGGCCGTCTCGCCCCCGCCGCCCGCCGGGGCCTGGCTCACCTCGCGCGTCTCGCCGGCGACTTCCGCACCGCCCACGATGTCGCGCAGAGGCTCGGCTGGGAAGGCCGCCAGCACCGCGTCGAGGGCGACGTCTACTGGCCCCACGGAGACACGGACCGCGCGGCCGCCGCCTACGCCACCGCCCGGGACCAGGCCGAGCAGCACGGCATCGCCGGCGAACGCGCCACCAGCCAGGCCCAGCGCGCCTTCGTCCTCGCCTTCACCGACCCTGACGCCGCCGACGACGAACTCCACCTCGCCGACCAGCTGCTGACCGGACTCGACCTCCGGGCCACCACCCTCACCACGAAGATCGCCGCCCTCGTCCGCGACGCCGGGAACATCGGCAGCCTCGAGCCCGTACGCCTGCTGCGCGCCGACATCAGCGACGCCGGCCTGACAGCCGCAGAAGCCACGCTGGAACTGGCCGTGTGCTTCCATCACGCCGTCCAGAACGACCACACCAAACTCAGCGCGGCGATCGCCCGGCTACGCAACCTCACCCGGGGCGGCGACTATGCCTACTACGTCCACATCGCCCAGTTCATGGCCGGCATGCCCCTCGATCAGGCTTCCGGAACCCGGTGGCTCGACAACGAGCAGCACACCCGCAGCCGCTGGCGTGACCTGGTCACCGTCCGGCAGACGTACCTGTCCGTCCGGCGCTGAACCAACGACGTGGGGAGTATCCACCCGACATATCGGCGGATCGCCAGGCACTCAGACAGGCAGACCGAACGCGGCGCTGACCAGCGAAGCGGTGGCCAGAACACCACAAACGAACCTGACCATCGTCGGCGTCAGGAGCCGATTGATCCCCACCGTGTTCGACATGAAGCCGTAGATTCGCAAGGCCGCATCACGATAGTTGAACGCCACCACCAACATGACGGCACCGAAAACCAAACCCCACCCGAGTTCTGCCCACGTAGTCATCGATCCCCCACAGAGATACCCGATGCCCAGTATCGATCCTGGCCCAAACCTATAGGGGCCGCCCCCACGACGTTGGTGGGCGTGGTCAGGTGGGGTTCAGCGGGCGATGCCGGTGCCCGCATCCAGCTCGGGGTCCAGTGACAGGACCGCGAGCGGCCCCCCGCCTTCACCCTTACCCGCACCGCCGCGTCCTGCCGCTCGGCAGCAACGATGGACAGCGACGTGATGAGAACGCGACCGGTGCCACACATGGCTTTGACGCACCCCAGACCTCGCCGCAATCGACACGACGGAAACGGCGGATGGCGCCCAGAAGTGAGCCGCGCAAATCCGACTGTCGACGCATGCTGCCCCCATAGACGGCGGGCCAGATCGCTAGTCGACAATCAACAGCAAAATAGACAGCGCTACAAGTAGTATACCCACGGCAAGGAAAGCAACACCGAACCTTCTAATGTACGCCTCAGAGGGGTATCCTGGCGTCGCATTGCCCTCCATTGCGGATACTTTAGCCTTCATGAACTCCGAAATTTTAGGAGCCCTCACAAGGAAGGAGCATCCAAAAGTCATGAAGCCAGCTCCGCAGGCCGCCATGAACAGCTTAGCGGCATCCGGCGTCTCCCTAACAGTAAGTGAAAGAAACTCCATTGGACGCCTTTCGGGAAGCGAAAAAGGTCACAGCTAATGATGAATTTAGCCGCCTTATCGCATGATGTCAATGCATGCGGGACGTTCTTGTGCCCCACTTCTGATCCTGGTTGGACTTCCCACGTAGCGTAAGGCAGTCATCTCGAGCGCATGGTTACACCTTGGTCAGGAGGTGAGCCTCGACAGCGCTATGTAAGCCAGATGGGCGCCTGGAATCCGACATCTCTTCCATCGCAGCACGCCCAGACCCTGCATGCTTATGGCGCTAGGAAATGCGCGAAAGTGTCACTGCGCCAGCCTGGCGAGCCTGTTCTTCCAGCATCTCTACATCGTTTATAGACAGGTCCAGCCAGGCGATTCGTTCGTTCTCGATAAATGAGAACACCTGCCGCATTCCGATGTATGCCTCGCAGTCAATTGTGCGATGCGCGAGAAATGCAAACTGCTCAATGCCGTTGCTCGTGGAGAGATCCATGGAAACACCCATGTATGGATCCTGGCTGCGGCGTCGCCCATCTTTGCCATGACGCTCCTGGGCGGCGCGGCGCATGGCTTCGAAAAGAAGCTTCGCCTTTGTGTTTGTGATCTCGCTGTCGGTGTACAGGTCGATAGTGACTGAGGCGCCAATCTTGGCCAGGTGCTCCCCTAGAACGGCCAAAAAGACTTCCATGTCTCCGTCATTGGCGGCCGTGATTTGCATATGCGTCCTAACTTGTGCATCTCTGGAGAGGCGGCCGGGCTTGACTGGCCCGGCCGCCCCTATGTTACGGGCGTCCTACCTTCGCCATCGCCAGGCCTTACGGACCCCTGTTTTCCCGAGGTTCCACAATCCGCGCCGGACGCTGTAGTGCTTCTTGCTGCCTGCCATGTTGTAGTGCCGGAAATTCTTTTTGTCCCACTCAATGCGGTTCTGATGGTTTCCCCTCGCCCGACAAGCTCTTCCGCGTCGAACTCATCCAGCTGGTCCGGCCCTTGGGCCTCGACACCCGGGCGCCCCAGTAGATACGGGAAAACCGCTACCCAGGCACCTGTATGACTGGCTACGCTCACCCCCTCTGACCAGCACAGATGTGGGGAACGCATGACGCAGCAGTTCACCGACCACCAGGGCCGGGCCGTGGTGCTCGAGGAGATCACGGAGGGCAACTGGCGCGATGTCGCCGACGTGGCGCCCGCCGACGAGCAGCGCCGGTACGTGGCCGCGCTCGCGGCGCGCTACCTCCTGCTCTCCCAGCGCGGCGAAGTGTGGACGTCCTTCGGCGTCCGCGCCGGTGACGACATCGTGGGCCACGTCATGTGGGCGTACGACGACGAGGACGGCACCCACTGGATAGGCGGCATGGTGGTGAGCGCGGCCGAACAGGGCAAGGGGGTGGGCCGCGCCACCATGGGCGCCGTGATCGAGCGCCTGTCGGCGCTGCCGGAGTGCCGGCAGATCCGTCTCTCCTGCCACCCGGACAACACCTCCGCCGGCAGCCTCTACACCTCGTTCGGCTTCCAGTCGACCGGGGACCTCGAGGACGAGGAGATCGTGATGGCGCTTCCGGTCAGCTAGGACTTGTCCGCCCATCATGTGACAATTACCGGTTTTTGGTCGTTGGTTTCGGGCATGGGGCGGGAAGAACGCGGTGATCTGACGGATGCGGCTTGGGAGCGGTTGCGGCCCTTCCTGCCGGTGAGTAATAGGCGTTGTGGCCGGTGGCGTGATCACCGGCAGGTGATCGACGGGATTCTGCACCGGGTGCGGACGGGTGTGCAGTGGCGCGATCTACCCGAGCGGTTCGGGCCGTGGAAGACGGTCTACGAGCGACATCGGCTCTGGTCGGCCGACGGGACGTGGGAACGCCTGCTCCAGCAGGTGCAGGCCGAAACGGACGCGGCCGGCGACATCGACTGGGACGTCTCGGTGGACTCCACGATCGTGCGGGCCCATCAGCATGCGGCCGGTGCTCGCACCGATCCGCCGCCGGCTCTGGCCGGCTGGCCCCGGGGAACACCAGGACGAGACGCCGTGGCAGAGCCTCGTCGCCCGCCTGGTGGAGGTGGTGGTGGCGGCGAGGTCTCCTGAGGCCGAGTCGACGTTACGGCTGATGGTGCCGTCGCTGGTGTCTTCGGTGATCCAGCGGGGGTTGTCGCTGTCGCTGTCGTAGTGGTTGACCTTGGCCGCGGTCTGCGCCCAAGTGCCGCCGGTGCTCGCCGGACACCGGCTCGTCGGATTCACCATGGCATCCGCGCACGCTCCCGGCGGGCGAGAGTACCGGGCCGTCGTCTACACCGACCGCGAGGGGCTGCCGTACGGGGCGGTTGTGGCATCTGGACTGCCGACCGATCCGCTGAGGGCCGAGTACGACGCACTGCGGGAGTTTCACAAGCCGGGCGATCCCGACTACCCGGCGGGGCCCTACATCCCGCCCACAGAGACGAAGGCACTGCGGTGTGATGAGCGGGCGTGACGGCGAGACTCGTCCATTCACGCCGGCTCGGTGGACCTGTTGTGTTCGCGCAAGGCGCGCATCTGCGCTTCAACGATCTGCTGCTGCTCGGCGGTGAGTTCGCGGAACAACCCCAGGATCCGCTCTTCAGCGGCAGGACTCGCCGGGCCCGGGGCGCGCCGTCCGGCTGCTGCGAAGACGTCTCTTTGAGGAAGTCCGAGCACGTCAGCTAGCTTGGCCAGCGTCTCCCGGTTAGGACCTCGGCCGGTACCGCGCTTTCGACTGACCCAGGCATTCACGGCTGCGGGCGAGATTCCGATCCGGCGCGCAATCGCGCTCTGGGTCAGGTCGGGATCGCGCTGCAATGCATCCTGGACAAGATCCGACAGGTCCTTCATATCCCCTCCTGATGCGGCTGGTAAGCCGCTGTGTATCTGCCCGACTCTCCACTCATGCTGTGCCGGACTGTCGAGAGCATGCCGCAAAGCTGCGCCCCCGCGGCGGCCGAGCTCAGGTCAGGTGCCTGGCATTCGGTCGGCTAAGACTTCCGGCTGGTGACCACCGACGAACCACCATGCCCCGGGTTGCATCGCCTGACCTCCGCGTGACACGGCTGCGCACACCCACGGTCAGCGCCCACCACTTGCGGCCGGCTATGTGGGAGATCCCCGCGGGGACCTCCCACGTAGCCGGCGGGCATGGTCAGGTGGGGTTCAGCGGGGTGATGCCGGTGCCCGCATACAGCTCGGGGTCCAGTGACAGGACCGTGAGCGGCTCCCCCGCCTTCACTGCCTGCCAGGCGATGGCAGCCGCGTGGGCCACTGGCCATTCCGTATTCCTCCAGTCCATCGCATCTACCGCGTGCGCGGCGGTGAACGGGACGTTCTCCGCGAACCGCAGCGATGCCGCGTGCTTGCCCGCGCCGGCGTCCTGCCGCTCGGCAGCAATGATGGAGAGCGACGGGATGAGGACGCGGCCGGTGCCACGCGAGGCTTCGACGTAGAGGCCGGTGAAGAAGGGGTCTGCCCGATACAAGGCGGTCAGAGCGGTGTGGTCCAGGACGGCCGTCAGGTTCATGCGGCGGCGTCGCCCTGATGGGCGCGGATCCTGGCCCAGGCGTCCTGGCCGACCTGCTGGACCTGCTCGCTGTACTCGATGCCGAGCTCACGGGCCGCCTCGAGGGCACGCTGCTCTCGCTCGGATTCGGTGAGCTCGCGTGAAGCGAGCTCTTCCAGCAACTCAGTGATAGTGGTGCCGCGCTCGTTGGCGAGTCTGCGCAGCCGGTCGCGCACTTCCTCGCTGGTCTTGATGCTCGTCGGCTTACTCATATCTCCGATTCTACCGTCGGTAGAACTCAGGAGGGATGTGCTGTCGGGGCAGAGCCAGAGGAGGGTGGTGCTTCAGACGGCGCCTCATCCGAGTCGGCCACTTGAGCTGCGCATCGGTTTCCCTCCCTGGTACGGGGCGAGACAACCATGCCCCCTGTTCGAGTGACGGTACCGCGTGGCGGAGCGGGTACACGATGCAAGTTATTCGAACAGGCGTAGTATTTCAGCCGTGGCCGATACTCCCTTCCCGCAAGACTTGATCGACGTCCAGCTCCGTCTCCACCAGGCCCGGGCCGAATACGAGGCACACTGCCGGACCCTGCCGTGGTCGGTTGAGCCGCTGGACGGATGGCCCGGCACCGTCCACCCCCACACCGGTGAGGTGACCGGTGGCCGCGCGCCGAGCCCCGGCTACACCGACGAGCAGAAAGCGGAGGACGCCCGGCTCCAGGCCCTCGTCCGGGGCCTGTCGATCGAGGTCTCCACCCACCCGTACTGGGAGACCCTCCCCAAGGACCAGACTGTCGTGGCAGCGCGTACGGCGCTCAAGCACCACCCTGCCACCGTCCCCCCGCCCGCGGTGGGCGTCGCCGCGTAGGGGTGTCGTCGTGACGCCGATGATGTCGACCGCGGAGCGCCTGGAGAAACAGCGCACGCTCAGGGCCTGGCTGCGGTGGCAGCTCGACCAGACCGATCACGCGATACGCCAGCTGGAAGCCCAGGAGGCGGAGGAGAAGCGGCGCCGGGACGTCGCCCGCAGGGAGATGTCCTGGAAACTCCAGCCGTCCCAGGCGGTGGAGGGTAATCCGGTGCTGCACCGGGGCGCGTGCGAGATCGACCAGCGGCAGCACGGGCTCCTGTCCCGCGAGGAGGTCGTCGCCGCGTTCCAGGAGTTCCCGGAGCTGGAGCTGTGCGACGTCTGCAAACCCTGGGGGAGCCTAGGCATCGACCGTCCGGCCCCGCGCCGCCTGCTGGGCGACGGCGCCCCCTGACTCGCCCGCGCGCGTCGCCTCCCGGCCCGGATCGCCTACTCGGCGGGGAGTCGGCGGGCCAGGTCGCAGGCGAGCTGCCCGGCGGCCGCGCCCCGGGGTGTGAGGTCGAGTGTCTCCAGCAGGCTCATGTATCCGACCGCCTCCCGCGCCTCCGAGGCGGTCAGCAGGGGCAGGCGGGGCTCGTCGGGGTAGTCACCGGTCACCGGCTCGTCAGTCTCCATGCCGGATCAACCCCGGGCGGCGGCGTCAGGACACGCCCGTGGGTCAGGAGGCGCGCTTCCGGGCGGTCTTCTTCGCCGGCGTCTTCTTGGCGTCCGTGGTCTTCTTCGCTGACGTCTTCTTGGCCGCGGTCTTCTTCTTCGGCTTCGGCATCTCGTGCACCGTCGCGTCACCGCCAACAGCGGTCTCGCCACGGGACTCCTTCGCCTTCGCCACGGACTCCTGGAGCGCGGCCATCAGGTCGACCACCTTCCCGGCCGGCGCCTCCTCGCCGCCGACCGGCTGCGGCGTACGGTGCTCGGCCTTCGCGTCGATGACCTCGACCAGGGCCTCGCGGTAGCGGTCGACCAGCTCCAGGTCCTCCAGGTGCTCGCTGCTCATCGTCTCCATCAGCGCGAGCGCGCCCTCGATCTCCTGCTCGGTCAGGTCGACGTCGTCGGGGGCGAGGGGCTCGGAGGAGCGGATCTCGTCCGGCCAGTGCATGGCGTTGAGCAGCAGCGCGTCGCCCCTGATCCGCAGCATCCCCAGCCGCTCGCGACCGCGCAGGGCGAACTTCGCGAGCGCCACCTTGTCCGTACGCTCCAACGCTTTCCGCAGCAGGACGTACGGCTTGGCCGCGACCTGCCCGTCCGCGGTCAGGTAGTAGTTGCCCTCGCCGAGCTGGATCGGGTCGATGCTGTCCCGGTCGACGAACGCCACGATGTCGATCGCCTTCGCCGTCGGCAGCGGCATCTGCGCCAGCTCGTCGTCGGTGATCGGGATGACGTGGTCCTTGCTGACCTCGTACCCCTTGCCGATCTCGTTCTGCGAGAGTTCCTTGCCGTCGATGTCGCACACCTTGCGGTAGCGGATCCGGCCCCCGTCTTCGAGGTGGACCTGGTTGAAGCTGATGCCGTGCGACTCGGTCGCAGGCTCCAGCTTCACGGGGATCGTGACCAGGCCGAAACTGACGGCCCCGCTCCAGATGGGACGACCCGGCATCAGTACCTCCAGGAGCCCCCCTGGCGACAGGCCACCAGGCTATGCAGGCGCGGGCCCGTCCGCACCCCGTCCTCCCCAGGTGCTAGCCGGCGTCAGCGACAGGGCTCCGCACGCGCTCCCTCGGCAGCGGCCTGGCGCTCGCGGCGCTTGGCCCTCGTCCCGTTCCCGGTCCGCTCCCGGGCCATCGGGTCAGGCTCGGGACCGGGGTCCTGCGCGGGGATCTTCGTCACCTGCAGGCCGGCCGCGCGCCCCCGCGTGTGCTGTCCGGTGTCACACGTGAGCAGCCGTACGTTCCGGGCGGCCAGAGCCTGAATGGCGACGGCCCGGTCGATGATCTCGTCATCGGCGATCGGGAGACGGACATGGCCGGGCGGGTCCAGGACCAGCTCTACGCTCACCTCGCCCCGGACTTCCTGAGTCTCGTCCGAGAAGCCACCCCTGCGCCAGATCCCGAAGGTGGACCCGCGAAGGAGTTCATCCAGGAGACCTAGGGTGTGGGACGCGCGCCAGCGCCCCTGCTGCTTTCCGGACTCCTTCAGGGCGTCAAGCTCGTCGACGACCGTGATCGGGAACAGGAGACGGATGTTCGTGTGGGGCCGCAGGTCCAGCACCCGGTGGAGGTCAACGCTGCGGAGCTTTTCCGGATTGTGGCAGTAGAAGCTGGAGTCGGCGACGACGAACTCCTCCAGCGAGTTCCACCGACCTATCTGCGCGTCCAGCGCCTTCACGGCGTCGTCGAGATCACGGGACCGTTCGGCCAGTTCGAGATTCACCAGCCCGTTGACCAGGCGTTCCTGGGAGGTCCCGGCGAGGGTGCCGCAGCTTCCGAGGAGAGCCTGGTAGCGGGGGGTGAGGACGAGACGGTCGATGTCGGAGTCGCTGATCTGGTAGCGCAGCATGCCGGCTGCTTCCGTGGCCCACTCCAGGTAGCGCAGAAGCCGCGAGAAGGCGTTTCCGGAGGACGGCCCTCGTAGGTTGTCGGCGGAGAGGTGAGCTTCCCGGAGGGCGTTGCGGATGTTCTTCCGGTCGGCTCCCGGACGAGGGGTGATGAGCATGCGCGGCTCCTGTCGGTGGGGTGGGAGAGGGCGGCTATGCGTGAGCGTCCGTTCCGTGCCCGGGGCAGGTGTGCTCCTCATGGGCGGGTGCTACTCGCCGGGCTTGACCGTCAGGATCTCCACGGCGGTGGCGCCGGCGTCTTCGAGTTCCCTCCTACGGCGCTCGGCGCTCGGCAGGTCGTAGCTGACAGCCGAGGTGCGGGCCTCACCGTGCAGGGTCCATGTGATCCGGTAGTTCACCATCGCTGCTCTCCGCTCTGCCACGGGGTGTGCCCGGCGGTCGGCATCGGCTTCGAGGTGATGGGCGCCCGCCGGGCTGGTACAGACTCGCATGCGGCACTGACAGCGCCGCCCCGAGTCAGGGCGGCCAGGTGCCAGGGGCACCCGGCCGGGAGCCGGAAAGACAGACGCGTCGCCGGGGTTGCCTTTGAGGCCGAGTGCCCGGGTTGCCCGGCCCCGGCAACCCGGCCGCCGCGGCCCGTGGACGGCTTCGCCTCGTTGGTGCCTGGACGTGGCCGTCTACGGCCGGCAACTCACGGAGGAGGGCGATCTGGGCGCGCGTGGCGGCCCGGACGCCAGCCCAGCGGTACGGGAAGGTCGGTCTTTCACCCGCCACGCGGAGGCCGACGTAGCCGCTTTCTCCCCGGCCGGGGCAGGCGACCACCGGGATCAGAAGGCCGGCCTGCCTACGGGAAGGGAGCCGGGCAGTGCGGACGTCGGCACCGAAACGAACGCCGGTGGCGATCCGTCGTGTTGACTACGTTTCCCGCATTTCGGCGCGACTCTCCGTGACGCTCGTTAGGCTGAACGACTTCAGGTGATCTACCTCTCCTCCCGCCCCCAGGACACTTCCCGCAGGCAGGAGAGCTGGGCTGTGCTGGCGAAGGGGCTGGCGATGGGCGTTGACAACCGGCAGATCCAGACGGCCGTTCTGGCTGATCCCGAGTCCGACGATCCCGTGGTCTGCCCGACAGATGCCGACGAACTCGACGAGTTCCGCGATGAGTTCGCCGGGACGACGTTCTGGTGCGGGATCCTGCTGGGCGGGTGCGGCGGCCAGCTTCTGACGAGACGGGGCAACGTCCGCGTCAGCCACTTCGCTCACTTCCCCGACCCCGACGGGCTGCTGCCCGAATGCGGCCGTCGTTCCCGGGGCGTCGCAAGCGCGGATCACCTGTACGTGCGGGCGGCCACTCAGACGTGGCTGCGCCGCCAGGGTCACACCCCGCGCTACCGATACATCGACCACGACGACGTCCCGGTCGGGTCCCTCGTGGAGATCGAGCTGGACGGGCGCACGCTGCTACTGCACATGGACCCCGCGACGCCGCCCGACTGGGACGCGGCGCAGGCCGGCGACATCATCCTCGGCCCCGGCGTCCAGGTCGACTACCGCACCCTGGTACGCCGGGGTTACGTCAACCGCGTCAAGTTCGTCAGCGAGGGCAATCAGCGGGTCATGATGCTCGGTACCGAGCTTCCGCATGTGGGTACCGACTGGGACTTTGAGCTGGCGGACTGCACCGTCGACGAGCACGGCCGGCTCATCACTCCCGTCGTCACCCGCCTCGAGGCGGCGCGTGCCGCCGCAGAACGGGCCCCGGTGCCCCGGCCGCGCAGTGAGAAGCCGGAAGCGCCGGTGCAGATCGGCACACTGACCCGGCTCATCAACAACGCCGTACGGGAGAAGGAGACCACCACCGTCCGTGAGCTGCGGGACACGGCACAGCTCCAGGTGCCTCGCTGCGAAGGGCAGGCGCTCGAGCACCTGCAACGCGCGATCGACCATGCGAACGACTTGCTCGACGAGCAGGACCGGGCCCGCCGGCGGCTCTTCGCCGGACTCGACGAAGCGACCCGGCACGGTCACGTCTACAAGGTCACGACGCTGACCCCGCAGGTCAGAAGGTTCATCCAGGGCGACACGGTGACCACGCCGCAGGAAGCGGGCATCCTCCAGGCGGCCGACACACTCCTTCGAGAAGCACGTCAGCACGCCGCCCAGAAACGGCGGGCAGCGGACGAACGCCGTGCGGCAGAGGCCCGGGAACGGGAAGAACGACGGGCCCGGGAATGGGGAGAACGCCGTGCGGCAGAGGCCGAAGAGCGTAGGAGGCGTCGCGCGGCCGAGGATCAGGAACAGCAAGCGCAGCCCGTGACACAGGCCCAGGAGCGCAAAGCACGCAACAGGGCGCGGGGACAGGTCCAGAGCATCACCGGCCGTCTACGCCGTGAAAAGCTGTCCGCCCAACAGCAGAAGCAGCTCGTCGAGGAGCTGGTTCTTGCCGCGAAGGAGGCCGGAGACCACCTGTCCGAGGCTGAGCAGCACAAGGTGAACGAGTGGGTGGAGAGGACCGCCGCACCCGTAGAAGAACCGGGCACGGCCGAGAAGACCTCTCCGGCCCCGCAGCCACAGCCGGACACGATCACGGAGCCCGCCAAGCTGCCGGACCGTCTCATTCCCGCCGCGGCGGCTGTCCGCGGAGCCTTGAAGAAGGCGGCACGGGAACGGACCGCGACCAGCTGGAACCGGCTGGAGCACCAGCTCGGCTCCGCGCTCCCCTCCCTCACCAACAACGAACGCGTCCAGGTGCTCGTCCAGGTCGACCGGTCCACGGCCGGCGACGAGCCGCTCCTGTCGTCCCTGCTGGCAGCGGGCGACCCGCACTTCACCTACCAGTACTACCGGCACGTCCTCACCGCACTCGGCCTGGACGCCCCGGACGACGACGAAGACCTGCGGGACGTCGTCGAAGCCGACGCCGAACAGGTCTTCACCGACTGGCGCTTCCGCTGAAACCGGCCGGACGGCAGCAGAGCGCACGGCGGGGTGACTTCGTGGATCGCGCCCCGCTCGGGCCGGGGTGCACCGTACGGTCGCTCCTACGGATGGCGACCAGGCGGTGACGCCAGGTCAGGAGGAGTGGGAGGGGATCCGAGGATGGTCAACGCCCGTACGTACCCGCTGTGGCGGGAGCTCGCGATGAGCGAGGGCCTCCCCAAGGAAGCCCTCAAGACGGTGATCGAGGCTCTGTGCACCCCGGCGAGGACGCCGATCGGCTTCGACTCGCGGGCCGACCGGTGGCGGGAGGAAGCCCTCACGGCCACGCTGCCCGCGCTGCTGGCCCGGACGTCGGCCAAGCGGCTGCGCGGCCGGCTCCTGGTGCACGCCGACGAGAAGATGCTGACCGCCTTGGCCTCCGCGGGCACGGTGACCGCCGCCGACGTGCCCGTCATCCTGCGGCATCGCAGGGCCTGGGCCGGACTGGTCTCAGCTCTGGCACGTCACCCCGGCCAGGTCGAGGCGGCGATCGCCCTCCTGCCCCGGCTCCCCGGCTACGAGGTGGAGCAGGTCGTCGGGGCCTGGGATCCCGACCGCTTCACCCGCACCGAAGCAGACGCACCGGCCCCGCCCGTGCCTCGGGAACTGTTCGACGCCGTCCTGGAAGCGTGCCTGACCCCGCTCGCCGCGTTCCTGCTCCACCCGGAGCCCGAAGAGGGCTGGGAGGCCGTGTCCGACTTCTCGAAGGACTGGTCGCTGGACCTGACCGGCCACAGCGGCGGCTGGGAGATGCTCGCCCGGTGCCCCGATCGGTGGGCGGAGCTCGCCGCCCACCCCACGCTCGGGACGGCCGTCCAGCACCTGCTGCTGGACCAGGCCGAGACCCAGGCCCTCGAGGACGCCCGTCTCCGCGCCGCCGGCGCCGACCCGGACAGCGAGGAACTCCCCGCCGATCCGGCTCCCGCTCTGAGCGAGGAACTACTGCTCGCCTGCCTCCCGGCCCTGTGCCTGCCCGAGCTGGCCGACCTGCCCAACCCACAGGTGACGGCCCGCAGGACCCTGCACCACATCGCCAACCGCGTCCGCAAGAACCCCCGCCTCGCGACCCTGGCCGCCGACCAGCTGCACACGGCCGCCGACGCCCTCGTGACCCACGGCCAGCTGCTCAACCCGCCCGAGAAGCAGGACGGCGACTACGACTTCGAGGGCCGCGTCCTGCGCCTCGCCGAGGACCTGGCCCTCCTCAGCGCCAACCCCGACCATCTCGCCGGGGCCTGCGCCCAGCTCGCCGGCCTGGATCAGCCGGCCGTCTTCTCCCCCGCGCCGAGCCGGACCCTGATCCGCGTCCTCGACCACGTCGATCGCGACCACGACCGCCCGGTCCGGCTCCTGGAACGCCACAACGAGCACCGCCGCGTCCAGACCCTGACCGTCCTCGCCGCCAACCCGCACATCCCGCGCACGGCTGTCACCGACGTCCTGAACGGCCTGCACCCCGCGGAGCTGGCCTGGATCATCGAGAGGTCCGGCGGCCCCGACTGGCTCCTGGACGCGGCAGCGGCCGTCCCGGTCGACGGGGACGAAGACGACGGTGTGCTGCGCCTGGTGAGCGACGACGAACTCGACCAGCACCCCGACCCCGCGGCCGTCCTGCAGTCCTGGCTCGACTCCCCCGCGACCGGCGACATCCTCTCCCGCTCCGAGATCTACCGGGCCGTCGTCCAATCCCGCCACCACACCCTGGAGCACCTGCTCCAGATCCCCGCCGACGACGTCCTCTCTCGCAGTGAACCCGAGGTCGCGCTGAACATCCTGCTGGACCGCTGCGGCCGGAACGCCGACCGGTGGGCAGCGCTCGCCGCCGCGATGACCTTCGAGTACGACGAAGAGAAGATCACCTTCGGCCAGCTCCTCGACTCCCTGGACCCTGCACCCACCGACACGCAGACCTCCTGACGGGGCTGCTTCGACGCGGGACGGCTCCGCCTGCCTTCGCTCGCCTCCACGGCCCCTTCCGTCGCGCACCTGGCGGGGCCTCTTTACGCCGTAAACGTGACGGAGCCGAGCTCCTGCCCGAGAACGGCGATCCCGTCGAACCCCCGCAGCCCGCCCCACCGAAAGCAGCGCCACGTGACGGACCAAGCAGGACCATGGGCCGAGGACCTGGCCGAAGAGATACGGGCGACCTACCCGAGTGTGCGCCTTGAGCTGGGAATCGATCACGGCCCGTACCTCGTCCTCTTCTCGATCGTCCTCCCGGAGAGTCGGCGAGGGACCGGGATCGGCAGCCGCGTCATGCAGTACATCACTGCCGAAGCCGACCTACAGGGCGTGCCGGTGACGCTCAGCCCGAGTGACGCCTTCGGTGGGGACGTGGTCCGCCTGGAGGCGTTCTATCGACGCTTCGGCTTCATCACCAACACCTGGCGCGGTGAGGTCGGCGCCCCACGGGAGAGCATGGTCCGCGTGCCGTCCGAGTCCGACGTAGCGGGTGAAGCCCCGCCGGCGTATCCGTGGCAGACCTGCTGACGTTCTGGTGCCTGAGGAAGCCGCGCTGAGCGGCCAAGGGCCAGCGCCTGAGCTGTGGTCAGTTCGCGGCCCGACGGTCGTCGTCGAGGTGGGCCATGGCGTAGACGTGCTCCTCCGGATGCCGGGCCAGGCGGGCCATCACCCACGCGGTCCGGGCGTCCATCCCTTCGCCGAAGTCGGCGGCGAGGCGGCGTGCCTGCCACGTCGTGCGCGGCCCCAGGACCCACCGCGCGAGCGAGAAGCGGACGCGGCCGGTGCCGGCTGTCGTCCGGCCCGCCCTGTCGGGGAGGTCCTCGGGGGCGGCGCCGGGGGTGTTCGGGTCGGTCACGGTCGCGAGTGTGGCGACGGCCAGGACGTCCTGACCGTCGCCGGGCTGCAGACCACCGGAACGGGCGACGCTGCCTGGTCTGGGTTGACGCTCTGGAGAGCCCCGTGGTCTTGACGCCGTCAAGCGGCCGCTGGCGGTCAGGCGCCGGGGTCGACTTCGGGGTGCGTGAACCGCACGGGCTTGCCCAGCGATCGGGCGTAGGTGACTTCGGCCCGGGTGCTGTCCCCGACGTAGTCGCCGACCACGAGCACCTCATCGGCGAGCCGGATCTTCGCCCGGTGCAGGTCATCGAGCCGAACCTTCAACTCCGCGGCCTCGACCGGGTTGAACCAGAGCGCGTGGGGCGACTTCATGTCGATGCCCGGCTTGACGACGATCTTCCCGGCGTGGGTCTCCCGCACATCGGCCTCGGCCATCTCGGTCATGAAGCGGGTGGAGCCGCAGATCACGACGATACGCGGAAGGCCCAGCTGCTTCTTCGCGTCGGCGAGCTTCCCCTCGGGGGTGAGCGGCTGCGGGTACGGCACGGGTTCCTCCTGGTGGGGTGGTCCAAGGTCTGCTTGCGGAAACGAGAACGAGGGCGCACTCGGCCTGGACGCCCCGGATGGCGGCAAGGCCGCTTCCCGTGCCGGGGTCATGCGGCGGTGCGTTCGGCGCGGGCGCGGCGGATGGCTGCGTCCTGGATTGCGGAGGCGGTCTCGCGGGCCTGGGTGCGGTAGTCGTCGAAGACCGAGCGGGCGTCGGCGGGGATGCAGGAGGGGTCACCGCCGTCGGGATGCTGGAGGGCGGGGTCGACGGCGGCGAGGTGCGCTTCGAGGGCCAGTCGGTAGCCGGCCGATGCGGTCTCCCGGGTCTTCACCGGCCCGGCCGGTACCGCTGCCGGGCTGGGGCCTGGGCGGTCTCCGCGGCCTGCGCCCATGTGCCGGGGCCGTTCCGCTCGGGCACGGGCCAGCGCCCGGCGGTGCGGGTCACCGTACGGGGCCGCCGGGTCCGGCCGGGATTCCTCAGCCGGAACCTGGTCGGCGAATACCCGGTCCCGTTGGACGATCAAGGCGCGGGTCTGCCGGTCGTAGGCGGCGGCGAGCGCGCGATCCACCGGCCTGTCGTGCTTGGTGGCCTGGTGCGCGGCGAGCGCGTGGCGGTAGCCCTCCGAGGCCGTCTCCCGGGTGCGTACCGGCCCGGAAGGCGCCGCCGCGGCAGCCGGTTCGGCATCAGAAGGACCGGTGGCGGGCAGCGCCCCGGGCGGAAGGATCCGCAGCGTCCGGACGACGGTGCGGCCTGCCGAGATGTTCGCGGCCTCGATGACGCGGGCCTGCTCCAGGCGCGTCTTCGTCGCCCAGGCCGCCGACTCCGGGCGCACGGTCAGCCGGCCCGCGTCGGTGTCGAAGGCAACGGCCGTAACGTGCCCGGCAAGTTCCGGGGCAATGGCCGCCCACCGTTCGCGCAGCGTGGCACCGGCGGCCGGGAGCTCCCAGGCCCGCTCGGCCACCAGCTTCCCCAGGACGTCGCCCAGGCCCAGCGGGTCGCGCCCGTCGCGCCGGGCCGGCCGGACGGTGCGGGGCCTGGGCTGCTGCGCGCGGCCGCCGTTCTTGCGCGCCGCCTCCCTCGCGGCCCGCAGGGCGACCCTGGCCAGGTCGATGCCGCTGGGCTGCTGGTCTGCGGACATCAGGCCACCGCCCCGGCGAGCTCCTGGGCCCGGTGGCGGGCGCACACGCTGCGGCTCGGCAGGGTTTCCCGGCCGCAGGGAACGTTCCCGTCCCGGCCCGAGCAGACCGGGATCTCGACCGCGCCGGAGGCCGCGGGCACCTGGTCGGCGGCCAGGGCAGCGGCTTCCTCGCGGCACAGCCTGCACAGGCCGTCCTCGAGGGCCTGGCCGGTTAGCATGATCCGCGCACCGCAGTCGCCGCAGGATCCACGCGGTGGGCCGTCCGGTACCCGCTGCCGCACCACCACGGCCGGGGCCGGCCGGGTCATCGCGTCGTCCGGCTCGCACGCCGTGCAGCGCCCCGACGGGCCGGGACGGGTGCCGTGCTCGGGGCACAGGCCCTGGGCGAGGCGCTGTTCGCGCTGCCGGGCGGCGGCCTTGTCCTGGACGACCTCCGAGCAGATCTCGCACGGCGCGCCGGTCCGCCAGATCACCCCGGCCTCGCAGTCCTGGTAGCCGCAGCCCCACCTGGGCAGAGCCACACCCAGCAGCCAGCGGCCCGGGTCCCGGACGTCGTCGAGCATCACCTTGGCCAGCCGGGCGGTCAGCCGGTGCTGCAGCCGCTCCGGGTTGGTGCCCTCGCGCAGCTGGCGGCCCACCTCACGGGCCACCTTCCGCGCAACGAAGTCGTTCACCTGCTCCAGCAGCACGTGAACCGGCTCCAGCACGGCGTAGATGTGCGTGTTCATCGCCAGACGCGGACCGTCGTACGACCGGGCCGCGGCCCCGTTCCGGCTGCTGCGGTTCTTCGGCTTCGAGGGGGAGAGCTGGGTCTGTCCACCCGCGCGCAGCGCGAAACCACCTTCGCCCGCGACAGCCGCAGCTTCACCACCGGCCGGGTTTTCCACAGGCCCAGCCGCCTTACCCACCTGTACCTCGCCTACGGCGGGTGACAAGAGCGCTCGCCCGTCATCAGGTGAGTCAGTCATAGGTACTTCCTTATTCGCGAGGGATCCCTCACCAACCGGGGAACCCGATCCCTCACTAACTTGGGAACTGCCCGCCCCTTCAGAACCACCGTCCACAGCCGCCTCAGCGACCTCCGCAGCGGCGTCGCAGCGGTCGGCTGGGACGTCCGGACGGGCCTCCGGAGCGAGGTCGTGCGAGACGTACAGGTTCCGGCCCCGCTCCCCCGCACGCCGCTGCACCGTCATCCAGCGCGCCGCCTCCACCTCGTCCACGACCGCCGACGCCGCCGTCACCGACAGCGCCTCGCCGGCCCTCTTGCCCGAGTGGTGCAGCAGACACGAGGCGATCTCCGCCTCCGTCAGCGCGATCCCCCGCGCCTGCGCGTACGCCACCAGCGCGTACACCCGAAGCTGCCGGGGCGTGAGGTCCTCCGCGGCCGCCACCGGCAGCCACACGAACGCCTCCTCCCGCCCCATCGGCCGCACCGACCGCACCGCCGACTGCCCCGTCCCGCCCGGCATCGTCCGGCGCTGCGACCGCAGCTCCACCACACCGTCCAGGCCCGGACGGCGCAGCTGCGTCATCCCCCGCTCCACCGACGCCGCCGACAGCCCCAGGTACGAACCGATCGTCCCCGTCCGCGCCTGGCAGCCCTCCGGACGCGACGCCAACGCCTTCACCTTCACGTACACCGACAGCGCCACGTCCTGATAGGACGGCGACCAGACCAGACGCATCGGCACCCGAACCCGCTGCCGACGCACCACACCCGTCGGCGCAGCCATCGACTCCACGACAGCACTCACCCGCCCACCGCCCCGACAGGGGCGGCGGGAGCCACCAGGGTCGGAGGCATCTGCGTCATCATCAGGCCGGTGTACACGCCAAAGCGGACACCTCCCTGAGCAGGCAGAACGCACGTTTCGTGATCCATCCGCCGACCCTGCACGAGACGGCCTGTGGACAGAGCCCGCTGAGCCTGGATCACCCTCGGCGCTCCCGCCCGGCGGGCAGATACCTGCTCGACTGCCCGCCGGGCGGGAAGCGAGTGTGGGCGCCACCGAGGAGCGGCCGGACAGACCCAGTCGAAACGATCAGCTCGTGGCTTCCTACAGGAAGAGTCACTTCCTGACCAAAAGCCGCGAAGTGCTGGATAGGGGACGCTTGTTCCGTCACGTGAAACGCGCTAAAGGCGCGAACCGCACTGAAACGGGCGGCGGTCGACTTTTCAGGGGACACCAGATCGGGCACTATGGCGAAGACACCAACTCTCATAAGCGAGCCGGACCACCCCGCAACGCGGGACGGCCGACGAGCGAACTGGGAGACACCAGCCAGCCAGCCAGGCCCCCTCCGTGAGGAGCGGGCACCGGACGAAGAACCAGAGGCGAGACCTCTCTCCTTGCGTGATTCGAACGGACGTTCCAAAGCCCTTGCAGGGGCCGGCGGAACGGTTGTGCAGAAGCCCTCTTGCAGGAGGGCCGCTGCGGTGGTGCTTGGTCCTTACGGACCGTGTGAGATGAGCCAGCTCGGTGAGCTGGAGCCCAGAGCCGGGTGCGAACCGGGGACTGGGCGGCCGACCTGACGGTCGGCATGAAGGGCCGCGCGAGGCCGGAGTGGATTGCAGTCCACTCGTTTGGTGCGCGCGGCCGGTGGCGGCTACGTCACCCCGACCCCCTCGAAATCGAAGGTGGAGTCGGCGTACCCGGATGCGGCCGTATCCGTGAGGTCACCCTTCATCGGGCGCCTCCTCGATGGCCGCGGCGGGGTACTTCTCGGCGAGTTTCCGAAGGAAGTGCGCGTACGCGCGACGGTTCCCGCGATGAGGCTGGGCGCGCCCGGCCTCCCACTGCGCGACCGCGAGCCGCTTGACGCCGATGGCCTCTGCGACTTCGGTCTGGGTGAGGCCGGCGGCGAGTCGGAGCTGCTGCCGGACCTTGAGCGTGGGGAGGGTGTCCTTCTCTACCAGGGCGTCAATTCGCCTCAGCGGATCGGACATCGGAACCTCCACCATAGGGAAACAGTCCCCAAAACATACATGGCCCGGATGATCTTCGCTAGCGAGAACGAGCGTGTAGCCGTACGAGATACCGACCGCCCCCACCCGACTCCCCGCCCCCTGGCCGATGACCATTCCGCTCCTGACGTGAGAACGCGCAGGTGGAACCCCTGGTGCCCCTGAATCGGAACGGATTTCGAGCGGCTGTTCTAGCGCCCGCCGACTCGCAACCTTGCCGCTCCCGCGTGGCAGGACGCTGGTTCGTGAATCCCTTGATGCACTCATACGAGCTGTTCCTGCCAAAGCGCGGTGGCGTAGTAGAACGCCAGGACCGCTTCGGCTCCTGAGCCCTGTGCCGTGGTGATGCGCTGGAACCGACCGGACCGTAGATCCCCGGCGATGAAGATTCGGGGGTGCTGCATTTCCGGCGGGCAGTATCCGTTCTCGTCCACCGTGAGCCCTTCGAGAGCCGCCGGCCGATTACCGAGATTGCTAAGCACTGCCGTTGCGACGTAGGTGCTGCGCTCTCCTCTGCGGTTCTCGACGTCCACGATGAAGTCGGTGCCGTGACGGGCCTGCGAAACGGCGACGTGAGAAACCGGAACTACCCGGACTCGATCGTCTCCTGACACCTCGACCAGCTTGTAGTCGTCCGTCGGCGGGGCGAGGACATGGAGCGTGGCAGTGGAGTGCGGGTGAGCCCGCAGCCAGGTGCCGAGCGGCCTGTCACCCCCAAGTACGTAGGTTCGCGGACCGACTTGCTCGGGCGTCGCGCGCCACAGCGGAGGCGTGGACAGCGAAGGGACGGCGCTGATCCAGTCGGTGTCGGCGGGTGCCATCGCGGTCACGCCCGTGCCGACCACGACTGCTTGCGCGGTGAGCACCTGGCCGTCCGCGAGGAGGACTTCCGCTCGGTCGGAATGGCCCCTGACCCCCACGGCGCGAGATCGGACCAGCGAGCACCGGCCGGCCTGCTCGAGGCGGGACAGATCCGCGGTCAGGGCCTCGGCCAGCTGGGGGCCGGTCGTCCAGTTGCCGGAGACGTTCTCCAGCGCGCCGATGGTCTGGAGCTTGCCGCCGATGCTGTCGGCATCCACGACGAGGACCTTCATGTTGAGGCTGGTGGCCATGAGGGCGGCCGCCACGCCTGCGGGGCCGGCCCCGACGACCAGGACGTCGGCGTCGAACGAAGTTGTGCTCACTGGATTCCCTCAATTCCGCTGATTCGAGACAGAGCGACTTCGCTGGTGATGAGCTGATCGGCGCCCAGGTTCCGGGCCGCGAGCAGCAGAGCGGCCTCGTGGTACTGGGAGCCGCCGCTGGAGGCACAGGCGTCGGTGACGACCCAGGGCCGGTGACCCCGTTGGTAGGCGGCGGTGGCGGAGTCGTACACGCAGGCGTCGGTGTCGATGCCGCACAGCACCAGGTCACTCCAGCCGGATTCCTGGATGAGCTGTGATCCCTCGGGCGTGAAGACCGACGCCTGAGCCTTGTCGATGACCAAGGTCGTGCCGTCGATGAAGGGAGCGAGCTCCTTCACGAACGCCTGCTCTTCCGCAGTGCGCAGCCGCTTCCAACCGGAGATCGTCTCGTAGGGCGAGCCTGGAGCGTTATGGAACCGGGTGAAGACCACCGGAGCGCCGGCTGCTCGCCAGCCGTCCACCAGCCGTACGACCGTCGGGACAACGTCGCGGCTGTGCTGGTTGACGAAGCCCTGCTGTACGTCGATAACCAGCAACGCTGTCGATCGCGGGTCCAACCCGTCCACCTTTCCCATGGTCATCAGGGGTTGCTGTCTCGGAGGGCGTCCTGAGCGGCGCGAAGCCGATCGGGGAGCTCGCTCGTGGTCAAGATTGCTTCGCGCATCACGCGGTGTTGGGCAGTCTCGGTGGGACGTGCGGTTGTGAGCCGGTAGTAGGCGCTCCGCAGAAATCGCCAGCCGTACTCGGGAGGCATCACCGGGTCGTGGCCGTCTTCGACGGTGTGCAGGACGTGGGAGGAAAGCGCCCACAACGCCTGGACGTCCAGCTCCAGAGCGACGATCTGACTCGTCGTGAGGGCGCGCTCATCCGGCTGCGGGTGGTAGGAGACTCCGGACCAGCCGGCGACGCCCTGGGAGACGCCGCCTCCGAAGGGGACGGTCTCGGCGTGCGACCAGCCCTCGCGGAACTTGGCGGCCTCGACGTCTGGCCCCAGCGGGACGATGTTCTCCGGGTCCTGGCGGTTGACCAGGACCGAGGGCGTGGCCAGGAGCTGCAGCGCGGTGTCCAGACCGGCGCCCGCCCAGGAGTTCTCGCGGAGTTCGTAGACCGACAGCACGTATTGCGGCGCGGGTACCTCGTGAGTAGGTATTCCTTCGGCAGCGTGGAGCCTCATGAGCTGCGTGATCTGCTTGCCCGCCCAGTCGGGTTCCTGCAGGTATGTGCGGTATCGCCATACCGCCAGATCGGTCAGCGATTCAACGCGGCGATGCTCTTCCAGGTGCACGACGGCGACGCCGCACCCGTAGACGTGGACCGAGGACGACTGGGCCGAACGGTGTCCGGCCGGGAGCGTCCGTCGCTCTAAGCCTCCCGGGCCAGACGGCGCGGGAGCGCCGACGGCGTACAGGGGGGCGATCTGCTCGCCCACGTAGGCCGGCAGGAACTTGTGGGAGACGACGATGCAAGGCGTCGGTTGCGGAGTATCGACGCCCCCTGCCGCGACGGCGTTCCCGCGGAGGGCCGCCAGGCGCAGGCGGAACGCCTCCTGCTCCTCGGGGGTGCACTGGTTGAGCGCTGTATCGAGGATCTGCGCCATCTGCGGACGGCACACGCTGGTCCGGTTCCTCTGCCAGTGCGAAACCGTCCGCGGGCTGATCCCGAGGTGATCGGCGAACCCCCGCACCGAAGCGCGCATTACTGATCGCAACAGCAGTGCCTCCTCGCCTGTCCACTGCTCAACTGCGATCACTACACACCCCTATGACGCTCTGTTGCCAGGCAGGAAGAGCCCTGTTGCGACGCTATTGCTACACCCCTTCCACGCCGGGACATCTCGCCGAGACGCCCGCGACCCCGAAGCTGATCTCCGTCGAAGTGATGCCGATGACGAACGGGGGACGCCGTGGTTGCCACTGCAGGAGAACGAGGCAGTACGGCGTCGTGGTCGGGCTCAGGGCTGAGTCGAACCGCTGCTCTGGTTCCGCTCGACACGTTCGAGTCGTGCAGTCAGATCGGCGATCTGTTCCTCGAGGCGCCTGATGGTCTGTGCAGTCGGGTCGGCAAGCGCATCGAGTGCGTTCTCGCGAATGAAGCTCCCGCGGCCAGTGTGGGAGTAGATGACTCCGTCCCGTCGAAGCTCGGCGAAGGCACGCTGCACCGTGCCGGGCGCGACGGCGTACTTGTTCGCCAACTCCCTGGTGCTCTGCAGTTTGTCGCCAGGCTTGAGTTGCCTGAGTCGAACCTGTTCGCGTACATCCTGCGCGATGCGCTCGAAGGGTTGCATGGCCTCGTCCGTCATGAGCCACATCGTAGAGCCACCTCGCTCGAATAGATAGCCTGCCCAACCTGGTTGACACGGTAGCCAGTGTACTGATTAGGTTATCCACGTCGATACGGTTGATTGCCTTCGAGGCGTCAACAGCAGCGACGTAGGACCGCACCATCGCAAAACCGCAGGAAGCCCCTTCCCCATACGGGGAGGGCCGGGGTCGATAGCTCCACCAAATCCCCCGGACCAGTCCCCTGGCTGGTGTGGCTCCCGCATTGCACGTCGCAGCGCAGATGCGCTGTCCGTCCATCAGGACGCCGGGATCGACCCGTGCGGCCTGACGGGCGGAGAGAGCACCGCGACGCGCCCCGTCCCTCCGACCATGAGGAGTCCCCATGATCACGACGCCCGCGACGCCGAAGGCCAGCAAGCGCCGCCGCAAGACCCGCACCTCGAACGTCAACCACCGCCCGCCGGTCATCGCCTCCAAGCTCAAGGTCACCGAGATCGACCTGACCCCCGGCAAGGAGCACCTGGTCTGCCCCGACTGCTCCACGTGGGTCCCGATTACCGGCCTGCTGGGCACGCCGAAGCTGGTGCCTCACCACACCGGCCGCGCCAAGGCCGCCGAGCCGCGCCGCTGCACGGCCGGCAGTAACCGCCAGGTCACCATCGACGTCCAGGCCGACGCCTTGCGTACCCGGCTGATCGAGGGGGCCCCGACCGCCGCCTCCCGGCGCGCCACCAAGGTGCTGCCGAAGCCGAAGGTGAAGCCGGCCCCGGCCGCCAGCCAGGTCAAGCCCGCCCCGCTCAGCGCGGAGCAGGTCCGCCGGGTATTCCGCCAGCACCAGCAGCAGTGCCTGGCCTGCAAGGGCGAGGTCAAGAACCGAGACGGGCAGCTGCTGCCCTGCCCCGACGGTGAGCGCCTGGCCGTCACCTTCCTCCGGCTGCACCGCCAGGAGCCCAAGCGCCAGTCCGTCCGCGAGTTCTTCGCCCGGGAGCGCCGGCGCTTCGACCGCCAGTACGCGGAGGCAGCCCCCGCGAAGCGGGCGTCCGAGTGGGCCGCGGTGCTGCCGAAGGTGAAGGACGCGGACACCCGACGCTCGCAGATGCCCGTCGGTGCCAGGCCGACCGAGGCCCGCGGCGTGCCGCTCGCCCCGGGCGACGAGGAGGCGTTCGACCAGCGGCAGGCCGAGCTGGGCCGCCGGTACGCGGCGAGTACAGCGGCCGTCTGACCCGCACGAACGACCACGGCCCCGGCCGCCCTGTAGTCGCAGGGGCGGCCGGGGCCGTGGCTGCTCGTACGGCGGCCGACTCCCCACTTGGGGAGTGAACGCGACAGCCCCAGGGATTAGGGCCCCGGGGCTGTCCAGGACCTGACTCGGAGGACCTGATGCAGCACAGCATGACACGCACCGCACCGCAGCTGCGGGCCGGGATCATCGACGACATCGAGAGCGAGGACGAGGCCAAGGGCTACGAGCCCGAGGACGCCGCCCGCGTCGACGTCGCTCTGGCCCTCGTGCCCATCACCGCTTCGGTGCTGGCCGGTTGGGAGGTGGCGGCGTGATCACCAGCCTGACCGACGCCGAGCGCGAGGCGCTCTCGCAGAAGAACAGGGAGCAGAACCAGCGTTCGGAGAGGCACCAGAAGTGAGTGCCCGCCCGACCGATGACCTGTTCGTTCGCTACATGAAGTCGTTCGAGGACTCCACCACGCACCTCGGTGGCTGCGCGGCCTGCCAGGCCGAGGAGCCGTGCGAGGTCGGGACACCGATCCACGAGCGGTTCGCCCGTCTCCAGGACGCCTATCTCGCACGACAGAAGCAGCAGCGCTGATCCCCGGCCCTGCCCGTCGTCCCCGCGCCGTCCCGGCCGGGGCCGGCGGAGAGCGCCGGGAGCTCCCGCCCGCTCCGGCCGTCCGGCCGCCACAACACGCAACAGCCCCGGGGTGGCCGCCCCGGGGCTGACTTCTGCACTGGACCTTCTGGGAGGCCCTGATGAATCGCACGTCCATCGTACGCGCCAGCTACGCCCCCGCCGCCGATCTGCCGGTCAACACGAACTGGCGGGACCGCAGCGCGTGCCGGGAGGAAGACCCCGAGCTGTTCTTCCCGATCGGCAACACCGGCCCGGCCCTGCTCCAGATCGAGGAGGCCAAGGCCGTCTGCCGTCGCTGCCCCGTGATGGAGACCTGCCTCCGGTGGGCGCTGGAGCACGGCGAGGACGGCGGCGTCTGGGGCGGTCTGAGCGAGGACGAGCGCCGCGCCATGAAGCGCCGCGCCGCCCGCCAGCGGGCCCGCAACGCTGCCTGATCCGGTCTGCAGGCTGCCTGATCCGCCCGCGCCGACCGCCGCACACCACGGCGGCCGGGACGGGCGGTGAAGGGGAGCCGGACAGCCCGGACCCACTCCATCCCGGACACCTGGAGCGAGCAATGAAGAATCGGCCCCGCATCTCCCTGCGACCGGCGAAGCCCTCTTCGGCCGCCAGCCCCGTCGAGCCGGAGACGTCTCCCTCCGCGAAGGCGCGCGGCACCATCCGGCTTCGCGAAGGCCACACGATCCCGCCCGAGTGGACCGCCAGCACCGACGGCAACTGACGTCTGACGGCTGCCTGATCCGCCCGCACCGCGCCCGCAGACCACGGCGACCGGGACGGGCGGCGAGGGGGAGCCGGACAGCCCGGACCGACAGTTCGAGGGAGAGGCCCCCATGGCCACGACGATGACCCCGCTCCAGCCCGGCACGGAAGCCGCCGCCCAGGCGTGCGCCTTCGCGATCTTCGGCACCGACATCCCCCCGATCGACCCCGAGGACTACGACGGCAGCTGGCGCACCACCCTCCACGTCATCGCGGAGGAGTGGGTCGGCGAGGGCCACTTCGAGCGGCACGCCAGCCGCACCGCGACCGCGATCAACGACCTGCTGAACACCCAGCGGCTGTTCGGCGAGGGATCGCTCGAGGCGCGTACCGCCGGCACCGCGCTCAAGCCGCTGATCGACAGGTGCCGGATCTACGGCATCACCACCGACGACCTCCGCCGCCACGGCGCGCAGCTCCACACGAGCTGACTTCGCGCCCACCCGGCGGGAGCCGATCCCAGTTTCGAGCCCGCCTCACGCCGTTTCGCGGGCACGGTCGCCCGCCCCCCGGACCGCCGGCCTTTTCGTGCGTGCGGAGCGGGTAGAGCCGGAGTCCAGTTCGCAAGCAACCATCCGCACCACGGGCCGTTTCGGGAACGCCTCACCGCGTTTCGGGAGCAGCCCCCGCCGTTTCGCGCACGCCTGAACAACCCCTCTCGGAGGCCCCCATGACGATCACCGACTGGCCGCGCACCGCGGCTGAACCCGACCCCGAGACGGCTTCACCGGCCGCCGTTTCGGGAACGTCCACGCCGGTTTCGCGGACGGCCGACGTCGTTTCGGAGACGGCGGAGTTCGTTTCGGAGACGGAAAGCGGAACCGGAGCGAAACCCTCCACGGCGAGGCTGACCGGCAGCCAGAAGTGGACGGCCGGCGCGATTGTCGCGTTCGCGCTCGCCCTCGCGGGCATCGGCCTGTACCTGTCCTTTGAGCACGTCGCTCGCTTCGCCCACGAGGAGCTGCGGTTCGGCTCGCTGGGCAAGGGCCAGCTGTTCGCGGTCGGCGTCGACGTCGGCATCTTGGTGATGATCGCGGTCGACCTGCTGATGGCCTGGCTCAAGCGCCCCATCAGCTGGATCCGCTATCCGGTGTGGCTGCTGACGGCCGCCACCGTCGTCCTCAACGCCGCGTCCGGCGCCCCCAGGAACCGGGCGTGGACGCTGCTGGACTACGTCGCCGCCGGCGCCCACGGCGTCGTGCCGGTCCTCTTCATCATGGTGGTGGAGCTGGGCCGCACCTCGATCGACCGTGTTGTCCGGCCTGACCAGGCCGAACGCGACTCGATCCCGTGGTTGCGGTGGATCCTTGCCCCGGTCGCGACGGCCCGGATCTTCCGCCGGATGCGGCTGTGGGGCGTCACCTCCTACCCGGAGATGACGCGCCGCGACCAGGACCTCATCGCCTACGAGCAGTGGCTCAAGCGCAGGTATAAGGGCGACATCTCCCAGGCCAGCGAGGACGAGCTGCTGCCGATGAAGATGGCCCCCTACGGCTACACCGTCGCCCAGGCCCTGGCCATGCCCGATGAGCAGGAGCGGGCAGCTGCCGAGCGTGAGGAGGAGGCGGAGCGCCGCCGCCTGGACGCGGAGACCCGCAGCGAGGTCGCCAAGGCGGAGTCCGAAGCCGAGCGGCTGCGGGCCAAGGGCAAGGTGGACCTGGTCCAGGCGGAGGTCGAGGGCCAGACCGGGCAGGCCCGAGCCCACGCTCGAGCCCAGGTCAGCGCCGCGGAGCGGGCCGCTGAGCTGGAGCAGAAGGCGCTCGATAACGCGGTGGTCGCCGAAGCCCGCGCCCGTGAGGCGGAGGCGGAGCGCCTGGAGGCCGAGGAGCGCAAGGCGGCGGCTGCCGCGGACCTGGCGAAGGCCGAGCTCGAACGGAAGGCGGCCGAGCAGCGCCGGGCGGCGGCCGAGGCGGACAAGGTTGCGGCGGCGGAGGCTGGCGCGATCGAGACCGAGCGGATCGCCCAGGCGCGCAAGGCGGCGGCCGCCGCCGACCTGGACGCGGCCGAGCTGGAGCGCCAGGCGGCGCAGAAGCGGAAGGAAGCTGCGGAGGCCGACCGGGTCGCCGCAGCGGAGGCTCAGACCATCGAGACCCAGGCCATCGCCGAAGCCCGCCAGGCCGCTGCCGAAGCGGACCGGGTCGCTGCCGAAACGGAGAAGGCCGCCGCCGAAACGCGGCGCGCCGCTGCCGAAACCGACCGCAAGAAGGCGGAGGAGGAGCGCCGCCAGGCGGCCGCTCTCGCCGACGCCACGCGCTCCCAGAAGGAGGCCGCCGAAGCCGAGAAGGCTGTTGCCGAAACGCGGCTGGCTGCCGCCGAAATCGAGCGGCGCGCGGTCGAAGCCGAGGACATCGCGAGGCTGATGCCACGCGAGCGGGCGGTCCGCAAGGTCGCGCGCATGGCGCTCGCGGCCGGCGCGGTGTTCGTCGGCCTGGACGCCGACGGGATCTACCGCGAACTGTGCCGGGTCGTCTCCATCGCCGACGTCCAGCGCGAGTTCGACGTCTCGTCCACCGACACCGCCTCCAAGTACCGCCAGGAGGCCGTCGCCCTGCTCGCCGGCGGCTACCGCCCCTGATCCACCGTCCGGCACACACCAGTGAGGGCCAGCCCGAAGGAAGCGGGCTGGCCCTCGCTGCGACTGCCGGAAGCAGTCACAGCCCCATCAGTACACCAGGAGGGAATCCCTGCCGTGAACAGCAACAACGACCCGAACTACTCCCCCCTGCGCGACGTCGCGCAGAGCCCGGAGGCCACCGCCCGGTACCTGGCCGACGTCCAGAGGGTCCTGCTGGACATCGGCAAGAACCTGGAGACCCTCTCGATCGAGACCCAGGTGCACCTGCGCGACACCCACGTGGAGGGCGACCGCTGGTACCACGCCAGGCTGCGCGCGATGCCCGTCGAAAGGGCCCTCGGAAACGTCCTCAAGAACCTCAAGAACCTCACCGAGGGCCTGGAAAAGAGCGCCTACAAGCGCCGCGCCCACGACGAGGCCGTGGTGAATACGGCCAAGGACAGGAAGGAAAAGGAGCTGGAAAAGCAGCGGAAGAAGAACCCGCCGGTCCTCCAGGCCGCACCCAACCCGCCGCAGAAAGGTGCGCCGCAGCAAAATTCCGGCTACAGTGCCCCTAAGTCGATTTACGACCTCGGTCGGGAGTCGGCGTGACGCGCCCCCTCAGCAGCATCGAACGCTCCATTCAAGGGCGGAACGGCTGGCTGCAGGAAGAAGAGCGCAAGGCAATTGAAAGTCGCGGAGAGACCGGCCGGATGGAATTCTGGCTCCGAGTCACCCGGACTGAAATCTCCAGGGAAGTCAAATCCGGTCGCGATGACGTCCTCACCGCATTCACGCTGGTCTGCCGCCTCTTCAAGCTGGTGCTGGAGAAGCGGCAGGCGGGCGACCCGCGGTTGTTCGACCACCTCATGCAGTACGCGGACACCGTGCTGAAGCAGCACGGCCCGCGTAACTGAGCGTCACCAACGAAGGCCCCGCCGGGCTCCGGCGGGGCCTCGCGCGCGTAAAGCGTGCACACGTGCACGCGCACGCGCGTGCACACGAGACCCCACTGTCTGTCAAGCCCCCAGAAGGGAGGTGCCCCGTGTCCGACGAGTCCGACGAGACCGGCGGCGGAACCCTGGTCCACGGCCCGTGGAGCGGTGATTCCACCTACGAGCTGCCGCCGATCCCGGATTTCATCGACACCATTCCGCCACCGGAAGACGTCCCGGAGGCTCCCCCGGAAACCCCGGAGGAGACCACCATGGAACTTCCCGCAGTTCCGGCGGCCCCGGACCCCGCACTGGCGATGCGTTCCGAAGGAATCGCCCCGCCGGTAGCCGAAGAATCCGAAGGCGAATACGAGGAAGGCGAATACGAGCAGCGCCGCTCTCTCGCCGACCGCCTCGGCGACTGGCTGGAATTCCGGCTGGAAATGGCGCGGTACAACCGGGAAAGCGAAGCGCCTTTCCGGGAGGCTGAAATAGCGCGGAAGGCGGCGCTGATCGAGGGCCGCACCGCGCAGGAAGTCGCGATGATGGAGCAGAACGGAAAGCTCCACGCCGCAATGATGAAAGCGAAGGGCGACAAGGCGGCGGCGCGCGGAAAAGCCGACGCCGACCGCACGAAGGCGTCCGGCTCGGCCTCCGGCTCCGGAATGGGGACGGACAAGGGCCGCTCGAAGGCCGGCGGCGGGGGCGGCTCCTCGCGCGGAGGCGGCAGCGGGCCCTCCCGCACCAACTCCGCCGCCGGGCCGAACCGGACCGGGCCGTCGCGCGGCTCCAACTCCGGCACCCCCGGCGGCCGTTCCGGGTCCGGCGCGACCAGGGGCGGCGGAGGCGGCAAGGGCGGCGCGAAGGGCTCCGAACGGGGCTTTGGCGGCCGCGCAGCCGGTTCCGGGCGCAACGGGTCGTCCGGGGGCCCGAAAGGCTCTCAGACGGGCTCTGGCGGCTCCGGCCGCAGCGGCAACTCCAAGGCCGACGGCGGCGGTTCGGCGTCCAGCCCCCGTGCTGAGCGGGCCCGCGGCCGCCAGGAGCGCGCCGGGGCCCGGCAGGCCGGGCGGCAGGAACGGCGCACCGCCGGACACGCCGCCGGTGTCGCGGACCGGTCCAAGGACCGCGACCAGGCCCGCTCCCAGAAGCAACAGGCGTGGGAGGACCGCCGTGCGAAGCGGCAGGAGCGGGCGAAGGCGCGGCAGGCGAAGCGGGAAGCCGCGGCGTCGGCCGACTCCGGTCGCACCACGCTGGGCCAGGCCATCGGCGAGGAAGCCCAGCGCCGTTTCGACAAGCGCCGCGCCGACGCGAAGGCCGCCGCCGACGCGAAGGACGCCAAGGCGGGCGGGGCGGAGAAAGTCTGCCTGACCAAGGAGAAGGACTCCAAGGGCAAGGACTCCGAGGACTCCAAGGCCAAGGGCACCGACGGCAAGGACTCCAAGACCGCCAAGGACGGCCCTGACGGGGCCTCCAGCGCCACGAAGGACGGCAAGGCGGGCGACGAGCCGGACAAAGACTCCACGGCCGGTGACGGGGCGTCTGACGGCGCGAAGAAGCGCCGCCGGTTCCGGCGCCGGCGCACCGCCGGCACGGGGCGGGCCGGACGGCGCGGACGTACCCGCCGCACCGGTCGCACCGGCCGGGCGGGACGCGGTCGTACGGGACGCGCCGGACGGTCCGGCCGCCCGGCGGACAGCCCGTTCGGCGCGGAGGACTCCACCCCGACGGTGGAGTGGCCCGACCGTCCCACCCGCCCGCCGCGCACCGGCACCAAGAGCGGCGAGGACGACATCGTCGACGCCGACATCGTCCCCGACGCCCCCGCGGCCGTCACGACCGGCGTGCGCGGCCTGCCGCCCGCGCCGGAGCCGCACACCGCCCGGCCCGGCACCAGCCGGCCGACAGCCACGGAAGGGAGCAGCGTGAGCAACTCGCAGGTCAGCAGGCCGTCCGGCGGAGGCGGCCTGGCCGCCCAGCACCGCACGGACATCACGTTCGACGACTACCTGATGGAGATGGCGAACATCGCCATCCAGGCCGCCTCCGACCAGGAGCGCGCCGAAGCCCTCGCGGAGGCCCTGGACAAGGTCGCCGACGCCCTGCGGGACATGGCCACCGACCTGGTCGGCGACCACAACGTCAGCACCCAGGTCACCGAGCTGATCTCGGACCTGGCCGACTCCGCGGCACGCATGAAGCAGCAGGCCGAACGGTGCGCGACCGAGTGCGGGCTGGCCCTGGAGGCCGCCAAGCTCGCGGCCGCGATGGTCGCCCGCGTGTACGGCGAGGACATGGCCGCGAAGGAAGACACGGGCCTGACGTACACGTCGGCCGCCGCCCACCACGACTAGAAAGCAGGGAGGACACCCGCCAATGAGTGATCTCGCACCCCGCCCCGGCGGCGCGGCACCCGCCGTCGCCGACGGCGACAACCGCTACAAGGCCGTCCAGGCCAAGCTCGACACCCTCGGACGCGCGCTCGGCGACGCCGGGCTCGGCCTCGAGGAACTCATGCGCAGCGTCCGCAGGAACGCCAAGCGGGCCGAGGACGTGGCCCGCGACATCGACAACGCCGGACTCGACGCGAAGTTCGTGGAGCTGACCAGCAACGTCGCCGTCGCCCTCGGCGGCGCCGGGGTGCAGGTCAAGAAGCTGTCCGACACCGCGCAGGAGACCGCCGACCTCACCCACGAGACCCGGCGCACCCACGCCCGGCTCTACGGCGCGCTCGACGACATCCGCTCCGGCCGGCGTGAGAAGACGCCCCGGCCCGGGTTCTTCAACCGCTGATCCTCCCCTCCCCCACCCCCGCTACGGGCGGCCCCGCACACCAGCGGGGCCGCCCGTGCCTGTTCACCCCTGAAGGAGAAGCCGGTGGCCACGCCGCGCAGTGTCACGCTCGAACGCCTCGCCTACACCCTCGCCGCGCCCGTGCTGGCCGTGGCCCCGAACCTGTACCCCGACAGCCCCGTCAACCAGGTCGTGCAGCTGGCCGGCGCGGCCGGGATCGGCGGCTGGGTGCTCGCCGCCAAGAGCGACGAGCCCGGCGCCGGACGCAAGATCCTGCGCTGGACGCCGCTCGTGGCCGCCGCCGCGATCGACGTCGCCGCCAAGAACACGATCGGCTGGGGCCCGTACGGGATGGACGGCCTGCTCGCCGCCGGATGGACGGCGCTCGGTCTTCTGGTGCTGCCCTACTCCCGTCACACCCGCCGCCGTCACCGTCCCGCCCTCGCCGCCCCCGTCCCGCAGCCGGTGCCCGCCGAAGTCCTCGAGGAGCCGATGGCGGCGGTGGACGACGGCGCGGACCTGCTCACCCGCGAGGTGCGGATGCTGTGGGAGAACGCCGGGATGCCCGGCCGCACGCACGTCGTCAAGGCCACCCGGCACCCCGGGCAGCGGCACGACATGACGATCCTGCTGCGCGCCTCGGAGACCGGACGGCCGATCACCGGTCTCACCGAGGCCGCGGTCGCCGCCCCATTCGCGGTGCCCTCCAGCGACGTCGTGCTCTCCGAGGTCGCCATCCAGCCCGGCCGCCAGGGCGGCCCCGGCTGGATGGAGGCCCACATCACCCCCGACGCCAACCAGCGCCGCCGCACCAAGCCGACCGACCAGGAGAAGTGGACGGACCGGGTCGCCAGCTCCAAGGGCGGCGCCCCCGGCTCCGAGCTGGTCCACACCACCCGCGACAACGAGCGCGGCGTGACGTTCTACCGGGCGAGGATGGCCGACTCCACCGACACCCCGCGCATCGACCTGTCCAAGCTCTGCCGCGGCCTGGGCCTGCCCGATGACGACAGCCGCGTCTTCGTCCTGGTCGAAGGATCCGAGTTCCTGATCAGCGTCTTCGACACCCCGCCGCTGTCCCCGAAGTTCCCCGCCACCCGCGAGCTGCTCAGCCCGGACGCCAAGGGCATGTACGTGTGCGGGTTCAGCATCACCGGCCAGCCGGTGCACAACTTCGTGTTCCAGCACGACAAGAACGCCGCCAAGCACGGCCTGGTCCTCGGCGTCACCCGAGGAGGCAAGACCCAGTTCTTCGCCGTCACCATGGTGGCCGAGTCCAACGCCGGACAGATCGTGTGGCTGTCGTCCTGCTTCAAGGACGAGAAGACCACCGCCCTCGGCGAGTACATCGACCGCCAGGGCATCACCCCGCTCTACATGGCCCGCCAGCTGCGCGCGGCCAAGGCCCTGTGCCAGATCCGGGCGGAGATGCCGTGGGCGCACGACGGCAAGCCGCACGACTACAAGCCCGGCGACCCGCGCTGCCCCTACAAGCAGCTCAACGTCTACGCGGACGAGTTCATGACCGCGAGCCAGGATCCCGAGTACGGCGAGTTCATCCAGGCCGACGGCGACGCCCTGACCGTCATGGGCCTCAAGTACGGCATCGGGTTCAACCCGGCCGGACAGAGCCCGTTCGCGCACAACGGGTTCTCCACGGAGATGAAGGACAACCTCCGGCAGAACTCGAGGCCGGTCATCTTCAACATGGGATCGCCCGGCGCCACCCGCAAGGCGGCGGAGGGCACCATGGAGAACGCCTACGACGTCCCGACCATCCCCGCCCGCTACGCCCCCAAGGAAGGCAGTGCGATCGAGCGGGCCATGGCCGGAGAGGCCGAACCCGAGAACGGTGTCTCCACCGGCGGTGTCGCGGTCGTGGTCCTCGACAACGGGCGGGCCGTCCTGATGAAGGCGCTGTACGTGGACTTCGACGAGGACCTGGCCGACCTGTTCCCCAGCGAAATCCACCGGCTCACCGACTACGAGATCGAGGAGCTGACCAAGCTCGGCCTGTGGTTCGACTGGAGCGAGCCCGAGCCGCGGCCCGGCGAGTTCTGGCCCGAGCCCGACGAGGACGACGACGGCGACGGCAAGCCCCGCCGGCGCGGAGGCGGCGGCAAGGGCGGCGGCGGGCGCGGCTCCAAGAGCGCCCGCCGCGCCGAACCGAAGGTCACCTCGCCCCGCCAGGCGCTGGAGGCCATCAAGAGCCTCACCGACGCCTGAACCACCCCGCCCATCACCCAGGGGCCGGCCCGCCCGAACGGCGGCCGGCCCCCACTGTTCGTGAAGGAGTACCACCGCCGTGGCCCTGTCCATCTCCGCCGCCGCGCTGCTCGCCATCATCGTCGTCGTCCTGGTCAAGGGCGGACACGTCCGCGTCGGCCCCGCGCTGACCTGCACGCTGTTCGGCTTCACCCTCGCCGCGACCGGCCTGGCCCCGGCCATCAACACCGGCCTGGCCGGGATCGCCGGACTGCTCGCCAGCTTCTGACCTACGCCTCGGTCCACGGCGGGTCGGGCGTGTAGTTGAGCCCGTCGCAGAAGCGGCAGTCCCACTCCGAGGGGATCTCCCACTTGTCGACCCAGAAGCCGACCTGCTTGCCGACGAAGTAGTTGTCCCCGCCGCACCAACCGCAATCGAAGACGAACTCCACCCGATTCCCTCCACCGCGCACCTGCCGGATCGAGGATGCCCGGGGCGCCGGTGCGGTGACTACCCACCCGTCAGCCTCAAATCACCTGCTGCACAACGCCGAAGGGCGCCGCCGGACACCACCCCGGCGACGCCCTTCGGCGCTGCGCGGCCACTCCCCCACGCGCGCCCTCCCCGCCCTCACGGCCAGCAGAGCGCGCCCCTTTCCCGCGTGATCGGAGAACCCGATGGACCCCCTGCACACCACCCAGTCCGGCCTGCCCGAGTCCGAGGCCGCGGCCGAAGCCCGCCGCCTGCTCGACGAGTGGGCGGGCAAGCCCGTCCGGCAGCACCCCACCTCCTACCGCGACGACACCGCGCCGCCGGCCTTCGGCACCACCCCGCCCGTGCCGCAGCCCGACCACCGGATCGTCCCGGCCTGGGGGGCCGGGATCGCCGTCGCGAGCATCGGCGTGGGCGCCGGGATCACCGGCATCGGCTGCGGCGCCTGGCTCGTCCTGCAGGGCCTGGCCTCCGTCAGCCTGGCCGGGGTCCTCATGGTCACCCTGCCGTTCGCGGGCCTGGCCATGGCCGCCACCGCCATCGGCGGCGCGATCAGCAAGGCCCGCGCGGCCGTCACCAAGAACGTCTACGAGGGCCCGGTCACCCACCACACCGAGATCCACAACAACAGCACCACCCGCGGCGCGTTCTTCGCCCGCACCCGCAACGACATCCACTGACCCACCCAACATCACCCGCCTTCCGGCACAAGGGAGCAGCCACACCATGACCCACAACGACAAGCAGCCGATCAACGGCCAGGACAACCCGAACTTCCTCGACCTCTTCAACCAGCTGCCGCCCGTGCCGCCGGCCCCCGAACTCGACAGCCAGCACGGCACGGGGCGGCTCGCGTGGCTGCGCGCCGCGTGGAAGACGTCCTGGAAGGAGGGCGGCTTCCTCTACGAGCGGTGGGAGGACGTCGGCCAGGCCCGGCACGTCAGCTGGCACGAGACCGCCAACTGGATCAAGGCCGCCCTCCTGTTCGGCGGACTCAGCCTCATCGTGCTGATGCTGGACGCCGCCGGCGACATCACCTCCGCCACGCTCAAGGCCCTGTCCGACGTCCCCGCCTCCGGCGCTGGGGACGGCAGCGGCCTGTGGGGCACGGTCGACCACCCGATCAGGGTGTTCCTCGCCGACCAGGCCGCACACCTGCCCGTCGCCCCGGCCGCCCTGTACGCGTTCTGGCAGCTGACCGGGCTACTCGGCCTGGTCGGCGGGTTCTTCGGCAACGCCGGAGCCCGCATCGCCTGGCTGCTGTTCGGGACCGGCTCCCTCGCCATGATCTGGTCCGCCACCCCGGCCGGAGGCCGCGCCGCCGCCACCGGCCTCGCCGCCCTCATGTGGGCGCTCGCCAGCATCTTCGCCCTGCGCGGCCTGAGCCTGCGGCCGATCGTCCACAACCACCCGCCGCAGTACCAGTTCAACCCGGCGGTCCACCTCCACGCCACGATCCCCGCCCCCACCCCGGCCGGTGACGACTACGACGACGAACCGGACAACGTCCACCCACTCCAGCGCTGACGCGGTCCGCTCCGCCTGCTCCGTCCCGGCCGGGCCACAGCACGCCCGCGCCCGGTGAGCACTCCATGCGCACGGCCCACGGCCTCGCCGCATAACCCGCCCGCACCACCTGCCGCGCCCCGCCGACACCTGCACCACGTCGGCGGGGCGCAGCGCTGCCCGCCCGACGACTGGAGGAGACCGCTCGTGCTCATTCCCCGCCCGCGCCGCCGGATCGGCCGGCCCCGCCCGCAGCGCCCCGGCCCCCGCTACCCGCAGCGCCCCGCCCGGCTTCCCGGTTCCTGGAGCGGGTGATGGGCGACCAGGACGAGGACTTGGTCGACGTCGACCTCTACGACCCCGGCGACGGCTCCTTACCGGTCTACCGGTGGAAGCAGGCCGGACGCGCGAACCTCGCGACCCGTCGCCAGCTGCGGGAGATGGGACTTCGCCCGGGAGGAGCGGAGCCTGTCGCCCGGATCGAATGCCGCGGCGGGAAACGGTGGGCGTGGTTGTACCGGATCGACCTGGCGAAGCCCAAGTTCCCGATGACCCTCGCGAAGGAAGCCGCGCTCGACAAGGCGATGGCTGCTCGCCAGACGTGTCCCGGCCCCTGTGGTCGGCGCTATTTCCACTGCCTTCCCTTACGCACTTTGGGGTCCTGCCTGGAGTGCTTCGACGGCACGCCAGCCGACCCCACCTCCTACATCGCTCCCCCGGCCAAGCACCTGCTGGCCGCCTGATCCGAGAGGACCACCGCCCATGAGCACCGCCACCCTGCGCGTCTCCGCCTTCACCGAGCCCGAGCGCCCGAAGAACCTCCAGATCCGCTACATCAACCTCGCCGGTGCCGCCGTCGTCGTCACCGGCGGCGGCGAGCACGCCCAGGACAACCGCTGGACGTGCCGCGGCTGCAAGGACAGCTCCGACTGCCCGAAGACCGACTGGCTCTGGCGGATCCGGGAGGCGGCCAGCACCCACGCCACCACCTGCCGCGCGATCCCGCTGACGTGACCGCCCGCTGCCTGCGGGCCGCCCTGCTGTTCGCCGCCTTTCCGGCCGCCGCAGCCGGGGCCGTCACCCTCGCACTGAGGACCGGACACCGGCGGCTGCACGCCGACCGGCACCGCATCAAGCTGACGCCCCAGCCCCGCCGCTCCTGCCCCGACACCCGGGGCGACGGCGGCCGGTGGATCGACGGCGCGAACCCCGAGATGGAGGCGTGCGGCTGCTGGGCAAACCGGCCCACCTGGCGCATCCGGCTCCTGCCCGTCCCGGCCCGGCCGGACGAGCCCCCGTTCTGAAACGGCCCGACCCCGGCCAGTGCGGCCGGGGTCGGACCCGGGCGGCCGCGCATCGGCAAAGGGCCGGCCACCCGCTCCCGCGCCCAAATCCGAGATCAGGAGACCTCCAGCATGCCCCGTCACCTCACCACCGAGCGCCTGGCCCTCTTCGGCACCCTGCTGGCCACCTTCGGCGAGCTGCATCCCGCCTGTGACCACTGGGTCCAGGGCAGCAAGACGGCCTCGCGGAAGCGGCTGTACGGCAAGGACCTGGTCCACGCCGACGGTTCCCCCGCCACGCCGGACTCCACCCGCCCGACCATGACCATCAGCACCCTGGGCAGGCGCGCGGTGGCCTGCCACGTTGCGTCGTACACCGCTGTACAGCTCGGGGCGACCGTCGCGATCACCCGCGCGTTCGGCTACCGCGTCACACCGACCGCGCTGCTCGCCGGCGCGGCCATCAACGCCGGAACGCATGCCGCGATCGACCGCGGAGCCCTGCTGCTGTGGCTCGCGAAAAAGACCAAGAAGACCGGCTACATCGAGCACTGCCAGGCGGTCCGCCTCGACGACGAAGGCACGGTCACCAAGGAGCTCACCGGACCGGGCAGCGCGTGGATGGAACTGGACGCGGCACTCCACCGCGCCATCGGCATCGGCGCCGCCGCCATCACCACCTGGCTCACCACCCGCCCCGGCGGCCACCGGTGAGCCGCACCCGCCTGGACCGCATCCGCGCCTCCGTCGGGATCGCCCAGCTCGCCCTCCAGCAGATCGAGGACGACCTCAGCGCCGACGACATCGACGCCCCCGAACTCGCCGCGATCCTGCGCGAGCTCCAGGAGGACATCACCCTCCCCAGCGGCCTCTTCCCCACGCTCGCCCAGCTCGTCAGCACCGCCGCCCGCGCGGCGGAGCAGCTCGAGCCCTACCGCGACGGCATCGCCTCCCGCTCCCTGCACGAGGCCGCCGCCCTGATCACCGAAAACGCCGGGCAGCGCATGACCTGGGCCGCCCGCGCCCTCGAACCGCAAGGAGACGACACGTGAGCCAGACCCAGCCGCAGCTTCCGGAGAACGCGCTCGTCGTGCTGATCGGTGCCAGCGGCGCCGGGAAGAGCACCCTGGCACGCACCTGGCCCGCCTCCCAGGTCCTCTCCCTCGACGCTCTGAGGGGCACGGTCGGCGACGACCCGGGCGACCAGGGCGCCACCGCCGACGCCGCCGACGTCCTCAAGCTCATCCTGGAACGCCGGATGGCCCGCCGCCTGAACACCGTCGTCGACGCCACCAACGTCGAAGAGGCCGTCAGGGTCGAGCTGGTGATGACGGCAAAGAAGTACGGCGTGCCGACGGTCGCGGTCGTCGTCTCCACACCGCTGTCACTGTGCCTCCAGCGGCAGCAACCGCGCCCGGCCAACCGGCGCGTGCCCGACGACGTCGTCCGGCGCCAGCACGAGGCGATGACCTTCTCCCACCAGAACCTCGCCAGGGAGGGCTTCAACCAGGTCCTCTTCGCCCACGACCTGAACCGGCTGGAGCCGTACCTGCGGCACCTGAGCGCGGCCCGCCAGGCCGACCTCGGCCTGGACGGCGGCGACGGCCTGGGCCACCTGCTCCTCGTACGCCGCTTCTTCGGCGAGGAGATCCTGCCGATGTGGCGGTGGAACGACGACTCCGACATCGCCGGTAGCGACCGCGTCGGCGAGATCCGCCTCGGCCAGCAGGTCCTCACCCTCGCCCTGCGCCTGAACGTCGACGGCGAGGGCGACATCGGGTTCGACGTGCTCGTTCCATGCCCGTTCGACCCCGAGTGCAGCAGCACCGCCTGGACGCCGGCCTACAGCGTCACCTGCCTGCACCGCGCGCTCACCGGCGACCCCGACCACCGCGACGACATCGTCTGCGACGTCCACGGCGGCTACAACGACGCCGACCAGGAGGCCGACGACCACCACCTCCAAGGCGACGACCCCGAGGGCCGCGCCGACCTGGAGGGCCAGTACGCGGACGCGGTCCGTGAGTGAGTCGTACCGCCGACGCTTCGCCGACCGACCACAACCTGCCGCGCCCCGGCCGCACCGGGCGCCCGCTGTTACCCCGGGAAGGACACCCACTCATGGGCATCACGATCACGAACACGTACGGCAACCCGCACAACGTCTGCGACACCAGCCCGGCCCACGTCACGAGCTGCGACTACTACCGGATTCCCCTCGTCGCCACCATCACCCCCGGAAACCCCGGCTACGAGGACATGGTCGAGATGCTGAAGGACAACGGCCACGACACCCGCCCCGAGGGCTACGGGCTGATCTTCCTGGAGTCCGAGGAGTTCTCCGCGACGTACTTCGGGTCGATCGCACAGATCGAGCAGTACGAGCGCGAGAACGCCGACGGCAAGGCGACCTTCGACGCCTCGCAGGGCGTCCTGTACGCCCAGTGGCCCCACGGCAAGGGCTGGGACGACTTCATCCCCCGCACCTTCTGGAACGCGAAGGCGCGCGGTGCGATCGCGGACGGCGTCGGCCTCGTCACCGCCTTCGCGCACACCGAGATCCCGGGCGCCGAGGTCATCGTCTACGAGTTCGAAGGCGCCTGGAGCCGCGGCGGCACCCCGGAGCAGCTGGTCACCTACCACTGCACCGCCTGCCACCTGGACACCTTCCACGACTGCGGGCACGTCCACGAGAACACCGGCCCCAGCAGCCGCCGCTGGGCCGCCCGCCAGGCCCGCCAGCACATCACCAGCGCCCACCGGCACGGCGTCGGCGACACCAACAGCGCCTGCCGCCCCAACAACGGCGAAATGCTCCGCGTCGTGAACGCGGTCGCCCGCGACATGTGGGGCACCACGGGCAACGCCCTCCCGGACACCGACGACGCGTACTGCGCCACCAAGGGCCCCTGCTCGATCATCCGCGAACTCCGCGCCGGAGTCCGCCCGCCCGTCTACCGCGCCTGACGGACGCTCTGTGCCGCCCCGGCCTCTCCGACGGAGGCCGGGGCGGTCGCGGTGGTCCCTCAAACAGCAGACACCCCGGGACCAGGACCAGGAAAGGAGAGGACGTCATGACCCTGCTCCCCCTCTATGAGGTCGACGTCCCGATAAGGAACACCGCTGGCCTGCGCGGTGTGCACGTCTTCACCGGCCACGCCGACAGCCGCAGCACCGCCGTACGGATCGCCCACGAGGTCTACGACCAGGCCGCCGCCGCGCGGCGGGCCGGACTCGAGGTTCCCGGCACGCGGCCGGACGGATGGACGGCGCGCGGCTACCGGCCCGGCTGGGAGCTCGACTGGAAGGCGGCGGCCGCCGGCCGCTGGAACGACCCGTACAGCTGGACCCGCGCCGACGACGGCGACATCGAGCTGTAGATCCGCCCCGGGGCAGCCGCACCTCGGCGTCCAAACCAGTTCGCCTGCCCCGGGCCTTCCCATCCCGTACGAGACGAGAGGGAGATCCCAGTATGGACTCCGTCCTGCGCACACAGGCCCGGTTCGGGCAACGCGCACTCCTCCTGACGACCGCGGCCCTGCCGCTGACCGGCTGGGCCGTCCACGCCATCGCCCTGCACAAGAAGATCGCCGCGAGTCGCCGCGACCCGCTGACCGGTCTGCTGCGCCGCGACGCCTACACCGCCCGCGCCCGGCAGGTCCTGCGCCGCCACGGCGACAGCGCCGCTGTGGTCCTGGTCGACGCCGACGACTTCAAGGCCGTGAACGACACGCTGGGCCACGCGGCCGGTGACGCCGTCCTCGCCGCGTTCGGCGCGCGGCTCACCGCCTGGGCGGGCCCGCGCGCCGCGCTCGGCCGCCTCGGCGGCGACGAGTTCGCCGTCGTTCTCGACCTACCCGCCGCTCGCCGTGAGGAGCGTCTCGCGCAGCTGGTCGGCATGCTGCGCACCCCGGTCGTCCTGGACGACGGCCGGGTGGTGAACGTCGCCGCCTCGGTCGGCGCCGCGACCCCGGACGCGGTCGGCTCCAGCGACCTGTCCGTGTTGCAACGAGCCGCCGACGCCGCCCTGTACGGCGGCAAGCACTCCGGTCACGCCACCCTCGCCACCGCAGCGCACGCCACGGTCCCGTCCGTCAACGGCCGCCGCGCCGGGCGCCCGGGAACGGCTTCGTGGGGGAGTGCCGCATGAGCACCACCCGTCTCCCCGAGGGCGACTGGATCCGGGGCATCACCATCAGGCAGCCCTGGACGGCCGCGATCCTGGCCGGGCACAAGACGATCGAGAACCGCTTCCGGCCCTGGCGGCCGGGCTGGGTCCTGCTGCACGCCGGCGGGCAGATCGACCGCCGGGCCCGGCGGGACCCGCTCGTCGCCCACGCGGTCCGCGGCCGCGAGCTGATGACCGGCGCAGTCCTCGGCATCGCCCGCATCCCCGCCCTGCACCAGGACCCCGACGACGCGGCCCCCTGTACGCCTTGGTCGCTGCCCGGGGCCTGGCACCTCGAGCTCACGGACGTCCAGGAGCTCGCCCTGCCGGTCCCCGCGACCGGACAGCTCGGTCCCTGGCGCCCGACACCGGACCTCCTGGAGCGCGTCCTCGACCAGCTCCCCGGCTTCCGGCCATGAGCACCCGCCGCCCGACGCCCGCACCGCCCGAGCCGCCCGTCGTGCCGGCCCGCCTCCTGGACTGGCGCGACGGGGCGCACTTCGCCTGGCCCGAGCGGTGCGCGCTGTGCCGCGAGTTCACCCCGCTGCGCTCCCACGACGGCGAGCCCGTGCACAAGACGTGCGCAGAGACCTGGAACGCCGCCAACCCGGGCGCAGCCCGGTTCGTCTCCGACCCGCCCAAGAGCGGCAAGGGCAAGGACCACGCCTGACCTTCTCCCTCCACCGTCTGGAGGCACCTGTGAGCAACACCGACCCCTCCGTCGAGCACGCCCTGGCCTACCCCGAGCCGCCGGCCTCGCCGCTGTGGCACCGCCACGGCCCCCGGGCCCGCCAGCTCACCCCCGAGCAGCAGCGCCGCAACCGCGAGCTCCTCCTCCTCGCCCAGCGCCGCACGCGCCAGACCACCACCGCCAAGGCCGCTTAGGAGGCCGCCGTGTTCGACGACTTCACCGAGAGCGCCAAGGCCCAGGCCCTGGCCCTGAACGCCAACACCGACGACGAACAGGGCGCCGCCGCCAGCACCGTCGCCCGCCACGCCCACAACAAGGACGACCTGGCCCAGCTCCTGGACGTCCTCGGCCTCCCCCGCGAACCCGACACCCTCACCGACCTCTTCCCCCTCCTCCCGGAAACCGGAGACGCACCCATGACGACGAACCCCACCACCACCGGCGGCTCGACCCACTCCGCGCACCAGGCCGTCGCGCTGTCGATGCACGCCGCCGGCACCAGCGAGGACGCCATCCGCGAGGCCACCGGCCTGACCGAGTCCGAGCTGAGCGACCTCATCGCCAACAAGGTCCTCGACCTGCCCCGCGCCGGCGTCATGATGACCCCGTTGATCGACGTGCCCGTCATCCCGCTCCCGAGCTCCAACTCCCTCCAGCAGCTGATCGACTGGGCGGCCGCGCACCCGGCCGCATCGGTCCGCAAGACCGCCGCCCGCATCACCACCGCCCTCACCGAGCTGTCCGCCCGCCGCGACAGCGAGGCCGCCCAGCGCGAGGCGGAGGCCCGCGTCACCAAAGCCCACGAAGCGCTGGAACAGGCAGAGCAGGAGCTGCGCGCCGTGAAGGCCGGCACCCGCACCACCACCAAGGCGACCGCCACCACGCCCACCCCGATCCGCACCGGCACCAGCGGCGCCTACAGCCGAGATGAGCTCGCCGCGATCCGGACCTGGGCGCGCGAGAACGGACACCAGGTCGCCGACCGGGGCCTGCCGAGCAAGACGGTCCTGGACAAGTACGCCGCCGCCCACCCGGCCACCCCCGCCCGGAAGGCGGGCTGACGATGACCGCGATCCCCCTGGTCCTCGACGGCTACCTCGACGAGCTCCCCGCCCCCGGCGACGACGGCCTGACCGCGCGGTTCCGGGTGATCTCCTCGCCCACTGACGACGCCGCCGACGAGACCGTCTTCGCCTGCCGCACCGCCGACCCGCACCTCGCGCACGCGCTGCTCACCCTGATGCAACCCGGCGACCTGCTGCGCATCGCCGGCCACCTCGTTCTGCCCGGCCCCGGCTACGAGGGCGGCCCCCGCATGGACGTGGACGCGCTGGAGCTCCTGGCCCCCGCGCCCGCCCGGCACCTCGCCGAGATGGTGCTCGACCGCTACGGCCCCTACCTCGTCGTTCTCGACCCGGACACCGACAAGGTGCCGGTCTTCACCGAGGCCGGCGCCTGGATCGGCACCGCCGAGCACCCGGACGCCATCACCGACCTGATCCACGCCTACGAGACCGGCACCCGATCCACCCACAACCCCGACCAGAAGGGCTGACCATGACCGGCAAGACCTGCGCTTTCTGCGCCATCGCGGACGGAACCGCCCCGGCCGTCATCGTCCGCGAGTGGCCCGACGCCCTCGCGATCCGCCCCCGCTCCGGGGGCGTCAACGCCAGCCACCTCCTGGTCCTGCCGCGCGTCCACGTTGAAGACGCCGGCACCGACCCGGAGGTGACCGCCGCGGTGATGCGCCGGGCCGCAGAACTGATGGCCGAGCAGCCCGCCGCGAACCTGATCACCTCCAAGGGCGCCGCGGCAACCCAGACGGTCTTCCACCTCCACGTCCACGTCCTGGGCCGCCAGGAGGGCGACGGCCTGCCCCTGCCCTGGACCCCGCAGCACACCGCCCGTGCCGCCGCGCAGAACGGAGAGGCCCGATGAGCACCGTCCGCCTCGTCATGGCCCGCGAGCCCATCCCCGCCGGCCCCAAGGTCTTCCTGGCCGGGCCGACCCCCGACAAGAGTGCGCCAGTCCCCTCCTGGCGGACCGAGGCCCTCGACCTCATCACCGCCCAGTGGACCGGCCCGGAGCCGCTCACCGTCCTGACCCCCGAGTCCCGCGGCGGCCTCCGGGCCGAGCGCTACGAGCACCAAGTCGACTGGGAGACCGACGCCCGCGCAGCGGCCGACGCGATTCTCTTCTGGATCCCCCGCGATATGCGCACCATGCCGGGCATGACGACGAACGTCGAATTCGGCCTCGACGTCAGCACCGGCCGCGCCGTCCTCGGAGTCCCGCCCGACTGCCCCAACCCCGAGCGCAACAGGTACCTCGCCTACGTGGCCCGCCGCCACGGCGTCCCGGTGCGCGAGACCCTGACCGACACCGTGACAGAAGCTCTCGCCCTCGTCACCGCAGCAGGCACCCCGGCAGTCCGGTAAGAGCCAGGGGCCCGAAGTTCTTTGCCCGGCAACCAAGAAGGCCGGCACCCCACGAACCGTGGGGTGCCGGCCTTCTTGCGTTTCAGGACGGTCGCGGGCTACGCGCTGACCTTCTCGGCGGAGGTGTTGGAGACACGATCGAGCAGCAGCTCTGCTACAGCCAGCAGATCACCCGAAGAGAGTCCTGCCACCAGGGCATCCACGACCTGTTCTGGCGAGGAGCACGGGACGATCAGCTGCTGGCCTGTCCCGCCCGCCACCGGGGTATTAACGCCGTTAACGGTTTCACCTAGACTCCCCTGCTCGCCGGCTCCGGCGGCCGGGGTATTAACGGCGTTAACGGTTGCCTCCGGAGTTGCCTGGTCCTCGGCTCCAGCAGCAGGGGTATTAACGGCGTTAATGGTCTGGCCTTCGTCGGCCTTTGCACTAGAGGACCGCTGGCGGGGCGTCTTGGCCGCCGTGATGGCCTTCTGCGCCTCCGCGGCCTGCTTCGTCTTGGGCAGGCGGCCGATCCGGCGGGCCGGCTCGACCTTCAGATTGCCGGACTCGACCTCCTTCTGCAGATCGTCTGTGAGTTCCAGAAGTGCGAGCCGCTGCGAGACCCAAGGGGGTGTCATGCCGAGCCGTTTGGCGACCTTCCCCTGCGAACCGTGGAAGCGGACAAGCTCCTGCAGGGCCCGCGCCTGGTCCAGCGGAGCGACATCCACGCGGTGGACGTTGGCGATCAGAGCGGTTTCGAGGATGTCTGCGGCCGTTGCTGCGAGGGCGTCGTTGACGTCGATACGAAGCTCTTCGAGACCGGCCTCCTTCGCTGCGGCCAGCCGACGGTTCCCGTCGAGGACGACGTACTCTGCCTCCCCGAGGGCCTCCTCCTGTCCAGGGTGAGCCGCCAGGAACGCTGCCCGCCGTGCCACCGTGACGGGCTGAATCTGTCCCCGCTCGCGAAGAGACGCCGCCGTCTCTTCGATCTCGGTGAGTTCTTCCCGGGGGTTGAACGGGTTGTGAGCCAGAAGCTTCAGCTCGACCGAGGCCGGGGGCCGCTTTCCCTCGCCCTTCATGATCTGATCGCGGGTTCGCACCCGCCGCGGCGCCGGCTTCGCGGTGCCCTCCTCGCCGTCCACGCTGAATCCAGCGGTGACGCGACGGGTCGGCCGGGTCATACGGCAAGCTCCTTCGCCAGTTCGCGCATCACGTGCGCATGCTCACTGTCCGGGGCGTACTCGAGCAGCGGGATCTCTCCGTCTGCCGCCTCCCGGCCTTCCTTCAGGTCCCCGATGACCGCGAGGACGGAGGGGGAGGCGCTCTTCTCCCACTCCTGCTTGTTGTGCTGTACGAGCTTTCCTCGGCGGCTGTCGTAGGCGTTGACGATCAGACCGAGGTAATCGACGGAGATGCGACCCTTCTTCTGCAGGTCCTCCATCTGGGACCTCAGCAGGCGGAAGGCGCGGTGCGAGGCTTTGTTGGCCCACACCGGGGTGAGCACTCCCGAGCGGTCGGCGAGTTCGCCGTCGCGTCGGCGGACGTAGTACAGCGCGGTGTCCATGTTCAGGCCGAGGCTCGGCGGCCCGTCGATGATGATGACGTCGTAGTCGTTCTCGATCGGCTCCAGGGCGCGCTCAAGAGCCGCTTCGCTGAAGCTCACCTTCGACAGGACCACGTCGCGCAGGAAGGCGTCGTCAGAGGCGGGCAGCAGGTGCAGCCGGTCCCCGAAGATCTCGCCATCGAGGGCGACGAGCAGGTCGCCGATGTGGCCCTTGGCTGATCCATCCATGTGCATCATCAAGGTCTCGACGTCGTCCTCGTACATGAGGTCTTCGAAGCCGAGCTCGGCGGTCATGTGCCCCTGAGGGTCGTAGTCGACGAGCAACACGCGCTTGCCAGCCTCGGCGAGCGCCTGGGCGATCCCGGAGGAAAGGAACGTCTTGCCGACTCCGCCCTTCTGATTGGCGATCAGGATCCGGACGACCGGCTGAGCGACTAGAGGCGCGGACGGAGAGGGGTGCCTCTCGAGCCACAGGGTCAGCGCCTGCGCGAGGCCCTGGACGTAGGTAACGCCCCGCTCTGCACAGACCGCCTTGAAGTTGTCGGGCTCGCCGGCCGGGAGGAAAGTGCCCCAGGTCTTCGCGCCCTCGGTCTTCACCTCCGGCAGGTTCTCTTCGGCGTACCAGGCGTTGATGGCATGCTCGGCCGCATCCTGAATGTCCATGCCGTGCTCAAAGGCCCGGATTTTCAAGTGCCTGCGCAACTGGGGAGTGAGGGAGGTAATTAGCTTCTCTCGCTCCCCTCGGGGGTTAGGGATGCTCATGTGGCCGAACATTACTAGGTCACCTGTGTCTTGGAGTAGCCGCCACACGACAATCGCCTTCCAAGAGTGAGACGACACCCCGACGGACTCAGGCACACCATCGACCACACCTCACCAGCGGGGAAGTTCACAGAGCAGCGAAGCTGCCAATGCGCCACGAGACGATGTGCCGGTCCTCCCAGCTATCTGCGCGCGGCCGTATGACCTCTACTCGACCCCTGGGATCACCCGATTGGGGGTTTCTTCGCTTCCTCATGTCTGGAGCTGGCCCCTCACCGCAGTTTCACGGCAGAATCGCGGGCGGCCCTCCCCGGTGGGCCGGCATCCGCAGGGCGCTCTCCGACCAGACACCCCGCCCCGCGCGTTGGCGGATGTTGAAGGAGCCAGGCCCCGACCGGCAGACACACACCCACCAAAAGACGTGCTCACACCTGCCTGTGCGCACTGGGGTCGGACGGTACGCAGATCAGGAACCCTGATGAGCCACGGAGACACCCTCACGCAGAGGGCCCGCTACCACTCCCGCTGCACCGGCATCGGGCACAAGGCCAGCCTCCAGCATCTCGAAACCGCTCACGGGCAAGCCCCGGTGCCCGCCGCGAACCGGGACCAGGCTCGCCTGGAGGCCGCCGTGTTCGAGCGCCTGGGCGGCACCATTGACTACTGCGCCCATCCGGCCGGTATCGCCTACGTCCGTCCGAGCGCGGACCACCTGGTCGTGGAGGTGGACCGCAAGCTCGGTCCCGAGCACTCGCTTCCCAAGCACTGCCTTGAGTCTCTCCTGCCCACCCAGTACACAGGACCCGACGAGGACGAAGGGCTGACACCCGGAGGGGTCGCCGGTGTCCGGCTCCTCGAGGTCGACTCCAGCGGCCTCCACCTCGGCCTCGCCGGTACCGATGCCCGCGTCACCCTCACCGGACCTCCCCCCGAGTGGTGGCAGGCCACCCTTGCCCGCCACCGGTCCTTCTGTCGTGATCACAGCCTCGTCCCTCTGTGGGACGCGCCCGCGCTGACCCCCTTCGAAGCCACCTACCTCGCCGCAGACTCCACCTGGTGGAAGGAGCAAGCCGACAGGGCATGGATCGCCAGCGGACTGCTCCGGCGGATCGCCCTCTTCCACACGGTAATCAAGCCGTTCTGTATCAGGTACTGGCGTCACGGGCTGGGCTGGAAGTTCGAGCTGCGCTACGAACACGGCGTCCCGGTGGACCACGACCGGCTCATCAAGCACCTCACCGAGCCGAGGTATGGGTTGGCGATTCAGAGCACCCGCGACCACTGCGAGTGCAAGGAATGCGACTGCGACGGGGGAGCAGAGCGAAACTGCTGGTTCACCCTCGACACAGGTGGAGGCCGACGCGACGAGATCGTGCTCCACTTCAGGTCCACCCGCGTTGGCTACGACATCATGCGCGAGTACGGACGGCTGGTCGGAGCAGGCGCTGCGTCCGACTGGCTTGCCCAGGCCCTGCCGGCTCATCACCGCAGCCCGGCAACTTAGCGGTCAGCGCCGAGACTCCAGCCTCGTACGGAGGTGTCTCTCTCAGGGCCGGGCCAGGATCTCGTGGGTCTCGACGCGGCGCCAGACGAGGGCGACGCTGGGGCGAGGCCGGCCGTGAGGCTGGCTACCGGGCGGGGATGCCCTTGAAAGCCGGACCCGAGCCCGCGTCGCCTGCCGCGCGGCGTGGCGCCGGGCCGGGCGGTGAGGGACGCGACCACCTCTTGGGCGGTGCGCGGGGTGAGGCCGGCGCTCACCTGCCCGGAGGCCAGGACCCGTGCGTACGAGCCCGTGCCGTGGGCCCGGAGTGCGTCGGCGAGCGCGGCGGCCGCGGTCTCCGCCGGCCCGGCACCCCACCCGGCGTCGTCCGGCTGCGCCTGCCGTGAGCGGCGAGTGCCTGGCGCAGCGCCGCACTCGTTCCGGCCGCAGCTCTGCCGTCGACGGACTCGCTCGCCCCGGCTCCAGGCTGTCCGGCGCGCTCCACGACGGCGGCCGCAGCGATCGGCACGACGGAGAGGATCTCCGCGAACTCCGGATCGAGCTGGGCGAGCGCACCGGCCAGGACCTCGAGGGCGGCGGCCACGCCCTCCACCGCGCCCGCGCTCCACCGCGCCCGCGCTCCACCGCGCCGGATCGGCGGCGTCGGCCAGCGTGCACGCCGCGACGACGGCCTCCTCCGCCAGCGCGTCCACCCTGCCTGGCTCGGTGGTCAGCTTCATGTCCTGCCCAACGAGATGTGACCGCGCAAGGTCGTGCGCGCTGATCACATGATGACGCCCGCAACACCGCTGGCCGTGCCGGGTCGCGGGGGCACCGGGCAGCCCGTAGACCGGACGTATGGCGCTTCGGCCGCCGGTGGAACCGATGCTGGCGCAGGCCCGCGACACGGTGCCCGCGCCGGGCGCGCTGCCCGGTGAGCTGCGGTTCCAGCCCAAGTTCGACGGCTACCGGGCGATCGTCTACACCCCGTGGCCGGCTCCCGGCCCGCTGCTGGTGCAGTCCCGCCGCGGGAGCCTCCTGCAGAGCCGCTTCCCGGACCTCGTGGCCGCTGCCGCGCCCCTGCCCGACGGCCTGGTCCTCGACGGCGAGCTGATCGTGTGGGCCGAGGAGAAGATGTCGTTCGAGGCGCTCCAGCGGCGCGCGGTCTCCGGCGGCCGCACCGCCGCCCGCCTCGCCGCAGAGGCACCCGCGCACTTCATCGCCTTCGACGTCCTCCAGATCGACGGCCAGGAGCTGCTGCACGTCCCGTACGGCGAGCGGCGCGCGCGGCTGGAGCGGCTGTTCGCCGACCACGGGCTGAGTGCCCCGTGGACGCTCTGCCCGGAGACGACTGACCTGGCGACGGCGCAGGAGTGGCTGACGTCCTGGACGCAGGTGCCCGGCGTCGAAGGACTGGTGATCCGGGGGAGCGGCCAGCGGTATCTGCCGGGAGCCCGTGCGCTCTACAAGGTGCGCCGCCGGGACTCCACCGAGGCGGTGGTCGGCGCCATCACCGGGACCGTGCGCCGGCCGCAGACGCTCGTGCTGGGCCGCCTCGACGTGGCCGGGGCGCTCCGGCCGGTCGGCCGCAGTACGCCGCTGCGGCCGGACGTCGCGCGTGAACTGGCCGACCGGCTGACACCAGCCGGGCCCCGGCACCCATGGGAAGGCGTGCGGTTCACGACCTCCTGGGGGTCGCGGACGCCGCTCGACGTCGTGCTGGTCGAACCGGAGCTGGTCGCCGAGATCATGGTGGACACGGCGCTGGAGTGCGGGGCGTGGCGGCACCCGGTGCGCTTCGCCCGGCTCCGGCTGGACGTCGCCGTCGCGGACATCCCGCCCTTCGGCGCGGGCGCCGAGCCCGCCAGCGGGTGACCGGCCGGGCCCACCGCCCCCGATGCCGTCAGGGGCCGGTGAGGATGTCGTGTCCGCCGATGCGGCGCCAGATGACGTGCTGAACGCCTGGGCGGAGCGCAGGCCCGTATTGCCAGGTGGCGCGTCCTGCGGGGCCAGCGCCCATGGACCAGGTCAGTTCGTAAATGCCGGATGCGCGCTGGACGCGCTTGACACGGAGGCCGGCGCGGAAGTGCCTTCCGGTGCGCAGGTCCTCGACGAAGGCCGCCACGGCGCGGCGGAAGCGCCGGCGCTGGGCGGGGGTGAGGCGCTGGAGGTCGGCGGTGAAGCGGGGGAGGGTCTCGAAGGTCGGCACGGTGGGTTCCTCCGGGCAGCACGACGAAGCCCCCGACGGATGCCAGGGGCTGCTGTAGGCGGTGCTTCCTTGGCGGTGCTCGTCTCTTGGCGCGTGGTGATGCTCAGTGGTGCTGGTTGGTGTCGTTCGGGTCGGGGTGTGCGTGCTGCCGGAGAGCGATGACATTCGCGTCCGGCCCGGCGCCGCTTCCCGCCCGGCGGGCACCTGAGAAGAAAGTTCGGCCGCTGCTCCCGCCTGGCGGGACGTGCTGCTGATCGGACTTTTCTTGCAGGTCAGAGCCGTGTGGCGTGGTCTGCATGACAGTCGACATCAGGGTGATCCGGGCCGGTCAGATGTACCGCTACTACCTGCGCGAGACCGTTGTCGGCGACGGCCGCCGCCCGGCGCGCACGCCGCTGCGCGCCGCCCAGGAGCAGGCCGGTGTCCCGGTCGGGCGATGGATGGGCCGCGGCCTGGCCGTGCTCGGACTCGCGCCGGGTGAGGAGGTCACCGAGGCGCAGCTGCGGAACCTGTTCGGCGAGCGCGGTCGCCACCCGTACGCGGACCGGATCGAGGCCGACCGGCTCGCCCAGGGCGACTCCCCGAAGAAGGCGTTCATGGCCGGCGCCCTCGGACGCCAGGTGACGGTGACCGGCGTCGACTTCGTGTTCCGGCCGCAGCCGACGATCTACCTCCTGTGGGCGTTCGGGGACGAGGAGACCCGGCGGGCGATCGAGGCCGCGCACGAGCGGGCGATCGAGCGGGTGCTGGAGTGGATTGAGGACGAGGTCGCGGTGATCCGGTCCGGCAAGGACGGCATCTACCGGGTCCGGCCGCCCGGCGGCCTGGTCGCCGCCCGCTTCCGCCACTACGAAGCGCGCTCAGGTCGGCCGTTGCTGCATGACCACTTGCTGCTGTCGGTGAAGGGGCAGCGCCTGGACGGGAAGTGGGGATCGATCCACACCACGGCCCTGCACGAGAACACCGTGGCCGCCTCCGCGCTCTACAACGAGCTGGTCGCCTCCGAGGTCTGCGAGGCGCTGGGGCTGGCGACCGAGCCGCGCACCGTCACCCCGGAGCGCCGGCCGGTGATGGAGATTGCCGGGGTGCCCCACGAGTTGATCCGCTGGACCGCCCGGCGCAGCGACCAGATTGCCGCCTGCCTGGCTGAGCTGGAGCACGAGTACGTCACCGCCATCGACGACGACGGCGAGCCGCGGTTCCTGCCCGTGGTCTCCGAGCGGGCCCGCGCCAGACTGAACCAGATCGCTGCCCGCAAGACCCGCCCGCCCAAGCGGAAGACCCGGCCGCTCGCGCAGCTGCGCGCGTGGTGGAAGGTGAGCGCGATCCTCACCTCCGGTGTCGCTGCCGACGTCATCACCTCCCTCCTCGAGTACGCCCGCGCCGCGGCTGCGGCGATCCGGGCCCGGGTCACCGGCGTGGTCGACGTCGCCCTGGCGGCCGTCGACGTCACCGCGACGGTGTTCGTGATGAACGAGGGCGGCCGCTTCCACCGCCGACATCTGCTCGCCGAAGCCCGACGCCACCTCGCCCTCGTCCTGCGCGGCCGCCGCCGCGACCCCGGCCTGGACGACCAGGTCGTGGCCGCCGCCATCTCCACCCACTGCCTGGACATCAGCGAGCCGAAGACGATCCGCGGCCTGGAGGCCGGCTATCGCCTCTACACCGCCCGGTGGAACCTGGCCGACCTCCCCGCCCGACGCCGCCCACCCACTCCCGCGCCCGACCCGGACCGGCGACCCCCAGCCGATCCCGGCGCGCCGGCCGCGCGCCGGCCCCCGGGACAGGACGCGGGGGAGTGGGAGATCCCCCGCATCCCGCTCCAGTACGACCGGGCCGTCCTCGCCGGTGCCGTGGTGCGGGAGAAGCTGCGCACCACCGCGACCGCCGTGCGGGGCCGGGCGTACGACGTCGTCGCCCACCAGCAGGCGGCGATGCCCGAGCAGCTGCTCGCGCCCGACCCGGCCGACCCCGAGCACGACGACCAGGAGCCGGAGGCCGGTCGCGGGGACGCGATCGATATGACGGCGCTGCGGGCCCTGCGGAAGTCCCGCACGGACGTGGAAGCCCTCGATCTCACCGCCGACCGGCTGCGCCGCATCCGGGAGGCGGGCACCAAGATGGTCAACGACTCCCGCGCCCGCGCGCACCGCCACACCGCACAAGCCGACGCCGACGCCGACGCCGACGCGGTGCGCCCGGTGCGCCCGGACGACCAGCAGGCGCACCGCCCACAGCAGCCCGGACCGCACCGCGGCCGGGAGGCCGGCCACTGAGTGGACCCGATGGCGCGCACCCGGTGCGGCGGTGCGCACCGACGACGCCCCCATCCACTCCACCGAGTGGAGTCCACCGGGTGGAAGTGGACGCCATCGCCACTCGTTCCGGTGAGCGAGGACGGGAAGGCACCCCCCCCCGGCCGGCCGTCACAGTTGGTGATCAACAGCCACTGCGCCCGACCCCAGCGAAATGTCCTGCAGCGGTAGCGACTTCAAAGAATCCTTGGATTGAACCCTTGATTGATATCCAAGGATTGGTACCTTGGGTGCATGCCAAGCAATGAGAAGCCTCGCCTCATCCCGACCGGTAAGTGCTGGTGCGGCTGCGGGAAGGATGTCGGCCTCGGCAAGTTCTTCGCCGCCGGCCACGACAAGATCGCTGAAGCCGCCCTCATGGCCCTCAAATACGACGGGTCCGTGGCTCAACTCCTCCATGCACACGGGTACGGCTCGCATCACTCCGTCCGTCACGCCGCCGTCACCGACCCGGACTGCTCCTGGGAGAAGTGCTCCGACTGCAACTACAGCGGCGCGCCCGCCAGCATCGCCAACCACCGCAAGAAGGATCACCCCGAACGGCACGTCCTCGCCCAGGCGATCCGTTCCCTCGGCGGAGCCTGGGACGCCCAGCGCTCGATCCAGGCCCTCGCAGACCACGGGCACACCTGGGAAGACCGACAGGCCGCCGAGAAGCGCGTCCGCCAGATCCTTCGAGACCTCTGCGCGGATGGCTTCATCGTCAAGACCGATGCGCAGCGCGCCGTCTACGAACGCACCCAGGAATGAGCCAGGGTGAGGCGGCACCCGTGTAGAGCGGGCTGTCCGTCCAGGTATAACGGCAGCCCCCTGCTCGAAAAATCGTAAAGGCCTTGACGGGTGAAACGTCAAGGCCTTTACATGTACCTATGACGGATGACGATCTTCTTCAGAAGAGGGCGGAGAGCCTGCGTATCAGTGCCGGCGAGCACTATCGCAAGGCGGTCGAGGCAGACAGGCGCGGCGACACCGAGGGAGCTGCATCTGAACGTGAGCGCGCGGTATATGACACTCGCACAGCGGAGTTGCACGAACGCCTCATCGGCCGCTGGCACGGCCCCGGAAGGTACGACGAGATTCTCAGTCTCGGCCCCGACATCGGACTCGGTCTCCTCGACCGCTTCGACAGCAACACGCTCGCGGAGGTGGCGCCACGAGGGCAGGGCAACGCAACGGCAGAAGCCAGCCTCAAGACCATCCAGAGCCTCGCGTGCTCCTGGGCACACCACAACATGATGCGCGGCGCGGTCATCGAGATGATCGTCCGGATGGTCAGGCAGATCGAGGCTACCGGCGCAGAAGTGAACATCGCCGCCCTCGCCCGGATGACCGCCATCTCCCGGCAGACCCTCCACGCCCGCCTGCGCCCTCCTCAGTAGCGCCGTACGAGAAACCTGTGCCGGAACAACCCTTCACCCCGCCATGGCGGCCGCTCGCTAGTTGCTCATCAGCTAAGGCAGGCAGGCTTTCAAGGACGTGCTGCTCGAGGCTGAGGCTGGCTGGGTACCGAGGTACCGGAGGCCGCAGGGGTGGTCTGCTCGGCAAGTTTGCGGTAACTGGTGGCTGTGAGAGCGTGCCAGGCTCGGTAGAAGCCGAAGGTGATGAGCAGGCCAGCGGCGCTGATAGCACAGATGACGAGCTGCCGGTTCTCGAAGGAGTAGCGCAGAAGGGTCAGGTCCGATGCGATGGTCAGTGCCGCAGTGTTGATGATCCATCCGCGGCAAATACGCATGCGGGAGCGTGCGTAGTCGGCTTGGGCGGCCAGGGCGGGGATTGCTGCAAGGCGAAGTCGTGCCTGAGCGTACGAGCCGTCTGCAGGGAAGAACGTGGCCCTCAGTCGGCGGCGGACAGGCGAGAGAGCCGCATCTGCCGCCCGGTCGGTGAGGATGCCTAGCGCATAGGCGGCTGCGAGGCCTGCTCCTGCAATCAGTGTGGAATCTGTGGCTGGGGCGATCTTGGCCGTCGTGGCAGGGCCGATGAGGGCGATGAGGAGCGAGGTGCCTGCGGCCAGGGTGCCTATGCCGACAACAAGAACCTCGACGAACATCGCGGTGGCTGCGGCCAGGGCGGGAGGCTCGGGTTGCGTCGAGCTGGTCATAGTGGGGTCCCCCAGGCACTTGCCATATCGGTGAGCATACTTTCAGGCAGCTCGCCCTCCTCCCAGGTCTCTTGGAGGAGGAAGGGAGCGGTGGTCAGCCGTTCGAAAATGATCAAACTTTCCGGCTGGCTGGCCAAGAGGTAACGGCCATGTTCCAGGAAGTGGGCACTGTTGGGGCCGTAGTCGGTGTAGGCACGCTCGAGCCGCTCACGGAAGCGCTCGGCGAAGGCAGTGAGCTTCTCGCCGTAGGCCGGTTCGTCTTCGATGGCCTGCGAGAGGACATCAAGGACTTCATGTGAGAGGTCTCGGCTGTAAGGGTGATCGGTGAAGGTCCGGTAGACCTGCTCCGTAACGTCAAGAAGCTGGGCGCTACGGATAAGTTCGGGGTGGTTCGACATGGTCTGTGCCCCCCGTTCGACTTCGAGGTCGTAGAGCTCAACCAGAGCAATCAGACGGTACAGCGAGCGACTGACATCGGGAGGAGGAACGACACCAGGCTTGTAGAGAAGCTTGTGGGACATCCGTGCCCACAGGTCGACGGCCTCTGTCCGCAGCTGGATCTCGCACTCGTAGGGGATGCCGTCCGGATCGTTCTGCCGACCGACCATGACCGCCTGAACGTGCAGACGGGGGTACTGCAGGCGGTACTTGTCGTCAGTGAGCGTGCGGTGGTCCTGGACCTCGATGATGTCGAGACAGTTGGTGATCACTTCCAGAACGGGGTCTAGCAGGCCGGAATGCGGCACGATGACGCGGATGCCGGCCTTGTCAGTGATCTGTTTCCAGGGGTCGGTGTAGCCCTTGCGCTCGATCTTGGTCTTGAAGCTGCTGACCTCTTTGGCGCGCGAGTCCACCTCGCAGGTAAGCCCCTTCCGGGCGGTACTGCGCGCCAGGTGATCTGCGGTCTCCTTGACCGCCTTCTCGATACGCTCTCTCTCATCCCGATAGCGCTGGAACGCCTCGTCAGCGGTCAACGTCATCGTGATGTACCGAGGAGAGGGTGGGGGCAGGGCATCATGCCTGTACCGATGGCATGCTGTCGGCGACAGGCTGCTGTTCGGCCAGCGGCATCGCTACAGAGACACTCAGAGTGTCTTCTGCGTGGAGATCCGAAGAGGCAGCCTCCTGGGATGCCTCCGGCTCTTCCTTGGACTGAGGGCGGCGTCCCGCTCCAGCGAAGCTGCTGGTCTTGGTGACCACGCCGGGAATCGTGACAACGGTCCGCCCGTCTCCCAGGTCCTCGACCTTGACGGCGCTTTCCTGTACAGCTTCCACCGGCGTCACCAGGAAGACGCCGCTGGACAGCTCCACCCTCATCTTCTGCAGCCGGTTGCCGACGAGCTCGGTGTCCTTGTCGAAGACACGGACCGGGACGTCGTTCTCCCGGAGGAACTCGGCAAAATCATCACGATGCGGCGCACGCACATGCTTCTGGATGAACGCAACGGGGTCCAGCGCAGCTGCAGAGCTCTGCAGCTCAACCATGACTGCCATGACGTAGTCCATGCGAACCTCGGGATCCGTGAAACGGGTATTCACCCACTCCATGGCCGTGTCATGGAAGCGCCGGGTCACCTCTCGCGGGTCGTCCTTATGCCGGCAGCCCAAGAACCTTTCCAAGAAGAACCTGGCTACAGCCTTGCCCGACAACTGCGCGTCCGCGGCCCACCCTTCCAGCCTCTCCTCAGTGGCTCCCTCTTCAGAGAAGAGAGCCACCTTGTAGACCTTAGACCTCTCGGTGAACAACAAGTCGGCAAAAAACTGCACGTCAAAGGTCCGCAGGCCATCAGCGGTGATCCCTTTGGCCTGCATGCCGGTTTCCTGCTCAAGTTTGACCATGAGCAACGCTCGCCTGTCGTTTAGACGGGTAGTGGCGACAAGAAGCAGGCCCGCCGGGTTGGAGCCGGTCTGGTTGTCACGCAGCAGATGGGCGATCTCGCCCGAGACGCTGACCAGATCCTGGTCGCCACTCAGGAAGGCGCGCACCGCATCAGGAAGGCCTGCCTTGATGTCGGGGTCTTCTACAACCTCGCGACCCAGGCGGGCGAGTACATCGCGGAGCCTCGCCTGCAACGCCGTCCGCACAGTGTCGTCGAGCCGGCAGACTGCTTGGCTGAGCTCAAGTGGGGCAAGTTCCGTTCCGCGGATGCGCTTGGGCACTACGTGGACGATGGCCTGCTCGACCACAAGATCACCAAAGTCGGTCCGCACTCTTCACCTCTTGCATCCCCGCCCGCGCCGCGAAGGCCGGACGCTTGCTGGTCGAACCGCACGTACAGCAGCAGAGGGGACCCGCAAGCGATTCAGCCGCCCCCTCCACGCCGCGCGCACAAACCGTAGCGCTCATCGTAACGGGGGGTGCAACAGATGTAGACCCAATGTCGAGAGCAAGCTGAACAGCTGCGAAGCAGTGCCTCGTTGACCGACCACCCGCATATACGTCATGTCCAACCGCGGAAGCTCGACTGAGACCACAGCTCCTGAGGCCTGTGCGCGTACGTCTTCCAACGTGCCACCTGAAGAAACGATCTTGGTTCCTGCGCTCGGTAAAACTCTGGCCTAGGGAGCCACCACGTACATGAGACGCTTACCGGTGTGCTACGCAAAGGGACATGCGCCAGGATTACGGCGCCCTGGCGTCCCTGGCCGGCCGGGCCCCCACGGTTCGGTGAAGCGGACCTGATCGGCCGCCCAGTCGCTCAGCCGTTGCCATGGGCGAAGCCGCCCGAGCAGGTAGCCGGTGGCGAGCGTGACGACCGCGGTGACGAGGACGCTCACCATCAGGACCACCGCATGCTGATCGCGGACAGCAGCTCCATCCGCTCCGGCGTCAGCGTCGACGCCCTGCTCCGCTGATTCCCGATCCAGGCACCCAGCTTGTGCTCCCGCTCCTCCTGGCCCTCGCCGCCGACGACCCGCTCAACCCACTTCCTGGGGACCTGGAGGTGCCCCTCGCGCTCGTAGAACTGCTTGGCGGCCTCGTAGTTCATCGCCCATTTGTCGGCCTGCGTACGGCGCGGCGGCGGCTTCTCGTCCTCGGCCGCGGGCTGGACTCCGAGAACCTGCTCGCACATCCACTGCTGCACGGTCGTGAGCTGGTCCCAGCCGAGCCGCACCGACTGCACCCACCGTCCGAGATCCTCGCCCTGGCGTACGACGTCGCCCGTCTCGGTGGGCAGCGCCTCACCGGCGTCCAGGTGCATCCTCACCAGGTGGAAGCAGCGCTGCCAGGTGACCGGCCAGCTCGGGCACCAGGACGCGTCGATCTCCTCCAGCTGCTCGCGCCGCATCTCCGACAGCGCCCCGGCCGACGACTGAACCGGCAGCCCCTCGGCACGCCGCTGCTCGTTCTCCTGCGCCTTGCGGGCGGCGGCCCGCGCGTTCTTCAGGAAGATGCCCACCCGGTACCCCTGGTAGGTGGCGTCGAGCGGGGCCAGGAGGTGGCCGTGTTCGGCGGCCCACCCGCGGGCGGCGGACAGGCCCTCCTCCCACGCGACGTCGAAGTGGCTCCAGATCATGCCGAGCTTCTCCAGTTGCGCGATGCGGTCCTCGTCCATGTCGCTGCGGGCGTAGAACCGGCGGGCGTCGGCGGTCCACTGCCCGAGCGGGAACCCGGCGAGCGAGGCCGGCCACACCGCGCCTTCCGCCTCCTGGTCATCGGCGGCGGGCACCCGGAACGTGAAGGGCACCTTCAGGTCGCCGTGCTCGCGGGCGTAGATGACGGCGGCCTCCACGCCGCGCCGCCAGTGCTCGTGCTCAGGGTTGAGGACCCGCAGGTTGATGAACGCGGCCAGGGCGGCCGGGTCGCGGGGCGTGGAGAACTTCAGCAGGGCCTTGGCGGGGGCGCTCACGCCTCCGGAGCCCTCGCCGCTCCCGCCCGTGCTCTTTCCGCTGTCGGCCTTGCTGACGGGCTTGTAGCGGCTCGGGGCCTGCTGCTCCGCGAGGCTCTCCACGATCCGCGCGTCGTGCGCCCGCAGCGCCTCCAAGAGCTTCGCCAGCCCGCCGAACGCCCGGCTCGTGAGCATGTTGTCCGCTGTCTCGCCCGGCCCGAGCAGCACCGGGACCACGAGCGAGGCCACCTTGCCCTCGCCGGGCTGCATCCGCAGCGCCCGGCCCACCGCCTGGACCAGGTCCGGCATAGAGCCGCGCACATCCGCCCAGTACACGGAGTCACATTTTTTGGTGTCGACCCCCTCACCCAAGACCTTCACCGAGCACAAGAAGCACTTCTCCACGACCGTGCCGTCCGTAGCGATCCCGGCCGCGAACTCGCCCAGCAGGCGGCGCCGGTGGAGCGGCTTGTGGTCACCGCACAGCCAGTCCGCCCAGATCGTCTTCGGGTACAGCTCGGGGTCGGATGCGTGCAGCTGCGCGGCGACGTCGGGAAGGCCGGCCGCGAACGCTTCGGCCTCGCGGACCTGGTGGTGGAAGACCAGCGTCCTGCGGAAGCCCTCTTCGGCCGACGCCTTCACCAGGGCGGTCTGCAGGGCAGCGAGCCGGGCCCCGCGGACCTCTGCCGAGCGGCTTTCGGCGCCCAGGAGCTGCGCGGCCTGGAGCGCGGTGTCGGTGACGTCCACGCATACGACCTGGTAGGGGGCACAAATGCCCCTGTCGATGGCCTCCGAGAGCGTCAAAGTGAACGCCCGGCTGCCGAACGGCCCGTTGGGGTCGTCTTCCATGCTCGCGACCAGCTCACCGGGTGCGCCGGCCTCGTCCTCGTCCCCGAGCTGCCACAGCCGGGGCGTGGCCGTCATGTACAGACGGCGCAGGGACGGGATCTTCTGGTTGTCGTGGACGACCGCCCACGGCTTCCCGATCCGGCCCGAAACGCGGTGGGCTTCGTCCACCACGATCAGGTCCCAGGCCGCGAGGCCCCCGGCGTGCGCACGCTCCAGCGTGCCCAGACCGAGGCTGGCGTACGTGGCGTACACGGTCACCTTGTCCAGGCCCCGCGTCCACTCCACCAGCTCGTGCACGTCCGTGGTGTTGGGGAAGGACACCTCCTCACCCCGGAGCGAGGACACCCCGATCATCGGCCCCCGGCGGCCCCCCTCGCGCCACGCGGCCTCGGTTTGGGCGAGCAGGTCCAACGAGGGCACGAGCACCAACACACGGCCCGCGTGGAGCTCCTCCGCGCTGCGGACCGCCACCCGGGTTTTCCCGGACCCGGTCGCCATGATCACCTGCGTTCGAAGCCCCCGTTCGGGCACAAGTGATCTTGCAGGCAATTCGAGGGCACGCACGACCGCGTCAATGGCTTCTCGCTGGGCTGCCTCGCGCTGGTCAACGCGGTCTGTGCTCGACATATCGCCTGCCTTCTCCTGGGATGCCGTCCGGTCGATTCGAGCGGCGGGAAACGGGAAACCTGTACGTAGATGGGGCTGTGAAGAGCTACGGTTGGAGTGGTCCGGCTGGGTGCCCCCACTCCTCCTCGATGGAACCCCGGAAAGACTGCGTGATGGATCTAGAGGAGTCCCAGGACATTACGAGGTGGCATGCTTTGAGTCCAGAGTCTATCTGATAGGAAAAATGAAGCACGCGCGATGTCGAGATTCCCCCATGTAACTGGATGCTATGAAGCGGTTAGCCAACGGATCGAGGGTAGGCGACACCCAATGAATGTTCGGGCTACCGGATAAGGGGTGATGCGGTGTGGAGCTGGCCGGGACGACATGGCCTGACGGGCCGACAGGAAAGGTACTCGCGGTGATACTGCTTGCGGTTCTGGTGGGCATGTTTTCCTGGGGGCTGTACCGAAAGAGGCGTTGACGCCCTCGACCACCTGTCACCCCTTCCTCTTGCTGCTACTCGGGCCGCAGGCCCGTGGGTGGGCCGCGCGGAGCGTGGCGCGCCCCGTGGTACGGCGGGTGACGTGGGGTCAGGCGGTGGGGTGGCGGGTGGCTGGAGCGCAGCGGAGGCCACCGGTCGGCCGGAGGCCGGCCCCGGGCCGCAACGCGGCCCGGCTGCCCTGCCCTTGGCGGTGCCCGCGGAGCGCGTGCCGCCTGGCGGTGAGCGGAGCGAGCCGCATCCGCTCACGCGGAGCGGGAGCG
>NZ_JBVJGU010000012.1:45513-105478 GCF_055587165.1 Streptomyces sp. NPDC048353 | reverse complement strand
GCACGCTGTTGAGTTCTCAAGGAACGGACGCTTCCTTCGTACTCACCCTCTCGGGCTTTCCTCCGGGCTTTTCCCTTCGGTCTTTCGTGTTTCCAACCTTACCAGATCCTTTTTCCGTTCCGTTTCCGGTTCGGATTCTGTTTCCGGTGGCCGATTGGGGGCCTTGCCTTTCGGCGTGGTCACTACTTTAGCCGAATTCCCGGGTGACTCATAATCGAGTCTCGAGACCAGATTTCGGCATGCCGAAATCCGACCCCGCCGGGGTTCGTTGTAGGTAGTTGGATGGCCGCTCCGAGGTGCTCGAACAAGCACTGCCCGGTTCCAGCGGCTCGGACTACATTAGGCGTCCCCAGCACCCGGGTCAAGTCGCGTCAAGAGGACCGCTTCCGGGGCACATGGGCCCGGTACGGGCTCACCGTCGGGTCGTCGTCGATCCAGAAGCGCCAGGGGTGCGGGGCGCCGTCGCCGCCCACTCCCGTCCGGGGGCCGTTGCGTACCAGGTCAGCCGGGGGCGGGGTGCCGGTGAGGACGGTCAGGGGAGAGTCGGGGCCCGCGCAGGTGTCCGTGCCGTTCAGGGAGAGGGCGACGTCGAGCGCGGTGGCCAGACGGGCCGGGCCCTTGGCCAGTTCCTTGTCGTATCGGGCCGATCGTCGACGCTTCCGCGCCTCCTCCGCCCCGACCGTGATCTCGCCCGCGCGGAGCAGGACCCCGCTGGCACGGCCCTCCGGACCGCAGACCAGATTCAGGCAGTGCCACATGCCATAGGTGAAATAGACGTACGCGTGTCCGGGCGGGCCGAACATGACCGCGTTGCGGGCCGTGCGCCCGCGGAAGGCGTGGGAACCGGGGTCGATCTCGCCCGCGTACGCCTCCACCTCCGTCAGGCGGACCTCCATGCGGCCGGCGTCCGACGTTCTCACCAGGGTGCGGCCCAGCAGGTCGGGGGCGACCTCCAGGACGGGGCGGTCGAAGAACTCCCGCGGGAGCGGCGTACGGTCGGGGCTCTCGCTCATGGCGTCCGAGCGTACTGGGGAGCACCGGAAAGCGGTCGGGAACCGGTTACGGTCGTCGCGCGTATGTAGGGGTCAGGACCAAGAAGGAGTGCACATGGGGTTCAAGAAGCTGCTCGCGAGCCTGGGCGCCGGTGGGGCGTCCGTGGAGACCGTGCTCACCGAGGAGAACGTCGTACCCGGCGGAGTCGTCCAGGGTGAGGTGCGGATCCAGGGCGGCTCGGTCGACCAGCAGATCGAGGGGCTGTCCGTGGGGCTCCAGGCCCGCGTCGAGGTCGAGGGCGGGGACCAGGAGACGAAGCAGGACATCGTCTTCACCAAGGTCCGGCTCGGCGGTGCCTTCGAGGTGAAGGCGGGCGCGGTCCACGTCGTCCCGTTCGGGTTCGAGATCCCCTGGGAGACGCCCGTCACGGCCATCGCCGGGCAGCAGCTGCGGGGCATGAACATCGGGGTGACCACCGAGCTGGAGATCGCCCGCGCGGTGGACTCCGGTGATCTGGACCCGATCAACGTGCACCCGCTGCCGGCGCAGCAGGCCCTCCTGGACGCCTTCCTCCAGCTGGGCTTCCGCTTCAAGAGCGCCGACATGGAGCGCGGGCACATCCGCGGCACCCGGCAGAAGCTGCCGTTCTACCAGGAGATCGAGTTCTTCCCGCCGCAGCAGTACCGCGGGCTGAACCAGGTCGAGCTCAGCTTCGTGGCGGACGACCGCGAGATGGACGTCGTCCTGGAGATGGACAAGAAGCCGGGTCTCTTCAGTGAGGGCAGCGACTCGTTCCGCGCGTTCAAGGTGGGTCTGGAGGACTTCCACACCACCGACTGGGCGGCGTACCTCAACCAGTGGCTCGCCGACGTCGGCGGCAAGCGGAACTGGCTCTAGGCTCGGCGGCGTACTGCATCGAGCGATACGGAGGTTCAGACGTGTCCGAGGGCAAGAGGGCGCCGCTCCCTCACGACTTCCATCCGCCGGTGCCGGCGTTCACCGTGGTGAGCGACGACATCGTGGCGGGCGGAGTCCTGAAGGCGGCGCAGGTGTACGCCGAGGGGAACACCTCGCCCCAGCTGAGCTGGGAGGGCTTCCCGGCGGAGACGAAGAGCTTCGCCGTGACCTGCTTCGACCCGGACGCGCCGACGGGCAGCGGATTCTGGCACTGGGTGGTGTTCGACATCCCGGCCTCGGTCACCGAGCTGCCGGCCGGCGCGGGCTCGCGGTCGTTCGAGGGGCTGCCGAAGGGCGCCGTACAGGTGCGCAACGACTACGGCTCCCGTGACTTCGGCGGGGCCGCTCCCCCGGCCGGTGAGAACCACCGCTACGTCTTCACCGTGTACGCGGTGGACACGGAGGAGCTCGGTCCGGACGCGGACGCCTCGCCGGCCGCCGTGGGCTTCAACCTGCGGTTCCACACCCTGGGCCGCGCCCAGTTGATCGCCGAGTACACCGCTCCCGCGGAGAGCTGAGGGTTCGTTTGTTGTTTGCCCGCTTCTGGTCTTGGAGAGATCAGAAGCGGGCATCTTTCGTTGTGCACGGATATTGCGTTGTCCAACCCGGCGCGCCCGGCCAGAGTTGATCCAAGCCCGAAGCTCCGCGAGGGGGCCGGGCCGGCACACGGGAGGTGGGCACAGTGCGGGACACGCTGGTACTGAACGCGAGCTTCGAGCCGCTGTCGACGGTCACACTCAACCGTGCGGTGGTGCTTGTCCTACAGGACAAGGCCGTCGTCGAGCAGGAGCATCCCGATCTCCGCATGCGTGCCGCCGCCGTCGACATCCCCGTCCCCCGGGTGATCAGACTCTGCCGCTATGTCCGGGTGCCGTTCCGAAGACAGGCTCCGTGGTCGAGACGGGGTGTGCTGGTCAGGGACCAGCACCGGTGCGCGTACTGCGGGAGACGCGCGACGACCGTGGACCATGTGGTGCCGCGGGCGCAGGGGGGTGCGGACAGCTGGCTGAACACGGTGGCGTCCTGCGCCGAGGACAATCACCGCAAAGCGGACCGGACTCCGGAGCAGGCGGGGATGCCGCTGCTCCACGAGCCGTTCGTGCCGACGCCGGCCGACGCGATGCTGCTGGCGATGCGGGCCGGTGAGCGGTCGGAGCTTCCGGCCTGGCTGGGGAGCACCGCGGCCTGAGTGGTCCGAGGTGTGCGTGTGTGGGCCCGCCCTGTCGTCCGGGGGCGGGCCCCGCGTCGTTCAGCGCAGCAGGAGCTGGACGATCGCGGCGGTGCCGACGACGACGATGAAACCGCGCAGGACGGGGGGCGGGAGGCGGCGGCCGACCTTGGCTCCTATCTGGCCGCCGATGGCGGAGCCGACGGCGATGAGGAGGACGGCGGTCCAGTCGAAGGTGGCGACGAAGAGGAAGAAGAGCGCGGCGATGCTGTTGACGATCGCGGCGAGGACGTTCTTGACGGCGTTGAGGCGCTGAAGGGTGTCGGCGAGGAGCATGCCCATGAGGGAGAGGTAGATGATCCCCTGGGCGGCGGTGAAGTAGCCGCCGTAGACGCTGGCGAGGAGCAGTCCGGTCAGCAGGAGCGGGCCGCCGTCGGGATCGCCCTGGGCGCCGGTGCGTTCGCGGCGGGCCTGGACGGCCTTGGAGAGGCGCGGCTGCAGGATGACGAGGACCAGGGCCAGGCCGACCAGGACCGGGACGATCGTCTCGAAGGCCTCGGGCGGGAGCATCAGCAGGAGGACGGCGCCGGCGAGGCCGCCGGTCGCGGCGACGGCGCCGAGACGGAGGATCCTGCGGCGCTGGCCCTTGAGCTCCTCGCGGTAGCCGATGGCGCCGCTGATGGAGCCGGGGATGAGGCCGAGGGCGTTGGAGACGGTGGCGGTGACGGGTGGCAGTCCGGTGAGGAGCAGGACCGGGAACGTGATCAGCGTTCCCGATCCGACGATGGTGTTGATGGTGCCGGCGCCCACACCGGCGGCGAAGACCGCCAGTAGTTCCCAGAGGGACAACGCCATCTCCTCACATGGTCGGTGGGTTCCCTCTCCGCCGGGACGTGGCCGGGTCGAGGGGCGCGCACCGATCATGCACGATCAGGCGTGCGCGTCAGTCGACCGGGGGCTCCTCGCGGCGCTCGACGCCGGAGCCGGTGCGGCTGCCCGGGACGGTGCCCGAGGTGTTGAAGCCGGGGGCCCCACCGCCGAGGTTGCCGAAGGCGCCGGAGAGTCCCTTCAGGGCGTCGCCGATCTCGCTGGGCACGATCCAGAGCTTGTTGGCGTCGCCCTCGGCGATCTTGGGAAGCATCTGGAGGTACTGGTACGAGAGGAGCTTCTGGTCCGGGTCGCCGGCGTGGATGGCCTCGAAGACCGTGCGTACGGCCTGGGCCTCGCCCTCGGCGCGCAGGGCGGCGGCCTTGGCCTCGCCCTCGGCGCGGAGGATCGCGGACTGCTTCTCGCCCTCGGCGGTGAGGATCTGGGACTGGCGGATGCCCTCGGCGGTGAGGATCGCGGCGCGCTTGTCGCGGTCGGCGCGCATCTGCTTCTCCATCGAGTCCTGGATGGAGGTCGGCGGCTCGATGGCCTTGAGCTCGACGCGGTTGACGCGGATGCCCCACTTGCCGGTGGCCTCGTCGAGGACGCCGCGCAGGGCCGCGTTGATCTCCTCGCGGGAGGTGAGGGTCCGCTCCAGGTCCATGCCGCCGATGATGTTGCGGAGGGTGGTGACGGTGAGCTGCTCGATCGCCTGGATGTAGCTGGCGACTTCGTAGGTGGCGGCCCGTGCGTCGGTCACCTGGTAGTAGATGACGGTGTCGATGTTGACGACCAGGTTGTCCTGGGTGATCACCGGCTGGGGCGGGAAGGGGACGACCTGTTCGCGCAGGTCGATGCGGTTGCGGATGGAGTCGATGAACGGGACGACGATGTTCAGGCCGGCGTTGAGCGTACGGGTGTAGCGGCCGAACCGTTCCACGATCGCGGCGCTCGCCTGCGGGATGACCTGGATCGTCTTGATCAGGGCGATGAAGACAAGCACCACCAGAATGATCAGGACGATGATGACTGCTGACATCGTGTTCCCCGTGCCCTTCGCTGCCGGTTCACTGCCGGTTTGAGTTCGATGATCGAGTTTCCCAGACGGCGGGCCGTCGTGTGGGACGTTCGGTCACATGACCACGGCGGTCGCCCCGTCGATGTCGACGACGTCGACCTGCTGCCCCGGTTCGAAGCTCAGCCCGGAGTCGAGTGCGCGGGCGGACCAGATCTCGCCGGCGAGCTTGATGCGCCCGCCGCTGCCGTCGACCCGTTCGGTGACGACGGCCTGACGGCCTTTCAGGGCGTCGATGCCGCTGGCGTGCCGGGGCGGGCCGTTGCGGTGCCGGGCCGCGATGGGGCGGACCACGGCGAGGAGCGCCACCGAGACGACGACGAAGACGACCACTTGGGCGACGATGCCGAAGCCGAGACCGGCGGTCACGGCTCCGGCGATCGCGCCGACGGAGAACATGCCGAATTCGGGCATCGCGGTCAGGACCAGCGGAATGCCGAGTCCGACCGCGCCGATCAGCCACCAGACCCACGCGTCGATGTCCACATGGTCATGGTAGGGCGGTGTCAACTCCGGGGACAGGGCGCGACGCTGTGCGGCGACGCGGCACCCGTGCGGGCCGACTGGCGTGTGGGGGTGGTTACTTGAGCGGGAGGCCCTGGGCGGTGTAGCGGTCGCCGAGGTGTTCGACGACGAGCGGCAGGCCGAAGCAGAGCGAGAGGTTGCGGGAGGTGAGCTCGGTCTCCATGGGGCCGGCGGCGAGGACCTTGCCCTGGCGGATCATGAGGACGTGAGTGAAGCCCGGGGCGATCTCCTCGACATGGTGGGTGACCATGATCATGGAGGGGGCGTACGGGTCGCGGGCGAGGCGGCCGAGACGGCGGACCAGGTCCTCGCGGCCGCCGAGGTCGAGTCCGGCGGCGGGCTCGTCGAGGAGGAGGAGCTCCGGGTCGGTCATCATCGCGCGGGCGATGAGGGTGCGCTTGCGCTCGCCCTCGGAGAGGGTGCCGAACCTGCGGTCCAGGTACTCGGTCATGCCGAGCCGGTCGAGGAAGGCGCGGGCGCGGTCCTCGTCGACGGCGTCGTAGTCCTCGTGCCAGGTGGCGGTCATGCCGTAGGCGGCGGTGAGGACGGTCTGCAGGACGGTCTGGCGCTTGGGGAGCTTCTCGGCCATCGCGATGCCGGCCATGCCGATGCGGGGGCGGAGGTCGAAGACGTCGGTGCCGACGCCGCCGAGCTGCTCGCCGAGGACGCGTGCGGTGCCGGTGCTCGGGAAGAGGTAGCTGGAGGCGAGGTTGAGGAGGGTGGTCTTGCCGGCGCCGTTGGGGCCGAGGATGACCCAGCGCTCGCCCTCCTTGACCGACCAGGAGACATCGTCCACCAGAGCCCGTCCGTCGCGGACCACGGATACGTCCACCAGCTCCAGTACATCGCTCATGAGCGCGTTGTCTCCCCTTGCGGTCGAGTCGGGTCGTCGCCTTGCGCCGGTGGGCGCGGCGTCCAGGGAAAACCTACGCCACTGTCGGAGCGGGCCGGTCCTTAGGTCCGGTGGTTCCGTGCTCCGGACCCCGAGTCCCTAGGCTGGGGCCATGCTTTCGGAACCACGCTCAGGACGTCTGGCCGCTTGGGGCAATGCCCTGTCGGCCGGATCGGTGTCGCCGGACGACGCGGCGCTGGCGATTGTCGGGGAGGACGCGGTGCACCGCGTGGAGGGGCTGCCCGGGGAGGCGGGGCGGGTCGGGCTGACCCTGGCGCTCGGGCGGCTGCGGCGGCTCGGGGTGACCGGGTGGCGGGTGGCGCTGCCGGCGCCGGGGCATCCGCTGGGGCTGAGCGGACCGCCGGACTTCAACGCGCGGGCGCTGGAGGCGGAGGAGGCGGCGGTGGGTTTCGGTGCGCCGTACGGGCTGGTGCCGGAGGTCACGGAGGCGGGTCCCGCGGGGGACGTGCACGTAGAGGTGGTCTGGCACTGTCTGCCGGTGCGGGAGGCGCCGCCGGCGGACGTGCCGTCGCTGGGCGAGGCGGAGCGGGAGCTGGCGGAGGCCCTGCGGGAGGCGACCGTGGTCCTGACGAAGCTGGACGTGGCGGGGTCGGGTCCGGTGGCGGACGCGGCCCGTGACGCGTACCGGGCGCGGGCGGAGGCCGGCCGGGAGGTGCTGGCTCCGGGCTATCCGCCGCGGGCGGTGCGGGTGTTGGAGCTGGCCCAGCGGGTGGGTCTGCTGATCGACCTGGCGTACGACCACGGGCACGGGGGCGCGGTCAGCGCCGCCGAGATGGCGGCGCGGGGGGAGGCGTTGCGGCCGGTGGAGCGGGTGGCCCGGCGGGCGCAGGTGGCCGCCTACAACGCGTACGTGGAGGAGCGGGAGCGGGAGAGCTAGAGGTTCGGCGGCCCGGGGGCGTGTCCCCCGGGGGCACGGGCGGGTGTGGGACACGACGAAGCCCGGTCTCCGGGGGGGGATTCCGGAGCCGGGCTCGGTCAGGGGTGGCGTCAGCCGTTGAGGGCGCCGTTGCCGAAGGCCGGGTTGAGCAGGCCGATGACGTTGACCGTGTTGCCGGAGACGTTCACCGGGACGTGGACCGGGGCCTGGACCAGGTTGCCGGAGGCGACACCCGGGGAGTTGAGGGCCTGCCCGTGGGCGTGCGCACCGCCGTGGGCGGAGGCGGCGCCGGCGCCCGCGGCGACGATGCCGCCGGCGACCATGGTGAGGGCTGCGGCCTTCTTGAGGTTGTTCACTTCAGGATCCTCCTGGTATTCGCCGCGGCCGGCCGCCGCGGCACGCCATGGAGAACGTCGGCGCCCCCGTCGGGTTGCGCCGAATGGGGGACATCCACCCGACAGTATGAAGAGGGGAACGGAGGTGCCTCTTCCGTCTCACCTGTCACACGCGTCGGTCACGAGGTCATGCCGTGGCGGACCGCCCACAGCGCCGCCTGGGTGCGGTCGGCGAGGTCGAGCTTCATCAGGATGTTCGAGACGTGCGTCTTGACCGTCTTCTCCGAGAGGACGAGCGCCCGGGCGATCTCCCGGTTGGACCGCCCGTCGGCGATCAGGCCGAGCACCTCGCGCTCCCGCTCGGTGAGGGTGGTGCCGCGGCCGGTGCCGCCGTGGCCGTCCTCCTGGGCGAGGAGCGCTCCGGCGACCTCCTGCTGGAGCAGGACGTGCCCCGCGTGGACGGAGCGGATGGCGCCGGCCAGGGCGTCGGGGTCCACGTCCTTGTAGACGTATCCCGAGGCGCCCGCGCGGAGGGCCGGGACGACCGTGCGCTGCTCGGTGAAGCTGGTGACGATCAGCACCTTCGCCGGGTTGGCCAGCTCGCGGAGCTTCCGCAGCGCCTCGATACCGTCCATGCCGGGCATCCGCACGTCCATGAGGACGACGTCGGGGCGCAGCTCCTCGGCGCGCGCGACGCCCTCGGCACCGTCCGAGGCCTCCCCCACGACCTCTATGTCGTCCTGGACCTCCAGGAAGGTGCGCAGGCCGCGGCGGACCACCTGGTGGTCGTCGACCAGCAGGACGCGGATGTGGGTGTCAGCCACCGGGGACCTCCATCTCGATCGTGGTGCCCCGGCCGGGCTCCGATGTCACGGTGAGCCGGCCGCCGACGCCGCCGGCCCGGTCGCGCATGGAGACCAGGCCGAGGTGGCGGCCGGCCCTGCGGACCGTGCGCGGGTCGAAGCCCGTCCCGTCGTCGGTGACGGTCAGGAGCGCTCCCTGGCCGTGGCGGGTCAGGGAGACGGCGACCAGCTCGGCACCGGCGTGCCGCAGGGCGTTGTGCAGGGCCTCCTGGGCGACCCGGAGCATCGCCTCCTCCTGGGCGGCGGGCAGCGCCCGCACTCCGGTGCTGTCGAAGGTGACGCGGGCGGTGTGGGCCCGGTCGAGGACCTGGATCTGCGTCCGGAGGGTGTGGACGAGGCCGTCCTCGTCGAGCGCGGCGGGGCGCAGCTCGACGACGGCGGCGCGCAGCTCGTCGGCGGCCTCGGCGGCCAGCGAGGCGACCTGCTGGAGCTCGCCCTTGGCGCGGGCCGGGTCGCGGTCGACGAGGGCCGCGGCGGCCTGGGCGGTGAGCCGGAGCGAGAAGAGCTTCTGGCTGACGGCGTCGTGCAGCTCGTGGGCGAGGCGCGAGCGCTCCTCGGCGATGGTGAGCTCGCGGCTGCGCTCGTACAGCCGGGCGTTGGTCAGGGCGATGGCCGCGTGCTGGGCGAGGATCGACAGCAGCTCCTCGTCCTGTGCCGTGAAGCCGCAGCCGCCGTTGGGGCGGGGGCAGCGCTTATTGGCGAGGAAGAGGGCGCCGATCGTCTCGTCGCCGTCCTGGATGGGCAGGCCGAGGAAGTCGGACATCTCCGGGTGCGCGGACGGCCAGCCCTCGAAGCGCGCGTCCTCGCGGACGTCGGCGAGCCGCTCGGGCTCCGCCTTGTGGAGCATGGCGGCGAGGATGCCGTGCTGGCGGGGCAGCGGGCCGATGGCGCGCCACTGCTCCTCGCTCACCCCGTCGACGACGAACTGGGCGAAGCCGCCGTGGTCGTCCGGCACGCCCAGGGCCGCGTACTCGGCGTCGAGCAGCTCGCGCGCGGAGGCGACGATCGTCTTGAGGACGTCGCGGACCTCCAGATGGCGGCTCATCGCGAGCAGCGCGGTGCTCACGGCGGCGAGGCCGGAGCCGGGTCGGTGACTCATGGCTTCACCGTACCGGTGGGGTGTGACGGTGCGTATCGGCCTGGGGACGGCCATCGGGTAGGGCCGCGGGACTAGGCCGAAGTGCCCCGGGTGGTCGGGGCCCGCGGCGGAGGCGGCGGGCGGGGGCGTGGTCCGAGTCTGGAGGTCGAACGTACCGAGAGGGGATGGACGTCATGCCTGTCGCGATCGTCACGGGAGCGTCGAAGGGGCTGGGGCTGGCGCTGGCCGCCGGGCTGGCCGAGGAGGGCTGGGACCTGGTCCTGGACGCGCGGACGGCGGAGGTGCTGGAGGAGGGTGCGCGGGCGGTCCGGGCGCGGGGCGGGCCGGGGCGGGTGGTGGCGCGGCCGGGCGATGTGACGGACGCGGAGCACCGGGCGGAGCTGGTGGCGGCTGCGCGGGGTCTCGGGGGACTCGATCTGCTGGTGCACAACGCGAGCGCGCTGGGCGCTGAGCCGCTGGTGCGGCTGGAGGGCCTGTCCCTGGACGGGCTGCGGGTGGCCCTGGAGACGAATCTGGTGGCCGCGCTGGGTCTCGTACAGGAGGGGTTGCCCCCGCTGCGGGAGAGCGGGGCCGGTGCGGTGGTCGTGATCAGCTCGGACGCGGCGGTGGAGGCGTACGAGACGTGGGGCGGGTACGGCGCGTCGAAGGCGGCGCTCGACCTGCTGGCGGGGGTGCTGGCGGTGGAGGAGCCGGGGCTGCGGGTGTGGACGGTCGATCCGGGGGACATGGCGACGGCGCTGTACGCGGCGGCGGTCCCCGGCGACGACGGTCCGCGGCCGGCTCCGGAGACGGTGGTGCCGGGGATCCTGCGGCTCCTGGCGGCCCGGCCGGCGAGCGGGCGGTACACGGCGGCGGAGTGGTCGGAAGCGGAGTGGTCGGGGGCGGACGGGGAGCCTCCGGGGCCGGAGGCCGCCTCGGCCTCGACGTCGGCTTCGGCTTCGGCTTCGGCTTCGGCTTCGGCTTCGGCTTCGGCTTCGGTGGAGCGGGCGGGGGCGGCCGGATGAGCGTCTTGGAGGAGCTGAGGGTGCCGGAGGAGCGGTCGGCGCGGGTCCCGGCCGAGCAGCGCGGTCCTGGCCGGGGGCGGGACGACGTACGGCTGATGGTCTCGCGCGGGACGGAGGTGTGGCACCAGGCCTTCCGGGAGCTGCCCGGGTGGCTGCGGGCCGGGGACGTGCTGGTGGTCAACACCTCGCCGACGCTGGCCGCCGCCGTGTCGGGGCGGCTGGGCGGGGAGCCGGCCGGGCGGCCGGTCGTCGTGCACTTCTCGACCCGCGGCGACGACGGCCGGTGGGCGGTGGAGCTGAGGGATCCGGACGGCCGCGGCAGCAGCCGGGCGCGGGCGGGCGGCCCGCCGGGGGCGGTGGTACGGCTGCCGGACGGGGCGCGGCTCGTTCTCGATGAGCCCCTGGCGCCGGGGTCGGGCCGGCTGTGGTGGGCGCGGGCGGACGCCCCCGTACCGGGGCTGCTGGCGCGCCACGGGCGCCCGATCCGCTACGGGTACACGGAGCGGGACCAGCCGCTGGAGGCGTACCAGACGGTCTTCGCGCTCCCCTCCCCCGACGGCGCGGGGTCCGCGGAGATGCCGAGCGCCGGGCGGCCCTTCACCACCCGGCTGGTGACGGAGCTGGTCTGCAGGGGGGTGCGGTTCGCGCCGATCACCCTGCACACGGGGGTGGCGTCGGCCGAGGCGCACGAGCCTCCCTATCCGGAGCGCTTCGAGGTGCCGGAGGCGTCGGCGCGGGTGGTGAACGAGGCGAGGGCGACGGGCGGGCGGGTCATCGCGGTGGGGACGACGGCCGTACGGGCGCTGGAGTCGGCCGCGGCGGGCGGGCCGGGCGGGTGGCCGCGAAGCGTGGTGCGGGCCGCGGCGGGGTGGACGGACCTGGTGGTGACACCGGCGCGCGGGGTGCGGGCGGTGGACGGGCTGCTGACCGGGCTCCACGAGCCGGCGGCCTCGCATCTGCTGATGCTGGAGGCGGTGGCCGGGAGGGCCGCCCTGCACCGTGCGTACGAGGAGGCGCTGCGGGCGCTGTACCTGTGGCACGAGTTCGGGGACCTCCACCTCATCCTCCCGGAGGACCCCCCTCACCGAGCGCATTGCTGACGCAACGTGTGGTGAGTTCGGCGGGGGCCCCGTGTGAGCCCTCGCATAGGACGCAGGTCACTTACGAACACCTTTAGTGGAGGGTTAAAGGGTGGATATGGGCTGTATGACGCGGCCCCAGGGGGCTATCCGTGCGCGGTGCACGGGACCCTGATCCACTACCCGGGGTCGTACGTCACACCTTTGCCACAGCATTTTGCGGCCGCTAAGAATTGCAGCCGTCGCCGCCGAACAGGGCGCAGCGCCGCCCGGCCTGAGCGACACCCCCTGCGATTCGAAGAGGTATCTCCGCATGTCTGCGAACACCCCTGGTAACCGTCGTCTGAACAAGACCCACAAGATCTCGATCGCCGGCGTCGCCGCTCTCAGCGCCGCTGCCATCGGCTTCTCCCTGGTTCCCGGCAACGCCGCCGCGGAGACCGAGCCGCAGGCCCTGACGAACACGCAGCAGGTCGCCTGGTCGTACAACGCCGACAGCCCGCAGGCCAAGGCGCTGCACGCCGGCCTTACCGAGCAGCAGAACGTCATCGGCCTCAAGGCCAAGCAGGAGGCCGAGGCGAAGGCCAAGGCCGCCGCCGCCAAGGTCAAGGCCGACGCTCAGGCGAAGGCCGCCAAGGCGAAGGCCGAGGCCGCCGCGAAGAAGCGCGCCGCGGAGAAGGCGGCCGCGAGCCGTGCCGCCGCCCGCACCCCCGTCTTCGCGAACAACCTCGACGGCTGGATCCGCGAGGCGCTGTTCATCATGGACAAGCACAACATCCCGGGCACCTACGAGGGCATCCACCGCAACATCATGCGGGAGTCCAGCGGTAACCCGCGGGCCATCAACAACTGGGACATCAACGCCATCAACGGCGTCCCGTCGAAGGGCCTGCTCCAGGTCATCTACCCGACCTTCAAGACCTACCACGTGGCGGGCACCAAGTTCGACCAGTACGACCCGGTCGCCAACATCGTCGCGGCGTGCAATTACGCCGCCGACCGCTACGGCTCGATGGACAACGTGAACAGCGCCTACTGATCCAGGCGCAGCGCAGACGCCGAAAGGGCGGCACCCGTGCTGGGGTGCCGCCCTTCGGCGCGTCCGGACGCGGTTACTTGCGCATGACCTCAGGCTCGTGGCGGCGCAGCAGACGCGCCACCGCGAAGCCGCAGGCGATGCCGATGAGCAGCAGGACCGTGAGGTTGAAGCCCCACTGGGCGACCGTGTGGTCCCACAGCGGGTCCAGGTTGGTCGGGTTCTTGTGGTCCCACGGCGGCATCAGGTGGGCGAGGTCGAGGGTCGAGCCCGCCGCGGCGATGGCCCAGCGGGAGGGCATCAGCCAGGCGAACTGCTCCAGGCCCGGCGATCCGTACACCTGGAAGAGGATGCCGGTGAAGACGACCTGGACGATCGCGAACATCACCAGGAGCGGCATGGTCTTCTCGGCGGTCTTCACCAGCGAGGAGATGACCAGGCCGAACATCATCGAGGTGAAGCCGAGGGCGATGATCGTGATGCACAGCTCGACGGCCGGCGGGAGGACCAGGCCCTCCGCGGGCAGCTCGCGGGTGGCGAAGCCGATGCCGCAGATGATCACGCCCTGGATGGCGGTGATCACGCCCAGGACGATGACCTTGGACATGAGGTACGCCGAGCGGGACAGGCCGGTGGCCCGCTCCCGTTCGTAGATGACCCGTTCCTTGATCAGCTCTCGTACGGAGTTGGCGGCGCCCGAGAAGCACATGCCGACCGCGAGGATCAGCATGATCGTGCCGGCGTCGCCGTTGAAGCGGGACGGCGGCGTGGGCGGCGCGAGGCCGAAGTCGGCGGGGATGACGACCGAGACCACGCCGAGGACGGCCGGCAGGATCACCATCAGGCCCAGGAAGCCCTTGTCGGAGGCGATGACCGAGGAGTAGCGGCGGATCAGGGTCCACAGCTGGGAGCCCCAGCCCTGCGGCTTGGGCGGCCTGGTCGCCGCGTGCTGCAGCATCTGGACGGGCTGCGCGGCGACGGCGTCGATGTCCGCGGCGTACATCTGGTAGTGCTGCGAGCCCTTCCAGCGGCCCGCCCAGTCGTAGTCGCGGTAGTTCTCGAAGGCGGAGAAGACGTCGGCCCAGGTGCTGTAGCCGAAGAAGTTCAGCGCCTCCTCCGGCGGGCCGAAGTAGGCCACCGAGCCGCCGGGGGCCATCACCAGGAGCTTGTCGCACAGGCCCAGCTCGGCCACCGAGTGGGTGACGACGAGGACGGTGCGGCCGTCGTCGGCGAGGCCGCGCAGCAGCTGCATGACGTCACGGTCCATGCCCGGGTCGAGGCCGGAGGTCGGCTCGTCGAGGAAGATCAGCGACGGCTTGGTGAGGAGCTCCAGGGCGACGGAGACGCGCTTGCGCTGGCCACCGGAGAGGGAGGTGACCTTCTTCTCCTTGTGGATGTCGAGCTTGAGCTCGCGCAGCACCTCGTCGATGCGGGCCTCGCGCTCGGCCGGGGCGGTGTCGCCGGGGAAGCGGAGCTTGGCGGCGTAGCGGAGCGCCTTCTGGACGGTCAGCTCCTTGTGCAGGATGTCGTCCTGCGGGACCAGACCGATGCGCTGGCGCAGCTCGGCGAACTGCTTGTAGAGGCTCCGGTTGTCGTAGAGGACGTCACCCTCGTTGGCCGGGCGGTAGCCGGTCAGCGCCTTGAGCAGGGTGGACTTGCCGGAGCCGGAGGGGCCGATGACGCCGATCAGCGACTTCTCGGGGACGCCGAAGGAGACGTCCTTGAGGATCTGCTTGCCGCCGTCGACCGTGACGGTGAGGTGGCGGGCCGAGAAGGAGACCTCGCCGGTGTCGACGAACTCCTCGAGCTGGCCGCCGACCATCCGGAAGGTCGAGTGACCGACACCGACGATGTCGTTGGGGCCGATGAGGACGGAGCCGCCCTTGGCGATCGGCTGGCCGTTGACGTACGTGCCGTTGTGGGAGCCGAGGTCGCGGATCTCGAAACGGCCGTCGGGTGTGGCGTGGAACTCGGCGTGGTGGCGCGAGACCTGGAGGTCGGAGACGACCAGTTCGTTCTCGAGCGCACGACCGATCCGCATGACGTGCCCGAGCGACAGCTGGTGGAACGTGGTGGGGCTGCGGTCGCCGTAGACCGGCTGCGCCCCCGCGTTGCCGCCGCCCTGGCCCGGCACCTTCTGCGCCAACTGCTCGACGGGACCGGCCTGCTGCTGCGGGAACTGCGGTTGCGGGGCCTGCTGGTGCGGCTGGGCCGGGGCCTGCTGCTGCCAGCCCTGCTGCTGCGGCGGGGCCTGGTGGGTGGCCCAGTCGGCCTGCGCCGCGCCCTGGTGGGCGGGGGCGGCCTGCGCCGGCGCCTGCTGGGCCGGGGCCTGCTGCGGGGCCGCGGCGCTCGCGGCGAGATTCAGCCGGGGCCCGTCGGTCGCGTTGCCGAGGTGCACCGCGGAGCCGGGCCCGATCTCCACCGCGTGGACGCGCTGGCCCTGCACGAAGGTGCCGTTGGTCGAGCCGTGGTCCTCGATGACCCAACTCCGGCCGCCCCAACTGATGGTGGCGTGCCGCCACGAGACCCTGGCGTCGTCGATCACGAGGTCGCCCTGCGGATCGCGGCCGAGGGTGTACGACCTGGACGGCTCGAGAGTCCAGGTCCTTCCGTTCAATTCCAGTACGAGTTCTGGCACTCCATGCCCCACTACTTGTCCCCCGATGCAACCCCCGTCGTCGGGAGTCCAGGGATGGCGAACATCCGGGGGGAACTATTTCAGGCCGGGTCCCGTATCCGAAAGTCGGGCGGTGTGAAGACCCCGCAGAGGCACGGACGGAGCATCCGTGAATCGGGCAAGCCGTGACGAATGGGAGGCGCGGCGGGGGTGGGGGGTGCGGGGCCGGGGCGCGGCAGGTCGCGAGGCGGGGCGGCCGGCGCGGCGCTACGGTGGCAGGGGCGGGACCAGTCGGGTGTCCGGTACGCGGGACGGGGAGGCTGGTGGCACCCCGTGCCCGATACGGTGGAAGCACCATGAGCGCATCGCAGACCTCAGACGTTCCCACCCTTCTCGTCAAGATCTTCGGGAAGGACCGTCCCGGGATCACCGCCGGACTCTTCGACACCCTCGCCGCCTACTCCGTCGACGTCGTGGACATCGAGCAGGTCGTGTCCCGCGGGCGCCTCGTGCTGTGCGCGCTCGTGACCGAGCCGACCGTCGCCTCGCAGGGCGAGCTCCGGGCCACCGTGCACAGCTGGGCGGAGTCGTTGAAGCTGCAGGCCGAGATCATCTCCGGCACCGGCGACAACCGTCCGCGCGGCAGCGGCCGGTCCCACGTCACCGTGCTGGGGCACCCGCTGACCGCCGAGGCGACGGCCGCCATAGCGGCCAGGATCACCGAGACCGGCGGGAACATCGACCGTATCTTCCGTCTCGCGAAGTACCCGGTGACCGCGGTGGAGTTCGCCGTGTCGGGGTGCGAGCCCGAGCCGCTGCGGACCGCCCTGGCGCCCGCCTCGCACCACATCGGCGTGGACGTCGCCGTCGTCTCGGCGGGGCTGCAGCGCCGCGCCCAGCGGCTGGTGGTGATGGACGTCGACTCGACGCTCATCCAGGACGAGGTCATCGAGCTGTTCGCGGCGCACGCGGGCTGCGAGGACAAGGTCGCCGAGGTCACCGAGGCGGCGATGCGCGGCGAGCTGGACTTCGAGCAGTCGCTGCACGCACGGGTGGCGCTGCTGGAGGGGCTCGACGTCTCGGTGGTGGACAAGGTCCGCGCCGAGGTGCGGCTCACGCCGGGCGCCCGCACCCTGATCCGCACGCTCAAGCGGCTCGGCTATCAGGTCGGGGTGGTCTCCGGTGGCTTCACCCAGGTCACGGACGATCTCCAGGAGCGGCTGGGCCTGGACTTCGCCTCGGCCAACACCCTGGAGATCGTGGACGGCAAGCTGACCGGCCGGGTGACGGGCGAGATCGTGGACCGGGCGGGCAAGGCCCGGCTGCTGCGGCGGTTCGCCGCCGAGGCGGGTGTGCCGCTGGCGCAGACCGTGGCCATCGGCGACGGGGCCAACGACCTGGACATGCTGAACGCCGCCGGGCTCGGGGTGGCGTTCAACGCCAAGCCGGTCGTGCGGGAGGCCGCGCACACGGCGGTGAACGTGCCCTTCCTCGACACCGTCCTCTATCTGCTCGGCATCACCCGCGAAGAGGTCGAGGCGGCGGACGGCGGCGAGGAGCTGCTGCACTGACGGCGCGCCCGCGCGAGCCGTCGCACCCTCCGGGTCGGGGCCCGGTCACCCAGCGGTGACCGGGCCTTTCGCCGCGGTGGGGCCGGGTCAGTCGTGCGGGGCCCAGTAGTCGAGCAGGGTGGCGACGCCGTGCTCGACGGACTTCCAGGTGCCCTGGAAGCCGAGGACGGAGAAGGCGGCGGTGGGGAACCCGCCGCGGTTCATCCGGGTCAGCGCGTCCCCCTCGGCCGAGCCCGCGAGGGCGTCGGAGAGCGCGTGCATCCCGGGGTTGTGGCCGATGACGAGGACGTCGTCGACCTCCTCCGGCGTCTCGTTGAGCAGGGCGATGAGCTCGCCGAGGGAGGCTTCGTACAGCCGCTCCTCATAGACCGTCCGGGGACGGTGGGGCAGCTCCTGCACGGCCAGCTTCCAGGTCTCGCGGGTGCGGACGGCGGTCGAGCAGAGGGCCAGATCGAAGGAGATACCGGTGTCGGCGAGCTTGCGGCCGGCGACGGGGGCGTCCGTGCGGCCGCGCTCGGCGAGCGGACGCTCGTGATCGGACACCGGGGGCCAGTCGGCCTTCGCGTGCCGGAGCAGCACGATCCTGCGGGGTGTGTCGACGCTCATGCGCTCCACCTTCCCACGAAACGGCTCACGCCGACTCAGAGAGAGAGCGTTTGCTGGATCTGCCGCAGGACGTGGCCGACCGCCGGATCGGAGCCGACGGCGTGCGCCTTTCCCGGTCCGGCTATCAGCGCGAAGAGCGCGAGGAACGCGGCCACCGGGAGGGCGAGGGCCCACCAGGGCAGCCGGGTGTCGACGCCGTGCGACGTGCTCCGGGTGCTGGGGTGCGTACGGGCCGGCATGGCCGCCTCCGGGAAAAGGGTGATCCGTTGCGATGGCTCCAACGTACGGATCGGCGGCGGCCGGGCCCATCCGGTGATCCACCCACTTCACCCTGAGAAGAACCCCCTAGGGGATGGGAGGGCGAGCCCCACCCTCCCCCGCCTCACGGCGCGTCGACGGACGGGCGGGCGGGGCGTGGGGTGCGGCTCAGGGGGAGGAACGTGGGGTGCGGCTCAGGGGGAGGAACGTGGGGTGCGGCTCAGGGGGAGGCGATCGAGGCGATGACGGCGATGACGACCGTGATGCCCAGCATCGCGCCGAGCACGATGAGGAGCTTCTTCTGGCCGTTCTGGGGGTTCGGGTCGAGCACTGGCATGGGGCCAGTCTCGCATCTCAGCACTCGTCCTCGACGATCCGGTCCCTGCCGGCGAGGACACCGACGACCATCTGGGGCACCATCAGCCCGGCCATCAGGGCGATGGGCAGGCCCCAGCCGCCGCTGTGCTGGTAGAGGACGCCCACGAGGAGCGGCCCGGGGATCGAGAGGAGATAGCCGACGCTCTGCGCGAAGGCGGAGAGCCGGACCACCCCGGCGCCGGTGCGCGAGCGCATGCCGATCATCGTGAGGGCGAGCGGGAAGGCGCAGTTGGAGACGCCGAGGAGCACGGCCCAGACCCAGGCGCCGCCGGCGGGCGCGAGGTACAGACCGGTGTAGCCGCCGAGGCCGCACAGGCCCAGGGCGACGGCGATCGGGCCCTGGTTCCTGAGCCGTCCGGCGAGGCGCGGGATGACGAAGGCGAGGGGGACGCCCATGACCATCGTGACGGCGAGGAGCACGCCGGCGGTGCCGGCGGGGACGCCCGCGTCGCGGAAGATCTGGGGCATCCAGCCCATGGTGATGTAGGCGCCGGTGGCCTGGAGGCCGAAGAAGACGCCGAGGGCCCAGGCGGTGCGGCTGCGGGTGATCCGGAGCGGCGCGGCGGAGCGGGCCGGTTCCCGGGCGGGAAGGGAGGCGGCCGGGGCGGCCGCCCCTCCCTCGGACCGGTCGCGCAGCATCAGGACCCAGGGCAGGACGGCGAGCGCGGCGAGGCCCGCCCAGAAGCCGAGTCCGGCGCGCCAGCCCCCGCCCATGGCCGCGGTCAGGGGCACGGTCGCGGCGGCGGCCAGGGAGGTGCCGAGGGCGAGGGCCATGGAGTAGAGGCCGGTCATGGTGCCGACGCGGTCGGGGAAGTACCGCTTGACGATGACGGGCATCAGGACGTTGCTGACGGCGATGCCCATCAGCGCGAGGGCGCTGGCCGCGAGGAAGCCGACGGTGCCGCCCGCGAAGGGGCGCAGGGCGAGTCCGGCGAGGATCGCCACCATGCCGGCGCAGACGACGGCGGCGGGGCCGAAGCGGCGGGCGAGGCGCGGGGCGGTGATGCCGAAGACCGCGAAGCAGAGCGGGGGCACCGAGGTGAGGACGCCGGCGACGCTGCCGCTCATGTGGAGGCCGTCGCGGACCTCTTCGAGGAGGGCGCCGAGGCTGGTGATGGCGGGGCGGAGGTTGAGCGCCGCAAGGACGAGCCCGACGATGACGAGTCCGGTGAGCCGGCGGGCCGGGGTGGCGGGTGCGGAAGAATCCTCCACCGTGGTGGCCGGTGAGGAGGCGCGGGCCGGGGGCGTGGCGGTCTTCAGGGTCTGCGGCTCGTCAGGCATGGGGCCATCATAGAATCATGGGATGATTGATTGTCCAATCCGGAACCAACCGAAAGGTCCACCATGGCGCTCGGCTCTCCCCGGCGGTCCGGGCTCTCCGATCAGGTGATCACCGAGCTGCGGAACCAGATCACCTCGGGCGAGTGGCCGGTGGGGTCGCGGATCCCGACCGAGCCGGAACTGGTCGAGCAGCTGGGCGTGGCCCGCAACACCGTGCGCGAGGCGGTCCGCGCGCTCGCGCACAACGGTCTGCTGGACATCCGGCAGGGCTCCGGCACCTATGTCGTGGCGACCAGCGAGCTGGCGGGGGTCATGCACCGGCGGTTCGCCGACTCCGACCCGCGGCACATCGCGGAGCTGCGCTCGACCCTGGAGTCCGCGGCGGCGCGGTTCGCGGCGCTGCGGCGCACGGAGCGGGACATGAAGCAGCTGGACGCGCTGCTGGCGGGGCGGGAGGAGGCCTGGACGTCGGGGGACGCCGAGCGCTTCGTGACGGCGGACGCGGCGTTCCACCACGCGGTGGTGGTCGCCTCGCACAACGACGTCCTGACCGCGCTCTACGCCGACCTCGGGCACGTGCTGCGCGCGTGGCTGCGGGACGACGTGGGGCAGGACCTGCGGCCGGAGTACCACATGGACCACGCGCGCCTGGTGGAGGCGATCCGGGGCGGGGAGGCGGAGACGGCGGAGACGGAGGCGGCCGGCTACCCCTTCATGTGCCTCAGGAGCGCCGCGCCCCGGGAGGAGCCTCCGTCGCCGGCTGGTGGGTGACCCAGGCGGCCCGGACCTCCTTCCAGCAGCGGCCGGTCACCTGGACGTAGGCGGTCGGGGTTACGTCGGCGGGGGCGCTGTCGGTGTCCACGTCCCACCAGCGGGCGCACTCGACGTGCAGCCGGACGCGGTCGGTGGCGGGGTAGGGGTTGTGGCAGTACGCGGTGACGCGGGAGCCCTGGACGACCGTACGGCAGGAGGCGCCGAAGTCGTCGGGCTGCTCGGCGACGGGCACGGGGTCGTCGGCGGGGGCCGGGGCCGCGCTGACCTCGGCGGCGACGGCGAATCCGGCGAGAAGAGCGGCGGCCGAGGCGAACGCGGCGACCCCGCGGTGTGGCGCGCGCATACCCGTACCTCCTCCCCGGGAGTAGTCGGAACGTCACGCTTCGACCCAGTCTGCGGGGATCCGGCGGACTTTTCGACTCGGGAGGGGACGAGGCCCTAGGGCCCGGGGGTTCGACGGTGCGGCCCCTGCCGACGGCGACGGGCGCCTAAGGCCCGCCGACGACGAAGGCCGGGTGCCCGTCCCCCCGAGGGACGGGCACCCGGCCGTGTCAGGTCCGGTCAGGCACCGATGGCGTGCAGGCCGCCGTCGACGTGCACGATCTCGCCGGTGGTCTTCGGGAACCAGTCGGACAGCAGCGCGACGACGCCGCGGCCGGTCGGCTCCGGGTCCGTGAGGTCCCACGCGAGCGGGGAGCGGGTGTCCCAGACGGCGGCGAGGTCGGAGAAGCCGGGGATCGACTTCGCGGCCATCGAACCGAGCGGGCCGGCCGAGATCAGGTTGCAGCGGATGTTCTGCTTGCCCAGGTCACGCGCCATGTAGCGGTTGGTGGCCTCGAGGGCGGCCTTGGCCGGGCCCATCCAGTCGTACTGCGGCCAGGCGAACTGCGCGTCGAAGGTGAGGCCGACGACCGAGCCGCCCTGGTTCATCAGCGGCAGCAGCGCCATCGTCAGGGACTTCAGCGAGAAGGCCGAGATGTGCATGGCGGTGGCCACGGACTCGAACGGCGTGTTGAGGAAGTTGCCGCCGAGCGCGTCCTGCGGGGCGAAGCCGATGGAGTGGACGATGCCGTCGAGGCGGTCACCGAGGTGCTCGCGGACCTGGCCCTCAAGCCGGGCGAGGTGCTCGTCGTTGGAGACGTCCAGCTCCAGGACCTTGACCTTGTCGGGCTGCGGCAGCTTCTTGGCGATGCGCTCGGTCAGCGTCGGCCGCGGCCAGGCGGTGAGGATGATCTCCGCGCCCTGCTCCTGGGCCAGCTTCGCGGTGTGGAAGGCGATGGAGGACTCCATCAGCACACCGGTGATCAGGATGCGCTTGCCCTCGAGAATTCCGCTCATGGTGATCAGTGACCCATGCCCAATCCGCCGTCAACCGGGATGACGGCTCCAGTGATGTACGAGGCGTCGTCGGAGGCGAGGAACCGCACCGTGGCGGCGATCTCCTCGGGCTGCGCGTAGCGGCCCAGCGGCACCTGGGACACGATGCCCTTGCGCTGCTCCTCGGTGAGCACCTTGGTCATGTCGGTGTCGACAAACCCGGGCGCGACGACATTGAACGTGATGTTGCGCGAGCCGAGCTCTCGGGCGAGGGAACGGGCGAAACCGACCAGGCCGGCCTTGGAGGCGGCGTAGTTGGCCTGTCCGGCCGAGCCGAGGAGCCCGACGACCGAGGAGATCAGGACGACGCGGCCCTTCTTGGCCCGCAGCATGCCGCGGTTGGCGCGCTTGACGACCCGGAACGTGCCGGTGAGGTTGGTGTCCAGGACGGAGGTGAAGTCCTCCTCGGACATCCGCATCAGCAACTGGTCCTTCGTGACACCGGCGTTGGCCACCAGCACCTCCACCGGACCGTGCTTCTCCTCGATCTCCTTGTACGCCTGCTCCACCTGCTCGGCGTCGGTGATGTCGCACTTGACGGCCAGGAAGCCGGCCGGCGGCTCTCCGGACCGGTACGTGACCGCGACCTTGTCGCCGGCCTCGGCGAAAGCGCTGGCGATGGCGAGGCCGATGCCCCGGTTTCCTCCGGTGACGAGAACCGAGCGGCTCAACGGATCACCCTTTCGATAGCGGTCTGGTACGCCGAAAACCTATCGGTCCGGCCCCTTGCGCGAAGAATCGGGCCCTGACAGTGGCGTCCGCACCCCGCTGTCGGGTCCCTACAGAAAGGCCTGGGCATCGCGGCCGAAAGCGCGACATGATCGGGGGCGACCGGTGTCACACGACAGGAGACATTCGTGCCTCATTCCATCGACGCGGCTTTCACGGCGCTGCCGCTGCGCGCGCTCGCCGACGCCGCGCTCGCCCGCGCCCGCGCACTCGGCGCCGAGCACGCCGACTTCCGCCTCGAGCGGGTCCGCAGCGCCTCCTGGCGGCTGCGGGACGCCAAGCCGTCCGGCTCCTCGGACATCACGGACCTCGGCTACGCGGTCCGGGTGGTGCACGGCGGGGCCTGGGGCTTCGCCTCCGGGGTCGACCTGACCATGGACGGGGCCGCGAAGGTCGCCTCGCAGGCGGTCGCCATGGCCAAGCTCTCCGCCAAGGTCATCGCGGCGGCCGGCTCGGACGAGCGGGTGGAGCTCGCGGACGAGCCGGTGCACGCGGAGAAGACGTGGATCTCCTCGTACGAGATCGACCCCTTCACCATCCCCGACGCCGACAAGAGCGCGGTGCTCGCCGACTGGAGCGCGCGGCTGCTGCGGGCGGAGGGCGTGGCGCACGTGGACGCCTCGCTGCTGACCGTGCACGAGAACAAGTTCTACGCCGATACGGCGGGCACGGTCACCACCCAGCAGCGGGTGCGGCTGCATCCGCAGCTCACCGCCGTCGCCGTCGACGAGACGACCGGCGAGTTCGACTCGATGCGGACGATCGCGCCCCCGGCCGGCCGGGGCTGGGAGTACCTCACCGGCACCGGCTGGGACTGGGACGCGGAGCTGGAGCGGATCCCGGAGCTGCTGGCCGAGAAGATGCGGGCGCCGAGCGTGCAGGCGGGGAGGTACGACCTGGTGGTCGACCCGTCGAACCTCTGGCTGACCATTCACGAGTCGATCGGCCACGCCACCGAGCTGGACCGCGCGCTCGGCTACGAGGCGGCGTACGCCGGGACCTCGTTCGCCACCTTCGACCAGCTGGGGAAGCTGGCGTACGGCTCGTCGATCATGAACGTGACCGGTGACCGCACCGCCGAGCACGGGCTCGCGACGATCGGGTACGACGACGAGGGCGTCGAGGCGCAGAGCTGGGACCTGGTGAAGGACGGCACGCTCGTCGGCTACCAGCTGGACCGGCGGATCGCGAGGCTGACGGGTCTCGGGCGGTCGAACGGCTGCGCCTTCGCCGACTCCCCCGGGCACGTCCCGGTCCAGCGCATGGCGAACGTCTCCCTCCAGCCCGACCCGGGCGGCCTGTCGACGGAGGACCTGATCGGCGGCGTCGAGCGCGGTATCTACGTGGTCGGCGACCGGTCCTGGTCGATCGACATGCAGCGGTACAACTTCCAGTTCACCGGCCAGCGCTTCTTCCGCATCGAGAACGGCCGGCTGGCGGGGCAGCTGCGGGACGTCGCGTACCAGGCGACGACGACCGACTTCTGGGGGTCGATGGAGCAGGTCGGCGGGCCGCAGACGTACGTCCTGGGCGGCGCCTTCAACTGCGGCAAGGCACAGCCGGGCCAGGTCGCGGCGGTCTCGCACGGCTGCCCGTCCGCCCTGTTCCGCGGTGTCAACATCCTCAACACGACGCAGGAGGCCGGTCGATGAGCCGCGTCAGCAAGCCGTACGAGATCGTCGAGCGGGCTCTGGAGCTGTCCCGCGCCGACGGGTGTGTCGTCCTCGCCGACGAGGAGTCCTCGGCCAATCTGCGCTGGGCGGGCAACACGCTGACCACCAACGGCGTGACCCGCGGGCGCACCCTCACCGTCATCGCGACGGTCGACGGCTCCCAGGGCACCGCCTCGGGTGTCGTCTCGCGCTCCGCCGTGACGCCGGAGGACCTGGAGCCGCTGGTGCGGGCCGCCGAGGCGGCCGCGCGGGCCGCCGGGCCCGCCGAGGACGCGCAGCCGCTGATCGAGGGCATCGACGCCTCCCCGGACTTCGCGGACGGGCCGGCCGAGACGACCTCGGCGGTCTTCACGGACTTCGCGCCCGCCCTGGGCGAGGCCTTCGCCCGGGCCCGGGCGGGCGGCCGTGAGCTGTACGGCTTCGCCCACCACACGATGACCTCGACCTACCTCGGCACGTCGACGGGGCTGCGGCTGCGCCACGACCAGCCGAAGGGGACCCTGGAGCTGAACGCCAAATCCCCGGACCGCTCGCGCTCGGCGTGGGCCGGGCGGTCCACGCGCGACTTCAAGGACGTCGACCCGGCGGCGCTCGACGCCGACCTGGCGCGGCGGCTCGGCTGGGCGGAGCGGCGGATCGAGCTGCCGGCCGGGCGGTACGAGACGCTGCTGCCGCCGACGGCCGTGGCCGATCTGCTGATCTACCAGCTGTGGTCCTCCGCCGCCCGGGACGCGGCGGAGGGGCGGACGGTCTTCTCGAAGCCGGGCGGCGGCACGCGACTGGGCGAAAAGCTCTCCCCGCTGCCGCTGACGCTGCGCAGCGACCCGAACGAGCCCGGTCTGGAATCCGCGCCGTTCGTCATCGCGCACTCCTCCGGCGACGACTCGTCCGTCTTCGACAACGGTCTGCCGCTGGCGGCCACGGACTGGGTACGGGAGGGCAGGCTGGAGAGCCTGATCACCACCCGGCACACGGCGGCGCTCACCCGGCTGCCGCTGGCACCGAGTGCCGGGAACCTGATCCTGGACGGCGGCGGCGAGCGCTCCCTGGAGGAGATGGTCGCCTCGACCGAGCGGGGACTGCTGCTGACCTGCCTCTGGTACATCCGCGAGGTCGACCCGGCCACGCTGCTGCTGACCGGTCTGACCCGGGACGGCGTCTACCTGGTCGAGAACGGCGAGGTCATCGGCGAGGTGAACAACTTCCGGTTCAACGAGTCGCCGGTGGACCTGCTGTCGCGGGCCTCGGAGGCGGGCCGGACCGAGAAGACCCTGCCGCGCGAGTGGAGCGACTGGTTCACCAGGGCGGCGATGCCGGCCCTGCGGGTGCCGGACTTCAACATGAGCTCGGTCAGCAAGGGTGTCTGACCCCCATAGACTGAGTCACGGCGTGACGACCATCAACCAAGGAGACCGAAGATCGTGACGGACATCGTCGACGAGCTGAAGTGGCGCGGGCTGTTCGCCCAGTCCACCGACGAGGACGCACTGCGCAAGGCTCTCGCGGACGGTCCCGTCACGTTCTATTGCGGTTTCGACCCGACCGCCGCCAGTCTCCACGTCGGTCACCTGGTCCAGGTGCTCACGGTCCGCCGGCTCCAGCAGGCCGGTCACCGGCCGCTGGCGCTGGTCGGCGGGGCCACCGGCCAGATCGGCGACCCGCGGCCGACGGCCGAGCGCACCCTGAACGACCCCGAGACGGTCGCGAACTGGGTGCACCGGCTGCGGACCCAGATCGAGCCGTTCCTCTCCTTCGAGGGGGAGAACGCCGCGGTCATGGTGAACAACCTGGACTGGACCGCGGGCCTGTCCGCGATCGAGTTCCTGCGGGACATCGGCAAGCACTTCCGGGTCAACAAGATGCTGACCAAGGACTCCGTCGCCCGGCGCCTGGAGTCCGAGCAGGGCATCAGCTACACCGAGTTCAGCTACCAGCTGCTGCAGGGCATGGACTTCCTGGAGCTGTACCGGCGGCACGGCTGCACGCTGCAGCAGGGCGGTTCCGACCAGTGGGGCAACCTGGTGGCGGGGCTCGACCTGATCCACCGGCTTGAGCCGGGCGCCGAGGTGCACGCGCTGGCGACGCCGCTGATGGTCAAGGCGGACGGCACGAAGTTCGGCAAGACCGAGAGCGGGGCCGTCTGGCTGGACCCCGAGATGACGACGCCGTACGCGTTCTACCAGTTCTGGCTGAACGTCGACGACCGGGACATCTCCACCTACCTGCGGATCCTCTCCTTCAAGTCCCGTGAGGAGCTGGAGGAGCTGGAGCAGCTCACCGCGGAGCGGCCGCAGGCGCGGACCGCTCAGCGGGCGCTCGCCGAGGAGCTGACGACGCTGGTGCACGGCGCCGAGCAGTGCGCGGCCGTGATCAACGCCTCGAAGGCGCTCTTCGGACAGGGCGACCTGGCCGAGCTGGACGAGGCGACGCTGGCGGCGGCGCTCTCCGAGCTGCCGCACGCGCGGGTGGCGGAGCTGGGGCAGGTCGTGGACCTTTTCACCGAGGTCGGCCTGGCGCCGAGCAAGTCGGCCGCGCGCCGGACGGTGAAGGAGGGCGGGGCCTACGTGAACAACGTCAAGGTCACCGCCGAGGACGCCGAGGCATCGGCGGACGAGCTGCTGCACGGCCGCTGGCTGGTGCTGCGCCGGGGCAAGAAGAACCTGGCGGCGATCGAACTGGCCGCCGGGAGCTGACGGGCCCGGCCCCGGTGCCCTGACGACGGCCCGTGGTGACACGACGATGGCCCGGTGCACGCCTGACGCGTGTGCCGGGCCGTCGTCGTACGGCGCCGTGCCGGTCGCGGAGCCGTCAGGCGGCGCCGCTCCGGGAGCGCGGTGTCACGCCCGTCGTCTGTTGCCCTTGATCGAGGCCCACAGCATGTCGCCGACGCCCACCACCGCGACCGCGCCGATGAGTTGGAGCAGATGACGGGTCCAGTCGATGCCCTTGGTGTCGTTGACCCCGATCCAGGTCGCCACGGCATTGCCGAGGACACTGCCGAGGATCCCGAAAACGGTCGTCAGCCACAGGGGGATCTGCTGCTTGCCCGGCAGGATCGCCTTGGCGATCAGACCGAGCACCAGACCCACGATGATTGCCCACAGCCAGCTCATGGTCGCCTCCTGACGCGGCGCACTCTGCGCATGTGGGCCCAGTCTCGGCCCGGCGGGCATAGGCCGCATGTCGGACGGGTCCATACGTGCCCCGGTCTCCTCCGGCCCGAGCCGCGGGCGTACCGTGGAGGCGAGGTCCGGACCGGGGAGCGTCCGGCGCGACATGCCGGGTGGTGAGCGCGATGCGCAAGCGGGGCGGAACCGAGGTGTTCCGGATCACCGGAGCCCGTCAGGGGTTGGCCGACGATGTGCGCGGCCGCCAGCGGCGCTATGTGATCTCGATGTCCGTACGGACGCTGGCCGTGATCGCGGCCGCCACGCTGTGGAACGTCGAACGGCATGTGGCCGTCGTGGCGCTGGTGCTCGGCGCAGTGCTCCCCTACATCTCCGTGGTGATCGCCAACGCCGGCCGGGAGCGCGCGCCGTCCCTCCCCTCCACCTTCACTCCTGCCCCGACGCGCCCCGAGCTTCCGACGCCCGGAAGCCCGGCCGGAAGCTCGTCGGGGGCCTCGACCGGGGGCCCGACGGAGGGCTCGACGGCGAGTGCGGAGGGCACCCCCACGGAACGCGCGTACGGGCAGAGTTGATCAGCAAAGGGCTGGAAAAGCTCAAGAAATGCTCAGATCAATCATGAAGTTCCGGTGCACCACACCCCATGTCCCGTGACATACTTCCTACGCGCTCCGCATCCCCCGTCGGAGCGACGGACCGATGCCGGGCAGCTCCCCCCGTGGCTGCCCGGCATCGCCCTTGTTGGACAATGTCCCGGTGATCAATCCGGTGAGTGAAGAGACCCCGATCTGCTCCGCCAAGGGCTGCCGCGTCGCCGCGGTCTGGGTGCTGGCCTGGAACAACCCGAAGCTGCACACGCCGGAGCGTCGCAAGACCTGGCTCGCCTGCGAGGAGCACCGCGAGCACCTCTCGCAGTTCCTCGGCGTCCGCGGCTTCCTCAAGGACGTCGTGCCGCTCGCCGACTGGGAGGCGGCCGGCGCCGCGGACGACGCCCCGGGCGGTACGGGCCCCGAGGGGACGAACCCCGGCGGTACGGACCCCGGGGGCTCAGCCGCCGATCGCTGACATCGGGCGGTCCGGCTGCAGGAAGCTCGGGTCGTCCAAGCCCGAACCGGCCTTCTTGCCCCACATCGCCAGCTTCCAGATCCGGGCGATCTCCTCGTCCGGGGCGTCCGAGCGCAGCGCGGCCCGCAGGTCGGTCTCCTCGGTGGCGAACAGGCAGGTGCGCACCTGGCCGTCGGCGGTGAGCCGGGTCCGGTCGCAGGCCCGGCAGAACGGGCGGGTGACGGAGGCGATCACGCCGACCCGGTGCGGCCCCCCGTCGACCACCCAGCGCTCGGCGGGCGCCGATCCGCGCTCCTCGTCGCCCTCGGGGGTCAGCGTGAAGCGGGTGCGCAGCGACTCCAGGATGTCCCCGGCGGTGATCATGCCGTCGCGCTTCCAGCCGTGCTGGGCGTCGAGCGGCATCTGCTCGATGAAGCGCATTTCGTAGGCGTTCTCCACCGCCCAGGCCAGCAGCTCGGGGGCCTCGTCGGCGTTGAGCCCGGGCATCAGGACGGCGTTGACCTTGACGGGGGTGAGGCCGGCGTCGCGGGCGGCGGCCATGCCGTCGAGCACGTCCTGGTGGCGGTCGCGGCGGGTCAGCGCCTTGAAGACCTCGGGCCGCAGGGTGTCGAGGGAGACGTTGACCCGGTCCAGGCCGGCCGCCTTCAGGGCGGCGGCCGTGCGCTTGAGGCCGATGCCGTTGGTCGTCAAGGACATCTTGGGGCGCAGCTCGAGGGCGGCGCACCGCTCGACGATGCCGACCAGGCCGGGACGGAGCAGCGGCTCGCCGCCGGTGAAGCGGACCTCGGTGACGCCGAGGTCGGTGACCGCGATACGGACCAGCCGGACGATCTCGTCGTCGCTGAGGAGGTCGGGCTTGGCCAGCCACTGCAGGCCCTCTTCCGGCATGCAGTACGTGCAGCGCAGGTTGCACCGGTCCGTGAGCGAGACACGCAGGTCGGTGGCGACCCGGCCGTAGGTGTCGATGAGCACTGTGGGCCCCCTCCCCTTGGTGTCGCGATGGATGTTCCGTACGTTCCCGAGCCTACGTGAGCGCACCGACAACGCGCATGGACGATTGTCACCAGGACCGGCGCGGCCGCGTCGTAGAACTCTACGACGCGACCGTCCGTCGATCGCTGACCGTGTGCGGATCAGTGCGCTCCGACACCGGTGAGGGACTTGACCTCGAGTTCCGCGTACTTGCCCTTGTCCGGACCCTCCTTGGAGAGGAGGGAGCCGAGCCAGCCGAGGAGGAAGCCGAGCGGGATGGAGACCAGGCCGGGGTTCTCCAGCGGGAACCAGTAGAAGTCCACGGTCTTGAACATCGAGGTGGGCTTGCCGGAGACGACCGGCGAGAAGAGCACCAGGACGACCGAGGAGATCAGACCGCCGTAGATCGACCAGAGCGCGCCCTGGGTCGTGAACCGCTTCCAGAACAGGCTGTAGAGGATGGTGGGCAGGTTGGCGGAGGCGGCGACGGCGAAGGCCAGGGCGACCAGGCCGGCGACGTTGAGGTCGCGGGCGAGCGCGCCGAGGGCGATCGAGACGACACCGATGAGGACCGTCGCCCAGCGGGCCGCGCGGACCTCCTCCTTCTCCGTGGCCTTGCCGCGCCGGATGACGTTGGCGTAGATGTCGTGCGCGAAGGACGACGAGGAGGCCAGGGTCAGTCCGGCGACCACCGCGAGGATGGTGGCGAAGGCGACGGCCGAGATCACCGCGAGCAGGATCGCGCCGCCGGTGGAGCCGGCGCCGCCGCCGACCTCCAGGGCGGCCAGCGGGGCCGCGGTGTTGCCCGCCTTGTTGGAGGCGATGATGTCGCTGTTCTTGAGCAGGGCGGCGGCGCCGAAGCCGAGGACGATCGTCATGAGGTAGAAGGCGCCGATGATGCCGATGGCCCAGTTGACCGACTTACGGGCGGCCTTGGCGGTCGGCACCGTGTAGAAGCGGATCAGGATGTGGGGCAGGCCGGCCGTGCCGAGGACGAGCGCGATGCCGAGCGAGAGGAAGTCCAGCTTGGAGATCTCGCTGACGCCGTACTTGAGGCCGGGCTCCAGGAACGCCTGGCCCTTGCCGCTGTTGGTGGCGGCGGCGCCGAGCAGGTCGGAGAGGTTGAAGCCGAACTTCAGCAGGATCAGGAAGGTGATCAGGAGCGTGCCCGCGATCAGCAGGACGGCCTTGACCATCTGCACCCAGGTGGTGCCCTTCATCCCGCCGATGGTGACGTACACGATCATCAGGAGGCCGACCAGGGCGACGATGGCGATCTTGCCGCCGTCGCTGGTGATGCCGAGGAGCAGCGAGACGAGCACACCGGCGCCGGCCATCTGCGCGAGCAGGTAGAAGATCGAGACGACGATGGTGGAGGTGCCGGCGGCGGTGCGGACCGGGCGCTGGCGCATCCGGTAGGCCAGGACGTCGCCCATGGTGAACCGGCCCGAGTTGCGCAGCGGTTCGGCCACCAGGAGCAGCGCGACCAGCCAGGCGACCAGGAAGCCGATCGAGTAGAGGAAGCCGTCGTAGCCGTAGAGCGCGATGGCGCCGGCGATGCCGAGGAAGGACGCGGCGGACATGTAGTCGCCGGAGATCGCGAGGCCGTTCTGGAAGCCGGTGAACTGGCGGCCGCCGGCGTAGAAGTCCGCGGCGCTCTTGGTCTGCCGGCCGGCCCAGACGGTGATGACGAGGGTGGCGACGACGAACGCGCCGAAGAGGGTGATGATCAGCGGCCGGTGCTCGCTGGTGGCGTTGCCGGCCGCCAGCGAGACGGTGTCGAGGATGCTGCTCACGCGTCGCCCTCCATACGGGACTTGATGGCCTCGGCCTTCGGGTCGAGGCGTTCGGCCGCGTGCCGCGAGTAGAACCAGGCGATGAGGAAGGTGGTCAGGAACTGGCCGAGGCCCAGGACCAGGGCCACGTTGATGTTGCCGAAGAGCCTGGTCCCCATGAAGCCGCCCGCGTAGTTGGAGAGCAGCACGTACAGCAGGTACCAGGCGATGAAGGCGACGGTCAGGGGGAAGGCGAAGGAGCGGTAGGTGCGGCGCAGTTCGCCGAACTCCGCACTCTCCTGGACCGCGACGAACGCCTCCGTCGTGGGCTGGGCGGGGACGCCCGGGGCGTCCCTGTCCTCTCGGGGCGGCGGCGGTGCTTCGGTGGCCACGGATTCTCCTCGGGACACGGGTGCGTCGGGCATGGACAAAAGGGGCCTCACTCGGGTGAACGCGGAGCTTCGGACGGAGCTGCGGAGGGAGCTCCTCCCCTGCACAACGGCACGGGAGACGGGGCGACTCGGTTCACCGCCGGCGATTTTCTTCTCCGGGATCTTCATCAAGTCTTCTGAACTCATTGAAGGGCCGGGTTGATCAGCGATAGCTTCACTCGTCATGCACCTGCCCGCCCGCAACCGGCGTTCGGGCAGTACATACGGATGATGTGGAGAACCCATGGCTCATCTGGGATCGAGACGCGGTCGAGTACTCGCTCTTCCGGTCGGTCTCGCGCTCACGGCCTCGCTCGGCTTCCTTCCGTCCGGCGCATCCGCCGCGGAACTGAGCGATGCCCCGGCGAAGGCCGCCGTGGCGACGGACGGCCCCAAGCTGTCGTACGTCGTCAACATCGAGGGAGGCCGCTGGACGGCCGCCTCGGTGAAGAAGGCGATCGCCGCGGCCGGTGGCACGGTGGTCGTCTCCTATGACCAGATAGGCGTGATAGTCGTCCACTCGCAGAACCCCGGGTTCGCGAAGACGATCCGCAAGGCCAAGGGCGTGGTGTCGGCCGGTTCGACGCGCACCGCGCCGCTCTCCGTCCAGACCGACACCTCCGTCGACGAGGGCGGCCAGGCGCTCACCGCCGCCGAGGCCACCGCCGCGGCGGCCGGCGCCACCGACGCGCAGGACCCGCTGGAGCCCCTGCAGTGGGACCTGCCGGCCATCAAGGCGGACAAGGCCCACCAGCGGACGACGGGCAGCAAGAAGGTCACGGTCGGTGTCATCGACACGGGTGTCGACGACACCCACCCGGACCTGGCGCCGAACTTCGACGCCGCCGCGTCCGCCAACTGCGTGACCGGCGCCCCGGACACCACGCCCGGCTCGTGGCGCCCCCAGCCGGGCGAGAGCGACCACGGCACGCACGTCGCCGGCACCATCGCCGCCGCCAAGAACGGCATCGGCATCACGGGTGTCGCGCCGGGCGTGAAGGTCTCCGGCATCAAGGTCTCCACCCCCGACGGCTTCTTCTACACCGAGGCCGTGGTCTGCGGCTTCATGTGGGCGGCCGAGCGCGGTGTCGAGATCACCAACAACAGCTACTACACCGACCCGTGGCTGTTCGCGTGCAAGAACGACGCCGACCAGAAGGCGCTGATCGAGGCGGTCACTCGCGCCACCCGCTACGCGGAGCGCAAGGGCACGGTCAACGTCGCCGCGGCCGGCAACTCGAAGATGGACCTGGCGGCGGACGAGCTCACCGACGCCACCAGCCCGAACGACACCACGCCGGTGACCCGGGTCGTCGACCCGCAGCGGTGCCTCGACTTCCCGGCGATGCTGCCGGGCGTGGTCACGGTCTCCGCCACGGGTGCGAAGGACCTCAAGGCCTCGTACTCCAACTACGGCCAGGGGGTCGTCGACATCGCGGCGCCCGGTGGCGACCGCACCGAGTACCAGACGCCGGAGGCCCCGGCGATCAACGGCCGCATCCTGTCGACCACGGTCGAAGGCGGCTACAACTACAAGGCGGGCACCTCCATGGCCTCGCCGCACGCGGCGGGCGTGCTCGCGCTGCTGAAGTCGACCCACCCGCACGCGAGCCCGGCGGCGCTCAAGGCCCTGCTGTACGCGCAGGCCGACGACCGCGCCTGCACCAACCCCTACGACATCGAGGGCGACGGCACGATCGACGCGGTGTGCGAGGGCGGCAAGAACAAGAACGGCTTCTACGGCGCGGGGCTGATCGACGCCCTTGACGCCGTGCGCCGGTAGGACGACCGCCGGACCGTTGCCGGTCCGGAGTGAGGGCCCTGGTGCGGCAGCCCGCCGCACCGGGGCCCTTCGTCATGGGGCCCTCGGCGCGGGGGCGGTCGGTCGTCGTCCCGGCCCTTCGCGTGGCACCGCGTGCCATCATGCGCGCATGGACATGACGGTGCGCGGTGCCACGGAACGGATCTGGGCCGTCCTCGGGGGCGATCCCGCCCTCCTCGACCGGGTGACGTACGAGGGCCCGTCGGGGCTGTTGCCGGCCCGGCTGCCCGTGATGGACCTGGCCCGGGCCACGGTCGCCGTCGCAGGGCTGGCCGCCGTGGAACGCCTGGGCGGGCGGGGTGCGGGCCCCGGGGGTACGGGCCCGGGGGGCGGCGGTGCGCGGGCCGGGGTGGAGGGTGCGCGGGTCCGGGTGGACGACGGGGCCGTCGCGACGGCCTTCGTGAGCGAGCGTCATCTGCGGATCGACGGCCGCGCGCCGGTCGCCTTCGCCGCGCTCTCCCGCTTCTGGCGGGCCTCCGACGGCTGGGTCCGTACGCACGCGAACTATCCGCACCACCGGGCGGCGCTGCTCGCGGCGCTGGGGGTGCGCGAGGAGTCGGTGGAGGCCCTGGAGGCGGCGATCGGCGAGCGTACGGCCGTGGAGGTCGAGACGGCGGTGTACGCGGCCGGGGGCCTCGCGGTCGCCCTGCGCACGCCCGGGGAGTGGGCCGGACACGCGCAGGGCCGGGAGGTGGCGGCGCGGCCGCTGCTGACCTGCGAACGGCTCGACGACGCGGTCCCGAGGCGGTTCGCGGGCGGGGAGGCGGGGTCCGCGGCGGGCGGGCCGGCCTCCCTCGGCGGGGCGCTCGCCGGGCCGGGGGAACGGCCGTTGCGTGTCCTGGACCTGACGCGGGTCATCGCCGGGCCGGTGGGCACCCGTACGCTCGCCCTGCTCGGCGCGGACGTGCTGCGCGTCGACCCGCCGGGCAACCCCGAACTGCCCGACCAGCACGCCGACACCGACATCGGCAAGCGGACGGCCGCGCTCGATCTGACGAGCCGCTCCGGCCGCCGTACCTTCGACGAACTCCTGGACGCCGCCGACGTCCTGGTCACCGGCTACCGCCCCGGCGCCCTGGACCGCTTCGGCCTCCACCGGCCCGGTCTGGTGATCGCCCGCCTGTCGGCATGGGGCGACTACGGCCCCTGGGGCGACCGGCGCGGCTTCGACAGCCTGGTGCAGGCGGCGACGGGGATCGCGGTCACCGAGGGCTCGGCGGAGCGGCCGGGGGCGCTGCCGGCGCAGGCGCTGGACCACGGCTCGGGGTATCTCCTCGCGGCAGCGGTGCTCCGGTCGCTGACCGAGCAGGACCGGGAGGGCGGCGGCACGCGCCTCGTCCGCCTGGCGCTGGCGCAGACCGGGCACTGGCTGACGACCGCGCTCCCCCGCTACGACCCCGAGCGGTACCTGACCGAGACGGACGGCCCGCTGGGGCGGCTGCGGCACGCGCGGTCGCCGGTGACGTACGACGGGGGCCCGGCGGGCTGGTTGCGCCCGCCGGGGGCCGCGGGGGCGGATGCCCCGGTCTGGCCTGACCGGGGGGTTACGGCGTGACGAGGACCTTGAGGGCGGTGCGCTCGTCCATGGCCCGGTAGCCGCCGGGGACCCCTTCGAGGTCGACGGTCAGGTCGAAGACCGGGGAGGGGTCGATGGTGCCGGCGAGGACGTCCGGGAGCAGTTCGGGGATGTAGGCGCGGACCGGCGCGACGCCGCCGCGCAGGGCGATGTTCCGGTCGAACATGACGGAGAGGTCGAGTCCGGTGCCGCTGCCGTGCGGGACGCCGACGTAGCCGATGGAGCCGCCGTCTCGGGTGATCGCGACGGCGGTGCGCATGGACTGTTCGGTGCCGACGGCCTCGATGACCGCGTGGGCGCCCTGGCCGCCGGTGAGTTCGCGCACGGCGGCCTCGGCGGCCTCGCCCCGCTCGGCGACGACATCGGTGGCGCCGAAGGTGCGGGCGATGTCGGTCCGGACGGTGTGGCGGCCGAGCGCGATGATCCGCTCGGCGCCCAGCCGCTTGGCGGCGAGGACACCGCACAGGCCGACGGCGCCGTCGCCGACGACCGCGACGGTGGAGCCGGGCCGCACGTCGGCGCCGAGGGCGGCGTGGTGTCCGGTGCCCAGGACGTCGGAGAGGGCGAGCAGGGCGGTGAGCAGGCGGTCGTCGGAGGCGGCCTCGGCGGGGAGCCCGACGAGGGTGCCGTCGGCGAAGGGGACGCGGACGGCCTCGCCCTGGCCGCCGTCGGAGCCGACGGAGCCCCAGAAGCCGCCCTGCGGGCAGGAGGTGTGCAGCCCTTCGACGCAGTACGCGCAGGAGCCGTCGGACCAGACGAAGGGGGCGACGGCGAGGTCGCCGGGGCGGAAGCCGGTGACCTCGGCGCCGGCTTCCTCGACGACGCCGAGGAACTCGTGGCCGATGCGCTGCCCCGGCTGCCGGGCGGACTCGCCGCGGTAGGCCCACAGGTCGCTGCCGCAGACGCAGGCGCGCAGCACCCGCAGGACGACGTCGGTGGGCCGCTGGATCACCGGGTCGGGCACGTCCTCCACGCGCAGGTCGAACGGGGCGTGGATGGTGGTGGCGCGCATGGCGGGCGGTCCTTGCTCTCGGTCGGTGGTACGCCCTTCACCGTACGCCCGGCCGCGGACACGGGTGGTCGGCAGGTACGGGGCGGGTCGGCAGGCCCTTGGCAGCGGCGGCGGCGCCCGGCAGGGTGCGCGGAGCCGTGCTCATCCGGCCGGCTCCGGCGCGGGCCCGGCGGCCGGCGCGGGCCCGGGCTGCGGGGCGGCGGCGGGCGGTGCGGCGGCGGGCCGTGGCGCCGGCTGCCAGCCGGGTCCGCGGAAGACCCGCCCGGCGCGCTCGCGCCAGCCGGTCGCGGCCCGGACGTCGCGGGCGATGGCGGCGTACTCGTGGGTGGCGACCCGCAGGGGGTTGTAGGTCTCGATGTTCTTGGTGAGGCCGAAGACGGGCTTCTCGGTCTCCCCCGCCCAGGAGCCGAAGACCCGGTCCCAGAGGATCACGATGCCGCCGAAGTTCCGGTCGAGGTAGCCGCCCTGGGAGGCGTGGTGCACGCGGTGGTGGGAGGGCGTGTTGAGGACGTATTCGAGGGGCCGGGGCAGTCTGTCGATGCGCTCGGTGTGGATCCAGAACTGGTAGACGAGGTTCACCGAGTAGCAGAAGGCGAGGGCGGCCGGGTGCACGCCGAGCGCGACCAGCGGCAGGTAGAACGGCCAGGACGTCAGGGCGGTCCAGGGCTGGCGCAGCGCGGTGGTGAGGTTGAACTTGCGGCTGCTGTGGTGCACGACGTGGCAGGCCCACAGGACGCGGATGACGTGGTGGCCGCGGTGCTGCCAGTAGTAGAGGAAGTCCTGGGCGAGCAGCATCAGCGGGATGGTCCACCACAGGACGGGGACGCGGAGCGGGGTCAGTTCGTAGACCGCGGTGTAGATCGCGACGATCGGGATCTTCCAGAGGAAGTCGAAGCCGAGACTGCCGATGCCCATGCCGAGGCTGGTGGCGGCGTCCTTGGTCTCGTAGCCGGCCGCGTCCTCGTCGGGGTGCAGCCGGTAGCTGACCACCTCCACGACGGTGAGCAGCACGAAGGCGGGTATCGACCACAGCACGACATCGGGCAGGTTCGGCATGCCGACGACGGTAGGGGCGCGGGGCGGGCGCGGCTAGACGTGATTACCGACAAGTATGCGAGACGACTTGTCAGCAAGCTTTGGCACCTTCCGACAGGGACCGCGCAGCGTACGACCGCCGGCGCCGCGCCCCGGCCCCCCTCCCTCACCAGACGCGGACCGACCCGCCCGGGGCGAACGCCGGGCTGGTGGCGCCGGGCGGGATCTCCTTCAGTGGTTCGGCGATCACCGTGACGGTCGGGCCGTGGACGGCCGCCAGGGAGTCCAGGAACGGCAGGTCGAAGCCGTAGACCCGGGCCGCGTTGCCGCCGACCATCGCGGCGACCTCCTCGCGGGGCAGCCCCGCGTAGGCGATGCGGAGGCCTTCGCGGGAGTACGGCGCGGTGCCCTCGTCGTGCGGGTAGTCGCTGCCCCACATGATCTTGTCGAGGCCGATCCGGTCGCGCAGCGGCACCTCGTGCGGGCGCATGAAGCTCGCGCCGACGAAGCAGTTGTCGCGCCAGACCTCGCTGGGGCGCCGGCCCATCGCCTCCGCCAGTCCCCTGCCGAACTTGGACTCGGCGGTGGCGCTGCGGGAGGCGGCGGTCACCAGGCGGGCGTGGTAGTAGTCCAGCATCTCCACCACACCGGGGATCCAGCCCGAGCCCTGTTCGGTGAGGACCAGCCGGAGATCCGGGTGCCGGCGGAAGGCGCCGCCGAACACCAGGTGCCACAGCGCCCGGTGGGAGAACCAGGTCGTCTCGACCATGAAGACGGCCCGCGCGGCCGGCTCGTCGCCGAGCGGCGGCGAGGCCGAGCCGCCGTGGTGGTTGACGGGGACGCCCAGCTCGGCGCAGACCGCCCAGATCGGGTCGTACGACTCCGAGTGGAGCTCCGGGATCCCGCTGCCGGGCGGGGTGCCCGGCAGCAGGATGCCGCCCGTCAGACCCGCCTCCCGGGCGCGCCTGATCTCCCGTACCGCCTCGTCGACGTCGTTGAGCAGGATCTGCGCCACCCCCGCCCGGCGGCCGGGGGCGTCCGCGCAGAAGTCGGCCAGCCAGCGGTTGTGGGCGCGCAGGCCCGCCCAGCGCCGCTCGTACTCCTCGCGGGTGGGCGCGGGGGCCATCAGGGAGGCGGACGGGAAGAACGGCGGGATGGTGTTCGGGAAGACGACCTCGGCGACGATGCCGTCCGCCTCCAGCTCGGCGAGCCGGCGGCGGGAGTTCCAGTTGCGGTCGGCGGTGTCGGCGAGCAGGTCCTCGTACGGGTTCACATAGCTCGCGGCCCAGGCGTCGAAGTCGTCGTGGTACCGCTTCTCCAGGTAGGGCCTGTAGTCGAGGAGGTCGGCGCCGGCGTGGCAGTCGGCCGAGATGACGGTGTAGCGGTCCATCAGCCCACCCCCAGGGCGGGGAAGTCGTGGTCCGTCAGCCAGTGGCGGCCGACCTCGCGTGAGCGGGCCCAGGAGGCCTCCACCGCCGTCTGGTCCGCCGGCTGGCCGAGGTCGGCCGGGGTCGGGCCGATGCGACGGGCGATCGAATCCAATATTCGGATATCGAATCCGAAGACCTCCGCCGCCGCGAGACCCAGCATCCGCCGGGTCTCCTTCACCGGGATGTCGTGGAAGGTGTTCCGCAGCCACGCGCGCGTGGCCGGCCAGGTCCCCTCCGGGTGGGGGAAGTCCGAGCCCCAGAGGATGTTGTCGACCCCGATCTCGTACCGCTGGGCCAGCTCTCGTCGCTTGGTGTTGGTGGCGCAGACGAAGACCTGCCGGTCGAGGTACTCGCTCGGGGGCCGTCGCAGCTCCGCGAAGGGCGAGAGCTTCTTGCCGCCGTGGGCGCCCAGATAGAGCCGGTCCATGAACCACAGCAGGTTCGGCAGCCACCAGCAGCCTGACTCGGCGACGCCGAACCGCAGCCCCGGGTGCCGCTCGAAGACCCCGGACCAGAGCAGGAACCACAGCGGCCTGGCGGGCCACCAGGTCACCTCGCTGACGTAGATGCCGAGATGGTCGCCGTACTCCTCGCGCGGCGCCGCGCCCGAGTGCGTGACCAGCGGCATACCGGTCTCGGCCGCGGCCGCCCACACGGGGTCGTAACGCCGGTCGTGATAGGGCTCCTTGTCCACCCACATCGACGGGATCATCAGCGCGCCGAGCCCGGACTCCTTGGCCCGGTGGATCTCGGCGACGACCTTGTCGGTGTCGGCGGTGACCGGCAGCAGCGCCACCCCGCAGTGCCGCGCGGGGTTCTGCCCCACGAACTCCGCCAGCCAGCGGTTGTGGGCCTGCGCGCCGGCCATGCCGAGCTCCGGGTCCTGGTCGCCGGAGAGGCCGAGGCCGACGCCGAAGGGCGCGGCGGTCCGGCTGTCGACGGCGTCCGCGTCGGGGAAGACGACCTCGGCGGCCACGCCGTCGCCGTCGAGCTCCTTGAGCCGCCGGGCGGCGTCCCAGCCGCCCCGGAGCCCTTCCTCGTTGTCGCTGAACCACTTGTTCGCGAAGTCCTCGTTGCGCACCCCGAGCCGGGTCATGGCCTCGCGGCGGGCCTCGCGCCCGGCGAGGAAGTCGTCGAAGGCACGGTGGAAGCGGGGGTCGAGGTAGGGCCGGTACTCCTCGGTGGGTAGTCCGGCGTGACAGTCGGAGGAGATGATCAGATACGGGTCGTCATGGCTCACGGGACACCCCTCAGTCGAGGATGAAGCTCTCCAGGTACGACGGGTCGGAGCGGTCGAGCATCGACCGCGAACGCGCCCTGATCTGCCGGTCGCTGTGCTCGCTCGCCGGCAGCATCCAGAACCGGTCGGCGCGGATGCCGTCGACGACGTGCTCGGCGACCTCCTCGACGGCGGTGAAGGCGACCTCGTGCCCGGCCTCCTTCATGGCCGCCTCCCACTGGTCGAGGCTGCGGTACGGGGTGCGGCGCGGGCGCTCCTTGGCGTACCGCTCGGGGCGGTTGCGGTGCGACTCCCACAGGCCGGTGCGCAGCATGTGCGGGCCGGGGAAGAGGACGGAGGCCCCCACGCGCGCGTGCTCCGCCTTCAGGTGCGCGTACAGCGACTCCGTCATGGTGACGACGGCCGCCTTGGTGACGGCGTAGACGGAGGCGGTGGGCAGCGGGGCGATCCCGCCGTCGCCGGAGGAGGTGTTGACGACGTGCCCCGGCTCGCCGCCGGCGATCATGCGCGGGACGAAGGCCTGGATGCCGTGGAAGACGCCCCAGACGTTGACGGAGAAGGCCCACTTCCAGTCGTTGGGCTCGTGCTCCCACATGCGGCCCTCGGCGCCGGAACCGACGCCCGCGTTGTTGCAGAGGACGTGGACGGCGCCGAAGGTGTCGTAGGCGGCGTCCGCGAAGGACCGGACCGAACCCTCGTCGGCGACGTCGACGGTACGGGCGAGGATCCGCGCCCCGTCCGCCCGCAGCTCCTCGGCGGCCCGGTCGAGCGCGGCCTCCTCCACATCGCCGAGGACGACGGCGAGGCCCTCGGCGGCGAAGCGGCGGGCCATGGCGAGTCCGATCCCGCTCGCGGCGCCGGTGACGACGGCGACCTGACCCCCGCGCAGCTCCATCACACGCTCCCTTCCGGCGGCCCGTCGAGGATCTGCCGCGGGTCGTCGTAGCGCTGGTGGATGTAGGGGAGGAGGGCCTGGGCGCTGACGCGTTCGGCGACCCTGCCCTTCTGGGCGGTGGTCTTCTCGCCGAGGGTGATCCCGACGATCCGGCGCACGGGGAGATCGGCGACGGGGTCGTACATGGACTCCCGCAGGACCACGTCACCGGTGACCTGTTCCAGCCGTCGGACCTTCTCGGACCGGACGCAGTGGACGAGGACGGGGTCGGCGTCGAAGCCGGAGCCCGATCCGTCGACGGCGGGGAGGAACTTGAAGTAGAAGTCGGTCCTCTCGGCGGGCCCGGGCAGCGGCAGCGGTCCGGAGACCGCACCGCGCACCTCGACGAAGTCGATGCCGTGGCGGCCGAGCGAGGCGTGCACGACGAGCCCGTCGCGCTCGACGACGACCCGGCCCAGCTTCTTCGGTTCGCCGAAGACCTCGCGGCCGCCGATCAGGGCCCGCTCGTGGGTCATCGGCATGACCAGCGGATACCAGCCCTCCTGGTCGCCGTGGGCGGCGGCGACGGAGACCGAGCCTGCGCCGAGGGGGTAGCCGGGGAGCTCGACCCGGGAGACGGTGGCCCGCACCAGCGGCCGCTCGGTGGGCTTGAGCGGCGGCGGCAGCACGGCCGCGACCACGTCCGGATCGGTCTCCCAAACGGCCACCACCCCGGTGGACCAGATGTCGGGGAGCGCGGAGCCCTGTGCGCGGACCGCGGCCATCTCGGCCTCGGTGCGCGCCCCGTACCGTACTCGTGCCATGACGTACCACCCTTCAGGGAGTGTCGGCCTGTAACACAGTTACACCGGCGCGCGAGAAGGGTAAAGAGCCGTGCACGCACCGGAAGGGGGAGCTTTGGCTCGCAGTGCACTCACCCGCGAGGAGGTGGTGGAGGCCGCCGCCGCCCTGGTGAAGCGGCACGGGCCCGACGCCCTCACCATGCGCAGGCTCGCCGCGGAGCTGGACACCGCCGTGACGTCGATCTACTGGCACGTGGGCAACCGCGAGTCCCTGCTCGACGCCCTCGTCGAGCGGACCGTCGACGACCTCGCCGCCATCACGCCGCGCGGCGGCACACCCGCCGCCCGGATCGTCTCGGTGGCCCGCGCGCTCCGGCGCGAGCTGCGCGACCGCCCGCACCTGGTGGCGATGGTCCACGAACGGGGCCTGACGGAGCGGATGTTCCTGCCGGCCCAGCGCACCCTGGCACACGAGGTGCACGCCGCGGGGCTGCGCGGGGCGCGGGCGGCGGAGGTGGTCCGGGCGGTGCAGTTCCAAGTCGTCGGCTACGTCCTGGTGGAGCGCAACCGGGAGCGGGGCCCGGTCCAGTCCCCGGGCGAGGAGACCCTCTGGGACGCCGAGCAGCCGGGCCCGGATCCCGCCCTCGCCCGCGCCCTGGCCCGCCCGGTCGACACGGACCGGCTCTTCACCACGTCCGTACGGGCGCTGGTGGACGGCCTGCTGGGCACGGCCGGCGAACCGCCGGAGCCCGCGGACGGCGCGACGCGGTGAGCGGGGTCGGGGCCACGAGTCACGACGGAGTAGGCGGCACCGGGGCCACGAGACGCGACGCGGGGAGCACGGTCCGCCGGGCGGAGGGCGCGCCGCACGGGCCCCGGCCCGCCGGTCGGCCTCGGCGCGCGGTCCCGAACTACCCGGCGCACGCCCGCCCGTGACCCGTCGGCGTCATCCCCGCGGGGGGATTCCGGCCACGGGAGGGGACACCGGGGACCGCGTTGTCAGCGGCGGCCCGTATTCTCAGTGACCATGCTCGACGACCGCACGACAGCGCCGACGTGGCCGGCCGCGTACCCACAGGGGTACGCGGTCGTCGACGTGGAGACCACCGGACTCGCCCGCGACGACCGGATAGTGTCCGCTGCCGTCTACCGCCTGGACGCCCAGGGCAATGTCGAGGACCACTGGTACACGCTCGTCAACCCGGAGCGCGATCCCGGACCGGTCTGGATCCACGGTCTGACCACCGACGTGCTGGCGGGGGCTCCGCTCTTCCCGGAGATCGCCGCCGAGTTCGCGGCGCGGCTCGACGGCCGGGTCCTGGTCGCGCACAACGCCATGTTCGACTGGTCGATGATCGCGCGGGAGTACGCCCGCGCCGAGAGCGCCGCGCCCGTGCGCCAGCGGCTGTGCACCATCGCCCTGTCGAAGGAGCTGTCGCTCCCGCTGCCCAACCACAAGCTGGAGTCGCTCGCCGCGCACTTCGGCGTCGTCCAGCAGCGGGCGCACAACGCGCTGGACGACGCGCGGGTGCTGGCCGAGGCTTTCCGACCGAGCCTGCACACGGCGGCCGAGCGCAACGTCCGGCTCCCGCTCCTCGAGTGCCGGCCGCTGACGGAGTGGGCGGCGACGCCGGTCGCGCCCCGGATCGGCCACCAGGCGTCGTACCGCGTGAACAGCTGGCGCCCCTCACGCAAGCGTCCGCCGTGTCCGTACCCGAACCCCGGGCGGTACGTATCGGGCGAACTGCTCAAACAGGGCATGCGGGTGGCGTTCTCGGGCGACACCTCCGTCGACCGGGAGCTCCTGGAGGACCGCGCGGTCGAGGCGGGGCTCCACGTGGCGTCGAGCGTCTCGCGGCTGACGAGTCTGCTGGTGACGAACGACCCCGACGCGGCCACGTCCAAGACGGTCAAGGCCAAGGCCTTCGGCACCCCGATCGTCGACGAGGCCGCCTTCACCCAGCTGCTGCGGGACGTGGCCCCGGCAGACGAGTGAACGGCCGGGCGTGCCGCCCGGCCATCACCGGCCCCGGACAGCACCCTGTGGCGCATGGCACGTTGTGAGGTCTGCGGAAACGATTACGGCATGTCCTTCGAGGTGCACGCGCAGGGCGCCGTGCACGTCTTCGACTGCTTCTCCTGCGCCATTCACCGCATGGCGCCCATCTGCGAGCACTGCCGGGTCCAGATCATCGGCCAGGGCGTCGAGGTCCAGGGCAAGTGGTACTGCGGCGGGCACTGCGCCCGCGCGGAGGGAAAGGTGGGCATCGTCGACCACGTCTAGAGGTACGCGGCGGACGTGCGCGGCGGACCGGCCCCGGGGCTCAGGCGTGCGGCCTGCCGTGGGCCGGATCACACGGGTCCGCCGCCCGGGCCGCGCCGTCCCCGTCTCCGCCGCGCCCGTCCGGCCCCCTCCGGCACCCGCCGCGAGGGGGCCGTCCGCGACGTTGTACCGTCGACGGCGTGTACCGCTTCCTGTTGTCCCGGCAGTGGGTGATCCTCACCCTCATCGCCCTCGTCCTCATCCCCGTGATGATCGAGCTGGGTTTCTGGCAGTTCCACCGGCACGAGCGCCGGGTCGCCCAGAACGCCCTGATCGCGGACAACCTCCAGGCGAAGCCCGTACCCGTCGAGTCGCTCACCTCCCCCGGTCACACCGTGCCCCGCGCCGACTACTGGCGGGCGGTCACCGCCACCGGCACCTTCGACACCGCGCACGAGGTCGTCGTCCGCCGCCGGACCTCCGCCGACGAGAAGATCGGCGTCCTCGTACTGACCCCGCTGGTCCTCCAGGACGGGCGGACCGTCCTGGTCAACCGCGGCTGGATCCCCGCCGCCCCCGACCAGAAGGCCTACCCCGAGGTCCCGCCCGCCCCCCAGGGCGAGGTCACCGTCACCGGCCGTCTCAAGGCCGACGAGACGACCGGCGCCAGCGGCATCAAGGACCTGCGCGGGCTGCCGGACCGTCAGGTCATGCTGATCAACAGCGCCCAGCAGGCCGAGCTGACGGGCCGTGAGGTACTGGGCGGCTACCTGGAGCAGACGGCGCCCGAACCGGCCGGCGACTCCCCCGAGCTGATCCCGGAGCCCGACCACGACTCGATCGGCGCGCACATGGCGTACGCCGTGCAGTGGTGGCTCTTCGCGTCGGGCGTACCGGTCGGCTGGGTGATCCTGGTTCGCCGGGAGAAGCGCGACCGCGAGGCCGCCCGCGATACGGACGGTGGCAGTGGTGCCCCCGAGCCCGCTGTGGCTGCGGTGTAGCCCACTCCCGACATCTGATTGACCGTTGCCTCTTTCGGGAACACGCCAGAGCGTGACGCAACGTATCGACGACTATGCCCTCATCGGTGATCTGCAGACCGCCGCCCTCGTCGGACGCGACGGGTCGATCGACTGGCTGTGCCTGCCGCGCTTCGACTCGGCCGCCTGCTTCGCCGCGATCCTCGGCGACGAGGACAACGGTCACTGGCGGATCGCGCCCAAGGGGGCGGGGAACTGCGCGAGCCGGAGCTACGCCGGCGACTCGCTCGTCCTGGAGACGTACTGGCAGACCCGCACCGGCACCGTCAAGGTCGTCGACTTCATGCCGCAGCGCGACACATCGCCCGACCTCATGCGGATCGTGGAGGGCGTCAGCGGCACGGTGGAGATGAGCTCGGTGCTGAAACTGCGCTTCGACTACGGCTCGGTGGTGCCGTGGATACGGCGCACCGACGGCCACCGGGTGGCGATCGCGGGCCCCGACTCGGTGTGGCTGCGCAGCGAACCGCCGGTCAAGACCTGGGGCCAGCAGTTCTCCACCTGCTCGGCGTTCACGGTCAAGGAGGGCGAGAAGGTCGCGTTCGTCCTCACCTGGCACCCCTCTCACGAAGCGCGCCCCCCGCTGATCGATCCGTTCCAGGCGCTGGAGGAGTCCCTGGCGGAGTGGCGGGAGTGGTCCTCCCAGTGCACCTACGAGGGTCCGTACCGCGACGCGGTGATGCGCTCCCTGATCACCCTCAAGGCGCTGACCTACGCCCCGACGGGCGGCATCGTGGCCGCGCCCACCACCTCCCTGCCGGAGGAGATCGGGGGCGTACGGAACTGGGACTACCGCTCCTGCTGGCTGCGCGACTCCACCCTGACGCTCGGAGTGCTGCTCTCCGCCGGCTATGTCGACGAGGCGGCGGCGTGGCGCGACTGGCTGCTGCGCGCGGTGGCAGGCGACCCGGCCGATCTGCAGATCATGTACGGCCCCGCCGGGGAGCGGCGGCTGCCCGAGATGACGCTCCCCTGGCTGCGCGGCCACGCGGAGTCGGCGCCGGTCCGGATCGGGAACGCGGCCGTGGACCAGTTCCAGCTCGACGTCTACGGCGAGGTCATGGACTCGCTCCACCGGTCGCGGGAGGCCGGGATCCCGCCCGAGCGGCACGCCTGGAACCTCCAGCTGAGCCTGCTCGGCTTCCTGGAGTCGACCTGGCGGGAGCCGGACGAGGGGCTGTGGGAGGTGCGCGGTCCCCGGCGCCACTTCGTCCACTCGAAGGTGATGGCCTGGGTCGGCGCCGACCGGGCGGTCCGCACGCTGGAGTCCGATCCGACGCTGCCGGGTGACGTCGCGCGGTGGCGGGAGATGCGGGACGCCATCCACGCGGAGGTGTGCGAGAAGGGGTACGACCCCGAGCGCAACACCTTCACCCAGTCCTACGGCTCACGCGAGCTGGACGCGGCGACGCTCCTCATCCCCCAGGTCGGCTTCCTCCCGCCGGACGACCCCCGGGTGGTGGGGACGGTGGACGCGGTGCGCAAGGAGCTGACGCAGGGCGGACTGCTGCTGCGGTACGACACCGAGGGCGTCTCCGTCGACGGTCTGCCGGGGCGGGAGGGGACCTTCCTCGCCTGCTCCTTCTGGCTGGCGAACGCGCTCTGGCTGATCGGGCGGAAGGGGGAGGCGAAGGAGCTGTTCGAGCGGCTTCTGGAGCTGTGCAACGACGTGGGGCTGCTGGCGGAGGAGTACGACCCGGTGGCCCGGCGGCAGCTGGGGAACTTCCCGCAGGCGTTCAGCCATGTCGGTCTGGTGGGCACGGCGTTCGTGCTGAGCGGGGCGGAGCCCGTGCCGCCCGGCGAGGAGGTCGCGCCGCCGGGGGCACGGGTCGGCCCTGCCGGGGAGCAGGCCCCGCCGGCCCGGAGCGGTCCTTCCGACGAGGCCCGGCCTTCGGAGGGGGAGGTCGCGCCGTCCGAGCGGGGCACGGCAGGATAGCCGCATGGATCTTGGACTGAAGGACCGTGTGTACGTGGTGACCGGGGCGACGCGGGGGCTCGGCCGGGCCTCGGCCGAGGCGCTGCTCGCCGAGGGTGCGAAGGTGGTGATCACCGGGCGCGAGGAGAAGGCGGTCGCCGAGGCGGTGGACCGGCTGGGGCCGGGGGCGGCGGGCGTCGTCGCCGACAACGCCGACCCGGAGGCGGCGGAACGGGTGATCGCCGAGGCGCGGTCCCGGTTCGGCCGGTTCGACGGGATCCTGGTCAGCGTGGGCGGCCCGGCGCCGGGCTTCGCCGCCGACAACACCGACGAGCAGTGGGCGACGGCGTTCGACACGGTCTTCCTCGGGGCGGTGCGGATGGCCCGGACGGCGGCGGAGACGCTGACCGAGGGCGGGGTCATCGGCTTCGTCCTGTCGGGCTCGGTCCACGAGCCGATCCCCGGGCTCACGATCTCCAACGGGCTGCGCCCCGGTCTCGCCGGCTTCGCCAAGTCCCTCGCGAACGACCTGGGCCCGCGGGGCATCCGGGTCGTCGGCGTCCTGCCGGGGCGGATCGACACGGACCGGATCCGTTCGCTGGACGCCCTCTCGGGCGATCCGGACGCCTCGAGGGCGGCGAGCGAGGCGACGATTCCGCTGCGCCGGTACGGCACGCCCGAGGAGTACGGCCGTACGGCGGCGTTCCTGCTGTCGCCGGCCGCCTCGTACGTCACGGGCGTGATGGTCCCGGTGGACGGCGGCGCCCGGCACGGCTTCTGAGCCGGAGCCGGACGGGGGCCGGAGCGTCCCGGGGCCCGCGAGGGCCGCGGGCCCCGGTGGACCGTCGGTGTCGAGGAGCCTCAGGTGACCCGGCGGGCCCGGTGTTTGACGGCCCGCAGCCGGGCCTCGGCCGGGAGGGAATCCAGCCCCGCCGAGGTACGGGCATGGGCCAGGGTGTCGTCGGTCAGCGTGGTCAGGGTCCCGCCCGGGGAGGCGTGCGGCTCCAGGAGCAGGGCGATCCGGGCGCGCGGGGCGGTGCGGCGGCCGGTGAGGGCGATCCGGGCGCGGGCGACGCCGTCCTGCGCGGCGGCGTCCGCCTCCAGGACGTCCACCAGGGTCCGGCCCCGCACCATCGCGCCCTCCCCGTCGCCGGTGTCGACCAGCAGCTCCGCGAGCCGGGCCCGGCGGAACTGCGCGATCAGCCACCACAGGGCCAGGAGCACCACGATCCCCAGGACGGCGATGACCACCGGCCACCACCAGCCCTCGTCCGCCCAGCGCCGCCGGTCGGCCTCGCTGAGCAGGACGTCGGACGGGCCGGACCAGGGCCACCAGGACGGCACGGACAGGCCGTAGCCGGCGGCGAGGACCGCGCCGCCGAGGACGAGGAGGATCAGCCCGGCCAGCCCGAGCACGATCCGGTTGACCCGGCGGAGTACGACCGTCATCGACTCATCCCTTCTTCGGGGGCCGGGCGACCCGTACCGTCGGCGCCGGCGGGTGGGCGAGTCCGAGTCCGTCGATGCCCTTGGTCACCACGCCCTCCAGGTCGCTCCGTACCTCGTCCAGTGCGCGGAAGTGCGAGACCGCCCGCACCGCCACCTTCCGCCGCCCCATCTTCACCCGCACGGACTGCACGCCGGAGACCTCCATCGCCCGGTCGCGCAGCGCCAGCGCGGCGGCGTCCCGGTCGAGCCCTGCCCGGACGTCCGCGTGGTCGCGCCGCATCGGCAGCACGGCCCGCAGGCCGGGGGTGAGCGCGAGCAGGAGGAGCCAGAGGCCGATCACGGCGGCCACGGCGGCGCCGACCCGGACCCAGGTGTCGTCCAGCGGCCGGGTCGCCAGCTCGTCGGCGAGGACGCGCCGCCACCGCATGGCGGAGTGCTCCGTGCGGACCGCCGCGACGTCGTAGAGCAACAGTCCCGCGCCGCCGAGGATCACGGCGGCGAGGACGGCGGCGGGGATCCGCCGTACGGCCCAGAAGCGGGGCGCGCGGGCGGCGGGCGGCCGGTCCCGCCCGGCCTGCGGCGCCTCGCCCTCCGCCGGGGTCCGGTCGTCCGCGTCCGCGCGGGCGTCGGTGGTCATCGCAGGTTCCCCTTCCCGGAGTCGCGGACGGTGCGCGGGGAATGCAGCCGTTCCACGTGGACGGCCACGTCGGGGACGTCCAGGCCCGCCAGCTCCCGCACCCGCCGCGTCACCTGGCGGCGGACCTCTCCGCACTGCCGGCCGAGGTCGGTGGGGTAGCCCAGTTCGAGGCTGACGGAGACGCGCGCCGTGTCCCGGTGCACGACGACGGAGGCGTGCGGCGCCGAGCCGCCCCGCGGGAGGGACCCGAGCGCCTCCCGGGCCGCCTGCGCGGCGATCTTCGCGACGACCCGGTCGGCGATCGTCGTCGCGCCGCGCCCGGCCGCCCCCACCGGCTCATCCACTGCCACTCCCGGTCACCCGCGCCGGTCGCGTTCACGACCGTGGAAGAAGTCACGGGCTTCCATGTCCCCGTCGAGGAGGCGACCGGCGATGAAACCGATCGCTCCCAACGCGGCGACCAGCACGAACGCCCCGAAGCCGCCGAAGTATCCGGCGAAGCCAAGGGCCATTCCGGCCACCATCCCGATCACAGCCATGTTCATGTCCGACCACCGACCCATTCCGCCGAGCGTCCGCGGCTACTGAAGCCGCTGCTCCGGCTCCTCTTCCTCGTCCTCGGGCAACTTCACATCGCTGACGGCGATGTTCACTTCGACGACCTGAAGGCCGGTCATGCGTTCGACGGCGGCGATCACGTTCTCGCGGACCTCGCCGGCCACATCGGAGATGGAGACGCCGTAGTCGACGACGATCTCCAGGTCGAGAGCGGTCTGGACCTCGCCGACCTCGGCCTTCACGCCACGGGTGGCACCGGACTTGGTGCCGCCGCCGGGAACCTTGTCGCGGACGGCGCCGAAGGTGCGGGACAGTCCGCTTCCCATGGCGTGGACGCCGACGACATCGCGGGCCGCGAGGCCGGCGATCTTCTCGACGACCCCGTCGGCGATGGTGGTCCGGCCCCGGGTGGCGGGGGCTCCGCCGCCGCGCTTGGTCATGGACGTGTCGTCGGAGTGTGCGGTGTCACTCATGCCGTTCATCCTTTCCGGGCTGTTATGGGGTTACTTGCCCACATTAAGTGCGCATGCCCCGTCTTGCGCCGTGGATACGGCAGGCTGGCCCTATGACGACGGCTGAGAATTGGGCGGCGACGGTACGCAAGCGCCTGGGTCCGGGCAGGCTGCTGCCGCTCGGGGAGGCAACGGACGGCGCGTGGCTGACGGAGGAGGCGGCGCGCGGGGTGCTGCTGGCGGCGGCGGCCTCGGTACGGGGCGTGCTGCCGGGGACCTTGCGCGTGGGGCTCGTGGAGCCGGGCGGGACGGAGCCGTTCCCCGTACCGCCGGGCGGGCTGCCGCCGGGGCCCCTGCGGATCACGGCGGAGTTCGCCGCGAGGGACAGCACACCGCTGCCCGGGCTCGCGCAGGCGCTGCGGGAGGCCCTGTTCGCTGCGGCGGAGACGGCGTTGGGGCTGGTGGTGGTGGAGGTGGACCTGCGGGTGACGGACCTGGTGGAGGGCGGGGACGGCGAGCGGAATTCGCCGCCCGCCACTCCCCCACCCGGGCGAACCTCGCCGGCCGCCTCGGCCCCGGAGGCCCTGGCGGCCCTCGCGGTCGACGGCGTGGCCGCGCTCACGGACGTGCTGGGCTCGCCGGTCCACCGCGCCGAGGACGGCCTGCGGATGGAGGTGGCGGTGACAGCCGGCCACCGCGCCCTGGACGTGGCGAAGGCGGTCCGCGCCCGGGTGGCCGCGACCGCCCCGGAGGCGGCCGCGGTCACGGTCCTGATCACGGAGATCCGCTGAGGCGCCGGGGACACGCTTCCGCCCGGGGCCCCGGGCGGGCTCCCGCTCCGGCGGGTGGCTCGGGGCGACGCTACGTTCGAAACAGGCCCTAGTCGCCGAGGCCCGCGAGGTCGCGCAGGCGGCGGGCCTGGGCGGCGCGTTCGGCGGTGCGCTGGTCTTCGTAGGAGCGGCCGGAGACGCCCTGGAGCAGCGCCTTCGTCTCGACGACGGCGTCGCGCGGCGCGGCGAGGAGGGCGGCGCCGAGGTCCCGTACGGCGTCGTCCAGCTCGGACGCGGGCACGGCGATGTTGGCGAGGCCGATGCGCTCGGCTTCGTCGGCGTGGACGAAACGGCCGGTGGCGCAGATTTCGAGCGCGCGGGCGTATCCCACGAGGGAGACGAGCGGGTGGGTGCCGGTCAGGTCCGGCACGAGGCCCAGGCTGGTCTCGCGCATGGCGAACTGCACGTCGTCGGCGACGACCCGCAGGTCGCAGGCGAGGGCGAGCTGGAACCCGGCACCGATGGCGTGCCCCTGGACGGCCGCGATCGACACGATGTCGCTGCGGCGCCACCAGGTGAAGGCCTCCTGGTACTCGGCGATGACCGCGTCCAGGTCCTCGTCCGACCCGCGTGCCAGGTCCAGGAAGGACGGCTCCCCGTCGAAGCCCTCGGGCGTGAAAGCCTGCCGGTCGAGCCCGGCGGAGAAGGACGCGCCCTCACCGCGCAGGACCACGAGCCGCACGCTGCCCGGCAACGACCGGCCGGCCTCCGTCAACGCCCGCCACAGAGCGGGAGACTGGGCGTTGCGCTTCGCCGGATTGGTCAAGGTCACCGTGGCAACGGCGTCCTCGACGGTGAGCCGTACACCGTCCTTGTCGAACACGAGCACAGAGTCGAGCGAAGTCATGGGGCGCCTCCGGTTCCGGTGCAGCACAGCTAAGTGACTGCACAGTAACCACCCGGTCGACCACACGGTCGACCGGGTGGCCACCGCGAAAGACGGTGGACCGGACGAGCCGCGCCCCGATGTCAGGCCGAGGGCGCCTTCTTGCCCCGTGTCGCCCCGCCGCGTCCACGCAGCGTGACTCCGGATTCGCTGAGCATCCGGTGGACGAATCCGTAGGAGCGGCCCGTTTCCTCGGCCAGCGCCCGGATGCTCGCACCGGAGTCGTACTTCTTCTTCAGGTCTGCCGCGAGCTTGTCGCGCGCGGCGCCGGTCACCCGGCTGCCCTTCTTCAGAGTCTCGGCCACCCGTGCCTCCTCATGGGAAGTGCGCTCTGGACTTCTCATGATCACCCCTCTCGGACGTCCTGGCCACCCATTCGACAAGGTCTCTGGCACGAGGTTCGCGGACGGGGAAGGGTTCGCCACGACCGGAATGACACATTCCGAGGGGCGGGATCACGGCCCGGGAGCGCGTTGCGCCGCGAAAGGCCAGGTCAGCGGCGCGGCGGGAGAAAGGGCGCGGCGCGACCCTGACGGAAGGATTCCGCACAGGGCCGCGCCCGGAGGATGAGACGCCCTCACTCAGATGAAGGATCACCGATGAGCCGAATGATCCATACCGAGATGATCAGGCGAGTGCCACGAGGTCCTTGTAGTCGGGGCCCCACAGGTCCTCGACCCCGTCCGGGAGCAGGATGATCCGCTCCGGCTCCAGGGCGTCGACCGCGCCCTCGTCGTGGGTGACGAGGACGACCGCGCCCTTGTAGGTGCGCAGCGCGCCGAGGATCTCCTCGCGGCTGGCGGGGTCGAGGTTGTTGGTCGGCTCGTCGAGGAGCAGCACGTTCGCCGAGGAGACCACCAGGGTCGCGAGTGCGAGGCGGGTCTTCTCGCCACCGGAGAGCACCCCGGCCGGCTTGTCGACGTCGTCGCCGGAGAAGAGGAAGGAACCGAGCGTCTTGCGCACCTCGACGAGGTCGAGGTCGGGCGCGGAGGACCGCATGTTCTCCAGGACGGTGCGCTCCGGGTCGAGCGTCTCGTGCTCCTGGGCGTAGTAGCCGAGCTTGAGGCCGTGGCCCGGGGTGACCTCGCCGGTGTCGGGCTGCTCGGCCCCGGCGAGCAGCCGGAGCAGGGTGGTCTTGCCCGCGCCGTTGAGGCCGAGGATGACGACGCGCGAGCCCTTGTCGATCGCGAGGTTCACATCGGTGAAGATCTCGAGGGAGCCGTACGACTTGGAGAGGCCCTCGGCCGTCAGCGGGGTCTTGCCGCAGGGCGCGGGCTCCGGGAAGCGGAGCTTGGCGACCTTGTCGGAGACCCGGACGGCGTCCAGACCGGACAGCAGCCGCTCGGCGCGCTTGGCCATGTTCTGCGCGGCGACGGTCTTGGTGGCCTTGGCGCGCATCTTGTCGGCCTGGGAGTTGAGGGCCGCGGCCTTCTTCTCGGCGTTCTGCCGCTCGCGCCTGCGGCGCTTCTCGTCGGCCTCGCGCTGCTGCTGGTAGAGCTTCCAGCCCATGTTGTAGACGTCGATGGCGGAGCGGTTGGCGTCCAGGTAGAAGACCTTGTTCACGACGGTCTCGACGAGTTCGACGTCGTGGGAGATGACGATGAAGCCGCCGCGGTAGCTCTTGAGGTAGTCGCGCAGCCAGACGATCGAGTCGGCGTCGAGGTGGTTCGTGGGCTCGTCGAGGAGCAGGGTGTCGGCGTCCGAGAAGAGGATCCGGGCCAGCTCGATCCGGCGGCGCTGGCCACCGGAGAGGGTGTGGAGCGGCTGGCCGAGGACCCGGTCGGGCAGGCCGAGGGCGGCGGCGATGGTGGACGCCTCGGCCTCGGCGGCGTACCCGCCCTTGGTGAGGAACTCGGTCTCCTGGCGTTCGTACTGCTTCATCGCCTTCTCGCGGGTGGCGCCGGCACCCGTCGCGATGCGCTCCTCGTTCTGCCGCATCTTGCGCAGCAGGACGTCGAGCCCGCGGGCGGAGAGGACGCGGTCGCGGGCCAGGACGTCGAGGTCGCCGGTGCGCGGGTCCTGCGGGAGGTAGCCGACCTCGCCGGAACGGCTGATGGTGCCGCCGGCGGGCTGGCCCTCGCCGGCGAGGCACTTGGTGAGGGTGGTCTTGCCCGCGCCGTTGCGGCCGACGAGGCCGATGCGGTCGCCCTTGGCGATGCGGAACGAAGCGGACTCGAGGAGGATGCGGGCGCCGGCGCGCAGCTCGATGCCGGAAGCGGTGATCACGGACAGACTCCAGGGCGGGGATGGACGGCGGAAGGGCTCTCGAAGGCGGTTCGACGCCGCTAATGCACGAGGAGAATGGCCATACGGCCAGTCTAACGGGCCCCTGCAACTGGTTTTCGGCCACGCCCGCCCGACGGCCCCGCTCCCCCTTCCCGCCCACGCCAGCCGACGGTCCCCCTCCCCCTTCCCACCCATGCCCGACAAAAGGGGCGATCCCGTACGGAGTGCTCGATACTCGGGCACAGGGCGGCGGCCTCTGCCGCGGCGGTGACGCGGAGGGCGGTGCCCCATGCAGTTCGACGACGACGCCGACCTGGACACCTCGGAGGTACGGGACGTCCGCGGCAGCCGGATCCCCGGCGGCCGGGCCACCGTCGGCGGCGGCATCGTCGCGTTCATCGCGTTGATCATCGGTATGTTCTTCGGGGTGGGTCCCGAGCAGCTGGGGCTGTCCTCCGGCGATCCGGCGCCCGTGCCGACCTCGTCGTCGGCGGCCGAGGTGGAGCGCGCCTGCCGGACCGGCGCCGACGCGAACACCCGCGACGACTGCCGGATCGTGGGCGTGGTCAACAGCGTGCAGGACTTCTGGCGCGCGGAGTACGCGCGCCGGGGCGGCCGGTACGGGGACGCGCGCACGGTGGTCTTCGGCGACCGGGTGGGCACGGCCTGCGGCACGGCCACCTCGGCGGTCGGGCCGTTCTACTGCCCCGGTGACCGCCAGGTCTATCTGGACCTGGGCTTCTTCGACGAGCTGCGGACCGCCTTCGGGGCCCGCGGCGGCCCGTTCGCCCAGGCGTACGTGGTGGCGCACGAGTACGGACACCACGTGCAGAACCAGATGGGCACGCTGGCCGGCACCCGGGACGGAGGGCAGGGCGCGGGCTCCCACGCGGTACGGGTCGAGCTGCAGGCGGACTGCTACGCCGGGGTCTGGGCGCGGCACGCGACGACCACCCCGGACGAGAAGACGGGGCGGCCGGTGCTGACCCGACTGACGGACGAGGACATCCGGGACGGGCTCGACGCGGCGGCCGCAGTGGGCGACGACCGGATCCAGGAGCGGCTCCAGGGCCGGGTGACCCCGGAGAGCTGGACCCACGGCTCGGCGGCGCAGCGGCAGCAGTGGTTCTCCACCGGCTACCGGACCGGCGACATGGCGCGGTGCGACACCTTCCGCTGATTGTCGGCGACGACTGGGAGACTGAGATCCAGGTCACATTCCGACGGACGATCGAGAAGGAGTGATCGGAATGGCTGAGGCACCCCATATCTGTCCGACCCTGGCGTACCAGGACGCGAAGGGCGCGATCAAGCTGCTCACGGAGGCGTTCGGCTTCACCGACACCGCGGTGTACGAGGGCGAGGACGGCAAGGTCATGCACGCCGAGCTGTCGTACGGCAACGGCATGGTGATGCTCGGCAGCAAGGGAACCGGGAGCGAGTTCGACAAGCTGATGGCCGACGCGGGGCCGGTCGGGGTGTTCGTCCACGTGGACGACGTGGACGAACACCATGCGAGGGCCGTGCGGCACGGGGTCGAGATCCTGATGCCGCCGACGGACCAGGACTACGGCTCGCGGGACTACATGGCCCGGGACGCGGAGGGCAACGTCTGGAGCTTCGGGACGTACACCCCGGGGGCGGCCGCCGCGGGCTAGGGACGGCGGCCGGTCGGACGTCGTACGTCGGGGTGACGGAGCGGAGCCGTCCGGGTCAGGAGCCGCCCGTGTGGACCTGGAAGGCCGCGCGGCGGACCGCCTTGGCCAGGGCCGGGTCGGGGTGGGCGGCGGCGAGGGCGACCAGGACCTGGACGGTGCGGGGGTGGCCGACGGCCCGGACCTCGTCGAGCAGGGCCGGCACGGTCCCCTGGACGGCGGAGTCGAGGTGGCGGACGAGCAGCGCGCTCTCGCCGTGGTCGGCGACGGCGGCGGCGGTGTCCACCCAGAGCCAGGTCGCCTCCTCGCGGGTGAGCACGTCCGGGGCGTCGTCGGGGTCGGCGCCGTCGTACTCCGCGAGCCAGAGCAGGGCGTACGGGCGGAGCGAGGCCTCCTGGACGGCGGCGCGGACCTCGGCCTCGGCGGGAGCCCCCACGACCCGGAGCGCCTCGAAGGCGAGACCGCGCAGCAGGGCGTCCTCGCCGCGGGCCACGGCCAGCAGTTCGGTGACGGCGCTGGAGAGGGTGCGGGCGGCGAGCCAGGCGCGGTACTCGTCGCGGGCCGGGCCGGGGGTGAGGCGGGCACAGCCGCGCAGCATGTCCTCGGCGGACTGCTCGATGTTGCCGGCCGGGCTCTGGGCGGCGACGCAGATCTGCTCCAGCTTGACCCAGACCGCCCAGTTGCCGAGGGGTGTCAGGGTCGCCTGGCCCGCGCCGAGGGTGAGGGCGCCGACGGCGGCGAGGCCGTCCAGGGCCCAGTCGAGCAGGGCGGAGAGGCCGTCGGCGCCGCACTCCGCGTCGTCGTCGGCCGCCCCGCCGGGCGCGTCGGTGAGGTCGGCCGCGCCGCCGACGGGGGCGGGGGCGCCCCCCTGGGCGGGGACCTCGCAGCGCTCCTCGCGCAGCTCCTCGACGCGCTGCCGCAGCAGGTCGAGGAGGGCGGGCACGAGCACGGGTCCGGCCGAGAGCTGGAGGAGGGAGAGCACCTGGGGCAGGGCCTCGACGACCTCGGCGACGGCGCTGGGAGGCACGTCCTCGGGGGCGGGGTGGACCAGGGACCAGGCGTCGAAGAGGGCGACCCAGCCGCGCAGCACGGCGGAGTCGTCGCGGTCCCAGGCGTGCAGCCGCCAGCCGGGGCGGGCGGTGGCGCCGTGGAGTTCGACGAGTCCGGCGAGCCGGGCGCGGTCCCACCCGGCGCGCACCTGCCCGGGCGTCAGGTGGAGGGCCGCGGCCGCGCGTTCCTGCGCGGTGGGGGCTTCGAGGCCGGCCGGAGGGGTGCCGGTGCCGCGGTCGACGGCCGCCCAGCGGGCGATCCGTACGGCGTCGGCCAGGACGATCCGGGCCTGGCGGGCCAGTTCCGCGCGGGGCGGAGTGCCCTCGGGCGGCCGGGGCGCCGGTCGGGTGCGCCGCGTCGTCACGGCCCGTCGGGCGGTGGCCAGGGCCCGCGGACGGACGAGTCGGAGTCTGGAGTTGCGCGCCAATTGCTCATCAGGCTTTCGAGACGTCACGGGGGCAGTCTTCCCGCTGACGGCCCGAAAGCCCAATCGGACGGCCCATCACCGTCAAACACGGTGGTGCGGAGTGCCGGGGAGCGGCGATGCGGGGTGCCGGAGCGACCCCTGGGGGCTTCAGGGAGTGTCCGGAAAGCGCCGGTGCTCGGCGGGGGCCCGGCGGTGCGCGGCGGGGGTCAGAGCAGCGGGGTGAGGAAGCGCCGCAGGGCCTCTTCGTAGCGGACCGGGTCGGCGTTCCACATGGCGGCGTGGGGGGCCTGGCGGACGGTCTGAAGGGAGACCAGTTCGGGGCGCCGGGCGGCCAGTTCGAGGGAGGGTTCCCAGGGCGCGAGGGTGTCGTCGGGCCCGTGGAAGATCAGGGTCGGCACGCGGAGGGAGGCCGGTTCCGGGGGTTCGGGCAGCCGGTCGACGCGGGTCCCGGACCTGCTCTGGGCGGCGTGGACGGCGAACGGCAGCAGCGGGCCGGGGATCCGGCGGGCCGCGGCGAGGTGGCGCAGCGTGGCCTGCGGGTCGAGGACCGGGGAGTCGAGGACGAGGCCGCGGACCCGGTCCCGCAGCCCCGAGTCGGCGGCGGCGCGCAGGGCCATGGTGGCGCCGGTCCCCCAGCCGTGCAGCACGACCTCGGCGGCGCCCCTGCGGACGGCGTAGCGGATGGCCGCGTCGACGTCCCGCCAGGCGGAGTGGCCGAGGTGGGCGAGGCCGTCGGGGGAGGCCGGCGCGCCCTCGTCGCCCCGGTGGGCGACGCACAGGACGGGGATCTGCCGGTGCGTGAGGAAGGGGACGAGGTTGAGGGGGTGCCGACGGGTGGTGCCGAGGCCGTGCACGGCGATCACCCAGGTGGGGCGGGGGCCGGGGACGAGCCAGCCGGGCAGGCTGCCCAGTTCGCCGGGGATCTCGATGTCCTCGTAGCGGACGCCGAGGGCGGTGCGGGGGGTTCCGGCGTGCAGTTCGGGGGTGAGCCGGACGCGGGCGCCGGGTTCCAGGGTGCCGAGTTCGACGCGTTCGAGCCGGCGGACGACGGTGTCGGGGGTGTGCGGGACCCGGTCGAGGACGGGGCCGACGAAACCGTGGAAGTCGGTGCCCTCGATGCCGTACGTGCCGGGGCGCAGGGAGGCGAGGCTGCGGGTGAGGGTGACCCTGCCGGGTCCCGTGGCGTGCACGGTGAGGCGTGGATCGCCGGGCAGGGGCCGTCCGGACGCCGCTTTCAGGGCGGCGTCGCCCGCGTAGCGGCCGACCGCCACCGCGGCCGCGCCGACACCGATCAGAGTGGTGACGGCCGCTGCCGTCGCTGTAGCCGGGCGCACGGTCTCAGTGTCGGTACGGGGGCGACGGGCTGCCACCCGGGAGGTCCGCGGGTCGGCGAGGACCGGCGAGATCCGGCCGCGTCCGGGGCGCACGCGCGACCACGGACGAGTGACATGGATCACTTCGGCGGGTCCCTCGTACGGCTGACATCGCGCACCCGCGGTCCACGGACTGACACGGGGCGTAGGGGACGGAAGGGAAGGAAGTCGCGTGTGCCCGGTAAGCGCCCGGATTACCCGGGGTTGCGGGGCGACCGCATCGTGGACCCGCGCTCCGCCCGAACCGTAAGCGGAATCCCTTGACCCCGGATGGGGTCACCACAGCGCCCGACCCAGTTCATCTTCCGTTCACTCAGGTTGCTTACGTTCGACGCGCCACTGACGTCAAACGATTGCCTGGGTAAATGGAACACATCACGCTGCTGCTCGCCATTGTGGTCGTGACAGCTCTCGTGTTCGATTTCACGAACGGTTTCCACGACACCGCCAACGCGATGGCGACGACCATCTCGACCGGTGCCCTCAAACCCAAGACGGCGGTGGCCATGTCCGCCGTGCTCAACCTGATCGGCGCGTTCCTGTCCGTGGAGGTCGCCAAGACGATCTCCGGCGGGATCATCAACGAACAGGGCATTCGTACCGAAGTGATCTTCGCGGCGCTCGTCGGCGCCATCCTGTGGAACCTGCTGACCTGGCTGCTCGGCCTGCCGTCCAGCTCGTCCCACGCCCTCTTCGGCGGACTCATCGGCGCGGCCGTGATGTCGGCAGGCTGGTCGGCCGTGAACGGCTCGACCATCGTCACCAAGGTCCTCATCCCCGCGATCGCCGCGCCGCTCGTCGCCGGTCTCGCCGCGATGGTGGCGACCCGCCTGACGTACCGGATCGGCGCCAAGACCGACGAGAAGCACACGGCCAAGGGCTACCGCGCCGGCCAGATCGCCTCCGCCGGTCTCGTCTCCCTCGCCCACGGCACCAACGACGCGCAGAAGACGATGGGTGTCATCACCCTGGCGCTGGTCACCGGTGGCGTCCTCGTCCCCGGCTCCAACCCCCCGATGTGGGTCGTCGTCTCCGCCGGTGTCGCCATCGCGCTCGGCACCTACCTCGGCGGCTGGCGCATCATCCGCACCATGGGCAAGGGCCTCACCGATCTCCGGCCGCAGCAGGGCTTCGCCGCCCAGACCAGCGCCGCCACGGTCATCCTGGCCTCCTCGAACCTCGGCTTCTCCCTCTCCACCACCCAGTCCTGCTCGGGTGCCGTGATGGGCGCGGGCCTCGGCCGCAAGGGCGGTGTCGTCCGCTGGTCGACCGCGACCCGGATGTTCGTCGCCTGGGGTCTGACCCTTCCGGCGGCGGGCCTGGTCGCCGCCGGCGCCGAATTCCTCACCCAGCAGGGCACCTGGGGCATCGCCGTCGTCGCGCTCCTGCTGATCGCCGGCTCCGCCGTCATCTGGGCGCTCTCGCGCCGCAAGCCGGTCGACCACCACAACGTCACCGACGACGACCTGACCGACGAGCCCGCGGGCGTCGTGACCACCGCCATCGCGGCCGTCACCCCGCCGCCGGCCGGCTCCGTCGCCGCCTTCGCGGACGAGGACCTCAAGACCACCATCCCCTCGCCGGCCCCCACGGACCCGGCAGCCCCCGCGGCCTCCGCCGCGGTGTAAGGACGAACGACATGAAGATCGACTGGGCAGCTCTCGGCTCCGTCTTCGGGGTCAGCCTCGTGGCGACCGTCGCCCTCGTGGGCCTGTTCACCCTCGGCATCATCGGCCTCTCCAAGCAGGAGCAGGCCGCCGCCCAGGGCGGCTCCGCCGCCCTCGCGCGCACCGGCGCGTACGCCTGCTTCGCACTCTGCGCGGCGGCCGTCACGTACGGCATCTATCTGATCGTCGTCTGACGCCTCACCACACCACCGCCGGGGGGGGGGGGGCCCCCCCGGGGGGGCCCCCCCCCGCGGGGGGGGGGGGGGGGGGGGCCCCCCCACCCGCGGAGGGGCCGCGGGGGGGGTGGGGGGGGTCGCGCCCC
>NZ_JBVJGU010000012.1:0-45503 GCF_055587165.1 Streptomyces sp. NPDC048353 | reverse complement strand
GGGGGGGGGGGGGGGTGGTTGTTTGTTTTTGGGGGTGGGGGGGGGTTGGTTATGTTGTCTCTTAGTTTTCTCCCCGGCCCCCCCCCCCCCCCCCCCCCCGGGGGGGGGCCCCCCCCCCCCCCCCCCCCCCCCCCCGCCCGGTCGTCGTCGCTGTGGGGCTTCGCACACTCTCCTGTCGCAGGTCAAGGGTGAGTTGACGGCCGTTCGCGCCCCGTGGTGGACTCTCGGGGCCAATACGGCGGCAGAAGAGGAAGTCCGGTGCGAATCCGGCGCGGTCCCGCCACTGTGACCGGGGTGCAACCCCCGGGAGCCAGGAACTCTCACCGCCGGTCACGTCGAGCCAGGGCGCGGACCCTGAGTGAGGACACAGCGCCATGCCTGGCCGCAGAGCCACCGGTGTATCCGCGCCCCCGGGCGCCTTCGCGTACGGCGCCGCCGCCGGCCTGGCCGCGGACCTGCTCCTCGGCGACCCCCGCCGCGGCCACCCCGTCGCCGCCTTCGGCCGGGCCGCCGGCGCCGTCGAAAGCCTTCTGCGCCGCGACCACCGCGGCTGGGGCGCGCTGCACACCGCCGTCTGCGTGGGCGGTACGGCCGTGCTCGGCGCCCTCGCCGCCCGTACGGTCCGCGACCGGCCCGCCGCGTCCGCCGCCCTGACCGCCGCCTCCGTCTGGGCCGTCGTCGGCGGTACGACCCTGGGCCGGGAGGCCCGCGCCGTCGGCGGGGCGCTGGCCGCCGGGGACCTGGACGTGGCCCGCGAGCGGCTGCCGCATCTGTGCGGCCGCGATCCGCAGGCCCTGGACGGCCCCGCGATGGCCCGCGCGGTCGTGGAGTCCGTCGCCGAGAACACCTCCGACGCCGTCGTCGGCGCCCTGGTCTGGGGCGCGATCGCGGGCGTGCCGGGGCTGGTCGGCTTCCGGGCCGTCAACACCCTGGACGCGATGGTGGGCCACAAGTCCCCGACGTACCGCCGCTTCGGCTGGGCCTCGGCCCGGCTCGACGACCTCGCCGGCTGGCCGGGGGCGCGGCTGACGGCCCTGCTCGCGACGGTCGCCGGCGGCGACCCCCGGGGCGCGCTGCGGGCCTGGCGCTCCGACGCGGCCGCCCACCCGAGCCCCAACGCGGGCCCGGTGGAGGCGGCGTTCGCCGGCGCGCTCGGCGTACGGCTGGGCGGGACGCTGTCGTACGGCGGGCGGGTGGAACACCGGCCCGTGCTCAACGGCGAGGGCCGGGCGGTGGAGGTGGCGGACATCGAGCGTGCGGTACGGCTGTCGCGCCGGGTGACCTGGCTGACGCTGGCGGTCTGTGTGGCGGGACGGGCCCTGGCGGGCGCGCGGCAGAGGAAGCGGAGGCACGGATGACGGGCGGGGGGCTGCTGGTCGCCGGGACCACGTCCGACGCGGGCAAGAGCGTCGTGACGGCGGGGATTTGCCGCTGGCTGGTGCGTCAGGGGGTGAAGGTCGCGCCGTTCAAGGGCCAGAACATGTCCCTGAACTCCTTCGTGACGAGGGAGGGCGCGGAGATCGGCCGCGCGCAGGCCATGCAGGCGCAGGCCGCGCGGGTGGAGCCGACCGCGCTGATGAACCCGGTGCTGCTCAAGCCGGGCAGCGACCGCTCCAGCCAGGTCGTGCTCATGGGGAAGCCGGTCGGCGAACTGAGCGCGCGCGGCTACCACGGGGGACGGCAGAAGGAGCTCTTCGAGCCGGTCCTCGCGTGCCTGGAGGAGCTGCGGGGCACGTATGACGCCGTGATCTGCGAGGGGGCGGGCAGTCCGGCCGAGATCAACCTGCGGCGCACGGACATCGTGAACATGGGCATCGCGCGGGCCGCGCGGCTGCCGGTCCTGGTGGTCGGCGACATCGACCGGGGCGGGGTGTTCGCCCAATTCTTCGGGACCACGGCGCTCCTCGCGCCCGAGGACCAGGAGCTGATCGCGGGCTTTCTCGTGAACAAGTTCCGCGGTGACGTCTCGCTCCTCGAACCCGGCCTCGACATGCTGCTCGGTCTCACCGGACGGCGGACCTTCGGCGTCCTGCCCTACGCCCACGGCCTCGGCATCGACGAGGAGGACGGGCTGCGGGTCTCGCTGCGCGGCGCGGTCCGGGAGTCGGTCGTGGCGCCGCCGGTCGGCGAGGACGTGCTGCGGGTGGCGGTGTGCGCCGTGCCGCTGATGTCCAACTTCACGGACGTGGACGCGCTGGCGGCCGAACCGGGCGTGGTCGTGCGGTTCGTGGACCGCGCCGAGGAACTGGCCGACGCCGATCTCGTCGTCGTGCCGGGCACGCGCGGGACCGTCCGGGCGCTGGCCTGGCTCCGGGAGCGCGGCCTGGCCGACGCGCTGGCGCGGCGCGCCGCCGAGGGCCGGCCGGTGCTCGGCATCTGTGGCGGCTTCCAGGCCCTCGGCGCCCGCATCGAGGACGAGGTCGAGTCGAGGGCGGGCGTCGTCGACGGGCTCGGACTGCTGCCCGTCCACGTCCGGTTCGCCCCGGAGAAGACCCTGGCCCGGCCGGTCGGCGAGGCGCTCGGCGAGCGGGTGGAAGGGTACGAGATCCACCACGGCGTCGCCCGGGTGGAGGGTGGCGAGCCGTTCCTGGACGGCTGCCGGGTCGGCTCCGTCTGGGGCACCCACTGGCACGGCTCGCTGGAGAGCGACGGCTTCCGCCGGGCGTTCCTGCGCGAGGTCGCGGCCGCGGCCGGCCGCCGCTTCGTCCCCGCCCCCGACACCTGCTTCCACGCCCTGCGCGAGGAGCAGCTCGACCGGCTCGGCGACCTGATCGAGGAACACGCGGACACGGACGCGCTGCTGCGGCTCATCGAGAACGGCCCGCCGCCCGGCCTGCCGTTCATCCCGCCGGGCGCGCCGTGACCCCCCGGCCGCCCGCGGACGCCCGGCCCGCCGTGGCCACCCTTCCGTCCGCGACCGGAGGGCCGGTCCCGGACCCGTGGGCCGTCATGACCGCCCGGCCGTCCGCGACCGCCCGTTGGTCCGCGACCGCCCGTTGGTCCGTGACCGCCCGGCCGTCCATGACCGCCCCACCCGCCGTATCCCCACGAGTTGAAGGAGTGACCGCCCGATGAGCACCCGGTATCCGTTCACCGCCGTCGTCGGCATGGACGACCTGCGGCTGGCGTTGCTGCTGAACGCCGTCAGCCCGGCGGTGGGCGGTGTCCTCGTACGCGGCGAGAAGGGCACCGCCAAGAGCACGGCCGTCCGTGCGCTGGCGGACCTGCTGCCCGAGGTGCCGGTCGTCGCGGGCTGCCGCTTCAGCTGCGACCCGGCCTCCCCCGACCCGGGGTGCCCGGACGGGCCGCACGAGACCGCGCCCGCCGCGGCCAGGGCCGCCCGGATGGTCGAACTGCCCGTCGGCGCCTCCGAGGACCGGCTGGTGGGCGCGCTGGACATCGAACGGGCCCTCGCCGAGGGCGTGAAGGCCTTCGAGCCGGGGCTCCTCGCGGACGCCCACCGCGGGATCCTCTACGTCGACGAGGTCAACCTCCTCCACGACCACCTGATCGACCTGCTGCTCGACGCCGCCGCCATGGGCTCGTCGTACGTGGAGCGCGAAGGCGTCTCCGTGCGGCACGCGGCCCGTTTCCTCCTCGTCGGCACCATGAACCCCGAAGAGGGCGAGCTGCGGCCGCAGTTGCTGGACCGCTTCGGACTGACCGTGGAGGTCGCCGCCTCCCGCGAGCCGGAGCAGCGGGTCGAGGTCGTGCGCCGTCGGCTCGCCTTCGACGACGACCCGGCCGCCTTCGCCGCCCGCTGGGACCACGAGGAGAGCGCGCTGCGGGACCGGATCACCGCCGCGCGGGCGCTCCTCCCCCAGGTGCGGCTCGGCGACGGGGCGCTGCTGCGGATCGCCGCCACCTGCGCGGCGTTCGAGGTCGACGGCATGCGCGCCGACATCGTCATGGCCCGCACGGCGACCGCGCTCGCCGCGTGGGCGGGCCGGACCGACGTCACCTCCGACGACGTACGGCAGGCAGCGCTGCTCGCCCTCCCCCACCGCCGCCGGCGCAACCCCTTCGACGCGCCCGGCCTCGACGAGGACAAGCTGGACGAGACGCTGGAGCGGTTCGCGGACGAGGACGAGGACCCGGACCCGCAGGGCCCGGGCCCCGACGGCCAAGGCCCGGACGACGGGCCCGACGGGGGCGGTGGCGGGGTGCCGCCGCAGGCCGGAGGGCCCGAGGGCACGGGACCGGACGAGCGGACTCCGGCGAGCGAGCCCGAGCGGAGCCCCGAGCCCGGCACGTCCCCCGCACCCGAACCGGCGGCCGAGCACGAGCCGGCGGCGCAGCCCGCGCCCGCGCCCGGCGGGGGCGCCGGCGAGCGCGGCGCCGTCCGGGCCGCCGAGCCGTTCCGTACGAAGATGCTCAGCGTGCCCGGACTCGGCGAGGGCGCGGCCGGGCGCCGCTCCCGGGCCCGTACCGAACACGGCAGGACGACCGGCTCCGTACGCCCCCGGGGCGCGCTGACCAAGCTGCACCTGACCGCGACCGTGCACGCCGCCGCCCCGCACCAGAAGGCGCGCGGCCGCTCGGGCCCCGGTCTGGTGGTGCGGCGGGACGACCTGCGGCAGGCCACCCGGGAGGGCCGCGAGGGCAATCTGGTGCTCTTCGCCGTGGACGCGTCCGGGTCGATGGCGGCCCGGCAGCGGATGAGCGCCGTCAAGGGGGCCGTGCTCTCCCTGCTCCTCGACGCCTACCAGCGCCGCGACAAGGTCGGCCTGGTCACCTTCCGGGGCCGGGACGCCGAGGTGGCGCTGCCGCCGACCTCGTCGGTCGACGCGGCCGCGGCCCGGCTCGAACTGCTTCCGACGGGGGGCCGTACGCCCCTGTCGGCCGGTCTGCTGAAGGCTCACGACGTGCTGCGCGTCGAGCGGCTGCGCGACCCCTCGCGCCGCCCCCTGCTCGTCGTGGTGACCGACGGCCGGGCGACCGGCGGCGGCCGGGACCCGGTGGCGCTGGCCGCCCGCGCCGCGCGTCTGCACGCCGCCGACGGCACCGCCTCCGTCGTCGTGGACTGCGAGAGCGGGCCGGTGCGGCTCGGGCTCGCCGGGGACCTCGCCCGCGCCCTGGGCGGAACCGCCGTGACCTTGGACGAGCTGCGGGCGGACGCGATCGCCGGTCTTGTCAGGGACGTACAAGTCAGCCGCTCTACGAGAAAGGCCGCCTAATGCCGCAGGGACAGCCGACCGTCGTTCCCGACGACGGTCTCACGACCCGTCAGCGCCGCAACCGCGCGCTGGTGATGGTGCACACCGGCGTCGGCAAGGGAAAGTCGACCGCCGCCTTCGGGATGGCGCTGCGCGCGTGGAACCAGGGCTGGCCGGTCGGGGTGTTCCAGTTCGTCAAGTCCGCCAAGTGGAAGGTCGGCGAGGAGAACGCCCTCAAGGCGCTCGGCGAGACCGGCAAGGGCGGCCCCGTCACCTGGAACAAGATGGGCGAGGGCTGGTCCTGGATCCAGCGCGAGGTCGCCGAGGGCGAGCAGTCGCACGAGGACAAGGCGCGCGAGGGCTGGGAGCAGGTCAAGCGGGACCTCGCCGAGGAGACATACAAGTTCTACGTCCTCGACGAGTTCGCGTACCTGTTGCACTGGGGCTGGATCGACACCAAGGAGGTCGTCGAGGTGCTGCGCGACCGGCCGGGGCAGCAGCACGTCGTGATCACCGGGCGCAACGCGCCGCAGGAGCTGGTGGACTTCGCGGACCTCGTCACCGACATGTCGAAGGTGAAGCACCCGATGGACGCCGGTCAGAAGGGCCAGCGGGGCATCGAGTGGTAGCACGTCTCGTCATCGCCGCGCCGTCCTCCGGCGCGGGCAAGACCACGGTCGCGACCGGTCTGATGGCCGCCTTCGCCGGCCGCGGTCTGGCCGTCTCCCCGCACAAGGTCGGCCCCGACTACATCGACCCCGGCTACCACGCGCTGGCCACGGGCCGCCCGGGCCGCAACCTCGACGCGTACATGTGCGGTACGGGCCTCGTCGCGCCGCTCTTCGCGCACGGGGCGCGCGGCTGCGACCTGGCGGTCGTCGAGGGGGTCATGGGCCTGTACGACGGGGCCGCCGACCAGGGTGAGCTGGCGTCGACCGCGCAGGTCGCGAAGTTGTTGAAGGCGCCGGTGGTGCTGGTCGTGGACGCCTCGTCGCAGTCCCGGTCGGTGGCGGCGCTGGTCCACGGGTTCGCGTCGTGGGACCCGGAGGTGCGGATCGGCGGGGTGATCCTGAACAAGGTCGCGACCGACCGGCACGAGCACCTCCTGCGCGAGGCGCTCGGGGAGTCGGGCGTGCCGGTGCTGGGCGTGCTGCGCCGGGCGCCCGCCGTCGCGACGCCTTCGCGCCACCTGGGCCTGGTGCCGGTGGCCGAGCGGCAGGCGCAGGCCGTGGAGGCGGTCGCGGCGCAGGCGGAGCAGGTCCGCCTGGGGTGTGACCTGGAGGCGCTGCTGGCTCTCGCGCGCAGCGCCCCGGAGCTGCGGGCCGAGGTGTGGAGCCCCGAGGGGGCGGTGCGGTCGGCCGCCGCGGGGAGCGGAGAGGGCGCGGTGGGTCCGGCGTCCGCCGGGAGCGGTGGAGGCGCGCTCGGTCCGGCGGGCAGCGGCGGGGAGGCGGCACGGCCCTCCTTCGGGGCGGCGCGCCCGCGCGTCGCGGTGGCCGGGGGCGCCGCCTTCACGTTCTCGTACGCCGAACACGCCGAACTCCTCCGGGCGGCCGGGGCGGAGGTCGTCACCTTCGACCCGCTCCGGGACGAAGCGCTGCCCGAGGGGACCTCGGGCCTGGTGATCGGGGGCGGGTTCCCCGAGATGTACGGCGCCGAGCTGTCCGCCAACGAGCCGCTGCGCGCGGCCGTCGCCGAGCTGGCGCGTTCCGGTGCGCCGGTCGCCGCCGAGTGCGCCGGGCTGCTGTACCTCGCGCGGTCGCTCGACGGGAAGCCGATGTGCGGGGTGCTCGACGCGGACGCGCGGATGTCGGAGCGGCTGACGCTCGGCTACCGCGACGCGGTCGCGATCAGCGACAGCCCGCTGGCGGCGAACGGGGTGCGGATGCGGGGGCACGAGTTCCACCGGACGGTGATCGAGCCGGGGGCGGGTGAGCGGCCCGCCTGGGGGCTGCGGCAGCCGGAGCGGCGGGTGGAGGGGTTCGTCCGGGGCGGCGTGCACGCGAGCTATGTGCACACCCACTGGGCGGGCGCTCCCGCGGCGGCCGTGCGGTTCGTGGAGCACTGCGCGAACGGCCCCGTGGCATGAGGTCAGCCGGAGACGCCCACCACGAGCCAGATGAAGGCCACGCCCCCGACCGTGCAGAGCAGGGTGGAGAGGGCGGGGTGGTCGTGGTGGGCCTCGGGAAGGATCTCGGCGGCCGCGAGGTAGAGCAGGGCGCCGCCGAAGAAGCCGAGGTAGCTGCCGAGAAGTTCCTCCGGAAGGGTGAACAGCAGGGTGGACGCGGCTCCCACGATCGGTGCGCACGCGTCGGCGACGAGCATCAGGACCGCCTTGCGGCGGGCGTTCCCGTACAGGCTGGTGATCGTGTACGTGTTGAACCCGTCGGCGAAGTCGTGGGTGATGACGGCGAGCGCGACGGTGGCACCCATGCCGCCTCCGACCTGGAAGGCGGCGCCGAGCGCGATGCCGTCCATGAGGCTGTGGGCGACCATCGCGGCGGCCGCGGTGAGGCCCACCTGCGGGACGCGTTCGCCGGGGGCGACCCCGTGTGCCGCCTGGCGGACGGCGAGGAGACGTTCCACCACATGGGCGAAGAGGAAACCGCCGACGAAGAGGAGCAGGGCCTGCGGTACGCCGAAGACCTCGGTCCCGGCGGCGGCGAGGGCTTCGGGCAGGAGGTCGAGTCCGACCACGCCGAGCATCAGTCCGCCGGCGAGGCCGAGGACCAGGTGACGCCGGTCGGTGACGCGGCCGGCCGTCCATCCGCCGAACAGCGTCATCAGGAACGCGCCGAGCGCGACGAGAACGGCCATGGGCCCTTGCTATCGGATCGCGCGGCGTCCGCGCACCTCCGTACCGGCGCGGTCGTGGTGGGCGTGGGGGCCCGCTCGGGGGTGTCGGTGGACGAGGTGCTGGCCCTGCTGGACGCGGCCCTGCGGGAGGCCGGCCTGACGGTCGCCGACGTGGTGGCGCTGGCGACGCTGGACGCGCGGGCCGGGGAGCCGGGGATCGCGGGCGCGGCGGAGCGGTGGGGCGTGCCGGTGCGGGCGTTCGGGGCCGAGACGCTGGCGTCCGTACCGGTACCGCATCCGTCGTCGGTGGCGCGGGCGGCGACAGGGACGGCGTCCGTGGCGGAGGCGGCGGCTCTGGCGGGCGCCCGGGCCGAGGGAGCCCACGGGATCCTTCGAGACGGCGGGGCCCGGGGAGGCGGCGGGGGCGCGGGAGACGGCGGGGGCGCGGGAGACGGTGGGGCCGCGGGGGCCGAACTCGTGGTGCCGAAGCGGAAGTCGCGGGGCGTTACGTGTGCGATCGCCCGTTCTCTCCCGTTCGTGGCGAACGAAGAGTCCACCGCCGCACGGTTGTTGCCCCGGGGTCACGGGTACACCGCTGGGAAGGCGGCGTTCGACCCGGTCCCCGAGCTCCGCACTCCCCCCACTCACCCCCCCACGGTGGCCATGTATACGCATACGCACTCCGATGCCCACGATCTGCGTCATCACGGTGACGCGGAGGTACGGGACGAGAAGTTGATCGACCTCGCGGTCAATGTCCGGACGAACACGCCGCCGGAGTGGCTGCGGGAGCGGATCGCGGCCTCGCTGGCGGGTCTGGCGGTCTATCCGGACGGGCGGGCGGCGCGGGCGGCGGTCGCCGAGCGGCATGACGTGCCGGCCCGGCGGGTGTTGCTGACATCGGGTGCGGCGGAGGCGTTCGTGCTGCTCGCACGGGCGTTGCCGGCGCGGCGGCCGGTGGTGGTGCATCCGCAGTTCACCGAGCCGGAGGCGGCGCTGCGCGACGCCGGGCACGAGGTGGGCCGGGTGCTGCTGCGGGAGGAGGACGGTTTCCGGCTGGATCCGGCGGCGGTGCCGAAGGACGCGGATCTGGTGGTGATCGGGAACCCGACGAATCCGACGTCGGTGCTGCATCCGGCGGAGACGATCGCGTCGTTGGCGCGGCCGGGGCGGACGCTGGTGGTGGACGAGGCGTTCATGGACGCGGTGCCGGGCGAGCGGGAGGCGCTGGCGGGGCGGACGGATGTGCCGGGTCTTGTCGTGTTGCGGAGCCTGACGAAGACGTGGGGGCTCGCGGGTCTGCGGGTCGGGTACGTCCTGGCGGATCCGGAGACGGTCTCGGTTCTGGAGCGGGCGCAGCCCTTGTGGCCGGTGTCGACTCCGGCGCTGGTGGCGGCGGAGGCGTGCATGTCGCGGCTGGCGCTGGCGGAGGCGGAGCACGCGGCGCACCGGGTGGGGGTGGAGCGGGCCCATCTGCTGGCCGGTCTCGCGGAGTTCGACGAAGTGCGGGCGGTGGCGGCGGCGGAGGGTCCGTTCGTGCTGGTCCGGATCGAGCGGGCGGACGCGGTGCGGGAGCGGCTGCGGGCGCTGGGGTTCGCGGTGCGCCGGGGCGACACGTTCCCGGGTCTGGACCGGAACTGGCTGCGGCTGGCGGTCCGGGACCGGACGACGACGAACCGTTTCCTGCAGGCGCTGGACCAGGCGCTGCTGGCGGCCGGCTAGAGCGCGTGCGGCGGGCGGCTAGGGCGCGTGCGGGCGGGCGGCTAGGGCGCGTGCGGGCGGGCGGCTAGGGCGCGTGCGGGCGGGGGGGGGGGGGGGGGGCCCCCCCCCCCCCCCCCCCCCGCCCCCCCCCCGGGGTTTGCCCCCCCCCCCCCCCCCCGGGGGGCCCCCCCCCGCCCCCCCGGGGGGGGGGGGGGGGGGGGGGGGGGGGGGGGGGGGGGGGGGGGGGGGGGGGGGGGGGGGGGGGTGGGGGGGGGGGGGGGGGGGGGGGGGGGGCCCCCCCCCCCCCCCCCCCCGCCCGGTCCCCCTCCGTCGTTTTCCCCCCTGCGCACCCCCCGGTGCGTCCCCCCTCGTCCCCCTCGGGTGGGTCGGTCAGCCGCGGGCGCGGATCCGGGCCAGGACGAGCGCGCTGCCGCCGAGGCCGAGCAGGAGTGCGGCGCCGCCCGCCAGGTAGGGGGTGGTGGAGCTGCCGCCGGTCTCGGCGAGGTTCTGGTCGGCCGGGTCCGAGCCGCCGTTCTGGGTCTCGACGCCGCCGCCGTCGGTGGGCGGCGCGGCGGGCTCCTTCGTGGGCTGCTTCGTGGGGTCCTGGGTCGGCTTCTGGGTGGGCGGGGTCTTCTTCGGGGTCTCGCAGGTCGCCTCGGCGAGGGTCAGCACGCCGTTGACCTCGGCCACGTTGAGGTTGAGCGGGTTGACGGCGACCTTCAGTTCCAGGGCGGTGGCGGCCGCCGTGCGCGAGGTCGTGGACGTCTTCGACAGGTCGAGGGTCACCTCGCCGACGCCGGGCACGGTGACCTTCGTCCGGCCGCCGCTGGAGAGGGTGGTCTTCTTGCCGAGGACCGTCACGTGGCCGAGCACGTTGGATTCGGCGACCGGCTTGGCGCCCGCCTCGCAGACGGCCTTGGAGGTGACCTTCTGGACCTCGATCAAGGAGAGCGCCGGCAGGCCGGGGACGTGGACCCGCGCTTTGGCGATGTTGGCGTAGCCCTCGGCACGGTCGCCTTCCACGGTCGCCTTGGCGGTGGCCACGTCGGCGCGCAGGATGGAGACCGGCTTGCCCTTCTCGACGCCGTCGAGGGTGACCGTGAGCGCCGTCTTGTCGGCGCTGGCCGGGGCCTGGACCTCGTTGAGGGAGGCGCGCAGCGGCACGTTCACGGTCTTGTTGAGCAGGGAGACGTCGAGGCCGGTCCGCAGGACGACGGCGGTGGCGCGTCCTTCGCCGCCCGTGGCGTGCGCCGCGGGGGCCGCGAGGACCACGGGGCCGACGGCCAGGGCGACGGAGGTCGCGGCGGCCGCGGTACGGCGTACGGGCAGGCGGAAGGCGTTGCTGTTCAAGGTGGTGGAACCCCCACAGGAGACATGGCGTCGCCGGCCGCTCACCACGGGGACACGTGGCCGGCGCGGAGTCGACGACTCGAGACACCGGAATCTTTACGCACGGAGAGTGAACCGGCAGACACCTGGCGTCAGTTCACTCCAAAGGGGGGTTTCCGCTCCTGTTTTCGAATCTTTCGGCACACGCGTTCCCGCCTGCCCCGCGCGTCGCGTGGCAGGGGGGTGGGCGCGGCCCGGAAGAGCCGCCTTCAACGAGACGCGCCGAGCCGAGGTAACGGTCCGTCAACACCGCGCCCCAGCTGGGCGGTCAGTCGGCGCGCCAGTACCCCAGCGAGTGGACGCGCTCCTTGGGCAGCGCCAGCTCCTTGCGTACGTACGTGCCGAGCGCGCGGGTCGTCGCCGTGTCGCAGGCGATCCAGACGTAGGGGTCGTCCCCGGCCAGCGCGGGCAGTTCGGCCTTGACGCGCTCGACGAGCGCCGCTCCCCCGCGCTCGCGCGGCACCCGGCGCACCTCGTGCAGGTCGGGGTCGAGCCGGATCGGCAGGCTCGCGTCGGAGTCGTGAGTGGTCTCGAACCAGTAGGTGGCCGGGACTCCGGGCACCGCGTCGAGCAGGGAGTTGACGGCGGGCAGCGAGGCGGCGTCACCGACGACGAGGAGACGCCCGGGGCGCGGCTCGGGGGCGGCGAAGCCGGTGCCCTGCAGGGTGGCCTCGATGGTGTCGCCGGGGGCGCAGTCGCGGGCCCAGCGGCTGGCGGCGCCGTCGTGGAGGGCGAACTCCAGGCTGAACGTTCCTGCGGGGGGGTCGGGGTCGACGAGGGTGTAGGCGCGCTGGTGCGGCTTGCCCGCGTCCTCGAACCAGAGGCGCACCCACATCGTCGGGTGGACTCCGGCGGCGGCGAGCAGACCGCCGTCCGTGAGATGCACCCGGCGGTAGTGCTCGGTCACCTGCTCGGCTCCGGTCACGGTGAACGTGAAGTCCTTGCCGCGCAGCAGTTTGAGGACGACGCCCTCCCAGCCATGCCCCACCGCGGTCTCCTCCCCTGGATCCCCTGAATTTAGGTCAGCCTAACCTAAGGGCCGTGGAGGGAGTCGGTCGCGCGGCCTGACGGGCCCCAGACCGGCCCGCGGGCCATGCGGACCGCCACCGCGCGCCGCGCCGTTCCACCGGTCGCACCGGTCTCGCCGGTCTCGCCGGTCTCGCCGGTCTCACTATCCCGCCGGTCGTGCCGTTCGCGCCGTTCGCGCCGGTCGTGTCTCAGCCGATGACCCGGCCGTTGACGATCACCCGGCGCGGTGCCGCCAGGACGCGGACGTCCGCGCGCGGGTCGTCGTCGTAGACCACCAGGTCGGCCGGGGCGCCCTCCTCCAGCGAGGGGCGGCCCAGCCAGGACCTGGCGCCCCAGGCGGTCGCCGAGAGGGCCTCGATCGGCGGGATGCCGGCCTTTACCAGCTCCTCGACCTCGGCCGCCACCAGGCCGTGGGCCAGCGAGCCGCCCGCGTCGGTGCCGACGAAGACCGGGATGCCCGCGTCGTAGGCCGAGCGGACGGTGTCGTACCGCCTCGCGTGCAGGCGTCGCATGTGCGCCGACCAGCGCGGGAACTTCTTCTCGCCGCCGTCCGCGAGGTGCGGGAAGGTGGCGATGTTGACGAGCGTGGGGACGATCGCGACGCCCCGCTCGGCGAAGAGCGGGATGGTCTCCTCGGTCAGCCCCGTGGCGTGCTCGATGCAGTCGATGCCCGCCTCGACCAGATCCCGCAGCGAGTCCTCGGCGAAGCAGTGCGCCGTGACCCTCGCCCCGAGGCGGTGCGCCTCCGCGATCGCCGCCTCGACCTCGGCGCGCGGCCAGCAGGCGGTCAGGTCGCCCGCCTCGCGGTCGATCCAGTCGCCGACGAGCTTGACCCAGCCGTCACCGCGCCGGGCCTCCCGGCCGACATACTCCACCAGGTCGGCGGGCTCGATCTCATGGGCGTAGTCACGGATGTAGCGGCGGGTCCTGGCGATGTGACGGCCCGCGCGGATGATCTTCGGGAGGTCGTCGCGGTCGTCGATCCAGCGGGTGTCGGACGGGGATCCGGCGTCACGGATCAGGAGCGTGCCCGCGTCACGGTCGGTGAGGGCCTGCTTCTCGCTGGTGGCCTCGTCCACCGGGCCGTGCCGGTCGAGCCCGACGTGGCAGTGCGCGTCGACGAGGCCGGGGAGGGCCCAGCCCGTCACGGTCAGTGTGTCGCCGGCCGGGAGCCCCGTGGGGCGCTCGAAGGTGATCCGCCCGTCGACCGCCCACAGCTCGTCCCGGACGTCCTCCGGGCCGACGAGCACCCGCCCCTTCACATGCAGCACCACGTGATCGCTCATGCCTGCACTGTACGAGGGGCGGGTGCCCCGCCGGGAGCCCCTCCCGAGACTCGTCGCCCGGCCCACCGGGCCCGGTCCCGAGGCTCGTCGCCTGACCCGGCCCGCCCCCTCCGCCGGCTCCTCGCCCGGCCCGCCGGGACCCCGGTGCGGCCCCGGGCCCCGGCCGCCCCCTCGGTACGCTGAGCCGAGCCCCACCTGCACCGATCCGAGTCGAAGAAGGCACCGCCGTGACCGTGACACACCCGTTTCTGGACCTGCCTCCGCTGACCGCCGCGCGCTTCGCGTCCATCGAGCGGCGGGTCGCCGCCCTGCTCTCCACCGAGCAGGACGTGGTGATCACCCAGGGCGAGGCGCTGCTGCCCCTGGAGGGCTGCATCCGCAGCGGGGCGCGGCCCGGTTCGACCGCCCTGAACATCGTCACCGGCCCGTACGGCCAGACCTTCGGCGACTGGCTGCGGGACTGCGGCGCCACCGTCGTGGACCTGTCCGTGCCCTTCCACACGGCCGTGACGGCCGCGCAGGTGGCCCGCGCCCTCGACGAGCACCCGGAGACCGATTTCGTGTCCCTGGTGCACGCGGAGGCGGCGACCGGCAACACCAACCCCGTCGCGGAGATCGGCGAGGTCGTGCGGGCGCACGGCGCGCTGTTCTATCTGGACGCGGTGGCGTCGATCGGCGCCGAGCCGGTGCTGCCCGACGCCTGGGGCGTCGACCTGTGCATCATCGGCGCGCAGAAGGCGATGGGCGGCCCGGCCGGCGTGTCGGCCGTCTCGGTCAGCGAGCGGGCCTGGGAGCGGTTCGCCGCGAACCCGCGGGCGCCGCGCCGCTCGTACCTCTCCCTCCTCGACTGGAAGGAGCGCTGGATCGACGGCGGGCGCAAGGCCCTGCCGCACGCGCCGGCGCAGCTGGAGATGCTGGGCCTGGAAGCGTGCGTGGAGCGGATCGAGGCCGAGGGACTGGACACGCTGATGGCGCGCCACGCGGCGGCGGCGGCGGCGACCCGCGCGGGCGCGGCGGCGCTGGGCGGGGGCCTGGAGCCGTACGTGTACGAGGCGCGGGACGCGGCCCCGGTCGCCACCACGCTGCGCTCCCCCGAGGGTGTCGACGCCTCCGAGCTGGTGGCCCGTGCACTGGCCGTCGATCCCTCGGTGCCGCTGATCGCGGGCGGCGGCGCGCTGGCGAAGGAGATGATCCGGGTCAACCACTACGGCGCGGACGCGACCCGGGACACGGTGTCGGCCTCACTGGCGGCGCTGGGCACCGCGCTCGGCGGGACGGGCCGGGCGGTCGACCCGGAGGCGGCGCTGCGCGCGGCCGCGGCGGCGTGGGGGTAAGGAAAGCCCCTAGGGCCCGCCCCGCGGCGGGCCCCGTCGTACACGAAATGCCGCGACCGGCTTCCCGGTCGCGGCATTTCACATTTCCGAGGGAAATACCGGCGCGCCTTCCGCAAGCGAATTCCCTTTCCCGTCCAATTGAGGTCTCCGGCTTCTTCTGCCCCGAATCCGCGAGCGCAAACGCTAGAGTTTGCTCACCACTTCCGGACGTTGTTGATGTTGTGACGGACTCCACATCGCGTCCGTTTCGTACGGGTATTTACGGGCAAATCGGTCGTCTTTCGCGCTCGCGCGGATAACACGTTCCGGCCACTTTGCCCACCCCTTCCGGGGGTGCAATCGAGAATTCCGCTGGGTAAATTCCCTCAGCATGACCGCCGCACAAGCAGCCATGACCGTAGAAAGCCCACGAGTAGAGGACGGAGCCGCGATCTGGCGCATTGCCCGCGATTCCGAGGTACTGGACCTGAACTCCTCGTACAGCTATCTGCTGTGGTGCCGCGACTTCGCCGCCACGTCACTGGTCGCACGCGACGCCGACGGGGAGCCGATCGCCTTCGTCACCGGATACCTGCGGCCGGACCGTCCCGGCACCCTCGTCGTCTGGCAGATCGCCGTCGGTGACGGACACCAGGGCCGGGGCCTCGCCGGGGTGCTCCTCGACGCGCTGACCGCGCGGATCGCCCCCGACGCCGTGGAGACGACCGTCACGCCGGACAACACGGCATCCGACCGGCTCTTCACGTCCTACGCCCGGCGGCACGGGCTCCGTCTGGAGCGCGAGGTCCTCTTCGACGGGGGCCTGTTCCCCGACGGCGCCACCCACGAGCCCGAAGTCCTGTACCGCATCGGCCCCTTCCAGCCCACAGGAGAATCGCTGTGACCATCACCCCGCCCGCCCACCCGATCCCCACCGCCCTCGGCCGAGCGGCCTATGACGGCGCGCCCTCCGCACTCAGCGTCTTCGAAAGCCTGGAGTCGGAGGTGCGCAGCTACTGCCGTGGCTGGCCCACCGTGTTCGACCGGGCCCAGGGCGCCCACCTCGTCGACGAGGACGGGCACACCTACCTCGACTTCTTCGCGGGGGCCGGTTCGCTCAACTACGGCCACAACAATCCCGTGCTGAAACGGGCTCTCATCGACTATCTGGAACGCGACGGGATCACCCACGGTCTCGATATGGCGACCACCGCCAAGCGGAGCTTCCTGGAGACCTTCCAGAAGGTCGTGCTCGAGCCGCGTTCGCTGCCGTACAAGGTGATGTTCCCCGGCCCGACCGGCACCAACGCGGTGGAGTCGGCTCTGAAGCTGGCGCGCAAGGTGAAGGGCCGCGAATCCGTGGTCTCCTTCACCAACGCCTTCCACGGCATGTCGCTCGGCTCGCTCGCCGTCACCGGCAACGCCTTCAAGCGCGCCGGCGCCGGTGTTCCGCTGGTGCACGGCACCCCGATGCCGTTCGACAACTACCTCGACGGCCAGCTGCCGGACTTCCTCTGGTTCGAGCGGCTGCTGGAGGACCAGGGCTCCGGTCTGAACAAGCCCGCCGCCGTGATCGTGGAGACCGTGCAGGGCGAGGGCGGCATCAACGTCGCCCGCGCCGAGTGGCTGCGCGCCCTCGCCGACCTGTGCCGCCGCCAGGACATGCTGCTGATCGTCGACGACATCCAGATGGGCTGCGGGCGGACCGGCGCGTTCTTCTCCTTCGAGGAGGCCGGCATCACCCCCGACATCGTGACGCTGTCGAAGTCGATCAGCGGCTACGGCCTGCCGATGTCGCTCTGCCTGTTCCGCCCGGAGCTCGACGTGTGGGAGCCGGGCGAGCACAACGGCACCTTCCGCGGCAACAACCCGGCCTTCGTCACCGCCACGGCCGCGCTGGACGCCTACTGGGCCGACGGCCAGATGGAGAAGCAGACCATGGCCCGCGGCGAGCAGGTCGAGCAGGCGCTCCTCGCCCTCTGCGAGGAGAACTCCGCCGACGGCGCCCACTACCGCGGCCGCGGTCTGGTGTGGGGCCTGGAGTTCGCGGACCGCACGCGGGCCTCGAAGGTCTGCGCGCGCGCCTTCGAGCTGGGCCTGCTGCTGGAGACCTCGGGCCCGGACAGCCAGGTCGTCAAGCTGCTGCCGCCGCTGACCATCTCGCCCGAGGAGCTGGACGAGGGGCTGCGCACGCTGTCCCGCGCGGTCCACGAGACCGCCTGATCAACCCGTACACCCAAGGGAGTTGCACCTACCGTGATCGTCCGATCGTTCAAGGACATCGAGAACACCGACCGCCACGTCAGGTCCAAGTCCGGTACCTGGGAGAGCAAGCGGATCGTCCTCGCCAAGGAGAAGGTCGGCTTCTCGCTCCACGAGACCGTGCTGTACGCGGGCACCGAGACGTCCATGTGGTACGCCAACCACATCGAGGCCGTCCTGTGCGTCGAGGGCGAGGCCGAGCTGACGGACGACGAGACCGGCGAGAAGCACTGGATCGAGCCCGGCACCATGTACCTGCTGGACGGGCACGAGCGCCACACACTGCGCCCGAAGACCGACTTCCGGTGCGTATGTGTCTTCAACCCGCCCGTCACCGGGCGGGAGGACCACGACGAGAACGGGGTGTACCCCCTGCTCACGGAGGAGGCCTGAGCATGACCGACGTACTGACCGACCACACGAAGTCGACCGACCTCTACCCGACGCGCGGCGCCTCGGAGGTGCTCACGCCCCGGCGCGACCCGGTGGTGTGGGGCCGTGGCGGCCCGGGCCTGGACTCGTACGAGCGGGACGGCTTCCTCGCCCAGCCCGACCTGCTGACCGACGACGAGGTCGCCGTCTACAAGTCCGAGCTCGACCGGCTGATCGCCGATCCGGCGGTACGGCAGGACGAGCGCTCGATCATCGAGCCGCAGTCCGGCTCCGTCCGCTCGGTCTTCGAGGTCCACCGGATCAGCGAGGTCTTCGCCCGGCTCGTCCGGGACGAGCGCGTGGTGGGCAGGGCCCGCGAGATCCTCGGCTCGGACGTGTACGTCCACCAGTCGCGGATCAACGTGAAGCCCGGCTTCGGCGCCTCCGGGTTCTACTGGCACTCGGACTTCGAGACCTGGCACGCCGAGGACGGCCTGCCGCGGATGCGGACCGTGTCGGTGTCGATCGCGCTGACCGAGAACCACGACACCAACGGCGGCCTGATGATCATGCCGGGCTCGCACCGGACGTTCCTCGGCTGCGAGGGCGCCACCCCGAAGGACAACTACAAGCGCTCGCTCCAGATGCAGGACGCGGGCACGCCGTCCGACGAGGCGCTGACGAGCCTGGCGGACGCGCACGGCATCCGGCTCTTCACCGGCCGGGCCGGGTCGGCGACCTGGTTCGACTGCAACGCCATGCACGGCTCCGGCGACAACATCACGCCGTACCCGCGCAGCAACGTCTTCATCGTCTTCAACAGTGTGGAGAACACGGCCGTGGAGCCGTTCGCCGCGCCGGTACGGCGACCGGAGTTCATCGGCGCGCGGGACTTCACACCCGTACGGTGACGGGCGCGGGCCCCGGCTCCCCCACCGCGGACGCCCCCGGACATCAGGCCACGGCCTGGCGTCCGGGGGCGTCCGCGCGTGCGGCTCCGGCAGGCCGGCGGGATCCCGGGAGGGTCAGCCGGCGATGACGTCCAGGGCGCGGTCCGCGTCCGCCGCGCCGTTGTACAGGTGGAAGGAGACGCGCAGGTTCCCCGCCCGGGCGGAGGTGAGCACGCCCGCCTCCCGCAGCGCCGCCTGCCGGTCGCCGAGGCCCGGGACCGCGACGATCCCGGAGACGTCCGGCACGGGCGCGTGCCCGAGCGCCGTGAGCCCGTCCCGGAAGCGGGCGCCGAGCGCCTTGTTGTGCGCCTCGATCCGCTCGATGCCGATCTCCTCGAGCAGCGCCAGCGAACGGGCGGCGCCATGGTACGAGAGGAAGGCCGCCGGCTCGTCGAACCGGCGGGCGGAGCGGGCCAGTTCACGGACGGGACCGTAGCTGTTGGCCCACAGCTCCTCGCCGGTGACCCAGCCGGCGTGGATCGGCACGAGCGAGTCCTGCGCCTCCTCGGTGACCGTGAGGAAGGACGCCCCGCGCGGGCAGAGCAGGTACTTGTAGCCGCCCGACACGGTGTAGTCCCAGTCCCCGGCCCGCAGCGGCAGCCAGCCGGCCGACTGGGTGGCGTCGAGCAGCGTACGGGCGCCGTGGGCGGCGGCGGCCGCCCGGATCGCCGCCAGGTCGGCGGTCCGGCCGTTCGCCGACTGCACGCAGGAGAAGGCGACGAGCGCGGTCTCGGGCCGTACGGACTCCGCGAGCCGCTCCAGGGGCACGAACCGCGTCTTGAGGTCGCCGCGCACGGTGAAGGGGGTGATGACGGAGCTGAAGTCGCCCTCGGGGAAGAGGATCTCCGCGCCGGCCGGCATCGACTGGGCGATCATCCCGACGTGGACGGAGACCGAGCTGCCGACGGCGACCCGGTCGGGGCCGACCGCGGCGAGGCGCGCGAAGGCGGCGCGGGCCTCGTCGACGATGTCGAAGCTGCCGGCGCCGTCGGGGCGGCCGGCCGCGGTTTCCTCGGCGAGCAGGGTGATCGCCTCGATGGTCCTCCGGGGCAGCAGCGCGCAGGCGGAGGTGTTCAGATAGGTCTGCTTCGGCGCGAACTCGGCTCCGCCGAGGGGGTCCAGGGAATCCATGACCCCAGCCTGGATCCCCCTCGATCTCCCGTCAACGGCGAGCGATCAAGGGGAATCCCCAAGGGTCGCTTATACGTCGCAGGTCCCGTCGACGTCGCAGGCAGCCGCGTCGGCCGCGGGCCCGCCGGCCGGCTGCGGCACCCGGCCCTGCCAGGCCTGCTCCAGGGCCTGGGTGAAGACCTCGGCGGGCTGGCCGCCGGAGAGGCCGTAGCGGCGGTCGAGGACGAAGAATGGCACTCCGTTCGCCCCCAGCTCGGCCGCTTCCCGCTCGTCGGCCCGCACCTCGTCGGCGTACGCGCCCGGGTCGGCGAGCACCGCGCGGGCCTCGGCCTCGTCCAGACCGGCCTCCACGGCGAGGGTCACCAGCGTCCCGGCGTCGAAGACGGACCGCTCCTCGGCGAAGTTGGCGCGGTAGGCGAGGTCCAGCAGCTCGTTCTGCCGGCCGCGCGCCTTGGCCAGGTGCAGCAGACGGTGGATGTCGAAGGTGCTGCCGTGGTCCCGGCCCTCGGTGCGGTAGTCCAGGCCCTCGGCGTGCGCGTTGGAGGCGACGTGGGCCTCCATGGCACGGGCCTCCTCCCGCGTACGGCCGTACTTCGCGGCGAGCATGTCGATCACCGGCGCCGTGTCGCCCTGCGGACGGTTCGGGTCGAGCTCGAAGGAGCGGTGCACCACCTCGACCTCGTCGCGGTGGGCGAACTCCGCCAGTCCCTTCTCGAAGCGGGCCTTGCCGATGTAGCACCAGGGGCAGGCGATGTCGCTCCAGATCTCGACGCGCATGTTCTTGCTTCTCTCCGGAGGTGGCGGGGATGGGGGGGTGTTCCGAGGCGGGAACGCCCCGCCCCGCCGGATTCATTCCGCCCCCGGGGCCGCTGTGAGCCGCGGCACGCGCGCCCCTCGCCGGCGCCGGTGAGGGGCCGCGGCGCCGGCGATCGTTCCCGGCCGGGTCAGTGGCGCGGCAGGCCGAGCGGGTTGCCGTCGCGGAGCTCCGGGGGGAGCAGGTGCTGGGGGGTGGACTGGTAGGTGACCGGGCGCAGCCAGCGTTCGATCGCGGTGGCACCGACCGAGGTGGAGGTGGAGGTGGTGGCCGGGTACGGTCCGCCGTGGTGCTGGGCGTTCGCGACCGCCACGCCCGTCGGCCAGCCGTTGACGAGCACGCGGCCGGCCAGCGGGGTGAGCTCGGCGAGCAGGCCGGGGGCGTCCGGGTCGTCGTCGGTCGCGATCTGCAGGGTCGCCGTGAGGTTGCCGGGCAGCCGGGACAGGATCTCGCTGACCTCCTCGCGGGAGGAGTAGCGGGCGACGACGGTGACGGGGCCGAAGCACTCCTCCAGGAGCGGTTCGTGCCCGCCCTTCAGCAGGTCCGCCGCCTCGACGGTGAGGACGCCGGCGCTCACGGTGTGCTCCCCGCCGGCGCCCGGGGTGACCGGGGCGGCCACCCCCGGCAGCCCGGCCCGCTCCCGGACGCCGTCGACGAAGGCGTCCCGCATGCGGTGGTCGAGCATGACGCCGGGCTCGGTCTCGCTGACGGCGGCCGTGAGCGCTCCGACGATCCGGTCGCCCGCCTCGCCCGCGGGCGCCAGGACGAACCCGGGCTTGGTGCAGAACTGGCCCTCGCCGAGGGTCATCGAGCCCGCGAGGCCGGTCCCGACCTCCTCGGCCCGCTCCTGGGCCGCCGCGTCGGTGACCACGACGGGGTTGAGGGAGCCGAGTTCGCCGTGGAAGGGGATGGGCACGGGCCGGGCCGCCGCCGCGTCGAAGAGCGCCCGCCCGCCCTGTACGGAACCGGTGAAGCCGGCCGCCGCGACCAGCGGGTGGCGGACCAGCTCCACGCCGGCGTCGAAGCCGTGCACCAGGACGACGACGTCCTCCGGCAGCCCGGTGGCGGCCGCGGCGCGGCGCAGCAGGGACGCGCAGAGTTCGGAGGTGGCCGGGTGGTCGGGGTGGGCCTTGACCACCACGGGGCAGCCGGCCGCGAGCGCGCTGGCGGTGTCGCCCCCGGGGACGGAGAAGGCCAGCGGGAAGTTGCTCGCCGCGTACACGGCGACGACCCCGAGCGGGATCTTCCACCGCCGCAGGTCGGGCGTGGGCGGGGTGGTCGTCGGATCGGGCAGGTCGATGCGTACGTCGAGGAAGGCGCCCTCCTCGACGACGGCCGCGAAGGAGCGCAACTGGGCCGTGGTGCGGGCGAGTTCGCCGGTGAGCCGGACCGGTCCGAGCGCGGTCTCGGCGTCGGCCGCCTCGATGACGTGCGCGGCCGCCCCGTCGAGGAGGTCGGCGGCGGTACGGAGCAGGGCGGCCCGCGCCGTACGGTCGGCGAGCGCGCCCCGGGCGGCGTGGGCGGCCCGCACCGCCTCGTCGACCTCCGCCGCTGTGGCCTCCACCGCAACCTGTTCGCGCGGCTTCCCCGTCCGGGGGTCCACACTCCACACTGATTCAGCCGCCACCGACATGCCCCTCTTCACGAGCTGTTCGCTATTCTGAACACGATTCCTGTAGCTGAATGGGACTCTATTGACGGGCGGGCCGTCTCCACAAGGGGCGGCGACGAGAGGGGCGAGGGTGATGTCGACGGCCGACACGGGTGGGTCACAGGTCAAGTCCGCTGTGCGGACGGTGGAGCTGCTGGAGTACTTCGCCGGGCGGCCCGGGATGCACTCGCTCGCCGCCGTCCAGGAAGCGGTCGGCTACCCCAAGTCCAGCCTGTACATGCTGCTGCGCACCCTGGTCGAGCTGGGCTGGGTGGAGACCGACGCGACCGGCACGCGGTACGGCATCGGCGTCCGCGCCCTGCTGGTCGGCACGTCGTACATCGACGGCGACGAGGTGGTGGCCGCCGCCCGGCCCACCCTGGACCGGCTCTCCGACGACACCACCGAGACCATCCACCTGGCGCGGCTCGACGGCACCAACGTCGTCTACCTGGCGACTCGTCAATCCCAGCACTACCTGCGGCCGTTCACCCGCGTCGGCCGTCGGCTGCCCGCCCACTCGACCTCGCTGGGCAAGGCGCTGCTGGCCACCCACAGCGACGAGCAGGTCCGCAAGATGCTGCCGGAGACGCTGCCGGCGCTGACCGAGCACACCGTCACCGACCGCGAGAAGCTCATCGAGGAGCTGCGCCTCATCCGCGAGCAGGGGTACGCGGTGGACCGCGAGGAGAACACCCTCGGGCTGCGCTGCTTCGGCATCGCGATCCCGTACCGGACCCCGGCGCGGGACGCGATCAGCTGCTCGGTGCCGGTGGCGCGGCTGACCCCGGGGCACGAGCAGATGATCAAGGACGCGCTGTTCGACGCCCGCGACCGGCTGACCCTGGCGACCCGCCGGCTCTGACGGGCGCCGGCCCCGAGGGTGCGGGGCGGGGGCGCCGGAAGCGCCCCGCCCCGCACGGCGGTCAGCGCTCGGCGAGCGCCCGCTGCCACACCGGGCTGTCGACGTAGTGGTTGTCGAAGCGCTCGGAGGACTCCTTGATCTCCTCGAAGCTCGCCTCGCCCCGCATCACCCGGCCGAGCAGCCGCAGGTAGTCGAAGCGGGCCATGCCCGGCGTGAAGACGAAGAGCACGTCGGCCTCGGCGCCCGGGGCGGCGGCGAAGGCGTGCGGGGTGTGGGGCGGCACGAGCAGGAAGTCGCCCTCCTCCAGCACGCTCAGCTCCTCGCCGACCAGCACCTGGAGCGAGCCGCCCAGGACGAAGAACATCTCCGACGCCTTGGTGTGGAAGTGCGCCGGGGCGCCGACGGCCCCCTTCGCGAAGGACGAGCGGTAACTGGTGAGCAGACCGCCGGTGGTGTCCGAGTCGGCGAGGAGGGTCATCACACTGCTCGGGTCGGCGGTGGTCTCGGCGTCGGCGGCGCGGGTCAGGAGCGGGGCGAAGGTCTGCGGCGTGTTCATGAAGATCACTTTAGTGCGCACAGTGACCGATGACAGGGTGCATTCGGCACCCGAGATCATGGGTCAATTCCCGGGCCGTGCGTGACGCCGCCTCCCCGGGGCGCGACGCCGTCTCCCCCGGATGCGGGGGGCTCTCCCCCGGGGTGCGAGGCCGTCTCCCCCGCCCGGCGGAGGCGGATCGTCGCCGGGCAGGAGGTGCGGCGGCCGCCGGCACGGAAGCGTGAGAGCCATGACACGGACCCTCCCTCCCGCGCCGCGGCCCGCCGCCGCGGACCGCCCCGGCACCACCCGGGCGGCGCGCCCCGGCACCGCCCGCCGCGTCCTGCGGACCTTCGCCGCGGTGGCCTGCCTGCCCTACATCGCCCTCAAGATCGCCTGGGTGGCGGGCAGCGAGATCGGCATCCCGACCGGGAGCCCGCTCCTCGACCACCGGACGCTGCTGGTCGTCGCCAACACGGTCTCCGTGGTCGCCGACGCCCTGGTCGTGGTCCTCGCCCGGCTGCTCACCGAGCCGTGGGGCCTGCGCGTACGGGCCTGGCTGCTCGCGTTCCCCCTGTGGGTGGCGACCGGACTGCTCGCCCCGATCATGGTCGCCTTCCCCGCGCAGCTGGCCACCGCCCTGTTCACCGGCCCGGGGAACCGCACGGCCGACGGCGGTCCGGCCCGGCCGTTCCTCGACGAGTGGGTCTTCGGCGTCGTCTACGGAGGCTTCATCGTCCAGGGAGCGGCCCTGGGCGCCCTGTTCTTCCTCTACGCGCGGGACCGGTGGGGCCCCCTCTGGCGCGGCACCCTCGGCGAGCTGCCCGCCCGGTCCACCGGCGCCCCGGTGCGGATCGCGGCCGTGACCGCCGCCGTGCTCGCCGTCGCCTCCGCCGCGCCGCACGTGCGGTGGGCGCTCGGTTCCACGGCCGGCCTCTCGGCGGCCCGCATGGCACAGCGCACCTCCGACGTCGCCGTCCTGGAGTGGACGCGGGTGCTCTTCGCCGCCGTCGCCGTCGGCGCCGTCCTGCTCCTCGTCTCCCGACGGCCCCGCGGGCTCCCGGTCCTCGCCGTCCTCGGCCCCGGCTGGGTCGCCACGGGCGGTCTCGGCTGCTGGGGCGCGTATCTGAGCCTGGTGTCGCTGATGCCCGAGACCGATCAGGAGAAAGCGCACTCGGTCCTGATGGAGGTGACCTACGCTGGCGAAATGATCACCGGGTTCCTGCTCGCCGGCTGTCTGGCCGTCTTCCTCCGCCGACGCGCCGCGTGAGAGCCCGCCGGGCCGTCCGCGCCCTGCTCGGGCAGCGGACGCGACGACGGTGGATCCATCTCATCCTCGGCGGCGCCCTGTTCATGCCGTACTGGCTCGTCGGCACCGTGGTCGCGGGGCCGCTCGCCGGCGGGGCATCCGCGTTCACGGGCGGTCTGACGGCGCAGGCGGCGGCGTACGCCATCGGCGTGCCGATCGCCGCCGCCACCTCGTTCTTCCCCTTGGTCCGGCCGATGTCGGTGGCGGCGGTCCAGGCGCTGTGCGGGGTGCCGGCGCACCGGTTGGCCGACAGCCCGGCCCGGGGGCGGGCCGACCAGGCCCGGACGGCGGCCTGGTTCACGCTGCACCTCGGCGCCGGCGCGCTGGTCAGCGGGGCGTCCCTCGCCGTGCCGCCGTTCGCGCTCACGCTGATCGCCCTGCCGTTCTCGGCCTCGCTGCGGGCCTCGGCGGCGAGCCTCTACGGGAACGCGGACCACGCCTGGGCGGCCTGGGCCGGCGTCCCCCTGGGGCTGCTGATGCTCCTGGCGCTCTCCGCCGTCGCGGCGGGGGCCGGGGGGCTGCTCGCCCGGCTGGCCCCGCGGCTGCTCGGCCCGAGCCGGGTGGACCGTCTCGCGGCGGCCGAACGGCGCGCCGCCGAGCTGGCGGTGAGCAACCGGCTCGCCCGCGAACTGCACGACTCGGTCGGCCACGCGCTCAGCGCCGTCACGCTCCAGGCGGGCGCCGCCCGCAAGGTCCTCGACTCCGATGTGGAGTTCGTCCGGGAGGCGCTGGCGGCGATCGAGGAGACCACCCGGCGGACGGTCGGCGAACTGGACGCGGTCCTCGGCCTGCTGCGCCGGGGCGACGAGGAGGGCGAGCCGGCGGGGCCCGGGCTCGGCTCGCTCGACGCGCTGGTCGCGGGGGCGGGACGGCGGGTGGAGCTGACCGTGACCGGGACGCTGGACCGGATACCGGAGGCGGTGTCCAGGGAGGCGTACCGGATCGTCCAGGAGGGCCTGACCAACGCGGCCCGGCACGCGGAGGGGGCGCGCGTGACCGCGCGTCTCGCCCTGCACGAAGAGGAGCTGGAGATCACCGTGGAGAACCCCTTGCCCGGCCGCGCGCCGGTGGCCCGCCCGGACGGGGGCCGCGGCCTGCGGGGCATCGCCGAGCGGACCCGGCTGCTCGGCGGCACGGCCCAGGCAGGGCCGGCCGACGGGATGTGGCGGCTCGCCGTCCGGCTGCCCGTGGCGGGTGGACGATGATCCGGATCGTCCTCGCCGACGACGAGCGGATGGTCCGCACCGCCCTGCGGGTCATCCTGGACGCGGAGCCGGACCTCACGGTCGTCGGCGAGGCCTCGACCGGCGCCGAGGCGGTGTCGGTCGTCCGCGAGCTGCGGCCGGACGTGGTGCTGATGGACGTGCGGATGCCGGAGATCGACGGGATCCGGGCGACCGAGCAGATCCTCGCGGGGATGGCGGAGCCCCCGCGGGTCGTGGTGGTGACGACCTTCGAGAACGACTCCTACGTCTACGACGCGCTGCGGGTGGGCGCGGCGGGGTTCCTGTTGAAGCGGGCGGCGGTGGAGGAGCTGGTCGGGGCGGTACGCCTGGTGGCGCGCGGCGACTCGCTGCTCTATCCGGCGGCGGTACGGGGTCTGGCCGCCGAGCACGCCCGGCGCGGTCCCTCGGCGCCGCCGCCCTGGGCCGCCCGGCTCACCGACCGTGAGTCGGAGGTGCTGCGCCTGATGGCGACGGGCCTGACGAACGCGGAGATCGCGGCCCGGATGGGGGTCGGCCCGGCGACGACGAAGACCCATGTGGCGGCGGTCCTGGCGAAGACCGGCGCCCGGGACCGGACGCAGGCGGTGATCCTGGCGTACGAGTCGGGGTTCGTCAGAGCGGGGTGAGCCCGCACGCCGGATCCTGAATCGAACCTACACCCGACGACCGCATGAAGGTTCCCTGAGAAACCGGACACATCCGGAACGTCCGGTCCCCCTTCGGTCGTCCCGCATATGGGATGAACAAGACGATCAGGCGCGCCTCGGTCTTCGCGCTGCTCCTGGTGCTCGCCCTGCTGGGCCGGGCGACCTGGATACAGGCGTACGAAGGCAAGGCCCTCGCGGACGACAAGAGCAACCGGCGGAACATCATGGCGCAGTACGCGCAGCCGCTCGGGAACATCATCGTGGCCGGCTCGCCGGTCACCGGTTCGAAGAAGACGGAGGGCACCGACCTCGCGTACAAGCGGGACTACACCGACGGTGAGCTGTACGCGGCCGTCACCGGCTACAGCTCGCAGGCGTACGGCTCCACCCAGCTGGAAGGCATCTACTCCGACGTCCTGGACGGCACGGACACCCGGCTGAAGAACCCGCTGGACGCCCTCACGGGCTCGGCGCAGGAGCCGGGCGACGTCCTGACCACGATCGACCCGGCCGTGCAGAAGGCGGGGTACGAAGCGCTCGGGGACAACAAGGGCGCGGCGGTCGCCATCGACCCGAAGACCGGCCGGATCCTCGGCCTGGTCTCCACCCCGTCCTACGACCCCTCGAAGATCGCCGGCCTGAACGACGGCTCCGCCTGGCGGGAGCTGACCACCGACGAGGACAAGCCGCTGGTCAACCGGGCGCTGCGGCAGCCGCTGCCGCCCGGGTCGACGTTCAAGCTGGTCGTCGCGGCGGCCGCGCTGGAGGACGGGCTGTACGGCTCGGTCGACACGCCGACCGAGAGCCCCGATCCGTACACGCTGCCGAACACCCGGACCGTCCTGAAGAACGAGAACGCCTCCGCGCCCTGCGAGAACGCCACCCTGCGCACCGCCCTGCGGTACTCCTGCAACAACGTCTTCGCCAAGCTGGCCGTCGACCTCGGCCAGGACAAGGTGAAGGCGATGGCGGAGAAGTTCGGCTTCGGCGACACCGAGCAGGACGTGCCCGTGCGCGCCTATCCGAGTGTGTATCCGTCCGACATGGACAAGGCCCAGACGGCGTTGACCGGGATCGGCCAGTTCGATGTGACGGCCACCCCGCTGCAGATGGCCATGGTGTCCGCGGCGATCGCCAACGATGGACTCATGGCGTCGCCGCACATGGTCTCCGAGGTCTCCGACGCGGACGGGGACGCCCTGGAGTCCTTCGAGGACGGGAAGACCGAGCGGATCCTCTCCTCGTCGGTCGCGGAGCAGCTGCGGAGCGCCATGGTGACCGTGGTGGAGAAAGGCACGGGCGGCAACGCGGCGATCGACGGCGCGGAGGTCGGCGGCAAGACGGGCACCGCGCAGCACGGCGAGAACAACAGCAAGACGCCGTACGCCTGGTTCACGTCCTACGCCAAGGACGCGGGCACCGGCAAGGAGGTCGCGGTCGCCGTCCTGATCGAGGACTCGGGCGCGGCACGCTCGGAGGTCAGCGGCAACGGACTGGCGGCCCCGGTGGCGCAGAAGATGATGAAGGCGGCGCTGAGGTGACCTCGGTGTAGGCCAGAAGGAGGTGGCGGTCTCCTTCCTCACGTCCGCGTGGATCTCGCTGCAGGCGAGGCGGGAGTGGTCGTCGACGGCGCGCGGGGGCGGCGGGCTGTCTGCTTGCCGGGAATCGGATCGCCGGCAACGGGGTTGGTGGGGGGACGAGCCGTTATCGGAGGGGTCATGCGAGCGATTCAGGTGTACGAAGTGGGCGGTCCCGAGGTGCTGCAGGAGGCCGAGGTGGACCAGCCGCGGCCGGGTCCGGGCGAGGCGATCGTGGAGGTCGCCGCATCCGGGGTCAACTTCCTCGACGTCTACTACCGCGAAGGCCGGTACAGCCTCCCGCTGCCCTTCACCCCGGGCGCTGAGGGCGCCGGCACGGTCGTCGAAGTCGGACCCGGCGTCGCTGACGTCGCCGTCGGGGACCGGGTCGGTTGGGTGGAGATTCCCGGCACGTATGCCGAGCGGGCCGTCGTGGACTCCTCCCGGCTGGTGCCGCTGCCCGACGATATCGGCTTCGAGACAGCCGCCGCCGTGCTCCTCCAAGGCATGACCGCGCACTATCTCGTCAAGGACGCCTACCCGGTTCAGGGGGGCGACACGGTGCTCGTGCATGCGGCTGCTGGTGGGATGGGGCTGCTTTTGACCCAACTCATCACCCATCTCGGCGGCAGGGTGATCGGCACGACGTCGACCACGGCGAAGGCCGAGTTGGCGAAGCGTGCCGGGGCCGCTGAGGTGATCCTTTCCTCCGCGGTCGACGATCTCGCAGCCGAGGTGAGGCGGCTCAACGGCGGTCAGGGACTGCCGGTCGTCTTCGACGGCGTCGGCGCGCACACCTTCGATGCGAGCCTCGCCAGCCTGCGAACCCGCGGCCATCTCGTGCTCTTCGGCGCGGCAAGTGGTGCCGTGCCTCCGTTTGATCCGATGCGGCTCGCCGACGGTTCGCTGACCCTGATCCGGCCGAGCGTCGGGCACTTCATCGCCGATCGGTCCGAACTGCTCCGACGGGCCGCCGACGTGTTCGAGTGGGTGCGCTCCAAGGCGCTTGAGGTCACCGTGACGGGCCGCTACGCCTTGTCGGAGGCCGCCCAGGCCCACAGCGATCTGCAGGCTCGGCGTACCACCGGCAAGCTGCTCGTCGTACCCGATGCGGCCGCTGTGGGAGGCCGCGGGGAGACGCAGAGCTGATCCCCCCTTCAAGCTCCCTCAGCCGAGACCTGGCTCACCCGTCCACGACCTCCCGGGAGGACACCCTCTAAGGCCTTTCGAGGGGCTTGGCCATGAAGAGGGCCGCTTCGCCCTCGGATGGTGTGCCGGTGTAGAGCGTGGTGTCGAGGCCGCAGAGCCGGAATCCCATGCGCCGGTAGGCCCGTACCGCCGGGACGTTGACGCTGGTGACCTCCAGCCAGGCGGTACGGGCCCCCCGGTCACGGCCGTACGCGAGGGCGCGGCGCATCAGTTCGCCGCCGATGCCGCGGCCGCGATGCGCGGGGTCGACGGTGATCCGGCGGATGACGAGCCGGTGGTTCCACTCCTCGACGGCGACGGCGACGACGCCCAGGACCGTGCCGTCCGCGTCGACGGCCACGATCTCGTGCGCGTCGTCGTCGGTGTCCGGGGCGTCGGGTTCGTCCTCGGGGAAGACCTTCGCCAGGGGCGGGTCGACGGCGACCATGCGGAGTCCGAACCCGACGGCGCCCGCGGCGACTTCGTAGACGTGTTCCGTCGTGAACGAGTCGTCGAGCGCGGCGATCGCCGATTGGTCCGCGGGGCCCGCGACACGATATGCAAGGTCACTCATGACCCGAGCATAGATTCGACTCCGCGGAGGACCGCCGTGCGTCTGCCCCGTTCCCTGTCCGGCTGGACCATGGCCGTCTTCGGGCTGCTCGCCGCGGCCCTGGGGGTGGTGGGTCTCGTCTCCCCGGACACATTGCTCACGGTCATGGGCTTCGACCCCATACCCGGCACGGGACGCGCGGACGGAGACCACACCCTGGTCTTCCTGACCGCCTCCTCGATGGCGGCGCTGAACATGGGCGTCTACTACGTCCTGGCCGCCTGCGCCGACTGGAAGCCCTTCTTCCGCTGGACGGTCCCTTTCCGCCTCCTCACCTGCGCCGTCTTCACCCTGGCCGTCCTCACGGGCCGCGCGCCGGCGGGTTTCCTCGGCGTGGGCCTGTGGGAGGGCCTGGGAGCGGTGCTGACGGGGGCGGCGCTGCGGTACGAGAACCGCGGCGGGAGGAAGGCGGTGGCCTGACGCCGACGCCCCCCGCCCCGGCCGTGGTTCAGGCCGGCGTCCGCAGGGCCGCCCGCACCGCCGTGAGGTCCGCGTCCGAGGCAAGGCCCGCGTGGTAGAGGCGGAGTTCGGTCGCTCCGGCGGCGGCCGCGCGCCGCGCGTCGGCGGCCAGGGTGGCCGGGGAGCCTCCCATGCCCCTGACGATCGGGAGGTTGGCCGCGAGGACGGAGCCCGGGGCCGCGTGGGCGGCGAAGAGGGCGACCGAGGCGGCCGGGGTGACCACTCCGTCCGCGAGGCCGAGGACATGGGCCGGGTCGGTGCCGGCGTTGGCGCCGCAGCGGTCGGGGCGCGGGTCCGCGTGGAGCAGGACGCGGAAGCCGGGCGGGGCGGCCGCCCGGACCGCCTCCACCGCGGCCTCCTGGAAGGCGCGCGCGGTACGGATCCGCCAGGACAGGGCCGCGTCGGCGTCGGCGGTCCCGAGCCGTCCCGCGGGCCGCCCGGCCCAGACCGGTTCCAGGGCGGCCCGTACGGCCGCCGCAAGCCCGTCCGGGTCCACGCCCTCCGCCCCGTACCCCTGCCGGCAGGACGGGCAGAAGCACAGCGACATCAGGTACTGCTCCGCGTCCCCCAGCGGCACGCCCGCCGTCTTGTCGTGGGCGTGGAGGTGGGCCAGCCCGTACCAGCCGCAGGACTCCAGCTCGGTGCCGGCCGCCCCCGGCCGTACCGCCGCCTCGGCGGCGAGGTCGACCAGGAACGCGCGGACGGCGGGCATGGCGATGCACGGCGCCCAGGGGTAGCGGTCGCCGTACGCGTTGACGACCGAGGTGTCCGGACGCTCGGCGCCCAGCCGGGAGTTGTGGGCGAGGACGACCCAGCTGTGCACCTCCAGGCCCGCCTCGGCCAGCGCCCGCGCCGCGTCGCCGAACGCGTCGCCCGGCGCCCACTCCCCCGCCGGGTACGGCCGCGGGGCCCGTCCCGACCAGCGGGCCGGGTCCGGGGGGTAGAGCACGGCGGCGTGCTCGGCGGTGACGACCCGGTGCGCCGGGTGGCGGGGGGTGAGCGCGCGCGTGGAGTGGTAGGCGGAGGCGAGGGTGACCTGTGTGACGCCGAGGTCCGCGAGGAGGGCCGGCGCGGCCGGGTCGCCGACCACGTCCCAGGGGTAGACGAAGGTCCCGGCCCTCACGACGCGGCCCCGGCGCCCGCGCCGCCGTCCCGGCCCTCGCCCTGGGCGTCGGACCCGTCGGCGCCACCGGCTCCACCGTCCCCGGTCGCCAGCAGCGCGCGCCCGCGCTCGATGATCGTGACCAGCTCCTTCAGGTGCTCGGGCGCCGGCTCGCTCAGCGGGGGCCGTACCTCCCCCACGTCCAGACCCGCCATCCTCACCGCCGCCTTGACGAGGGAGACGGCGTATCCCCGTCCCTTGGCGCGGAGTTCGACCAGCGGCCGGTAGAAGCCGTCGATGAGCCGCTCCACGGTCGCGTCGTCCCCGGACGCGAAGGCGCGGTGGAAGGCGAGGGCGATGTCGGGGGCGAAGCAGAAGACGGCGGAGGAGTAGAGCGTGACGCCGATGCCGCGGTAGGCGAGGCCGGTGAGTTCGGCGGTGGGCAGGCCGTTGAAGTAGAGCAGCCCGAGGCCTTCGGCCCGTACGGCGCTGACGATCCGCTGCATGAGGTCGAGGTCCCCGAGGCCGTCCTTGAGGCCGATGACGCCCTCGACGCGGGCCAGGGCGACGGCGGTCTCGGGGGTCAGGACCGCGTTGTCGCGCTGGTAGACGATGACGTCGAGCGGGGTGGCGGCGGCGAGCGCGGTGTAGTGCCGCAGCAGCCCCGCCTGGTCGGCGACGACGAGGTACGGGGGCATGGCGAGCAGCCCGTCGGCGCCCGCCTCCTCGGCGAGGCGGGCGTACCGGATCGCGAGCGCCGTGCCGTAGCCGGCGCCGGCCACGACGGGGACGCGGCCCGCGGTCTCCTCGACGGCGGCGGCGACGCAGTCGCGGAACTCCTCCGGGGTGAGGGCGTGGAACTCGCCGGTCCCGCAGCAGGCGAAGACCGCGGCCGCGCCCGCCTCGACGCCGGCGCGCACATGGGCGCGGAAGAGGTCGAGGTCGACGGTGCCGTCCGGACCGAAGGCGGTGACGGGGAAGAACAGCAGGCCGTCGAGCCGGTCGGCGAGCGGGGCTGAGGTCACGGGCGCTCCCAGAGAAGTCCGTCGTGCACAATTCTGATTGTCGTCCATATTTATGAACACTTTCACGCTAGAGCAGCCAGGGAGCGCGGGTCAAGGCACTCACCCTCCCCCAAATGGACTCTTGACGGCCCGTCCAGGGACTCTTGACGACCTTGGAGCCACTCCTTAGCGTGTCCATGGTTGTGAATTCGATCTACGGACGGAGATCTCTTCCATGCCCGCACCCCGCACCGTCCTGCTCACCGGCGCCGCCGGTGGGGTCGGCACCCTCATGCGGGAGCTGCTGCCCGCCCACGGATACGACCTGCGGCTGCTCGACGTGGCGCCCGTCGACGGCGCACCGGACGCGATCGTCGCCGACCTCGCCGACCGCAAGGCGCTGCGGGAGGCCGTCCGCGGCGTCGACGCCGTCGTCCATCTCGCCGGGATCTCGCTGGAGTCCACCTTCGAGAAGGTCATGGCCGCCAACGTCACCGGCCTGCACCACCTCTACGAGGCCGCGCGCGAGGAGGGCGTGCGCCGGATCGTCTTCGCGTCGAGCAACCACGCGGTGGGCTTCACCCCGCGCCCGCGCGGCGACGATCCGCTCGTCCCGGTCGACACCCCGCACCGCCCGGACACGTTCTACGGCCTCTCCAAGGCCTTCGGCGAGGACATGGCGCAGTTCTACTGGGACGCGCACGGGATCGAGACCGTCTCGGTGCGGATCGGCTCCTGCTTCCCCGAGCCGACCTCGGTACGGATGCTGTCGATATGGCTGAGCCCGCCCGACTGCGCCCGGCTCCTGCACGCGGCGCTCACCGCGGAGGACGTGGGACACACGGTGGTCTACGGCTCCTCCGCCAACACCCGCCTGTGGTGGGACCTCTCCTCCGCCCGGGCGCTCGGGTACGCACCGCGGGACGACTCGGAGCCGTTCGCGGAGCGGATCATCGCCGAACGGGGGCTGCCGGCCGAGGACGACCCGGCGGAGGCGCACCTGGGCGGCCACTTCTGCACCGACCCGCCGCGCTGGCCGCACTGAACCCGCCCGCCCGGCACGGGGCCGGGCGGCACGGAGCAGACGGATACACGGGCCCGGCCGGACTATGCGGGGGAGCGCCGGCCGGGGCCCGGGTCACGGCATGCGTGGCACACCCGACCTCCGCACTGTAGGACCACCGCCCGGGCGGCACGATCCGCGCAGCGCGGCGGCTGTCCGGATAACGCGACGGACCTGTGGGGCGGGCCGCGCCCGCCGCCGGCGACGGCGCGGGAGGCGACGGCCCCGGGGCGACGGGTCGGACGAGACCGCGGGCCTACCGGCCCGCGGGTCCGGCGGGCGACGAGCCCGGGTCGGGTCCGGACGCGCTCCAGGAGGCCGACCCGCGCAGTGTCTGCGAGGGCGTCTCGCCGAACCGGGCCCGGTACCGCGCCGCGAACCGCCCCTGGTGCGCGAACCCCCAGCGCCAGGCCACCTCGCCCACTCCCCGCTCGCCCGGGTCCGCCTTCCTGAGCTCCTCGTGGACCCGGTCCAGGCGGACCTCCCGGACGTACGCCATCGGTGACATCCCCACGTACTCCCGGAAGGACTCCTGGAGCCTGCGGACGCTCACCTTGGCCAGGGCGGCCAGTTCGGTGGTGGTGAAGGGGTGTTCGGGGCGCGCCCGTACGGCGTCCATCGCGCGCTTGACGGGGGCGGGCCGCAGCCGTTCGCCGGGGCGGTCCAGCTCCTCGCGCCACGGGTGCTCGGCCGCCAGCAACAGCCCGTTGAGCAGCGCCTCCTGCAAGGGCAGGGCGACGAGTTCGTGGTGGGCCAGACTGTCCCCGCGCAGGGCCTCCCGGGCGGCCTGCCGGGCGAAGCGCACCCACGCCAGGCCGGGGCCGCGCGAGGTGTCCAGGCGGGGCGCGAAGGAGAGCCGGCCGCGGGGCGGGCGGCCGGTCAGGCGCTCCAGGCGGTCCCGCAGCGCGGCCGCGTCGATCTTCACGGAGAGCGCCCGGCAGTCACCGCTCCACCGGTCGAGGACGGTGTCGCCCAGCGGGTCCAGCACCACCGCCTCGGCCGTTGTCGCGAGCAGCGGAGCCCGGCCACCGCCCTGCCGCAGCTCCATGACGCCGCCGCCCATCGGAGCGTTGACGTGGAACGCCCCCAGCTCGCCGAAGCGCATCCGCACGTCCGCCCCGCAGGCGAGGTCGCCGATGACCAGGGGACCCAGCTCGACGGTGTCGAAACGGGCCGCGAAGGGGCGGTCCCACCGCTCGATGACGTCCATGACGTTGGCGTAGTACCGCGCGCCGATCTCCACCCGCGCCTGGTCGACGTCCCGCGTACGAAAAGAGCTCCCACCCACGAGTCGCAAGAATATTCGCATGACGGACCGGTCCCCGACCGGCAGGATGCCCGTCATGCCTCAGCCTTTCGGATTCAGCTACGCGCGGCGCGCGGACGGCACGGTCGTGCTCACCCACCGCGGCCGTGCCGCCGGGACCCTGCGGGGCGATCGGGCGGAGAAGTTCCTCGCCGAGGTGGGGTCGGGCGACGCCCAGCTGGTGATGGCCCGCTGGACCGGCGCGTACAAGTTCGGCAACGAACGCACCGCCCGGAACCACCCCCGTCATCAGAGTGGCCGAAGGGGGCGAAGGTAAGGGAACGGCAAAGCGGTCTCGCTCGTTAGCCCTGGCATGACCGCTATGACCCCCGGCTCGAACATCCCTCTCTCCGCCGCGCGCGTGGCGGTGGACGTCGCCGCACCGGTGCGGCTCGACGTCTCGGGCCTGCTGCTCACTCCCGAGGGCAAGGTGCGCTCGGACGACGACTTCATCTTCTACAACCAGCCGGCCGGCCCGGGCGTGACGTACCGCTCCGGCGGCGGCGCGGCGCCGGACGCGATCGTCGTCGACACCGGAGCGGTACCGGCCGGCATCGAGAAGATCGTGGTCACCGCCAGCCCGGACGCGGCGGGCCAGTCCTTCCAGGGCATCGAGCCCACCGCGACGATCCGCGACGCCGACGACGGCAGCGTCCTCGCCACGTTCACCCCGCCGCGGCTCGGCACGGAGACGGCGCTGGTGGTCGTGGAGATCTATCTGCGCAACGGCGCCTGGAAGGCGCGGGCCGTGGGACAGGGCTATGCGGACGGACTCGCCGGCATCGCCACCGACTTCGGCGTCTCCGTCGACGAGGAGCCGGCCGCGCCCGCCGCCGCGGCCCCCGCCCCGGCCGCTCCGGTGGCCGCCCCCGTGGCGGCCGCGCCCGCCGCCCCCGCCGACCCCCGCGTGGCCGCCTCGACGCCTCCCCCGCCCGCCGCGGCCCCCGCACCCGCCGCCGCCACGGGGAAGATCAACCTCGACAAGGGCCGGGTCAACCTCCAGAAGAACCAGACGGTGTCCCTGGTCAAGGGCGGCCGGCCGCTGCTCTCCCAGGTGAAGATGGGCCTCGGCTGGGAGCCGGCGTACCGCGGCAAGGACATCGACCTCGACGCCTCGGTGATCGCGTACGGCCCCCAGCGCAACCACCTCGACAGCTGCTACTTCGGCAAGCTGTCCATCCTCAACGGCTCCATCAAGCACTCCGGTGACAATCTGACCGGCGAGGGAGCGGGGGACGACGAGGTCATCGTCGTCGACCTCGGCCGCCTCCCGGCCGACGCGACCGGCCTGGTCTTCACGGTGAACTCGTTCTCGGGACAGAAGTTCACCGAGGTCGCCAAGGCCTACTGCCGGCTGATGGACGCGGCGACCGGCGAGGAGCTGGTCCGCTTCGACCTCACCACCGCCGAGCCGCAGACCGGCGTGATGATGGCGAAGCTCATCAAGCAGTTCTCGGGCGAGTGGGAGATGACGGCGCTGGGCGACTTCGTGAAGTCGCGGACCGTCCGCGGCATGGTGAAGCCCGCCGCCCAGGCGCTCTGATCCGGTCCGCGCGCCGGTGTCCTGTGCGGACGGCCCACCGTCCGCACAGGACGCCGGTGGCGGGAGCGGCGCGTCCGGAGGGGAGTCAGTGCGGCTGAGGGACGCGGTTCCGTACGGCCGTCAGGTCGGCGGCGTCGTCGGCGAACTCCTCGAGGGCGCGCCAGATCTCCGTCGTGACCCGGACCGCCTCCTCCGTGTCCCCCGCCGCGCAGGCCTCGATCAGCCGGTCGTGGAGGGCGGCCGAGCCGCAGGCTCCCGTGTCGCCGAAGAGCCGTCGTTCGACCCGGCGCAGGAGCGGGGTGAAGCGGTCGATGGTGGCGGCGACGGCGTGGTTGCCGCTGGCGCTCACGAGGACCTGGTGCAGCTCGTCGTCGGCGCGCAGGGCGGCCTCGACGTCGGCGGAGCGGACCGCGGCGGCGAAGCGGACGTTGGCCTCGCGCATGGCGCGGATGCCTTCGGGGCCGAGCAGGGGCACACCGGTGCGGGTGGCGAGTTCGTGCATGACCCGGACGACGGCGGCGGCGTCCCGGACGACGCGGCTGACCAGTCGGGTGACCCGGGTGTAGCTCTGGGGCTTGGTCTCCACGAGGCCTTCGTCGGCGAGCCGGGCCAGGGCCTCGCGCACGGGGGCGCGCGAGAAGCCCAGCCGCTCGGCGAGTTCGGCGTCCTTGACCACGGAGCCGGGCGCCAGGTCCCCGCGCACGATGGCATCGCGCAGGGCCTCGTAGGCCTGGTCACGCAGCAGTGTCCGGCCCACGGGCCGCAGTCCGTCCATGAGTTGACATGTTAGGTGTCAGTCCGTGGGACTGACCAGGTCGGCGGCCCGGCGGACGGGTGCGGCGGAGCGCTCGGCGGACTCTCTACGGTGGAGGGACGGCGTACGTCTCCCCGAGGTCACCGGATCTCGGGGCGCACGGTCCCGTGCGCGTACGCACGCCGGCCGAACCAGAGTCGAACAGAGAGGCCACCTTCCATGAACCTGCCCGCGTCCGGTCGACGGGTCCTGGTCAGCGGGGCGTCGCGGGGGCTCGGCCGCGCCGTGGCCCAGGCGTTCGCCGCCCAGGGCGACCGGGTCGCCGTCCACTACGGCACCCGCGCCGACGAGGCCCGCGAGACCCTCGGCTCGCTGGACGGCACGGGGCACGCGCTGGTCGGCGGCGACCTGGCGGATCCGGCGGGGGCGGCGGCGGTGGAGGCCGCCGCCGCGGAGGCACTGGGCGGGATCGACGTGCTGGTGAACAACGCGGCGGTGAACCTGCCGCATCCGCCGGTGGAGACGCCGTACGAGGAGTGGGCGGAGATCTGGCAGCGGCACGTCTCCGTGAACCTGCTCGCCACGGCGAACCTGAGCCATCTGGCGGCGCGGCGGATGATCGGGCAGGGCGGTGGCGGGCGGATCGTCAACATCGGTTCCCGCGGGGCGTTCCGGGGCGAGCCGGATCACCCGGCGTACGGCGCGACGAAGGCGGCGGTCCACGCGCTGGGCCAGTCGCTGGCGGTCGCCCTGGCCCCGCACGGCATCGGCGTCGCCTCGGTGGCCCCGGGCTTCTTCGCGACGGAACGCGTCGCCCCGCGCCTCACGGGCCCGGAGGGCCCCTCCATCCTGGCCCAGAGCCCCTTCGGCCGGGTGGCCACGGCGCCCGAGATCGCCGCCGCGGTCCTCTGGCTCGCCTCCCCGGAGGCGGAGTGGTCCTCGGGCACGATCCTCGACCTCAACGGCGCCTCCTACCTGCGCACCTGACCGGCCGGCACCGGCGCGGCGCCGGTACGGCACCCCCGGGCGGGGTCGGCGGCCCGGACGGAGCCCGGGCAGCGCCCTCGCGGCCGAGCCGGGCGCGCGGCAAGGGCGGCACCCCGGGCCCCGGCCCCCGCCCGGCTCGGGCCCGAAGGCCAAGCGGCCGTAAGGCCCCGCCCCCCGGCGCGGTCCCCCTTACGCCCCCTGGCGGGACCGGGCCTTGAAGGCGGCCTTGCGGGCCTCCTTCGCCGAGGGCTTGTCGCGGTGGAGGCGGCCCATCGCCTCCAGGACCTCCGCCGTCGCCGGGTGTTCCACCCGCCAGGCCGCGTCGAAGAAGCCGCTGTGGCGGCCCGTCAGGCTCTCCACCAGCTCCTGGAGTTCCTCCAGGTCGCCGTCCGAGTCCAGCTGCGCCGCGATCGTGTCGATCGCCAGCCAGAAGATCATCGACTCCGGCGGCGCCGGAATGTCCGCCGCTCCCCGCTCCGCCAGCCAGACCCGCGCCAGGCCGCCCAGCTCCGCGTCGTCCAGGACCTCGCGGACCGCCGGCTCCGCCTCCGCGCCGACCAGGGCCAGCGTCTGCTGGCAGTGCAGGCGCCGCAGCGGAGAGCCCGCGTCCGCGCCCCGCGCCGCCGCGAGTAGTTCACGCGCCGCCGCCACCGCGTCCCGCCCGGCCAGCCAGCCGGCCGTCTCGGCACGGGCCGCCGTCAGGGGGTAGTGCGCGATCCCGTCGAGCAGCGCGTCCGCGCCCTTGCCGGCCAGGTCGCCGACCGCCGGGGCGTCCACGCCCGCCTCCAGCATCCGCGCCCGGACGCCGTAGAGGCCGAGCGGCGTCAGCCGCACCATCCCGTACCGCGTGACGTCCTCCTCGTCGACCGGCGGGGCCGGCTCCTCGCCCTCCTCCGCCATCAGCGCCTCGTCGACCGGCTGGTATTCGACGAGCCCGATCGGTTCGAGCAGCCGGAACTGGTCGTCGAGCCGCATCATCGCCTCCGACACCTGCTCCAGGACGTCGTCGGTCGGCTCGCCCATGTCGTCCGGGACGATCATCGACGCCGCGAGCGCGGGCAGCGGTACGGGTCCGTCGCCCGCCCCCGCCTCGCTGACGGTCAGCAGGTAGAGGTTGCCGAGCACACCTTCGAGGAACTCCGCCTCCTCCTCGGGGTTCCAGTCGAGCAGCTCGAAGTCGATCTCGCCGTCCTCGTCGATGGCCTCCGCGAGGTCGTCGATCACGGGCGCGGTGGCGTCGGCGAAGACCACGTCCAGGCCGTCGAGCCAGACGCCGAGCACGTCCCGCGGCGCACCGCCTCCGGTGAGGAGCGCGAGGTTCTCGCCGGCCGTGACCGTGCCGACGGCCTCCGACTCCTCGTCTCCGTCGCCCTCCCGCGCCGCGTCGCGCGCACCGTCGGAGGCGTCGAAGTCCGTGTCCTCGACCTCCACGAGACCCGTGTCGACCGCGACCCGCCACGCCTCGCTCGCGTACGCGGCGCCGTCCTCGTCCGCCGCCAGGCCCAACGCCTCGGCGGCCGCGGCCAGCTGCCCGTCGATCAGCTCGCCTCCCGCGCCGACCCGGGTCTCCGGCCCCGCCCAGCGGGCGAGCCGCACGGCACGGGCGAGGAGGGGGGTGGCCAGGGCGTCCCGCGCCAGCTCCGCGTCCGTGTGCAGCTGAACGGGGGGCAGGGTGGGGCGGTCCGATGCCATGAAGGGTCTTCTCCTCGAAGCTAGGCGGGGGGTGGGGGCCCGGGTCGGTCAGAGACGGCCTTCAGGGTAGACGCAATTCCGACGAGGTCATCCGGTTCACGGATCCGTCAGCCTTCGTACACCCGTCGACCCTTGACAAGGGGGGCGCCCAGACAAGAGATTGACGCGCGTAGATCTATTGACCGATTCTCCAAGCAGCTCCGGAGTTCCTTGATGCCTTCCTCCATACCGAGATCCGCGGCCGTCGCCGCCGTCGTGTCCGCCGCGCTCGCCGCCGGGCTCCTCGCGGGCTCCTCCGCCTCGGCGGAGACCACTCCGACGACGGCCGCCGGCGTCCGCGTCCACGACGTCCAGGGCACCACGCGCGTCTCGCCGCTCGTCGGCAAGCAGGTCACCGGTGTCACGGGCGTCGTCACCGGCGTGCGCACCTACGGTTCGCGCGGGTTCTGGATCCAGGACCCGCAGGGTGACGGCAACCCGGCCACCAGTGAGGGCCTCTTCGTCTTCACCAGCTCCGTGCCCACCGTCGCGGTCGGCGACGCGGTCAGCGTGGACGGCACCGTCGGCGAGTACGTCCCCGGTGGCCTGAACTCGGGCAACCAGTCGATCACCCAGCTCTCCCGGCCGACGGTCACCGTGGTCTCCTCCGGCAACCCCGTCCCGGCCCCCGTGACGATCTCCGGCCGGTCCGTGCCGGACGCGTACGCCCCCGAGGGCGACCCGGCCGCCGGCGGCTCCGTCAACGGCCTCCCGCTGCAGCCGAAGGCGTACGCCCTGGACTACTACGAGTCCCTGGAGGGCACCAACGTCCGCGTCGGCACCTCGCGGGTGGTCGGTGCCACCGACCCGTACTCCGAGCTGTGGATCACGGTGAAGCCCTGGGAGAACGACAACCGCCGCGGCGGCGCCGTCTACGGCTCGTACACCGCGCAGAACACCGGCCGGCTCCAGATCCAGTCGCTGACCCCGATCGCGGAGAAGCCCTTCCCGAAGGCGAACGTCGGCGACGTCCTCGCCGGATGGACCGAGGGCCCGCTGGACTTCAACCAGTTCGGCGGCTACACCCTGACCGCGCGCACCCTGGGCACGGTCGTCGACCGCCGGCTGCAGCGCGAGACCACGGACCGCCAGCACCGGAACGAGCTGGCCGTGGCGACGTACAACGTCGAGAACCTCGACCCGTCCGACCCGCAGGAGAAGTTCGACGCGCTGGCCGCGGCCGTGGTGGACAACCTGGCCTCGCCCGACATCCTCGCCCTGGAGGAGATCCAGGACGACAACGGCGCCACGAACGACGGCACGGTCACCGCCGGACAGACGCTGAAGAAGTTCACGGACGCGATCGCGGCGGCCGGCGGCCCGGCGTACGAGTGGCGCTCCGTCGACCCGGAGAACAACAAGGACGGCGGCGAGCCCGGCGGCAACATCCGTCAGGTCTTCCTCTTCAACCCGGAGCGGGTCTCCTTCACCGACCGCTCGGGCGGCGACGCGACGGCCGCGACCGGTGTCGTCCGCGGCGAGCGCGGCCGCGCCGCGCTGACCCTCTCCCCCGGGCGGATCGACCCGGCGAACACCGCGTGGGAGAACAGCCGCAAGCCGCTGGCGGGCGAGTTCACCTTCCGCGGCCGGACCGTCTTCGTGATCGCCAACCACTTCGGCTCGAAGGGCGGCGACGAGGGCCTGACCTCGCACCACCAGCCGCCGAACCGTTCCTCCGAGGCGAAGCGCCTGCTCCAGGCGCAGTCCGTGAACGCCTTCGTCAAGGACGTGCTGGCCATCGAGAAGCAGGCCGACGTGCTCGTGGTCGGCGACATCAACGACTTCGAGTTCTCCGAGACCACGAAGGCGCTGACGCACGGCGGGGCGCTCTACCCGGCCGTGAAGTCGCTGCCGCGCGGCGAGCGCTACTCGTACGTCTACCAGGGCAACAGCCAGGTCCTCGACCAGATCCTGACCAGCCCGGGGATCCGTCGCTTCGAGTACGACAGCGTGCACATCAACGCCGAGTTCGCCGACCAGAACAGCGACCACGACCCGCAGGTGCTGCGCTTCCGCCCGTAGCCGCACCGCAGCCGCTCCGAACGCGCCGCGGCCCGCCGACCGTCTTCCGGTCGGCGGGCCGCGGCCGTGCGCGTGGCGCCGGGTGGCGTCAGTCCTTGACGTACGTGCTGCCGAGGATCGCGGCGTGTTCCAGGACGTCCTCCAGCGGGTCGTCGACCTGCCCGACGGAGATCAGGGAGACGTGCGGCCCGTTGTGCGAGTGGTGGTGCGTCTCGTCCGCCGTGGCGGACGTGGCGGGCACCAGCACCGCCGTGGCGGCCAGTACCCCGATCAGTCCGCCGACGGTGGGCCTCGTCCTCATGTCGACTCCTCGCCTTTTCTGCTCGTGTGACGCTGTGATCAGCGCCACCGTGCTAACGCAGAGTCACCCGCATCGGTCACGTCGGGTCAGTTGTGGCTGTGGAGCACGTCGTTCAGTCCGCCCCAGACCGCGTTGTTCGGGCGGGCCTCGACGGCGCCGGTCACCGAGTTGCGGCGGAAGAGGATGTTCGAGGCGCCGGACAGGTCGCGGGCCTTGACGACCTCGCCGTCGGGCATCGTGACGCGCGTACCGGCGGTGACGTACAGACCGGCCTCGACCACGCACTCGTCGCCGAGGGCGATGCCGACGCCCGCCTCGGCGCCGATCAGGCAACGCTCGCCGATGGAGATGACGACGTTGCCGCCGCCGGAGAGCGTGCCCATGGTGGAGGCGCCGCCGCCGATGTCGGAACCGTCGCCGACGACGACACCGGCGGAGATCCGGCCCTCGACCATCGAGGTGCCGAGGGTGCCGGCGTTGAAGTTGACGAAGCCCTCGTGCATGACGGTGGTGCCGGCGGCGAGGTGCGCGCCGAGCCGAACACGGTCGGCGTCGGCGATGCGGACACCGGCGGGGGCGACGTAGTCGGTCATCCGGGGGAACTTGTCGATCGAGGTCACCTGGAGGTGGAGGCCCTCGGCGCGCGCGTTGAGGCGGACCTTCTCGACGTCGTCGACGGCGACCGGGCCGAGCGAGGTCCAGGCGACGTTGGCGAGGACGCCGAAGACGCCGTCGAGGTTCTGGCCGTGCGGCTTGACCAGCCGGTGGCTGAGCAGGTGCAGGCGCAGGTACGCGTCGTGGGCGTCGAGCGGCTTGTCGTCGAGGGAGGCGATGACGGTGCGGACGGCGACCACCTCGACGCCCCGGCGGGCGTCCACGCCGATGGCCTTGGCGGCGCCTTCGCCAAGGGCGTCGACCGCGGCGTCGGGGGTGAGCCGCTCCGTGCCGGCGGGGCCGGGGGCCTCGGTCAGCTCGGGGGCGGGAAACCAGGTGTCGAGAACGGTGCCGTCACCGGCGAGGGTGGCGAGGCCGGCGGCGACGGCGCCGGTGGTGCGAGGAGCAGTGGTCATGCGGAAAACCTAACGGGCGGGCCCCCGCGCGGGCCAACCGGTCTCAGGTGTCGGTCGAGCCGTCCGGCGGATCCGACGAGGCCGCGACCGCCCGATTCGGCGGTTCCACCGGCGCCGAGCGCGTCCCTTCCGCCCGGCCGCGCCCCGACGTCCGCCCCGGCGCCGGGGTGAGCACCCGTGCCAGCGCCTCGCTCGCGTACGCCTCGTCGTACGCCCCGTCGGTCAGGAGCACCTGTAGACAGATGCCGTCCATGAGGGCGACCAGGGCGCGCGCCGTGACGGGGTCCGTGCGCCGGGACAGGGCGTCGGTGACGGCCTCGGTCCACTCGGCGGCGACCGGGCGGAGGACGGGGCGGCGGAGGGCGGCCAGGTACAGCTCGTACTCCAGCTCCACGCCCGTCCGTTCGCCGCCGAGCCAGCGGCCCATCAGCGCGGCCAGTTCGCGCGCGAGGTCGGCCTCGGGGTCGGCGAGCCCGGGGCTCTCGCGGACCGCCCGCCCGAAGCCTTCGTTGGCCTGGCGCAGGGCGGCGACGAGGAGTTCGTCGAGGGAGGAGAAGTGGTAGGTGGTGGAGCCGAGCGGTACGTCCGCCTCGGCGGCGACCGTGCGGTGGCTGAGTCCGGCGATGCCGCGCCGCCCGACGACGCGCAGGGCCGCGTCGACGATGCGCCGGCGCCGTTCGGGGTCGTGACGGCGGGCGCGGGCCATCAGTGCGCTCCGCCGAGGTTGAGGACGACCACGCCGACGACGATCAGCACGATGCCGGCGAGCTTGGCGAGGCTCAGCGACTCGTTCATGAAGAGGACGCCGATGGCGGCGACGGCCGCGGTGCCCACACCCGACCAGATCGCGTACGCCGTGCCGATCTCCAGCGTCTTGAGCGTCTGCGCGAGGAGGGCGAAGGCGAGGAGGTAGCCGCCGACGGTGAGGAGGGAGGGCCAGAGGCGGGAGAAACCCTCGCTGTACTTCATGGCCGTCGTTCCGACGATCTCCGCCGCGATCGCTCCGGCCAGCAGTCCGTATCCCATGTGTACGAGCGTACACATGGATAGGGACACCCGTACACATATATCCGTACGTCTGTACGCACGGCCTCCCGCTACGGTGTCCCGCATGACGCATCACTCGGGACCGTACGGCTACGGCTACCCTCCCCCACCGCCTCCGCCGAAGCCCGGCGTGATACCCCTCGTGCCGCTCAAGCTGAGCGAGATACTGACCGGCGCCTTCGCGACCCTCGGCCGCTACTGGAAGCAACTGCTCGGGGTGACGCTGGCGGCCTACGGCGCGGCGACGCTGGTCCTGGCCGCGGCGGTCGGGATCGCCTACGGGGTGGTCGGCGACCACCTGTCCGCCGTCCTCGACCTCTCGGGCGCCCGCGAACCGTCCTGGGACGACGTACGGCCCCTGCTGATCGCGGCCGTCTGCGTCTGGCTCGTCGCCATGATCGTGATGGTCGCCGCGAGCGGTCTGGTGTACGCGGCCTGCCCCGCCGTCCTCAAGGAGGCGGTGCTCGGGCGCCCCACCACCTTCGGCGCGGTCTGGCGACGCTCCTGGGCGAGCCTGCCGGCGGTCCTCGGCACGGTCTTCCTCACCATGCTGCTCATGCTGCTGCCCATGGCGCTCTTCGGCGCCGCCCTCGTCGGTCTGATCGTGGCGGCCGTCGCGACGGCGAACGAGTCCGGCTCGGCCTCCTGGGTGCTGCCGGTCCTCGGCCTGCTCGGCGCGCTGCTGCTGTTCCCGCTGACGGCCTGGCTCTGGGTGAAGCTGAGCCTGGCCCCGTCGGCGGCGGTCTTCGAGAAGCAGCGCGCGGTGGAGGCGATGCGCCGCTCCTGGCGCCTGGTGCACGGCTCCTGGTGGCGGATCTTCGGCGCCCTGCTGGTGGCGGGCCTCATCTCGGGGATGGCCGGCTCCTTCTTCCAGCTGTTCGCCCAGCTCTTCTCCAGCCCCATGACCTTCACCGCCGAGACGGCCCCGGAGTCGCCGGGCGAGGTCCTGGCGGAGATGGCTCCCTTCCTCGCGGCCTCACTGATCCTCTCGACGCTCGGCCAGATCGTCGTCTCGGTCTTCCCGCCGCTGGTCACCAGCCTCGTCTACGTCGACCAGCGCATCCGCAAGGAGAACCTGGCGCCGGTCCTCCTCCAGGCGGCGGGAAGCCCCGCGCCCGGCAGCTGAAAGCGGTCCGCGGCCCGGCCGGAGGCGGCTCCTCCGCCGCCGGCCGCCGACCGGACGCGTACGCGAGAACGGCCGTGGGGCCCCCCCCCCCCGCCCGGCCCCGCCCGCCACCGCAGGGCCCCGGGCGCCGCCCGACCGTAACGACCCACCCCCGCCCCGCACCCCCCCCCCCCACGAGGGG
>NZ_JBVJGU010000011.1:55920-216462 GCF_055587165.1 Streptomyces sp. NPDC048353 | reverse complement strand
ACGCCCGGTTACATTCCGAACCCGGAAGCTAAGCCTTTCAGCGCCGATGGTACTGCAGGGGGGACCCTGTGGGAGAGTAGGACGCCGCCGAACAACCCGCCCTTTTAGCTCAGTCGGTAGAGCGTCTCCATGGTAAGGAGAAGGTCAACGGTTCGATTCCGTTAAAGGGCTCCGAAAAAGAAGAAGGCCCCCGCCACATGGCGGGGGCCTTCTTTGTTTTGTGCGCCGGCTCCGGGCCCTGGAGCCGGCGCCCCTGCGGTGAACAGGGGCGCCGGCCGGGAGAGCGTCAGCCGGCGGTGATCGGCTCCGGGATGCGCATCGCCAGGATCGCCATGTCGTCCGACGCCGGTTCCTGAGCGAAGCGCTCCACCGCGCGCAGGATGCGGGCCGCGACCGCGCCGGCCGTCAGGCCCGTGCAGGTCTTCAGGACCTCCGCCAGACCGTCGTCGCCCAACATCCGGCTGCCCTCGCGGCGTTCCGTGACGCCGTCGGTGACACAGAGCAGGACATCACCCGGATCCAGCGTGATCGTCTGCTCGTACAGCTCCAGGTCATCGATGACACCGAGGAGCGGCTGAGGATCCGCCGCCGAGGAGACCGTGCCGTCCTGGCGCAGACGCAGCGGCAGCGGATGACCGGCGCAAACCACCTTGAGAAGGGCCGAGCCGTCCTCCTGCGGCCACATCTCGCCGTAGAGAAGGGTCAGGAAGCGGCTGCGGGCGCCCTCGTCGAGGATGGCGGCGTTCAGCCGCTCCAGGACCGCCGGGCCGCCGAAACCCTCCCGGGCCAGCAGACGCAGCGCGTGGCGGGCCAGGCCCGTGACGGCCGCCGCCTCCGGACCCGTACCGCAGACGTCGCCGATGGCGAAGCCGTAGGCGTTGTCGCGGATCGGGAACAGGTCGTAGAAGTCGCCGCCGACCTCATTGCCCTCGCCGGCCGCCCGATAGATGACATCGACCTCGACCCCGGGGATGTCCGGCAGACCCGGCGGCAGCAGACTGCGCTGCAGGGACTGGGAGATGGCCATCCGCTCGCTGTAGAGACGGGCGTTGTCCAGAGCCAGCGCCGCCCGGCGGGAGAGGTCCTCGGCGAGCTCCAGGATCTCCTGGCGGAAATGGTCGTCCGACGGCTTCCCCAGCGTGAGCATGCCGATCACGCGGTTGCGGGCCACCAGCGGCAGTACCACCGTCTCCCCGCCGACCACGGCCGCCGTCGCCAGAGTCGTGTCGATGCCCGAGGACAACGGGCCCGCCGCACCGCCCAGTTCGCGCATCGACGTGGAGAGCGCCGCCCGGTGGGCGGCCGCCGCCGGCGCGGACCAGACACGGGCGCCCGGCGTGGGCACCGGGTCCGGCGGGGCGATCGAGGAGAGCAGGGCCTTCAGACCGTCGATCCGGTCCTCGTCCTCGTGCAGGACGTACGAGAGATACGGGTCCGACGACTGGTCGGCGATCGTGTAGACGGCGCACCAGGTCGCGAGCGTCGGAACGGTCATCTGCGCCATGAGCGCCAGGGTCTGATCGCGGTCCAGCGTGCCGGCCAGCAGGTCGGAGGCCTCGACGAGGAAGCTCAACGAGCCGCGGCGCAGGCGCTCCAGCTCGCCGAGACGGGCCGACTCCACGGCCAGGGCGATCCGGTCGGCGGCGAACTGCAGGCGCAGGGCCTCTTCGTTGGAGTAGCGGTTCGGGTTCTCCGCGGCGACGCCCAGGGAGCCGGTCAGCCGGCCCTCGACCTTGAGGGGGACCGTGACCACCGAACGCATGCCGGTGCCCTCCAGCAGGGGCACCGCGCCCGGGACGGCGGCCAGGTCCTCGTGGACGGCCGGCATCCGGGCGGAGCCGTAACGGCTGGCACCCGTCTCCACCGGAACGCGGGCGAAGCGCTGACGGGCCGACGGCAGGCCCGTCGTGGCGCGCACCTCCAACTCCGTCTCGTCGTCCGTGGCCAGCAGGAGGAACGCAGCGTCGCCGTCGAGCATGTCGCGGGCGCGCTCCACCGTGCGCTGGAGGAGCCCGTCCAGGTCGTCCGGGGCCGGAGAGCCGATGAACACCTCGAAGGGGTCCGCCGAACGGCTCTCGGCGCCGGAGTCGGAGACCGCGGTGCGCTGCGGGGTCTGCAGGACCGCGCGCTCGTACTCGCGTACGAGGAGGCAGACGGTGGACGGCTCGCCTCCGGCGTCGCGGACCCGGAGGTGGGAGGCGTACACGGGCACGACCCGGCCGTCCGCGCAGCGGATGCCGTAGCTGCCCTCCCAGCGGGAGAGCTGGAGCGCCTCGACGAGGCCGGTGCCGATGCCGGGGGTGTGGGGCCAGGCGGCGAGATCGCCGAGCGGCTTGCCGAGGACCTGCTCCGCGGTGTAGCCGAAGAGCTCCTCGGCGTCTTCGTTCCAGGCCGTGACGGAGCCGCCGCGGTCGATCTGGGCGACGGCCACGCGGACGCGGCTCTCGGCGACGGGCAGGAGGGCGTCGGGGAGGACGGGGCCCGCCGAGCGGGTCCCGATGGGGCGCTCCGGCAGGTCCAGCTGGAACCAGACGTTCTTCCTGGTGGGGGTGTACTCGACGCCCCAGCGCGTGGCCAGGGCGGCGCAGAGCAGCAGGCCCCGGCCGTTCTCCCGGTCGGGGTGGGCGACGGTGCGGCCGCCCTGGACGGGGATCTCGCGCTCGGGGTAGCGGTCGGCGACCTCGACGCGGACGCCGTCCTCGCTGCGCAGGCACAGGACGTCGGCGGCGGTGCCGGCGTGGACGACGGCATTGGTGACGAGTTCGCTGGTGAGGACGACGGCGTCGTCGACGACCTCGGCGTACCCCCATCCCTGCAGGGTGTCCCTGACGAAGGCGCGGGCGGTCGCGACGGACCGCCCGACGGGGTCGAAGCTGGCAGCCGCCCGCGCGGTGATCACAGAACTCCTCGTACGCGTTTCGACGCCCGGCTCTGCCATGGTCGGTGTGCCCCTCCCGCTGCCCGCTGGTCTTCTTCCCGCCGCCCCGCCCCCGCCGGGCGGACCGGGGCGGTTGGACAGCCGGATGCCAGGTTACTTACCTTCACTGTCCGGGCGGATGCCGGTCACCGCTGTTTCCGTCCCCTACGGGCGGGGACGTTATGCGAAGCTGCCGAACTGTTATGGCCTTGTTCGGCTGCGGTGAAACACTGGGTCGGCCTGTGGCGACGGCCCGGGCAGGACGGCCAATCCCTTCGGGAGGGACACGGTGGACTCTGGCACGGCGGCGCGGCGCGGCAGCGGCAGCGGCACGCGGGCAAAGGGCGGACGGTCCCGGAGCGGTGGGACGGTGCAGGTGGACGCGGCGGCCATGGAGCGGCTGCTCCAGGCGCTGGTCTCGATGCGCGACGGGAATTTCCGCAAGCGCCTGACCGTGTCCGGCGACGGGGTCATGGCGGAGATCTCCGCCGTGTTCAACGAGGTCGCCGACCGGCAGATGCATCTGACGGGTGAGCTGTCGCGGGTGCGGCGGATGGTGGGGCGCGAGGGCAAGCTGTCCGAACGGCTGGAGGCCGGGGCCAGCGAAGGCGCCTGGGCCGCGGCGATCGAGGCCGCGAACGCGCTGGTCGACGACATGACGCGGCCGGTGTCCGAGGTCGGGCGGGTGCTGTCGGCGGTGGCCGAGGGCGATCTCGACCAGCGGATGGACCTGCGGTCCGACGGGCCCGACGGTGCGGCGCGGCCGCTGCGCGGGGAGTTCCTGAAGGTCGCCCGGACGGTGAACAACCTGGTCGACCAGTTGTCGGCGTTCACCGACGAGGTGACGCGGGTCGCGCTGGAGGTCGGTACCGAGGGGAAGCTGGGCGGTCAGGCCCAGGTGCGCGGTATGTCCGGTTCGTGGAAGGACCTCACGGATTCGGTCAACACGATGGCGTACCGGCTGACGGCTCAGGTACGTGATATCGCTCTCGTCACGACGGCGGTCGCCAAGGGCGATCTGTCGCGCAAGGTCACGGCGCACGTGGCCGGCGAGATGCTGGAGCTGAAGAACACCGTCAACACGATGGTGGACCAGCTGTCCTCGTTCTCCTCCGAGGTGACCCGCGTGGCGCGGGAGGTCGGCACGGAGGGCGAGCTGGGCGGTCAGGCCGAGGTGGCCGGGGTCGCGGGCGTGTGGAAGGACCTCACCGACTCCGTCAACACGATGGCGGGGAATCTCACCAATCAGGTGAGGGGTATCGCCGAGGTCACCACGGCGGTCGCCAACGGCGACCTCTCGCAGAAGGTCACCGTGAGCGCGCGCGGCGAGGTCGCGCAGCTCGCGGACACGATCAACCAGATGACCGAGACGCTGCGGACGTTCGCCGACGAGGTGACGCGCGTGTCCGGGGAGGTCGGCGCGCAGGGTCTGCTGGGCGGTCAGGCGCAGGTGCCGGGTGCGGCGGGGACGTGGAAGGACCTGACCGATTCGGTCAACACCGTCTTCCGGAACATCACCACGCAGGTGCGGGACATCGCGCAGGTGACGACGGCGGTCGCCAATGGTGATCTGTCGCAGAAGGTCACCGTCGACGTGGCCGGCGAGATGCTGGAGCTGAAGAACACCGTCAACACGATGGTCGACCAGCTGTCGGCGTTCGGCTCCGAGGTGACCCGGGTCGCGCGGGAGGTCGGTGTCGAGGGTCTGCTCGGCGGCCAGGCCGAGGTGCCGGGTGCGGCGGGAACGTGGAAGGACCTCACCGATTCGGTGAACACGGCGTTCCGCAACCTGACGGGTCAGGTGCGGGACATCGCGCAGGTGACGACGGCGGTCGCCAATGGTGATCTCTCCCAGAAGGTCACCGTCGACGTCGCGGGCGAGATGCTGGAGCTGAAGAACACCGTCAACACGATGGTGTCGCAGCTGTCGTCCTTCGCCGACCAGGTGACGCGGATGGCGCGGGACGTGGGCACGGAGGGCCGCCTCGGCGGTCAGGCGCGGGTCGACGGTGTCTCCGGTACGTGGAAGGAGCTCACCGACTCCGTCAACTTCATGGCGGGGAACCTGACGTCCCAGGTGCGGCAGATCGCCCAGGTGACGACGGCGGTGGCGCGCGGTGACCTGTCGCAGAAGATCGACGTGGACGCGCGGGGCGAGATCCTGGAGCTGAAGAACACCATCAACACGATGGTCGACCAGCTGTCCGCGTTCGCCGAGCAGGTGACGCGGGTGGCCCGCGAGGTGGGCACGGACGGCCGGCTCGGGGGTCAGGCGCAGGTGCCGGGCGTCGCCGGGGTGTGGCGCGATCTGACCGACTCGGTGAACGGCATGGCGGGGAACCTCACCGCCCAGGTCCGTAACATCGCGCAGGTCGCCACGGCGGTGGCGCGCGGTGACCTGTCGCAGAAGATCGACGTGGACGCGCGGGGCGAGATCCTGGAGCTGAAGAACACCCTCAACACGATGGTGGACCAGCTCTCCAGCTTCGCCGAGCAGGTGACGCGGGTGGCCCGTGAGGTGGGCACGGAGGGCATCCTGGGCGGTCAGGCCGAGGTGCAGGGGGTCTCCGGCACCTGGAAGGACCTCACCCAGTCGGTGAACTTCATGGCGAACAACCTGACCTCCCAGGTGCGCAACATCGCCGAGGTGACGACGGCGGTCGCCAAGGGCGACCTCTCGAAGAAGATCACCGTCGACGCCAAGGGCGAGATCCTGGAGCTGGTGACGACCGTCAACACGATGGTCGACCAGCTGTCGAACTTCGCCGACGAGGTGACGAGGGTCGCCCGCGAGGTGGGCACCGAGGGCATCCTGGGCGGTCAGGCGCGGGTGCGCGGGGTGACGGGCATCTGGAAGGACCTGAGCGACAACGTCAACCTGATGGCCAACAACCTGACGAGTCAGGTGCGGAACATCTCCCGGGTCTCCTCCGCGGTCGCCAACGGCGATCTGACGAAGAAGGTGACCGTCGAGGCGCGCGGCGAGGTGGCCGAGCTGGCCGACACCGTCAACACGATGGTGACGACGCTGTCCTCGTTCGCGGACGAGGTGACGCGAGTCGCGCGCGAGGTGGGTACGGAGGGTGAGCTGGGCGGCCAGGCGCGGGTGCCGGGCGTCTCGGGCACCTGGAAGGACCTGACGGAGTCGGTGAACTCGATGGCGTCCAACCTGACGGGCCAGGTGCGTCAGATCGCCGCCGTCACCACCGCCATCGCCAAGGGTGATCTCACCAAGAAGATCGACATCGACGCGCGCGGTGAGATCCAGGAGCTGAAGAACACCATCAACACGATGGTCGACCAGCTGTCCTCGTTCGCCGAGGAGGTCACCCGGGTGGCCCGCGAGGTGGGCACGGAGGGCATCCTGGGCGGCCAGGCACGGGTCCGGGACGTCGACGGCACCTGGCGCGACCTGACCGAGTCCGTGAACGAGATGGCCGGGAACCTGACCCGGCAGGTGCGGGCCATCGCGGCCGTCGCCACCGCGGTGACCCGCGGCGACCTCAACCTGAAGATCGACGGTGTGGACGCGGCGGGCGAGATCCAGGCCCTCCAGGACAACATCAACACCATGATCGCCAATCTGCGCGACACCACCCTCGCCAACGAGGAGCAGGACTGGCTCAAGGGCAATCTCGCCCGGATCTCCGGACTGATGCAGGGCCGCCGGGACCTGGACGACGTCGCCTCGCTCATCATGAGCGAGCTGACGCCCGTCGTCTCGGCTCAGCACGGCGCGTTCTTCGTGGCGATGCCGACCGGCTCCGCGACCGCCAGCGCCGAACTGGGCGGGGAGGGCGAGGGCTCGTACGAGCTGCGGATGCGCGGCAGTTACGGATACTCCGCCGGCTCGATGCCGACCTCGTTCCGGCCGGGGGAGACCCTGATCGGGACGGCGGCCGAGGAGAAGCGGACGATCCAGGTCAACGTGCCGCCGGGCTATCTGAAGATCTCCTCCGGGCTCGGCGAGGCCGCCCCGGCGCATGTGATCGTGCTGCCGGTCCTCTTCGAGGGGAAGGTCCTCGGGGTGATCGAGCTGGCCTCCTTCCAGCCGTTCACCCAGATCCAGCGGGACTTCCTGAACCAGCTCGCCGAGCTGATCGCGACGACCGTCAACACCATCAGCGTCAACACCAAGACCGAGGTGCTGCTCCAGCAGTCGCAGGAGCTGACCGAGCAGCTGCGGGAGCGCTCCGCCGAGCTGGAGCACCGGCAGAAGGAGCTGCAGGGCTCCAACGCGGAGCTGGAGGAGAAGGCCGAACTGCTCGCCCGGCAGAACCGGGACATCGAGGTGAAGAACACCGAGATCGAGGAGGCGCGGCAGGTCCTGGAGGAGCGGGCCGAGCAGCTCGCCGTCTCGATGCGCTACAAGTCGGAGTTCCTGGCGAACATGTCGCACGAGCTGCGCACGCCGCTCAACTCCCTTCTGATCCTGGCCAAGTTGCTCGCCGACAACGCCGACGCCAACCTCTCGCCCAAGCAGGTGGAGTTCGCCGAGACGATCCACGGCGCCGGTTCCGACCTGCTCCAGCTGATCAACGACATCCTCGACCTGTCCAAGGTCGAGGCGGGCAAGATGGACGTCTCCCCGACCCGGATCGCGTTGGTGCAGCTCGTCGACTACGTGGAGGCGACGTTCCGGCCGCTGACCGCGGAGAAGGGGCTCGACTTCTCGGTGCGGGTCTCGCCGGAACTGCCCGCCACGCTCCACACCGACGAGCAGCGCCTGCTCCAGGTGCTGCGCAACCTGCTCTCCAACGCGGTGAAGTTCACCGACACGGGCGCGGTCGAGCTGGTCATCCGGCCGGCCGGGACGGACGTGCCGCAGTCGATCCGCGAGCAGCTCCTGGAGGCCGGGTCGCTGCGCGATCCCGAGGCCGACCTGATCGCGTTCTCCGTGACCGACACGGGCATCGGCATCGCGGCCGGCAAGATGCGGGTGATCTTCGAGGCGTTCAAGCAGGCGGACGGGACGACCAGCCGCAAGTACGGCGGCACGGGCCTGGGCCTCTCCATCAGCCGGGAGATCGCGCGGCTGCTCGGCGGCGAGATCTACGCGGCGAGCGAGCCGGGCCGCGGCTCGACGTTCACGCTCTATCTGCCGCTGAACCCGATCGAGCTGTCCCCGAACGGCTACGGGCAGGGCGAGGACGGCTCGACCGACCCGCAGTCGGCGTACGAGGACGGCTCCGACGGACACGACGGGCCCTACGAGTCGTCATCCTCGCCGATGGCGGCCGAGCTGCGCTCCGGGGCCGGGGCGCTGTTCCGGCACCGCCGCAAGGCGGTCCCGGCGACGGAGACCCGCCCCGCGCTGCCCGGCCGGGCCGGGCAGGGCGACCAGCAGTCCGCCGACGAGCGGGCCGAGACGACGCCGCGCCGCACCTTCGCCTTCGGCGGCGAGAAGGTGCTGATCGTGGACGACGACATCCGCAACGTCTTCGCGCTGACCAGCGTCCTGGAGCAGCACGGTCTGGCGGTGCTGTACGCGGAGAACGGGCGCGAGGGCATCGAGGTCCTGGAGCAGCACGACGACGTGACGGTCGTCCTGATGGACATCATGATGCCGGAGATGGACGGATACGCGACGACGACCGCGATCCGGCGGATGCCGCAGTTCGCCGGGCTGCCGATCATCGCGCTCACCGCGAAGGCGATGAAGGGAGACCGGGAGAAGGCGATCGAGTGCGGCGCCTCCGACTACGTCACCAAGCCGGTCGACCCGGACCATCTGCTGACGGTGATGGAGCAGTGGATGCGAGGGGAGTGACGCGGGTCCCGCGCGGCACGCGGGGTGGCGGCGGGGCGCTCGTGCCCGCCGCGACCGGCGCGGGGTGAGGAAGCGCGGGACGTCGTGCGGAGGTCCGGGCTCCGCCGGCCGGCCGTCGCCACGGGCGTGTGAGCGGCCGGTTTACGGGGAACCTTCTGGTCTCCCACCACGTTTCCGCTACGTGCACAGTGACATCGTGGTGACAGGGTGTGGCGACAGGCGGGGTGCGGCTACCATGACCGGCACAAGGACGGACGGCGCAAGGGAGTCGTCTTCTGGGGCGGCGCCCGGTGTCTCCCCCGACTCGGTGAGTCGGGGAGAGCCCATGCCGGGGCGAGGAGGACGGGGCATGGTGCAGAAGGCCAAGATCCTCCTGGTCGATGACCGGCCGGAGAATCTGCTGGCGCTGGAGGCCATTCTCTCCGCGCTCGATCAGACGCTGGTGCGGGCATCGTCCGGGGAGGAAGCGCTCAAGGCGCTGCTGACCGACGACTTCGCGGTCATTCTGCTGGATGTCCAGATGCCGGGGATGGACGGCTTCGAGACCGCGGCGCACATCAAGCGGCGGGAGCGGACCCGGGACATCCCGATCATCTTCCTCACCGCCATCAACCACGGCCCCCACCACACCTTCCGGGGCTATGCGGCGGGCGCGGTCGACTACATCTCCAAGCCGTTCGACCCGTGGGTGCTGCGCGCCAAGGTCTCCGTCTTCGTCGAGCTGTACATGAAGAACTGCCAGCTGCGTGAACAGGCCGCGCTCCTGCGGCTCCAGCTGGAGGGCGGCGGCCACGGCGGTCACGCGAAGGAGTCCGCGGGACTGCTCGCCGAGCTGTCGGCCCGTCTCGCCGCGGTCGAGGAGCAGGCGGAGGCGCTGTCCAAGCAGCTCGACGACGACTCCGCCGACGCGGCGGCCGTCGCCACGGCGGCCCACCTGGAGCGCAAGCTCACCGGATTGCGGCGCGCGCTCGACGCGCTGGAGCCGGGCACGGGCGGCGCGCCCACCCTCCCCGCGCAGAACTGACGCGCCGTCACCGCCGGTCGCGGTGACACCCGGACGAGACCGGACGCCCCTCGTCCGTGGACCGGGCGCGCCGCCGCCGTCGGCGCGGACGGTACGTCACCTCCGGCGCGGACGTAGTGTCACGGTCGGGTCGCAAGCCGTGAGCGTTCGTCAGTTTCGCGCCCCGGCACGGGCGACACGAACGGGTGAGGCCGGACGCGCACGTGTCGACGGCCGCTCACACCGGTAACCTCAGCATCATGGCCTCACGTACGTCCGGCAAGGGTTCCCAGGGCACGGCGGGCACCGCGAAGCCGCGCGCCGGCCGTACGCCTGGCGTCGCGAAGAGAGCGGTGCCCGCGAAGAGGACCGCCGGTCCGGCGGCCAAGCCCCCCGCGAAGAAGACCGCCGCAAGGAAGGCCGCGCCCGCCAGACGCGCGCCGGCCGGGAAGGCCGCGGCGAAGAAGGCGGCGCCCAGGCCCGCACCGTCCCCCACCGGGGGCGTGTACCGGCTCGTCCGCGGAGTCTGGCTCGGCCTGGCGCACGGAGTCGGCGCGATGTTCCGGGGGATAGGGCGCGGAGCCAAGGGACTCGACCCGGCCCACCGCAAGGACGGTCTGGCGCTGCTGCTCCTCGGGATCGCGCTGATCGTCGCCGCCGGGACCTGGTCCCAGCTGCGCGGCCCGGTCGGCGACCTCGTCGAGATGCTGGTCACCGGCGCCTTCGGACGGCTCGACCTGCTCGTCCCGCTCCTGGTCGGTGCCATCGGCATCCGCCTGATCCTCTATCCGGAGAAGCCGGAGGCCAACGGCCGGATCGTCATCGGTCTCTCCGCCCTCGTCATCGGCGTCCTCGGGCAGGTCCACATCGCCTGCGGCTCGCCCGGCCGGGGCGACGGGACCGAGGCGATGCAGGACGCCGGCGGTCTGATCGGCTGGGCCGCTTCCAAGCCGCTCGTCTTCATGATGGGCGAGGTCCTCGCCGTCCCGATGCTCGTCCTGCTCACGGTCTTCGGGCTGCTCGTCGTCACCGCGACCCCCGTCAACGCCATCCCGCAGCGGCTGCGCGCGCTCGGCGCCCGGCTCGGCATCGTCGAGCCGGCGTACGACCCCGCGTACGACCCGGCGTACGACCCCGAGATCATCGACGAGGGCGAGGCGTACGACGGGGCCTGGCGCGAGGCCGCCCCGGCGCGGAGCCGGCGCCGCGCCCCCGGGCCCGCGGACGTGTACGACACCGACCGGGCCGAGGAGGAGGCGCTCACCCGGCGCAGGAGCCCGCGCCGCTCCTCCGCGCGGTCGGCCGACCGGCCCCTGGACGCCGTGGACGTCGCCGCGGCCGCGGCCGCCGCGCTCGACGGGGCCGTGCTCAACGGCATGCCGCCCTCCCCGCTGGTCGCCGACCTCACCCGGGACGTCACCGCCGAGCGGGCCGCCGCCACGGGGGCGGAGGCTCCCCCCGTTCCGACCGAGCCGCCGGCCGTCCCGGCCCGTCCCTCGGTGCCTCCGGCCGCTCCGGTGCCCACCGCGCGGGGCGCCGAGCCGGAGGCCGGGCGCCGGACCGGAGCCGTACCGGATCTCACGAAGCCCGCGCCCGAGCACCAGGAGATGCCCGCCCGGGCCGAGCAGCTCCAGCTCGCCGGGGACATCACCTACGCGCTCCCGTCGATGGACCTGCTGGAGCGCGGCGGCCCCGGCAAGACGCGCAGCGCGGCCAACGACGCCGTGGTCGCATCGCTCTCCACCGTCTTCAGCGAGTTCAAGGTCGACGCGGCCGTCACCGGCTTCACCCGCGGTCCGACGGTCACGCGCTACGAGGTCGAGCTCGGGCCGGCCGTCAAGGTCGAGAAGATCACCGCCCTCACCAAGAACATCGCGTACGCCGTGGCCAGCCCGGACGTCCGGATCATCTCGCCGATCCCGGGCAAGTCGGCCGTCGGCATCGAGATCCCCAACAGCGACCGCGAGATGGTCAACCTCGGCGACGTCCTGCGCCTCGCCGACGCCGCCGGCGACGACCACCCGATGCTGGTGGCGCTCGGCAAGGACGTCGAGGGCGGCTACGTGATGGCCAACCTCGCGAAGATGCCGCACGTCCTGGTCGCCGGAGCCACCGGCTCCGGAAAGTCCTCGTGCATCAACTGCCTCATCACCTCGGTGATGATAAGAGCGACCCCCGAGGACGTCCGGATGGTCCTGGTCGACCCCAAGCGGGTCGAACTCACCGCCTACGAGGGCATCCCGCACCTGATCACGCCGATCATCACCAACCCCAAGCGGGCCGCGGAGGCGCTCCAGTGGGTCGTGCGCGAGATGGACCTGCGCTACGACGACCTGGCCGCCTTCGGCTACCGGCACATCGACGACTTCAACGAGGCCATCCGCAACGGCAAGGTCAAGCTGCCCGAGGGCAGCGAGCGGGAGCTCAGCCCCTACCCGTACCTCCTGGTGATCGTCGACGAGCTGGCCGACCTGATGATGGTCGCCCCCCGGGACGTCGAGGACGCCATCGTCCGCATCACGCAGCTGGCCCGGGCGGCGGGCATCCATCTGGTCCTGGCCACCCAGCGCCCGTCCGTGGACGTCGTCACCGGCCTGATCAAGGCCAACGTGCCCTCCCGGCTCGCCTTCGCCACCTCCTCGCTCGCCGACAGCCGGGTCATCCTCGACCAGCCCGGAGCGGAGAAGCTCATCGGCAAGGGCGACGGACTCTTCCTGCCGATGGGCGCGAACAAGCCCGTCCGCATGCAGGGCGCCTTCGTCACCGAGGACGAGGTCGCGGCCGTCGTCCAGCACTGCAAGGACCAGATGGCCCCGGTCTTCCGGGACGACGTCACCGTCGGCACCAAGCAGAAGAAGGAGATCGACGAGGACATCGGCGACGACCTCGACCTGCTGTGCCAGGCCGCCGAGCTGGTGGTCTCCACCCAGTTCGGGTCGACGTCCATGCTCCAGCGCAAGCTCCGGGTCGGCTTCGCGAAGGCCGGCCGGCTGATGGACCTGATGGAGTCGCGGAACATCGTCGGGCCCAGCGAGGGCTCCAAGGCGCGGGACGTCCTCGTCAAGCCGGACGAGCTGGACGGGGTACTCGCCGTCATCCGCGGGGAGTCGGAGGGGTGAGTCCGGGGGCCCGGGCGGGCCGCCCGCGCGGAGGCGATCGGGTGACCCGAACGGGCCCGGCGTCACCCGCATGGCCGGAACGAGACCTGGCCGAGACTCACTCGTAAGGGAACGGAGGGCAACCGTTTCCCTTGGCCGTACGTCAAGTTGGAGGGAGGGACAGAACGATGTCCCAGCCTCATGGCGTACAAACCGAGTCCGCCCGGTTGCCCCACCCTTTCGTACCACCCATAGACTGAACATCCAGCAGGTGGCTACACGCTCGAAAGGCGCTCTCGTGTCCATCGGCAACTCCCCCGAAGACGACCGGAACGTCCCGGCAGACGACCGGGATTCGATCGGTCGCGCTCTCCAGCAGGGCCGCGTCGCCGCCGGCCTCACCGTCGAAGAGGTCAGTGCCTCCACCCGTGTCCGGATTCCGATCGTGCACGCGATCGAGGAGGACGACTTCACCCGCTGTGGCGGCGACGTCTACGCCCGCGGGCACATCCGCACGCTCGCGCGCGCCGTCGGACTCGATCCGGCGCCGCTCGTCGACCAGTACGACGCCGAGCACGGCGGCCGTCCAGCGCCGACCCCCGCCGCACCGCTCTTCGAGGCGGAACGTATCCGCCCCGAGCCGCGCCGCCCCAACTGGACCGCCGCCATGGTCGCGGCGATCGTCGCCGTCGTCGGCTTCGCCGGCTTCACGATGTTCAACGGGAACGACGCGTCGAGCGGCTCCGGCACGGTGGCGGAAGGCCCCGCCCCCGTCAAGAAGCCCGTCAAGCCCAAGCCCACCAAGCCCGCCGACCCCAAGCCGGTGCCCTCCGAGAGCGCCATCGCGGCGGTCCCGAAGGACAAGGTCACGGTCAAGCTGACCGCGACCGACGACAAGAGCTGGATCTCCGCCAAGGCCCACGACGGCAAGCTGCTCTTCGACGGCCTGCTCCTCAAGGGCGACTCGAAGACCTTCCAGGACGACGAGCGCATCGACCTGATCCTCGGCAACGCCGGGCCGATCGAGCTCTACGTGAACGGCAAGAAGGTCGCGCAGAAGTTCGAGACCGGACAGGTCGAGCGGCTCTCCTACACCAAGGGCGACCCCGAGGCCGGCTGATCCTCCCGGCCGCGGCCACAGCCCCGTCCCGTACCCCCGTCGCGCGGAAGAACCCTGCGCGGCGGGGGTACGGTCAGGACGAAGTAGTCTTGAGCCCATGCCCGAACGCCGTACCGTCGCCCTTGTCACTCTTGGCTGCGCCCGTAACGAGGTGGACTCGGAGGAGCTCGCAGGCCGCTTGGCAGCGGACGGCTGGGAGCTCGTCGAGGACGCATCGGACGCGGACGTCGCCGTCGTCAACACCTGTGGATTCGTCGAAGCCGCCAAGAAGGACTCCGTCGACGCCCTCCTCGAAGCCAATGATCTGAAGGATCACGGCAAGACCCAGGCCGTCGTCGCGGTCGGCTGCATGGCCGAGCGGTACGGCAAGGAGCTGGCCGAGGCCCTCCCCGAGGCCGACGGCGTGCTCGGCTTCGACGACTACGCCGACATCTCCGACCGCCTCCAGACCATCCTCAGCGGCGGCAACGTCGAGGCGCACACCCCGCGCGACCGGCGCAAGCTGCTGCCGCTGTCCCCGGTGGAGCGGCAGGAGGCCGCCGCCGCGGTCGCCCTGCCGGGCCACGGCGGCCAGGCCGGCACCGGCGCCGCCGAGGCGCCGGAGAACGTGCCGAGCGACCTCCCCGAGGGCCTGGCCCCGGCCTCCGGCCCGCGCGCGCCGCTCCGCCGCCGCCTGGACTCCAGCCCCGTCGCCTCGGTGAAGCTCGCCTCCGGCTGCGACCGCCGCTGCTCCTTCTGCGCCATCCCGTCCTTCCGCGGCTCCTTCGTCTCGCGCCGTCCCTCGGACGTGCTCGGCGAGACGCGCTGGCTCGCCGAGCAGGGGGTGAAGGAGGTCATGCTGGTCTCCGAGAACAACACCTCCTACGGCAAGGACCTCGGCGACATCCGCCTGCTGGAGACGCTGCTGCCCGAGCTGGCCGCCGTCGACGGGATCGAGCGGATCCGTGTCAGCTACCTCCAGCCCGCCGAGATGCGGCCCGGGCTGATCGACGTGCTGACCTCGACCGAGAAGGTCGCCCCCTACTTCGACCTGTCCTTCCAGCACAGCGCCCCGGACGTGCTGCGGGCCATGCGCCGCTTCGGCGACACCGACCGCTTCCTGGAGCTCCTGGAGACCATCCGGTCCAAGGCGCCCACCGCCGGTGCCCGCTCCAACTTCATCGTCGGGTTCCCCGGCGAGACCGAGGCGGACTTCGCCGAGCTGGAACGCTTCGTCACCCACGCCCGCCTCGACGCCATCGGCGTCTTCGGCTACTCCGACGAGGACGGCACCGAGGCCGCCTCCTACGAGCGCAAGCTGGACCAGGAGATCGTGGACGAACGCCTCGCCCACCTCTCCCGACTCGCCGAGGAGCTCACCGCCCAGCGTGCGGAGGAGCGGATCGGAGAGACCCTGGAAGTACTCGTCGAAACGGTCGACTCCGTCGACGAGGACGGCGGCGTGATCGGCCGTGCCGCCCACCAGGCGCCGGAGACGGACGGCCAGGTGGTCCTCACCCCCGAGTCCGCCGCGCGCCACGACCTGGCTCCCGGCCGTATGGTCACAGCGAAGGTCGTGGGAACGGAAGGCGTCGACCTGGTGGCCGAGTGTCTTTTCGAGGAGGCGGGCAGATGACCGGAGTCCCGGCGTCCGCGACGGGCGGGCCCGGTAGGCCCGCGCCCGGCGGCAAGCTGGGCGCTGCGGCCGTCAATCAGGCCAGCCTGTGGAACATCGCCAACATCCTCACCATGATGCGCTTGGTGCTCGTCCCCGCCTTCGTGCTGCTGCTGTTCCAGGAGGGCGGGCACGACCCGGCCTGGCGCGCCTGGGCGTGGGCCGCGTTCGCCGTCGCCATGATCACGGACGTGTTCGACGGCCATCTGGCACGGACGTACAACCTGGTCACGGACTTCGGGAAGATCGCCGACCCGATCGCCGACAAGGCGATCATGGCGGCCGGACTGATCTCCCTGTCGTGGCTGGGGGACCTGCCGTGGTGGGTGACGACGGTGATCCTCGCCCGCGAGCTCGGCATCACGCTGCTGCGGTTCTGGGTGATCCGTCACGGGGTGATTCCGGCCAGCCGGGGCGGGAAGGTGAAGACGCTGGCGCAGGGGACGGCGGTCGGCATGTACGTCCTCATGCTGACCGGTCCACTCGCCACCCTGCGCTTCTGGGTGATGCTGGTGGCCGTCGTGCTGACGGTCGTCACCGGCCTGGACTACGTCCGGCAGGCCGTCGTCCTCAGGCGCCAGGGGCTGGCCGCCGAGCGGGCCGCCCGATCGTCCGACGGGCCCTCGGTCCCCGGGCCCACGGCCGGCTCGACGCGGTGAAGGTGACCGCGGGCGCGGGAACGTGACCGCGGTCGTGCAAGGGCGAGCGCCGTCGTGGTGACGGCGAACGCGATGGAAGAGGCGTGATGAGGGAAGCGCGGTGAGGGAAACGCGATGAAAGAAGCCACGCTGGTCCTGGACCTGCTCGCGGAGCGCGGTCACACGGTGGCCGTCGCCGAGTCCCTCACGGGCGGCCTGGTGGCCGCGGAGCTGACGTACGCCCCCGGGGCGTCGGCCGGCTTCCGCGGGTCCGTCACGGCCTACGCCACACCCCTCAAAGAGACGCTCCTCGGCGTCGACGGGTCCCTCCTGGAAGAGCGGGGCGCGGTCGACCCGGAGGTCGCGCTGCAGATGGCGGCCGGTGTCCGCGACCGGCTCGGCGCCGACTGGGGCATCTCCACGACCGGCGTCGCCGGGCCAGAGCCGCAGGACGGGCAGCCCGTCGGCACGGTGTACGTGGCCGTCGCGGGACCGGCCGGATCGGGCGCCGCGGCCGGGAAAGTGGCCTCGTTGCGGTTGAACGGCGATCGCGCGGACATCCGTAAAGAGAGTGTGCGCAGCGTGCTGGAACTGCTCGGCGACGAACTCTCGGGAAATGCGCGGGCACAGGATACGGAACAGAACGGGGGGAATTGATGTTTGCAGCCCTGAGTGAACACGACATCGCTCCCCGCACGGCCGCAGCGCGAGGCGGTACGGTGGGGCGTGAAGGATGCGGCTACGCGGTCCGAGGAGGGAGCCACCGATGATTCTGCTCCGTCGCCTATTGGGTGACGTGCTGCGTCGGCAGCGCCAGCGCCAGGGCCGTACTCTGCGCGAAGTCTCCTCGTCCGCCCGAGTTTCGCTCGGCTATCTCTCCGAGGTGGAGCGGGGGCAGAAGGAGGCTTCCTCCGAGCTGCTCTCCGCGATCTGCGACGCGCTTGACGTACGGATGTCCGAGCTCATGCGCGAAGTGAGCGACGAGCTGTCACTGGCCGAACTGGCCCAATCGGCAGCGGCGAGCGAACCGGTGCCGACACCGGTCCGCCCGATGCTCAATTCCGTGTCGGTGACGTCGGTGGCCGGTGTGCCCACCGAGCGGGTGACCATCAAGGCGCCCGCGGAAGCGGTGGACGTCGTCGCCGCCTGACACGACCTGAACCGAATGGGCGAGAGCCCCGGAAGATGTCCCAGGAGGACATCCGCCGGGGTTTTTGTCTTGTTCGCGGCCTCTCGACGGGGTACGGGTGCTTGGTTTGAGATGCCCGATACCGGTCATGCGTGCCATGGTGAGGGAACGTACGACTGGTTGGAGAACAGGCATGTCCGTCGTGAAGAGCTCGTTGTCCGAAGCCGACCTCAAGACGGTCGGCAATGCCCTGCAGGGCGCCCTGGTCGACCTGGTCGACCTCGGCCTCGTCGCCAAGCAGGTTCACTGGAACGTGGTCGGACCGCGGTTCCGCTCGGTCCACCTCCAGCTCGACGAGGTCGTGATGACCGCGCGCCAGCACTCCGACGTGGTGGCCGAACGCGCCTCGGCGGTGGGCGTCAACCCGGACGGCCGGGCCGCGTCCGTCGCCTCCGGCAGCGCCATCGGCGAAGTGCCCACCGGCTGGATCAAGGACACCGACGCGGTGAAGATCCTGGTCGACGCCCTGGTCGCGGTCATCGCGCGGATGCGGGAGCGGATCGAGGCCACGGACGAGCCGGACCCCGTCACCCAGGACATCCTGATCGGCCTGACGGCCGACCTCGAGAAGCATGCATGGATGTTCCAGGCGGAGAGCGCCTGATCATGGCGACGGGCGGCCCGGGCCCGCGCGGCGGGGCGACGTCGCGGGGCCCACGGGCCGCGTCGCCGGGCCTGCCCGGTCTTCGCGACGCCAGAGGGTGTCTCGTCGCTCAGGCCGGATCAGGGCGCGGTGCCGGGCGTCGCGGGCCAGGCGGGGCTCTCCGGGGCGTGCGCGGCCTGAACGGCCCGGCGTGCGCCCGCGGTGCCTCCGGTGCGCCCTCCCGTCGCGCGATACGCCCGGTCTAGCGTCGACCGGAGGAGGCGGCCATGGTACGGCGATGGTTTCCGCCGGTGACGTTCGCACTGGTGGCAAGCGGGCTGGCGGTCGGCGGGCTGTGGTGGTGGGCCGTGCTGCGCCTTCTCCTCGTCCCGCAGCAGACCGGGCTGGTCGAGGGCGCGGTGGCCGCCGGCGGCTGGGGGCTCAGTCTGCTGCCCGTCCATGTGGCCGCCTCGACCGCACGCGGCCCCCGGGGCCGAATACGGACGGGACGTTCAGCGCTCTCCGCCGGACGTACCCGGCTCGCTTCCGGACTCTTCCGATTCACCGCCGGACGCACCCGGCTCACCACGGCATCGCGACCCCGCCGTTCGGGCGGAGGATCTGACCCGTCGTGAACGACGAGGCGTCCGAGGCGAGGTGCAGCACCGCGTGCGCGATGTCCTCGGGCACGCCGACCCGGCGCAAGGGGGAATGCCGGACCATCGCCGCCTCCGCCTGCTCCTGAGCGGCCGGTTCGTGGCGGTCGGTCATGGGCGTACGGATCCACCCGGGCGCGATCGCATTGACCCGGATGCCGTGCCGGCCGACCTCCGTGGCAAGGGTCTTCGTCAACTGCACCACGGCGGCCTTGGCGACGCTGTAGCAGAGCAGACCCGCGCTCGCCGAGTCCATCGCCCCCGAGGCCATGGTGACGACGGAGCCGCGCGTGCCCGATGCGATCATCGACCGGGCCCCCTCCTGGCAGGCGTACAGCACTCCCTTGAAGTTCACCGCGAGCACGCGGTCGAGATCCTCGTCGCGTGTCTCCAGGACCGTGCTCGTGTGCATGATCCCGGCGATCGCCGCCATCACGTGGAGCGGGCCGGCGACGCTGCCGACGGCCGCCGCGAGGGCGGTGCGATCGGTGACGTCCAAGGGGTGGAGGCGGGCCGTGCCGCCGCGTTCGGCCACGAGGGCCGCGGTCTCCTGTAGTCCCGGCTCGTCGCGATCCGCGCAGTGGACCGTCGCACCCGCCTCCGCGAGCAGGACGGCCGTCGCCCGGCCGATCCCGCCCGCCGCGCCGGTGACGAAGGCGGTGCGGCCGCTGAGGTCGTACGCCGTGAGAGGCATGCGGGGACCGTACGACCGAATCTGACGGTCCGTCAATTACTTGGTGGGACACTTTCGGTGCGCGGTGGGGTCCTTCCGCTACGCGGTGGGGCCCTTCTGGCAGCCCGGGCACCAGTAGGTGACGCGGTCGCCGAGCTCCGCCTTCCGGATGGCCGTCCCACAGCGCAGGCAGGGGCGGCTGCGACGGCCGTAGACGTAGAGCTGTTCGGACGGCAGGCGGGCGGACGTCGTCCTGCGCGAGGTCCGTTCCTTGTTCTCCTCCAGCAGACGGCGGGCCGTGGCGACGAGCCGCTCGGGGACGCCGGGCGCAAGCTCGCTCACCGGAAGCCAGGGAGTGACCGCGGCGAGGAACGCCAGCTCCGACTTGTAGACGTTGCCGATGCCCGCGAGATTGCGCTGGTCGAGCAGGGCTTCGCCGAGCGAGCGCGCGGGGTCGGCGGTCAGCCGGCGGACCGCCTCCGCCGCGTCCCAGTCAGGGCCGAGGAGATCCGGGCCGAGGTGGCCCACGACATCGGGCTCCTCCGAGGTGCGGATGAGTTCGAGGACGGGCAGGCGGTAGCCGACGGCGGTGCGCTCGTCGTTGCTGAGGATCGCCCTGACCTGGTGGACGGGGCCCCCGCGCCACCGCTCACCGTTGGCGTACACCTGCCAGGAGCCGTCCATCCGCAGATGGGAGTGGAGGGTCAGACCGCCCTCGATCCGGGTGAGCAGGTGCTTCCCGCGCGGGGTGACGTCGAGGACCGTGCGCCCGGTGAGGTCGGCGGTCGCGAACCGGGGCACCCGCAGATCGGACCGGGTCAGCACCCGCCCGGCCAGCGCCGCGTGCAGCCGGTGGGCGGCCAGCCAGATGGTGTCTCCTTCAGGCATGGCTCCATCATGCGGGATCGAGGGGCAGGGGGTCAGGGGCGCCGGAGGTGGCCGGGCGCAGCTCGGCCAGGCCGTCAGGCGTGTCCTGCCGATCGCGCCGGGTGCCGGGTCGGGGTGCCGGACACCGCGACCCGGCAAGCGAGCGGGTGTGCCAGGCGATCCCGGCCAGGCGGGACTTTCCGGAGATGGTCTAGGGGCGCAGGCGGAGGCCGCGGGGGGTGGCGTGGAAGCCGGCGGTTTCCAGGGCGCGGGCGAGGGGGGAGGTGAGGGCCGCGGTTCCGTTGACCCGTTCCACCGTGACCGTACCGAGCGAGCCGGCGAGGGCCGAGGTGGCCAGGGACTCGGCGGCGGCTCTCAGCGCCGGATCGTCCGGGTCCGCGGGCCAGCACAGCAGCGTCTTCCCGCCCCGCTCCATGTAGAGCGTCAGCTCGCCGTCGACCAGGACCACCATGGCGCCCGCCTTGCGGCCGGGCTTGTGGCCTGCGCCCGTCGGAGGCTCAGGCCAGGGCAGGGCGGCGCCGTACGCGTTGGCCGGGTCGGCCGCGGCCAGCACCACCGCACGCGGCCCCATGGCCGCCTCCGCCCCGCGGTCGCGGGCGGTCGCCGCCGCCCGGAGCCGGTCCACGGCCCCGTCCATCGCGAACTGCGCCGCGCCGAGGCCCTCCACCACATAGCCGCGCCGGGCCTGCCCGCTGTCCTCGAAGGCCGACAGGATGCGGTACGTCGCCGAGAAACCGCCCTCGACCCCTTCGGCGGCCACCGCGCCGCGGGTCACCACGCCGTGCCGGTCCAGGAGCGTGCGGGCCAGGGCGTGGGCGCGGTGGGTCGGTTCCGGCTCGGCGGGCGGGAGCAGGGCCCAGCGGCCGCTGACCGTGGGCGGGCCGGTCCGCGAGCCGGAGCGGGCGGCCACCGCCAGGGTGCCGTAACGACCGCGGGGGACGGTGCGCTTGGCGCGGTGCGCCGTGGCGCCGGCCGTCCGGCCGGAGCCGAGCAGCGAACGCAGCGGGGCGAGGGTGTCGTTGGTGAGCCGCCCGGACCAGGCCAGGTCCCAGAGGGCGTCGGCAAGCTGCGGATCGGTCGCGTCCGGATGGGTGGTGGCCCGGACCTGGTCGGCGATCTGGCGGAAGAACAGGCCGTAGCCCCCGGTCAGGGCCGTGAGCACGGACTCGTGGAGCGCGGTCGTCTCGAGCGGATGCGGCGGCGGGAGGAGCAGGGGCGCCGCGTCGGCGAGATAGAGGGAGACCCAGCCGTCCTTGCCCGGCAGGGCGCCGGCACCGGCCCAGACGACCTCGCCGGTCGTGGTCAGCTCGTCGAGCAGGGCCGGGGAGTAGTCCCGCACCCGGGACGGCAGGATCAGCTTCTCCAGGGCCGAGGCGGGGACGGGCGCCCCCTGCAACTGCTCGACGGCACGGGCGAGGCCGTCGATCCCGCGCAGGCTGCTGCCGCCCAGGTGCTGCCACTGGGGCAGGAAGGTGGCGAGCGCGGCCGGAGGAACCGGCTCCAGCTCGTGCCGGAGGGCGGCGAGCGAGCGGCGCCGCAGACGGCGCAGCACGGCCGCGTCGCACCACTCCTGCCCGATCCCCGACGGGTGGAACTCGCCCTGGACGACGCGGCCGGCCGCGGACATCCGCTGGAGGGCGCCGTCGGTGACCGCGGCGCCGAGCCCGAAGCGGGCGGCGGCCGCGGAGGACGTGAAGGGGCCGTGGGTGCGCGCGTACCGGGCGAGGAGGTCGCCCAGCGGGTCCTTGACCGGCTCCGTGAACGCCTCCGGCACCCCGACCGGCAAGGCCGTGCCCAGGGCATCCCGCAGCCGGCCGGCGTCCTCGATCGCCGCCCAGTGCTCCGTGCCGGAGATTCGGACGCGGATGGCCCGGCGGTCCGTGGCCAGCCGGGGCGCCCACTCCGGATCGGCGCCCCGCTCGGCCAGCTCGGCGTCCGTGAGCGGGCCGAGGACGCGCAGCAGGTCGGCGACGCCCTCCACGTCCTTGATCCGGCGGTCGTCGGTGAGCCATTGCAGCTCCCGCTCCAGCTCGGTCAGCACGTCCGCGTCGAGCAGCTCGCGCAGCTCGGCCTGGCCGAGGAGCTCGGCGAGGAGCCGGGAGTCCAGGGAGAGCGCGGCCGCCCGCCGCTCGGCGAGCGGCGAGTCGCCCTCGTACAGGAACTGGGCGACATAGCCGAAGAGGAGGGAGCGGGCGAACGGGGACGGCTCCGGGGTGGTGACCTCGACCAGCCGCACCCTGCGGGATTCGATGTCGCCCATCAGCTCCGTGAGCCCGGGGACGTCGAAGACGTCCTGGAGGCACTCGCGGACGGCCTCCAGGACGATCGGGAAGGATCCGAACTCGCTGGCGACCTGGAGCAGCTGGGCGGCCCGCTGCCGCTGCTGCCACAGGGGCGTGCGCTTGCCCGGATTGCGCTTGGGCAGCAGCAGGGCCCGCGCGGCGCACTCGCGGAACCGGGAGGCGAACAGGGCCGAGCCGCCGACCTGGTCGGTGACGATCTGGCTGATCTCGCCCTTGTCGAAGAGCGCGTCGGCCGCGCCGATCGGGGCCTGGTCGGCGTCGTACGTCGTGTCGAGGCGCCGGTCGGCGTCCACCGGCTCGTGGTCGAGGAGGTCCAGGCCCATCATGTCCGCGTCGGGCAGCCGCAGCACGATCCCGTCGTCGGCGTGCATGACCTGGGCGTCCATGCCGTACCGCTCGGCGAGCCGGGCGCCGAGCGCCAGCGCCCACGGGGCGTGCACCTGGGCTCCAAAGGGGGAGTGGATGACGACCCGCCAGTCGCCGAGCTCGTCGCGGAACCGCTCGACCAGGATCGTCCGGTCGTCCGGCACGTGACCGCAGGCCTTGCGCTGCTCGTCCAGATAGGCGAGGACGTTGTCGGCGGCCCAGCCGTCCAGGCCCGCCGTGAGCAGCCGCAGCCGGGCGTCCTCCGGTTCGAGCGAACCGACCTCGCGCAGGAACGCCCCCACCGCGCGACCCAGTTCGAGCGGGCGGCCCAACTGGTCGCCCTTCCAGAACGGCAGCCGGCCCGGCACGCCCGGCGCGGGGGAGACCAGGACCCGGTCCCGGGTGATGTCCTCGATCCGCCAGGTCGTGGTCCCCAGCGTGAAGACGTCGCCGACCCGGGACTCGTACACCATCTCCTCGTCGAGCTCACCGACCCGGCCGCCGCCCTTCTTCGGGTCTGCGCCGGCCAGGAAGACCCCGAAGAGACCCCGGTCGGGGATCGTGCCGCCGGAGGTGACCGCCAGCCGCTGCGCGCCGGGCCGGCCGGTGACCGTACCGGCCACGCGGTCCCAGACCACGCGCGGGCGCAGCTCGGCGAAGGCGTCCGAGGGATAGCGGCCGGCCAGCATGTCCAGGACGGCCGTGAACGCCGACTCGGGCAGGGAGGCGAAGGGGGCGGCCCGCCGGATCACGGTCAGCAGGTCGTCGACCTGCCAGGTGTCCAGGGACACCATCGCCACCAGCTGCTGGGCCAGCACGTCCAGGGGGTTCGCCGGAATCCGCAGCGCCTCGATGGAACCGCTGCGCATCCGCTCCGTGACCACGGCCGCCTGGACCAGGTCGCCGCGGTACTTCGGGAACACCACGCCCGTGGAGACGGCGCCGACCTGGTGCCCCGCGCGGCCCACCCGCTGGAGCCCGGAGGCGACGGACGGCGGCGACTCGACCTGGACGACCAGATCGACCGCACCCATGTCGATGCCCAGCTCCAGGCTGGAGGTGGCCACCACCGCGGGCAGCCGGCCCGCCTTCAGATCCTCCTCGACCTGGGCGCGCTGCTCCTTGGAGACCGAACCGTGGTGCGCCCGGGCGAGCAACGCGGGAGCGCCCTGCGCGGCGCCGGACTGGGCCATGACCTCGGCCGGCGGGGAGCCCTCGGGAAGAGCCTCCCCGGTCGCGCGTTCGTACGCGATCTCGTTGAGCCGGTTGCAGAGCCGCTCGGCCAGCCGGCGGGAGTTGGCGAAGACGATCGTGGAGCGGTGCGACTGGACGAGATCGGCGATCCGCTCCTCCACGTGCGGCCAGATCGAGGGCTTGTCGCCGCCGTCCTTGCCCTCGGAGGCGGGGGAGCCGACCAGCTCGCCCATGTCCTCGACCGGGACGACGACGGAGAGGTCGAATTCCTTGCCTGAGGGCGGCTGGACGATCTCCACCTTGCGCTGCGGGGAGAGATAGCGGGCCACCTCGTCCACCGGGCGGACGGTCGCCGACAGGCCGATCCGGCGCGCCGGGCGCGGCAGCAGCTCGTCGAGCCGCTCCAGGGACAGCGCGAGATGGGCACCGCGCTTGGTCGCGGCCACGGCATGGACCTCGTCAAGGATCACCGTCTCGATGCCGGAGAGGGCGTCGCGCGCGGCGGAGGTCAGCATCAGGAACAGCGACTCCGGCGTGGTGATCAGGATGTCCGGCGGCTTCGTGGCCAGAGCCCGGCGCTCGGCGGGCGGGGTGTCGCCGGAGCGGATGCCCACCCGCACGTCCGGCTCCGGCTGCCCCAGCCGCACCGACTCCTGGCGGATGCCGGTCAGGGGCGAGCGCAGATTGCGCTCCACGTCGACCGCGAGCGCCTTCAGCGGCGAGACGTACAGCACCCGGCAGCGCTTCTTGGGGTCCGCGGGCGGCGGGGCCGAGGCGAGCTGGTCGAGCGACGCGAGGAAGGCGGCCAGGGTCTTGCCGGAGCCGGTGGGCGCCACGACGAGCACGTCGGAGCCCGCGCCGATGGCCTGCCAGGCGCCTTCCTGCGCCGCCGTGGGCGCGCTGAAGGCCCGCGTGAACCAGCCGCGGGTCGCGGGGGAGAACGAGTCGAGCGCAGCAGACCTGACCATGCCCCCCATCGTGCACCCGGCCACTGACAACGGGGCCGGATGACGTGCCCGGCGGGGGGCGGAGGAAGGCGTTCCCCAGGGGCGCCTCGGGCCTGGCGGTGCCTGCCTGGGGACCCTCCGTACTCGTCCCTGCCCGGGGCCGGATGAGGTGCACGGCGGGGCGTCTCCCCGGGGACCGCCCCGGGCGCCGGCCGTGCCTGCCCGGTCGGATGACGTGCACGGCGAGGCGACCCCCGGGGGCCGCCTGGGGACCTTCCGTACTCATCCCTGCCCGCCCGGGCCCCTGCGTGCCCGCCCTGGCGGGTCCGAGGCATGGACGCGCAGGTCGGGGGCGGTTCCGGCGGCGCAGAATGGAAGGTATGGCGATCCAGCCGAGCGGCGGCCACAAGGACGAGTGGGCCAGGCACTGGCAGTACCCCGGCGTGCCCGGTCTCGATCTGCTGCGCGCCCGCTATGTGAGCCACTCCTTCACCCGCCACAGCCACGAGGGGTTCGTCCTCGGCGCCGTACGCCGGGGGATCGAGGACGTGGTCATGCCCGAGGGCACGATCCGCGCCAGGCCCGGCACCGTGGTCCTGATCAACCCCGAGGTGCCACACGCGGCGCACGCCGGAGTGCCCGAGGGCTGGTCGTACGCCACGCTCTACCCCTCCTCGCAGCTGATCGCCGGCATCGCGCGCGAGGAGACCACGCTGCGGGGGACCGTCGGGTTCGCCGAGACGATCGTGGAGGACGAGGAGACCGCCCGGCTCATCCAGGCCGTGCACCGGGCGGCCGAGGAGGGCAACGCCCTCGCCGCCGACAGCCTGCTGCGGATCGGCGTGGCCCGGCTGCTGCGCCGGCACGGCCAGACCCTGCCCGCCCGCACCCCGCAGGCGGCCGGAGGCCGTACGGCGGTCCGGGCCAGGGAGCTCCTGGAGGGGCGGATGTCCGAGCCGCCGTCCCTGGAACAGCTCGCCCGGGAGCTCGGCGTCAGCCCCTTCGCCCTGCTGCGGGCCTTCAAGACCGCGTACGGCATGCCCCCGCACACCTGGCTGACCAACGCGCGCGTGCGGCGCGCCCGGCACCTGCTGGAGACCGGCGTCGCGCCGAGCGAGGCGGCCGTGACCGTCGGGTTCACCGACCAACCCCACCTGAACAGGCACTTCACCCGGATCGTCGGGGTTCCTCCCGGTGCGTACCAGCGGGAGCGTGCAAGAACGTACAAGACCGGCCCGCGGGACGGCTCGTAACGTCCCTGACGTGGCAGAACAGACAGCACCCCCGGTCATACGGGACGCACCGGATAAACCCGACTCCGCCGTCGTACGCGACGCGCTCGGCGTCGGCATCGCCGTCGGGCTCTCCGGCTTCGCCTTCGGCGTGACGTCGGCGGGAGCCGGCCTCACCCTGCTCCAGACCTGCGCGCTCAGCCTCCTCGTCTTCACCGGCGCCTCGCAGTTCGCGCTGGTCGGGGCGCTCGCGGCGGGCGGCAACCCCTTCACGGCCGCCGCCGGGGCCTTCTTCCTCGGTACCCGGAACGCCTTCTACGGCCTGCGGCTCTCCCAACTGCTCGCCCTGCCCCGCGCGGTCAGGCCCTTCGCCGCCCAGTGGGTCATCGACGAGACGGCGGCCGTCGCGCTCGCGCAGCCCACCCGACGGGCGGCGCGGATCGGGTTCACCGTCACCGGACTCACCCTGTACGTGCTGTGGAACCTGACCACGCTCCTCGGGGCGCTCGGCGCCGAAGCCCTCGGGGACACCGAGGCCTGGGGCCTGGACGCGGCCGGTCCGGCCGTCTTCCTCGCCCTCCTCGCGCCGATGCTGCGCACGGCCACCGAGCGGGCCACGGCAGGGCTCGCCGTCCTGCTCGGCCTCGGCCTGCTGCCCGTCCTGCCCGCCGGCGTCCCCGTCCTGGCGGCGGCGCTCGCCGCGCCCGCCGTGCTGTGGGTGCAGGGCCGCCGCGAGGCGGCGAAGGACGCGGGGAGGGAAGCCGGGAAGCCCGGGAGCGGTGAGCCGGGCCGGACGACCCCGGTGGACGGGAAGAGCGGGCGGCGCGGGACGCCCGACAAGAGCGGAACGGAGGACGAGGGATGAACGTCTGGCTCGCCATCGGCCTCACCGTGGCCGGGTGCTACCTCGTCAAACTCCTGGGGCTCCTGGTGCCCGCGGGCGCGCTGGAACGACCGGTCGTCCAGCGCCTGGCCGCCCTGCTCCCGGTGGCCCTGCTGGCGGCCCTCACCGCCCAGCAGACCTTCAGCGCCGGTGGCGCCCTCGTCCTGGACGCCCGCGCCGCCGGCATCGCGGCCGCCGCCGTCGCGCTGATCGTGCGGGCGCCCTTCCTGGTGGTGGTCGGAGCCGCCGTCGTCGTGACGGCGGGCGTCCGGGCCATCGGCGGCTGAGGGGCGACGGCAGAGGAGCCCGGCGGCAAGGGCCCCGGGCCGCGGAGCCGGGTGGACCGCGAGGCGGCGCTTCCGGGCTCGCAGGGGCCGGGTCCGTACGGCCCGGGTTCGTACCGCCCGCGCTGCGGCGGTCCCGCGCCGGCGGAAGGCGCCCTCGGGTCAGCCGGCCGGGTGGCCCTGTGCCCGCCCGTCTCAGGCACGTACGCCTCGGGCTCGTACGCCCGGGCCCGCACCGCCCGCGCCGCGGCGGTCCCGCGCCGGCGGGAGGCGCCCCTCTCGTTCAGTCGATCGGGCGGCCGTGGGCGCGCAGCGTGCGCAGGGCCTCGATCGTGACCATCGGGCGGGCCTCCATGGCCGGGCCCGGCGCCCACTGCCGCCAGTTGACCGGCCAGCCGCCGTCCTCCTCCTGGGCCGCGGCGAGGTGGTCGAGCGAGTGGGCCATCTCCTCCTCGGTGAACCAGCGGCGGGCCAGGGAGTCCGGCACGCGCGCGTAGTCGTACGGAAAGTGGTGCTCGCCCGGGGCGTACCCGGGCGCCACCGGGAAGACGTCCGGCTGCCCCGGGTCGAGGACCGCCAGCCCCTGCTCCCGCACCAGGCGGCCCAGCCGGTCGCCCGCCGCCTGGGCCCGTGAGCGGTCGGGGACCCCGTCGAGGAAGGCGACGGCGGCCTCGATCTCGTACGGATGGGACTTCTCCAGCGACTCCACCGCCGCCCAGCAGAACTCCGTGGCCCGGAACAGCCAGGCGTGCCACACCTGGTTGCGGTGCAGGAGGCCGACCACCGGGCCGGTGGCCAGCAGTTCGCTGGGCGGCGCGTCGACGACCGGCACGAAGGGCGCGTGCGGGTAGGCGCGCTGGGTGGGGAGGACCGCGGGCAGGGCGCCGTCGTGGGTGGACACCTCCGTGAGGTAGCGGCAGATCCGTTCGACCCGCAGGCCGCCGCAGCGGCCGATGGAGTCCAGGACGCGCAGCGCGTGCCCGGTGTGCAGCGGCTGGCTGACCGGACCGCGCAGATCGGGTTCGAGGGCGTGGCCGTACCCGCCGTCCTCGTTGAGGTACGCCGACAACGCGGCCTCCACGGGCTCCGCGCCCCCGCGCAGGAAGTGGTAGGCGAAGCGGCGCTGTTCGAGGACGCGGGCCGTGAGCCAGATGAAGTGCTCGGCACGCGCGAGGGGGGACTGCGCGTGCGGAGCCGCGGACGGATCCGCGAGAGGAGTTCCAGCCATGGTCAGACCGTAGGGCGGAAAGCGCCGCTGACAAGGGGTAAGGGCGGGGCTGCACTCTTGGGAGCGGGATACTGGGGTCATGCGGTTGACGATTTTCTGGGAGCGGATGGAGGACCACTTCGGTGGGTCCTACGCCGAGTCCTTCGCGCGGGACCACGTGATGTCCGAACTCGGCGGCCGTACGGTCCACGAGGCGCTGGACGCCGGCTGGGAGGCCAAGGACGTGTGGCGGGCGGTCTGCGCGGCCGTCGGCGTGCCCGACGACAAACGGTGAGGCGCCGGGCCGGGACGGAATGTCCGCCCGGTGCGCGAGACTGGCGGGGTGGCTCCGACTGACGATTCCGACGAGACCGACCGGACAGACCCCGTAGGCCCCGCAGGCCCTGCGGACCCCGCAGACCCCGCAGACCTGACCGACGACCCCACGGACCCGACCGATCCCACGGATCCGACCCGCCCCGTGCGCCGGGGCGGCGGCACCGGCAAGCCCCGGCGGACCGGCGACGCGGCGGCTCCGGGGAGCGCGGCGGCCGGACCGGAAGCCGGCCCGGCCGCGACGACCGCCCAGGTGCCGCCCGCCGCCCGCATGCCCCGCTGGCTGCCGCGCGCCCTCGTGCTGGCCCTCGCCCTCTACGCCTGTTTCCAGCTCGGCAGCTGGGCCTTCCACCAGCTCATCGGGCTCCTGGTCAACATCCTCGTCGCCTTCTTCCTCGCCCTCGCCATCGAGCCGGCCGTCGGACGCATGGCGGCCCGCGGGATGCGCCGGGGCCTGGCCACCTTCCTGGTCTTCTTCGCCGTCATGATCGTCAGCGTCGGCTTCGTCGTCCTGCTCGGGTCGATGCTCGCCGGCCAGATCGTCGACATGGTCGAGAACTTCCCGAAGTACCTCGACTCACTGATCAACTGGATGAACCAGACGTTCCACACCGACATGTCCCGGGTCGAGGTCCAGGACAGCGTGCTGCGCTCCGACTGGCTGCGGAAGTACGTCCAGAACAGCGCGAGCGGTGTCCTGGACGTCTCCGCCACCGTCCTCGGCGGCCTGTTCAAGCTGCTGACGATCTTCCTGTTCTCGTTCTACTTCGCCGCCGACGGCCCCCGGTTGCGGCGCGCCCTGTGCTCCGTCCTGCCGCCCGCCCGCCAGACCGAGGTCCTGCGGGCCTGGGAGATCGCCGTCGACAAGACCGGCGGCTATCTCTACTCCCGCGGACTGATGGCCCTCATCTCCGGCATCGCCCACTTCATCCTCCTGGAGGTCCTGGGCGTGCCCTACGCGCCCGCCCTCGCGGTGTGGGTCGGCCTGGTCTCGCAGTTCATCCCCACCATCGGTACGTATCTGGCGGGCGCGCTGCCGATGCTGATCGCCTTCACCGTGAACCCCTGGTACGCCCTGTGGGTGCTGGCGTTCGTCCTCGTCTACCAGCAGTTCGAGAACTACGTCCTCCAGCCGAAGCTCACCGCCAAGACCGTGGACATCCATCCCGCCGTGGCGTTCGGATCCGTGATCGCCGGCACGGCGCTGCTGGGCGCGGTCGGCGCGCTCATCGCGATCCCGGCCATCGCCACCCTCCAGGCGTTCCTCGGCGCCTATGTGAAGCGGTACGACGTGACCGACGACCCGCGCGTGCACGGACACCGGCGCTACGGCGAAGCGGTGGTCGCGCGCCTCCAGAGGGCGCTGCACCACAAGAAGGAGCAGGGCCAGGGGGCCTCCCGCGACGACGGCGCCTGACCGTGCCGGGGGCGCCCCGCGAGGACGGCTCCCCTCGGCCCTGCGGGCTCGGCCCGTGGCCGCGGAGGCGTCACAGGTACGGGGGGCGGTCCCCCCGGTGCGGAGGCGTCACAGGTACGAGGGGCGGTCCACCCGGTGCCGGAAGGTGCGCCAGGTCCACACCTGGGCGGCGACCAGGAGCGGGGTGATCACCAGCAGGGCCGGGACGAGCAGGGAGAGCGTCGCCCGGTCCGCCGCCCGCGCCGCCAGCGGCAGACCGGCTCCGGCCGCCGGCGCGAGCGCCCCGAGGAGCACACCGGTGAGGGCGAAGGACTGCCAGGGGCCGGTGCGCCCCACCAGCTGACGGGCGCGTGCGTACGGGCGGCCGGTCAGCCGGAGCGTGGCGAAGCCGAGGCCGTGCGCCGCGAACAGGGCCGCCACGGCGAGAGCGATGAGGACGGCGACGGACCCGCCGGCGGGCTCGTACGGCTTCCCGGTCAGCAGCGCCGCCAGCAGCAGACCCCAGGACAGCGCGACCACCCAGCTGCCGCAGACCACCGCGCCGTCGCACACCGCCCGCCACACCCGGCCCCCGCCCCGGCCGCGCGACCACAGGCCGGCGTCACGGACGACCCACCCGGTGAGCAGCGGCACGAACACCGCGATCTGGCCGGTCAGCAGCTCCCCTTCGAGATCGGGGAAGCAGCCGACGAGCACGCCGGCCGTGGCGACCAGCCACACCTCGTTGCCCAGGAAGAAGGGCGCGAAGGAGGCGAGGACCAGGCGGCGTTCGTCATCGGTGCGCCCGAGGTACGGGGCGATCATCCCGGTGCCGATGTCCGCGCCGCCGAGGACGAGGTAGCCGGTCGCGAAGAAGGCGAGCAGGACGATGGCGAGGGTGCCGAGAGTGTCGGGGGTGTGCACGGTCCGCTCCTAGTAGCGCGCGGGGGGAAGGGCTGCCGCCTGCTCCTCGGGGGAGGCCGTACGGTCGTCATGGCCGAGACCGGAGTCGACGGGTCCGCGGCGGGCGTGGCGGGCCAGCAGCCAGGCGTTGAGGACGACGAGCAGTGCGAAGAGGGTGGTGAAGACGGCCAGTGAGACCCGCATCGACGTGGGGGACAGGTCGGAGACCGCGTCCTCGGTCGTCAGGAGTCCGTACACGACCCAGGGTTGGCGGCCCGCCTCCCGGAAGACCCAGCCGCTGATCATCGCGACGTACGGCAGCGGTACGGCGGCCATCAGGGCGAGATGCCAGAGCCGGAAGCGGAAGACGGCCTTCTTGAAGCAGGCCAGGATCGCGCCGGCGAAGGTGAAGTACATCATCAGGCCGAAGCAGACGAGCATGACCAGGCCGCCGCCGCGCGTCCACACCTCGGAGGGGACGTAGTCACCGGGACCGTGACGGGCCACGAGCTCCGCCTGGAGCCGGGTGATCTCGGCCGTTTCCTGGCTGAAGACGGCCGACTTCATGGGCTGGAGGGTGCTCAACGAGGCGAGCTGGACGCCGCCGAACGCGGCCGTCGCCATCAGCGCCGGGAGGGACAGGAACACCCCGATCCGCAGGCTCCGGCCGAAGAGCTCCCACTCGGGGGAGCGGCGGAAGAGGTGGTACGCGCTGACCCCGGCGACGAAGAAGCCCGCCGTCAGCAGCGACCCGGCGAGGATGTGCCCGAAGGCGAGCAGGACGGAGGGGTTGGTCAGCACGGCGACCGGATCGTCCAGGACCAGCTTGTCGCCCTCGACGCGGTGACCGACCGGGTGGTTGAGGAAGCCGTTGGAGACCAGGATCCAGTACGCCGACAGGTACGCGGTCAGCGTGACGATCCAGATCGCCGCCAGGTGGGCCCATCGGTTCAGCCGGTTCCAGCCGAAGATCCACAGCCCGAGGAAGGTCGACTCGACGAAGAAGGCCACGATCGTCTCGACCGCGAGGGAGGCGCCGAAGACGTTGCCCGCGTAGTGCGTGAGTCCGCTCCAGTTCATTCCGAACTGGAACTCCATCACGATGCCGGTGACGATCCCGACCGCGTAGTTGATCACGTACAGCTGTCCCCAGAAGCGGACCATGCGCGCGTGGGACGGCTTCCGGCCGATCGTCGCCACGGTCTGGAGCACGGCGACGAGGGTCGCGAGTCCCAGGGTGAGGGTGACGAAGAGGAAGTGACCGCCGGCGGTGAGCGCGAACTGCAGCCGGGCGAGATCGAGGACATCTGGATTCACCGCGCCAGCGTCGGCGTACGACTCCGGCCGGGGCGTCCCCCAGCGGGGGACACCCGCCGTACCCCACGGGTTGTGCCTCCCCACGCGCGCGTACCCCGGGAGTCGCGTCCACGCGCGCGTGCCCCCTAGGGGGCGGGAGTGGGCTTCGTCGGCCGGCCCCGGGCCGGGCAAGGCGGTTTGGGCGGCCGGTCGGTCGGGTCAGGCCAGCCAGCCGGGCGTGATCATCCCCGACTCGTACGCCAGGATCACCAGCTGCGCCCGGTCCCGGACGCCGAGCTTGGTCATGATCCGGCTGACGTGCGTCTTCGCGGTCGCGGGGGAGAGGACGAGGCGCTGGGCGATCTCGTCGTTGGAGAGCCCCGCGCCCACCAGGCCCATCACCTCGCGCTCCCGCTCCGTCAGGGCGTTCAGGCGGGGGCTCGGGTCCGGCCGGCGGCCGCGGCCGGCGAGGTCCGCGATCAGGCGGCGGGTGACGGCCGGGGCGATCAGCGCGTCGCCGCGCGCCACCACCCGTACGCCGTGCAGCAGTTCCATCGGCTCGGTGTCCTTGACGAGGAATCCGCTCGCTCCGGCGCGCAGCGCGCCGTAGACGTGGTCGTCGAGGTCGAAGGTGGTCAGGATGACCACCCGGACGCCTTCGAGCCGCGCGTCCGTGGTGATGCGGCGGGTGGCCTCGATCCCGTCGAGGACCGGCATCCGGATGTCCATGAGGACCACGTCGGGGCGCAGCTCGCGGGCGAGGGCGACCGCCCGCTCGCCGTCCCCTGCCTCGCCGACCACCTCGATGTCGTCCTCGTCGGCGAGGATCGAGCGGAACCCCGCGCGGACCAGGGTCTGGTCGTCGGCGAGTACGACACGGATCATCGGGGGTCCCTCTCGGACACGTCCTGCGGTGGGGTGGGTGCTGCGGGGGCGGGGGGTGCGGTCGGTCCGGAACCTGGGGTGGGATCGATGGCGGCGGCGCCCGGGGCGAGCTCGTCGGTGGCGGTGGCGGTGGCGGCGGTGGTGGCGGCGGTGGCAGTGGTGGTGGCGGTGAGTCCGGTGAACGGAAGGCGGGCGTCGACCCGGAAGCCGGCCGCGGTGTTGCGCGCGGTCAGGTCGCCGCCGAAGGCCCGCGCGCGCTCGGCCATCCCCCGGATCCCGCTGCCCAGCGGCGCGTCGTCCGGCGAGCCCTCGCCGTCGTCCTCGACGCGCAGGCGCAGCTCGTCCGCGCGCCAGTCGAGCGCGACCGTGGCGCCGCGGGCCCGCGCGTGACGGGCCACATTGGTCAGCGACTCCTGCACGATCCGGTACGCGGCGAGGTCGACCGGCGGCGCCAGGGGTACGGCGGCGCCCGTCACGCTCGTACGGACGTCGACGCCCCCGCTCCTGGCCCGCTCCACCAGCTCGCCGAGGAGGGCGAGGCCGGAGGTGGGCGCGGTCGGTGCCGTCTCGTCCGCCCGGCGCAGCACCCCGAGCGTCGCGCGCAGCTCGCGCAGGGAGTCCTTGCTGGTGGCCCGCACCGCCCGCAGGGCCTCCTCGGCCGCGGCAAGGGCGACCTCGGGATCGGGCTTCTTGTCCAACCGGTGCAGCGCCGCACCGGTCTGGACGTTGATCAGCGAGAGGGTGTGGCCCAGGACGTCGTGCAGCTCCCTGGCGATCCGCAGCCGCTCCTCGGTGGCGCTCTGCCGGGCCCGCGCCTCCTGCTCCCGTTCGGCTGCGAGCGCGCGCTGCTCCACCTCGTGCAGATAGGCGAGCCGGGTGCGCTGGGCGCGTCCGACGGCGACCAGGCTGATCAGCCAGCCCGCCAGCATGACGAGCGAGGTGTCGTCGATCTGCCGGTGGCCCGGCTGCTGGCGGATCTCGCCGACCCCGACGGCGAGCAGCGTCGCGGCCGCGAGGGCGACGGAGGCGGCGAAACGCCCTTCGGCGGCCGTGGTGTAGAGCGCGAGGGCGAAGGCGACCATCAGCGGCCCGTCCTGCGCGGACACGGGGTAGTAGGCCACGCAGGCGAGGAGCGTGACGACGGCGACCGTCACGGGCAGCCGACGCCGGAAGTAGAGCGCTCCGCAGCCGATCGCCAGCAGGACCCAGCCGATGACCGTGCGGGACACCGGCTCGTCCTCGTACCGCCCCGAGACCAGGGTCCAGACGGCCACGACGAGGGTGACGGCGAGCGTCACGGCGGCGTCGGCGGTCCGTGGCGGCACGCGGGTGCCACGGACGCGGTGGGGGAGGGCCATATCAGGAAGGATAAGTGGGCACGGCACGCGGCTGACGGCAGTCGGCTCACGGCTGGGACTCGCGGCTGAGGACTCGCGGCTCAGCGCCCCGCAGCGGTCGGGGCGCACGGCGTGGTGTGCTTGACACCGAAATCGAACATCCATTCTGATGGAGTTCCGGCCCCTGGAAACACGGGCTTCTCGGCGGGGCGCCGCCGAGTTTTCCACAGGTCGGAAGGACGCCGAGGCCCATTGTCAGTGGCAGGGGATAGCGTCTTTCACATGAAGCGATCGACTCAAGCAAACCGGGTGGAACCCATGGCAGGAACCGACCGCGAGAAGGCGCTCGACGCCGCGCTCGCACAGATTGAACGGCAATTCGGCAAGGGTGCCGTGATGCGCATGGGCGACCGCGTGCAGGAGCCGATCGAGGTGATCTCCACGGGATCGACCGCCCTCGACATCGCGCTCGGCGTCGGCGGCCTGCCCCGCGGCCGTGTCGTGGAGGTCTACGGCCCGGAGTCCTCCGGTAAGACGACCCTGACGCTGCACGCCGTGGCCAACGCCCAGAAGGCCGGCGGCCAGGTCGCCTTCGTGGACGCCGAGCACGCCCTCGACCCCGAGTACGCCAAGAAGCTCGGCGTCGACATCGACAACCTCATCCTGTCCCAGCCGGACAACGGCGAGCAGGCACTCGAGATCGTCGACATGCTGGTCCGCTCCGGCGCCCTCGACCTCATCGTCATCGACTCCGTCGCCGCGCTCGTCCCGCGCGCGGAGATCGAGGGCGAGATGGGCGACTCGCACGTGGGTCTGCAGGCCCGACTGATGAGCCAGGCCCTGCGGAAGATCACCAGCGCGCTCAACCAGTCCAAGACCACCGCGATCTTCATCAACCAGCTCCGCGAGAAGATCGGCGTGATGTTCGGCTCGCCGGAGACCACGACCGGTGGCCGCGCCCTGAAGTTCTACGCCTCGGTGCGCCTCGACATCCGCCGCATCGAGACCCTCAAGGACGGCACGGACGCGGTCGGCAACCGCACCCGCGTCAAGGTCGTCAAGAACAAGGTCGCGCCGCCCTTCAAGCAGGCCGAGTTCGACATCCTCTACGGCCAGGGCATCAGCCGCGAGGGCGGTCTGATCGACATGGGCGTGGAGCACGGCTTCGTCCGCAAGGCCGGCGCCTGGTACACGTACGAGGGCGACCAGCTGGGCCAGGGCAAGGAGAACGCCCGGAACTTCCTGAAGGACAACCCCGACCTCGCCAACGAGATCGAGAGGAAGATCAAGGAGAAGCTGGGCGTCGGTGTCCGGCCGAAGGACCCGGCGGCCGAGCCGGCCGCGGACGCCGCGGGCGCCACGGAGACGGCGGCAGCGGACGACGCCGCCAAGCCCGCCACGGCCCCGGCCGTCAAGGCCACCAAGGCGACCAAGGCCCCGGCGGCCAAGAGCTGACGCGGTGACCGGGCGCACCGAATGGCCGGGCGACAGCCCCGACTCGTCGAGGGCCGAGAAGGAGCTGTCGCCCCAGGATCCGGCTGAGCGGGCGCGGGCGATCTGCCTGCGCCTGCTCACCGGGACCCCTCGCACCCGCAAGCAGCTCGCCGACGCCCTGCGCAAACGGGAGATCCCCGACGAGGTCGCGGAAGAGGTCCTCTCCCGGTTCGAGGACGTCGGTCTCATCGACGACGCCGCCTTCGCGGACGCCTGGGTGGAGTCCCGGCACCACGGGCGCGGCCTCGCCCGTCGGGCCCTCGCCCGGGAGCTGCGCACCAAGGGTGTCGACCCCTCGCTGATCCAGGAGGCGGTCGGGCAGCTCGACTCCGAGCAGGAGGAGATCACGGCGCGCGAGCTCGTCGACCGCAAGCTCCGCGCCACCCGCGGCCTGGAGCGCGACCGGCGGTTGCGGAGGCTGGCGGGGATGCTCGCCCGCAAGGGGTACGCGGAAGGCATGGCCCTGCGGGTGGTCAGACAGGCACTGGAGGAAGAGGGCGAGGACACGGAGGGACTGGACGAACCCTTCTAGGGCGTGTTTCGAAAGTCCCGTCTGGCCGGCGGGTGGACGACGCTTCCTACGGAACACGCCCTAGCGGAGCGCGTGTCGAGAGGCGCGGCCGGGCCCTCCGCTCCCCAGCCCGACCCGGGCCCCGGGCAAAGCCGGACCACCGGGCTCTCTCCGAGCCTCCAGCTACGCCCCGTGCTTCCGGCCCGGCACCCCGCGCCTCCAGCTACGCCCCGCCCCGGGCCGGCCCCTCGCGCCTCCAGCTACGCCTCCGGAAGGAGCACCGGGAGGCCCGCCGCCTTCCAGGCCTGGAAGCCGCCGATCACGTCGGTCGCGCGGTGCAGACCCAGCTGCCGGAGCGAGGCGGCCGCCAGGGAGGACGCGTAGCCCTCGTTGCAGAACACCACCACCCGCAGATCGTGACTGTCCGCCTCGGGCGCGCGATGGCTGCCCAGCGGGTCGAGCCGCCACTCCAGCTCGTTGCGTTCCACGACGAGGGCGCCGGGGATCAGCCCGTCCCGGTCCCGCAGCGCCGCGTACCGGGTGTCGACCAGAAGCGCGTCACCCGCCTCGTACGCCTCGTAGGCCGCACGCGCCTCGATCCGGTCCAGGCCCGACCTGACCCGCTCCAACAGCTCGTCGATGCCGACCCGTTCGTCGCTCACTGCCAGTCCTCCGGACGCTCGACCTGCTCAAGACGGAGCACCGCGCCCGACCGGCTGAAACGGCGGATCAGCGGAAGCGGCGGATAGTACGCGTGCACCGACACCGCGTGCGCCGTGCGGGACTCGTTGAGCACCTCGTGCACATGGTGCTGCCCGAACGCCCGGCCCCGGCCCGCCGGCAGATGCCTCGTCCGGTCGACCCCCTCGGCCAGTTCCAGGGTCTTCCAGCCGCTCGCCGGCAGGCGTGCCGCCAGGGAGTTCTCCCGGAGCGTGCCCCGAGCAGTGGTGAAGGCGCCCTGCGACTCGGCGTGGTCGTGCCAGCCCGTACCGGTGCCCGGCGGCCAGCCGATGAGCCAGGCCTCGCTGCCCCCGGGCCCGTCCAGCCGCACCCAGGTACGGCCCTCCGGATCCAGGGGGAGGGAGTCGATCAGCGCGGTGTCCTCGGCCGTCCGCCGGACGAAGTCCAGCAGATCGGCCGCGGAAGGGGTGGAAGAGGAACGCGCGGGCGAGGAAGCGGAACCGGCGGCCGGCGAGGACCCGGACGGCAGCGAGGTGCCGACCGCCACAGCGGACACAGGGGTTACGACCGATACCGGGGCCGCGGCAGACACGGGGGATACGGCCGACACAGGGGGCACGAAAGACGCGGAAGACACGAAGGACCGTCCTGGGAGTTCGCGGAGAGCGCGCGAGGCCACGCCGACGACGACGGCGAAAAGCGCGCGGGAAAGGGCGAATTCAGCAGGAAGGGCGACACACGCAGCCCGCGTAGCGGACGAGGTCCATATGGACCCTCCGCCACAGGCGCACATCGGTGTCGGTCACGATCCGGAGTACACCATGCGCGCCCGCGACGGTCAATCGGCGTCCGCCGTGCGGTCGCTCACGTGGACGCGGACGCCGAGGCGGCCCCGGACCCCGCGGCGGCGCCCGACGCGGCGGCGCCGCCCGGCGCGCCGGAGCCGGGCTCCCCGGAGGCCGGCCTCGGCAGTTCCCGGGTGCCCCCGACGGCCCCGCCGCGGGCGGCGTCCGCCGCCGCGAACAGCTCCGCCGGCCGGACACCGGCGAACGCGGCGACCAGATGCCCGTCCGGCCGCACCAGCAGGACGGTGTGGGCGGCCGCGCCCGGGTACGCCTCGGTGACCAGCACCTCCGCCCGTACCGGCAGGGCGGCCACCGCCTCCGCCAACTGGGGCATGACCCCGGCGCTCTTCCAGTGCCGCCGGTCCCACACCCCCGTCCCCGGGGCGATCAGGACGACCAGGAGCCGGCCCCGGCCGAGCCGGTCCCGGAGGCGTACGGTCGTGCCGTCCGGCGCGGTCACCCGGACATCCTCCACCGGCGCACCGGCCTCCGTGACCACCGCCGCGGCCCGGCCGTTCCCGTCCTCCGGAGGCGCGAGCGGCGAGTGCGGGTAGGCGGGCGGCGCGCCCAGCGGGCCCAGCCCCAGGTGGCCGTCGGTGAGCAGGGCGTCGTGCCCGCGGGTGCCGCCGGGGATGTACGTCCGCAGACCGCCGCCGCCCCGCAACACCGGAAGCGACTGGTCGGCGGCCCGGAGCCGGGAGGCGACGGCCGCCCGCCGCTCGCTCTGGTAACTGTCGAGCAGTGTCTCCGAGGCGCCGTGGTGCCAGGCGTGCGCCAGCTTCCACGCCAGGTTGTCCGCGTCCCGCAGCCCCTCGTCGACCCCCTGGGTGCCGACCGCGCCGAGCAGGTGCGCCGCGTCGCCCGCGAGGAAGACCCGGTCCACCCGCCAGCGCCGGGCCAGCCGGTGGTGCAGGGTGTGGACCCCGGTGTCGATCAGCTCGTACGGCGGCGTCTGGCCGCCGCACCAGCCGGCGAGCGTGTCGCGGATCCGGGAGACGAGCGCGTCCGGGGTGACGAGATCACCGCGCGGCGGCAGCAGCCAGTCGATCCGCCAGACCCCGTCCGGCAGCGGCCGGGCCGTGACCTCCTCGCCGCCGCCCCGCCACGGGGGCTGCCGGTGCAGCACGGCCTCGCCGGTCCAGGGCAGTTCCGTACGCAGCGCCGCGACCGCGTGCCGCTCCACCGCCGTACGCCCGGGAAAGCGGACGCCCAGCAGCTTGCGCACGGTGGAACGGGCCCCGTCGCACCCCACCAGATGGCTGCCGCGCCACCAGGTCGCGCCCGGCCCCCGGGTGTGCGCCGTGATGCCGTCCGCGTCCTGCTCGATCCCGTCGAGCCGGGCCTCGGTGATCAACTGGACGAGGTCCTGCCCGGCGATCGCGTCGCGCAGGCCGCGCGCCAGGGCGTGCTGCGGGATGTGCAGCGGAGCTGCGGGCCCCTCGGCGTCACTCTCCGTATCCGCGAGACCAGGATGGAGGGCGACCTGCCTCATCTGTTGCTTCCGGCGCAGGGAGCGCCAGCCGACCCACCGGACACCCTCGTCACGCAGCGTGGTGCAGCCGAGCCGTTCGGCCATCGCGGCCATGTCGGCGCGCAGGACGACCGTACGGGCGGGGCGGGGTTCCTCCTTGCCGGGGCCCTCGTCGAGGACGACACTGGGCACGCCCTGCGAGGCCAGGGCAAGGGAGAGCGCGAGGCCCACGGGCCCCGCGCCCACGATGATCACCGGGTCCACGGCGCGGCTCCTGAAGGCCGTTCGGTCATGCGGGTAGCACAGCGAAGTGTGGCGCGAGCCCGGTGCGTGATCACAGAACGTATGCAACCCATTGCGGGTGCTTGCGTCAAGCGACGGGGGCAGCGGCGCGACCGCCACTGCCCCCGGATGATGTCACATACTGTCAGTTCTTCGTGATACCGGACCCGTCGGCGTCCCCAGTCGTCCGCCCGGGGCCCCCGCCGGCGTCGGCGGTGAGCACGACCTCCTGCGCGGCGGCGTCCGTGACCGGGATGCCCGTCTTCGCTCGGCGGCCGCGCTTCTCGATCCAGGTCGCGAGCGCGGAGAGCGCCAGACACATCGCGATGTAGATGGTGCCGATGACCACGATCGTCGAGACGTACGGGTACTGGCCGTTGACCTGCGTGTTGGAGGCGATCAGGCGGGCCGTCTGGAGCAGCTCGGGGTAGAGGATCACGAAGCCGAGCGAGGTGTCCTTCAGGGTGACCACGAGCTGGCTGATGATCGTCGGCAGCATCGAACGGACGGCCTGCGGCAGCAGGACGGTCGTCATGACCTGCGTCTTCGTCATGCCCAGCGCGTACGCGGCCTCGCGCTGGCCCTTGGGCACCGCGTTGACGCCGGCGCGCAACACCTCGGCCTGCACGCAGCCGTTGTAGATCGACAGGCCGAGCGCCAGCGCCCACATCGAGTACTCGGTGAGGAAGCCGACCCACACGGCGTAGATCGTGATCAGCAGCGGGATGGAGCGGAAGATCTCGATGAAGCCGGTGGCGGCCCAGCGGACCGGCTTGTGGTCCGAGAGCCGGGCGACGGCGAGCAGCACGCCGAGGACGAGCGAGCCGACCGCCGCGAGGCCGAAGGCCTTCAGGGTGGCGAGGATCGCGTCGGCGATGTTCTGCCGGATGCCCGCGTAGTTGAAGATGTCCCACATCGCGGGGTCGAGGTGACCCTTGTCGCTCAGCCGGAGGACGCTGACCCCGAGCAGCGCGACGATGGCGACGGTGCCCAGGACGGCGTAGATCCGGTTGCGGACGCGTGCCTTGGGGCCGGGGCTGTCGTAGAGAACGCTGGCACTCATCGGGCGACCTCCATGCGGCGCTCAAGGAGACGGAAGATCCCGCTGATGGTGAAGGTGACGACCAGGTACGCGGCGGCCACCCAGACGAAGATCGGACCGATCGCGTAGCCCTGCTCGCTCATCAGCGTCTGCCAGCCGAAGAGTTCGGTGACGCTGAAGGCGCCGGCGATGGCGGAGTTCTTGGTGAGCGCGATGAAGATCGAGCTCAGCGGCGGCAGGACGGTACGGGTCGCCTGCGGCAGCACGATCATGCGCAGGGTCTGCGAGAAGGTCATGCCGAGCGAACGGGCGGCCTCCGCCTGGCCGATCGGCACCGTGCCGATGCCGGAGCGGACGGCCTCGCAGACGAACGCCGAGGTGTAGAAGCCGAGCGCCAGCGAGCCCAGCAGGAAGGGGCTCATGCCCGGGAAGAAGATCTCCGGGACCACGAAGAACGAGACGAGGAAGAGCAGCGTGAGCGGGGTGTTGCGCAGCAACGTGACCCAGAGGGTGCCGAAGAAGCGCAGCGGCGGGACGGGGGACACCCGGAAGCCGGCGATGGCGACGCCGAGGACCAGCGCGATGACCGAGCTGACGGCGGTGATCGACACGGTTCCTATGAAGCCGTCGCGGAACTCCGGGAAATGGTCGAGCAGTACGTTCATGAGGTCTCCGCGTCGGCGGTCGGCGGCCTACGGTCGAGGCGTGCCAAGGCTTACGGACAAGGTGTACGGGCAGGGGGAGCGGCGCCCCGTACTCCTGTACGGGGCGCCCGTGGTGACGCGGACGATCAGTAGCGGTTGATCGCCGGCGGCGCGGTGTAGGCCGAGCCGGACAGGCCGAGGGTGGCCTCGTAGATCTTCTTGTACGTGCCGTCCTTGACGTACTTCTCCAGCGTGTCGTTGATCTTGGCACGCAGGGCGGTGTCGGCCTTGTCCATGCCGACGCCGTAGGGCTCCTTGGTGAACGGCTTGCCGACGACCTTGAGCTTGCCGCTGTTGGCGGCGGCGTAGCCCTTGAGGATCGAGTCGTCGGTGGTGACGGCGTCGACCTGCTTGGTCAGCAGCTGCTGCACGCAGTCCGAGTACTTCGCCAGCTCGGTGGTCTGGGCGCCGTACTGCGGCTTCTTGATCTCCTGCAGCGGGGTGGAGCCCGTGATGGAGCAGACCTTCTTGCCCTTGAGGGTCTCCGGACCGGTGATCGCGGTCTCGTCCTTGCGGACCAGGAGGTCGGCGCCGGCCTGGTAGTACGGACCCGCGAAGCCGACCTGCGCCTTGCGCTTGTCGTTGATCGTGTACGTACCGACGTAGTAGTCAACCTGGCCCGTGGAGATCGCCGTCTCACGCAGCTTGGAGTCGACGGTCTTCCACTCGATCTTGTCCTCGCTGAAGCCGAGCTCCGCCGCGATCATCTTCGCGATCTCGACGTCGAAGCCGGACCGCTCCTTGGTGGCCTGGTCCTCGAAGCCGAGGTAGGGCTGGTCGGCCTTGGAACCGATGATCAGCTTCCCGCGCTTCTGCGCCTCCTTGAGGGTCGGCGAGTCGACCTTCACGTCGGTGGCGACGATGTACTTGGGCAGCTGGGGGGCGCTCTTGTCGCCGGGCTTCACGGCGGGCTTGTCGCCGGCGGAGCCCTCCTTGCCACCACAGGCGGTGGCGGTCAGCGCGAGGACGGCGACGGCCACGGCCGCGCTCTTGCGGAGCTTCATGGTGAACATCCCTTTTTTCGTGGGTTGTTGATCGGCGGGCGAAGCAGGGAGGCCCGCTGACAAGACGGTCAGGGTATGCCCGCCGACCGGACGGCCAGGGGGAAACCCGCTGGACGGTACGGCCGGCGGAGCCCGCCGGTGACGGTCAGTGGTGCAGGATCTTCGACAGGAAGTCCTTGGCCCGGTCGCTGCGCGGGTTGCTGAAGAACTGGTCGGGCGTGGCCTCTTCGACGATCCTGCCGTCGGCCATGAAGACGACCCGGTTGGCGGCGGAGCGCGCGAAACCCATCTCGTGGGTGACGACGACCATGGTCATGCCGTCACGCGCCAGCTGCTGCATGACCTCCAGGACCTCGTTGATCATCTCGGGGTCGAGGGCCGAGGTCGGCTCGTCGAAGAGCATGACCTTGGGGTCCATCGCCAACGCCCGGGCGATCGCGACGCGTTGCTGCTGGCCGCCGGAGAGCTGCGCGGGGTACTTGTCGGCCTGCGTGCCGACGCCCACCCGGTCGAGCAGCGCGCGGGCCTTGGTCTCGGCGGCCGCCTTCTCCGTCTTGCGGACCTTGACTTGGCCCAGCATCACGTTCTCGAGCACGGTCTTGTGCGCGAAGAGGTTGAAGGACTGGAAGACCATGCCCACGTCGGCGCGCAGCCGGGCCAGCTCCTTGCCCTCCTGGGGCAGCGGCCGGTCGTCGATGGTGATGGTGCCGGAGTCGATCGTCTCCAGGCGGTTGATGGTGCGGCACAGCGTGGACTTACCGGACCCGGAAGGCCCGATGACGACCACGACTTCGCCCCGGGCGATCGTCAGGTCGATGTCCTGGAGCACATGCAGCGCGCCGAAGTGCTTGTTCACGTTGGACAGCACGACCAGGTCGCCCGCCGCCGGTACGGCGTCCTTCGAGCCCTTGGTCACTGACACTCCGCTCATCGGCTTCTTGCTCCGTCCTCCTCGGTTGGGGAGGACACTAGGCACGTGGTGCGACCAGCGTCATTACATCTGAGCGGAAATTGAGGATAACGATCCGGCCGCAACCGGACACAGTGGGTGAAGGGGACGCCCCGGGCGCAGCCGGTTCATCCCGGAAACCCCACGGTCGCAGGGGGCAGACTTGACGGTGACGGCGACCATCGGCGTTCAGCCCTGGTACAAACCTGATGGCAGCCTGTACACAGAACACCATCACCACGACGAGACGATCACGCGAACCGCACGAGAACAAGGCGATCACCTGAACAGAGTGATCACCGGACCGGCACGGTCACCCGACCGGCACGGTCATCCCGGACATCGAGGTAACGGAGGAGGGTCATGAGACTGCTGCTCGTCGAGGACGACGATCACGTCGCCGCGGCCCTGTCCGCCGTCCTGGCCAAGCACGGCTTCGCCGTCACGCACGCCCGCAACGGCGAGGAGGCCCTCCAGGCGGTGCTGCCCGCCGCACACGGCGAGCGCCCCTCCTTCGGCGTGATCCTGCTCGACCTCGGCCTGCCCGACCAGGACGGATACCAGGTCTGCGGCCGTATCCGTAAGCTCACCGCCACCCCGGTGATCATGGTGACCGCGCGGGCCGACGTCCGATCCCGCATACACGGGCTCAACCTCGGCGCCGACGACTACGTGGTCAAGCCGTACGACACCGGGGAGCTGCTCGCCCGCATCCACGCCGTCAGCCGGCGCACCGCCGGGGGCGAGGAGGCCACCGGGCCCGGCGAGGAGAGCGCGCTGCGCCTCGGCTCCGTCACCATCGAGCTGCCCACCCGCCGGGTCAGCGTCGACGGCGCACCGGTCCAGCTCACCCGCAAGGAGTTCGACCTCCTCGCGCTGCTCGCCCAGCGGCCCGGGGTGGTCTTCCGGCGCGAGCAGATCATCAGCGAGGTCTGGCGCACCAGTTGGGAAGGCACCGGCCGCACCCTGGAGGTCCACGTCGCCTCGCTGCGCTCCAAGCTCCGCATGCCCGCCCTGATCGAGACCGTGCGCGGCGTCGGCTACCGCCTGGTCGTCCCGGCCGCGTAACCGCCGGATCCCTCTCGTGCGCACACGTCTCCTCCCGCTCCTCATCATCCTCATGGCCGGGGTCCTGCTCGCCCTCGGCTTCCCGCTCGCCGCCAGCCTCGCCGCCTCCGAACAGCAGCGGGTGGTCGTCGACCGGCTGGACGACGCGGCACGCTTCGCCGCGCTCGCGCAGTTCGTCAGCGAGACCGACCTCGGTCCGAACGAGCGCCGTACCGCCCTCGAAGGGGAACTCGCCAGCTACCACGACGTCTACGGCATCCGGACGGGGATCTTCTTCCGCGACAACCGTGCCATGGCCGCCGCGCCCGAGGAGTGGGTCGTCCCCTACGAGGGGGAGGGGCGCCGCGCCTTCAACGAAGCGCTGCTCGGCCGCCGCAGCCACGACCCGCCCCAGGTCTGGCCCTGGCAGGAGCACGCACGGCTCGCCATCGCCTCCCCGGTGGTACGCGACGGGGACGTCGTCGCCGTCGTCGTCACCGACTCGCCCACCGGACAGCTGCGCTCCGCCATCCTCCGCGGCTGGCTCCTCATCGCCGCCGGCGAGTCCGCCGCGATGCTCCTCGCCGTCGGAGCCGCGTTCCGCCTCACCGGCTGGGTGCTGCGCCCGGTCCGCGTCCTGGACGCCGTCACCCACGACATCGCCACCGGCCGGATGAAGTCCCGCGTCGCCGCCGCGGGCGGGCCGCCCGAACTGCGCCGGCTCGCCCGCTCGTTCAACGAGATGGCCGACAACGTCGAGGACGTCCTGGAGCAGCAGCGCGCCTTCGTCGCCGACGCCTCCCACCAACTGCGCAACCCGCTCGCCGCGCTGCTGCTGCGGATCGAACTCCTCGCCCTCGAACTCCCCGAGGGCAACGAGGAGATCGCCTCCGTCCGCACCGAGGGCAAGCGGCTCGCCCAGGTCCTCGACGACCTGCTCGGCCTCGCGCTCGCCGAGCACGCCGCCGCCGATCTGCGCCTCACCGACATCGGGGCGCTGGCCGCCGAGCGGATCGCCTCCTGGCGGCCGCTCGCCGAGGACAAGGGCGTCCGGCTGACCGGGGAGCACCGGGCCGTGACGGGGTGGGCGGACCCGGTGGCGCTCTCCAGCGCCTTGGACGCGGTGATCGACAACGCCCTGAAGTTCACCCCGGCGGGCGAAGAGGTCACGGTGACCGTGACGCCCGAGGGCGGGACCTGCGCGATCGTGGTCGCCGACCAGGGCCCCGGCCTCACCCCGGAGGAACTGGAACGCGTCGGCGACCGCTTCTGGCGCAGCAACCGCCACCAGAACGTCAAGGGGTCGGGCCTGGGCCTCTCCATCTCCCGGGTGCTGCTGGCGGCGGGCGGCGGTGCGATCGACTTCGCACCGAACGAGCCGCACGGGCTGCGCGTGACGGTCACGGTGCCGCGCTCGGCCCCGCAGCCCCGCGGGGAGTGAGAGGGCGTGGACCCCGAACGAGGGGGTGAGAGCGGGCCGGGTGCGGCGCGCCGGGTCTACGGCTTCACGGAGCGGTAGTAGCGCTTGGCGCCCTCGTGCAGCTCCAGCGGTTCGGTGTAGATCGCGGTGCGCAGATCGACCAGCTGGGCCGGGTGGACCTTGCCGCCGATCCGGTCGCGGCTTCTGATCACCGTACGCGTGAAACCCTCCACCAGGTCCGCGTCGATGTCCTCCGTGGTGACGAGCAGGTTCGCCACGGCCAGCGTCTCCACCGGCTGCCCGTCCTGGGCGAGGGTGTACGCGTCGGCGGGGATGGCCGCGGAGCGGTAGTGGCGGGTCGAGCCCCCGACGTCGTGGAGGTTGTCCACCAGGGCGGCGTCCAGCGGGACGAGCCGTACCGGAAGGCGTTGGGAGAGGGTCTGGACGGCGTGGGTGGGCAGTCCGCCCGACCAGAAGAACGCGTCCAGCTTCCCGCGCTCCAGCAGGGACGGCATCGTGTCGATACCGGCCGAGACCGGCCTGATGTCGACGTCCGGGGTGAGCCCGGCGGCCGCGAGGACCCGGTCCGCGATCAGCCGCACGCCGGAACCCTCCTGGCCGACGCCCACCCGCAGGCCGCGCAGGTCCTCGGCCGAGCGGATGTCGGAACCCTTGCGGACCACCAGCTGGACGTAGTCGTCGTAGAGGCGGGCGGAGCCCCTCAGCCGCTCGAAGCCGGGCTTGCGGTCCCGCTTGTACTGGGCCACGGCGTCGGCCGTCGCGATCGTGAAATCGGCCTCGCCGGAGGCGAGCCGGGCGAGGTTCTGCTGGGAGCCCTCGCTGTTCCGCAGCGCTATCGAGACATCGGGCAGATCGCGGGCGAGGGCCTGCTTCAGGAGCTCGCCGTACTGCTGGTAGACGCCGGTGGGCACGCCCGTACTGAAGGTCACCGAGCCGCTCGGCGCGGGCGAACCGAAAGGAACCAGCCACCAGACGAGCACTCCGCAGACCACCAGCAGCGCCGTCACGAGCTGGACGGCGCGGCGGCGGCTGGCACGGAAGAGGGCGGCGGGCATGGCGCGATCCTGCCAGCTGACTCCCCGCGATGGCCAGACGGGTCGCGGGGCGGCCGGGCACGGTCACGCTGGGCAGCCGCCTCGGGGGAGTCTCGGCGTACCTCCGCGGGCGCGGCGCGTCCCGGCAGTCCCGGCGGCGCATGGCACTCCGAGCGTGACGCCGGCGCGCGCTCAGGGAGCGGGGTCGGCGAGGGTGGGGTGTGCGGGAGAGTTGTCGCCCGGGGGCCGGAGCCCGGCCGACTGCGCGCGGAGCCAGTCGAGCAGCCGGGAGACCCGGGCGTCCCGCTCGGGCGGCCGGGGGCTGAGCAGTTGGTAGCGGGTGCCGTCGGCGACCAGGCCGAAGGGGGCGACCAGCTGACCGCGTACGAGATCGTCGTGCACCAGGGCGTACGGGCCGATCGCGACACCGAGCCCCGCGACGGCCGCCTGCAGCGCCAGGTAGAAGTGCTCGAAGGTCTGCTGCGAGACGCCGTCGACACGGGCGCCCGTCAGCCGCCGCCAGTCGTCCCAGGCCTGCGGCCGGGTACTGGTGTGCAGCAGGGTCAGGGCGGCGAGATCGTCCACCCCGCCGAGCCGCCGCGCCAGGTCGGGGCTGCACACGGGGCCGATCCGCTCCTCGAAGAGGGGCGTACGGCTGACCCCGGCGGGCACCGGAAAATCGTCCCGGCGCAGGGCGAGGTCGAGGGTCTCCCGCTCGAAGGAGACGGGGCCGCCGCCCGCCGACAGGTGCACGGTGAGGCCCGGGGCCCGGACGGCGAGGTCCGGCAGGCGCGGGATGAGCCAGCGCATGAGGAGCGTGGGCTCGCAGGACAGGGCGAGCGGACCGCCCTCCTCGCGGCCGGAGACCTGCCGGGCCGCCGTGTCGATCTGGTCGAGCGCGTCCCGGACGACCGCCGCCAAGCGGCGCGCCTGCGGGGTCGGGCGCAGCGATCGGGTCCCGCGCTCGAAGAGGGAGGTGCCGAGGGCCTTCTCCAGGTTCCGGATCTGGCGGCTGACCGCGCCGTGCGTGACGTGGAGCTCCTGGGCCGCCCGGGTCATGCTCGCGTGCCGCACCGTCGCCTCGAACGGCAGCAGGGTGTTCGGCGGCGGAAGGTCGGGCCAGCGCATGTGTGAAATCTACTCACAGGTGGGGTGAGAAGGAATCGCTTGTCCCGGGGGCTCCGCCCGCCCACTGTGGACGACGTCACGAACGGCTGGCAGCCGGCGAACCGAGGGAGACGGATCAGGATGGCACCCCGCTCACCGCACGGACCGCAAGGACTGCACGGGCCGCAAGGACCGCACGGGCCGCACGGGCCGCAGGAGGCGCCGCAGCCGGAAGGATCGGCCGGGCCGCCCGTGGCGAGCGTCGCCGTCCTCGCCGACGACCTCACCAGCGCCGGGGACGGCGCCGCCCCCTTCCGCCGGGGCGGCCACCGCGCTCAGGTCCTGCTCACCGTCCCGGCGCGGGCCGCCGAGGCCACACCCGGTGTGGTCGCCGTCGACCTCGGCAGCCGACTGCTCGACGAGGGGGAGGCCGTCGCCCGTACCCGCCGGGCGTCCGAGGCGTACGCCGGAGCGGACCTGCTGATCAAGACGGTCGATTCCACGCTCCGCGGCCATGTCGCGGCGGAGGTGCGGGCGGCGTACGCCGGTTCGCGCCGCCGAGCCGTGCTGATCGCGCCCGCCTTCCCGGCCGAGGGCAGGACCACGACCGGGGGCGTCCAGCACGTGCACGGCGTACCGGTGCACGAGAGCGCGTTCGGACGCGACCCGGCACACCCGGTCACCACGTCGGACCTCGCGCGCCTCCTCCCCGAAGCCACCGTCCTCGCCCCGGACGAGGTGGAGCGGCTGCCCGAGCTCGTCGCCCGGGGTGGCCTGCTCGTCTGCTCGGCCGCCACGGACCGCGACCTGGACCGGATCGTCGCCGCCGTCCCCGAGGTCCGGGACGTCCTCTGGGTCGGCTCCCCGGGCCTCGCCGCCGCCCTGGCCCGCCGCCACCCCCGTACCCCCGCCACCGCCACCGCCACCGCCTCCCCGGCCCCGGCCCCGGCCCCGATCCCGTACGAGAACGGGCGGGCGGCCCTGCCCGCTGCCGGGCGGCCGCTGCTGGTCGTCGGCAGCGCCCACCCGGCCGGCCGGCGCCAGCTCGACCTCCTGCGCGGACGGCCGGACGTGACCGCCGTGCCGGCCGACGACACCGCGGCCGCCGTCGCGGCACTGCGGCGGGCGACCACGGCGGTACGGGTCGTCCACACGCCCGACGCGCACCGCCCGGCCGCCGCCCCGGGCTCGCTCACCCGCGACCTGGCCCGCGTGACGGAAAGCCTGGTGGCGGACGGAGCGGTCGACGGGCTCGTCCTGACCGGAGGAGAGACGGCGGTGGCCGTGCTCCAGGCGCTCGGGGTCGCCGGCATCGAGCTGTACGACGAGCCCGAGCCGGGGATCGCCCGCGGCACCCTGATCGGCCCCCGGCCGGTCCCCGTCCTGATCAAGGCGGGTGGCTTCGGGGACGACAGGACGCTGACCCGGCTCTGCCGCCTCCTCACCGCCCCCGGCACCGACACGGGCGCCCCCGCCACCGGCGGAGGTACGGCCCCGGCGCCGGGCGGGGCAGGCGCCCCCGCCACCGAGAGGAGCGTCGACGCGTGAAACCCCTGGCCCTCACCATGGGCGATCCGAACGGCATCGGCCCCGAGATCACCGTCAAGGCCTGCGCCGACCCCGCCCGCCGCCCGCGGGTCGTCGTCATCGGCGATCCCGCCACTCTCACCCGCGCCTGCCGCACCACCGGCACCGACCTGACCGTGCGGCCGATCGACTCGGTCGAGCAGGCCGCGTACACCCCGGGTGTCATCGACGTCCTCGCGGAAGGGACCCTTCCGCCGGATCTGTCGCCCGGCACCGTCGACGCCCGCGCCGGGGAGGCGTCCTTCCGGTACGTCCGCCGGGGCATCGCGCTCGCCCTCGGCGGCGAGGTCCGGGCCTTGACCACCGCGCCCATCAACAAGGAGGCGCTCCGGCTCGCCGGCCTGCACTACCCCGGGCACACGGAGATCCTCGCCGAGCTCTCGGGCACCAGCGACTACGCGATGATGATGGCCAACGACGAGCTGCGGGTCGTCCTGGTCACCGTCCACCAGTCGCTGCGCACGGCCCTCGACTCCCTGACCACCGCGCGCGAGCTGGAGATCATCCGGCTGACCGACCGTACGCTCCGGGCCGGCGGGCCCGGCCGCCCCCGTATCGCCGTGGCCGCGCTCAACCCGCACGCGGGCGAGAACGGACTCTTCGGGCGCGAGGACCTCGACGTCATCGAGCCGGCCGTCCGGGCCGCGCGGGCGGAGGGCATCGACGCGAGCGGGCCCTGGCCGGCCGACACCGTGTTCATGCGGGCCCGGGCGGGGGAGTTCGACGCGGTCGTCGCGCAGTACCACGATCAGGGGCTGATTCCGGTCAAATACCTCGGCCTCGAACGCGGCGTGAACATCACCATCGGCCTGCCGTTCGTGCGCACCAGCGTCGACCACGGGACGGCCTTCGACCTCGCGGGGCACGGCACCGCCGACCACACGAGCCTGCTCACCGCCCTGCACCAGGCCGACGACCTGGCAGCCGACCCGGAGGACCCCCGTGGACTTCATCTTCATGCTCACCCGTGACGACCGGACCGTCACGGACTGCCTCGCCGTCCTCGACACTCTGAGCGCCCCGGACTCCGGGGACGCCCAGGACCCAGGCCGGGGCTCCGCCCCCGGCATCGACCACATCGGTTTCAAGGACGTCGGCGTCGACCCCGCGACGCTCGCCCGCCTCCACCGGCGGATCAAGGACAGGGGCGCCACCAGCTATCTCGAAGTGGTCTCCACCACGCGCGCGGAGGCGCTCGCCTCCGTACGCACCGCCGTCGACCTGGGCGTCGACTGGCTGATGGGCGGCGTCTGGATCGAGGAGACCCTGGCCCTCCTCGACGGCACCGGCACCCGCTACCTCCCCTTCGCGGGCGAGCCCCTCGGCCACCCCACCCGGCTGGCGGGCGACCCCGCCCGCATCGCCGAGGACTGCCGCCGCGCCGAGGCGGCGGGCTGCGCGGGCGTCGACCTGCTGGCCTTCCGCGCCGTCGACGCCGACCCGCTCGACCTCGTCCGGGCGGCCCGCGCCGCGACCGCCGGCCGGCTGGTGGTGGCCGGAAGCATCACCACCCCGGCCCGGATCCACGCCCTCGCGGAGGCGGGCGCCGACGCGTTCACGATCGGCTCCGCCGCCTTCAGCGGCGCCCTGCGCCCGGACGCCGGCACCCTCGGAGCGCAGCTCACCGCCATCGTCGAGGCCACGACAGCGGCCCGGACAGTCGCTCGCCCGGGGGCCTTTACCCTAGACAAGTGACCAACATCGACCGGAGCCGCGCCGTGGGCGAAGCCAAGACCTATGAGATCCGCACCTACGGGTGCCAGATGAACGTCCACGATTCCGAGCGGCTCTCCGGCCTGATGGAGGACGCCGGCTACGTCCGCGCGCCCAAGGGCGCCGACGGCGACGCCGACGTCGTCGTCTTCAACACCTGCGCCGTCCGCGAGAACGCCGACAACAAGCTGTACGGCAACCTCGGCCGGCTCGCCCCGATGAAGACCACGCGTCCCGGCATGCAGATCGCCGTCGGCGGCTGCCTCGCCCAGAAGGACCGGGACACCATCGTCAAGAAGGCCCCCTGGGTCGACGTGGTCTTCGGCACGCACAACATCGGCAAGCTGCCGGTCCTGCTGGAGCGCGCCCGCGTCCAGGAGGAGGCGCAGATCGAGATCGCCGAATCGCTGGAGGCCTTCCCCTCCACGCTGCCGACCCGCCGCGAGTCCGCGTACGCCGCCTGGGTCTCGATCTCCGTCGGCTGCAACAACACCTGCACCTTCTGCATCGTCCCGGCGCTGCGCGGCAAGGAAAAGGACCGCCGCCCCGGCGACATCCTCGCCGAGATCGAGGCCCTGGTCGGCGAGGGTGTCTCCGAGATCACCCTGCTCGGCCAGAACGTCAACGCGTACGGCTCCGACATCGGCGACCGCGAGGCGTTCTCCAAGCTGCTGCGCGCCTGCGGGAAGATCGACGGCCTGGAGCGGGTCCGCTTCACCTCGCCGCACCCGCGCGACTTCACGGACGACGTCATCGCGGCGATGGCCGAGACCCCGAACGTCATGCCGCAGCTGCACATGCCGCTGCAGTCCGGCTCCGACACCGTCCTGAAGGCGATGCGCCGCTCGTACCGGCAGGAGCGTTTCCTCGGCATCATCGAGAAGGTGCGCGCCGCGATTCCGCACGCCGCCATCTCCACCGACATCATCGTGGGCTTCCCCGGCGAGACCGAGGAGGACTTCGAGGAGACGATGCACACCGTCCGCGAGGCTCGGTTCGCCAACGCCTTCACCTTCCAGTACTCCAAGCGGCCCGGCACCCCCGCGGCCGACATGGAGGGGCAGATCCCCAAGGAGGTCGTGCAGGCGCGTTACGAACGCCTCGTCGCGCTCCAGGAGGAGATCTCCTGGGAGGAGAACAAGAAGCAGGTCGGCCGGACCCTGGAGGTCATGGTCGCCGAGGGCGAGGGCCGCAAGGACGGCTCCACGCACCGCCTCTCCGGCCGCGCCCCCGACAACCGGCTGGTCCACTTCACCAAGCCGGACCAGGACGTGCGACCGGGCGACGTGGTGACCGTCGAGATCACCTACGCCGCGCCGCACCACCTGCTCGCCGAGGGCCCGACGACGTCGGTACGCCGCACCCGCTCCGGCGACGCCTGGGAGAAGCGCACCACCGCCGCCGCGGCCAAGCCGGCGGGCGTCCTCCTCGGCCTCCCGCAGATCGGCGTCCCGGAACCCCTGCCGGCGGCCTCGGTCCCGGCCTGCGGCAGCCACTGACGCACAGACGGCGGGCCGCCCGGCGCGGCCTGCCGCGCGGGACGCGTCGGCTCGCGGGGCAGGGGCAGCGCGTCTGCCCCGGCCTGCCGGGACAAGCCCCGGGCGGCCTACGGGCAGCCCGGGGGCCTCGCTCGCTACGGACGGCCCCGGCCCGCCCGTCCCCGAACCGCCCCTGCCTCCCCAGTAGGCTGCGGATCATGCTTGTCGCCGCAGCCGTCTGCCCCTGTCCGCCCCTGCTCGTGCCCGAGGTCGCGACCGGGGCGGCTCCCGAGCTCGACGCCGCGCGGGCGGCGTGCGCCGACGCGCTGGGGATGCTGGCCGCGTCGCGGCCGGACCGGCTGTACGTCGTCGGTCCGGCGGGGGAGGACGCCGACGGAACGTACCCGGCCGGTTCGGTGGGGTCCTTCGCCGGTTTCGGGGTGGATCTGTCCGTGCGGCTGGGCACCGGCCCCGCCCCGGGGCCCGGAGGCGCCCGGCCGTCGCTCCCCCTCTCGCTCGCCGTCGCGGCGTGGTTCCTCCAGCGCACCGACTGGGCCGACGCGCCGGTCGAGGGGCGGGGGGTGGCCGAGCGGCTGGGGAGCGAGCGGTGCGCGGTCACCGGCCGTGAGCTGGCCGCGACGGCCGACCGTGTCGCGCTCCTGGTGATGGGCGACGGCAGCGCGTGCCGGTCCGTCAAGGCCCCGGGCTATCTCGACGAGCGCGCGGCCGCCTTCGACGCGGAGGTCGGCCGGGCGCTGGGCTCGGCGGACCCGGCCGCCCTGCTCGCTCTGGACGCGGAGCTCGCGTACGAGCTGAAGGCGGCGGGCCGGGCCTCCTGGCAGGTCCTGGCGGGCGCCGCCGAGGGCGCGGGCCTGGCGGGCCGCCTGCTCTACGAGGACGCCCCCTACGGCGTGGGGTACATGGTCGCGGCCTGGTCGTGACGCCCCGCAGGGCGAACGGGAACCCCTGATGACAGACGGCGGACGGCCGCGGAGCGTGATGCTCCGCGGCCGTCCGCCGTACGGAGAGACGGTCAGCCGACGCCGGGCGTCAGGCGGCCGGCGGGGTCGGACCCTGGCCTGGAGCCGTGCCCGGTCCCGTACCGGCTCCCGGCCCGGGAGTCGTGCCCGGAGCCGGGCCGGGACCCGGGGTGCCGTCGTCCTTGTGGGCGATCCGGTCCAGCGCGTCCTTGGCCTTGCCCGTGCCCGACTCGATCTTGGAGCTGTACTTGCCCTTGGTCTTCTCGTCGACCAGCCGCGCGGCCTTGTCCAGACCGTGGTCGATCTTCCCGCCGTGCTGCTGCGCGAGGTCGGAGACCTTGTCCTTGGCCGGGGCGAGCTTGGCCTTCAGCGAATCCAGGAGACCCATGGGTCACCATCCCTCCGGTAAACCGTCTGCCGTGCCCTGTTCCCAGGAGCTACTTCCGGGCGCTCTCACCGGCTTCGTTGTCCGCCGCCTCCTCGGCCGACTGCTGCTTGGGAATCTCAACCGCCTCGACCGCCTCGGCGGCCGGTGCCTCCTCGGCGACCCCGGCGGCCTCGGTGCTCTCCGCCGGCTCCGCCTCCGCGGGGACGTCGGAGGCGCTCTCCGCCGGCTCCGCGTCATCCGTCACGGCGACGGCCTCGGTCTCCTGCGTTGACGCCTCGGCAGCTTCCTTGCCCTTACGGCGAAACATTGCAAAAACGCCCATTTCCACTCCATAGCGTACTCGTGCGGGAGAAGCCCCGCGGCGCCCGGGGCGCCCCATTGCGCCACCCGGTGCGGCCGGCACGGAAACCGGCGGTCGGAACCTCGCAACAGGCAACGAAGCCGGATGCGGGTCGTCACGTCGCTCATTCGGGGACCCGGTCGGAGGTTTGCGAGACTGGGGCGGTGAGAAGTGCAGCTCCCGCCCCGCGGGTCATCGCCGTCGTCGGTCCCACAGCGGCCGGAAAGTCCGATCTGGGCGTTTTCCTCGCCCAGCAGCTCGGCGGCGAGGTCGTCAACGCCGACTCCATGCAGCTCTACCGAGGGATGGATATCGGTACCGCCAAGCTGACGCTCGAGGAGCGCGGCGGAGTCCCGCACCACCTCCTCGACATCTGGGACGTGACCGAGGCGGCCAGCGTCGCCGAGTACCAGCGCCTCGCCCGCGCCGAGATCGACCGGCTGCTCGCCGCCGGCCGCACCCCCGTCCTGGTGGGGGGCTCCGGACTGTACGTCCGGGGCGCCGTCGACGCCCTCGAGTTCCCCGGTACGGACCCGGCCGTACGAGCCCGCCTGGAGGCCGAACTGGAGGAACGGGGCTCCGGCGTCCTGCACGCCCGGCTGGCGGCGGCCGACCCCGAAGCCGGCCGCGCGATCCTGCCGAGCAACGGCCGCCGGATCGTCCGGGCGCTCGAAGTCATCGAGATCACGGGCAAGCCCTTCACGGCCAATCTGCCCGGCCCGGACTCGGTCTACGACACGGTCCAGATCGGCGTGGACGTCGAGCGTCCCGAACTGGACGAGCGGATCACCGCGCGCGTGGACCGCATGTGGGAGGCAGGGCTCGTCGAGGAAGTGCGCGCACTGGAGGCGCTCGGACTGCGCGAGGGGCGCACGGCGGCCCGTGCGCTCGGCTATCAGCAGGTGCTCACGGCGCTCGCGGGGGAGTGCACCGAAGACGAGGCGCGCGCCGAGACCGTGCGCGCCACCAAGCGCTTCGCGCGCCGTCAGGACTCGTGGTTCCGGCGCGACCCGCGGGTCCACTGGCTGAGCGGGGCCCTGGAACACCGCGGGGAACTCCCCGGGGAGGCGCTGAGGTTGATCGAACGAGCGGTTACAGCCTGATCACGTGATGGCATCGGGACGCCATGCCCGTCATTGCAGTGCTCGGGAGCGTGCCATCATCGAGCATCGATCGACCAAGTGGAGTCCGAGTGGGGAGGGCGCGTGGCGATGGAGGCCGGCCCTCGCGACACAGAGCAGCACGGCGCGATCCGGGGCGAAGCCCCGGGTGACGCGCCCGGTTTGACCCCGGACGGTCCCGACGACGCCCAGGGCACCGCCGTCGAGGTGGACGCCGACGAGGTCGAGGTCGAGCTGCGGCCCCAGCGCCGCCTGCGGATCTGGCAGCTCGCCCCCATCGTCGGCCTTGCCGCGCTCGGCTCCCTGATGTTCGCCTTCCCGCTCGCCTTCGGCTCGGGCGAAGGCGGCGCCGTCGTCGCCATGCTCGGGCTGCTCATCAGCTGCTGCGCCGCGGGCTGGGGCATGATGGCCGCCCGCAAGGTCGGCCACACCTGGCCGGGACTGCCCTCCCGCGGTTCGGGCGAGCGCCCGGACTGGCGGGTCATGGCCCTGTACGTCTGCGTCAGCGCGCTCCTGGTCGCCCTGGCGGTCTGGCGCGTCGCCCGCCTGCGCTGAGCCAGGCCGTCGGCTACGACGCCGCCGCTAAACCAGGACACCACCCGCCCCACGGACACACCACCGCCCTACGGATGCCTCCGCCCGGCCCGGGGGCCACACCCCGCCGGCCCACGAAACCCTTGCGGCCGCCCTCCCCCGGGGAGCCTCCGCGAGCCCGCCCCGGGAGGGCGCCCCCGTCAGGCCCCGCCCCCGTGTCGCGCCCCGCCCCGGGCGGCCCCTGTCGTACCCGACCCGTACAGTTGATGCCGTGACCAGCACGCAGACCTCGCCGCTCTCCTTCCTCAAGGGCCACGGGACCGAGAACGACTTCGTGATCGTTCCCGACGCCGACAACGCCGTCGAGCTGCCCGCCGACGTCGTCGCCCGGCTGTGCGACCGCCGCGCCGGGATCGGTGGCGACGGACTGCTGCACGTCGTCCGCAGCGCCGCCCACCCCGAGGCCAGGTCCATGGCGGCCGAGGCCGAGTGGTTCATGGACTACCGCAACGCCGACGGCTCCGTCGCCGAGATGTGCGGCAACGGCGTGCGCGTCTTCGCCCGCTATCTGGAGCACGCCGGACACGTCACGGCCGGAGAGGTCGCCGTCGCCACCCGGGGCGGCGTCAAGAAGGTCCACCTCGACAAGGACGGCTCCGTCACCGTCTCCATGGGCCGCGCCCTGCTCCCCGAGGACGGCGTCACCGTCACCGTCGAAAGCCGCAGCTGGCCCGCCCGGAACGTCAACATGGGCAACCCGCACGCCGTCGCCTTCGTCGAGAGCCTCGACCACGCCGGCACCCTCTTCACCGAGCCGCCGTACACCCCCGCCGAGGTCTACCCGGCAGGCGTGAACATCGAGTTCGTCGCCGACCGCGGGCCCCGCCACGTCGCCATGCGGGTCCACGAGCGCGGCGCCGCCGAGACCCGCTCCTGCGGCACGGGCGCGTGCGCCGTCGCCGTCGCCACCGCCCGCCGGGACGGCGTCGACCCGGCCGAGAGCGGTACGCCCGTGACGTACACCATCGACGTCCTCGGCGGCCGGCTGATCATCACCGAGCACCCCGACGGCGAGATCGAGATGACCGGCCCGGCCGTCATCGTCGCCGAAGGCGTGATCGACCCCTCCTGGCTCACCCCGCCCCACACGGCCTGACCCGCACGGTCGGACCACCTCGCCCCGCCGCCGCCGCCGGCCGGACACGGACGGCAGCCGCCGCGCGGGCGAGACGAGCGGCCTCGAAACGGGCGGAATCGAAACAGTCAACGACCGATCCGTCGCTCGAATGGGTGATCCGTTTCACGCTGGGCGAGAGCGGGACTGCACTGCGTGGTGGGCTCGGTAGCATCAAGCACCGGCAAGCCCGGCAGGCACGCCTTGCCCGCCCACCGCCGGTCGACGCCCCCGGAGGTGCCCATGAGTGCAGAGGCCGCCAACCCCGTGAGCGCAGCCGAGACCACCGGCCCAGACGCTCCCGGCCGCAGACGGGCCCGCGCGAGGATCGACCTCCGCCGGCTGGGCCGCGCCGCGCTGCTCGGCCCCGGCACCCGGGACCGCCTCCCCGACGCCATCGGCCACGTCGCCGAGGCCCACCGCGCCCACCACCCCGACGCCGACCTGGCCGTCCTGCGCCGCGCCTACGTCCTCGCCGAGTCCTCGCACCGGGGACAGTTCCGCAAGAGCGGCGAGCCGTACATCACGCACCCCCTCGCCGTCACCCTCATCCTCGCCGAACTCGGCGCCGAGACCACGACCTTGACCGCAGCGCTCCTCCACGACACCGTCGAGGACACGGAAGTGACGCTCGATCAGGTAAGGGAGCACTTCGGCGACGAAGTCGCCTATCTCGTCGACGGCGTGACCAAACTGGAGAAGGTCGACTACGGCGCCGCCGCCGAACCCGAGACCTTCCGCAAGATGCTCGTCGCCACCGGCAACGACGTCCGGGTCATGTCGATCAAACTCGCCGACCGGCTCCACAACATGCGGACCCTCGGCGTGATGCGCCCCGAGAAACAGGTCCGGATCGCCAAGGTCACCCGCGACGTCCTCATCCCGCTCGCCGAACGGCTCGGCGTCCAGGCCCTCAAGACCGAACTGGAAGACCTGGTCTTCGCCATCCTCCACCCCGAGGAGTACGAGAACACCCGCGCCCTCATCGCCGAGAACACCGGCGCAGGCGACGCGCTCGCCACCATCGCCGACCACGTCACCACCCTCCTGCGCGACGCCGGCATCACCGCCGAAGTCCTCGTCCGCCCCCGGCACTTCGTCTCCGTCCACCGTGTCCGCCTCAAGCGCGGCGACCTGCGCGGCAGCGACTTCGGCCGGCTCCTCGTCCTGGTCGGCGAGGACGCCGACTGCTACGCCGTCCTCGGCGAACTCCACACCTGCTTCACCCCGGTGATCTCCGAGTTCAAGGACTTCATCGCCGCCCCCAAGTTCAACCTGTACCAGTCGCTCCACACCGCCGTCGCCGCCCCGGACGGAGCCGTCGCCGAAGTCCTCATCCGCACCCACCAGATGCACAAGGTCGCCGAGGCCGGAGTCGTCGCCCTGGGCAATCCGTACACACCCCCCGCGAGCGCCGACGGAGGCGAGACCGCCGAGGACGGCGAGCGCGCCGACCCCACCCGCCCCGGCTGGCTCTCCCGCCTCCTCGACTGGCAGGAGGCGACCCCCGACCCCGACACCTTCTGGACCTCGCTGCGCGCCGACCTCGCCGAGGACCGGGAGATCACCGTCTTCCGCGCCGACGGCGGCACCCTCGGCCTCCCCGCCGGGGCGAGCTGCGTCGACGCCGCCTACGCCCAGTACGGCGAAGCCGCCCACTCCTGTCTCGGCGCCCGTGTCAACGGCCGCCTGGCGACGCTCGGCACGGTGCTGAACGACGGCGACACCGTCCAGCTGCTGCTCGCCCACGACACCGCCTCCGGCCCCTCCCCGGAGTGGCTCGACCACGCCCGTACCCCCGCCGCCCGCATCGCGATCACCGGGTGGCTCCAGGCCCATCCCGACACCGCGACCGCCCCGGCCGCCGACCCCCGGCCGGCCGCCTCGCACGCCGCCGACCGGAGCTCCGGCACCCGGCTCCTCGCCGACCTGCCCGGCACCACGGCCGGCGCCGTACGGCCGGCCGGCTGCTGCACGCCCGTACCCCCCGACGAGATCACCGGCTTCCTCGTACGCGGTGGAACCGTCACCGTCCACCGCACCGGCTGCGCCGCCGCCGACACCATGCGGCGCGTCGGCCGCGCACCCGTCACCGTCCACTGGGGCGACACCGACGCCTGCCGCGTCACCCTCGTCGCCGAGGCCTTCGGCCGCCCCCGGCTCCTCGCCGACCTCACCGAGGCCATCGCCGCCGCGGGCGTCGCGGTCGTCTCCGCCACCGTCGAACCCCCCACCGAACAGCGGGTCCGGCACACCTACACCCTCCAACTCCCCGACGCCGCCGGGCTGACCGCCCTCATGCGGGCCATGCGGGACGTGCCGGGCGTGTACGACGTCAGCCGCGCCCAGCACCCCGCCTCACCCGACCTCTGAACCTCCGCCCCACGCGAAGTCCGCACCCCCACCCGCCACACCCGGCACACGCGGCGCGCGGACGGCACCGTCAGCCCGGCGCTGACTCCTTCGGGTGGCGGGCGAGCGCGCCGCCCCGGCCCGGAGCCGGTGCACTGGTAGCCGTAGCTCATGCCGCTCACCTCCCGAACCACCTCCCCACGCGCGCGGTGGCTCCGCTCCGCCGTCCTGGTCGCCGCCTCGGCCGGACTCGTCGCCGCCGCGCTGCCCGCGCCCGCACCGCTCGGCATCGGGGACCCGCTCTTCCCCCACCTCGGAAACCCGGGGTACGACGTCCGCTCGTACGACATCCACCTCCGCTACGGAGGCAGCAACACCGAGCCCCTCGCCGCCGTGACCCGCATCGAGGCGGTCGCCACCGCGGACCTGGAGCGCGTCAACCTCGACTTCACCCACGGCCGCGTCTCCTCCGTCACCGTCGACGGCGCACCGGCCGACTTCGCCACCAGCGGCGAGGACCTGGTGATCACCCCGGCCGGGCCCGTCGAGGACGGCGACCCGCTGGAGATCGAGGTCTCCCACACCAGCGACCCGTCGGGACCCGCCGACACGGGCGGCTGGGTCCGCACCGGCGACGGCCTCGCCATGGCCAACCAGGCCGACGCCGCCCACCGCGTCTTCCCCTCCAACGACCACCCCGCCGACAAGGCGTACTTCACCTTCCGCATCACCGCCCCACGGGCCCTCACCGCCGTCGCCAACGGACTGCCCACCGGCCGGACCGAGCACGGCGCCACCACCACCTGGACCTACCGCACCGCCCACCCCATGGCGACCGAACTCGCCCAGGTCTCGATCGGCGACACCACCGTCGTCCACCGCACGGGCCCGCACGGCCTGCCCCTGCGGGACGTGGTGCGCACCGCCGACCGGGAACTCATGGAGCCCTGGCTGAAGCGGACCCCCGGCCACCTGGAGTGGATGGAGGCCCAGGTCGGCCCCTACCCCTTCGAGACGTACGGCCTGCTCGTCGCCGACGCCGACACCGGCTTCGAACTGGAGACGCAGACCCTCTCCCTCTTCGAGCGCCGGCTGTTCGCCGAGCCCGGCTACCCCGACTGGTACGTCGACTCGATCATGGTCCACGAGCTGGCCCACCACTGGTTCGGCAACAGCGTCTCACCCCGCTCCTGGTCCGACCTGTGGCTGAACGAGGGGCACGCCAGCTGGTACGAGGCGCTCTACGCCGACCAGGTGCGCAAGCAGCCCCTGGAGCGCCGGATGAAGGCCGCCTACGCCGCCTCCGACGGATGGCGGGCGGCCGGCGGCCCCCCGGCCGCCCCCGCGCCGCCCTCACCCGGGCAGAAGATCAGCCTCTTCCGTCCCGTCGTGTACGACGGGAGCTCCCTGGTCCTGTACGCGCTGCGGCAGGAGATCGGCGAGGAGGCGTTCCAGGTGGTCCAGCGGCGCTGGGTGAGCGAGCACCGGGACGCCACCGCGAGCACCGCCGACTTCACCGCGCTGGCGTCCCGCGTCGCCGGCCGCGACCTCACCGGGTTCTTCGCCGGCTGGCTCTATGCGAAGAAGACCCCGCCCATGCCCGGGCACCCGGACTGGACCAGCCGCGCCCCCCAGCCGGCGAAGGCCGCCACCGCGGGCTGAAGCACCCGGCGCCCCACGACGGCCGAACGCTCCGATACCAGGACGATGCTCCCCGTGTCCGGCAGCGGCGCCGAACCCCGGGAAACCGGGATGACGCGCCGCCCCCGGGCGTGACACCATCGTGGGGTCGGCGACGGGGCCGCCCGGGAATCTTTCCGTGCCGCCGCGTGTTGAGACCGACGCAACGAGTTTCCATCGACGTAAAGGATCCAATGACCTCCTCTTCTTCCCCTTCCCAGGACGAGCAGAGCTTCGCCGAGACGAGCCGCACCGAGAGCCTTCGGGCCGATGCCCTGATGGAAGAGGACGTCGCCTGGAGCCACGAGATCGACGGAGAGCGGGACGGCGACCAGTTCGACCGCTCCGAGCGCGCGGCTCTGCGGCGCGTGGCGGGCCTCTCCACCGAGCTCGAGGACGTCACCGAGGTCGAGTACCGACAGCTGCGCCTGGAGCGCGTCGTGCTGGTCGGCGTATGGACCTCGGGGACCGTCCAGGACGCGGAGAACTCCCTCGCGGAGCTGGCCGCCCTCGCCGAGACGGCGGGCGCGCTGGTGCTCGACGGCGTGATCCAGCGCCGTGACAAGCCGGACCCGGCCACCTTCATCGGCTCGGGCAAGGCACGCGAGCTGCGGGACATCGTTGTCGAATCCGGCGCGGACACCGTCGTCTGCGATGGCGAGCTCAGCCCCGGACAGCTCATCGCCCTCGAAGACGTCGTCAAGGTGAAGGTGGTCGACCGGACCGCGCTGATCCTCGACATCTTCGCCCAGCACGCCAAGTCCCGAGAAGGCAAGGCGCAGGTCGCGCTCGCGCAGATGCAGTACATGCTGCCGCGACTGCGAGGCTGGGGCCAGTCGCTGTCCCGTCAGATGGGTGGCGGCGGCGGTGGCGGCATGGCCACCCGTGGTCCCGGTGAGACCAAGATCGAGACCGACCGGCGTCGGATCCGCGAGAAGATGGCGAAGATGCGCCGGGAGATCGCGGAGATGAAGACCGGCCGCGACATCAAGCGGCAGGAGCGGCGCCGTAACAAGGTGCCGTCGGTCGCCATCGCCGGATACACCAACGCCGGCAAGTCCTCCCTGCTCAACCGGCTGACCGGTGCGGGCGTGCTGGTGGAGAACGCGCTGTTCGCCACCCTCGACCCGACCGTCCGCCGGGCCGAGACGCCCAGCGGCCGGGTGTACACCCTGGCCGACACCGTCGGGTTCGTCCGGCACCTGCCGCACCACCTGGTCGAGGCGTTCCGCTCCACCATGGAGGAGGTCGGCGACTCCGACCTGATCCTCCACGTCGTGGACGGTTCCCACCCCGCCCCGGAGGAGCAGCTGGCCGCCGTCCGCGAGGTGTTCCGTGACGTCGGCGCGGTGAACGTGCCGGAGGTCGTGGTCGTCAACAAGGCGGACGCGGCCGACCCGCTCGTGCTGCAGCGGCTCATGCGGGCCGAGCGGCACGCGATCGCCGTCTCGGCGCGCACGGGCGAGGGCATCGACGAGCTGCTCGCGCTCATCGACGCCGAACTGCCCCGGCCGCAGGTCGAGATCGAGGCGCTCGTGCCGTACACCGAGGGCGGTCTCGTCTCGCGGGCGCACGCCGAGGGCGAGGTGCTCTCCGAGGAGCACACGCCGGAGGGCACGCTGCTCAAGGCGCGTGTGCACGAGGAGCTGGCGGCGTTCCTGATGCCGTACGTCCCGGCCGCGCACTGACCGGACACCCAAGGCGCTCCACGCGAGAAGGCCCCGCCCCCTCAGACAAGGGGGGCGGGGCCTTCCGCGTGACGTGCCCGCGGATCAGCGGGCGAACTTCTTGCTCACCATCTCGTGCGCGTCCTTAGCGCCGCTGCCGAGCTGCGGTCCGGCCAGCCAGCCGTTGCCGCCGACCGGGCCGATCGAGGTGTTCGACACCAACGCCACCTTGCCGTTCGGCATCGTACGGATCCAGCCGCCGCCCGAGGAGCCGCCGGTCATCGTGCAGCCGATGCGGTACATCGTGGGCGTGGCGGGCGCCGTGCTGAGCCGGCTCGGCCGGTCCAGGCACTTGTGCATGATCAGACCGTTGTACGGCGGAGCGGCCGGGTAGCCCCAGGCGCCCATCGAGCCGGCCTGGGCCGCGGTCGGTGCCGAGAAGTCGATCGGCAGGGCGACGCCCACCGTCTCCTCCAGCGACTTCCCGCCCCGCTCCGGCTGCACGTGCATCACGGCGTAGTCGTACGGCCAGGCCGCGTTCGTGCCGCCGCGGTTGATCCACGCACCCGAGGTGACGACCCAGTCGGCCCAGTACTGGCCGTAGGGAGCGACCTCGTGCGACCGCGCGTTGTTCAGCGAGGTCGCCGACTTGCCCAGGTCGTTGTAGGCCGGGACGAACGCGATGTTGCGGTACCAGCCGCCCTTCTGACCCGCGTGCACGCAGTGGCCGGCCGTCCACACGAGGTTGGACTTCCCGGGCCGGCGCGGGTCCTTCACGACGGTGCCGGAACAGACCATGTGGCCCTGCGGCGAGTCGAAGAAGATCTTCCCGACCGGCGCCGCGTTGCGGTGGTACGGCGTCTTCTCGCGCTGCGCCTGGACCGGCCGCGGCACCGGGTCGCTGCCGCCGGCGCCCGCCGTGGCGGTGATCGTGGGGTCGGGGCTCTTCGCCGACTTCATGCGCTCGGGGTTCCACAGCCCCTCGATCACCGGGTTGACGAAGTCCTCGGCTTCACGGAGCCAGGTGTCCTTGTCCCAGTTCTTCCACTCGCCGTCCTTCCACTTGTCCGGGTCGACGCCGTGCTTCTTGAGCTTGTCGGCCAGGTCCTTGGGAAGTGCGCTGCCGCTCCCACCCGCGGTGGGCTCGGCGGTGGCGGTGGTCGCGGCGGCGGGCTTGTCGGCCGCCGGCGTCTCGGTCGGACCGCAGCCGGTGGCCGTCAGCGAGAGCGCCACGGCCAGGCCGGCGAAGGCCGGCAGAAGTTTCGTCGAACGCATGAGTCGAAATCCCCCTGGGATGTTTCCCGCGCCACGGACACCCCGAAGGGGTTGCCATGGACGCGTCACTAGCGGTGCACAGTATGCCCGCACGAAGGAGGCGGGACCCCGTGGGGGCCCGCCTCCGAACCCGTACCGATCGGGCCTCACGGCCCCGTGAGCGGGCGGCCGGCGCCTCCGGGACGCCGACCCCTGCCGCTTGCTTCTAGCGGCCCGCGTACTTCTTGCTGACCTCGTCGTAGACGCCCTTGGCCTCGGCGCCCAGCCGCGGTCCGGCCAGCCAGCCGGCCGTCACCGGGCCGATCGAGGTGTTGGAGACCAGCGCCGGCTTGCCGTCCTTGCCCGGGGCGACCCAGCCGCCACCGGACGAACCGCCGGTCATCGTGCAGCCGATGCGGTACATCGTGGGCTGGTCCGCCTTCACCGACAGGCGGCCCGGCTTGTCCTGGCACTGGTACATCTTCTGGCCGTCGAAGGGGGCACCGGCCGGGTAACCGGTCGCCGTCATGCCCGCGATCTTCGGCGCGGCCGGGGCGTTGAACTCCACCGGAAGCGCCGAACCGACCGTCTCCTCCAGCGACTTGCCCGTGCCGCCCTTCTCCGGTGTCACATGGATCACCGCGAAGTCGTACGGCGCGCCCTGACCACCGGTCGCCGCGCCCTGGGCGATCCACTGCTCGGACGTCTGCGCCCACTCGCCCCACCACACGCCGTACGGGGCGACGTCCTCACGGGTCGCGTTCTCCAGCTGGGAGGTCGGCTTGCCGCTGTCGTTGTACGAGGGCACGAAGGCGATGTTGCGGTACCAGCCGCCCTTCTTGCCGGCGTGCACGCAGTGGCCCGCCGTCCAGACCATGTTGGACTTCCCCGGGTGCGCCGGGTCCTGCACGACCGTGGCCGAGCACACCATCGAGCCCTGCGGGCCGTCGAAGAAGACCTTGCCCGCCTCGGGGGCATTGGAGTGGTACGGCGTCCCCACGGCCTTCGCCCTGACCGGGTCGGGCGTCGGGTCGGTGACCCCCTCGTCACCCGAGATGTCCTCCTCCTCGACCGGCTTGTCGGGGCGCTCGGCCTCCCGCATCCGGTCCGGGTTCCAGAGGTCCTCGATGATCGGGTTGACGTAGTCCTGGGCCTCACGCAGCCATTTGTCGCGGTCCCAGTTCTTCCACTCGCCGTTCCGCCACTTGTCCAGGTCTATCCCGCGCTCCTTGAGGCGGTCCTTGAGGTCCTCCGGAATCGTGACCTTCCCGCCGGCGGACGGGGTCGCGGAAGCGCTGGGCTTGTCGCCCGCGTTCTCCTCGGTCGGCCCGCAGGCCGTCACCGTCAGCGTCAACGCCGCGACGGCGGCTGCCGAGGCCAGCAGCGGACGAATAGATCGCATCTCGAGATCCCCCTGGGACTACGTCAACTTGTGCGTGTGTGAACCGTGGTGAACCGCTCCGGCGCCGTCGACCGCCGCCGGGGCGCGGCCCCCATGATGCCGGTGCCGGTGGGGACGGCGTGCGGCAGGTCCGCGGTTCCGAACCCCGTACAGCCGTTGCCGGGCTGTGATCCGGCCCCGTCAAGGATCTTGGAATTGGCCCGTGATCCCCGGGACCCCGCGTCGTTGGTACGTACGGGGGACCCCCAGGAAGCGTTCACGGCCGTCGTACGCGCGGTCGAGCGACGTACCGATGTGCAACGCAACTGTTACAGCGGGAGGACACCGAGCGTGGCCGTGACCGAATCAGCTCCGGCCGTACCCACGGCCGCGCAGACAACGGCGGGCGAGCGGACCCCGGGGGAGCGGGCCCCCGCGGCGCGGATCCCCGAGGGACGGACCCCGGGGGAGCGGCCCGCACGGGAACGCGCGGGGGAGCGGGCCTCGGGAGAGCGGCCCACCGGCGAAACCGGCGCCCACGAGGGCATCCTGCGCCGCCAGTCGCTGCGCGAGTCCGCGGCGCGCACCTACGCCCGCTCGCTGCCGATCGTGCCCGTCCGGGCGCGCGGGCTGACCATCGAGGGCGCCGACGGCCGCCGCTACCTCGACTGCCTCTCCGGCGCGGGCACCCTGGCCCTGGGCCACAACCACCCGGTGGTCCTCGAAGCCGTCCGCAAGGTCCTCGACTCGGGCGCCCCGCTCCACGTCCTCGACCTCGCCACCCCGGTCAAGGACGCCTTCACCACCGAGCTGTTCGCCACCCTCCCGCCCGGACTCGCCGACGACGCCCGCATCCAGTTCTGCGGGCCGGCCGGCACGGACGCCGTCGAGGCCGCCCTCAAACTCGTCCGGACGGCCACCGGCCGCGGCGGGCTCTTCAGCTTCACCGGCGCCTACCACGGCATGACCGCCGGAGCCCTCGACGCCTCCGGCGGCGCCACGGACGTACGCGTCACCCGGCTGCCCTACCCCCAGGACTACCGCTGCCCCTTCGGCGTCGGCGGCGACCGGGGCGCCGAGCTGGCCGCCCGCTGGACGGAGAACCTCCTCGACGACCCCAAGAGCGGCGTCACCACCCCCGCCGGGATGATCCTCGAACCCGTGCAGGGCGAGGGCGGTGTCATCCCCGCCCCCGACGCCTGGATGCGCCGGATGCGCGCGATCACCGCCGCCCGGTCCATCCCCCTCATCGCCGACGAGGTCCAGACGGGCGTCGGCCGCACCGGGACCTTCTGGGCCGTCGAGCACAGCGGTGTCGTGCCCGACGTGATGGTCCTCTCCAAGGCCATCGGCGGCTCCCTCCCCCTCGCCGTGATCGTCTACCGATCCGAGCTCGACGCCTGGGAGCCCGGCGCCCACGCCGGCACCTTCCGGGGCAACCAGCTCGCCATGGCCGCCGGTGCCGCCACCCTCGCGTACGTACGGGAGAACAAGCTCGCCGATCGCGCGGCCACCCTCGGCGCACGGATGCTCGGCCGGCTCCAGGGGCTCGCCGCCGACCACCCCTGCGTCGGCGACGTCCGCGGCCGGGGCCTCATGATCGGCGTCGAGCTGGTCGATCCGTACGCCGACGCGACGGCGCGGCCGGCCGCCGAGGACGGCCCGTCCCCCGACGTCCTCGCACCGCCGGCCGCCCCCGCCCTCGCCGCGGCCGTCCAGCGGGAATGCCTCGACCGCGGGCTCATCGTCGAACTCGGCGGCCGTCACGCCGGAGTCGTCCGCCTGCTGCCGCCGCTCACCCTCACCGACGAACAGGCCGAGGCCGTCCTCGACCGCTTCGCCGACGCCCTGGCCGCGGCCGAACGCGCCCACCGTCCGGGCCCGCCCGTCCCCGCCGCGCACCCCCGGACCGTGCGTACCCCCTCCGTGCACCGCCGGGCCGCGACCGGACCCTCCCACTGATCCCGGACCGAACACCGGACACCCTCACAAGGAAGCCCCCGTGAACGCCACTCCCGCCTCCGAAGCGTCCGACTCCGGCAGCGCCGCGCGCGGCCCGCTCACCGTCGAGCCGGCCACCGTCCCCCGCCAGCACTCCGGTCCGTACGACCCCCGGCCCGCGCCGCACCAGGCCGCGGCGCCCGGGGCCTCGGCCACGGCCTGTGACGAGCACCGCGACGGCGAGGGCGCCGGCCGGCGTGACGACCACGGCGACAGCCACGCCGACGCCCCTCTCGACCCCCTCGACCACCCCGATCCGCAGCGGGCCGCGGACACCGCGACCATCGAGAACCTGCTGCGCTGCTGGGTGCGCGAGAAGAACCTCCCCGCCCCCGACGCCGGCACCCTCCGCGTCCCCCTCGACGCCAGCGGCACCGCCCTCCTCGTCCCCGTCCGCTACTGGTCGCCCACCGGCTGGCACCGCTTCGGCGCCCCCGCCCTCGAAGGCCTCGCCGCCACCGCCCCCGCGGTCGACGCCGTGACCGTCGCCGCCCTGCTCAGCCGCGAGACCGGCCGCTCCGAAGGCACCGACCTCGTCGGCCGCGTCGCCGACTCCGCCCGCCGCACCGCCGACTTCATCGCCGACCGCCGCCGCCGGCCGCGCCCCGGCCTCGACGCCGACCTCTTCCTCAGCGCCGAACAGTCCCTGCTCCTCGGCCACCCGCTCCACCCGACCTCGAAGAGCCGGGAAGGACTCTCCGAGGCGGAGATCCGCCTCTACTCCCCGGAGTTGTACGGCTCCTTCCCCCTCCACTGGATGGCCGTCGACCGCGCCGTCCTCGCCTCCGACTCCGCCTGGACCGAACAGGGCCGGCCGGTCACCGCCGAACAGCTCGCCACCGGCCTCGCCGAAGGCCTCGCGCCGCCCCCGGGCACCGTGCCGCTGCCGCTCCACCCCTGGCAGGCCCGCGAACTGCTCCACCGGCCCGCCGTCGCCGCCCTCCTCGACGCCGGCCTCCTGCACGACCTCGGTCCCCACGGCGGCGCCTGGCACCCCACCTCCTCCGTCCGCACCGTGCACCGCCCCGGCGCCCGGACGATGCTCAAGCTCTCCCTCGGCGTCCGCATCACCAACTCCCGTCGGGAGAACCTCCGCAAGGAACTCCACCGGGGCGTCGAGGTCCACCGGCTCCTGCGCACCGGCCTGGTCGACCAGTGGCAGGCCGCCCACCCCGGCTTCGACATCGTCCGCGACCCCGCCTGGCTCGCGGTCGACGCCCTCGACGGCACCCCCGTCCCAGGCCTCGACGTCATGGTGCGCCACAACCCCTTCGCCGCAGGCGACGACGCCGTCTGCATCGCCGCCCTCACCGCCCCGCGCCCCTGGCCCGGCACGAGCCGGATGCGGTCCCGCCTCGCCGACATCGTCACCCGTCTCGCCGGCCGCACCGGCCGCCCCACCACGGCGGTCGCCGCCGAGTGGTTCCTGCGCTATCTCGACCAGGTCGTCCGCCCCGTGCTCTGGCTCGACGGCGCCGCAGGAGTCGCCCTGGAAGCCCACCAGCAGAACACGCTCGTCCTCCTCGACCCCGAAGGCTGGCCCGTCGGCGGCCGCTACCGCGACAACCAGGGCTACTACTTCCGCGAGTCCCACCGCGACGAGCTCACCGGCCGGCTGCCCGGCATCGGCCTCGCCAGCGACACCTTCGTCTCCGACCAGGTCACCGACGAGCGTTTCGCCTACTACCTCGGCATCAACAACGTCCTCGGGCTCATCGGGGCCTTCGGCTCCCAGCGCCTCGCCGACGAACGGGTCCTGCTGGCCGGCTTCCGGCAGTTCCTGGCCTCCGCGACCAGCCTGGGCTCGCCGCTGCCGCACCGGCTCCTGGAGGCCGCGACCCTGCGCTGCAAGGCCAACCTCCTGACCCGCCTCCACGGCCTGGACGAACTCGTCGGCCCCGTCGACACCCAGTCCGTGTACGTCACCATCACCAACCCGCTCCGCAGCTGAAAGCCCCCGGCGGCAGCCGCACTTCATCGCCGACCGACGACCACACCCCTTCGCCGTACTGCCGAGAGGAGAACGTCACCGTGTCCCCCACCGACGCGACCACCGCCTCCGCCGTCGACCGGACCGATCCCGACGTCACGTCCTGCACGGTGTCCGATCCCGCCGCCCCGCCCGATGCCGACGCCCTGTACGCCCCCGACGCCGACCCGGGCTGCGACGACACCCTGGACATGCGCCTGCCCGAGGAACTCCTCGCCCCCTTCGCGGTCGGCGGCGAGACCGCGGTGACCACCCGCGGCGACCTGCTCGACGACGTCCCCGCCTGGAAGCCCGCCACCACCCCCGCCGGCCCGTTCCGGCTCGTACCCGTACGGATCGAACGGGACGTGCCGCTCATCAGCCGCTGGATGAACGATCCGGCCGTGGCCGCCTTTTGGGAGCTGGCGGGACCCGAGACCGTGACCGCCGACCACCTCCGCGGCCAACTCGACGGCGACGGCCGCACCGTGCCCTGCCTCGGGGTCCTCGGCACCACCCCCATGAGCTACTTCGAGATCTACCGCGCCGATCTCGACCCGCTCGCCCGCTACTACCCCGCCCGCCCCCACGACACCGGCATCCACTTGCTCATCGGCGGCGTCGCCGACCGCGGGCACGGCATCGGCACCACCCTGCTGCGCGCCGTCGCCGACCTCGTCCTGGACCACCGGCCCCGGTGCACCCGCGTCATCGCCGAACCCGACGTACGCAACACCCCGTCCGTCTCCGCCTTCCTGAGCGCCGGCTTCCGCTTCTCCGCGGAGATCGAGCTCCCCGACAAACGAGCCGCCCTCATGATCCGCGACCGCGCCCTCCGAGACGTCCTGTGAACCCCCCTCTGCCGTCCATACACCGCTCACCCACAGCGGTCACCACCCCGAGGAGTCCCCGTGCCGTCGTCCCCTGCCACCCATGACTCCGCACCGCTCTCACCCCCCGAGCTGAACGCCGCCGCGTGGGACCTGGTCTGCTCCCGCCTCCTCGCCAAGACCCTCGGCGAGTTCGCGTACGAGGAGATCATCGAACCCGTCCCCGCGTACGACCCCGACGGCACCACCCCCGCCCTCGGCTCCCACGGCACCACCGGCGTCCTGTCCCACACCCTCCGCCTCGACGACGGGTCGGTCCTCGCCTTCTCCGCCGGCCGTGGCGCGTACGGAAGCTGGCGCGTCGCACCCGAGTCGATCACCCTCGACGGCCGGCCGCTGACCGACCCCCTCGACTTCCTGGTCCGGGCCCACCGGCTCCTCGGCATCGACGGCGCGACCCTCGGCCACCTCATCCGGGAGCTGACCACCACGCTCGTCGCGGACGCCCGCCTCCACCACACCGCGCTCCCCGCGGCCCGGCTCGCGGACCTCGGCTACGCCGAACTCGAAGGCCACCAGACCGGTCACCCCTGGCTCGTCCTCAACAAGGGCCGCATCGGTTTCTCCGCGGCCGACGCCGCCCACTGGGCCCCTGAAGCCCGCCGCGCCACCCGCCTCCCCTGGATCGCGGTCAGCACCGAGCTCGCCTCCTACCGCGGGGTCCCCGGTCTCGGCACCCCCGACCGGCTCTACGCGGGCGAGCTCGACCCCCCGGTACGCGACGCCTTCCGCGCCGAGCTGCGCGGCCGGGGCCTCGACCCCGACACGTACCTCCTGCTGCCCGTCCACCCCTGGCAGTGGGACGAGACCCTGCTCCCGCTCTACGCCCCCGCCGTCGCCTCCGGAGCCATCGTCCCGCTCCCCTCCGACGGCGACCTGCGCCTGCCGCAGCAGTCCGTCCGTACGTTCCTCAACACCAGCCGTCCCGACCGGCACACCGTCAAACTGCCGCTCTCCGTCCTCAACACCCTCGTCTGGCGGGGCCTCCCGACCGAGCGGACCCTCGCCGCCCCGGCCGTCACCTCCTGGGTCCACGGACTGCGCGACGCCGACCCCTTCCTCCGCGACGAGTGCGGAGTGATCCTCCTCGGCGAGGTCGCCTCCGTCACCGTGGAGCACCCCCTCTACGACCGGCTGCCCGAGGTGCCGTACCAGTACAAGGAACTCCTCGGCGCGATCTGGCGCGAACCGCTGCGGCTGCCCCCGGGCGAGCGCGCCCGCACCCTCGCCGCCCTGCTGCACACCGATCCGGACGGGCGCGCCTTCGTCGCCGAGCTGGTCGAGCGCTCCGGGCTCCGCCCCGCGGTCTGGCTCCAGCACCTCTTCGCCGCCCTGCTGCCGCCGCTGCTGCACTTCCTCTACCAGTACGGCACGGTCTTCTCCCCGCACGGCGAGAACGCCATCGTGGTCTACGACGACCACGACGTCCCCGTGCGCCTGGCGATCAAGGACTTCGTCGACGACGTGAACGTCAGCGCCCTGCCGCTGCCGGAGCACGACACCATGCCCGAGGACGTCCGCAACGTCCTGCTCACGGAGGAGCCGGGCTTCCTCACGCAGTTCATCCATTCAGGTCTCTTCGTCGGCGTCTTCCGCTATCTGGCGCCGCTGTGCGAGGAGCAACTCCGCGTGCCGGAAACCGATTTCTGGGCCATGGTGCGGGCGGAGATCCTTCGCCACCAGGCGCGCTTCCCGGAGCTGAAGGAACGGTTCGAGCTGTTCGATCTCCTCAGGCCACGGATCGAGCGGCTCTGTCTCAACCGCAACCGTCTGCACCTGGACGGCTACCGTGACCGCCCGGTCCGGCCGCACGCGGCCGTCCACGGCACCGTCCCGAATCCGCTCGCGTGATCCCGAGTGTCAGTGCCGCGCCGTAGGGTGGAAGCGCTATGACGAAGCCATCCCTCCCCGAACTCCTCCACGCCGCAGTCTCCGCCGTCGGCGGTGTGGAACGGCCTGGCCAGGTGTCCATGGCCGAAGCCGTCGCCGAGGCCATCGACGACAGCTCCCACCTCCTCGTCCAGGCCGGCACCGGCACGGGCAAGTCCCTCGGCTATCTGGTGCCGGCCCTGGCGCACGGAGAGCGGGTGGTGGTGGCCACGGCCACGCTGGCGCTCCAGCGCCAGCTGGTCGAGCGTGACCTCCCGCGCACGGTCGACGCCCTCCACCCGCAGCTGCGGCGGCGCCCCGAGTTCGCCATGCTCAAGGGGCGGTCGAACTATCTCTGCCTGCACCGCCTCCACGAAGGCGTGCCGCAGGAGGAAGAGGACGGGCTCTTCGACCCCTTCGAGGCCGCGGCGCCCACGAGCAAGCTCGGCCAGGACCTGCTGCGCCTGCGGGACTGGTCGGACGAGACCGAGACGGGCGACCGGGACGCCCTCACCCCCGGCGTCTCCGACCGGGCGTGGGCCCAGGTGTCGGTCTCGTCCCGCGAGTGCCTCGGGGCGAGCAAGTGCGCGTACGGCGCGGAGTGCTTCGCCGAGGCGGCCCGCGAGCGGGCCAAGCTCGCCGATGTCGTCGTCACGAACCACGCCCTCCTGGCGATCGACGCGATCGAGGGCGCCCCCGTCCTTCCCCAGCACGAGGTGCTGATCGTGGACGAGGCGCACGAGCTGGTCTCCCGGGTCACCGGCGTCGCCACGGGCGAGCTCACCCCGGGCCAGGTCAACCGAGCGGTCCGGCGGAGCGCGAGGCTGGTCGACGAGAAGACCGCCGATCAGCTGCAGACCGCGGCCGAGGGCTTCGAGCGGGTCATGGAGCTGGCCCTTCCGGGCCGGCTCGAGGAGATCCCGGAGGATCTGTCGTACGCGCTGATGGCGCTGCGGGACGCGGCCCGCGCGGTGATCACCGCCCTGGGGTCGACCCGGGACAAGTCGGTCCAGGACGAGGACGCCGTCCGCAAGCAGGCGATGGCGTCGGTGGAGAGCATCCACGGCGTCGCCGAGCGGATCGTCCAGGGCAGCGAGTACGACGTCGTCTGGTACGAGCGGCACGACCGGTTCGGCGCCTCGGTGCGGGTCGCCCCGCTCTCCGTCTCCGGCCTGCTGCGCGAGAAGCTCTTCGCGGACCGGTCCGTCGTGCTCACCTCGGCCACCCTCAAGCTGGGCGGCGACTTCAACGGTGTGGGGGCCTCTCTGGGACTCGCTCCGGAGGGCACGGAGGGCGACGACATCCCGGTGTGGAAGGGCATCGACGTCGGCTCGCCGTTCGACTATCCCAAGCAGGGCATCCTCTACGTCGCGAAGCATCTGGCCCGGCCCGCGCGCGACGGTGATCGCGGCGACATGCTGGACGAGCTCACGGAGCTGATGCAGGCGGCCGGCGGGCGCACCCTCGGTCTGTTCTCCTCGATGCGGGCGGCCCAGCTGGCCGCGGAGGAGCTGCGCACGCGCATCCCCGAGCTCCCGATCCTGCTCCAGGGCGAGGACACCCTCGGCGAGCTGATCAAGAACTTCTCGGCCGACCCGAAGACTTGTCTCTTCGGCACGCTCTCGCTGTGGCAGGGGGTGGATGTCCCGGGCGCCAGCTGCCAGCTCGTCGTCATGGACAAGATCCCCTTCCCGCGTCCGGACGACCCGCTGATGAGCGCGCGCCAGAAGGCGGTCGAGGAGGCGGGGGGCAACGGCTTCATGGCCGTCGCGGCCACCCACGCGGCGCTGCTGATGGCGCAGGGCGCCGGCCGTCTCGTGCGCGCCACGGGCGACCGGGGTGTCGTCGCCGTTCTCGATCCGCGGTTGGCCACGGCTCGGTACGGCAGCTATCTGAAGGCGTCACTGCCCGACTTCTGGTACACGACGGACCGTAACCAGGTGCGGAAGTCGCTGGCGGCGATCGACGCGGTTTCCAAGGCGGCGGGCGTCTGAGCGATCCCCGCGGGCGCGCCGGGGCCGTCGCGCCCCGGGGGCCGCAGGACCGGCGCCGTGTGCAGGGTGGTGCGTGGCGCGGGCCTGGCGATCGCAGTGGGGTCGGACTGCGGGTGGCGGTCGCCGGAAGGGCGCAGTCCGTGTGAGGACACGGCAGGGCCCCGGGACCGGCGCAGTGGGTCCCGGGGCCCGGTCAGAGCCGGCGCGTCGTGTCACACGCGCCGCAGGACCGCCACGACCTTGCCGAGGATGGTGGCCTCGTCGCCGGGGATCGGCTGGTATGCCGCGTTGTGCGGCAGCAGCCAGACGTGGCCGTCCTCGCGCTTGAAGCGCTTCACGGTCGCCTCGCCGTCCAGCATGGCGGCGACGATGTCGCCGTTCTCCGCGACCGGCTGGCGGCGCACGGTGACCCAGTCGCCGTCGCAGATCGCCGCCTCGATCATGGAGTCGCCCACGACCTTGAGGACGAACAGCTCGCCGTCGCCGACCAGCTGCCGGGGGAGGGGGAAGACGTCCTCGACCGACTCCTCGGCGAGGATGGGGCCGCCGGCGGCGATCCGGCCGACCAGGGGGACGTACGACGCGGCGGGCTTGCCGCTGGTGTCGGTGGGCTGGGTGCTGGGCTGGTCGGAGCCGCGCACCTCGTAGGCCCGGGGGCGGTGCGGGTCGCGGCGGAGGAAGCCCTTGCGCTCGAGGGCCATCAGCTGGTGCGCCACGGAGGAGGTGCTGGAGAGGCCCACCGCCTGGCCGATCTCGCGCATCGACGGGGGGTAACCCCGCCGCTGGACCGAGTCGCGGATGACCTCGATGACCCTCCGCTGCCGGTCGGTGAGGCCGGAGCTGTCCGCCCTGATCCCCGGAGGTCGTCCCGGCAGCGAACGCGCGGGCCGGCCAGGCTCCCCGTCCCCGTTCATGACTGTGTCGTTCATGGCATGCACCGGCTCGAGTCGGCCCTGGGAGCGGTCCTGGGCGGTGATGGTGGCACTGTCTGCGGTGGTGGTCACGTCGTCGGCCCCTCTCGAATGGTCTCCCTGGCTGGCACAACGGTAGTGGCTTTCGAAAGGTTGCGCCAAACACACGTTCGAGTGAAAATTCGCGGATTGCCTTACGCGTTCACGCGGGTGGGTGTATATGCCGGTTCGGACTCCAGTCGGAATGCGGTCGCCACGGTAGCCTTCCGCGTCGGTCCGCGGGGCGGCGGGGCCCTCCGTCAGTGTCGCATCGGGGGCCCCGGAATCGGCGGCACCGCGCGCTTCCCGTACCCTCTGACCCGGCCCCGGACGACTGTCCGCGCGCCGCGCCGCGCGACACGCGCGAAGGGGCGGAAAAGCGCTTCGCCACCAGATCTAGTGGTTGGATTGCATCAGCCACCCAGAAGTTGTGGTCCCCGGGTCTGCCGGGGGTGCACGCATCGCCTATGCTGGTGGTCGCTTCGAGGGGCCCTGGCGGGCCCGGTGGGGCTTTTCAGTCGTGCCGTGAGGGAGGGTCGGAACCATGCATTGCCCTTTCTGCAGGCACCCCGACAGCCGTGTCGTCGACAGTCGCACCACCGACGACGGGACGTCGATCCGACGCCGCCGCCAGTGTCCCGACTGCTCCCGCCGTTTCACGACGGTGGAGACCGCCTCGCTGATGGTGATCAAGCGGTCGGGCGTGACCGAGCCCTTCAGCCGTACGAAGGTCATCTCCGGCGTGCGCAAGGCGTGCCAGGGGCGGCCCGTGACGGAGGACGCCCTCGCCAAGCTCGGCCAGCGGGTCGAGGAGGCGGTGCGCGCCACCGGAAGCGCCGAGCTGACCACCCATGACGTGGGGCTGGCCATCCTCGGCCCGTTGCAGGAGCTCGACCTCGTCGCGTACCTGCGCTTTGCATCCGTATACAAGGCTTTCGACAGCCTGGACGACTTCGAGGCTGCCATCGCGGAACTCCGCGGGCAGCGGCCTCCCGCAGTGGAGAGCGGGACCGGAGCGACCCCCGAGGTCCCCGTTCCCGCCACCGCCGCCGACTGACCGGCGGGCCGGACCCGAGGTCCGGCGAGACCGGTCGCCGAGCGGCCGAAAAGACGTGTCAGGAGCGCCCTCGGTGGTGCTCGTGGCAGCAGACAAGAAGACGGTGCCCTGGGACTATCTGGGCACTTCAGCGTGTTTTGCCCGTATATGGGAGGCGGCATGACAGAGACGGCGAGCGGCTCGGCACGAGGATCCCGCGCCAAGGGAACCAAGGTCGCCAAGGGCCTGCGTATCGAGCGCATCCACACCACCCCTGGCGTGCATCCGTACGACGAGGTGGTCTGGGAGCGTCGTGACGTCGTCATGACCAACTGGCGCGACGGCTCGGTCAACTTCGAGCAGCGTGGCGTCGAGTTCCCCGACTTCTGGTCGGTGAACGCGGTCAACATCGTCACCAGCAAGTACTTCCGCGGGGCCGTCGGCACCCCGCAGCGCGAGACCGGTCTGAAGCAGCTCATCGACCGGATCGTGAAGACCTACACGAAGGCCGGCGGGGAGCACGGCTACTTCGCCTCGCCCGCCGACGCCGAGATCTTCGAGCACGAGCTGGCCTACGCCCTCCTGCACCAGGTCTTCAGCTTCAACTCGCCGGTCTGGTTCAACGTCGGCACCCCGCAGCCCCAGCAGGTCTCCGCCTGCTTCATCCTGTCCGTCGACGACTCCATGGAGTCGATCCTCGACTGGTACAAGGAAGAGGGCATGATCTTCAAGGGCGGCTCCGGCGCCGGCCTGAACCTCTCCCGCATCCGCTCCTCCAAGGAGCTCCTCTCCTCCGGCGGCAACGCCTCCGGCCCGGTCTCCTTCATGCGCGGCGCCGACGCCTCCGCAGGAACGATCAAGTCGGGTGGCGCCACCCGCCGCGCCGCCAAGATGGTCATCCTCGACGTCGACCACCCCGACATCGAGGACTTCATCCAGACCAAGGTCAAGGAAGAGGAGAAGATCCGCGCCCTGCGCGACGCGGGCTTCGACATGGACCTGGGCGGCGACGACATCACGTCCGTCCAGTACCAGAACGCCAACAACTCGGTCCGCGTCAACGACACCTTCATGAAGGCCGTCGAGGCCGGCGGGAAGTTCGGCCTGACGTCCCGCATGACCGGCGAGGTCATCGAGGAGGTCGAGGCCAAGGAGCTGTTCCGCAAGATGGCCGAGGCCGCCTGGGCCTGCGCCGACCCGGGCATCCAGTACGACGACACGATCAACCGCTGGCACACGTGCCCGGAGTCCGGCCGCATCAACGGCTCGAACCCGTGCAGCGAGTACATGCACCTGGACAACACGTCCTGCAACCTCGCCTCGCTGAACCTCATGAAGTTCCTCAAGGACGACGGCAAGGGCAACCAGTCCTTCGAGTCCGAGCGCTTCGCCAAGGTCGTCGAGCTGGTCATCACGGCGATGGACATCTCCATCTGCTTCGCCGACTTCCCCACCCAGAAGATCGGCGAGAACACCCGCGCCTTCCGCCAGCTGGGCATCGGCTACGCCAACCTCGGCGCCCTCCTGATGGCCACGGGCCACGCGTACGACTCCGACGGCGGCCGCGCCCTGGCCGGCGCCATCACCTCGCTGATGACGGGCACGTCGTACAAGCGCTCCGCCGAGCTGGCCGCGGTCGTCGGTCCGTACGACGGCTACGCCCGCAACGCCGAGCCGCACCAGCGCGTCATGAAGCAGCACGCCGACGCCAACACCACGGCCATCCGCATGGACGACCTCGACTCGCCGGTCTGGGCCGCCGCCACGGAAGCCTGGCAGGACGTGATCCGCCTCGGCGCCAAGAACGGCTTCCGCAACGCCCAGGCCTCGGTCATCGCCCCCACCGGCACCATCGGTCTCGCGATGTCCTGCGACACCACCGGCCTCGAGCCCGACCTCGCCCTGGTCAAGTTCAAGAAGCTCGTCGGCGGCGGCTCGATGCAGATCGTCAACGGCACCGTCCCGCAGGCCCTGCGCCGCCTGGGCTACCAGGAGGAGCAGATCGAGGCGATCGTCGCCCACATCGCCGAGCACGGCAATGTGATCGACGCCCCCGGCCTGAAGACCGCGCACTACGAGGTCTTCGACTGCGCCATGGGCGAGCGTTCCATCTCCGCGATGGGCCACGTCCGCATGATGGCCGCCATCCAGCCGTGGATCTCCGGCGCGCTGTCCAAGACCGTGAACCTGCCGGAGACGGCGACGGTCGAGGACGTCGAGGAGGTCTACTTCGAGGCGTGGAAGATGGGCGTCAAGGCGCTCGCCATCTACCGCGACAACTGCAAGGTCGGCCAGCCGCTCTCCGCCAAGAAGAAGGAGGCGGAGAAGGCCGAGGTCACCGCGAAGTCCGAGGCGACGATCCGCGAGGCCGTCGAGAAGGTCGTCGAGTACCGTCCGGTCCGCAAGCGCCTCCCCAAGGGCCGTCCGGGGATCACCACCTCCTTCACGGTCGGTGGCGCCGAGGGCTACATGACCGCCAACTCCTACCCGGACGACGGTCTCGGCGAGGTCTTCCTGAAGATGTCCAAGCAGGGTTCGACCCTCGCCGGCATGATGGACGCCTTCTCCATCGCCGTCTCCGTCGGTCTGCAGTACGGCGTGCCGCTGGAGACCTACGTCTCGAAGTTCACCAACATGCGCTTCGAGCCGGCCGGCATGACGGACGACCCGGACGTGCGGATGGCGCAGTCGATCGTCGACTACATCTTCCGCCGCCTGGCGCTGGACTTCCTGCCCTTCGAGACCCGCTCCGCGCTCGGCATCCACTCGGCCGAGGAGCGTCAGCGGCACCTGGAGACCGGCTCCTACGAGCCGACCGACGACGAGGTCGACGTCGAGGGCCTGGCCCAGTCCGCCCCGCGCCAGACCGAGACCCTGAAGGCCGTCGCCGCCCCGACCGCCCAGGCGGAGGCCCCGGCCCCCAAGCAGGCGCACACCTCGGCGGAGCTCGTCGAGATGCAGCTGGGCATCAGCGCGGACGCGCCGCTCTGCTTCTCGTGCGGTACGAAGATGCAGCGGGCGGGCTCCTGCTACATCTGCGAGGGCTGCGGCTCGACCAGCGGCTGCAGCTGACGACGAACGGAACGGCATCCGACGCGACGCGGGATCCACGTCGCGTCGGATGACGGGTGTTCCTCGCGGGGGTCGTTCGACCCGCGCATGAGAGAGGGAGCCGCCTTCCGGGCGGCTCCCTCTCCGTCGTCTCCGGCCGAAAGGCGTTGTCGCGGCGAGCGACGCGATGGCATGCTCAGGGCATGATCAAGAGAATCGAGTCCTCCGTCCGCCGATGAGCGAGACGACCCGGGCAGGAGTGCCCGTATCACCGACACCTCTGTTCGAGCATGCGCTCCGGCTGCACCGGCTCGCTCCGGAACAACCGCTTCCACACCGGGGAGAGCCCTACCCCGACGACACGTCGCATCGGGGCCGGCGTGGCCCCGAGGCACCTGAGGACCGGCGCTCGGCCGGCCGGGATGCGGCGCGCCTCCTGGACGCGCACTTCGCGCGATCCTCCAGCTCCCCGCGCGCGGTGGCCGACGCCTTCCACGACGTCTACATCCCGATCCACTACAACGAGCACATCGCCGCCGCGGCTGAGCGAGCGGACAGGGAGCGCGTCCTTCGAACGGGCCGCTGGTTGGTCCGCTACGGCACTGATCGTTGCGCCGTCACCGTGGGGCTTGCCTTGCTGGCGGCCGTAGGAACGGCCGAGGACATCCCTCTGATGCGCACGATCGGGCTTCTCTCCCTGCAATTCGGGCCACTGGCGGCCCATGGTCTGGAGAGTCGGCCAGGAGGAGTCGAGGCGCTGCTCTGGCTCGGCGAGCGCGTCACCGGCTGGGGACGGGTCTATGTCGTCGAAGCCCTTTGCAGACTCGACGACCCAGTGGCCCGCCCATGGTTGCTTCGCAGAGCGTGCGACGGCGACGGCCTCAACGGGTACTTCGCCGGTCAGGTCGCCACCGCCGGCCGACTCCACGAGTCGCTTGCGGACCTCGGCACCGATCGGGAGATGGTCGACCACACCGGTCGGCTGCTCTACGTGATGAGTGGCTCTGGCGGGATGGGGCTCACCCTCGACTGCTACCCCCATGCGCGAGCCGTCCTGGAGGCTTATGGCCGGCATGTGGGTTCGCTCCGTCCATCCCTCGCGCGCTACTGCACGGTCGCGTTGCTCGCCGCGTACCTGACCGAGAAGTCTCCCGAGGCCGGGGGGTGTGACCCGGAACAGTGGGCGGCGATCCGGGCGACGTACCTCTCGGTGCTCGACCGGGAGGAGTGGACCGCGACCGCCCGCGCCGGTCTCGCGTCGGGCGACCACCGGATGGAGTGGCTCGCCGAGCACGGGGCGCCTCAGCTGAGGCTGCGTGCCTTCCGCGATCGCGAGCGACGACACGCGAGCCCGGGTCTGTAGCGCCGGGCTCGGGTGTCGTCACGTCGGCATGGCGTCGGTGGGCACGGAGCGGGTCAGGGGTGGCGGGCGCCCATCAGGGCCGTGAAGGTCTCCGGGTCGGTGTCGAAGCCGCGCGGGGTCGAGTGGTACGACCAGTCGGTGCCTCCGTCGCGGCTGAACTCCACGATGATCGCCGCGGTGGCGTCGGCCACCGTCGCGAAGTCGTGCTCGGCCAGGTCCGTGTAACCCTCGCGGACCCGTACGCCCGTGTTGGCGATGTCGCCGAACGTCAGGCGCCCGCCGCCCTGCTGTATGGCCACGCCCACCACCACGCGCGCGTAGCGGGGCGCGAGGCGCTCCAGTTCGAGGGTCATCGCCTCGTCGTAGCCGAAGCCCTGCCCCGTACGGCTGTCACGGTTGAGCGTGATCGTGCCGTCGGGGGAGCGGCTGTCGAAGTGCACCAGGTAGTCGGGCGTGCCGAACGGATCGTCCGCCGTGTAGACGCCCGCGATCAGGTCCAGGTCGTGCGCCGGGGCGCCGATCGGGGCGGGATCCCATTTGAGCGTCACCTCGACCTTGCCGACCCCCTTGTTGAGACCGCTCACCGTGAATCCCCTCTCCGCGCTCGCGTACGCGTCGCCTTGCCGATCCGGTCAACTGCCCGTGGTCGCGGGCACCTTGTTCATGGTGTCATGCGCGCCGCGCGAGGGCGGCGACCTGGCGGGACGGGGCCCCCGCCGCCAACGGCGGTCGGTGGCGAGGCTCTGCACGGTGATCATTCGCTCCGGCCGGACTGGTGCGCATGCACTCCTCCGTACTCTGACCGCGGGCCCGTTCGGCCCCCTAGGATGGCGCGGTGCTGGTCAAGTGGATTCGCTGCACCGTGGTGGACCGTCGAGGGTTCGAGCGGGGGCAGCGGAAATGGGCGGGGCTGCTGGGTGAGCCGGGCTTCCGAGGGCAGGGCGGGGGATGGAGCCGGGGGAGGCCCGGTGTCGCCCACGTCTTCGCGTTCTGGGAGAGCCGGGCGTTCTACGACTCCTTCATGGCCAGGTCCCACGACCGTCTCGCGGCCGCGCAGACCGGCACGTTCAGGAACGCCCAGGTCAAACTCTTCGACCACCGTTTCGACGTGAAGACCGGCTTCGAGCCGCGCTTCACCGACGCGGACGTGGCACGGGTCGCCCACTGCCGCATCCACGACGGCAGGGTGGAGCACTTCGCACTGATGCAGGAGAAGGTGTGGAACCCGGCGATGGCCGGTTCCCCCGGGATGCTGCGCGGGGTCTTCGGCGAGGCGCCGGGGAACGAATTCCTCGTGCTGTCGCTGTGGCGCTCCGCGGCGGAGCACGGGAAGTACCGCGCCGAACGCGTCGAGCGACTCGGGCTGCGCGCCCAGACGGAGACCGACGTGGCGGCGCTGGCGGGGGACGTGGTGCAGCTCGAGCCGTCCTGGACGGTCTGAGCGGTCGCAGCGGTCTGGAGCGGTCCGCGGGCCGCACGGTCGACGGTGGGGCGGCGGGATCGACTTGAGCGGTTGGCGGCGCGTCGACCGGAGTGATCCGAGTGGTCCGGCCGGTCGGCGATGCGTCCGTGTGCCGCGAGCGGCGCCCTACTGCCCTCACTCGGCGGCAAACGCTCCGGCCGTGACCGCCGCCAGTGCCGATCGGGCCGCCTGGTCCGCGACAGCCCGGTCGACCGGCTCGCGCGTCACGAACAAGCGCAGGAACAGCGGTGCCGAGACGGCCCGGACGACCGCGCCGGCGTCGGTCCCCGCGGGCGCCTCTCCGCGGGCCACGGCCCGCGCGACGACGCTCTCGCAGCGGCCGAAGCGCTCGGCGTAGAAGGCGCGCAGCGCGTCGGCGGCCCGCTCCGACTGGAAGGCGGCGGCGACGAACGCGGTCGGCGCGGAGGCGGCCGCCGGGTCGGCGAACGAGTCCGCCACCTCCCGGGCCAGGGCGCGCAGGTCACCGCCGAGACTGCCGGTGTCCGGCGGCGTCCAGTCGTCCTCGCCCGCCAGGTCCAGGGCGTCCGCGACAAGCCCCTCAAGGTCGCCCCAGCGGCGGTAGAGCGTCGTCTTGTGCACCCCGGAGTGCTCCGCCACGTACTCGACGGTGAGGGCCGGATAGCCGTGCTCGGACAGGCCGGTCAGTACGGCGTCGCGAACCGCCGCCCGGGTTCTCGCGGTACGGCCGCCGGGGCGTCGGCTGCCGGGCGCGGGCGTCGCACCGCCCACCATCTCATCGCTCAATTGCTACTCCCGTTGCGTTAGTGAGTTCGAGTGTGCCACACTCGACGTAACGCAACCAGAGTTGCTTTTAGGTGGGGGGTGGGTCGGAGCCGCCCTCCTTATCCGAACTGCCCGAGCCGTCCACGCCTATGGAGGCGCCTTGCCCACTCAGCTCTCCCTCCGCGATGTGACCGTCTCCCGAGGTGACCGTCTGCTCCTCGACCACGTCTCCCTCACTGTGCGCCCCGGTGAGCGGATCGGCGTGGTCGGCGAGAACGGCGCCGGCAAATCCACGCTGCTCCGGATACTGGGCGGACTCGACGCCCCCGACGAGGGCGAGGTCGTCTCACTGGCCGACGGCGGCACGGGCATGCTCGCGCAGACGCCCAGGCTGCCACCCACGAGCACCGTCGCCGAAGCGATCGACGACGCTCTCGCCGACCTCCGCGCCATGGGGCGCCGGCTCCGCCTGCTCGAAGGAGAGCTCGCCACGGCGGGCGGCCGCGTACTCGCCGAGTACGGCGACCTGCTCACCGCGTACGAGCTGCGCGGCGGCTATGAGGCGGACGCCCGTGTCGACAAGGCGATGCACGGACTCGGCCTCGCGGGCACGGGACGGGAGCGGACGCTCGGCAGCCTCTCCGGCGGCGAGCAGGCCCGCCTCGGCATCGCCTGCGCTATCGCCGCCGCGCCCGAGGTCCTCCTCTTGGACGAGCCGACCAACCACCTCGACACACAGGCGCTCGACTGGCTGGAGGAGGCCCTCCTCGCCTACCGCGGCACGGTCGTCGCCGTCTCCCACGACCGGACCTTCCTGGAGCGGGTGGCCACCGTCGTCCTGGAGGTCGATGCCGACCGCCGCACCGTCGTCCGGTACGGCGACGGGTACGCCGGATTCCGCGCCGAGCGGGCCGCCGCCCGGCGGCGCTGGGAGCAGGCGTACGAAGAGTGGCGGGAGGAGACCGCACGGCTGGAGGTCTTCGCCGCGACCACCGCTCACGGTGTCGCCGCCGGCCGCTCCATCAAGGACAACAACAAGATGGCGTACGACCGGGCCGGTGGGCGGGTCCAGGCATCGGTTGCCGGGCGGGTGCGGAACGCGCAGGAGCGGCTGCGTCGACTGCACGCCGAACCCGTTCCCCGGCCCCCGCGCCCCCTGGCCTTCGCCGCGCGACCGGTCGCCGGCGAAGCCAAAGGGGACCTGGTGACTCTGGCCGGTGTCCGGGTCGCCGACCGGCTGACCGTCGACGCCCTGACCATCAGGGCCGGCGAGAAGCTGCTGGTCCACGGCGGCAACGGCGCGGGCAAGTCCACCCTGCTGCGCGTCCTCGCGGGCCTGGTCGCCCCGGATTCCGGAGAGGTCCGCCGCACGGGACGGATCGGCTTCCTGGCCCAGGAGATACCGGTCGACCGCCCGTCGGAGCGGCTGCTCGACGCCTTCGGGCGAGGGCTCGCCCTCACCGAGGACGAGCGCGAGGAGCTGTTGCTGACGTACGGACTGTTCCGCCGGGCGGAGCTCCGGGTCGCCGTCGGCAGCCTCTCCGCCGGGCAGCGCCGGCGCCTGGCCCTCGCCCGACTGCTGGCCCGCCCCGCCGACCTGCTGCTCCTTGACGAACCGGCCAACCACCTGGCCCTCGGCCTCGTCGAAGAGCTGGAGGAGGCGCTGGAGCGGTGGACCGGAGCGCTGGTCGTCGTCTCCCACGACCGACGGCTGCGCGAACGCTTCACGGGGCGGATACGCCGGATGGACTCCGGACACCTGGCCGACTGAGCCCCGCCGGACCGGCCCCTCTAGGGTCGGGGCATGGCACGACCGCGGCGCATCGTTCTCGTACGGCACGGAGAGTCGGAGGGCAATGCCGACGACACCGTGTACGAACGTGAGCCCGACCATGCGCTCAGGCTCACGGACACCGGTCTGCGCCAGGCCGAGGAGACCGGGGAACGGCTCCGGGCCCTGTTCGGGGAGGAGCGGATCAGCGTCTACGTCTCGCCGTACCGCCGGACCCACGACACCTTCCAGGCTTTCCGGCTCGACCCCCGGCAGGTCCGGGTGCGCGAGGAGCCGCGGCTGCGGGAGCAGGACTGGGGGAACTGGCAGGACCGGGAGGACGTGCGCCTCCAGAAGGCCTACCGCGACGCCTACGGCCACTTCTTCTACCGCTTCGCCCAGGGCGAGTCCGGAGCCGACGTGTACGACCGGGTCGGCGCGTTCCTGGAAAGCCTCTACCGCAGCTTCGAGGCGCCGGACCACCCGCCGAACGTCCTGCTCGTCACGCACGGACTGACCATGCGGCTGTTCTGCATGCGCTGGTTCCACTGGACGGTCGCCGACTTCGAGTCGCTGGCCAACCCGGGCAACGGCGAGTCGAGGATGCTGCTGCTCGGCGAGGACGGCCGGTACACCCTGGACCGGCCCTTCGAACGCTGGCGTACCCCGGAACCGTACGGCCCCACCGGATAGAGTGGCAGAGCGATGACCGCTGACTTCTCTCTCGACCGGCGCTTCGACCGCGCCCTGGCCAGCCTCCGTGGGCTGTCCGTGGGAGACGCCCTGGGCTCCCAGTACTTCGTCCCCGTCAACTACCCCCTGCTGAAACGACGCGAGGTCCCGGCCGGGCCCTGGCAGTGGACCGACGACACCGAGATGGCCTGCTCGGTCCTGGCCGTGCTCGCCCTGCACGGCCGTATCGACCAGGACGCGCTCGCCCAGTCGTTCGCCGAGCACCACGACTTCGACCGGGGCTACGGCCCCGCGGTCAACCGGATGCTCCGGCTCATCAGGGAGGGCGGCGACTGGCGCGAGCTCGCCTCCGCGCTCTTCAAGGGACAGGGCTCGTGGGGCAACGGCGCCGCCATGCGGATCGCCCCCCTCGGAGCCTGGTACGCCGACGACCCGGAGCAGGCGACCCACCAGGCCGAGATCTCCGCCTACACCACCCACCAGCACCGCGAGGCCGTCGTCGGCGCCATGGCCGTGGCCGCCGCCGCGGCGCTCGTCGCGGACCCCGCCGGCCCGCCGACACCTACCGACCTGCTCGACGGAGTCGTCGCCCTCGTGCCGCGCAGTGCCGTCGGCGCCGGCCTGCGCCGAGCCCGCGACATGCTCGACTACGGCGACGCGGGCACGGTGGCGGCCGTCCTCGGCAGCGGACGCCGCACCAGCGCCCACGACACCGTGCCCTTCGCGCTCTGGTCCGCCGCCCGAGCCCTCGGGGACTACGAGCGGATGTTCTGGACGACCGCGCAGGTCGGCGGCGACGTCGACACCACCTGCGCGATCGCCGGTGGAGTGGTCGCCTCCGGGACGGCGGGGGCGCCGCCCGCCGCATGGCTGGAACAGACGGAGGCGCTGCCGGACTGGCTTCCGGCCGGCGCCCACCCCTGACCCGGTCGCCCCGGCCGGAGGGCGGGCCGGTACGTCCCGCTTGTCCACGGGCGAGTGTCACGGTCCTGCCACAGCGCCGTCCCGCCAGGGGCGAGCGGCCGGAGCGCGGTTAGAGTCGGCCACTTCAAAGCGCTGATCATGACAAGAGCATGCGCAGACGAGACACCCGGACCGCAGACTTCCGCCTCCTGGCCGTGAGCGGGCCGGGTCGGGAGGGGGTCCCGTGTCCGACACGCCCGAGCAAGCACCGCAGAGCGGAACACCGGCCGAACCGGAGCCGCCCCGCGGCATGGAAGCCGGGCCGGGGGTCTCCCCGCCGCACCGTGTGGAGCCGGAGCCGCCCCGCACGAGCGAGGCCGCGGCGCCCGCCGCCTCCGCGCAGCGCCGCCCGCAGCCACCCGCCGGTGCCGGCCCAGCCGTACCGCGGCCCGCACAGCCGTCCTCCGGTACTGACCCGGCCGTACCGCAGCCGCAACAGCCGCCCGCCGGTGCAGGCCCCTCCGTACAGCGACCCGCGCAGCGGTCCTCCGGTGGGGGCGCACCGGTCGGTGCGGCGCAGCCGCGGGCGACGGGCCGGGCGGGGGCGCGGCCTCCGCACCCCGACTGGCGGGTGCCGGTGCCCGTGCGGGAGAGCCGGTTCGACCGGCTGCGCCCCGACCCGCCGGCGGGAGTGACCCTCCCGACGCTCGGGGCGATCGCCGTCACCGCCCTGCTCAGCGCCCTGCTGCTCGGTGACGGCATCGGCTTGAACCTGATGATCGTGGCAGTGCCCGCCGTCCTCGCCGCCTCCTTCGCCGCCCGCGCCGCCGGCCGGCGACCCCGCCCGTGGACCCTGGTCTGGGCCGTCGGAGGTTTCGCCCTCCTCGCCGTACCCGCGCTGCTCGACGCGGGCTGGCCGACCTTTCTGGCGATCGTGTCGGCGCTGGTGTTGACCGCCCTCGCGCTGCACGGCGGCCGGGGCTGGCCCAGTGTGCTCTTCGGCCCCGCCGGTCTGCTCGACTCCCTCGGCCCGGGCTTCCTCTGGGTCTGGCGCGGGCTGCGGGAGCGCGCCGACGGTACCCGCGGGCGGGCCGGACCGGTCCTGCGCACCGTCGGGGTGGCGGTTCTGCTGCTCGTCGTCTTCGGCGCGCTCTTCGCCGGCGCCGACGCCGCCTTCGCCGATCTGCTCGGCTCGCTGATCCCCGACATCTCGGTCTCCCAGGCGCCCTGGCGGTTCTCCTTTCTGCTGCTCGGCCTGTTCGGTGCCATCTCCCTCGCCCGCACCGCCGCCGCGCCCCTGCGCTGGGACCGGGTGGTCTTCGCGCCGGGCCGGGCCCGCGGCCGGCTGGAGTGGGCGCTGCCGCTGATCGTTCTCAACCTGCTCTTCGCGGCCTTCAACGCGGTCCAACTCACCGTCCTCCTCGGCGGGTACGGCCAGTTCCTCAGCGAACCGGATCCTGACTACTCCCAGTACGCCCGCCAGGGCTTCTGGCAGCTGCTCACGGCCACCCTGCTCACCCTCGCCGTGATCGGCCTCGCCCTGCGCTGGGCGCCGCGCTCGAATGCCCGCGACCGGACGCTCGTCCGTGCCGTGCTCGGCACCCTGTGCGCGCTGACCCTGGTCGTGGTCGTCTCCGCGCTGCGCAGGATGGATCTGTACGTCGACGCCTACGGCCTCACCCGCCTCCGGATCTCCGTCGCGGCCATGGAGATCTGGTTGGGCGTGGTCATCCTCCTGATCATGGCCGCCGGTATCTTCGGCGCCCGCCTGCTGCCCCGGGCGCTGGCCGCCAGTGCCGCCACCGCGGTCCTCGTCTTCGGCCTGGTCTCCCCCGACGCGCTGGTCGCCGAACGCAACGTCGAGCGGTATGCCGAATTCGGCGACATCGACCTGAATTACCTCCAAGGGCTCTCGGCGGACGCGGTGCCCGCTCTCGACCGGTTGCCCGAGCCCCAGCGTTCCTGCGCGCTGCATGCGATCGACGCCCGGCTCCGCGAGGCCGACGGCGGTTGGTACGCCACCAGCTGGTCGCAGACGAGGGCCCGCGACATCCTGGCGGAGCGCGCGGTCACCCGATCGGCGGAAGCGTGCCGGATGCCCAGCCGTGAAGGGGAGTACGACCCCTACGCGGACGACGATCCGTACAGCGCTCCCTGAGCCCGTCACGCCTCTTTCGTCGCCCCCGTCCGCCCGGCCGAGCTGCCCGGAACCGCGGCCGGACGGCCGGCCTCGCCCCTCCTCCCCGCCACGGCGGAGGGGCGTTTCGGGCCGGGTCGGGACGGCCGACGGGAAACCGGGTATCGCGGGCGGCCCCTATCGGCGTAACCTGTCTGGCGCCATGCCGTATGAACCACCCACCCACACCGTCGAGCGATCGCTCCGAGCCACCACCGGCGCCAAGGTCGTCGCCGGGGTCGACGAAGTCGGACGCGGAGCGTGGGCCGGACCCGTCACGGTGTGCGCGGCCGTCACGGGCCTGCGCCGGCCTCCCGAGGGGCTCACCGACTCCAAGCTGATCACTCCCAAGCGCCGCACGGCCCTCGCCGCGGAGCTGGAGAAGTGGGTCACCGCCTATGCGCTGGGGCACGCCTCCCCGGAGGAGATCGACGACCTCGGCATGACCGCCGCGCTCCGGCTCGCCGCCGTGCGGGCCCTCGACGCCCTGCCCGTGCGACCGGACGCGGTGATCCTCGACGGCAAGCACGACTATCTGGGCACCCCCTGGAAGGTCCGTACGGTGATCAAGGGCGACCAGTCCTGCATCGCCGTGGCGGCCGCCTCGGTCATCGCCAAGGTCCGGCGCGACGCGATGATGGCCGAACTCGGCACCGGCGCGGTGGAGTGCTCCGGCTTCGACTTCGGCGCCAACGCGGGCTACCCCTCGCCGGTCCACAAGGCCGCCTTGGCGGACCGCGGACCGACGCCGTACCACCGCCTCTCGTGGGCGTATCTCGACGCGCTGCCGCGGTGGCAGCACCTGAAGAAGGTCCGCATCTCCGCCGAGGCGGCCGCACTGGAAAGCGGGGGCCAACTCGGCTTCGACTTCTGAACTTCCGGCTCCTGAACTCTCCATGACTCTCCCGCAGAGCCGCCCTCAGCAGCCGGGGCGCACCTGTGTGCCCACCCGCCGATGACTCGCGCACCGGCGTTTGATAGACATCCACTCATGCCTCTCATCCCCGAGGAGCCTCAGATTCACGAGAGTGCCCAGGGTCCCCGCGCCGCTACGGCCGCCGGACACCCCGCGCCGACCCCCCGTCCCGTACCCGGTCCGCGTTCAGCGGCCTCGCCGCGTCCCGGGCGTCCCGGCCCCGGACCGGCCAGGCCCGGACCGCCGGTACAGCGCCCGCACCCCGGTGCCGGCCCGTCCCCGTCGCCCCGTTCGGAGAATCGTTCCGAGCAGCGGTCCGGCCCGCAGATCCAGGTGATCCCCGCTTCGCCCGACGGCGCGCTCGACGCCGCCGAGGAAGCCGTGGACCTCCTCCTGGAGACCGGCCGCGCCCCCGGCGACGTCCTCGTCCTCACCACCGGTGAGCAGCACCCGTGGGCGGCGCACGAGCTGTCCTTCGGCGACGCCGCCTACTGGACCCAGCAAGACGCCCACGACGACGTGTTCTTCGCGGACGCCTCCGCCGTGGAGCGGGCCTCGGCCCGCCCCGTCGTGGTCGTGGCGGTCAACGGCGGCGCAGCCGACGCCACCGCCCGCGCCCTGCCCCTGGCGAAGGGCCGCGCGACCGCGCTGCTCATCGTCTGCGGTGACCCCGCCGGTATCGACGCCGCGCTCGGCGCGGGCGTCTGAGCCGCACCACTCGTCCGCCGTCCCGACCCGGCCGCCCCTGAGGGCGGCCGGGTCACGGTCGTGTCCCGGTGCGGACGTCGTTCAGCGGGCGGCCGTGCGGCGCAGCGGCTCGGCCGCTCCACTCGCCGTGCGCGGCGAGAGGGCCCCGAGCTCGGAGCCGACGTCTCCGAGCTCGGTCGGGCGGGACTCCGAACCGGGCTGCCGCCCGCCTCGGCCCTCGCCCAGCACCTGCCAGCCCCCGCGGGTCAGGGTGATGTACGCCCCGCAGCGCAGTCCGTGCAAGGTGCAGGCGTCCCGCAGCCCCCACATCCAGGCGCCGTCCTCCTCCGTCCAACGCTCGTCCCCGTCCCGGCAGTAGAGCAAGACGGCGGTCCGCACCGGGGACCTGCGCCGGAGGTCGTGCGGGATGACCCGGCGCAGATGGGCGAGGAGCGCGTTCCGGAACTCCCAGCCGTCCGCGGGTATGGCCCGGCGGGCGAACGAGGCGCTGGCGGCGAGCCGTTCCTCATGGTCCAGGACCGCGATGACGGCCGTCGACGGTGAAGGCCGGTGGCGGGCGTGCAGCCCGCTGACGACCTCACGCGGGTTGCGCAGAAGCGGAATTCCGGCGGCCGCCCACTCCGATGGTTCGAGCATCCGAGCGAGGCGGCTGGCGGACTCGGACGACGAGCTGATCGAGGTGGCTGCGGACGGAGCGAATCCGAAGGTCACGGTCCTCCCTTCGGATACGCGCCCGTCGAGCGGGCGAAGTGGAGTGAGGGCGCGCCGCAGCACAGTCCTTCCGGACCGCGTAACTGCTGTGCGGGGCGTATTTCCAATTCTTGCGGGCCGCTGCGCGGGCGGCAACGAGCAATTGAGACCGCTGACTGGAATCGGCCGGTATGACACTCATATCCCTGCCCAGCCACCCACTGTTCACTCCCCGTTCACCCCTGGACGGCGAGCACGAGCGGGAACACCCCCTCCGCTCCCGCACGGCGCAGCTGCCGCGCCGCCACCGCCAGGGTCCAGCCGCTGTCCGAGAGGTCGTCCACCAGCAGAACCGGCCCGGACGCCGAGGCCAGCCGCTCGGCCAGCGCCGGCGGAACCGTCAGGGCCTGATGGAGCCCGATCACCCGCTGAGCACTGTTCGTTCGCGAGATCCGCAGGTCCTCGGCCTCCGGCACGTACTCGACCGAACCGAGCAGTGGCATCCTGCCGATCTCCGCGATGCGCTGCCCGAGCGAGCCCACCAGGCGCGGCCTGCTCCGCGAGGCGACGGTGACCACACCGGCGGGACGCGACGGAGCGTCAGGCGCTCCGGACGCCCAACCCCCCGGCCCCTTCGCCCAATCGGCCAGCACCCGCACCACCGCCTGGACGACATCGTCCGGAACCTCGCCGTCCGGGGCCTGCTCCGACAGCAACGGACGCAGCCGGTTGCCCCAGCCGATGTCGGAGAGCCGGCCCAGCGCCCGGCCGCCGAACGACTGCTCGCCCGCCGGAATCCGCCCCTTCAGGTCGACACCGACCGCCGTCAGCCCCGTCGGCCACATCTTGCGAGGCTCGACGTCCACCCCCGGACGCCCCAGCTCGCCCTTGGCCGCGTCGAGCGCGGCGTCGGTCACCTTGGGGTCGAACCGGGACCCCGAGCAGTTGTCACAGCGCCCGCACGGCGCCGCCTCCTCGTCGTCCAACTGACGCCGAAGGAACTCCATCCGGCAGCCCGTCGTCGACGCGTACTCGCGCATCGCCTGCTGCTCCGCCGACCGCTGGCGCGCCACCCAGGCGTACCGCTCGGAGTCGTAGACCCACGGCCGGCCGGTGCTGGTCCAGCCGCCCTTCACCCGGTGCACCGCGCCGTCCACGTCCAGAACCTTGAGCATCGTCTCCAGCCGGGTCCGCCGCAGCTCCACCAGCGGCTCCAGCGCAGGCAGCGACAGCGGGCGCTCCGCCGCCGCCAGCACGTCGAGCGTGCGGCGCACCTGCTCCTCAGGCGGGAAGGCGACCGAAGCGAAGTACTGCCAGATCGCCTCGTCCTCCTTGCCCGGCAGCAGGAGCACCTCCGCGTGCGCGACCCCACGCCCGGCGCGGCCCACCTGCTGGTAGTACGCGATGGGGGAGGACGGTGATCCGAGGTGCACCACGAAGCCGAGGTCCGGCTTGTCGAACCCCATCCCCAGCGCCGAGGTCGCCACCAGCGCCTTCACCCGGTTGGCGAGCAGGTCCTCCTCCGCCTGCTGCCGGTCGGCGTTCTCCGTGCGGCCCGTGTACGAGGACACCGTGTAGCCGCAGGTGCGCAGATGGGCCGTCACCTCCTCGGCGGCCGCGACGGTCAGGGTGTAGATGATTCCGGAACCGGGCAGTTCGTGCAGGTGATCGGCCAGCCAGGCCAGCCGATGCGCGGCGTCGGGCAGCCGGACCACACCGAGGCTGAGGCTCTCCCGGTCCAGGGGCCCCCGCAGCACCAGCGCGTCCGTCCCGGCACCCGTACCGAGCTGCTCGGCCACATCGGCCGTCACCCGGGCGTTGGCCGTCGCCGTGGTGGCGAGCACCGGCACGCCGGCGGGCAGATCTGCCAGCATCGTGCGCAGACGGCGGTAGTCGGGGCGGAAGTCGTGACCCCAGTCGGAGATGCAGTGCGCCTCGTCGACGACGAGGAGGCCCGTCGCCGCGGCGAGCCGGGGGAGCACCTCGTCACGGAAGTCGGGGTTGTTGAGCCGTTCGGGGCTGACGAGCAGCACGTCGACCTCGCCCGCCGCCACCTCCTGCTGGACCGTCTCCCACTCCTCGGGGTTCGACGAGTTGATCGTGCGGGCGCGGATACCCGCCCGGGCAGCGGCCTCGACCTGATTGCGCATCAGCGCGAGCAGGGGCGACACGATCACGGTGGGCCCGCTGCCGAGCTCGCGCAGCAGCGACGTCGCCACGAAGTACACCGCCGACTTGCCCCAGCCGGTCCGCTGCACGACCAGCGCCCGCCGCCGGTCGGCGACGAGCGCCTCGATGGCGCGCCACTGGTCCTCCCGCAGCCTCGCCTGACCCGTCGGGTCGCCGACGAGACGGGCGAGTACGGCATCGGCGGTGGCACGGAGGGCCACGCGGTCTTCGAGGCGGTCTGCGTTGGTCATGCCCCCATGCAACCCGATGGGTACGACAAACCGCGAACGAGCCGCGAGACCTGTGGACAACTCCGGCGGCGCCGCCGCGAGAGTTATACACAGGGCTTTCGCGATCGAGGGTGGTCGCGGGACCGTCGTGACCATGAACACGAACCCACACGCATCCGACAGCACGCCCTCCGGATCGCAGCAGATCACGCTGCGCAGCCCGGCTGAACTGGCCGACGCCCTGCCCTTCATGCTCGGCTTCCATCCGACCGATTCGGTCGTTCTCGTCGGACTGCACGGGGAGCGCGGACGCTTCGGCGGCCGGGTCAGGCTCGGCATTCCGAAGACACCGGCGGAGTGGCCCTCGACGGCCGAGCACCTCGCGGAGTGCCTGGTCGAGGGCTGCGGCCGGGGCGGTTCGCGCCCCGAGAGCATCGTGGTCTTCCTCTGCCAGGACCCCGAGCCCGGGGAGACGGCCCGCCAGGTGGTGGAGCGACTGCGGCCCTTCGCACACCGCCTGCGCACGGCCTGCGGGGAGCTCGACATCCCGGTCGGCGAGGCCCTCTGCATTTCCGACGGTCTGTACTTCTCCTACTGCTGCCCGGACGCCCGCTGCTGCCCGCCGGACGGCACCCCCCTCGCGCTGACCGGCACGTCGGTGATGGCCGCGGCCGCCGCCTACGCCGGAATCCAGGTCCGCGGAACGCTTCGGGAGATGCAGGCCCGGCTCAAGCCGAGGGAAGCCGTGGGCGGCCTCCCGGGCGGCGGCGCGCTGGGCGGCAGCGCGCCCTCCGCCGACGAGGAGCAGCGGCAGGCGCTGAACGCCGCCGCCGCGCGGCTCGTGCCGAAGCTCCTCGAGGACCGCACGGGCGGAAAGAAGGAGGTCAGGGAGACCACGAACGCCCTCGTCCGACAGCTCCTGCGGCGGTTCGGCGCACCGATCGAGGACGGTACGGCGGAGGCGGCGGAGCCCGTCTGCCCGCCGCCGCAGGCGCGGACGACGACCGTCAGGCTCGCGGGCGAAACGCTCACGGGCCGGACCTGGGCCAGGGGAGCGGCGGAGCTGGACGCCGCCGACGACGCCCTCATCACCTGCGACGAAGCCGCCGAGCTGATCCTCGGCCTGCAGGACCGGGAGACCCGGGACCAGGCCGCCGAATGGATGGAAGGCCCGGAGGGCACCGCCGCCGTGCGGCTCTGGCGGGCCCTGTCCAGGCGCTGCGTCGCCCCCTATTCGGAGCACGCGGCCGCGCCGCTCACCCTCGCGGGCTGGACGGCCTGGTCCACGGGCGACGAGCCGGCCGCCCGCGTCGCGCTCGGCCTGGCGCTGGAGGCCGACCCCGAGTACGTCTTCGCCCGTCTGCTGCACCAGGCCTGCAACGAGGGGCTCGACCCCGAGTCGCTGCGCAGCTGCCTGCGCGAGGAGCGGCAGGCGAGGACCACTGCGGAGACCCCGGGCCGGGAAGGCGGGGAGAGCGCGGGCGAGGGTGCCGGGACGACGCACGGGCGGACCGGTGAGGCCCGGCCGCGCACCCGCCCCAGGCCGCGGCCTCGGGCGGTCGGGAAGACGAGGCGGACCGCCGGCGCCCCGCCCGCCCGGCTGCCGGCCAAGCCCCTGAAGGGCGGCGCGGTCCGCCGCGGAAGGCGTCCCGCCACGAGGAGCGGGCGGTGACGGCCGTGACTCGCCCGCCCGCGGCGGCGTTCAGCTCTGTGGCGGAGCCGTACGGCCCGTGCCGCCGTCACCCCAGCGGCTGTCCGGATCGCACAGAGAGCGCAGCACACGACCCATGGCCCCTAGCCCCGTCCCGGCCTCCGGACCCCCGTCCGGGCACCCGCCCCCCGCCGCTCACACGACCGGCCACCCACCCGCCGGGATCACCCACCCGGGCCTCGCGCGGCCGGGTGAACTGCCCTCCGTCCACGACGCTCTCCTCTGCGTCGCCCTGCCCGCCCTGGTCGTCTGCGCCGCACACGGCCAGCTCACCGGCCACGGCCTCGAAGGGGTCTATCTCGCCGGACGGCGGCTCCTCTCCCGCTGCGTCCTGCGGGTGGCCGGCCGCGAACCCCTCGCGCTCCAGGGGCGACTGGCCGCCGCCGACCGCGCCGGGTTCCTCGGCGTCGTGCGGACACCCGGAGACACCGGACCTGACCCCGGACTCCTCGTCGAACGTTCACGAGGCGCGGACGGAACCGAGCGGATCACCCTGCGCAGCTCCGCCGGCAGACCGCTGCGACTCCCGGTGGAGATCGCTCTGGGGACGGATCTCGCGGACCTGGCGGGGGTCGCGGCCGGCCGGCCCGGTCCCGAGCTCTCCGCGAGCGTCCACGGCACGGGGATGCGCTGGACGGCAGCCGACGGACGGAGCGCGGCCGTCACCGCCGACCCGCCGCCGATGGACGCGCTGGCCGCGGCCGGAATCCTCCGCTGGGACGTCGAGCTGCCACCGGGAGCCGCCCGCACGATCGAACTCCGCGTCCGCGGCGACCGGGCACCGAGGCTCTCCAGTGTCCCCGGGCCCGGGGGCTCCGGACCAAGCGCCGCCACCTTCGGCGGCCCCCCGTTCGACGCCACGCCCTCGGGCGGCGGACGGACGCTCGGCGGCGGGGGATCGCCCGCCGCGCGTCCTGGAGGGCATGTCCTCGCCGAGGCCCGGGCGGAGGGGGACGACCCGCGCGCGGGAGAGCTGCTGCACACCGCCGTCGACGATCTCAGGGCGCTGCTGCAGCGCGATCCCGCACGGCCCGCCGACGTCCATCTCGCGGCCGGCGTGCCCTGGCGCTGTGGCCCCGTCGGCGTCGAGAGCCTTTGGGCGGCGCGCATGGCGCTGCCGCTCGGCACCCGGCTGGCCTTCTCGACCCTCCGAGCCCTGGCCCGCACCCAGAGCGGTGGGTCGGGAGCCGAGGCGGGGTGGATCCCCGGCCCTCTCCGGGACGCCGGCCCCTTCCTCCCGCCCCGCTGTACCGGGACCGAGGCGACGCTCGCCTTTCCGGTGGTCCTGGCCGAGGCCCGACGCTGGGGGCTGCCCGAGCAGGAGCTCGCCGAGCTGCTGCCCACCGCGGAACGCTGTCTGGGATGGCTCCGGGAAGCCGCGGACCCGCACGGCTTCGTCCCGGACCCGGGGCCCGCCGGGCCGTGGCGGGCCGAGACCCAGGCCCATGCCCACCGGGCCGCCGTCCTCGGCGCAGACCTGCTCGATGCCTACGGCCGGCCCGGCGCGGAGGCGTGGCGGGACTGGGCGGACGGGCTGCGCCGACGGTTCCGCAAGGAGTTCTGGGTGTCCGACCGCTCGGGCGGCAGACCCGCCGTGGCCCGCGCACCGGACGGCCGGTCGTGGCACCAGCTGGGCGGCTGGGCGGCGCACCTCCTGGACACCGGCCTCCTCGGCGGCGGCCGGCATGCCCCCGGGCTGCTCGACAGGACGGACACCGAGCAGCTGGCCCGCTTGCTCGGAGCGCCCCTGCTGGACTCCGGCTGGGGGCTGCGCGGCCTCGGGGCCAAGGAACCGGGTCACAACCCCTTCGGGCACCGGACCGGCGCGGTACGGGTGCACGAGACGGCGGTGGCCGTGGCGGGGCTCGCCGCGGCGGGCCACGACAAGGAGGCGGAGTCCCTGCTGCGCGGACTCCTCGACGCGGCCGAGTACTTCGGCTACCGGCTGCCGGAGATGTACGCCGGAGCGCAGCGCACGGCCGGGGGCGCCCCCGTGCCGCACCCGGCCGCCTGCCGGCCCGCGGCGGTGGCGGCCGCGGCCGGCGTCCTGGTCCTGACGACGCTCGTCGGCATCAGGCCGGACGCGCCGGGCGGGACGGTCGCCCTCCACCCGGTACGGTCGGCCCCGCTGGGCGCCCTGCGGCTGTCCGGGCTGCTCGTGGCGGGGGAACCGTTCGCCGCCCGGGTCAGCCGACTCGGGCTCGGCATGGTCGAGGAGGCCGCCGACGGCCTCCAGCTCGGAGGCTGACCGGGATGCGGATCGCGAACGTGCCGGAAGCACCGCGGGAGGGAGAAGAAGTCATCGGTGATCCACCCGAGGGGAGTGTTTATCGTCAGGGAGACGACTATGATCGCGGCATGTCTCCCTACGACCCGTCGGCCTTTCCGCCCTTCGCCGTCACCGTCGATCTGGTCGTGCTCACGGTGCGGGGCCCCGCCCTGTGCGCCTTGGTCGTGCGACGGGGAGAACAGCCGTTCCAGGGCCGGTGGGCGCTGCCCGGTGGGTTCGTTCGGGCGGACGAGGACCTCGGTGCGGCCGCCGCACGGGAACTGGTCGAGGAGACCGGCCTCTGCGCCCACGACCCCGCCGCGCCGCCGCCCGCACTTGGCAACGGCGCCCACCTCGAACAGCTGGCGACCTACGGGGACCCGGAGCGCGACCCGCGGATGAGGGTGGTCAGCGTCGCCCATCTGGCGCTCGCCCCCGACCTCCCCGCTCCGCGTGCCGGTGGCGACGCCAACAGCGCCCGCTGGTCCCCGGTCGAGGAGCTGCTCGGCCGGGACGGTGACGGGGAGCACGCGGAGGAGAAGGCGGGGCCGCTCGCCTTCGATCACGCCAGGATCCTCGCCGACGGGGTGGAAAGGGCCCGCTCCAAGATCGAGTACTCCTCGCTGGCCACCGCGTTCTGCCCGCCGGAGTTCACCGTCGGCGAGCTGAGGAGGGTGTACGAAGCGGTGTGGGGGGTCGCCCTGGACCCACGTAACTTCCACCGCAAGGTGACCGGCACGCCCGGCTTCCTGGTCCCGGCCGGCGGCACGACCACGCGTCAGGGAGGGCGGCCCGCGCAGCTGTTCAGGGCGGGTGGCGCGACCCTGCTCAACCCGCCCATGCTGCGCCCCGAGGTCTGACGACCCGAGGCCCGAGGCCCGACGTCCGACCGGGCGCCTTCCGCGGTCCGGGTGCGCTGCGCGACGACCCCGAGCCCAACCCTGCACCGAAAGTCCGAAATGTAGCGTTATCTTGCTTCGGTAGCCGCCCTGCCGCGGAGCGGTGTCACCTACCGCGAGAGAAGCGATGCTCCAGGCCATCGGACTCACCAGCACCCCCCGCCGCGACCTTGCGCCCGCCGTGGACGACCTCACCTTCGACGCCCGGCCGGGCCTCGTCACCGCCCTGCACGGTCCGGCCGGTTCGGGGAAGACCACCGCCCTGCGGCTGATGCTCGAACTCGAGCCGGGGCGCGGTGTCACCTACTTCCGCGGCCGGCCCCTCCACCGCATCGCCCACCCGCCGGGGGAGGTCGGCGTCCTGCTCGGCGATGTCGCCGGCCACCCCTCGCGCACCCTGCGCAGCCAGCTCCGGATGCTCTGCGCGGCCACCGGCGTTCCAGGGGCCAGGGCGGACGAGATGCTCCACACCGTCGGACTCGCCGGGCTCCACGACCAGCGCGTCGGTGCCCTCTCCCGGGGCATGGACCGCCGACTCGGGCTCGCGGCCGCCCTGTTGGGGGACCCGCACGCGCTGCTGCTCGACGAACCGGGAGCGGGGCTGTCCGCGCGGGAGAACGCCTGGCTGTACGAACTCCTGCGCGCCCACGCCCAGGACGGCGGGACCGTTCTCTTCACCACGGCGGACGCCAGGGAGGCGGCGCGCCATGCCGACCGGGTCGTCAGCCTGGCGTCGGGCCGCCTCCTCGCCGACCAGGACGTCGCCGAGTTCGCCCGTACCCGACTGCGGCCGCGCGTCGCCGTCCGAACCCCGCACGCCGCACGGCTCGCCGTACTCGTCACGCAGGAGGCGCGGGCCGCCCGCCGCTCCGTGGAGGTGGTCGCCGAGAACGGCAACAGCCTCTCCGTCTACGGCAGCGACTGCGCCACCATCGGAGAGACCGCCTTCCGGCACGGTGTGCTCATCCACCGCCTCGCCGACGAGGTGGGCGAGACGAACCCCGGCGGTGAGCGCCCGCCCGCCCGCCGCGATCCGGAACCGCCCCCCGACCCCGCCGTCGCGACCGCGGCCGGAACCGACGGCGCCGCTGCCCGGAGGGGCCCGGAGCAGGCCCTGGCGGCCCGCCGGCCGCCACGGGCGCCGCTACGCCCCCTGCGGTACGAGATCCGCCGCCTCCTCGGCGTTCCGAGCACCCCGCTGGTGGCCGTCGCGACCCTCGCCGCCTCCGTCCTGATCGCGGTCCTCCTCGCCCGCGGGGGAGGAACCCCGGTCCCCACCGCGATCGCGGGCTGGCCCGCCCTCTCCCCGCTACCCCCGGCGGCGCTCGGGGCGGGGTTGCTCGGCGCCTTCTCCTTCGCGGACGAGTACCGCTACCCCGCCCTCACCACCGGCCGCGGCACCGTTCCCCGGCGCCTGGGTCTGCTGCTCGCCAAGCTCGCGGTGGCGGCCGTCGTCGCGGTCCTTCTCGCCGTCCTCGTGGTGGTGGTCGACCTGGAGGCCCTGCGTCTGGTCTACGGCGGCGACTTGATTCCCGTACCGGAGAACTGGCCGACCTTGTGTGCCAGTTGGCTCGGTCTGATCGCCGGCTGCGCCTGGGCGGGCGTCCTGGGGGCGGGTGTCTTCCGGGTCGCCGCGGCCGGGGTGGCGGCGGTGCTGTCGGTGCCGATCGTGCTCGTACCCCTGCTGAACAACGCGATCGCCGGGCCCTCCGGGCGTTCGATCGCGGGCCTTCCGGCCCGGCTCCGCGCGTACGCGGTAGCGGCGTGGCCTTCCGCGGCCGACCACTGGCTCATGGGCGGGATCAGGGTGCTCGCCCAGCCCGTGGGGGTGGCGATGACCCTGGCGTTGACCGGCCTGCTCTGCGCCTATCTGTTCACCGGGCTTCGCCGTAAGGCGCGTTGGTGATCGCATGCGGACCGAGAACGTCCGGGTCGTAGGCAACTACCTTTGAAATGCCTAAGAATGTCCGATTAATCGTCAATTGTGTAGGGGGTGCCGATCACCCTTTCGTGTGCTTTTCACCAAAGACCTCAAGGGTCTCGGGAGCAACGCCGACAAAGGATGCGTGAGTACCCTTGCGCACACCATGATGACCGCCGCCCGTTCCGTCGACTCCGGCCTCGGCGCCCCGGGCGATCTCGACCGTTACCCCTACGCGGAGGCCCCCGGCGCCGATCGTGTCGGCCCGCCTGCCTGGGAGGGGGTGGAGAATGATCTGGGCCGGGTCGGCAGGCGCACCGCCGGCAGTCGCGGACGCGGCCTGCACGGCCAACTCGTCCAGCAGCTCGGCCAGATGATCGTCTCCGGTGACCTCGGCGCCGACCGGCCGCTGGTCCCCGAGGAGATCGGCCAGCGCTTCGAGGTCTCCCGGACCGTCGTGCGCGAGTCGCTGCGCGTCCTGGAGGCGAAGGGTCTGGTCAGCGCCCGCCCCAACGTCGGCACCCGGGTCCGGCCGGTCAGCGACTGGAACCTGCTGGACCCCGACATCATCGAATGGCGCGCCTTCGGCCCGCAGCGCGACGACCAGCGCCGCGAGCTGAACGAGCTGCGGTGGACGATCGAGCCCCTGGCCGCCCGCCTCGCCGCCGGACACGGCCGCGAGGACGTTCAGCAGCGGCTCGCCGACATGGTCGAGATCATGAGCCACGCCTACGCCCAGGGCGACGGCATCACCTACTCGCGCGCCGACACCGAGTTCCACTCGCTGCTGATCCAGCTCGCCGGCAACCGGATGCTGGAGCACCTCTCCGGCATCGTCGCCGCAGCGCTCCAGGTCTCCGGCGGCCCGGCCACCGGCTGTGACCGTCCCGGCGAGAACTGCATCGTCCACCACGCGCGCATCGTCGACGCCCTCGCCGCCGGAGACGCCTACGCCGCCGAGACCGCCATGCGCCAGCTCCTGACGGTCCACCCCGAGGTGGAGCGTGTGGTGCCCGCGCCGCGCGAGCACTGACGCGCGCGGGCCGTGGCCAGGAGTACGGGGACGTGCGCATCGCGTGTCGCCCGACTCGCGCGGACCCCGGGGATCACGGCCGATCTCCGGGGATCGCGGGGGCCTGGCGGCACAAACGTACGATCTGTACTCCTTCCGGCCGTTTCGTCGCTCATGGGGTGTGACTCGGGCCACGCGGATTGGGCGTAACACTCCTCGGAGCCGTGCGATGACCTAAGAGGTGACAGCCGAGGAAGGAATACAGCCGCCGCACGAGGCGCTGTGCAGTTCCCCGGTCCAGCCCGCGCCGTCGGCACATTCCCCGCTGACGGTCGTCGGCTCCGGCCCGATCACGGGCGGGGCCGGAAGCCGTTTTCCATCGTTCCGAGAGGTTGTTCGTGTCGGCCAGCACATCCCGTACGCTCCCGCCGGAGATCGCCGAGTCCGAGTCTGTGATGGCGCTCATCGAGCGGGGAAAGGCTGATGGGCAGATCGCCGGCGATGACGTGCGTCGGGCCTTCGAGGCTGACCAGATTCCGCCAACCCAGTGGAAGAATGTTCTGCGCAGCCTCAACCAGATCCTCGAGGAAGAGGGTGTGACGCTGATGGTCAGTGCAGCGGAGTCGCCGAAGCGCGCCCGCAAGAGCGTCGCAGCGAAGAGCCCGGCCAAGCGCACCGCCACCAAGACCGTCACCGCCAAGACGACCGTGACGAAGTCCGTCGCGGCCGCGGCGGCGCCGGCGGCAGAGGGCGCGGACCCGGCCGACGAGGCCGGCACGCCGGCCAAGAAGGCGGCCGCGAAGAAGACCACCGCCAAGAAGACGGTGGCGAAGAAGACCGCCGCCAAGAAGACGGCGGCCAAGAAGACCACCGCCAAGAAGGACGCCGACGAGGTCGTCGAGGGCGAGGAGCTCCTCGAGGACGTCGCGCCCGGCAAGGGCGAGGACGAAGAGGCCGAGGGCGAGAACAAGGGCTTCGTCCTGTCCGACGAGGACGAGGACGACGCTCCGGCCCAGCAGGTCGCCGTCGCCGGTGCCACCGCGGACCCGGTCAAGGACTACCTGAAGCAGATCGGCAAGGTCCCGCTGCTCAACGCCGAGCAGGAGGTCGAGCTCGCCAAGCGCATCGAGGCCGGTCTGTTCGCCGAGGACAAGCTGGCGAACTCCGACAAGCTGGCGCCCAAGCTCAAGCGCGAGCTGGAGATCATCGCCGAGGACGGCCGCCGCGCCAAGAACCACCTGCTGGAGGCCAACCTCCGCCTCGTGGTCTCGCTGGCCAAGCGCTACACCGGCCGAGGCATGCTCTTCCTGGACCTGATCCAGGAGGGCAACCTGGGTCTGATCCGCGCCGTCGAGAAGTTCGACTACACCAAGGGCTACAAGTTCTCCACGTACGCCACCTGGTGGATCCGTCAGGCGATCACCCGCGCGATGGCCGACCAGGCCCGCACCATCCGTATCCCGGTGCACATGGTCGAGGTCATCAACAAGCTCGCGCGCGTGCAGCGCCAGATGCTCCAGGACCTGGGCCGCGAGCCCACCCCGGAGGAGCTGGCCAAGGAACTCGACATGACCCCCGAGAAGGTCATCGAGGTCCAGAAGTACGGCCGTGAGCCGATCTCCCTCCACACCCCGCTGGGTGAGGACGGCGACAGCGAGTTCGGCGACCTGATCGAGGACTCCGAGGCGGTCGTCCCGGCCGACGCGGTCAGCTTCACGCTCCTCCAGGAGCAGCTGCACTCCGTCCTCGACACGCTCTCCGAGCGCGAGGCCGGCGTGGTCTCCATGCGCTTCGGCCTCACCGACGGCCAGCCGAAGACGCTGGACGAGATCGGCAAGGTCTACGGCGTGACGCGTGAGCGCATCCGCCAGATCGAGTCCAAGACGATGTCGAAGCTGCGCCACCCGTCGCGCTCGCAGGTCCTGCGCGACTACCTCGACTAGTCACCGCCTCCCCCCGCGTCCCGCCCCGGCGGGACACGGCGGCAGACGGCCGAAGGGCCCGGTTCCCGAAAAGGGGGCCGGGCCCTTCGGCGTGTGCGCGGGTGCGGGACGGGCGCGCGTGACCGACTCTGAGTGAACGGGCATCACCGGAGAGTCAGGAGGCTCTATGCGTCGCTCCATCGTCCGAGCAGTGGCCGCGGCCCTGGGTCTGACCGTGGCAACCGCGGGGCCGTTCGCCCTCGCCGCCCCGGCGACCGCCGACAGCGTCGTGGTCGGCGGCCAGCTCACCCGGATCGCCGACGCGCCGTGGGTCGTGGCGCTCTCCAGCCGTGACCGGTTCGGAGGAACACGCGCCGGGCAGTTCTGCGGGGGAGTCGTCGTGGCGCCCACCCGGGTCCTCACGGCGGCCCACTGCCTCGGCAGGGACGTCCTCGGGGGCAAGCCGTCGGAGCTCGCCGACTTCAAGGTGATCGCGGGGCGGAGCTCCCTGCGGGGCCGCGACGGGCACGAGGTCAGGATCTCCGGCACCTGGGTCAACCCGTCCTACAACGCGGCGACCAACTCCGGCGACCTCGCCGTCCTGTCCCTGGAGACCGCGCTGCCCGCGTCGTACGTGATCGAGCGGGCTCGCCCGGGGGACACGGCGGAGGCGCCCGGCACGGAGGCGGAGGTCTTCGGCTGGGGGGACACCACGGGCAACGAGACCTACTCTTCGGCCCTGCGCTCGGCCCGCGTACAGGTGCTGGCGGACAGCGCGTGCACGCGTGCCTATTCAGGCGTCCTGGGCGCCGCCTACCGCGCGGACACGATGCTGTGCGCCGGTGACCCCCAGGGCGGCAAGGACGCCTGCCAGGGGGACAGTGGAGGGCCTCTGGTGGCCCAGGGGCGGCTCATCGGCCTGGTGTCCTGGGGCAGCGGCTGCGGGCAGGCCGGCAGCCCCGGGGTCTACACCCGGATCTCGGCGCTGCTCCCAGGCCGGGCCTGAGGCGCCTGTCCGGGTCTGAGGCGGCTGTCCGGTCGGAATCGACACAGGTCTGTAGCGAGCGCCCGGGCCCGAGCGGCCCGGGACGCGAGAACGGGCGGCCACCCCCCTTCGACCGCGGGGGTGGCCGCCCGTCAGCCGGTCAGTGACCGGCCCTTGGCTCGTCGTATCTGCGAGGCGTCAGCGGTCCTCGTCTACTGCCTTGGCCGGCACCTCGGTGAGCCGGTCCGTCTCATCCTGTATTTCCGCGGCGATCTTCTTGAGTTCCGGCTCGAACTTACGCCCGTGGTGCGCGCAGAAGAGCAAGTCACCGCCGCTGGTCAGAACGACGCGCACGTACGCCTGGGCGCCGCAGCGGTCGCAGCGGTCAGCGGCCGTCAGGGGGCTCGCGGGGGTCAGAACAGTAGTCACGTCGCCTCTTCTCTAGCTCGACGAGCTGTCGTACCAGGGTCAACATCCAACCAGGCCGAAAACGTTCCCGCTCGTGGCTTTTCCTTGAAACTTCTTCCAAGGTGGCTGTCTGCTGCCGGTTGGCGGCGAATGAGCCGTATTGCGTCGCACTACGGATTTCGCGTTGCTTGCAGGGGTCCGGTCCTCCCGGCTGGGTTGCCGGTTGTTCATGAGGACGTGCCCGGAGCCTAAATGGTTCATGCCTGGAAGGGAACGTGATGTTCACGTCACCCCTTCGAGGGATCGAACACGCATGCGACTCTGCACTAGCATGAGAATTCGGGAGGGTGGCGTGGCAACCCGTCTACCAGGCATCGGTACCCTCTGACCGGTGAACGACGCCGGGCCTTACCCCACCGGGCCACTTTTCAAATTCAGCGAGGAGCGAACCGCGTGACCGCCGAAACGTCCGTGCCGTCGAGTGCGCTGCTGACCGCAGACCGTGACGGTTCCAACTACACCGCGCGGCACCTGCTCGTACTCGAAGGGCTCGAAGCGGTTCGCAAGCGCCCCGGAATGTACATCGGGTCCACCGACAGCCGCGGCCTGATGCACTGCCTCTGGGAGATCATCGACAACTCCGTCGACGAGGCCCTCGGCGGTTACTGCGACCACATCGACGTCGTCCTCCACGAGGACGGCTCCGTCGAGGTGTGCGACAACGGCCGGGGCATCCCGGTCGACGTGGAGCCCAAGACCGGGCTCTCCGGTGTCGAGGTCGTCATGACCAAGCTCCACGCCGGCGGAAAGTTCGGCGGTGGCTCGTACGCGGCCTCCGGCGGCCTCCACGGCGTCGGCGCCTCCGTGGTGAACGCGCTCTCCGCACGTCTCGACGTCGAGGTCGACCGGAACGGCGCCACGCACGCCATCAGCTTCCGCCGAGGCGTCCCCGGCATCTTCACGGAGCAGGGCCCCGACAGCCCCTTCGACCCGGGCAACGGCCTGCTCAAGGGCAAGCGCGTACCCAAGACGCGAACCGGTACCCGGGTGCGGTACTGGGCCGATCGGCAGATCTTCCTCAAGGATGCCCGGCTCTCCCTGGACCACCTGCACCAGCGCGCCCGCCAGACTGCCTTCCTCGTGCCCGGCCTGACCATCGTCGTCCGCGACCAGCGGGACCTGGAAGGCGTCGGCAAGAGCGAGGAGACCTTCCGCTTCGACGGCGGGATCAGCGAGTTCTGCGAGTTCCTCGCCCAGGACAAGGCCGTCTGCGACGTGCAGCGGCTGAGCGGCCAGGGGACCTTCAAGGAGACCGTCCCGGTCCTCGACGACCGCGGGCACATGACGCCCACCGAGGTCACCCGCGAGCTCGGCGTCGACGTGGCCCTGCGCTGGGGCACCGGCTACGACATGACGGTCAAGTCGTTCGTGAACATCATCGCCACCCCCAAGGGCGGCACCCACGTCTCCGGCTTCGAGCAGGCCATCACCAAGACGGTCAACGAAGTCCTCCGCTCCGCCAAGATGCTGCGCGTCGCCGAGGACGACATCGTCAAGGACGACGCCCTGGAAGGGCTCACGGCCGTCGTGACGGTCCGCCTCGCCGAGCCGCAGTTCGAGGGCCAGACCAAGGAGGTCCTGGGCACCTCCGCGGCCCGCAGGATCGTCGCCAATGTGGTCGCGAAGGAGCTGAAGGCCTTCCTGACGTCCACCAAGCGGGACGACAAGGCCCAGGCCCGGGCCGTCCTGGAGAAGGCGGTGGCGGCCGCCAGGACCCGGATCGCCGCACGCCAGCACAAGGAGGCGCAGCGCAGGAAGACTGCGCTGGAGTCCTCCTCGCTGCCGGCCAAGCTCGCCGACTGCCGGAGCGATGACGTCGAGCGCAGCGAGCTCTTCATCGTCGAGGGCGACTCCGCGCTCGGCACCGCCAAGCTCGCCCGCAACAGCGAGTTCCAGGCGCTGCTGCCGATCCGCGGGAAGATCCTCAACGTCCAGAAGTCGTCCGTCTCGGACATGCTCAAGAACGCCGAGTGCGGTGCGATCATCCAGGTCATAGGAGCCGGCTCCGGCCGCACCTTCGACATCGACGCGGCCCGCTACGGCAAGATCGTCCTCCTCGTCGACGCCGACGTCGACGGCGCCCACATCCGCTGCCTGCTGCTGACGCTCTTCCAGCGCTACATGCGGCCCATGGTCGAGGCCGGCCGGGTCTTCGCCGCCGTGCCGCCGCTGCACCGCATCGAACTGGTCCAGCCCAAGAAGGGCCAGGACAAGTACGTCTACACCTACTCCGACAACGAGCTGCGCCAGACACTGCTCGAGTACCAGCGCAAGGGCATCCGCTACAAGGACGCCATCCAGCGCTACAAGGGCCTCGGCGAGATGGACGCCGACCAGCTCGCGGAGACCACGATGGACCCGCGCCACCGCACCCTGCGCCGGATCAACATCGGCGACCTGGACTCCTCCGAGCAGGTCTTCGACCTCCTCATGGGGAACGACGTCGCTCCCCGCAAGGAGTTCATCACCAGCTCGGCGGCGACCCTGGACCGCTCGCGCATCGACGCCTGAGCCACCGGTCTCACCGAGGGGGCGGAGCCGACGGCTCCGCCCCCTCGGCGGTACCTCCCCGTTCGCGCCCGGCGCCGCCTCCGTGCCACTCCGGACCGCTTCCGCCCCGTTCCGGTACGCCTATCAGCGCGGAGTTGTCCCCCCACCCGGAATTCCATCACCTGATGGGGTGAAGTGCGGGAGGAGAAGAGTCCGGGATCTTCCCGCTCTGTCCATCCTTGTGCACGCGGCCGAAACGGTTCGCTGACAAGGAGAGTTCACCGGTGGAGAAGCAGGAAGGGCCGCACGCGCCCGCGGTGCCGAACGGCGATCCGGCGGCGGTCCGGATCGAGGACCCCTGGTACGACGCCCTGGCGTCCGGCTGGGGCGAGCCCGCCGACCCGGACGCGCTGGACGGCGGCGCCGCGACCACCGACGCCGAGGCGCCGGGGGGCATGCCGCGACAGCGGTCCGCGCGCAGCGCCGCGGACATCTATCTGGAGGTCCAGCGCAGCCCCGCCTTCCAGGAAGTACGCAGCCGCTACCGCCGGTTCGTGGTCCCGGCTGCCCTCGCCTTCCTGCTCTGGTACCTCGCCTACGTCGTGGCCGCGACCGCCGCGCCCGGGCTGATGGCTCGGCCCGTCGCCGGGGCGGTCAACGTGGCGATGGTCGCCGGACTCGGCCAGTTCCTCACGACCTTCCTGCTCACCTGGGCCTACGCCCGGCATGCCCGGCTCCGCCGGGACCGGGCGGCACTGGACCTGCGGTGGGACACGCAGGAGATGACGCGGGGGGCCCAGCGGTGACCGGTGACCACCAGACCCTGGCCCTGCTGCTGTTCAGCGCGTTCATCGCGGTGACCCTGGCGATCACCACCTGGGTGAGCCGCAAACGGCACGGCTCCGCCGAGGAGTTCTACGCCGGCGGCCGGCTCTTCTCCCCGATGGAGAACGGTTTCGCCATCGCCGGCGACTACATGTCCGCCGCGTCCTTCCTCGGCATCTCCGGCCTGATCGCCCTCTTTGGTTACGACGGCATGCTCTACTCCGTCGGCTTCCTCGTCGCCTGGCTGGTCGTCCTCCTCCTCGTCGCCGAACTGGTCCGCAACTGCGGCCGGTTCACGCTCGCCGACGTCGTCGCCGCCCGGATGACCGAGCGCCCGGTCCGCATCGCGGCCGGGACCTCCTCCGTCACCGTCTCCGTGCTCTACCTGGTGGCCCAGATGGTCGGAGCCGGCAGCCTCGTCGCCCTCCTCCTCGGCGGCACGAGCGAAGCCGCCCGCTCCTGGACCGTGATCGGCGTCGGCGCCCTGATGGTGATCTACGTATCGCTGGGTGGGATGCGCGCCACCACCTGGATCCAGATCGTCAAGGCCGTGCTGCTCATGGCCGGCACGATCGCCCTCACCGTGCTCGTGCTGCTCCGCTTCCACGGCGACTTCGAGCAGCTGCTCGCCACCGCCGCCGACCGCAGCGGCCACGGCCGGGACTTCCTCGCGCCGGGTCTGCGCTACGGCGGGGACTGGACCGCGCGCCTGGACTTCATCAGCCTCGGCATCGCCCTCGTCCTGGGCACCGCCGGCCTGCCGCACATCCTGTCGCGCTTCTACACCGTGCCCACCGCACGCGCCGCCCGCCGCTCCGTCGTCTGGTCGATCGGCCTCATCGGCAGCTTCTACCTGATGACGATCGTCCTCGGCTTCGGCGCCGCCGCGATCATCGGCCCCGATGCCGTCCGCGCGTCCAACGCCGCCGGCAACACCGCCGTACCGCTGCTCGCCCTCGACCTGGGCGGAGGCGCAGGCTCCACCGGCGGCACCGTGCTCTTCGCCATCGTCGCCGCCGTCGCCTTCGCCACGATCCTGGCCGTGGTCGCCGGCATCACCCTCGCCTCCTCGGCGTCCGTCGCCCACGACCTGTACGCCTCGCTGCGCCGCCGCGACAGCCGGTCCAAGCCCTACAGCGAGGTGACCGTGGCGCGGCTCGCCGCGGTCGGAATTGGCGTGGCGGCCATCGGGCTCGGCCTGCTCGCCCGCGACCTGAACGTGGCGTTCCTGGTCGGCCTTGCCTTCGCCGTCGCCGCCTCCGCCAACCTGCCGGTGCTCCTCTACTCCCTGTTCTGGCGCAACTTCACCACCAGGGGAGCCGTCTGGTCGGTGTACGGCGGGCTCGTCCCGGCCGTGCTGCTCGTCGTCCTCTCGCCGGTGGTCTCCGGCAGCCCCGAAGCGCTCTTCCCGGGCGTCGACTTCCATCTCTTCCCCCTGCAGAACCCGGGCGTGGTCTCCATCCCGATGGGCTTCCTGGCCGGCTGGGTCGGGACCGTCACCTCGCACGAGCCGCCGGACGCCGCCAAGCACGCGGAGACGGAGGTACGGGCGTTGACCGGGGCCGGAGCGGTGTGACCCGTCGACCCTGGGGGAGGGCCGTCAGCCCGCAGGGGACGACGCCCAGACGTACCGGTGTTCCGGGCGGCCCGTCTCGCCGTACCGCAGGGAGAGCCGCACCCTGCCCGTCCGCTCCAGCAGCTTGAGATAGCGCTGGGCGGTCTGCCGGCTCACCCCTGCCCGCTCGGCGATCTCCTGCGCGGACAGCGGCCCGTCGGCGGCCAGCAGGACCTGCCGCAGCAGCTCGGCCGTGGTCGGCGAATGGCCCTTGGGAAGCTCCGGTTCCACGGCGGCCGCCGACAGCGCGCCGAAGAGCCGGTCCACCTCCGACTGTTCCGCCTCACCGCCGCCGTCGAGGGCGCGGCGGAGCACGGCGTACGCCTCCAGCTTCGCGCGCAAGCCCGCGAAGGCGAACGGCTTGACCAGGTACTGGAGCGCGCCGTGCCGCATCGCCGCCTGGACGGTCGCCACGTCCCGGGCCGCCGTCACCATGATCACGTCGGTCTGCCGGCCGAGCCGGCGCAGCTCCCGTACGACCGAGAGCCCGTTCTCGTCCGGCAGGTAGTGGTCGAGCAGGATCAGGTCGACCGGCGTCTCGGAGAGGCGGGCGAGCGCCCCGGCGGCGGAGTGGGCGGTGGCGACGACACGGTAGCCGGGCACCCGGGCGACGTAGGCGGCGTTGATCCCCGCCACGCGCACGTCGTCGTCCACGACCAGGACGTCGATCACCACACCTCACCGGCCGTCCGCGCCCCGTCGGGGGTCCCGGGCGCGGCTTCAGGCGCCACGTGAGCCTCAGGCGCCCCATGGGCGTCGGGGAGTACCAGCGCTTCAGGGAGTACGACGGTGAACTCGGCGCCGCCGGAGGCGCCCTCGGCGACCCGGGCGCTGCCGCCCTGGCGCTCGGCGAGGCGGCGGACGAGTGCCAGGCCGATACCGCGCTTGCCGTGGGCCGGCGGTTCCTTCGTGGTCCAGCCCTCCGTGAAGATCAGCTCGTGCCGGTCCTCGGGGACCCCGGGGCCGCTGTCCGACACCCGCAGGACGGCCGTGCGGCCCTCCGCGCGTACGGCGATCTCGACGCGCGCGTCGGCGGTGCCTGCCGCCGCGTCCAGGGCGTTGTCGACGAGGTTGCCCACGACGGTGACCAGCTCGCGCGGGTCGACCAGCCGGTCGGGCAGCAGCGATCCGGGCACGACGCGCAGCGAGACGCCCCGCTCGGCGGCGACGGTGGCCTTGCCGACCAGGAGCGCGGCGAGCAGCGGGTCGTGGATCTTCTCCGTGACCTGCTCGGCGGTGGCGCGGTGGACACCGACGACCTCGGTGACGAACTCCACCGCCTCCTCGTGCATCTCCAGCTCCAGCAGACCGAGGAGGGCGTGCAGCCGGTTGGCGTGCTCGTGGTCCTGGGCGCGCAGCGCGTCGATCAGACCTCGGGTGGAGTCCAGCTCGCGACCGAGCCGCTCCAGTTCGGTGCGGTCGCGGAGGGTGGCGACGGCGCCGCCTTCGTCCGTCGGCATCCGGTTGGCGATGAGCACCCGCTGCCCGCGGACCGTCACCAGGTCCTCGCCCGTGACCCGCCCGGCCAGCACGTCGGCGGTGCGGCCGGAGCCGAGCGCCTCCTCCAACGGTCTGCCGATGGCCTCGGCACCGATTCCGAGGAGGCGCTGGGCCTCGTCGTTCAGGAGCCGTATCCGTCCGGCGCGGTCCAGGGCGACGACGCCCTCGCGGATGCCGTGGAGCATCGCCTCGCGCTCGGCGAGCAGCGCGGAGATGTCGGAGAAGGCCAGGTCGTGGGTCTGCCGCTGGAGTCTGCGGGAGATCAGATAGGCCGCCAGGGCCCCGACGGCCAGGGCGCCGCCCGCGTACGCGAGCAGGCCCGGGATCGCCCCGAGCAGCCGGTCCTGGACGCTGTCGTATTCGATGCCGACCGACACCGCGCCGACGATGCTCCCGTCGGCGGCCCGCAGCGGCGCCTTGCCCCGGGCGGAGCGGCCGAGGGTCCCGCTGTCGATCTCCATCACCTCGCGGCCGGCGAGGGCCGTGCTGGGGTCGGTGGAGACGACCTTGCCGATCTGGGCCGGGTCGGTGTGCGACCAGCGGATCCCGCGCGTGTCCATGACGACCACGTACTCGGCGCCGGTGGACCGCCGGATCCGCTCGGCCTCCGTCTGTACGGGGCCGCCGGCGGTGGGGGAGGTGTCCCGCAGCGCCGTCGCGACCCGCGGGGACGCGGTCGTCTCGGCGATGGCGAGCGCGCGGCGCATGGCCTGGTCGTCGAGCTGGGCGCTGAGGGGCGCCAAGAAGAGGCCGGTGGCGAGCACGGTCACGCCGGTGGCGATGGCCAGCTGCATGAGGAGGACCTGCGCGAAGACCCGCCGCGGCCAGCCGATCCGCCGACGGCGCACAGCGGGCCGCGCGGGGGTGGTCGGTGCGGGGCTCATGCGGGAACGGTACGGGCCGGGGGAACGCGACCGGAAATTCCGGGCGGCCCGCTGTGCGCCGCGGCACGGGCGCGGACGTCCGGGACGGGGTGCCCCTTGTGGGGTGGCCGCCCGTTCGGTGGACCGTCGGCCGCCCGTGCCCGCCCGGGCGGCGGCTTGCCTATTCTGGGAGCTTCGTCGAGCGCCCGAGGCACCAGGAGGGTTTCCCTTGAGCACGCAGCAGATCCCCGTCGTCGTCCTCTCCGGATTTCTGGGGTCGGGCAAGACGACGCTGCTCAACCATCTGCTGCGCAGCGCCCGGGGCACCCGGATCGGGGTCATGGTGAACGACTTCGGGGACATCGGGATCGACGCCATGACCGTCGCCGGGCAGGTCGGGTCCACCGTCTCGCTCGGCAACGGTTGCCTGTGCTGCGCCGTGGACGCGAGCGAGCTGGACGAGTACCTGGAGGTCCTCACCCGGCCCTCCGCCCGCCTGGACGTGATCGTCATCGAGGCGAGCGGGCTCGCCGAGCCGCAGGAGCTGGTGCGCATGGTGCTCGCCAGCGAGAACGAGCGGATCGTGTACGGCGGGCTCGTGCAGGTCGTCGACGCCGCCGAGTTCTCCGCCACGCGCGAGAGGCATCCCGAGACCGACCGGCACCTCGCCCTCGCCGACCTGGTGGTCGTCAACAAGGCCGACCGGGTCGGGGAGCGGGAGCTGGACGCCGTCCACGCGACCGTGACCGGTCTCGCCGGACGCGCCGCCGTGATCCGCGCCGCCCACGGGCGGGTCGACCCCGAGGTCCTCTTCGACCGGGTCGCGCCCGACGACGAGATCGAGGGGCAGATGTCCATCGAGGACCTGCTGTACGGGGACGAGGACACGGCCGCCCATCCGCACGCCCACTACGAGACCCTCTCGGTCTCCACCGCGACCGCCCTGCACCCGCGGCGGCTCATGGAGTTCCTGGACTCCCGGCCCCAGGGCCTCTACCGCCTCAAGGGATTCGTCGACTTCGGCGCGGCCGACCCGGTCAACCGCTACGGCGTCCACGCCGTCGGCCGGTTCCTGCGCTTCTACCCCGAGCCCTGGCCGGAGGGCGAGGAGCGGCGGACCCAGCTCGTCCTCATCGGGTCCGGCATCGACGCCGAGGCCCTGCGCAAGGAACTCGCCGCGTGCGAGGCGGCCGGCCCGCGGGAAGCCCCGGACGAGCACGCCATGTGGGGCGTCCTGCGGTACGTACGGCGCGACGAGTCCGAGGAGGAGCCGGCGGACGCTCCCTGGGAGCCTCCGCCGGCCCCGCTCAGCTAGTCGGGCCCGCCAGGACCGTGACCGGCTTGGCCAGGGGGGTGCCCGAGCCGTCGCGGCGCGGGTCGATCTCGGGGAGATCCACCGGGGTGCCGTTCTGCTGGGCGGCGCGGGCCGGGGAGCCACCCGCCCAGCCGAGCAGGAGCACGTCCTCGCCCTTGAGGAACCGCTGGCAGCGCACGCCACCGGTCGCGCGCCCCTTGCGGGGGTACTGGTCGAACGGCGTCAGCTTCGCCGACGTGGCGGCCGACCCGTCCAGGGTGCCCGTCGAGCCCGCGATGGTGAACACCACGCCCTCCGCCGCCGGGTCCAGGGCCGTGAACGAGATCACCTCGGCGCCGGCCGCGAGCTTGATGCCCGCCATGCCGCCCGCGGGCCGTCCCTGGGGCCGTACCTGCGCGGCCTGGAAGCGCAGCAGCTGGGCGTCGGAGGTGATGAAGACCAGGTCCTCCTCGCCCGTCCGCAGCTCGGTCGCTCCGACGATCCGGTCTCCGTCCTTGAGGGCGATGACCTCCAGCTCGTCCTTGTTCGCCGGATAGTCCGGCACCACCCGCTTCACCACGCCCTGCAGCGTGCCGATCGCCAGACCCGGCGAGGACTCGTCCAGCGTGGTCAGGCAGACCACCGACTCGTCGTTCTCCAAGGTCAGGAACTCCGCCAGCGGCGCCCCGCCCGCGAGGTTCGGCGCGGCGTGGGTGTCCGGCAGCTGAGGCAGGTCGATCACGGCGAGCCGCAGCAGCCGCCCGGTCGAGGTCACCACGCCGACATCCCCGCGCTGGGTCGCCGGGACGGCCGAGACGATCACGTCGTGCTTGGCGCGGCGGCCGTCCTCGGCGGACGGCAGCTCCGCCGTCGCCGTGCGGGCCAGCAGCCCCGTCGAGGAGAGCAGCACCCGGCACGGGTCGTCCGCGACCTCCAGGGAGGCGGCCGCGACGGGCGCGCCCGCCGACTCCAGCAGGACCGTGCGCCTTTCGGTACCGAACTTCTTCGCCACCGCGGCCAGTTCGCCCGAGACCAGCTTGCGCAGCTCGGCGTCCGAGTCGAGGATCCCGGTCAGCTCGTCGATCTCGCCGTTGAGCCGGTCCCGCTCGCTCTCCAGCTCGATTCGGTCGAACTTCGTGAGCCGGCGCAGCGGGGTGTCCAGGATGTACTGCGTCTGGATCTCGCTCAGCGAGAAGTGGGCGATCAGGCGCTCCTTGGCCTGCGCCGAGTTCTCGCTGGAGCGGATGAGACGGATGACCTCGTCGATGTCGAGGAGAGCGACGAGCAGGCCCTCGACCAGGTGCAGCCGGTCTCGCTTCTTGGTCCGCCGGAACTCGGAGCGGCGTCGGACGACGGTGAAGCGGTGGTCGAGATAGACCTCCAGCAGCTCCTTGAGACCGAGCGTGAGCGGCTGGCCGTCGACCAGCGCCACGTTGTTGATGCCGAAGGACTCCTCCATCGGCGTCAGCTTGTAGAGCTGCTCCAGGACCGCCTCGGGCACGAAGCCGTTCTTGATCTCGATGACCAGCCGCAGGCCGTGGCTGCGGTCGGTGAGGTCCTTGACGTCGGCGATGCCCTGGAGCTTCTTGGAGCCGACCAGGTCCTTGATCTTGCCGATGACCTTCTCCGGGCCGACCGTGAAGGGCAGTTCGGTGACGACGATGCCCTTGCGGCGGGCGGTGACGTTCTCCACCGTGGCCGTGGCGCGGATCTTGAACGTCCCGCGGCCGTTCTCGTACGCGTCCTTGATGCCGGACAGGCCGACGATCCGGCCGCCGGTCGGGAGGTCGGGGCCGGGGACGAACCGCATCAGCGCGTCGAGGTCGGCGTTGGGGTGCCGGATGAGGTGGCGGGCGGCCGCGATCACCTCGCCCAGGTTGTGCGGCGGCATGTTGGTGGCCATGCCGACCGCGATGCCGGAGGCGCCGTTGACCAGCAGGTTCGGGTACGCCGCCGGCAGGGCGACCGGCTCCCGCTCCTGGCCGTCGTAGTTCGGCGAGAAGTCGACGGTGTCCTCGTCGATGGACTCGGTCATCAGCAGCGCGGCCGACGCCATCCGGGACTCGGTGTACCGCATGGCGGCCGGCGGGTCGTCGTTGCCCAGCGAGCCGAAGTTGCCGTGGCCGTCGACGAGGGGGACCCGCATGGAGAACGGCTGCGCCATCCGCACCATCGCGTCGTAGATCGACGCGTCGCCGTGGGGGTGCAGCTTGCCCATGACCTCGCCGACGACGCGGGCGCACTTCACATAGCCGCGGTCGGGACGCAGCCCCATCTCGTTCATCTGGTAGACGATGCGGCGCTGCACCGGCTTCATGCCGTCGCGGGCGTCCGGCAGCGCGCGGGAGTAGATCACCGAGTACGCGTACTCGAGGAAGGAGCCCTGCATCTCGTCGACGACGTCGATGTCGAGGATTCGCTCCTCGAACGCGTCGTCCGGCGGCGGTGTCTTCGTGCTGCGGCGGGCCATCGCGGCTGCGGCTCCTTCACCAACAAGGTTGATCTGACGCGGACCATTGTGGACCGTCCCACTGACAACGCCGACCGCGACCCGGGAATGGCCCCTCCCGGCCCGCCTCCCGGGCGCCGGGTGGAGGCGAGGGTGGAGGCGGGACGGAGGGGAAGCGGGACGCGTGCGCGACCCGGAAGAGGGAAGCCTCGAGCCCGCGGGAACTTCGCGAGGTGTCGGTGCGCTTGCATACAGTGGCAGGACTTTTCCATATCGCGATCGAAGGGACGTACATGCCCATGGGTCACACGGCCACGGCCGAGGCCGGCTCCGGCGGCCTGACAGCGACCGAGCACCGGCTGGCCAACGGCCTGCGCGTGGTGCTCTCCGAGGACCACCTGACCCCGGTCGCCGCGGTCTGCCTCTGGTACGACGTCGGCTCGCGTCACGAGGTCGAGGGCCGTACCGGCCTCGCCCACCTCTTCGAGCACCTGATGTTCCAGGGGTCGAAGCAGGTCCACGGAAACGGTCACTTCGAGCTGGTCCAGGGAGCGGGCGGTTCGCTCAACGGCACGACGAGCTTCGAGCGCACCAACTACTTCGAGACGATGCCGACGCATCAGCTGGAGCTCGCGCTCTGGCTGGAGGCGGACCGCATGGGCTCGCTGCTGGCGGCCCTGGACGACGAGTCCATGGAGAACCAGCGCGACGTCGTCAAGAACGAGCGCCGCCAGCGGTACGACAACGTGCCCTACGGCACGGCCTTCGAGAAGCTGACCGCCCTCGCCTACCCCGAGGGCCACCCGTACCACCACACGCCGATCGGCTCCATGGCCGACCTGGACGCGGCCACCCTGGAGGACGCCCGCAGCTTCTTCCGTACGTACTACGCGCCGAACAACGCGGTGCTGTCGGTCGTCGGCGACATCGACCCGGAGCAGACCCTCGCCTGGATCGAGAAGTACTTCGGCTCCATCCCGTCCCACGACGGCAAGCGTCCGCCGCGCGACGGCACGCTGTCCGAGACTATCGGCGAGCAGCTGCGCGAGGTCGTGGAGGAGGAGGTCCCGGCGCGCGCGCTGATGGCCGCCTACCGCCTCCCGCACGACGGCACGCGCGAGTGCGACGCCGCCGACCTGGCCCTGACCGTCCTCGGCGGCGGCGAGTCCTCCCGGCTCCACAACCGGCTGGTCCGCCGCGACCGCACGGCCGTCGCGGCCGGCTTCGGCCTGCTGCGCCTGGCCGGTGCTCCCTCGCTGGGCTGGCTGGACGTGAAGACCTCCGGCGGTGTGGAGGTCCCCGAGATCGAGGCCGCCGTCGACGAGGAGCTGGCCCGTTTCGCCTCCGAGGGCCCCACGCCCGAGGAGATGGAGCGTGCCCAGGCGCAGTTGGAGCGGGAGTGGCTCGACCGGCTCGGCACGGTCGCCGGCCGCGCCGACGAACTGTGCCGCTTCGCGGTGCTGTTCGGCGACCCGCAGCTCGCCCTGACCGCCGTCAACCGCGTCCTGGACGTCACCGCGGACGAGGTGCGGGCCGTCGCCGCGGCCCGGCTGCGTCCCGACAACCGCGCGGTGCTCGTCTACGAACCGGTGACCGCCGAGCAGAGCGACAGCGACAGCGAGAACGACGAGGAAGAGGGAGCGGACCAGTGAGCGACGCTGCCGCGTCTTTGACGAGCATGGACTTCCACCCGCAGCCGCAGCCGGGCACGGCCCGCCCCTGGGCCTTCCCGGCTCCGGAGCGGGGGGCCCTGGACAACGGCCTGACGGTGCTGCGCTGCCACCGTCCGGGCCAGCAGGTGGTGGCCGTCGAGATCTTCCTCGAAGCCCCCCTGGAGGCCGAGCCGGAGGGTCTGGACGGCGTCGCCACGATCATGTCGCGGGCCCTGTCCGAAGGCACCGACAAGCACTCGGCCGAGGAGTTCGCGGCGGAGCTGGAGCGTTGCGGGGCCACCCTCGACGCCCACGCGGACCATCCGGGCGTACGGGTCTCCCTCGAGGTTCCCGTCTCGCGGCTGCCCAAGGCGCTCGGCCTGCTCGCCGAGGCCCTGATCGCCCCGGCCTTCGTCGACACCGAGATCGAGCGGCTGGTGCGCAACCGGCTCGACGAGATCCCGCACGAGACGGCCAACCCGGCCCGCAGGGCGGCCAAGCAGCTCTCCAAGGAGCTGTTCCCGGCCGGTTCGCGCATGTCCCGGCCGCGCCAGGGCACCGAGGAGACCGTCGCCGCGATCGACGCCACGGCCGTCCGCGCCTTCTTCACGGCGCACGTCCGGCCCGCCACGGCCACCGCCGTGGTCGTGGGCGACCTGACCGACGTCGACCTGGACAAGGTCCTCGCCGAGACGCTCGGCGCGTGGACCGGCGACACCGCCGAGCCGCGCCCCGTCCCGCCGATCACGGCCGACGACACCGGCCGCGTGGTCATCGTCAACCGCCCCGGGGCGGTCCAGACGCAGCTGCTGATCGGCAGGGTCGGCGCCGACCGGCACGACCGGGTCTGGCCGGCCCAGGTCCTCGGCACGTACTGCCTCGGGGGCACCCTCACCTCCCGCCTGGACCGCGTCCTGCGCGAGGAGAAGGGCTACACCTACGGCGTGCGGTCCTTCGGCCAGGTGCTGCGCTCCGACGGCGCGGGCAACGGCGCCGCGATGCTCGCCATCAGCGGTTCGGTCGACACCCCCAACACCGGTCCGGCACTTGACGACCTGTGGAAGGTGCTGCGCACCCTCGCCGCCGAGGGGCTGACCGACGCGGAGCGCGACGTGGCGGTGCAGAACCTGGTGGGCGTGGCGCCGTTGAAGTACGAGACCGCCGCCTCCGTCGCCGGGACGCTCGCCGACCAGGTCGAGCAGCACCTTCCGGACGATTTCCAGGCGCAGTTGTACGCGCGCCTGGCCGAGACGGGCACGGTGGAGGCGACGGCGGCGGTCGTCAACGCCTTCCCGGTGGACCGTCTGGTGACCGTGCTCGTCGGCGACGCGGCGCAGATCGAGGAGCCCGTGCGGGCGCTCGGCATCGGCGAAGTCACCGTCGTCACCGGCTGATCGAGCACCGGGAGGCCGACCGGCGGAGCGCGCTCCGGACGAGAACCGGGCACGGGCCGACCGGCCGAACGAGGGCTGAACGGAGCGGAACGCGCGCTCCGGCGAGGACCCCGACGTCACCATACGTCGGGGTCCTCGCCCATATTGATCGTTTGTCCGTATTGAGGGAGAGGATGCCTGTCTGACCTGTGGCATGTCTTACAAACCGGCGAGTCCGTTTGCCGATTGAAAGACGGTCCGCTTAGCGTCAATCCGGCTGTTCGCCAGTTGCACCCGCCACACCCGTGGCATCGGACAGTCATCGCCGAGTCCCCGTCAGGCGCGAGCCTGGGGAGCCGGGGACCCATGAAGTCCCTGGGGTGAATCGGACGCCTTCGCACCCGTGCGGAGGGGCCCGTAGGAGACCTTCCTGCTCCGAACCCGTCAGCTAACCCGGTAGGCGAGAAGGAAGGAAAGGATCAGCCACTACATGGCGTTCACCCGTGCCACCGGGAAGCATCGTGGTCCGAGCCGTCTGGCGCGCCGCAGCGCGGGCATCGCCGGCGTCGCCACCATCGCCACCACCGGGGTCATCGGAACCCTCGCTTCCCCGGCGCTCGCCGCCGACACGGACACCCGCGCGCTCGAGGACACCGGCATGAACATGGCCGTCGTCTCCGAGTCGCTGGCGGACCGGATCGACGTCCAGGCCGCCGAGCAGGAGCGGGAAGCCGTCGAGGCGATAGCCAAGGCCAAGGCCGAGGCCCGCGCGAAGGCGGAGGCGAAGCGCAAGGCCGAGGCCCGCGCAAAGGAGATCCGCGAGGCCAAGGAGCGCGCCGCCCGGGAGGCCGAGCGCAAGCGCCTGAACTCCTTCCAGCTCCCCGTGGCCGGCTCGTACGTCAGCACCGGCTACCAGACCGGCGGCTCCCTCTGGTCCTCCGGCAGCCACTCGGGCGTCGACTTCCACGCCTCCTACGGCAGCGAGGTCGTCTCCGTCGGCGCCGGCACCGTGGTCGAGGCCGGCTGGGGCGGCGCGTACGGCAACAACATCGTCATCCGGATGAACGACGGTACGTACACCCAGTACGGTCACCTCTCGGCCATCAGTGTCTCGGTCGGCGAGACCGTGACCCCCGGCGACCGCATCGGCATCTCCGGCTCGACCGGCAACTCCACGGGCCCGCACCTGCACTTCGAGGCCCGCACGAGCGCCGAGTACGGCTCCGACATCAACCCCGTCGCGTACCTGCGCGCCCGCGGTGTGAACGTCTGACCCGACCGCGTCCGAACGCACGGGCCGCCCCACGGCCCGGTCGAAAAAGCCCCGGCTCGTACCGAGCCGGGGCTTTTTCTCGGCCAAAAGACATCCATGAATCCCCGGTAGCCATCGGAAATACCGCCCCGCTGCAATAGAGTCACCGAAGAGTCGACGAACAGACGTCCATCGGATGGTTTTCGCGCGGAAAAGGCGGAGGTCGAACATGCGCATCCCCGCGCATTCGGTATGCACGGCGATTCGGGACGACATCGTCTCCGGTGTCTTCGCGTGCGGAAGCCGGCTGACGGAGGAGCAGCTGGCACGCCGGTACGGAGTCTCCCGCGTCCCGGTCCGCGAGGCGCTGCGCACCCTGGAGTCGGAGGGCTTCGTGGTCACCCGCCGGCACGCGGGCGCCCATGTCGCCGAGCCCACCGAGCAGGAGGCGGCGGACCTCCTGGACATGCGGGCGCTCCTGGAGCCGCTGGGGGCCGCCCGCGCCGCCCAGCGCCGCACGGAGGCCCACCTCAAAGTGCTGCGGGGCCTGGTCAGGCTGGGGCAGGAGCGGGCCAGGCGCGGCCAGGGCGAAGACCTGCGCTCCCTGGACGGCTGGTTCCACGAGACCCTCGCGCAGGCCTCCGGCAGCCCGGCGCTCACCGCGCTGCTCACCCAGCTGCGGCACAAGATCGCCTGGATGTACGCGATCGAGCCGGCCGCGCAGCCGGTCGAGGCCTGGGCCGAGCACGGAGCGATCGTCGACGCGGTGGCCCGCGGCGACGCCGAGCGGGCCCGCGCCCTGACCGCCCTGCACGCCGAACGCTCACCGGCGCTGCACCGGCCGAAGCGCCCCGCGCGCGGCGGTGTGAGGGCTTCGCAACATGTCGTATACACCGCGAACGTCCGGAATTAACGACCGGGCCGTATACAAAGAGAAGGAATGCAGCCGGCGGAATTCGATGGCCCGTGGAAGTGCTGCCCGGAAATGCATCCGAAAGCCCCGGGGCTTTCGTGAACGGGGCGCCTCCGATGCGGGGCGTCGTATTTCGCTGCCCGGAATGCCAAGCCGCCCTCACAGCGGTGTGACCGGAATTCCGAGGACCAGGGCGAGCCGCGGGGGACCGTCCGGACGTGCCCCGGGTTCCATGGCCCGGGAAGTCCGGAGTCGGCCCCGGCCGCGCTTTCGCCGTGCCCCCAGACGCGAAAGAGCCGCGTCCGCCGGGGGGATGGCGGGCGCGGCTCCTCGCAGACGAGACCCGGACGAGACCGGGACGGCGAGGTCAGACGGTCTCGGGAAGCTCCTCGAGCCCCTCGGCAACCAGCTTGGCGAGGCGGTCCAGCGCGGCCTCGGCGCCCTCGGCGTCCGAAGCGAGCACGATCTCCTCGCCGCCCTGCGCGCCCAGACCGAGCACCGCGAGCATCGAAGCGGCGTTCACCGGGTTCCCATCGGCCTTGGCGATCGTCACGGGGACGCCGGAGGCCGTGGTGGCGCGGACGAAGATGGAGGCGGGGCGGGCGTGCAGGCCCTCGGCCCAGCCGACGTTGACGCGGCGCTCAGCCATGGTGTTGCCCTTCAAGTCTTAGCGGGTTGTCTAGACCAGTCTCTCACGGGTTGCGTCGTGCTCGGCACTGCGTCCGGCCCGGGCGTGGGGCGGCCCTCCGGCCCTCCCACCTTGCACGCGCCACCCGGGGCACGCACCCCGTGCGGGACCGGTGCCACTGTCGTACCCCGGCCGTAGTCTTGCCCCATGCAGAGCGCGTCGGAACAGCCGCACCCGGCCCAGCCGGAACACGCCTACCCGGATCACTGGGAAGCGGACGTGGTCCTCCGCGACGGCGGCACCGCACGCATCAGGCCCATCACCGTCGACGACGCCGACCGACTGGTCAGCTTCTACGAACAGGTCTCGGACGAGTCGAAGTACTACCGCTTCTTCGCGCCCTACCCCCGCCTCTCCGCCAAGGACGTCCGCCGTTTCACCCATCACGACTACGTGGACAGGGTCGGACTCGCCGCGACCGTCGGCGGCGAGTTCATCGCCACCGTGCGGTACGACCGCATCAACGCCCAGGGCCTGCCCGCCTCCGCCCCCGCCGACGAGGCCGAGGTCGCCTTCCTCGTCCAGGACGCGCACCAGGGCAGGGGAGTCGCCTCCGCCCTCCTCGAACACATCGCGGCGGTGGCGCGGGAGCGGGACATCCGCCGGTTCGCGGCCGAGGTGCTCCCCGCCAACACCAAGATGATCAAGGTGTTCACGGACGCCGGGTACACCCAGAAGCGCAGCTTCGAGGACGGTTCCGTCCGCCTCCACCTCGACCTGGAGCCCACCGACCGCTCGCTCGCCGTCCAGCTCGCGCGCGAGCAGCGCGCCGAGGCGCGCTCCGTGCAGCGGCTGCTCGCTCCCGGCTCGGTCGCCGTCGTGGGAGCCGGCCGCACCCCCGGCGGCGTCGGCCGGACCGTTCTGCGCAACCTCCTCGCCTCCGGCTACACCGGCCGGACCTACGCCGTGAACCGCGCCTTGGACGAGGGGGCGGCGGCGCTCGACGGCGTGCCGGCCTTCCGCTCCGTCGCGGACATCGGCGAGCCGGTGGACCTGGCGGTCGTCGCCGTCCCCGCCGAGCGGGTGCCCGACGCGGTCGCCGACTGCGGCGAGCACGGGGTCCGGGGCCTGGTCGTCCTCAGCGCCGGATACGCCGAGACCGGCACCGAGGAAGGACGGGCGCGACAGCGCGAGCTGGTCCGGCAGGCCCGCTCGTACGGCATGCGGATCATCGGACCCAACGCCTTCGGACTCATCGACACCGCCTCCGACGTCCGGCTGAACGCCTCGCTCGCCCCGCAGATGCCGACGGCCGGACGGATCGGGCTGTTCACCCAGTCCGGCGCCATCGGCATCGCCCTCCTCGCCGGTCTCCACCGGCGGGGAGCCGGGCTGTCCTCCTTCATCTCCGCGGGCAACCGCGCCGACGTCTCCGGCAACGACTTCCTCCAGCACTGGTACGACGACCCGGCCACGGACGTCGTCCTGCTCTACCTGGAGTCGATCGGCAACCCGCGGAAGTTCACCCGGCTGGCCCGCCGGACCGCCGCGGTCAAACCGGTCGTGGTGGTCAAGGGCGCCCGGCACAGCGGCAGCGCCCCGCCCGGCCACCGGGTGCCCGTCACCCGCATCCCGTACGCCACGGTCTCCGCCCTCCTCCGGCAGGCCGGGGTCATCCGCGTCGACACCGTCACCGAGCTCGTCGACGCGGGGCTCCTCCTCGCCGGGCAGCCCCTGCCGACCGGGCCGCGCGTGGCGATCCTCGGCAACTCCGAGTCGCTCGGGCTGCTGACGTACGACGCCTGCCTGACCGAGGGGCTGCGGCCGCTGCGCCCGATCGACCTCACGACGGCGGCGAGCCCGGCGGACTTCCGCGCGGCACTGGCGGCCGCCCTCGTGGACGAGACCAGCGACGCGGTCGTCGTGACGGCGATCCCCTGGGTCGGCGAGAACGGAGCCGTGGAATCCGGTGACGGGGAGGTCCTCGCGGCGTACCTCCGGGAGGCCGTCGCCTCCGCCCCCGCCCCGACGAAGCCGGTCGTCGTGGTGCACGTCGAGATGGGCGGACTCGCCGAGGCCCTGTCCGCGGCGACCAGCACGCGACCCGCTCCCGGACTCCGGGCCGGCTCCCCGCCCGTCACTCCGGCCGGTTCGTCCGCCGCGGGGGTTCCGCCCCTGACGGCCGCCGCGCCCCCCACGGCACCGGCCGCCACCGCGCCCGGCGCCCCGGACGCGTCGCGCACCGGCGGTGCGCGAGAGGGCGGCGGGACCTCGGCACCGACCCGCCTCGGCCCGGGCGGAAGCCCGGCAGCCGTCGCCGGCCCGCCCGCGCCCCCGACCCGCCTCGGCCCGCCCGCGGCCCCCACCTCCGCCAAGGACGGCGGCGGAGACGGCTCCGCGTCTCCGCGGGTCAGCGGCAACATCCCCGCCTATCCCGCCGCCGAGCGGGCCGTGCGGGCGCTGGCCGAGGCCGTGCGCTATGCCGAGTGGCGCCGCCAGGCCGCCGAGCCGGGGCGGGTCCCGGAGTACGAGGACATCGACGAGGCGGGGGCCGCCGCCCGGATCGAGCGGATGCTCGGGGACGACGTGGACGCCCGGGGCGTCACCCTCGGCGCCGAAGAGGCGGGCGAGCTGCTCGCGCGGTACGGCATCAACGTCCTGCCGACCCTGCCCGCGCCCACCCCCGACGCCGCCGTCGCGGCCGCCGCCCGCCTCGGCTACCCCGTCGCCCTGAAGACGACCGCGCCCCACCTGCGCCACCGCCCCGACCTCGGTGGCGTACGGCTCGACCTCGCCACCGAGGAGCAACTCCGCACCGCCTACACCGAGGTGACCGACACCCTCGGCAAGCCGGAGGAGCTGCATCCGGTGGTCCAGGCGATGGTGCCGCGCGGCGTCGACACCGTCGTTAGGGCCGCCATCGACCCGGCCGTCGGCGCCGTCCTCTCCTTCGGCCTCGCCGGAGCCGCCTCCGAGCTGCTCGGCGACATGTCCCACCGGCTCGTCCCCGCCACCGACCGGGACGCCGCCGAGCTGGTCCGGTCCATCCGGACCGCGCCCCTCCTCTTCGGCTGGCGCGGCTCCGACCCCGTCGACACCCCCGCCCTGGAGGAGCTGCTGCTGCGCGTCTCCCGACTCGTCGACGACCACCCCGAGGTCGTCGCGATCACGCTGGAGCCCGTCGTCGTCGCCTCGCGCGGACTCTCCGTGCTCGGCGCCACGGTCCGCCTCGCCCCGCCCCCGCCCCGCACGGACCTCGGCCCGCGCCGGCTCCCCAGCTACTGACGCCGTGGCCGGCCCGCCGCCGCGCGAGCCGGGCTCGCGGCGACCGACACGTCCCGGAGCGCCCCTCCCGACGGATTAGGATGGAGTCCATGGCGAAGACCGGTACGACGACCCAGGGGCTGCGCGCGGCGATCGAGCGCAGCGGCTACTACCCGGCCCTCGTGGCCGAGGCGGTGGAGGCCGCCGTCGGTGGCGAGGCGATCGCGTCATACGTGGTGCACCAGGAGACCACGTTCGACACCAACGAGGTCCGCCGCCATGTCACGGTCCTCGTCCTGACGGCCACCCGCTTCATCGTGAGCCACACCGACGAGCAGGCTGCCGACACCAGCTCCCCGACGCCGTACGCGACCACCTCCACGGAGTCGGTCAAGCTCGACCGGATCTCCTCCGTCGTCGTCAGCCGCGTCGTCGCCAACCCGGAGTCGTACACCCCCGGCACGCTGCCCCGCGAGGTCGTCCTCACCATCGGCTGGGGCGCCGTCTCCCGGATCGACCTGGAGCCCGCCGCCTGCGGCGACCCCAACTGCGACGCCGATCACGGCTACACCGGCAACGCCACCGCCGACGACCTCAGCCTCCGCGTCAGCGACGCCGGCGACGGCCCGGACACGGTTCGCCAGACCCTCGCCTTCGCCCAGTCGCTCTCCGAAGCCACCGCGGCGACGCGCTGATGGTCCAGCCCTCCACGGTCGCCTCGGGCTGGCCCGACGAACCGGTCGTCCTCGCGCCCGCGTCCGCGCCCGTTCCGGAGTACGGCACCGGTTCGCTCGCCGACCTCCTGCCGACCCTCGTCGCCGGACAGGGCGCGCCCGGCTTCGAGGCCCGGATCGCCGAACTCGCCCCGGCCGACCGGAACTGCGTGTTCCTGATCGACGGACTCGGCTGGGAGCAGATCCGCTCCCACCCCGACGAGGCGCCGTACCTCACCTCGCTGCTCGCCACCTCGCGCGGCGGCACGGGACGCCCGATCACCGCCGGTTTCCCCGCCACCACCGCGACCTCGCTCGCCTCGGTCGGCACCGGACAGGTCCCCGGCGCGCACGGACTGCCCGGCTACACCGTCCGCGACCCCGACACCGGTGAGCTGATGAACCAGCTCCGGTGGAAGCCGTGGACGCCGCCCCACGTCTGGCAGCCGTACCCCACGGTCTTCCAGCTCGCCCACGAAGCCGGGATCCACACGGCGCAGGTCTCCTCGCCGATCTTCCAGGACACCCCGCTCACCAAGATCGCCCTGAGCGGCGGAGCGTTCCACGGCCGGCTCACGGGCGAGGAGCGCATGGACTTCGCCGCCGAGCAGCTCGCCGCCGGCGACCGCTCGCTGGTCTACACGTACTACAGCGAACTCGACGGCGCCGGGCACCGGTTCGGGATCGACTCCGACGCCTGGCGCGGCCAGCTGATGTTCGTCGACCGGCTCGTGCAGCGGCTCGCCGAGCAACTGCCCCCGCACTCCGCGCTGTACGTCACCGCCGACCACGGCATGGTCGACGTCCCCTTCGACGAGCAGTCCCGGATCGACTTCGACGAGGACTGGGAGCTGAGCGCCGGCGTCGCCCTGCTCGGCGGCGAGGGCCGCGCCCGCCACGTCTATGCCGTGCCGGGGGCCCAGGCCGACGTCCTGACCTGCTGGCGCGAGGTCCTCGGCGAGCAGTTCTGGGTGGCGGGCAGGGACGAGGCCATCGAGCTGGGCTGGTTCGGCGGCACGGTCGACGAGCGGGTGTACGGGAGGATCGGCGACGTGGTCGCCGCGGCCCGTGACGACGTCATCATCACCGCCTCCGTCAAGGAACCGCACGAGTCGGCGATGGTCGGCGTGCACGGCTCCATGACGCCCGCGGAGCAGTTCGTCCCGCTCCTCGAGGTCCGTACCTGACCCCTCGGTCGCCGCCCTCCGGCCCCGGCTCCTGATCCCTCGTTCCCCGACTCGTCGTTCCCCGACCCCGCGGTCCGGCCCTTATCGCCGTCGCCGGCCGCCGCCCCGCCCGAAAGGCCTCGACCTCCCATGCCCGAGCTGGTGTTCTTCTCCGGAACGATGGACTGCGGAAAGAGCACACTGGCGCTCCAGATCGGGCACAACCGCTCCGCCCGCGGGCTCCAGGGTGTGATCTTCACCCGTGACGACCGCGCCGGCGAGGGCAAGCTGTCGTCCCGGCTGGGCCTGGTGACGGACGCTGTCGAGGCGGGGGAGGGCGTGGACCTCTACGCGTACCTCGTGGACCAGATGTCCAAGGGCGGCAAGGCCGACTACGTGATCGTGGACGAGGCGCAGTTCCTGGCCCCGGAGCAGATCGACCAGCTGGCCCGCATCGTCGACGACCTCGACATGGACGTCTTCGCCTTCGGCATCACGACGGACTTCCGGACGAAGCTGTTCCCGGGCTCGCAGCGGCTGATCGAACTGGCCGACCGGATCGAGCAGCTGCAGGTGGAGGCGCTGTGCTGGTGCGGGGCGCGCGCCACGCACAACGCCCGTACCGTGGGCGGGCAGATGGTCGTCGAAGGCGAGCAGGTCGTCGTCGGCGACGTGAACCGTCCGGCCGAGGAGATCGGCTACGAGGTCCTGTGCCGCCGCCACCACCGCCGCCACATGACCAGCGCGTCGGCCAGGGCGGGTGCCCTGTCCCCGGACGTTCTGCCGGTCAACCACGCCTGACGGCGAGGGTCGGGCAGGGACGTACGGCGTCGGCCCCTCACCCCGGGCGGGGTGAGGGGCCGACGTGGGACTCGGGTAAACCGGCGAAGCGAGGCCCGGGCGCGGTCACCGCGCGGGCGGGCCGGCCCGCCCGGCTACTGCTGCCCGGTCTGCTTCTGCTCCGCCTGCTTCTCCTTGAGACGGACGGTCTCCTTGCGGACGTCGGCCTGGGTGGCGCGCTCCTTCTGCAGCCACTCCGGGTTCTCCGTCTTCAGCTCCTCGATCTGCTCCGTCGTGAGGGGCTCGGTCACCCCGCCGCGCGCAAGACCCGAGATGGAGACGCCGAGCTTGGCCGCGACCACCGGCCGGGGGTGCGGTCCGCTGCGGCGCAGCTCCCGCAGCCACTCGGGCGGATCGGTCTGCAGCGCACTCAGCTCGGCGCGGGAGACGACGCCCTCCTGGAACTCGGCGGGGGTGGCCTCGAGGTAGACACCCAGCTTCTTCGCCGCGGTGGCGGGCTTCATCGTCTGGGCGCTCTGGTGCGACTTCATGAGGTCAAGGGTATCGAGCATGTGCGCTACCTCCGACCACGACCGGTAACCTGGCGGGGTGACAGGCTCGGAAGAATCCCCCTCGTTCCGGCTCGCGTACGTTCCCGGGGTGACGCCCGGCAAGTGGGTGCGGATCTGGAACGAGCGCCTGCCCGACACTCCGCTGGAGCTCGTGCCCGTGTCCGCCGCCGAGGCGCCCGCCGTGCTGCGGGAGACCGGCGCCGACGCCGGGTTCGTCCGGCTGCCGATCGACCGCACGGACCTCAGCGCGATCCCCCTCTACACCGAGACCACGGTCGTCGTGGTCCCCAAGGACCACCTCGTCGCCGCGGCGGACGAGGTGACCGTCGAGGACCTCGCCGACGACATCGTGCTGCATCCCCTCGACGACACCCTGGACTGGGAGACCCTGCCGGGCCGCCCGGCGATCGAACGCCCGGCCACCACGGCGGACGCCGTCGAACTGGTGGCGGCCGGAATCGGCGTCCTCGTCGTCCCCCAGTCGCTCGCCCGCCTGCACCACCGCAAGGACCTGACGTACCGGACGGTCACGGGCGCTCCCGAGTCCCGGGTCGCGCTGTCCTGGCGCGAGGACGCCACCACCGACCTGGTCGAGGACTTCATCGGGATCGTGCGGGGGCGGACCGTCAACAGCACGCGCGGCCGCGCCGGCGGCGCGCCGGAGGCGAAGGACAAGCGGGCGGAGAAGGGCGGCGGCGCACGCCAGAAGCCCGCCGGTGCCACGTCGGGCGGCAGGTCGACGGGGAAGACGGCCGGCAAGCCCGCCGGGAAGAGCACGCGCGGCCGCTCCGGCGGCCCCACCCCGGCCAAGCGGGGCAAGCCCCGCCGCCGCTCGTAGTACGCCGCGCGCGGGGGCGTTTGTACGCGCACGCTCCGGCTCGCTCATGCCCCGGGAAGCGGGGCACGCGCCCGCCCGGCACGCGCCCGCCTCACGCGCCTTACGCGCCCGCCGGGCCCGCGCCCGCCCCGCACGCGGGGGAGTGGCCGCCTCCGTACGCCCGGGGCGCGAGCCGTCGGCACGGGCCCGCCGGTACGAGCCCGGCGCGGAGGCGCCCGTACACGCGCCTGTCCGTACGCCCGGGGCGCGCACGTGTGCCTCAATTCCCGCCCGTACGCCTGGGGCCCCGCCCGCACGCCTCGGTTCCCGCCCGTACGCCTCGGTTCCCGCACGGCGTCGCCGCCCCCGGCACCTCCAATTCACCTCCGGTGTACCCGGGGACCCACTGCTGATCGGATGCGGGTCGCCCGGCTCGGAGGTAATGGCCGTCGGCCCGTGACACGAAGACCGGGCCCGGTGCCTCCCGGCGCCGCGTGACACCTCCGGAGGACGCGTGCCCCCTGCTGCCGAGACCGTGCCCGCCGTCGGCCGGGACACGCGGACCGCGGACAAGCGGCCCCGCACGGCGGCCGGCTCGGGCGGTGAGCGGCCGCCCGGCGGCCCCCGGCGGTGGAGCGACCGCGCACGGCGCAGCGTTCGCTTGCGGGCGGCCGCCCTCGCGGCCCTGCTCGGCTCCGTGGTCTTCTGCCTCGGGGGAGCCCTGGCCGGCAGCCGGCCGTTCGGGCCCACCACCCGCAACGTCGTCGACCTCGGCCAGCAGTACCTCCCGTACCACGCCTACTGGCGCGCCTTCCTGCTCGGCGACACCGAGGGCGACCTCTTCCTGAACTGGCGTTCGGGCTTCGGCTCGAACTTCCTCGGCGACTACGGCACCTATCTCTCCAGCCCGTTCGACCTGCTGGTCGTCCTCTTCCCGGCCGACCGGATCGAACTCGCGCTGTACGTCATCACCACCGCCAAGATCACCGCCGCGGCAGCCGCGATGGCGGTGCTGCTGCTGCGGCTGCGCCGGGGCCCCTGGCCGGTGGCCGCCGTCCTCGGCGCGGCGTACGCGCTCTGCGGCTGGACGCTGAACTTCGCCGCCACCGTACCGATGTGGCTGGACGGACTGCTGGCCTTCCCGCTGCTCTGTCTGGTGGGCGAGTGGGCGCGCTCCGGGCGGCGCCCGGTCCTCGGCCCGCTCGTCGTGGGGCTCGCGTGGTACGCCAACTTCTACACCGCCTACATGGCGACCGTCGGCGCCGCCGTGGTCCTCGCCGTCCGGCTGCTCACCGCCGACGACACCGGCCGCCGGCGCCTCGCCGGACTGCTGCGCGCCGCCCGCTCGGTGCTCGTGGGCATCGGCCTCGCCACCCCGCTCGTCCTGGTGATCTTCCTGGCCACCCGGGTCGCGGACCCCACCCCCGTGGTGACCTTCACCGCCGTCTCCTGGACCGAGGTCTTCGCCCGGCTGCTGCCGGCGACGGCGAGCGTCGCCTCCCCCGCCCTCTTCATCGGCACCCCCGCGCTCCTGCTGGCGCTGACCCTGCCGTTCAACCGCGCCTTGGCCCCCCGGGTCCGCCTCGCCTGGACGGCCGCGATCTGCCTGGTGGCGCTCTCGATGCAGTGGGGTCCCACCCACCTCCTGTGGCACGCCGGTGCCTCGCCCAACGGCATTCCGTACCGTCAGTCCTTCGTGCTCTGCGGTCTGCTGCTGATCGCGGCCTGGATCTCCACGGCCCGGGGCCTGCCCCGGCTGCCGGCGCTCCTCGGCGCCGGGACCTTGCTGGGCGCGATGGCCTTCGCGGCCCGGGGCAGCGCGGTCGTCGACCGCTGGACCTATCCGGCGTTCACGGCCGCCCTGGCCGTCGCCGCGCTCGCCGCGACAGCCGTCCTCGCGGCCCGGCGGTACGGCGTCGGCGCCCGCGCGCTCCCGGCCGTGGCAGTCGGCCTGCTCGTCCTGGCCCAGGCGGGCGAGACCGCGATCACGGGCGGCAGGGTCGAACGGCAGCAGCTGAGCAAGGTCTCCTGGGCGCCGCCCCTCGGCCCTTGGCACACGGACATGGCGCGGGCGACCGAGGCCGCGGACGCCTGGCCGCGCCACCGCACGGATCCCGGGGAGGTGCCGGGCGGCAATGACGTCCTCCTCGTCGGCGGCCAGGGCGCCGACTACTACAGCAGCCTCACCGCGGACGTCTTCTCCCGCACGGCCGCCTCCCTCGGCTTCGGCTACTACGCCAAGGGGCGCCACCCGGTCAGCCTGGACAACCCGGTCACCGACGCGATCTTCTCCATCGGCACCCGGATGCGCTCGACGCCCACCGGTCCCCTCCACGCCGACAGGCCGCCCCGGGCCACGATCACCACCACCGACTCGCCCGTACCGCCCCTGGTCACCGTCCGCGCGGACGTCCGGCTCCCGGCGCGCGGGAGCGGCCCCACCGACCCGTCGGCCGAGGCCTCCGGCTCCTCCGCCGCATCGGCTTTCGCCCGCCAGGAGTCGATGCTCGGCGCCGACGTGTATGACGAGCCGCCCGTGCGCCGGGCGGCGAGTACCGGCCCCGGCGCAACCGGCAAGGGCCGGACCATCCTCACCGCCGTCTGTCCGGCCGGCGCGCAGCTCTGGTTCTGGGCGCCGCGCTACCGGGGCACGGCCGCCCTCGCCGGACAGCCGGGCGTCGACTTCGCCGGAAAACCGCCGTCCGTCCTCGCCCCCGTGCAGCCGCTCGGCACCGTCCCCGCCTCCGGCGCCGTACGGATCGACCTGAAGCCCCGCTCGGGAGAGCCCGCCCTGCCGCCGAACCCGGTCGGCTGCCTCGTACGGGACCGGCTGGACGCGGCCGTACGGCACCTCACCGCGACCGGAGCCACCGAGGTGCGCGCCACCGGCCACTCCCTCACCGCCGAACTCCCCGCGGGCAGCACCGGAACCGCCGTCGTCGCCGTTCCCCGCATCTCCGGCTGGCGCTGCGCGGCGGGCGACGCGGAGCCCACGCCGGCCCGGAGCCGCATGGGCCTGCTCGCCGTGCCGCTCGACGGCACGGCCACCTCGGTCCACTGCGTGTTCCGGCCGCCGGGCCTGCGCGGCGGCGGGGCGATCGGAGCGGTCGCCCTGTTGTGCCTGCTCGCGATCGGCTTCCGGAACCGGTTTCCGCGCAGGACGGAAAGAGTTCATCCGGAGTGCACATCCGGCTCCGCGGACCGGAATTGAGCGCCGATACGCTGCCCGCCCCTGGCCCCTTGCCCGCCTGCCGTTCCTGCCCGTCCTGCCGTGTGTGAGTGTTGGGAATTTCCGAGTGCCGAAACTGTCCGTCATCGTGCCCCTCCACAATGTCGGGATCTACGCCCCCGACACCATGCGCAGTCTCGCCGGCAACGCGGATCCGGATTTCGAGTTCCTGCTGATCGACGACTGTTCGACGGACGAGACGCCCGACGTTCTCGACCGCTGGAAGAGCCGGATCCCGAACGCGACCGTCATCCGCCACGCGACCAATCTCGGGGTGGCCCAGGCCCGCAACACCGGCCTGGACGCCGCGACCGGCGACTACGTCACCTTCCTCGACGGAGACGACTGGTACGCCCCCGGCCACCTGCGCGCCATGGTCGACGGCATCGAGGCGCTGGGCTGCGACTTCGCCCGCACCGACCACGTCCAGTCGACCGGCACCTCCCGCAGCGTCCGCTACGCCCCGGCCACGCGCCGGGACACGGTGATGGACCCGCGGGACGGAATCGCCCCGGCCAACATGGTGACGATGGTGGACTATCCGTTCGTTCCGTTCGGCGTCTACGCCGGCCATCTCTTCGCCGACGGCGCCTCGCGATTCGAGACGACCCTCCGCACCGCAGAGGACCGGCTGTGGATCTGGCGGCTCCATCTGAAAGCGACGACCTACGCCGCGCTCAGCATGCACGGCGTCTTCTACCGCCGCGGGGTCACCACGTCCCTCACGCAGATCACGGACCACCGCCAGCTCGATTTCATCCCGTCGTACGACCTGCTGCTCGAAGAGGTCTCCCGGGACGCCGAGGCGGACCGTTTTCTGCCGAAAGCGGTCCGCACCTACTGCGCCATGATCGCCTTTCATATGGGAAAGGCGGAGCAGTACGAATCCGCCGTCACCAAACGCCTCAAGCGGAACGTGACGGACGCCCTGCGCCGCATGCCCCAGCAGGTGCTCGACGAGACCCTGGCGACGATGGACACCGCGCGCAACACCCTGCTCCGTACCCTGCGCGCCACCGGAAGGACCGCCTGACCATGCAGACCCGCACCCCCGGGGCGCCCGGCGCCGCCCTTCCCGTCCAGATCTTCCAGGTGTCGACACTGTACGGCGCCGCCACCGTGGCCGCCGCCCTCGATGCGGGGCTGTTCGGCGCCCGCGAGGACGCCCGGCGCCTCCTGCTGGTCTCGAACAACGCCGAGATCCCGGAGACCGCCCTGCGGCTGGAGGAGATGACCGGCTACGACCGGATCGCGGCTCGCTTCGACGCCACCGTCCACTGGAACCACGCCATCCGGCCCCACCACCCCGGCACCTGGGCGCCGCGCCCCGAGGAGGCACCGCTCTGGCAGCGGGTGTTCCGCACCGCGTGGGGGCTGGGCGCCGCACCCGTCCACCTCGTCGTCGAGTCCATCCAGGTCAACCCGGCCAAGGCGCTCGCCGCCGTCTTCGCGGAGAGCGGTGTGGACGTGTACGCGGACGGCCTGATGAGCTACGGCCCCACCCGCGACGAGCTTCCCCAGTCGATCGGCTGCCGGGTCCGGCGCCTGCTCCACCTCGACCTCGTACCGGGGCTGCGCCCGCTGCTCCTGGCCGAGACCGGCGTCGCATGCGAGCTGGTGCCCGACGACGCGTTCCGCGCGGTGCTCGCCGAGATCGCCGCGGCTGTCGACGGCGACCGGCAGGTCGAGGAGGCGGCCGCGGCCGCCCCGACCGCCGTGCTCCTCGGCCAGTACCTCGCCGTCCTCGGCATCCTCACCCCGGACGAGGAGGAGGAGCTGCACGTCCGCATGGTGCGCGGGGCCGCGGCCGCCGGCCACCGCTCGATCGTCTTCAAGCCCCACCCCACCGCGCCCGCCCGCTACTCCCTCGCCCTGCGGGAGGCCGCCGGGGCCGCCGGTGTGCGGCTCACCGTCCTGGACGGTCCGCTGCTCGCCGAGACCTTCTACGCGCGCTGCCGTCCCCGGCTCGTCGTCGGCTGCTTCTCGACGGCGATGCTCACCGCCGCCGTGTACTTCGACGTGCCCGTCGCCAGGGTCGGCACGGAGACGATCCTGGAACGGCTCACGCCGTACGAGAACAGCAACCGGGTCCCGCTGACCGTCGTGGACCATGTCGTCCCCGACCTGGAGAGCGGCGCGGACCCCGCCGTGCCCGGACCGGCGCCGGACACCCTGGAGCCCCTCGTCAGGGCCGTGGGGTACTGCATGCAGCCGCGGCTGCACCCCCTGCTGCGGAAGGAGACGGAGGCGCTGCTCACGAGCGGCACGGCCGCCGCCCGGTACTTCCACCAGGACCGGCTGACCGACCTGGGACTGCCCGGCGGCGACCCGCGGCGGACGGCGTCCCGGCTGCGCCGCGGACTGGCACGCGGCAGGAGCTGACCCCGGCTCACCGTTCCCGAGTGCGTGGCCGCCCGCCGCCCGCTGCCGTGGCTGTCCCGGTGCCGGGCCTCGTGGTCAGCCGTCCGCCGGGCGGATGATCGTGAAGACGGCGCCCTCCGGGTCCGCCACCTGGGCGAGGCGTCCCGCCGGCCCGTCCTCGGGCGCCCGGAGGACACGGCCGCCCAGCTCCGTGACCAGTGCGGCGGCCGCGTCGGTGTCGGTGACCTCGAAGTACGTCATCCAGTGCGCGCCCCGGTCGCGGGGCAGCCCGCCGTGGAGCCCGTGGACGGCGGCGACCGGGCGCCCGTCCCGGCGGAGGGTGAGGGAGTCGGGGTTGTCGGCGACGTTCGGCTCCGCGTCGTAGCCGAAGACCGTGCGGTAGAACTTGCCGACGGTGGACGTCTCGTACGTCAGCAGCTCGTTCCAAACGGGGGTTCCGGGCCGGCCGGCGGTCGCAGTGCCGGTGTGCCGTTCGGCCTGCCACACCCCGAAGACCGCGCCGGCGGGGTCCGAGCAGATCACCATCCGGCCCGCCTCGCCCGCGTCGAGCGGCCCGACCGCGACGGTCCCGCCGCAGCAGCGGATCGACTCCGCCGTCTCGTCGGCGTCGTCCGACGCCAGATAGGTGGTCCAGGCGACCGGCAGATGCCGGTCGGGAGGCAGCTGACCGATGCCGGCCACCTCCCTGCCGTCGAGCAGCGCACGCACGTACGGGCCGAGCTGCTGCGGGCCGGGCACGAACTCCCAGCCGAAGAGGGCGTTGTAGAACTCCTGTGTCGCGTCAAGCCCGTGCACCATCAAGCTCACCCAACAGGGTGTACCGGGTGTGCGCCGGGTCGCCTCGCTCATCGTCACTCTCTCCTCGGACCATCGTCGTGGCCGTGCGGGGGGACAAGGCGTACGCACCCGTTCCTACGGGCCGTGGGGCCCCGGGTCACGGGGGTTGTAGCGGTTCCGTGCCTGCCGTCCGCCTGCCGTGTCGCGCCTCGCTCGCGCGCCCCCGAGCAGATGCTCGCACCACCGGACGCGGGCCGCTCCCGGGCCGCGCCGTTTTTGGCGCGATCCCGCAGGAGGATGCCTGGTTTGTCGTTTCTGCCGCGACCGTCGCGCCTACGCCATCCGTGGCGCCGTCACGGGTGCGCGAGGATGACCCCCATGAAGCCCATCATCTCCGCAAGCGAACTCGCGAGCGAGTCGGTCGGGGCGCGGCCCCCGGTCCTGTTGGACGTCCGCTGGTCCCTGGGCGGGCCGCCCGGACGGCCGGCGTACGAGTCCGGCCACCTGCCCGGGGCGGTCTACGTCGACCTGGACGCGGAGCTGGCGGGGCCGCCGGGGGCGGGGGGCCGGCACCCGCTGCCGGACCTCGACGCCTTCGGCGCGGCCATGCGCCGGGCGGGCGTCTCGGCGGACACCCCGGTGGTCGTCTACGACGGCGGGCTGGGCTGGGGCGCGGCCAGGGCGTGGTGGCTGCTGCGCTGGACCGGTCATCCGGACGTACGGGTGCTGGACGGCGGGCTCGCGGCGTGGCCGGGGGAGCTGTCGAGTCGGACGCCGGCTCCGGAGCCGGGGGACTTCGTGCCGGTGCCGGGGGCCGCCGGTGTGCTCGACGCGGACGGGGCGGCGGCGCTGGCCCGCTCGGGGCTGCTGCTCGACGCGCGGGCGGCGGAGCGGTACCGGGGGGACGTGGAGCCGATCGACCCGGTGGGCGGGCACATCCCGGGCGCGGTGTCGGCCCCCACGACGGAGAACGTCGCCGAGGACGGGCGCTTCCTGCCGGCGGAGTCGCTGGCGGCCCGTTTCGCCGCCCTCGGCGCGTCGGACGCGACGGCCGTCGCCGTCTACTGCGGCTCGGGCGTCTCCGGCGCCCACGAAATCCTGGCCCTGGAACTGGCGGGCATCCGGGCGTCCCTCTACGCGGGCTCCTGGTCGGAATGGTCCACCGACCCGGCCCGCCCGGTCGCGAAGGGGCCGGACCCGCAGTAGCGGGAGGCCCGGGAGAGGCCGTCGGCGGGGGGCCAGCCCGGCGTACCGGCCTCACGAAGGGGCCGGCGCACCGCCCTGATCCCCGTGCCGCGCCCACGCACGGCCGAGGCGGGGGCCGACCCGGCACGGGGTCCCGGCCTCGCCCTCCGCACGACGAGGGCCCCCGCCATCGGCGGAGGCCCGTTCTCGCGTACAGCCGAGGCCGCGCGGGCGGCCGGGGCGGCGCCGGTGCGGGGCGCCGCGTCCACCGGGAGCCCCGGTCAGTCCTGCTTCTTCCTTCGCGTGCCGAAGACGATCTCGTCCCAGCTCGGGACCGCCGCCCGGCGGCCCGGGCGGACGCCGTCCGCCTCGGCCTGGCGGTCGGTCGTGCCGGTCAGGCGGTCGCGGTGGCCGGAGACGGCGCGGGGCATCAGCACGTCGGCGTAGGCCGAGCCCGCGCCGGCGGACGCGGCGGGGGCCGGGGGCTCCTCCGCGTCGGGCTCCTCGGCGATCTCCGTGTCCGCGGGTTCGGGCACGATCATGTCGCCGCGGAAGCTCGGCACCGCCTCCAGGAGGCTGGTCAGGGAGTCGCGCTCCTCCTCCGGCTCGGCGGGCGGCAGCGCGGCGGCCGGCCGTTCGAGCTGGCGGTCCAGGGCGCGGTCCAGCGGCCGGTCGCGAGGCAGCCGGGCGATCCGCGGTACGAACGGGAAGCTCGGTTCCGGCGCGGCGGCGATCGTGTCGTCCGTCTCGCCGATGAGCGAGCGGGCCTCGTCGTCGACGGCCTGGACGAGTCGCCTGGGCGGGTCGTACGTCCAGCTCGCGGTGTGCACCTCGCCCGCCACGCGGTAGACGAGCAGCACCTCCCAGGTGCCGTCGTCACGGCGCCAGGAGTCCCACTGCACGGTGTCCTTCTCGGCGCCGCGCAGCAGCAGCCGCTCCTGCACCGCCTCGCCGAGCTGCGGTCCGGTGTTCTCGCCGGGACGGCGTACGGGCGTCTTACGGGCCCGCTCCGCCATGAACGCGCGCTCCGCCAGCACGGGGCCCTCGAAGCGCCGCACGCGGTCGACGGGGATACCGGCGAACTGGGCGACTTCCTCCGCCGACGCACCGGCACGTATCCGCGCCTGGATGTCACGGGGGCGGAGGTGGCTCTCCACCTCGATCTCGATCTGACCGAGTCGCGCGCGGTCGTTGCGCACGGCGGCGCGCAGCCGCTCGTCGATCGGAAGCGTGTACTCCGTGCTGTCAGCAGCCTTCAGCACCAGTCGTGTGCCGTCGTTGGAGACGGCCACGACACGCAGTTCGGGCATGGGGACCTCCCGGGTGGTGCCTGCCGACGTCACGTGCGTCGCTGCTTCCGCTAGTCGAGTGTGGCCTGCCCGGGTGCAGCCTGCCACAACCTTGCCGAGTTGCCCGGCGTGTCGGGCATGGACCCTGGAACGCCGTTATGGCACGGTTACCCGTTTACAACGCAGAGTGACATGCGGTCACTCTGTGCATCGGGCGCCCGTGCGGTGCCACGGCGCCGCCGGTTCGAGTGCCGCCGTCGGCTCCCTCCCGTTGACCCGAGCACCCACGTGGGAGCCCGGACCCAGGGCTCGCCACAGTACTCCATTCGGGCCATGTGGGTGGACCGGCGCGCCGCTCAACTTCTCAGGAGGTACGGGAGTTGAGTCTGCGCGCTCGCGGCCGACACGTGGCGCTCTTCACAGAAAACCCAGAAACGGAACTAATCACTTCGCCCATTTGTCCTCTCTGGGTGGATCGTTGAAAGCCGACCAGGCAAGGGCGGGTATGGATCAGGAGAAGAAGAAGCTCGACCTGAGCGTGGCTCAGGTCTCGGGCAGCGCGATCGCCGCCGTGGTGGCGGCCAAACTCGCCTCCACCCTCGGCGTGTACGGCACGATCCTGGGCGCCGGCGTGATCAGCGTCATCGCGACCTGCGGCGGTTCCCTCTTCCAGCACCTCTTCAAGCGCACCGGCGAGCAGATACGTGTGGCGACCGTCCATGGCGAACGCGCCGAGATCCCGGTCACCGTCGCCGCGCCCACGTCCGGGTCGCCGCCGTTGCCGCTCCACGACGGCGCCTCTCCCACGCGGGGCGGCGGGCGCTCCGGCGGGGCGTCAGGTGCGGATTCCGCAAGCGCGGCCGACCGGGAGTCCGGGGAGGAGTTCGGGGCGGCGACCACGCACGGCACCCGCGTCCGTGGCTGGAAACGCTCCGCCGTGGCCGCCGCCCTCGTCTTCCTCGTCTCGATGGGCGGCATCACCGCCTACGAACTGATCTCCGATCAGGACTTCAGCGGTACCCAGGGCCGGACCACCTTCGGCTCCGTGGTCCGAGGTGGCGACGCCGGCCCTGACGCGCCCTCCACCGAGGATCCGGCCACCCCCCGGCCCGGGGGCGAGGAGGGACCGGCCCGGAAGGGGAGCCCGGAGCAGGACCCGGGCCAGGACCCCGAGAAGGGCGGGGACCAGGGAGGGAGCAGCCCCTCCCCGGACGCCGGGCGGACCACCCCGGAGACCCCCGACCCGGACCCGACCCCCTCGGACCCCGCGGGCGGCGGCGACCCGGCGCCCACCCCCACGCCGTCCACGGCGACGCCCACGCCGACCCCGACGGTAAGCCCGTCCGGCGACGCTCCCGCCCAGGGGGCCCCGCCGGCCGAGTGACCGTCAGTCGCCCAGGACGCGCCGGAGGTAGTCGTTGGCGAAGAGCCGGTCCGGGTCCAGCCGGTCGCGCAGCGCCGTGAACTCGCCGAAGCGCGGGTAGACCTCGGCGAGGTAGGCGGCGTCTCGGGTGTGCAGCTTGCCCCAGTGCGGCCGGCCGCCGTGCGCCGTCATGATGCGCTCCACCGCGGTGAAGTACCCGCGGTGGGGCGTTCCCTTGTAGACGTGGGCCGCGATGTAGACCGTCTCCCGGCCCGAGGCCGTGGAGAGCGTCAGGTCGTCGGCCGGAGCCGTCCGTACCTCCACCGGGAAGCTCACCTTCAGCGGCGAGCGTTCGACCATCGCCTTCAGCTCGCGCAGCGCGGCGACGCCCGCCTCGCGCGGCAGGGCGTACTCCATCTCCAGGAAGCGCACCCGGCGCGGGGAGGTGAAGACCTTGTACGGGATGTCGGTGTACGTACGGGCCGACAGCGCGCGGCTGGAGACCTTGGCGAGCGTCGGGATGGCCGGCGGCACCGCGCGGCCCAGCGAGCATGCCAGCTGGAAGACGCCGTTGGAGAGCAGCTCGTCCTCGATCCAGCCGGCGACCTTCCCGGGCGGCGCGGCGGGGCCCGCGCTGCGGTTGTTGCGCTTGGTGTTGCAGTTGTCGGTGTGCGGGAACCAGTAGAACTCGAAGTGCTCGTTCTCCGCGTGCAGCGCGTCGAACTCCGAGGTGACCCGGTCGAAGGTCATGGGCTCCTCGCGCGCGGCGAGCAGGAAGACCGGCTCCACCGCGAAGGTGAGGGCCGTGATCACGCCGAGCGCACCGAGCCCGAGCCGCGCGGCGGCGAAGACCTCGGGGTTCTCCTTCTCGGAACAGGTCATCAGCCGCCCGTCGGCGGTGACCAGCTCGAGCTCCCGGATCTGCGCGGCGATCGAGGCCGAGTCGCGGCCGGTGCCGTGCGTGCCCGTGGAGGTCGCCCCGGCGACCGTCTGCTCCATGATGTCGCCCATGTTCGCGAGCGACAGGCCCTCCCGGGCCAGCGCCACGTTGAGCCGCTTGAGCGGAGTGCCCGACTCCACGGTGACGGTCATCGCCTCGCGGTCGATCCGCCGGATGCCCGCCAGGAGATGGGGCCGCACCAGCAGGCCGTCGGTGGCGGCGATCGAGGTGAAGGAGTGGCCGGTGCCGACCGTCTTCACCCGCAGCCCGTCGGCGGCCGCCTTCCGGACGGCGTCGGCGAGCTCCTCGGCCGAGGCGGGGCTCACCTCCCGCGCCGGGCGGGAGCTGACGTTCCCCGCCCAGTTACGCCACGGTCCGCTCGCCGTCCCGGTGCCCGCCGTCCTGGTGCTCGCCCTCATCGTCCCGCTCACGCTGCCCCTCCCCAGTCGGCACCGGCCTGCGCAGCCGGCGGTACCCCAGGAGACCCACCACGACCGCGACCGCGCCCGAGACCACCGGCACGACGTACGCCGCCTCCGCCCCCGACGCGTCGACCACCCAGCCTGCGGCCGAGGAGCCGAGCGCCACGCCGATCGCGAGCCCGGTCCCTGTCCAGGTCATGCCCTCGGTCAGTTTGGTGCGCGGTACGTGCGCTTCGACGAGGGCCATGGTGGTCACCATCGTCGGTGCGATGGACAGGCCCGCGACAAAGAGCGCCACGGCCAGCAACGGCAGGTTCCCGGCCAGTAGGAGGGGGATCATACTCACGGCCATCGCGCAGACGCCCAGCAGCCATCTGCGGGACGGCTCGCCCTTGAGGTGGAGCAGCCCGAAGACGGCGCCCGCCAGACAGGAGCCGAGGGCGTATACGGCCAGGACGAGGCTGGCGGCGGCCTTGTGCCCCTCCTCCTCGGCGAAGGCCACGGTCACGACGTCGACCGAACCGAAGATCGCTCCGGTGGCGACGAAGGCCAGCGCGAGGACCTGCAGGCCGGGGGAGCGCAGGGCCGAGCCGCCGCTGTGCTCCCCGTGCGGGTGCGGCCGGGGCTCGGTGGCGTGCTGCGCGGTCAGCCAGAAGACGCCGACGGCGAGGAAGACGGCGGCGAACAGCGGGCCGGCCTCGGGGAACCAGACGGTCGACAGGCCGATGGAGACGATCGGGCCGAAGATGAAGCACACCTCGTCGACGATCGACTCCCAGGAGTAGGCCGTGTGCAGCTCCCGTGCCGAGCCGCGGTAGATCTCGGCCCAGCGGGCCCGGGTCATGGCGCCGACGCTGGGCACGCACCCCACCAGCGCCGTGAACACGAACAGGGTCCAGTCGGGCGCCTTCTGCTGGACGCAGATCAGCAGCCCGGCGCAGGCCGCGAGCGAGAGCAGGGTCGCCGGCCGCAGCACCCGCCGCTGCCCGTGGCGGTCGACCAGCCGCGAGACCTGGGGGCCCATCACGGCGGCGGACATCGCCAGGGTCGCCGAGAGCGCGCCGGCCAGACCGTACCTCCCGGTGACCTGGGAGATCATCGTGACGACGCCGATGCCCATCATCGACAGCGGCATCCGGCCGAGGAAACCGGCGACCGAGAACGCCTTCGTGCCGGGTGCGGCGAAGATCGCGCGATAGGGACTGGGCAAGGGGATCTCCGGCATCCGCTCGGCACGTGCCGTCGTGGGACACGTGTAATTAATAGCTAAAGCCTACGGTGTTGAACTGGATGCGGCAGCCGCTTTTTCGGACGGGCCGCACCACCGGCTGTCACAGGCGGGTGGGAGGATCGGTGCCATGTCCGATCAGCACGATCCCGCCCCGTACGACGCCCTTCTGCTGCTCTCCTTCGGCGGCCCCGAGGGCCCGGACGACGTGGTCCCCTTCCTGGAGAACGTGACCCGCGGCCGAGGCATCCCCAAGGAGCGGCTCAGGGAGGTGGGGCAGCACTACTTCCTCTTCGGCGGCGTCAGCCCGATCAACGACCAGAACCGCGCCCTGCTCGACGCGCTGCGGACCGACTTCGGGACGTCCGGCCTCGACCTGCCGGTCTACTGGGGAAACCGGAACTGGGCGCCGTACCTCACCGACACCCTGCGGGAGATGGTGACCGACGGGCGGCGCCACATCGCCGTCCTCGCCACCAGCGCGTACGCCTCGTACTCCGGCTGCCGCCAGTACCGCGAGAACCTCGCCGACGCGCTCGCCACGCTGGAGGCGGAGGGGCTGCCGCTGCCCCGCGTCGACAAGCTCCGGCACTACTGCAACCACCCCGGGTTCATCCGTCCCATGATCGACGGCGTGCTCGCCTCGCTCGCCGAGCTGGACGAGTCCGTGCGCGCCGGCGCGCACCTCGCCTTCACCACGCACTCCATCCCCGAGTCGGCCGCGGACACCTCCGGCCCCGCCGGGGAGCACGGCGAGGGCGGCGCCTATGTGCGGCAGCACCTGGAGGTGGCCCGGGTGATCGTCGACGCCGTCCGAGCGGAGACCGGCGTCGCGCACCCCTGGCAGCTCGTCTACCAGTCCCGCAGCGGCGCCCCCCACATCCCGTGGCTGGAGCCCGACATCTGCGACCACCTGGAGACGCTGCACGGCTCCGGCGCCCCGGCCGCCGTCATGGTCCCGATCGGCTTCGTCTCGGACCACATGGAGGTGCTGTACGACCTCGACACCGAGGCCACCGCCAAGGCCGCCGAGCTGGGTCTCCCGGTGCGGCGCGCGGCGACCGTCGGGGCGGACCCGCGGTTCGCGGCGGCCGTCCGCGACCTCGTCCTGGAGCGCGCGGCGCGCGAGCGCGGCGTCCGGGCCGAGCGCTGCGCCCTGGGGGCCCTCGGCCCGTCCCACGACCTCTGCCCGATCGGCTGCTGCCCCGCGCGGGCGGAGCGGCCGGCGGCCGCCGGTGCCGACAGTCCGTACGCCTGAGGAGTGCTTGTGACCGAGACCGACCCCCTGCTGCCGGAGCTGCTCGACCTCGCCCTGGAGGCCGCGCGCCGGGCGGGCGCGCTGCTGCGCGACGGCCGCCCGGACGACCTGGCCGTCGCCAAGACCAAGTCCAGCCCCATCGACGTCGTCACCGAGATGGACATCGCCGCCGAGAAGCTGATCACCGGCTTCCTCGCCGAGCACCGGCCGGGCGACGGCTTCCTCGGCGAGGAGGGCGCCGCCAGCCCGGGCTCCAGCGGCGTCCGCTGGGTGATCGACCCGCTCGACGGGACGGTGAACTATCTCTACGGCCTGCCGACCTGGTCCGTCTCGATCGCCGCCGAACGGGACGGCGAGACCGTCGTCGGCGTGGTGGCGGCCCCGATGCGCCGGGAGACGTACCGCGCGGTCCTCGGCGGCGGGGCGTACGTCGAGGGCCCGGACATCGGCGAGCGCCGGCTCTCCTGCCGGCCCCCGGCGCCGCTGGAGCAGGCCCTGGTCTCCACCGGCTTCGCCTACGTCCACGCCGTCCGCTCGCACCAGGCGGACGTCGCCCAGCGCCTCATCCCGCGCGTGCGCGACATCCGGCGCGGCGGCTCCGCCGCGATCGACCTCTGCGACGTGGCCGCGGGCCGCCTCGACGCGTACTTCGAGCGCGGTCTGAACCCGTGGGACCTGGCAGCGGGGGAGCTCATCGCACGGGAAGCGGGCGCGGTGACCGGTGGACGCCCCGGAGAGCCCGCCTCGGGCGCCCTGGCACTGGCGGGGACGCCCGGCGTCTTCGAGCCCCTCCAGCGGCTCCTGGAGGAGTTCGGCGCCTGGCACGACTAGGCACTGTATGTGCGTGGGCCCCGGTGTCATCGACACCGGGGCCCACGCACATACCGAGGTCAGGCCATGTCCGAGATCAGACGCTGGCGGCGCCGACCTCCACGCCGTGTTCGGCGGCCAGACGGTGCAGGTCTTCGAGCTCAGCCTGCTCGACGTCCGCGAGGAAGTCGTCGCCCGTCTCGCGAGCCCGTGTGAGGTCGGTCTGCGCGCTCCTGATGCGCTGCAGCAGTCCTGCGGTGAAAGCGTCCATGGTGCGCCCCCTCGTCATGGGTCGGTGGCACGGGGGTGTGCCGAGGGTGGGTGGATCACACGCTGCCACCTCTGGGGGACAGAGCGGCCTGTGGCGTGCCACATACAGGGCGTGATCGCGGGGTGTGCAGACGTCCTCCCCAAGCCGTTCCTCACGGAAACCTCAACTGGCCGGTGAGTCAGGTGAATTCTCGGTGCCCCTCCGGCCGGGCCCCCGGCCCTCTCCCGCCCCCTCGCGCAGGGCCCCCGGCCCCTCCCGCCCTCTGTCCCGCGCGACCTCCCGCCCCCGGCCGGAGCCCGTGCGGAACCCGGTTGTACCCCGCCTTACAGCCGGTTTACGCGCGTCCGGGGCAGGATGGACACCCACAGTCCACGCTCAGGAACCGCTCTGTCCGCCATGCGCGCCAGGGCCGGCAGGAAGGAATTGCGACGTGCGCGTACTCGTCGTCGAGGACGAGCAGCTGCTCGCCGATGCGGTGGCCACCGGACTGCGCCGGGAGGCCATGGCCGTCGACGTCGTGTACGACGGCGCCGCCGCCCTGGAGCGCATCGGGGTGAACGACTACGACGTCGTCGTCCTCGACCGCGACCTCCCGCTCGTCCACGGGGACGACGTCTGCCGGAAGATCGTCGAGCTCGGCATGCCCACCCGCGTCCTGATGCTCACCGCCTCCGGCGACGTCAGCGACCGGGTCGAGGGCCTGGAGCTGGGCGCCGACGACTACCTCCCGAAGCCCTTCGCCTTCACCGAGCTGACCGCGCGGGTCCGCGCCCTCGGCCGGCGTACGACCGTCCCGCTCCCGCCCGTCCTGGAGCGGGCCGGCATCAAGCTCGACCCCAACCGCCGCGAGGTCTTCCGCGACGGCAAGGAGGTCCAGCTCGCGCCGAAGGAGTTCGCCGTCCTGGAGGTCCTCATGCGCAGCGAGGGAGCGGTCGTCTCGGCCGAGCAGCTCCTGGAGAAGGCCTGGGACGAGAACACCGACCCGTTCACGAACGTCGTACGGGTCACGGTGATGACGCTGCGCCGCAAGCTCGGCGAACCCCCGGTCATCGTCACCGTCCCCGGCTCCGGCTACCGGATCTGAGCCGGTGGCCGCGACCCCGGCGCCGCCACAGGCGCCCCCGAAGCCGACCTGGGACCCCCGGGACCCCGTCAGGCCCCTGCTGCGCCCGACGATCCGGATAAGGCTCACGCTGCTGTACGGCGGGATGTTCCTGATCGCCGGCATCCTGCTGCTGTCGATCATCTACCTCCTCGCCGCGCAGGCGCTGCACATCGGCAGCGAGCTGCCGTTCAAGATCGTGCAGGGCAAGGTCACCAGCGAGGTCTGCAACTTCCCCAACGACGCCCCGGCCACCGAGTTCAACGCGGCCATGAACACCTGCGTCAACGAACAGCGCCAGCACGCCCTGGACGACCTCCTGCGCCGCTCGCTCTTCGCTCTCCTCGGCCTGAGCATCATCGCCTTCGCCTTCGGTTACGCCATGGCGGGACGCGTCCTGTCCCCGCTCGGCCGGATCACCCGGACCGCCCGCCAGGTGGCCGGGTCGGACCTGGCCCGCCGGATCGAGCTGGACGGCCCCGACGACGAGCTCAAGGAGCTGGCCGACACCTTCGACGAGATGCTGGAGCGCCTGGAGCGCGCCTTCAGCGCCCAGCAGCGGTTCGTGGCGAACGCCTCGCACGAGCTGCGCACCCCGCTGGCGATCAACCGCACGCTCCTGGAGGTCCACCTCTCGGACCCCGGCGCTCCGGTCGAGCTCCAGCAGCTCGGCAAGACCCTGCTCGCCACCAACGAACGCAGCGAGCAGCTGGTCGAGGGCCTGCTGCTGCTCGCCCGCAGCGACAACCAGATCATCGAGCGCAAGCCCGTCGACCTGGCCGAGGTCGCCTCCCGGGCCATGGACCAGGTGCACGCGGAGGCCGAGGCCAAGGGCGTGGAGTTCCGTGGCGAGCGGGCGCCGGCCATCGTCCACGGCAACGGCGTCCTGCTCGAACGGATCGCGCTGAACCTGGTCCAGAACGCCGTGCGCTACAACGTGCCGGAGGACGGCTGGGTGGAGGTCACCACCGAGACCCAGCACGGCCTGGCGGTCCTCGTGGTCTCGAACACGGGTCCCGTCGTTCCCGCGTACGAGATCGACAACCTCTTCGAGCCCTTCCGGCGCCTGCGCCAGGAGCGGACGGGGAGCGACAAGGGAGTCGGGCTCGGCCTGTCGATCGCCCGGTCGGTGGCGCGCGCCCACGGCGGCCGTATCATCGCGGAGCCTCGTGAAGGCGGTGGTCTCGTGATGCGCGTCACTCTCCCGATCTGACACACTTCGTGTACCTGCCGCTTCCGTTCGCTGTGCGCGGAATTTTCGGAGGCCGGCCGTGAGACGCCCCTGTGTGATCGATCACAGGTACGTACAGCCGTCTTTCCACTCTCCGTGATCGGGAATTCCCGCGGAAAACCGGGAAAAGTCCGGGTTTCCGGGCCCCTTGATGACGGGAAGTACACGGGGTGGCGCCCGTGAAGGACGGCAGGTGGACCGTGTACGGTCCCGTTCGCCACCCAAAGCCGATCACTCGTGAGAGGGCGGGTTGGGTGTCGATTGAGTAACAGACCTTGATGTGAGGCAAAATCTCCGCCTCGGGTCGGGCACAAGTCCGGCCTCTCACGCGTTACGTGCGCTGGAGACACCGCAACCACCCAGAGGGGGAGAGCGACATGGCAACGGATTACGACACCCCACGCAAGACCGACGACGACGTCGATTCGGACAGCCTTGAGGAACTGAAGGCCCGCCGGAACGACAAGTCGACCTCGACGGTCGACGTCGACGAGTTCGAGGCCGCCGAAGGCCTGGAGCTGCCCGGCGCCGACCTCTCGAACGAAGAGCTCGCCGTCCGGGTCCTGCCCAAGCAGGCCGACGAGTTCACCTGCATGAGCTGCTTCCTCGTGCACCACCGCAGCCAGCTGGCTCGGGAGAAGAACGGCCAGCCGATCTGCCGCGACTGCGACTGAGGCAGGCCGACCGTGGCAGGCGATACACCGTCCCGGAAGCGACGCTTCCGGCTTCATGGGAAGCCGGAGGCGGATCAGGGCGGCCCCGCCCGGGCCGAGGGTGCCCAGCACACGCCCGACGCCGAGCCCACCGCCCTCCTGCCCTCCCTCGGCGCACGTGACGACGAGCGGGGCCCCTCGGCCTCGCTCGAAGCTGCTCCCGTGCCGGTGGAGCGGGAGGAGCCCCGCCACAGGCGTCTCGACGCCGTCAGGCGCGTCGCCAATCCGGCGCGCGTACAGCTGGAGCGCGTCAAACTCGACCGCGCGCGGATCGACGCCGTCAAACGCGGCGTGAAGCGCGGCGGCGAGAGCGCCAAGGCCGGAATCGGCTATATCGCCGACCGGATCATCGACATCGCCCCGCGCGTCCCCGTGCGGGACCTGGCGACCCTGCGCCGCCACTTCCCGGGGCTGGGCCCCGAACAGATCGCCGACAAGCTCGTCGCGGGAGCGGCCAACGCCAGCTCGACCGTCGGCGCGAGCATCGGCGCCGCCGCCATGCTCCCCGTACCCCCCGCGATGCCGGCCGAGCTGGCCGCGGAGATCACCGGAGTCGCGGCGATCGAGCTGAAGCTCATCGCCGAGCTGCACGAGGTCTACGGCGTGCGACCGTCCGGCACGCTCACCCAGCGGTCGGCGGCCTATCTGACCTCCTGGGCGGAGGAGCGGGGCATCGACCCCACCAAGCCCACCACCGTCAACGCCGCGCTCGGCGGTCAGCTCAAGCGCGAACTGCGCCAGCAGATCATGAAGCGCATGGTGCGCAACCTGCCGAACCTGACGCCGTTCATGGTCGGCGCCGCCGTCGGAGCCGTGATGAACCGGCGCGACACCAAGAAGCTCGCCGAGCACGTCCGCAAGGACCTGCGGCACCGCCAGGTGCCCTGGGACGCCCTGGGCGGGCTGCCGCCGCTGGAGCAGCCCGAGAACCCCTCCACGGAGATCGAGTTCTAGGGCGCCGCGTCCGGCGCCCCTCGGAGAAGGCCCCGACCGATCCAGGCGTCCTCGCGAAGAGGGCCCGCCCGGTCTAGGCGTCCTCGGCCGTCGCGACCGCGTCCTCGGCCGGCTCCTCCGCGCCCCGCGTCCGCGTGCCCCCGTCGCGTACGGCCTCCAGGGCCGCGATCAGGCCCTCCGGGTCACGGGTGGACAGATAGGCGTACGGCGTCGGGTCCGCCGGGTCCGTGATCTCGATCCGGACCGCCGTCGGGATGTAGCTCCGCAGCAGCATGAAGGCGCGCGGATCGGACTTGTACGTCCGCCACGCGCGCGCCTCCTCGGCGTCCAGCGCCTCGGGCGTGCCCAGCGCCGACACCGGGATCCGCGCGTCGCCCGCGACCAGCGACCCCGCGACGACCCGGATGCGGGCCGAGCCGTACGAGGAGACGGCCACGGCCGCCAGCGCGGCCGCCCCGATCAGCCCGCCCAGCGTCGGAACCGTGCCCAGCGGGAACATCACCAGACCACCCGACAGCCCCAGCAGAGCCACGATCACCCACCAGGAAGCGGGGGCGGTCAGACGCTCGTCGAAACCCGGGGCGGCGGACGGCGAGGGGGACGGTGCGGAACCCGGCGCGGAGGACGGTGCGGAAGGCTGCATACCTCCTAGCTTGGCACGGCGCGACCCGCCCCCATCCGCGCGGGTAAGGTCTGCGCCTGTGACTGCAACATCTGCCGCCCTCACCCCGCCGGCCGACGCCATACCGCCGGTACGCCACCCCGACGCGCCCGCCCCCGGCGAGCTGCTCGGCGCGCACTATGAGCACTGCTTCGGGTGCGGCGGCGGGCAGCCCCACGGACTCCACCTCGCGGCCCGCGCCGGCGAGGGCGTGACCGTCACCGCGGAATTCACCGTGACCCCCGACCACCAGGGCGCCCCCGGCCTCGCGCACGGCGGCGTCCTCGCCACCGCGCTCGACGAGACCCTGGGCTCCCTGAACTGGCTGCTCCGGGTCATCGCCGTCACCGGCCGGCTGGAGACCGACTTCGCGCGGCCCGTCCCGGTCGGCACGGTGCTGCACCTGGAGGCCGAGGTCACCGCCGTGCACGGGCGCAAGATCTACTCGACCGCCACCGGCCGGATCGGCGGGCCCGGCGGCCCCGTCGCGGTCCGCGCCGACGCCCTCTTCATCGAGGTCAAGGTCGACCACTTCATCGACAACGGACGCCCGGAGGAGATCCAGGCGGCCATGTCCGACCCCGACCAGGTCCGGCGCGCCCGCGCCTTCGAGGTGAACCCCTGATGCGTAACCCTGTCGACGTACTCGTCCGGCGCGTGGACCCGGACGTACCGATCCCCGCCTACGGCCACCCCGGCGACGCCGGGGTGGACCTGGTGACCACGGAGGAGGCCGTCCTGCCCCCCGGGGAGCGGACCGTGCTCCCCACCGGGATCTCCATCGCCCTCCCCGACGGCTACGCCGCCTTCGTGCACCCGCGCTCCGGACTGGCCGCACGGCTGGGTATCGCGCTGGTGAATGCCCCGGGGACGGTGGATGCCGGGTACCGTGGAGAGATCAAGGTGATCGTGGTCAATCTGGACCCGCGTGAGAGCGTGCGGTTCGAGCGGTTCGACCGGATTGCCCAACTTGTCGTCCAGCAGGTCGAGAAGGTGCGCTTCCACGAGGTCGCGGAGCTTCCCGGCTCCGCGCGGGCCGAGGGGGGCTTCGGGTCCACCGGCGGTCATGCCGCCGTGGACGGCACAACGGGTGGGAATCGATACGCTTCGGTCGTATCCGACCGGGAAGGACAGTGACGTGTTCGGACGTCGCAAGAAGAGCGGTGCCGCTGAGGACGCAGCGGGCGAGGCCGAGCAGGTCGTCGACGAGGTCGAAACCCGTGACGGCACGGACGCGGCCGGACGGTCGCGTCGGATGAATCTTCCGCCGGCTCCCCGGCCCGACGGGCCGTGGGACATCTCCGAGGTCTCCAAGCCGGAGGACGGCCGGGTCGACCTCGGCGGCATCTTCGTGCCCGGAGTCGAGGGCATGGAGCTGCGTGTGGAGGTGGCCGGAGACGCGATCGTCGCCGCCACCGTCGTCCTGCGTGACAGCGCCGTGCAGCTGCAGGCGTTCGCCGCGCCGAAGAAGGAAGGCATCTGGGGCGAGGTCCGCGAGGAGATCGCCTCCGGCATCACCCAGCAGGGCGGTGTCATCGACGAGGTCGAGGGCCCCCTCGGCTGGGAGCTGCGGGCCCAGGTTCCGGTGCAGCTGCCGGACGGCACCGGCGGTGTGCAGCTGGTGCGCTTCGTGGGCGTCGACGGCCCCCGCTGGTTCCTCCGCGGAGTCATCTCCGGCCAGGGCGCGGTGCAGCCCGAGGCGGCCGGCCTCCTGGAGCAGATCGTCCGGGACACCGTCGTCGTCCGCGGCGAGGGCCCGATGGCTCCGCGCGACCCGATCGTGCTGAAGCTGCCGAACGACGCCCAGATGGTGCCCGAGGGCGTTCAGACGGACGACCAGGAAGGCTCGCGCTTCTCCGGAGGCATGGGCCAGCTCCAGCGCGGACCGGAGATCACCGAGGTCCGCTGACACCACGTGCCGCCGGCCGACCGCCGACGGCACGACGCCGACCCACCCCGCGGCCCGATCCGAAGGACCGGGCCGGGACGACGGCCGGTGGCCCCGCTCCGTACCTCGCGTACGGCCCGGGCCACCGGCCGTTCGCGTACACGCGCCTCGGCGGGGCGTCGCACTGTGCGCGTACGCAGCCGCCGCCTCGAACGAAGATCCGCCGATGGCGGTGAACCCTGGCCCGCCGGGCGTGGCGCGGCCCATACTGGCGGGCGCAGACGTCCGGCACGGACGTGCGACGACGGGGGGTCCCAGGGATGAGCGAGAGCAGGAGCGGCAGCGCGCGGTCCGGCACGGCGGTGGCCGAGGACCCGACCGGCGGCCCCATGGTCCGGGTCGAGGACCTGCACCGCTCGTACGGTACGGGCGAGGCGGCCGTCCACGCCCTGCGCGGGGTCTCCTTCGACATCCCGCGCGGCGAACTCGTCGCCCTCAAGGGCCGCTCGGGCTCCGGCAAGACCACGCTGCTCAACCTGGTCGGCGGCCTGGACACCCCCGACGGCGGGCGGATCACGGTCGGCGGGACGGACCTGGCCGACCTCGGCGAGAACGGGCTCCTGGAGCTGCGCCGGGACCGTATCGGCTTCATCTTCCAGTCCTTCGGGCTCATCCCGATTCTGACCGCCGCCGAGAACGTCGGCGTACCGATGCGGCTGCGGAAGGCCGACCCCCGGGAGCGCGAGGAGCGGGTCGCCCTCCTCCTCGCCCTCGTCGGCCTCGCGGACCACGCCGCCCAGCGCCCCGGCGAACTCTCCGGCGGCCAGCAGCAGCGCGTGGCGATCGCCCGCGCCCTCGCCAACCGGCCGGCCCTGCTGATCGCCGACGAGCCGACCGGCCAGCTCGACGCGGAGACGGGCCTCGCGGTGATGGAGCTGCTGCGGGCGGTGGTACGGAGCGAGGGGGTCACCGCGCTGGTGGCCACCCACGACGCCCAGCTGCTGGGCCTGGCGGACCGGGTCCTGGAGCTGAACGACGGCGAGATCATCGAGCACTAGACGTACGGGGGCACGGGGGCACGGGGGCGCGCGGGCATCCGCGGATCCCAGGGGGAGCCGCCCGTCCCGTCCGGGCGGGCTGCTCGTGGCCCCCGGGCGGCCGCATCAAAGTCCCGTCAATACGGCCCGGAGGCCCCGGGACCCGTACGGTATGCCCGTTTCGCTGGACGTATGGTCGAGCCATGGCGGGACGCGGCAGGCTACGGATCTACCTCGGTGCGGCACCGGGCGTCGGCAAGACGTACGCGATGCTGTCCGAGGCGCACCGGCGCGTCGAGCGTGGCACGGACTGCGTCGTCGCGTTCGTCGAGCACCACGACCGCCCGCGTACCGAAGTGATGCTGCACGGCCTGGAGCACGTCCCGCGCCGCTCCCTCGCCTACCGGGACACCACCTTCACCGAGATGGACGTCGACGCGGTCCTGGCCAGGAGACCGGCCGTCGTCCTCGTCGACGAGCTTGCCCACACCAACGTCCCCGGCTCCCGCAACGGCAAGCGCTGGCAGGACGTCGAGGAGCTGCTCGCCGCCGGGATCGACGTCATATCGACCGTCAACATCCAGCATCTGGAGTCGCTCGGCGACGTCGTCGAGTCGATCACCGGGGTCCGCCAGCGGGAGACCGTCCCCGACGAGGTGGTCCGCCGCGCCGACCAGATCGAACTGGTCGACATGTCGCCGGAGGCGCTGCGCCGGCGCATGGCCCACGGCAACATCTACACACCCGACAAGATCGACGCCTCCCTCTCCCACTACTTCCGCCCCGGCAACCTCACCGCGCTGCGCGAGCTGGCCCTGCTGTGGACGGCCGACCGGGTCGACGAGTACCTCCGGCAGTACCGGGGCGAGCACAACATCCGCTCGACCTGGCAGGCCCGTGAACGGATCGTCGTCGGCCTCACCGGCGGCCCCGAGGGCCGCACCCTCATCCGGCGCGCCACCCGGCTCGCCGAGAAGGGCGCCGGCGGGGAGGTGCTCGCCGTCTACATCGCCCGCGGCGACGGACTCACCGCCGCCTCGCCGAAGGAGCTGGCGCTCCAGCGCACCCTGGTCGAGGATCTCGGCGGAACGTTCCACCACGTCATAGGCGACGACATCCCCTCCGCCCTCCTCGAATTCGCCCGGGGCGTCAACGCCACCCAGATCGTCCTCGGCTCCAGCAGGCGCAAGACGTGGCAGTACGTCTTCGGCCCCGGCGTCGGCCAGACCGTCGCCCGCGAGTCCGGGCCGGACCTGGACGTCCACATCGTCACCCACGAGTCCGTCGCCAAGGGCCGCGGACTTCCGGTCGCCCGCGGTGCCCGCCTCGGCCGCTCCCGCATCATCTGGGGCTGGGTGGTGGGCCTCGCCGGGCCGGTGCTGCTCGCCCTGCTCCTCACCCATGTCGACGCCGACCTCGGTCTCGCCAACGACATGCTGCTCTTCCTCGCGCTCACGGTCGCCTCCGCCCTGCTCGGCGGACTCCTCCCCTCCCTGGCCTCGGCGGCGGCCGGCTCCTTCCTGCTGAACTGGTTCTTCACCCCGCCCCTGCACCGGGTGACCATCGCCGACCCCAAGAACATCGTCGCCATCGCCGTCTTCTTCGGAGTCGCCATGGCGGTCGCGTCGGTGGTCGACCTGGCCGCCCGGCGCACCCACCAGGCCGCCAGGCTGCGCGCCGAGTCCGAGGTGCTGTCCTACCTCGCCGGGGGCGTGCTGCGCGGGGAGTCGAGCCTGGACGCCCTGCTGGAGCGGGTCAGGGAGACCTTCTCCATGGAGTCCGTGGCCCTGCTGGAACGGGACAGCGACGTCGAGCCGTGGCGGCGCGCGGGCAGCGTGGGCGCGGCGCCCGCCGCCCGCCCCGAGGAGGCCGATGTGGACATGCCCGTCGGCGAACACCTCGCACTCGCCCTGAACGGCCGGGCCCTGCCCGCCGAGGACCGGCGCGTGCTCGGCGCGTTCGCCGCGCAGGCGGCGGTGGTACTGGACCGCCGGCGGCTCGTCGGAGAGGCCGAGGAGGCCCGCAAGCTGGCCGAGGGCAACAAGATCCGCACCTCGCTCCTCGCCGCGGTCAGCCATGACCTGCGCACCCCCCTCGCCGGGATCAAGGCGGCGGTCTCCTCCCTGCGCTCCGACGACGTCGACTGGTCGGAGGAGGACCGGGCGGAGCTGCTCGCCGGCATCGAGGAGGGGTCCGACCGCCTCGACCACCTCGTGGGCAACCTCCTCGACATGTCGCGGCTCCAGACCGGGACCGTCACCCCGCTGATCCGGGCCGTCGACCTGGACGAGGTCGTGCCGATGGCCCTCGGCGGCGTCCCCGACGGCAGCGCCGAGCTCGACATCCCGGAGAGCCTGCCGATGGTCGACGTCGACACGGGGCTCCTGGAGCGGGCGGTGGCCAACATCGTCGAGAACGCGGTGAAGTACAGCCCGCCCGACGTGCCGGTGACCGTCGCCGCCAGCGCGCTGGCCGACCGGGTGGAGCTCAGGGTCGCCGACCGCGGACCCGGGGTGCCGGACGAGAGCAAGGACGGCATCTTCGAACCGTTCCAGCGCTTCGGCGACGCCCCGCGCGGTTCCGGGGTCGGCCTGGGTCTCGCGGTGGCCCGCGGCTTCGTGGAGGCCATGGGCGGCACGCTCACCGCCGAGGACACCCCCGGCGGCGGCCTCACCATGACGCTCACGCTCAAGGCCGTACGGAGGGCCGAGGAGCCGCCGCCGACCGCCGGGCTCCCCGCCCGCCTCACCTCCTGACCCGACCCCGAGGGGCCGGCTTCCCGTACGCCCCCGCCGCAGAAGAGAGAAGGAACCCTTCGATGACCCGGGTCCTCGTCGTCGACGACGAGCCGCAGATCGTCCGCGCGCTGGTGATCAACCTCCGGGCACGGAAGTACGAGGTGGACGCCGCGCCCGACGGAGCCACCGCCCTCCGGCTCGCCGCCGAACGCCATCCCGACGTGGTCGTCCTCGACCTCGGGCTGCCCGACATCGACGGCGTCGAGGTCATCAGAGGACTGCGCGGCTGGACCCGCGTGCCGATCCTCGTCCTCTCGGCGCGCCAGACCTCCGACGAGAAGGTCGAGGCGCTCGACGCGGGCGCCGACGACTACGTGACCAAGCCCTTCGGGATGGACGAGCTGCTGGCCCGGCTGCGCGCCGCGGTCCGCCGGGCCGAGCCGGTCGGCGGCGCCGAGGACGGGGCCGTGGTCGTCGAGACCGCCGGCTTCACGGTCGACCTGGCCGCGAAGAAGGTCCACCGGGACGGCAAGGACGTCCGCCTCACCCCCACCGAGTGGCACCTCCTGGAGGTGCTGGTCCGCAACAGCGGCCGCCTGGTCAGCCAGAAGCAGCTCCTCCAGGAGGTCTGGGGGCCGTCGTACGGCACCGAGACCAACTATCTGCGGGTCTACATGGCCCAGCTGCGGCGCAAGCTGGAGGCGGACCCCTCGCACCCCCGGCACTTCGTCACCGAACCGGGCATGGGATACCGCTTCGAGCACTGATCCGGCCGCGGTCGGCCGCCGTACGGAGGGCCGGGGCCCGTGTCCGTGGGGGCCGGTACGCTTTCTGTATGAGTGCTGCACCGCGAACAGAGAAGCCGGCCGGGCGCTTCCGCAGGATGCTCGACCGGCTGTCCACCTCGCAGGAGGAGCTGGAGTCCGAAGAGCTCCAGGGGGACACCGCGGCTTCGGGGTGCACGCGCATCTGCGACTGCTCCGACCGCCAGATAGTCAAGGTGACTGGTACGTTGCGCACGGTCACCCTGCGACCGCGGGCCGGTGTGCCGGCCCTGGAGGCCGAGCTGTTCGACGGCACGGCCCCGCTGGACGTGGTGTGGCTGGGCCGGCGGTCCATCGTGGGCATCGAGCCGGGCCGCAAGCTGATCGCCTCCGGCCGGATCTCCATGAGCCACGGCCGGCGGGTCCTCTTCAACCCCAAATACGAGCTCCGACCGCTCGGACAGGAGTAGCCGGTGACGTCCTTCGACAAGCCGACGCAGGATCAGGACGCCCGGGCCTCCGACGACGCCCGGGCCCCCGAGGCGCCCGCCTCCCAGGCCCGGGTCTCGCGCGAGGTCAACGAAGCCGCGCTGTTCGAGGCCTTCGGCGGCGTACGAGGCATGGTCGAGACGGTCCTGCCCGGACTCCTCTTCGTCACGATCTTCACGATCAACAAGGACCTGCACAGCTCGGCCATCGCCGCGCTCGGGGTCGCCGTGCTCCTCCTGGTCGTCCGCCTGGTCCGCCGGGACACGATGAAGCACGCCTTCAGCGGCGTCTTCGGCGTCGCCATCGGTGTCGTCTTCGCGATGATGACCGGCAACGCCAAGGACTTCTACCTCCCGGGCATGCTGTACACCCTGGGTCTCGCCCTCGCCTACATCGTCACCACGCTGGCGGGCGTGCCCCTCATCGGCCTGATCCTCGGCCCGGTGTTCAAGGAGAACCTCTCCTGGCGGACCCGGAACCCCGGACGCAAGAAGGCGTACGCCAAGGCCAGCTGGGCCTGGGGCCTGATCCTGCTGGCCAAGTGCGCCATCCTCTTCCCGCTGTACTGGTGGGCCGACACGACCCAGTTCGGGTGGGTCCTGGTGGCGCTCAAGATCCCGCCGTTCCTGCTCGCCGTCTATCTGACGTGGGTCTTCCTCGCGAAGGCCCCGCCGCCGATCGACGTCTTCGCCGAGATGGAGGCGGAGGAGGAGGCCGAGAAGGCCCGCAAGGCGGCAGCGGCACAGCAGCCGGAGGCGTAACAGGGGGGTCGGCGCACGCCACAGCGCGAACCGGAGTGCCCGCCTCAGGAGCGCCCGCACGGGACCTGTACGGCTCCCGGCCCGTGCGGCGCCCGCCCCCGCGTCACGAGAAGGGCCCGGACCTCATCAGAGGCCCGGGCCCTTCTCGTACCACCGTGTCGCACACTCCCCGTCGCACGCGCCGTGCCGGGGGCGTACGCCGTGCTCAGTCGGTCGGCGTGTCCTCGGCGCCGCGGCGGACCGACAGCAGGTCCTCCAGCTGCTCCTCGCGGGCCTGAGCGGCCACGAAGAGGAGCTCGTCGCCCGCCTCCAGGGTCTCCTCCGGGCTCGGCGTGAGCACGCGCGAACCGCGGATGATCGTGACCAGAGAGGTGTCCTGCGGCCAAGCCACGTCGCCCACCGACGTCCCCGCGATCGCCGACTCCGGCGGCAGCGTCAGCTCCACCAGGTTGGCGTCGCCGTGGCTGAAGCGCAACAGCCGGACCAGATCGCCGACACTCACCGCCTCCTCCACCAGGGCCGACATCAGACGCGGCGTCGACACGGCGACGTCCACGCCCCAGGACTCGTTGAAGAGCCACTCGTTCTTCGGGTTGTTCACCCGGGCGACCACGCGCGGCACGCCGTACTCGGTCTTCGCGAGCAGCGACACGACGAGGTTCACCTTGTCGTCACCGGTCGCCGCGATGACCACGTTGCAGCGCTGCAGCGCCGCCTCGTCCAGCGACGTGATCTCGCACGCGTCGGCGAGCAGCCACTCCGCCTGCGGCACCCGCTCCACCGAGATGGCGGTCGGCGCCTTGTCGACGAGCAGCACCTCGTGCCCGTTCTCCAGCAGCTCGCCCGCGATGGAACGGCCCACCGCACCCGCGCCCGCAATAGCGACACGCATCAGTGACCGCCCTCCTCAGGCCCCTCGGCGAAGGCCGCCTCGACCTTCGCGATCTCGTCCGTACGCATCATCACGTGCACGAGGTCGCCCTCCTGCAGCACCGTCTGCGACGTCGGGAGAATCGCCTCGCCCAGCCGGGTGAGGAACGCGACGCGCACCCCCGTCTCGTCCTGCAGCCTGCTCACCTTGTGGCCGATCCACGCGGACGAGGTGTGCACCTCCGCGAGCTGCACCCCACCGCTCGGATCGCTCCACAGCGGCTCCGCGCCGGACGGCAGCAGCCGCCGCAGCATCTGGTCGGCGGTCCAGCGGACCGTCGCGACCGTGGGGATCCCCAGGCGCTGATAGACCTCGGCGCGCCGGGGGTCGTAGATCCTGGCCGCCACGTTCTCGATGCCGAACATCTCGCGCGCGACCCGCGCGGCGATGATGTTGGAGTTGTCACCACTGCTCACCGCGGCGAAGGCCCCGGCCTCCTCGATGCCGGCCTCGCGCAGTGTGTCCTGGTCGAACCCGACGCCCGTGACCCGACGACCGCCGAAGGCGGACCCGAGACGGCGAAAAGCCGTCGGGTCCTGATCCACGACGGCGACGGTGTGGCCCTGCTGCTCCAGGGTCTGCGCGAGAGCGGCTCCCACTCGCCCGCAGCCCATGATGACGATGTGCACGTCCCCTTACCCCGCACTCCTGATCGCCTTGCTGACCTGCGAAAACACCCTGCTCACAACTTTCCTCACCCGACTTGGCCCGGGCCGTGGCGGACAGCGCCCTGCCGTGCTGTCCGACCCGAGCTTATGCGGCAACACTGGCCGGGACCTCATCCGAGGTGGTACGCACGGAGATTCCGTGGGGATCGGGGGTGCCGGTGGGCATGGCGCTTTTCGAACGCTTACGATCCTCTCCGTGTCCAAACTGACCGACGTGCCCAAACGGATCCTGATCGGGCGGGCCCTGCGCAGCGACAGGCTCGGGGAGACCCTCCTCCCGAAGCGCATCGCACTCCCCGTCTTCGCCTCCGACCCTCTGTCCTCGGTGGCGTACGCACCGGGCGAGGTGTTGCTGGTCCTGTCCATCGCCGGTCTGTCGGCCTACCACTTCAGCCCGTGGATCGCCCTGGCGGTCGTCGTCCTGATGTTCACGGTCGTCGCCTCCTACCGCCAGAACGTGCACGCGTACCCCAGCGGCGGCGGTGACTACGAGGTCGCCAACACCAACCTCGGCCCGAAGGCCGGACTCACCGTCGCCAGCGCCCTGCTCGTCGACTACGTCCTGACCGTCGCCGTCTCCATCTCCTCCGGCATCGAGAACCTCGGCTCGGCCATTCCGTTCGTCGTCGAGCACAAGGTCCTCTGCGCGGTCGCCGTCATCGTGCTGCTGACCGTGATGAACCTGCGCGGGGTGAGGGAGTCGGGCAGCCTCTTCGCCATCCCGACGTACGTCTTCGTCACCGGCGTCTTCCTCATGATCGCGTGGGGCGCCTACCGCGGCATCGTCCTCGGCGACACGATGAAGGCCCCCACCGCCGACTTCGAGATCAAGCCCGAGCACCAGGGCCTGGCCGGCTTCGCGCTGGTCTTCCTGCTGCTGCGCGCCTTCTCCTCCGGCTGTGCCGCCCTCACCGGCGTCGAGGCGATCTCCAACGGCGTCCCGGCCTTCCGCAAGCCGAAGTCGCGGAACGCCGCCACCACGCTCGCCCTCATGGGCGGCCTGGCCGTCACGATGTTCTGCGGCATCATCTTCCTGGCCATGGCCACCGACGTACGGATGGCCGAGAAGCCCGCCCACGACCTGCTGCTCAACGGCGTCCCGGTCGGCGAGAGCTACGTCCAGGACCCGGTCATCTCGCAGGTCGCGGCGGCCGTCTTCGGCGACGGCACCTTCCTCTTCGTGGTCCTCGCCGCGGCCACGGCGCTCGTCCTCTTCCTGGCCGCCAACACGGCGTACAACGGCTTCCCGCTCCTCGGCTCGATCCTCGCCCAGGACCGGTACCTGCCGCGCCAGCTGCACACCCGCGGCGACCGCCTCGCGTTCTCCAACGGCATCGTGCTCCTCGCCGGCGCGGCCGCGCTGCTCGTGTGGGTGTACGGCGCCGACTCGACGAAGCTGATCCAGCTGTACATCGTCGGCGTCTTCGTCTCCTTCACCCTCAGCCAGACCGGCATGGTCCGGCACTGGAACCGTCACCTGAGGACGGAGAAGGACCAGGCGAAGCGCCGCCACATGATCCGCTCGCGCGCGATCAACGCCTTCGGCGCCTTCTTCACCGGCCTGGTCCTGGTCGTCGTCCTGGCGACCAAGTTCACCCACGGCGCCTGGGTCGCACTGCTCGGCATGGTGATCTTCTACGGCACGATGACCGCGATCCGGAAGCACTACGACTCCGTCTCCGCGGAGATCGCGGCCGCCGAGGAGCGCCCCGACGAGTACGTACGCCCCTCGCGGGTCCGTTCCGTCGTCCTGGTCTCCAAGCTGCACAAGCCGACCCTGCGGGCGCTCGCCTACGCCAAGCTGCTGCACGCCAGCGAGCTGGAGGCGCTGAGCGTCAACGTCGACCCGGCGGAGACGAAGGCACTGAAGGAGGAGTGGGAACGGCGCGGCATCAACGTCCCGCTGAAGATCCTCGACTCGCCGTACCGCGAGATCACCCGGCCGGTCATCGACTACGTGAAGAGCATCCGCCGCGAGAGCCCGCGCGACGCCGTCTCGGTCTACATCCCCGAGTACGTCGTGGGCCACTGGTACGAGCACCTGCTGCACAACCAGAGCGCGCTGCGGCTCAAGGGGCGGCTGCTGTTCACGCCGGGCGTGATGGTCACCTCGGTGCCGTACCAGCTGCGGTCCTCCGAGGCGGCGAAGAAGCGGGCCGGGAAGCGCCAGGACTGGAACGCGCCGGGCTCCGTGCGCCGCGGCCCGGTCGAGAAGCGCCCGAAGGAACCGACGGCGAAGAGCTGAGGGGGCGGAGCGGCTTACGGTCCCGCCCGCGCGGCCCCACCGCGCGGGGCCGGGTCCGAGGCGTGTCGTTCCGAGGTGTCACGATGCGGGGCGTGCCGGACCCTCGCGGACACGTAGACTGGTGGGGGGGCGCCCCCCCCCCCCCCCCCCCCCCCCTTCCCGGGCGCCGCCCCCCCCCCCCCAACCCCCCCGGTTGTTGGGTTGTGGGGGGGGCGTTCGACGTCGGTGGGGGGCCCCCCCCCCCCCGCG
>NZ_JBVJGU010000011.1:0-55910 GCF_055587165.1 Streptomyces sp. NPDC048353 | reverse complement strand
GCGGGGGGGGGGGGGGCGGGGGGGGGGGGGGGGGCGCGGGGCCGGGGGGGGGGGGGCCCGGCCCCCCCCCCCCCGCCGGGGGGGGGCGCCCCCCCCCCCCCCCCCCCCACCGCTCTCTTTCTCTGGAGTCCCCCCGTCATGCAGAACGCACCTGTTTCTTCGTTGGTCGGGGAAGAGTACGAGGTCGAGGTCGGCCCCGTCGCGCACGGCGGCCACTGCATCGCCCGCACCGAGGAGGGCCGTGTCCTCTTCGTACGCCACGCCCTGCCCGGCGAGCGGATCGTCGCCCGCGTGACGGAGGGCGAGGAGACCTCGCGCTTCCTGCGCGCCGACGCCGTCACCGTGCTCGAGGCCTCCAAGGACCGCGTCGAGGCGCCCTGCCCGTTCGCGGGCCCCGGCAAGTGCGGCGGCTGCGACTGGCAGCACGCCAAGCCGGGCGCGCAGCGTCGCCTGAAGGGCGAGGTGATCGCGGAGCAGCTGCAGCGCCTGGCCGGGCTCACCCCCGAGGAGGCCGGCTGGGACGGCACCGTGATGCCGGCCGAGGGCGACAAGCTCCCGGCGGGCGAGGTGCCGCAGTGGCGCACCCGCGTCCAGTACGCCGTGGACGCGGAGGGGAACGCGGGCCTGCGCAAGCACCGCTCGCACGATGTCGAGGTGATCGACCACTGCATGATCGCCGCCGCCGGGGTCTCCGAGCTGGGCATCGAGAAGCGCAGCTGGGAGGGCATGGCCTCGATCGAGGCGATCGCCGCCTCGGGATCGGGTGACCGCCAGGTGATCCTGGCCCCCAGGCCCGGCGCGCGCCTGCCGCTGGTGGAGCTGGACAAGCCGGTCTCCGTGCTGCGCGTCGAGGAGCACGACGGGGGAGTGCACCGCGTCCACGGCCGCCCCTTCGTCCGCGAGCGCGCCGACGACCGCACGTACCGCGTGGGCAACGGCGGCTTCTGGCAGGTCCACCCGAAGGCGGCCCAGACGCTGGTCCTCGCCGTCATGCAGGGCCTGATGCCGCGCAAGGGCGACACCGCCCTCGACCTCTACTGCGGCGTCGGCCTCTTCGCCGGCGCGATCGCCGACCGGGTCGGCGACCAGGGCGCGGTCCTCGGCATCGAGTCGGGCAAGCGCGCGGTGGAGGACGCCCGCCACAACCTCCAGGACTACGACCGCGTCCGCATCGAACAGGGCAAGGTCGAGACGGTCCTCCCGCGCACCCGGATCACCGAGGTCGACCTGATCGTCCTGGACCCGCCGCGCGCGGGCGCCGGCAAGCAGACGGTCAAGCACCTCGCGGGCCTGGGAGCACGCCGGATCGCCTACGTGGCCTGCGACCCGGCGGCCCTGGCGCGCGACATCGCGTACTTCAAGGAGGGCGGCTACAAGGTGAGGACCTTGCGCGCGTTCGACCTGTTTCCGATGACGCATCATGTGGAGTGCGTGGCGATTCTGGAGCCGGTGAAGAAGGACGCCTGACCTGGTGTTTCCTGGTCTTCGTCAGCTGCTCGACCTGTTTCCGGGCCAGCAACGCGTGAAGGCGCGTCGGCCCTGCTGAAAGCAACCTGACCTGCAGTTTCAGTACGGGACGTCGCGGTCCTAGCTAGCGGCATCAGGGCTCTCCTCGGGCTGTTGACGCTCAAGTGACGCACGTTCTGCAGCCCCATCACGTTGGCCCGGCCGCGTCCACGGACGCGACCGGGCCAACGGCTTGGTCGCCGACCCGCAAGCCGCTGGCCCTATGACATCCCGAATGCCAAGCCTGTCCCACGGCTGATGACGCTCACTCGTTGCCGGGTGGCGGCCCCAGTAGCGGTTTACCAGCGTCACTGACCACAGGCATTTTCGACGAGCGGCTGCTAGGACTTGCGGCCCTTGGCCCGAGAACATGCCGCCGTCGGACTGGTGGGCGGATCTCGGACTGTCCGCGACGGGGTCGACGGAGCCCGCCGGGAACAGCGGTGGGGAGCTGGCGGCGGTCGCCCGGGAGTTTCCGGTCCGCGCAATCGGCGCCCCGAGAATGAGCTGACACTTGCCGGCTCGAGATCTAGGTCCATGACCCGTACTGCGTGATCCAGCCATGATCGACGCAGTTCTCGCCGACAGCCGAGGTGTCGTTCTTCGGCAAGTCGGGCCTTACTAGGATTACTCCAACCGATTGCGGCCCGACGGGCTTCCTGAACAGGACATGCCCCCACCCGCACGAGTCACTCGTGCCCTGGGGGAACCACCTCGTGTCCATGCTCCTGCTGAAACTGTCGGCGGAGGATCTGCTCACTCTGAATTCGCGTCGCAGAATGGTTCCGCACCTAGCTGCCCGATGGCGCTACTTCAGGGGCGCGGACGCCTCGTTGTCGGAACGTTCCGCGTGGGCGGAAAGCCTGGTGAGCCTGGCGAACGACCTGGTCGCGGCGGAGCGCGGCAACGTGGAGATGATCGTCGAATGTGCCGCCACGCTCGACGAGGTGAACCGTTCCGAGAACCCACGCCTCATCGACGTCGTTCTGGTGGGTCGGCACCCGGAACGCAACGTGCCGTCGGTCCAGTTGGTCGAGCTGAAGCGCTGGTCGACGGTGACCAGGGTGGAGCAGGCCACGGCAGACCTGCTCTACGTGCCGGCCATGGACGAGGTGAAGCAGCACCCGGCACTGCAATTGCGCTCGTATTACCAGGCGTTCACGAGTGACAGGGGCCCCTTCCGGCGCTCGGACTTCGAATGCGGAGGTTTCGCCTACCTGCACAACGCCGCGGAAGACTCGGTTCGGCCCTTGATCGACGTGGATGCGCCGACAGGTGCCTACGCCCGCGTGTACACAAGCGACCGGCGCGCACAATTGCTGTCCGACCTCCAGCGGCACTTCGCCGTCGAAGGCGCGGCCTCAGAGGCCGAGAGGATGCTGCAGAACATGGGGTTGCGCAACACCCCGCTGCTCGACGCGATGATCTGGTCCCGCGGGGCCGACACCGTCTTCACACTCCGTGGGCGCCAGAAGGCAGTGGCCGACCAGGTCCTGGAATCGGCCGCCAAGGTCCTACCGGATCCCGAGCGTCCCACCTTGGTCCCGGACGAGCAACGGGTGATCTTCCTGGTGACCGGTGGCGCCGGAACGGGAAAGAGCGCGATCGGACTGCAGATCAAAGCGGAGCTGGAGGCACAAGGCCGCACGGTCAACTACGCCAGCGGCAGTAGGGCGTTCAACGGCGCGCTTCAAGAGCACGTCGGATACGGAGACCGGGAGTTCAGGGAGTCGTTCACGTACTTCAGCAATTTCGTCAGACCACCGGAGCCACCCCTGGACGTGTTGATCTGCGACGAGGCACACCGACTTCGCGACCGCTCGACGAATCGATTCTGGAAGCCCGAGGACTGGGGCACGGGGCCGCAGGTGGACGAGCTCCTCGCCGCGTCGCGACTGACGGTCTTCTTCATGGATGAAGGGCAGTCGGTGAGGCCGAACGAGGTCGGTACCGTACAGCTGATCAAGGAGGCTGCTGCCCGCCACGATGCCCGCCTTGTTGAGGTCGGGCTTCGCGAGCAGTTCCGCTGTGGCGGCAGCGACGCCTACCCCCGTTGGGTGCGCGCCGTGCTCGGTGTGACGGACGAGGAGATCGAGTGCTGGCGCCCGGACGGCCTGATGCACGTCGAAGTGGCGGACACCCCTGAGGAACTCGAACGGATCATCCGTGCCGAAGCGCTGGCCGGTGCGTCTGCGCGCATGGTCGCCGGCTATTGCTGGCCTTGGACCAAGCCACTCGGCAAGGAGAGGCGGCTGGAGGCCGATGTGCGCATCGGCGACTGGCACCGGCCGTGGAACGCGGACAGCGACACCTTCTGCGCTGACGACGTGCCCCCGTCCAAGATATGGTCCGTGCACGAGAACGGCCTCGGCCAGATCGGTTGTGTCTATACGGCGCAGGGCCTCGAATGGGACTGGTGCGGCGTCATCATGGGCGAGGACATGGTGCGCCGAGACGGCCAATGGGTGTTCCGTCGGGGCAAGGAGCGCAAGGCCGAGGAGTCTGACGCCAAGCGAGTGGCTCGCCCCGGCTCGTTCGACCCGAAGGTGAAGGCGGGCAGTGTCGACGACGAGGAATTCGCCCGACTCGTCCGCCACGCTTATCACGTGCTGATGACCCGGGCCAGCCGGGCAACAGTGCTCTATTCCACAGACGAGGAGACCCGGACCTACCTCAAGGAACTCGTCGGGCCGGTCGAGATCCACGCGTTGCGTCCTACGTGGGAGAATCTGCCTGCGGAGGCGCGCAAGCCGCACCTGCCCCGGCCCAGCAGGGGAAGACGTGGCAAGAGGAATCGGAAGGCGCGCAAGTCGCAGGGGCCCGATCTGACGCTGTTCTGAACGCGCTTTCGCGTTCGGTGTGAGTGGCGGGCTCACCGGGCCCGCCACCCGCCCGCTCTAGAAGAGCAGACCCGCAATCGACAGCAAGGCCGTCACCACAAGATTGGTGACGACTCCGACGGCGATCTCGATCAGGATCTCGCGGATCCGTTCACGACGCGCAGGCTTGTACTCGACCGAGGTCATGGCCGCTCCAATGCAGTGAGATCGGAATGGCAGGGGGACGCCCTGCGGGCATCCACGCTCGCGTCGTGCGTCGCCACACGACGGGCACAACCATTCGTCGCTCACGGGTCATTGGGGCAGGCGTACCGACCCTTGCCTCGTACCCTCCGGGAAGGTGCGCAGCGCGATCATGCTATCTCGCGGCCCGGCCCGCGCGTCGTGGTTTTCGCAGTGCTCCAGTGGCCGAGAGCGCCCTGATTTCCGCAGCGCCTCGAAGGCGGTTGGTGCTCAAGGCGTCGGAGGGATCAGCGTGCGGAGCTTCTCGCGGGTCTCGGGATCCGTCGAATAGACGACCGTCCCGATCATGCCCCGGGTGAGAAGCACCTTGTACGTATTGCGCACGAGGCGATCCACGTCGTCGTCCGATGTCGCCTTCGTGAACGAGGGATCCTTCGACGCTGTGCGGTCCACCACCCATCGGTCGGTCCGCCAGACGAGGTCCGGGCCCATGATGACACCCGCCCAGTCGTACTCGAAGCCCTGCGCGGTGTACACACATCCGACCTGCCCGTACCCCTCGGGGGCGGTGGCCCACAGTGGCGCCGGCGGTGCGCCGAGCAGGGCTCGGTCACCGTAGAGGTTCCATGGCCTCGCCCAGTCACCGATGACCACGTCGGTGGGCAATGTGTTCATACTGGAAGTAATCTTCGTCGTCCACTTCCAGCAGTAGCCCGCGGACATGCGGGCGCCGTAGCCTTGCGCCCGTTGAGCGGCCAGGAAGTCTTCGAGCTCCTGCGGGGTGTCGACAGTCATCAAACGGACTTTGTCGTCGGGCTCCCACACGGTGGGAGCTTGACCTTCGAGCCCCAGAAGGTCGACGACCCACCGCAGGTACGCGTCGCTGCCACCACATCGGAACTGGCTCTCCAGTTTCACCACGGTGCATGCGAGCCCCAATGCGGCGGCTGCTTCTCGAATCTGCTCCTCCGTCCCCATCTCGCCCGGTCGGACCACTTGGTGCTGGTCCAGCAGGAAGACCGGAACCCGAGCCGCTGCCATCAGCTCCGCCACCTGCGGTCGGCCCGTGCGGAGCGTCGCCTTCGTGTAGCGGTTGGCGGAGGTCTTGCGCAAGCGGTGCGCCTCGTCGCAGACAAGGACGTCGAGATCGTTGGGCTCGGCCTCCATGAAGCTGTTGAAATAGCGGAAGAGCCGCTGCACTTCGGGCTTGCGGGTGCCGGCGATCTTGCGCATCGTCTTGGTGAACGATTGTGAGCCGGTGGCGTGCAGGGCGGGTACTCCGCGCCGGTAGAGGTCTCCGAGGAGAGACAGCGCGATCACGCTCTTGCCGGAGCCCGGCCCCCCGGTCACCACGACGACCTGTTTGCGATCGGCTTGCCGCGCCCGCCGCACGGCGGCCATGACCGTCTCGTAGGCGAGCCGCTGTTCATCGAGCAGGACGAACTGTTCCCGGTCGCGCACCTCTTCGGCAGCGACGGCCATCAGCTGCCTCGACGGCCGGACCTTGGCCTGCAGCAAGGCATCGGCCGCATCTGCACCGGGCTTCGCGGCCAGACGCGAACGCAGGTAGCTCAGGAAGGCGCCGCGCTGATCACCGGTGAACATCCGGCCGCGATCGTCTTCTGCGACATGGCGCAGGCCCGCCACTTTGGCCTCCGTCGCGTTGTGCAGGTACGCCACGCCGACGACCGACTTCGGATCGTTCTCCAGGGCCCCGTTGAACGAGACCAGGTAGTCGCAGTAGCCGCGCACTTGCTCGATCGGGTTGAGGATCGGATGGTCGTAGGCGTCGATGCGGCAGAGCAGCGGATCCTCCGGCTCGGGGTGGGCTTCGCTCCACTGCTTCAGTTCGACCACCACGTACGACGCCTCGCCGGTGGCCGGATGGACGCCGGCCAGTATCACGTCAGCGCGCTTGCTGGTCAGCGGCAGCCCGTATTCCAGCAGCATCTCGACTTCGCCGAGCCCGGCTTCCACGAGCACATTGGTGAGTGCCGGGATGCTGCGCTCCCAAGCCTGAACCTCTGCCGGCTGGGGCCGGTGACGGTGCTGGTGCAGGAAGTTCTCCGTCAGGAGCCGCGCCAATCGGCCCTCGACGTGGGTGCGGGTGGCCAGTGACGCCGCAGACTCACGGAACAGCAAGAGAATGCCCCCAGGCAGCACGAAGTAGCTCGTGCGGGTGGGGGCATGTCCTGGTTCCGCGAATGCGGAGCGGAAGCCTGTCGGGCCGCTGAGTTTGTCGTGGCCATTCTAGAACAGGCAGTGGATCACGAGGCTGGTCCCAAGGCTCAACCGGAGCATGCAGTGTGGAACCGTACGGTCTCCTGCAAGGCCGCTCGCGCGCCGTCGAAGTCGGCCAGTCGCGCGGCAACGGTGGCCACCGCGAGACGCTGGGGGAGCGCTGCTGAGAACTTCAGGCCGTGTACGGCTCGGTGATCGACATCAGGCAACACCAGCGCGTTTCCGCCCTCGGCATCCGCACGCGCCACTCGCCACATGTCGGGTGTCAGGTCTTCCCTCAGCCGCACGTAGCAGTCCGTCGGTCGTTGAACGGGGTCACTGATCGACGGAAGGGTGGCGGCCAGTGTCGCGTTCGCTCGGTAGCCGGCCCACGTCCACCAACGCACATCCGTTCCCAGGCGGGTGATCAGGGAGCCGTCAGCATCCGTGATCTGTGGAGCATCTTCCTCACGCCACTCGGTCAGGCACGCCTCGGCCCGACGGGTCAGAGAAACCAGGGGGTCTGCTCCGAGAAGTACGTCGCGCATCGAGCGGGTCAAGGCGTACGAGAGACCGGCGAGGGAACTGCCCGTCCATTTGGCGACGCCACCACCGTCGGCCGGCTCGACGAAGGCCCGCTTGCGCCCCCAGTCGATGAACGTCACTTGCCAGCTGCGTCCGCCGAGCAGCAACCGGCGCGGGCCTGGCCGCTCTTCCGTCAGCACGGAAGGGTCCGTCTGCCCGATCTCGGTACGACCGGACAGAACCGTGAACTGCGGGGGAGCGGTGAAGGAAGCGGTCAATTCGATGAAGTGACGCCGGCCGAAGCGTCGCTCCGCCTCAGGGCCGATGAAGAGCATGCTGGCGTCCTCGTCGAGGAACCCTTCGTTCACCAGGTGTCGCAGGATGGGAGCCGCTGACCGGTCGAACGGGGCCAGCCCGTTCCACGTCCCTTGCCATGTCTGGTCACCGATGCGGTGCTGCTGGAGCGTGACAGCGAGCAGCTGCTGCGCCACGAGGTGGCGAGGTTCTGGAGGCGGTGTTACCGGTTCGACCCAGCCGCGGCCCCAGAGCAGCAGGAGGGCGGCGGCTTGCAGCAGGGTGTCCTTGCCGGTGGCGAGGAACAGACAGTTGCGAGTGGTCCCCGAGCGCCTGCCGGTACGGCCGATGCGCTGGAGGAACGATGCCACGGTGCGGGGCGAGTCGATCTGGATGACGCGGTCCAGGTCGCCCACGTCGATGCCCAGTTCCAGTGTGGAGGTGGAGACGATGACACAGTCTCGTGCCTCTGCGAAAGCCTGTTCCGACCTGGCTCTTTCGTCGGCCGAGAGCGAGGCGTGCGAGAGGAACACCGTCACTTCGCGCGCCCGCAGGGCGGCTCCCAGCTCCTCCACCTGTCGTCTGGACTCGCAGAACACCAGCCGCTTCTCTCCGCGGTGCAAGGCGGCGATCAGCTTGGCCGCGTTGTCGAGCGACCCTACGTAGTCCAGCTCCACCTCGCCTGGAGGCCGGAGGTTCCCGGTCGTGGGGGCGGCGGTCGGGGCGGCATCCGGGGTGAGGGTGAGGTCGGGGGCTACGACCCGCCCGGGGCGGTTGCCTGCACCGGAACCTTGGAGCCAGGTGAGGAGTTGTTGAGGGTTCCCGACGGTTGCAGAGAGACCGACCCGCTGGATGGGGTGTCCCGTGACCTGCTCCAGACGTTCCAGAACCGCGAGCAGATGCCAGCCTCGGTCGTCGCCCGCGAACGCGTGCACCTCGTCCACCACGACTGCCCGGACCCCGCCCAGGAGGTGCGCGTGGTCGGTCTTGACTCCGATGAGCATGGCCTCAAGGGACTCAGGAGTGGTGAGGAGGATGTCGGGTGTGCCCGTACGGATGCGCCTGCGCTGAGACTCCTTCGTGTCTCCGTGCCACAGCTCGGCTCGGCGGCCGAGCCACTGAGCGTAGGAGTCGACGCGGACGACCAGGTTGTTGAGGAGTGCTTTGAGCGGGCACAGGTAGAGAACGGACGTTCCGGACCAGCGCTCGTGGGACATGGCCGACAGGATGGGCAGGCATGCTGCCTCGGTTTTGCCGCCCGCAGTGGGCGCGAGCAGTACGGCGTCCTCGCCGTCCATGAGTGGGTCGATCGAGGCCCGTTGCAGAGGCCGGAGGTCGGGCCAGCCGAGCGTGTTCACGACATGGTGGAGGATGACGGGGTCGAGTCGGTCGACGGGGTCCGTGCCTACTCGGTGGGCGCCGGCATGGGCGGACCCTCCACCCGCTTCGTCTCCACTCATCACACGTCCAGGTCGATGTCGTCGGCCGAGCCGGATGCCGCGTGATTGCGCTCCACGTCCGTGAGCTCGTTGCTCGTCACGGTCAGTCGGTAGTGCTGACGAGGGTCGAAGTCCTCGAACTGGTCGACACGGTCCAGGACGTCACCGACCAGCTTCTTGAGGAACAGCCGCGGCGCCACACCTGCCTTCCCCCCGAGGGCACCGCCCACCGCGCGGGCGAGGTCGGCAACGTACGCATCGTCGACGAGCGACTTCACGCGTTCCGGCGAAGCGGCACCTTCCGCGTAGAGGTCTCGAATGGTCACTCCGAGGCCGACCAGCGACTCCTGTGTGAAGCCCGGCAGTCGCACTTGCACCGCACGTGGGTTGTCGAAGCGCGGGTCGGTGGTGAAATCGGTGGCGAGGCGCTGGGCGAGAGGAGCGAGCCGCTGAACCCCCTGCTGGCCGTCGTAGAACGCCGGTGTTCCGGTGATCAGGAGATAGAGGCCGGGGAACCGGCCGGAGTGCACCTCGTCGATGAGCTGTCGAAGGGCGTTCAACGCCTTGTCCCGCGCATCCGAACGGACGCGCTGCAGCGTCTCGACCTCGTCCAGGACGACGAACAGACCGTTGTGTCCGGAGTCGCGCAGTACGGTCAGGAGCCCTTGCAGGAAGCCGAAGGCCCCGAAGTGATCGAGGTCGCCACGGACTCCGGCGGAGCGTCGGGCGGCCGCTGCGACGTGGGGCTGGCCGCCCAGCCATGCCAGGACTGCCGCTGCCGTCGCCTCGTCGCCCCCGGCGAGGGCTGACTTGTAGCCGCGCAGTGCCGTGGCGAACGAGGGTGCGTGCCGGGACACCTCGGTCAATCGTGCCGTCAGTAGCTTCTCCACCGCCTGCGGGAGAGCTTCCTCCTCCGCGCCGTCCGCGAGGGCATCCTCTTCCAGGGTGTAGAACCATGCGTCCACGACCGGCCGGAGCGCGCTCGGCGGGAAGCTTGCGGTAGCCAGCCGCTCGGTGAGGCGCCGGTATACGGTCTCCAGCTTGTGGAGGGGGGTCTCCGTCTCGGAGATTTGAATCTCCGCCAACGCGAAGCCCCTCCGCTTGGCCCGTTCGCCCAGCCACCGGGTGAAGAAGGTCTTGCCCGACCCGTACTCCCCGCGGACGGCCTTGAACACCGACGAACCGGAGGCGACCGTGTCGAGCTCGGCATCGAGTGCTGCCTCGAACCGGTCCAGGCCGGTGGCCAGCAGGTCGAGCCCGCTTTCGGGGACGGCGCCGCGACGCAGGGCGTCGATCACCGCACGGCGACGCGCCGCACTGGCAGGGGAGGGACGGGAGGAAGCAGCGGTACTCACGTCACCAGTGTCCCATTCCAGTGGTGCCGGGCAGTTGGCCGAAGACGACTACTGGTGCGGCCGATCTCGTTGACCTCCGCGTCACGTGATTGGTCTAATCGCCGCTCGCGTGAAGAACGCGCAGCACTGCGAGGGTGGGGAACAAGCACGTGGCAGGACTCGACAATGTGAAACTCAAGACGCTCCTGGCAGATGTGGCGTCAGGCTCTCTTCAACTGCCCGACTTCCAACGGGACTGGAAGTGGGACGACGATCGAATTCGCGCCATTGTCGCGACGGTGACGCTCGACTACCCCCTGGGCGTGGTGATGACGCTGGAGACAGGGGGCGACTCACCCTTCCGCGCCCGTGCCCTCACCGGCGCGAAGGTGACCGAGGACGTGGCGCCCAGTCTGCTGCTCCTCGATGGACAGCAGCGTCTCACCTCGCTGTACCAAGCTCTGTTCCAGGACAGTCCCGTCGAGACCACAGATGCGCGTGGCAACTCTGTCAGGCGCTGGTACTACGTGGACATCAAGAACGCCATCGGCTCGCCCGCCGACCGCGACGAGGCCATCGTGTCGGTACCCGAGGACAAGGTTCAGCGGTCCAATTTCGCCCGGAACGTCGTTCATGACCTGACCACCGCCGAAGGCGAGTGTGCTGCAGGACTCTTCCCCCTCAGCATCGTCTTCGACACCGCGAAGGTGAATGCCTGGCGACGAGCGTACGAGAAGATGGACGACGGTCACTTCGACCGGTGGAGCCGGTTCGAGGAGCAGGTTCTCGAACCCGTGCGCTCCTTTCAGGTGCCCATGATCAAACTGGCCGCCTCCACTTCCATGGACGCCGTGTGTGCCGTCTTCGAGCGAGTGAACACAGGGGGTGTGCCCCTCAACGTCTTCGAGCTCCTGACAGCGACCTACGCCGGTGACCGGGCCTACCGCGAGCGGACCGGCGACTACTACCAGCTGCCGCAGGTCTGGCGGGCGATCAAGGAGGATCTGGCCGGCCGCCACCCCGTGTTCGGACGGCTAGAGGCGGGCATCGACGACGGACTGAGCAGCAGCGATTTCCTGCAGGCCGTGGCGCTGGTGCGCACGTGGTCCCGGAAGCAGGAGGGGCAGGGCACCGGCGTCTCCTGCAAACGCCGTGACCTCCTTGAGCTCCCCCTGGCGGACTTCGAGTCGCTCGCGCCGCGGCTCGCCAAGGCGTTCGCATGGGTGGGCGCCTTTCTCGAGAGGCAGTGCATCGTGCGCGCTGCCGAGCTGCCCTACCGCACCCAGCTGGTGCCGCTCGCCGCGGTCAGGGCCATCCTCGAGGAGGCGACCGACACGCTCGGCGCGGAAGACATGATCACTCAGTGGTACTGGTGCGGCGTGCTCGGTGAGATGTACGGCGGCTCCACCGAGACCCGCTTCACGCGGGACGTCGAACAGCTGGTGGCATGGGTCCGGCGTGAGGGACCCGCCCCGGAGACCGTCACCGACGCCTACTTCTTCCCGGAGCGGCTGGACACGCTCACCACGCGGAACAGTGCTGCCTACAAGGGAATCTATGCGCTGCTCATCAAACAGGGGGCTGTGGACTGGCACTACACGGAGACGCCGCTGAAGCCCAGCCTGATGGACGAGTACGGCGTAGACGTCCGGCACATCTTCCCCCGAGCCTGGGTGCGCCGGCAGTACGACGGAGCCAAGACTTCCCCAGCCAACTCCATCGTCAACAAGACACCGCTATCTCTGCGCGCGGCCCAGGCCCTCAACGGCGCACCCGGTACCTATCTCGACTCACTCGCCGCTGCCTCCGACATGCGTCGTGAGTGGTTCGACGACGTTATCGCGACGCACCTGATCGATCCGTACTTGCTGAGGACGAGCGATTACGAGGCGTTCTACGCGGCACGCGCCAAGCAGCTCGAGGACATGGTGTACGCAGCCATGGGCAAGCGGACGATCCTGCGTGACATGACCGACGGCAAGGCGGTCAAGTGAGCCAGAAGCCGAGCACCGAAGACCTTCTCGCGCTCAAGGGCACAGAGATCCCCCTCCGGGAACTGCTGGACCTGTTCGACGTGCGGGTGCGCCGGCCGTGGAACGTGCACGACATCGCGCAAGCACTGACCGACGCAGGGCTCGCCACTCTGCCGGACTTCGCCAACTGCGCTCCGGGCGAGCGGGTTCAGATCGTCGCCTTCGCCACTGCCGCGCAGGTCACGCCCGAGCCGGACGACGCGGACGATGCAGAGAGGGATCCGCTTCCGTCGGCCGCGCTACCGCAGCGGCTCCGGATCGGTGACCTGCCCTCCGCCCGTGGCGGGGTGCGATGCGTGTCCATCACTTCGGAGCTTTCTCAAGCGACGTACCTGATGCGCCAACGCGGGTACGCGCAGATCCCCGTCACGACGGGCATGACGACCCTGCACGGAGTGATCACCTGGCGTTCCCTGGCCCTCATGTACGAGGTGGGTAAGGAGAGCAGCCTGGAGAACGCCATGCAGCAGGAGTCACTGCCGGTGGCCGACGCGCGGCAGGAGTTCTTCGCGTGCCTGCCCATGCTCTCCGAGCACGGCTACCTTCTGGTCCGAGGCGAGGACGGAAGTCTGTCCGGCATCGTGACCCAGGCCCATGTGGTCCACCGCTTCGAGAGCGCTGCCCGCCCCTTCTTCCTGCTCGGCGAGATCGAATCGCTCCTGCGCCGGTGGCTGGGAGCCAAGCTCAACGAAGAAGCGATCAGGGCGGTTCAGACGAACAAGAAGGCCGAGCACCGCTCCGGGAGGGTCGAGGATCTGACGTTCGGCGACTACGTCTATCTCCTCAACGGGGAGCAGAAGAAGCAGGCTATGGCACAACAGGCGGACCTCAACTGGGCCGCGCTCCAATGCGAATCCCTGGACCGCGGCCAGTTCGTCCGTCATCTGCAGCGTGTGAAGGACGTTCGGAACCGCATCGCTCATTTTGATGCGGAGCCTTTGCCTCTCACGTCGATGCGGGAGCTGACGGCCTTCACGACCCTGCTGCGGGACTACGTCGGCTGACCCACCGCTTCACACCCCGAACTGCAGCTGCAGCAGACTTCTGTCGAGACGGAGCGTCCGTCCGTCCGGCAGGGTCTGCAGGACCTGAACTCCGTCGTAGTTGAGGACCTGCCGCAGCACCGCGGCGAAGCCGTCCGCGCGGGTGGCCGGGTAGTCGACGCGCTGTGCCACAGCCGTCACGGGCAGGGTGCCTCCGGCCTCCAGGAGTGCCCGGATCGCCTTCTCCAACTTGTCCAGGGGCGGCCTGCGGGCCAGTAGCCCGACCTGGTCCTGGAACGCCTCGGACGCGAGCAGTGCCGTGATCAGCGCATCGTCCGGCGCGACCAGAACGGGTGTGACCAGGCTGCCCTCGTGTTCGGCCGCCGGGACCAGAGCGACGTCGAAGAGGGAGTCGTGTGTCTGGGCCAGTTCGGCCTGCGCCTTCGTCGGCTTGTGCCGGTTCTGCTTCTCCGGACGGGCAGCAGCCGACGCCGAGACCGGAACTGCGTCCTGGAGGGGCGTGTGCCCGTCGAGCAACCACCATGCCGGACGCTGATCACCCAGCTCTCGCCAACCGCCGGGCGGAGTGGCGCCGAAGGGCAGGAAAGCGAGTACGGGGATGGTGAACTCACGCAGGGCCGCGCCGCCGTGGTAGCCGGCCTTGAGCGAGGTATAGCGGGAGTCGGCGTCCCAGAGGGCGACGATCGAGCCGCCCGGCTCGGGCCAGACCACGCGGGGGCCCGACAGGGCGACCTCCGTGGCTTCCAGGGGGCCGCCGGGGGAGCGGTGGCGGGCGGATTCCGGGGCGCCGGCATCCACCTTGACCCCGCGCCGGTCCACGACGTGGCCATGGTCGCTGGTGAGGATCACCGCCATGCCCTGAGCCGCTGCGACCCGCAGCAGATCGCGCAGCCGCCCTATCTCGTCGAGGTGCCAGGCCCCGTCACCGAGCTTCTGCTCCTTCGCGAGCCGGTCGTCGATGGTGTTCAGTACGACCGCGACGTGCGTGCGCCCGTCAGCGAGGGCCTCCGTGAGTGCCGGACCGAACGTGTCCCCTGAGCCGTCGGCGCGCAGATCGTCCTTGTGGAAGACCGCGGCCGGCTCCCCGCCCCAGAAGGCGTGGGCGGGGAACAGCTTCTTCTCCTCCGCCTGTGTGCCCTTCAGCAGTCGGCCCGCGAACAGGGACGTCCGGCAGACGGCCGTCAGCGTGGGCAGAGCCGCGGCCATCGCGCGACGGCGGGGTGCACCTTCGTCCATTGGATCGAACTCGGCCCACGAGGCCCGCAGTTCCTCTCCAAGCTCACTGGCGATCGCGGCGCTCATCCCGTCCAGGACCAGCAGGAGCACGCGGCGGTCGGCCCCGCCCCGTACGACCGGCTTCACCACGCGGTCGAGGAAGGTCTCCACGGTCAGCATCGTGCCGGGTCGGGTACCGGAAGCGGTCCAGCCGGCCAACGCGCGGGCGAAGTCGCCGTCAATCTCGTGGCGCTTACGGCGCACCTGACGGCCGAGCGTGTCGTACGCCGACTTCAGGACGGGGTCCGGGTCGCCGCCCGCTTCGATGTGCTCGAGCGCCCGGTCCACCCACCCGGTTTCGGTGATGTGGCGTTGCAGGGCATCGGCCACCGTGTCCGAGGTGACGACCGGGTCACCGGCCAGCCACTGGGCCAGCCGCCGACCCATCCGGGCCCGTTCCACCCGGGCCCGTGCCTCCGGTCCGTCGGCCTGCCTGTGCTCGCCCAGGGTGCGTACGGCGTCCGCGACGGCGTGGGGCTCCCCGGCGGCCAGAGCCCGGCCCACTGCTGCGAAACGTGCTTCGAGGCCCGCGGCCAGCAGCGCGCTGGCCTTGGCGGCATCCTCGGCGCCGAACTGGCGGACCAGCGCGGAGGCCCGGTCCAGGACGGTGTCACTGAGTCGGCGGGCCTCGCGCACCGCCTCTGCATCGCCGCCGGCGCGGGACGCGGAGGTCAGCAGCGCGGCCACGTACTCCTCGGAGGCGATCCCGAACCGGGACACGACGAGGTCGAGCTCCTCACCCTTGGCAAGGGGCTGCTCGCCCAACCACCGTTCGGCTCGCCCGCGAGCCCGGTAGACGGCGGCGTCCGGCTCACAGTGGACCCACAGCGCGGCGCAGACGAGCCCGAAGGCCACCGCGTCGTGGCCGTGTTCGGCCTCGACCAGCGCGAGGAGTGCCCGTCCGGCGTGACCCGCCTGGTCCTCCTCGCCGAGGAACGCGGACAGCCCCTCCCGCTCCGGACGGCGGAGCTTCAGCAGGAGGTCGGGCCCGCCGGCGGTCAGGGACCAGCCGAACAGCGTCTGCGGGTCCAGGGTGTCGCCGGCCGGGGCCCGGCCCGAGGGCTCCACCTCGCTGTCGTAGCGGCCCAGCCGCAACCGGCGCAGGGCCAGGGAGGTGAGGGCGGTGCGCCGGGAGAGTATGCCGCCGGCGACGGGAGGCCAGCCGCCCTTCGGCGGGGTGGCGTCCAACAGTGCCTCAGCGGCCCAGTTGGAATCCTTGAGCCGGGGATCGACCTGCTGGGCGCGGAACGCGTCGCGGACCACGTCCCAGCTGTCGACGGTGTCGACGCGCTTCTTGTGTGCGCGCGCCAGGATGGCGGGATCCAGCTCGTTCTGCTCGCGGTCGGTCAGGACGACGAGTACGGCCGGTCCGGGCACCGTGCCTCCGAGATGGTCCAGCAGCAGCTCGTGCACGGCCAGTGGCGACGGCGCGGCTGCGATGCGAGCCGTCAGCCCGTCCCCCCAGGAAGGCTCTGCCGGACCCTCCCACGTCGGCGCCGAGCGCAACAGCACGGCACGGCGCCGGCCGCTGCCGCTCAGGGACGCGGTGAGGGAGCTCTGGGACGACAGGTACTGGGTGACGGTCGCGAGGTTCAGGCGCACGGCGACGGTGGGGGAGGCGACGCTCATCGGCCGACCACCCGCCACGTGATCTCCACGGTGATGCCGGGCTCGGCAGCGGCCAGCTCGGCCAGCTCCGCCTGGAGCTCGGCCACCGCGTGCGAGGCCGTCGTCGTACGCGCCCCGCTCGTGCGGTGCTTCCGGGCAGGGGTGGACGGCTCTGTCGGAGACCCCTCGTAGGGAATCCGCGGATCGCTGGTCTTCGTGTCCAGCGGAACATCGGCCGGGCCCTGGGGGCCGGGGCTGGGGGCCACCGGCGGCGGAGAGACCGCACGGTTCCGCTTGAGCAGAGCCAGCACCTCGCGCTGGGTGCGGACGAGGGCTTCCTCCAGCTTGTCCGTCCGCTGCTGGTCGCTGCGGGCGACATTGCGCAGGGAGTCGAGGAGCGCCTCGCCCTCGGGGCCTTCGGCCGAGGCCAGCTCCAGAGTGCTCCAGGAGGTCGCGGCGAGCGCTTCGGCCACCTTCCGGGCCTGCTTGACCGAGGTCCCGTACTGTTCGGCGGTCATCGCGCCGAGGTCGAAACGGGCGAGGGCCTCCACCGTCTTCTTCGCTCCGGCCGCTCCCTGGCCGGCCGTGCCGGTCAGGGCCTTGAGCAGCTCCACGGCTCGCCGGGCGAGTGCGAGGCGCCCGGTCTCGGCCGTCTGGTCGAGGTGCAGGAAACCGGCGTGCTCGTCCAGCCGCTCCGCCAGCTCGGCGGCGGCCTCCTGAACTCCGCGGGCCTGCTCGGTGATCTGCCGGGCGAACTGGTTGACGATGCGTCCGCGCAGCAGGGTGGGCGCCGGCTGCCCGAAGACGGCCGCGAAGCGCTGCCTGGCGGACTCCCAGTCCTCGGGGGAGGGCAGCGGCTGGCTGCGCAGGGCGTCGCGGTCCTTGATCTGCGCCAGCTCCGGAGCCGGGTCGAGCGGCATGCCTTCGCGCACCCAGACCCGGTCGTCCATCTCGGCGAAGGCCGCCACGACGAGCCGCCCGAGGAAGTCCGGCAGCCCGCGCGGTGCCGGCTTGTCGGTCCAGTCGGTGAGCGTGATCAGGGTGAGGTCGCCGGTGGCGCCGTTCTCGCGGGCGAGCTGGCGGAAGTGGTCGGCCCAGTACGGGGACAGCTCGAAGTACGCCTCCTTCTGCTGCCCGAGGCGCAGCGGCCCCGCGATCCGCTTCATCAGCGCCCGGTCGCCGGCCGGAACCTCGGCGCGGCCGTCGCGTGCCTCGGCCGCGGCACGGACGTGCGTGAAGACCTTCTTGGCGTCGGCGGCCTTGACGACCGTGCCTGTCTGGTCGGGGTCGAAGTCCGGGTGGTCCGGGAACTGCGTCGCCAGCAGCTTGCCCGCGATGTGCCGGATGCCGTCGCGCAGCGACTGGCCGAAGGAGAGGGTGAGCCCGTCGACCTCGCGCAGCGATTCCAGGTGGTCGCCGAAGCCCAGCTCCACGTCCGTGGGCTTCTTCTCGGCGAGTCCGTACGCCTGCTTGAAGGCCGCCTTGACGGTCTTGAGCAGGGACTCGCGCTGGGTCTCCAGGAGCCCCTTGGCCCGGGCGCGGTTGTCGGCGTTCAGGTGGCCGGCGTACTGGCTGTCGAAGCGCTGGTCGTCGGCGAGGGCCTTGTCGATGACGACGAGGCGGCAGAAGTCCCCGTACCGCTGGCTGGAGAGGTGGGTGGGCAGCCAGGCGACGGTGCGCGACCGCTCGCCCTGCTGCTTCTCGCGCAGGCGCCGGATGCGGTTGGCGTCCTCGACGGGGCCGTACTCGCCGTCGTCGAAGGGGAGGTCGACGGCGATGCGCCAGCGGCCGTCCTCGCGGGGCATCAGGTCGTGGTCGGGCAGCTCGTCCTCGTCCGCCATGTTCCCGAAGATGACCTCGACGGAGCGGTTCGTACCGCGCCATACGAACTGCAGCTCTTCGACCAACTGACCGTGGCTGACGTCGAGTTCCTCGGCGAGCAGGCGCTTGGCGAGGGCGAGGCGGTTACCCGGGTTGTTGTTGACGTTGGCGTTGGCGATGACCGAGTCGACGTCGACGCCGGAGAGCTCCAGGCGGACGCCCGGGTTGGTGTCGGTGCCGGTCTCCTTGATCTCCGGGAAGCGGCCGGCCCAGTCGGCGACCTTGTTCTTCAGGATGCCGTACTCGCGGCCGGGGATCGGGGCGACGACCGAGCCGTAGTTGAGCGCGGACAGCCTGCGGATCGTCAGGTCGGCGAGGGCCGGCACGCTCGGCGCGAGCGCGGAGAGCAGGAGGGTGCCGATGATCCGGTTGTCACCGACGAAGGTCTTCACCCGGCCGCGCAGGGCCGCGTCGGTGATGCTGTCGGGGCGGTGGGTGTACTGCTCGATGTCCTCCTCCGACACGTTGTACGTGGCGAGGAGGAACGGGCGCAGCTTGGTCCGGTACAGCTTGTCCGCTGCCTCGAAGACGACCTTGAGGCTGTCGGTGAACGGCTTGTCGCCGCCCGCGGTGATCAGCGGATACAGGTCGCCGACCGGGATGAGGTCGCCCAGGCGCAGCTCGTGGCGGTGGTCGGCGAGGAGCTGGCCCATCAGCTTCATGCCGGTGCGGTTGCGCTGGAGCGCGGAGGAGACGTGGACGAGGGTGTCCATGAAGGCGGGGGAGAAGGGGTAGGTGAGCCGGAAGCTCTCCTCGTCGGCGCCGACGCCGTCGGCCCCGCGGTCGGAACCGAGGAGGGTGTCCCACACCTCCTGGCGGACCTTACGGGTCTTCTCGAACTCGGCCGTGATGAGCGCGGCGGCCTCGTTGTTCTTGGGCTGGAGGAGGCGGGCGTGTGCCACCTGGGGGAGGTTGCGGTCCTCCAGGGTGATCTTGTCGAACCGGCCGGACGCCTGGTTGAGGGTGTCCTGGATGGAGGACTCGGCGGCCCCGGACAGCTCCTCGCCGACCAGCTCGCGCAGATCACGCTGGCGGGCGATGAAGGACACGATCGGGATGGCCCGGCGGGCGTCGGCACCCTCCACGAAGTTGGTGATCTTGCCGGCCTCGCGGCCCACGAACTTCTGGTCGTGGATGAGGGTGGCCAGCCACAGGATCAGCTCGTCGAGGAAGAGGATCAGGCCGTCGTAGCCGAGGGACTTCGCGTGCTCGGCGATGACGGACAGGCCGGCGTCGAGCGAGATGAAGCCGTGCTCGTTCTCGTGCGCGTTCTGGGTGAAGCCGGGCAGGAGGTTCGTGCTCGCGTCCTGGACCAGGCGGGCGCGCAGCTCCACGGGGGTGGAAGGGGTGACGAGGTTGAGCGCGTACCCCGACTCGTGGATCTCCTCGGCGGCGAGCGCGGTGTCGAGGAGGGCGGGGGTCCAGGCGAAGGACTCGCCCCACTCGTCGTCCTCGTCCGTCTCCCCGCCGACCGCGCCGAGGCCCTTGATGACGGCCTCGTCGCCCATGCGCTCCCGCATGGCGTGGATGTCGGCGAAGAGGGAGTCGGTGCGGTAGACCCGGGGGGTCGGCGCCTCGGGGTGGAGCTTCTTGACGTGACTCACGTACGTGCCGAGGACCCGCTGCTCCAGGGCCTTCGCGCCGAGCATGTGATACGGCACGAGCAGGAACTTCTTGCCGTCCGTGGTGAGCCACTCGTGCTTGGTCAGCACGGAGTCGAAGTCGGCGCGGCGGTGGGCGGCCGGGCTGCCGCTGAGCAGGGCGTGCAGCACGGCCATGAAGTGCGACTTACCGGAACCGAAGGAACCGTGGAGGTACGCGGCCTTGGAGGTGTGCCCGTCGAGGGATGCCTTGATGAGGCCGAGGGCCTCGTCGAAGTTCTCCAGCAGCCGTTCCGTGACGACGTAGTCCTTGAGCGCGAGCTCGGCACCCTCGGGGGTGGTGGCCTCGGAGAGCTGCAGGACGAAGTCGGACGTGGAGATCGACTCCTTGATGTTGATCACATCGCGGAGGAGGGGCGGCTGCTGGGCCATTGCGCGTCTCGCTCACCTTCTGACGGCCGTCGCCGTCGCTGTCCGTGCCGGTACGGGACAAGTTCCTCGGGACATTGTCCGGCATCATCGCTGGTTGCGGGCCTGATGGCCGGAAATATCCCGGGGATCAGGATGGCAGCGGGCACTGACAACGACGGGCCGCGGAGGCAGGAGGTCGGCTCACCCGCTCGGACGGGGCTTGCGGCTTCGGGCGTTCACCTCCGCGAGGCGGGCGCGGAGGGCTTCGGGTGGGCTGAGAGGCTCGGTGTCTTCCGGGTCCGCGTTCCATTCCCGGCCGCCGTCGAGGGGACGGAGCCGGAGGTACGGGCCGAGGCGGTCGGTGACGATGCCGAGGCGGTTGTGGTGGGTGTCGCGGACGATCTCGCCGAGGGCGGGGCGGCCGGCGTGAGGTTCGGCCGTCACCGGGAGGCGCCCCTCGTGATCACTTCCGCGAGGGCGTGTGCCACGGGCGCCGAGCAGAGCCCGAGATGGACGAGGGCATAGCGGGACTCGTCGGCCCAGGGCGTACGGACGTCCATGGCGGGCAACTGGATGCCGGCCCGGGTGAGAGCGGCGGCGAGGGCGTCGCGGGCGTCCAGGGCTTCCTTGATCTTGCGCTGGTTGGGGGTGGTGGGGCGGGAGGTGGGCATGGCGGACTCCTTTGGCTGGCCGTGCTCTGGTTCCCGGACCGGAGGGTGTGGGGTGGATTACGGTGCGTAGCCCGGGCACTACGAGCATGGATCCCGCCGGAGGCTGGCGACACTGTGGACGGGGTCTGGTTCCTCGGCCCACAGCGGTAGTTCCACACCTTCCACGGAGATCAGGGGAGGAGCCGTGATGCCGCCACGTCGGGTGGTGACGGGTCGGAGCCAGGAGCCGCGGCAGCGCTTCGCGGAGGAGCTGCGGCACCTGAGGGCGCGGAGCGGCGTGAGCCTGCGGCAGCTGGGGGAGCGGCTGGGGTGGGACTGGTCGCTCTTCGGGAAGATGGAGAAGGGCGAGACCCTGGGCGGGCCGGAGGTCGTACAGGCGCTGGACCAGCACTACGGGACCTCGGGGATGCTGCTCGTGTTGTGGGAGTTGGCGCGCGGGGACAAGACGCAGTTCAAGGAGCGGTACCGGCGGTACATGACGCTGGAGGCCGAGGCGGTGAGCCTGTGGCATTTTGCGGTGAGTGTGTTGCCGGGGTTGCTTCAGACGCGGGGGTACGCGACGGAGTTGCTGGCTGCGGGCGGGTTCACGGGGGATGCGCTGGCCCAGCAGGTAGAGGCGCGACTTGGGCGGCGGGAACTGCTGGAGGGGGAGGGAGCGCCGCCATTCCGGACGATCCTGTCGGAGGCGACGTTGCGTACGGCCCTTCGGGATGCGGAGGCTTGGAGGGAGCAGCTTGAGTACCTGGTTGAGGTGGCTGAGCTGCCGAACGTGACAGTTCAGGTGCTCCTGCAGAGCGCCGGGTTGCATGGTTTGTCGACGACCGACGTCTGGTTTCTGCGCCTGCCGGACGGGCGTACGGTGGCATACACCGAGCACGGCTATGGAGGCGAACTCATCGAGGAGAACGCCGCGGTGGAGCGCATGCAACGTGCGTACGATGCGACGCGTGACCTGGCGCTTTCTCCGGCCGAGTCGCGGAAATTCGTCCTGCGCATGTTGGAGGAAGTGCCGTGCGATCCATCGACCTGACCGCCGCGACCTGGCGCAAGAGCAGCTACAGCAATCAGGACGGCGGCGCGTGCGTCGAGGTCTGCGACGGCTTCGGCAGCGTCGTCCCAGTGCGGGACAGCAAGGACCCGCACAGTCCGGTGCTCGTCTTCCCGGCGGGTGGCTGGTCGGCCTTCGTCACCGCCGTCAAGGACGGCCAACTTCCTTGCTGAGGAACGACCACAAACCGGACGGCCTCCGAGAACCCTTGGGTTCGCGGAGGCCGCTGGCGTTGTCGGTGCTCTACTTCTTGGTCGTGCGTCGTCCTCGGGTGGCGGCGGCCGGGCGCCAGGCGCGCAGGTCGTCGTCGGTCAGGCCGTGCTCGCCCTGCACCATCTGCCGGTCGCCACGGAAGAACGCGGCCGGCGAAGCGCCGAAGCTCGCATCGAACTCGTCGTGCCACTGCTCAAGCCAGGGTTGGAGCTCCAGCAGCCCGGCAAGGAACGGCGTCAGTTCCTCGGAGGTGAGCGCCTCGTGGGAGGCGATGTACGCGTCGAGGGCATACGCCTGCTCCCGGTGGTCCCAGCCGGCCCAGCCGTAGAGGTCGGGCGTGGGGGTGTTGGTCTGGCCGTACGAGATGAACCGCTCCTTGGGCACGTCGAGCTTGCCGCGGGCCTTCCAGTAGGAGGGCCGCAGGAAGTCCGCCGAGGTGTACTTCGGCGGCACGGGAATCGTCTCCCGGATCTTCCGCTTGGCCGGCTCGTCCGGTGCGGCGTCCTCCTTCCGCTGCAGGTCCCAGACGTGCTCCCAGTCCTCGCGCTTCTTCAGCCCGGAGGGCTTGTACCGCAGGGCGGGCAGGAACGGCACGTGCTCGTTGGTCATCAGCTCCGCGACCACAGCGGGCAGCTCCTTGCGGGGCGCGTAGATTTTGGCGACGGAGACAAAGTCCTCGTCGCGGGAGAGGCGGTCGGTAAGCCGCGAGAGGTTGATGACGGCAGGCATTCCGTTCTCGTCGAACCAGTGATCACGGTTCTCGACCCGATCGAGCAGCCAGGACCGCAGTGCCTTCTCTTGAAGGGCGTCCCACCCCTCGGTGGCCCACCGCCGCTTGTACTCGGGCCGCTCGACCATGCCGATGGCGCGGTTCGACTCGATGATATCGATTCGCTTCTGGATGACCTCGCGGTATGCGGCTGGCCAGTGCGCGGGGATTTCGATGGTCGGGGTGAACCTGTGGTTGTGGTGACCGAACCACGAGGTGTTGACCTCGCCTCGATCCGCCTTGCGTGCTAGCACAATGGCGAATGCGCGCTCAGCGGGCGCTACCTCAGGAAGACCGCCTGCGGGCATGGAGGGGGCACCTTCAAGAAGGCCGTAAGCGGCGTAGACCTGCCAGTCGAGTTCCTCTTGAAGGGCAATCATGCGGCCCCGGGTCGATTCCCACCGATTGCGCCCTTCTCGAAGAGTGGCGACGGTGGGCACGCCAGAGGCTGCAATGGCGCTAGGGTTAATGGTATTAAGTTCCTGGCCAAGTGCTTCCAGATTCTCGATCAGAGGACTCTGGAAGTCGTGAGGGAGCGGGAATTCTTCAAGTTTCGTTCCCGTAAACTCGAATCGGTGTTCCCAGGGCTCGTCTGCCCCTGCGACATCTGCACCCGGACGTCCCTTGTCGTGGCTTACCTGCCGGAGCCAGAACCCGGCAGTAGAGCTGTTGAGTAGGCCGAGCAGTCGAAGGTAATCGACCTCAGCTGTTCCCTTCGGGAGCTTGATTACGGGAGCAGCGCGGTTGAACACACTTCCTCCGCGATCGAGAACAAAGTGATTCTGTGTCGCCACGAAGGCGAACATGATCGACAGTGGAGTTCGGTAGGCAGATGCCGTGTATTGCATGTAGTCCCACCACTGTAGTCCCGCTGCGGCCATATCTCCCTGAAATGTTCCACGCGCTTGCAGTAGGCGACGCATGGGCCACAACTCGCGGATTAGGCCAGTAGCTTCGAAGTCTGTGGCGTAGGGGAACCAGATGGCTTCTTCGGGATTGGCGCACCAGTCTCGAACTACTTCACCGGTCATAAACGGTCGCAAGCCGCGACGGTCTGCGAAGGTTTGATATGAGGCGCGGATGGGCCGGAGATAGGCGGAATCTGCTCCCACCCGGACTGCTCGCCCGATTGGCGGCTCGATAGCTGCCTTCATCCTTCGGCTACTGCCCTTGTTGAGCAGTTCAATCATTTCAAGGCCGCCATCGGTAAGAATCCATGGCTGCTTACCGAAGTGCTCCACCCTTCCGAGGTCGTCTACGGAAACCCACTGGCTGAGGGATCCTGGCTCGTCGATCTGCTTCACGATGGCGTTCCAGACAAGGCCGTTTTCGGGGTTCGCTGGTGCGGCGGGCTCGCCTTGAATGCTTCGCACTGTACGGATGGTCGCTGAGCGTCCGCTGCCGTTGCGTCGCTTGCCCACCAAGATGACTGTTGGGGTTCCGTGTCCCGGAATATAAGCGCCAGAGGTGTCAACAACTTCCGTTAGCTCAACCTCGTGTCCGAAATACGTCTCAATGAGCCGAGTGCCGAACTCGCGCTTCATGAAGGAATTCGCGGTGATCTGCCCGACCAGCCCGTATCCGTGATCCCCGGATCCCTGCGTGGCCAGTTCGAAGAACCTTTGGGAGAAAGGCACCGAAAGGGCGTAGGTCCCTGCGCAAGCGTCGTAAAGATTCCGGTAAAGTTCGTTGAGTTTTTTATCCTTAACTTGGATATACGGCGGGTTGCCGACAACCACGTGATAGCGACCTTGGCGGAGGATGTCCGGGTGCTCGTGCACGTCCTCCGTTACATACTTGAACTCAGCTAGTTCGTCGGAGCCTTCGGCCTCCGAGTCCTCGAAAAGGTTGCCTTGCTGGTGCCGGTGCTTGATTAGTGAGTCGCCGACTGCCAAGTGCACCGGCCATTCGTACTTTGCGGCCTCACCCATCGTTCGGACACCACTGGCTGCCATCCCCGCGACCAACAAACGGAACCGAGCAATAGCCACCGCGGACGGGTTAAGGTCCACGCCGTGCACCGAATCCAGCGCCGCTCGCACGCGCTCGTGCACGTCCCGTGCTGGCTGGCCCTCGGTCCACAAGCGGACCAGTCGTCGGAACGCGCCCAGGACGAAGTGGCCCGACCCGCACGTAGGGTCGATCATCTTCAGGCCCTCATAGCCGAACTCCCGCACCGCCGGGTCCATCGTCCGATCGAGGATGAACTCCTCCACGAACTCCGGGGTCTGGAGCAGCGCGTACGTCTTCCGTGCTGCCTCGCTCAGGTCCTGGTACAGGTCTCCCAAGAACCGGGTGTCCCAGCCCTCCGTGCCGTCCTCGTTCAGCTTGTCCGTGAAGTCGTGTACCAGCACGCCCGCCTCATCGCGCTCACGCCAGAACGCGATCAGTTCCCGCGCCCCGTCGTGCGACAGCGGGATCTGGAACAGCGGGTTGTGCTTGCGGTCGAACAGCAGCCGGCCCGCCTGGCCCGCGCCCAGGTCCGCGAAGGCGCGCTCCAGCCAGCCGCGGAACGTCGGGTCCGCGTCCTTCGCCACGTACTCCTCGTACCGGGCCAGAGCGAGGTCGCGACGATCCGGGTCCGGGGCCGTCAGGTAGGGCTCCGGGATCAGTTCGTTGTCCTCGCAGAAGCGGACGAAGACCGTGCCCAGGACCCAGGCCACCGCGACCTGGGTGATCCGCTCATCCAGCCAGGAGTTCCACGTCGCCGCCGTGCGGCCCAGCTTGCGGGCCTGGTCGTACTCGGCGCGCAGGCGGGTGCCCACCTCGGTGACGGCCTTGACCTGCTTGCCGAGGTCCGTCTCGACCGCTTTGACCTGCTGCTTCAGGTCGTTCAACAGGGCCTTGCGGTCGATCACTTCGTGTCTCCCTCGGTTCCGTCCGTCACTGCTGTCCTGCTCATACTCGCGTCCTTGACCCACGAGTCCGGAAGTTCGATCCACTCACCCAAGCCTGCCTGGTACGCCACCGCTACCTGGCTCAGCTTCGGCTCCCTGGACGGGTCGCCCTGCGGTACCAGCAACCACAGGCCGCGACCGCCCTGGCGGGCCGCCTCCGCCAGGCGGTCCAGGACGCCCATCGCGTCGTAGCGGGCGAAGACCGCGGCCTCCGTCAGGAGGACCGGGCCCGAGCCGGTGGCGCGGTCCAGCAGGTTGCGGATCTGTGGCTCCACCGCGCCCCACGCCGTTCGCGCGTACTCCGCGAACTTCACCGCGCCCCGCGAGCCCGCCTCCGCCACGTCCGCCTTCAGCAGCGTCTCCCACGTCGGCTTCGACCCCTCCGGAGCCAGCGCGTGCATCGCCTCCAGGAAGAGGGCCGTCACCGAGACGGCCTGGGCGGAGATGGGGGCCGAGCCCAACGCCCGTACCGCCTCCTCCGGCCGGTGGTGGTGCACGGTCAGGACGCGGTAGCCGTCGCGGCGGGCCGAGGCGGCCAGGCGTTCCTGCGCGCGGACCGCACCCGCCAGCGCGGGGTCGTCCGCGTACCGCGTCACCGCACCCACGTCCGTGGCCTGCCGCCACGCACCCGTGGTCAGGTAGCTGGACGCGCTGTCCATCCGCGTGGGCAGGTAGCGCAGGGTCTTGGTGTCCTCGCGCGTGGACAGGGTCAGGTCGAAGCCCGCGTCCCGCAGGGCCTTCGTCAGCGGGCCGGCCGTCGGGAGGTCGTGGGAGAAGCCGCCACGAGAGTCAGGAAGGACCAGCTCGGGGAAGCGGGCCCGGACGCGCTCGTGGACGTCCTCGCCCGTTACGCCCGGCTGGCGGGCCTCCGGTACGCCGGGGATGAGTCGGACCAGACCGGCCTGGGTAAGCCGCAGGGCGCGTACGAGCGACAGGTCGCGCCGGTAGATCTCCAGGCGGGGCGTCGCCGCCGCGTTGAGGGAAGCGGCGGCTGCCAGCTCCACCAGGCGGCGTTCGTCCCACTCCACCGAGCCGGGCGGCGGGGTGAGGGAGCCGAGTTCGGTCAGTACCGTGGTCGCCGTCGGCAGGGTTTCGAGTTTGGCCAGGCGGTCGGCCGTCTTCCCCAGACGGGTCGCGTAGTCGAGCAGGCCCGGCGCCGTCGGGGTGTCCGGGGCGTCGTCCTCGCGGACGTCGAGGGCGAGCAGGCCCGCGCCCAGGGCCTCCTCGGTGGCCTTACGGTTGGGCTGGTGCTGGAACTCGGCTTCCTCGGGCTCCAGTTGCTCCACCTCCACCACGGCCCGTACGGCGGCCAGCGCCAGCGCGCGCCGCTGCTCGCGCTCGGACAGCTGCGTACCGCGCCGCACGGCGAGGGCGTCGGCGATCTCGGCGGCGGAGGCGACCCGTCCCAGGTCGGAGAGGAGATCCATGATCTCGGCCCGGAGCGCCTGCACCGCCGGGTGCTTCTTCCAGCGCTTGCGCTCCTCCTTCAGGAGCTGCGGGATCCGGCCGGCCGACAGGCCGAGCGCGTCCGCGACGTCCTTCTGCTTGGGCCAGACCCCGATGTCCGGGAGTTCGCCCTGCGCGTCGGGAAGACGCAGGAGCAGGCGTACCGTCTCGACCTTGTTGTGGTTCGAGCGGTTGTTGTTGAGCTCCGGTACGAAGATCGTGGCCAGCGTGTCCAGGCTGACCGCGCGCAGCGCGGAGCCGGTGAGGCCCCCGGCGGAGTCTCTGCTGGCCAGGGTACCGAGCAGCGCCGACTCGGTGGCGGACAGCTGGGCCAGTTCCTCCTTGGCCTCGGCCCGGCCCCTCGGGGTGAGCGGCGAGATCGGGGTCTCGCGTAGCCGGTCGCCCCACTCGCGCTGGCGACGCTGGACCTCGCTGCGGGTCTTCGCGCCGAGGCCGGGTGCGTTGAGGAGCTTGCGGCGGCTGTAGTCGAGGAGCTCCCCGACCGTCGTGACGCCCAGCCCGTACAGGAACGCCTCGGCGGCAGGGGTGAGGCCGGCGGCCGACAGGTGGGTGTCGCGGGTGACCTCCGCCGCGAGCTGCTCGCGCTGCTGCTCCGCGGTGAGCGGTTCGGCGTCCGCGATGGTGGCCTGGCCGGCCTCGACGGACGGAGTCTCGGAGGGCTCCGGGTGCCGGGAGCGGTGGCTGGACGGGACGGTCTGCGTGGCGTCCAGGAAGATCTTCTTCCAGGCGTCCCGCATCGGCTTCAGCTCGGGGAAACGCTGGGCGGCGTCCCGGTGCAGGGCTTTTTCGAAGAAGGCGACCAGGCCGTCGCGCACCCCGGGCTCGAAGGCGTCCTTCGCGATGGTGGGGTGCGGGTGCTTCTTCGGGTCGGTCATCCGGGGCAGTACCGAGCCGTCGCCCCACTTGGGCAGCTCGCCCGAGGCCATCTGGTGCAGGGTGACCGCGACCGCGTACCGCTCGGCGTGCGAGTCGTAGGCGGTCCGGGTCAGCGTCCCTATGAACGGGTCGAGGTAGCCCTCGGTGCCGGCCTCGTAGTCCTTCGCCGGGTATCCGGCCAGAGAGAAGTCGATGAGGACGAGCTCGCGGGTGCGGTTCGGGCGGATGCGGATGGCGATGTTGTCCGGCTTGATGTCGCGGTGCCAGACGCTCTCGCCCTCCAGGAAGTCCACGGCGCCGAAGAGGTAGTCGCCGTACGCCTCCAGCTGGTCGATCTGGAGCCGGCCGCTCTCGCGCAGCTGGCGGGCGACCGTCTCCTCGCGGCGGCGGGTACGGGGGGTTCCGGATTCCTCGCCCTCGCCGGTCTCCTCCCGCTCGTCGCCCACGTACTCCAGGACGAGGACCGTGCGGTCGGCGATCTTCAGCGGCTCCGGCTCCACGAGCCGGATGACGCGGGAGTCGGCGCGCAGGCGCCCCATGACCGCGGCCTCGTGGGCGAGGATCTCGCCCCGGCTGTCGGAGAGCGCCACCTTCAGGACGGCGAGCGGGCGCGTCTTGCGCGCCACGTGGTCATGGTCGTACACGAGGTAGGCGCGGCTGGTCGAGCCGGTGCCCAGGCGGCGGCGGACCTGCCAGCGGCCGCCCAGTACGTCGCCGGCGACGGCTTCGAGCGGGTCCTTCTCGGGGGCTTCCGGTACCGGGGGCGCGGCGGGGGTCGTGAGGGAGTCCTCGACCAGTTCCAGCATCTCGAGGAACTCGTCGATGCTGGAGAGGCGCTGGCCGGGCCGGTAGGCGGTGGCCGCCTGGACCAGGTCGTCGATGTCCTCGGAGAGGCCGTCCACCAGCGAGCTGGGACGCAGGCCCTCGCCGGCTTCGAGGCGCGTGAGCAGCTCCGCCTGGCTCGCGGCCGGTGCCTTGCCCGTCACGAGGAGGTAGGTGAGGACGCCGAGGCCGTAGACGTCGAGGTGCACCGGGTCGGCGTTCAGCGCGGTCAGTTCGGGCGCAAGGTAGGGGTCGGAGCCCTCCGCCAGGTGCATCGCGGACAGCGCGGTCGGAGCGAACCGGGTCATCCCCTCCCCGGAGCCGCCCGTGCCGCTGCGCTGGGTGGCGATCTGCCAGTCGGAGATCTGCAGGTGCGGGGAGAGCCAGGCCGCGTCCTCGCCGACGGCCTGACCCTCGCGGCCCCGGTTGCGTGGCAGCACGTGGACGGAGCGGGCGGCCAGCGCCCGGTGGTGGATGCGGCTGGAGTGCGCGGACCGCATCGTCTCGGCGAGCTGCCGGACGAGCGCCATGCGGCCGAGGATGTCGAGCTTCTCGCCGTACTGGAGGAGGTATTCGTCCAGACGCAGGGTGTGCGGGTGGTAGTCGAAGATCAGGGCGGGGCCGGAGGAGTGCCCGGACGGGTCGTACTGCTTGAGCTGGACGACGCCGGGGTGCCGGAAGCGGCGCAGGACCGCGGCCTCGCGCCGGGCGGCGTTCTCCACGGACTGCCGGATCGAGGTGTCCGAACCGCGTTCGCGCAGGTAGATGCGGACGCGGGCGACCTCGGGCAGCTCGGTGTGCTCGGCGAGGTAGTCGGCCCACGTCTCGCCGGAGTCGAAGGCCTTCCGCTTCAGCTCGTACGGGCCGACCTTGTACTTGGCATCGCTGGGGCGGACGCCGACCCGCTCCAGGGCGGCCTTGATCTCGCGGGAGTCGACGGCGGTGATGCGCCGGCGCTCGTCACGCGGGGGCTGCTGCAGCATCGCGACCAGTTCGGAGACGGTGTAGACGCCGTTCTCGTCATGGGCGGGCAGTCGGATGCGCAGGCCGTCGTCCGTGAAGCAGACGGCTTCGGCGACCCAGACGCGCTTGCCGTTCTGGCCGAGCAACCCGGCGAGCTCCTTGGCCTTCTTGTTGACGAGGTGCAGCGGGTTGCCGTGCAGGACGCGACGACCGTTGGGCGCGGTCTGGACCCAGGTGCCGTTCTCGCTGGTCAGGGAGCCGTGCCAGTTCTTCAGCTCGATCATGCAGACGCCGCCGGGGGCGATGACGAGGAGATCGATCTCGCGGACGTGCCCGGTGTTCGCGGTGAAGGTGAAGTTCGACCAGGCCCGCCACGGATCGGAGTCCGGCAGCTTCTCGCGGATGGTTTCCAGGCCGCGGTGCTCGTGCTCGTACTCGGACTCGGTGACCGTGGTCCACCGGCCTTCCCGCATGTGCCGCCCCCGCTTCGTCGCTGCGTGCTGAAGAGCTGATTGGCTCGGCCATCCGGCGGTAGACAAAGCTCTCGGGAGATCCTAACGGTGGGCCTTGACATCCGGGGCACCTGCGACGAAGCGGGCAGCGCCCGGGCTTGCGGATGCCGCGAGTGCAGGGCAGGCGCGATCAAGAGTGGTGCGAATCGGTCAAGAACTTAAGTCCCTGCCGATCACGGAGAACGGTCCGGGAGGATGGCAGGCGATGGACATGACTTCTTCCCGTCCGGAGGGCCCTCCGGACGGGTACGGGCCCTTCGCGCATCTCACCGCCCCGAACGTGCTGCTCTACCGCTCGGTGATGCGCGCCTTCCTCATGGCCAAGGAGCGGTTCGCCGTGCATCTGCGGCCCGAGGACGTGTACGCCGCGCTGCCCGCCGCCGTACGGCCCGGCGAGTTGGAGGGTTTCGTCGGCGCACTGGACAAGCTGGTCGAGTGGGGGAATCTGCGGGCCGACCCGGACACTGGGCGGGTCACGGCCGTCGAGGACTTCTACCGCAAGCGGTACATCTACCAGCTCACCCGGGAGGGCGAGGCGGCCGAGGAGGCCCTGTCCGCCTACGACGAGGCGCTCGGGCGGCGGGGTGCGCTCCAGGCCGTCGCGCTGCACGACATCGTCACCCAGCTCCGCGCCCTCCTCGTGCTGGCGGCCGAGGAGGCGCCGGATCCGGCCAAGACGCATCTCGCGCTGGACGGGCTCGCCAGCCGGTTCGGGGCCCTGGCCGACAACGCGCGGGCCTTCATGGGGTCCCTGCAGCGGACCATCGACCTCCACGACGTGGGGGAGGAGGTCTTCCTCGCCTACAAGGACCAGCTCATCCAGTACCTGGAACGGTTCATCCAGGACCTCATCACCCTCGGCGGACGCATCGCCCGGCTGATCCTGGAGCTGGAGGAGGGCGGGAGCATCGAGGCGCTGCTGCGCGCCGCCGCCGCCGCCCGGCCGCCGACGCCACGCCACAGGAGGCCACGTACGCCGAGCAGGCCGCGTACGTACGGTGGGCCGGCCGGTGGGCCGGGCTGGCGGCCTGGTTCCTCAGCCGGGACGGCCGGGAATCGCAGGCCCGGCTGCTGCGCGGCCGTGCGCTCGGGGCCGTACCCCAGCTGCTGGCCGTCGTACGGTCGCTGAACGAGCGGCGGGCAGGGCGTTCCGACCGGTCCGCCGACTTCCGTACGCTCGCCCGCTGGTTCGCCGAGGCCCCCGACGACGACGCCCGGCACCGGCTGTGGCGCACCGCCTTCGGGCTGTACCCGGCCCGGCACCTCACGGTGGACGCCGAGACGCTGGCCGCCCGCGCCGCCCGGCCCGAGCCGGCGTCCACTCCATGGGCCGACGCCGAGCCGCTGCGCATCAGCCCGCAGCTGCGCCGTACCGGCAGCTACGAGCGGCGCGGCAAGCCCCGCAAGGTGGAGGACCGGCAAGAAGCGCGCCGCAGACTCGCCGAGGTGGCCGTCAAACAGGCCGCGGAGATCGCGGCCGCGCGGGCCCGGCTCGTCACCGACGGCAGCACCCGCCTGTCCGGGCTCGGCGAGCTCGACCCCGTCAGCTTCCGGCTCTTCCTCCAGCTCCTCGGGGACGCCCTGGCCACCTGGCGGCCCGGTATGACGCACACGGTGGCCGCCAGCAATGACGGGTCCATGGAGATCCGACTCACCGCCTTGGCCGATGGATCCGCGGCCGAGGTCCGCACGCCGGGCGGCGTCTTCCGCGGCCCTGACCACACCATCGAGATCATCGATCTGGCGGAAGGAGACGACGGACTGTGAGTACTCCGCTCGCCGAAGTGCTGGACGGGCAGCACGCCGCGGAACTGCGCAAGGCCGCCCGCGCTCTGTTGAAGCAGCCTCTGCTGCTCGCCGTCGGCGCGTACGCCGACGAGTTCCGTCTCGTCCGGCGGCACGCCTCCGACACCGGCTGGTCCCTCCAGGTCGACGCCGAGACCGCCCGGCTGGGCAAGATCCCTGCCCACCTCGCCGATGCAACCCACCCCGCCCGCGAGGCGACGCGCAGCGCCGCTCCCTTCACCCGCCGCCGGTACGTCCTGCTCTGCCTCGCCCTCGCCGCCCTCGAACGCGGTGAGGCGCAGATCGCGCTCGGTCGCCTCGCCGACCAGGTCGTCCTCGACGCCGCTGATCCGCAGTTGGCCGCGACGGGCATCCAGTTCACCCTGGACCGCCGCGACGAGCGCCTCGACCTCGCCGCCGTCGTACGCCTCCTGCTCAGCCTCGGAGTACTGCGGCGCGTCGCCGGCGACGAAGAGGCGTACGTCAGCGGCGCCGGAGACGTCCTGTACGACGTCGAACGGCGGGTGCTCGCCGGGCTGCTCGCGACCCGACGCGGCCCGTCCACCATCCGGGCCGCCACCCTGGACGAGCGGCTCGTCGGGCTCACCGCCGAAACGGCCCTCGACAGTGACGAACTCCGGTTCCGGGCGATGCGCCGCTCGCTGACCCGCCGACTGTTGGACGACCCCGTGCTCTACTACGACGAACTGACCGACGCCGAGCTGGGCTACCTCACCCGCCAGCGCGGTTTCCTCACCGCACGCATCTCCGAACTGACGGGCCTGGTGGCCGAGGTCAGGGCCGAAGGCATCGCCATGGTCGACCCCGACGACGACCTCACCGACGTCCGCATGCCGGAATCCGGCACCCACGGTCACGTCACCCTGCTGCTCGCCGAGTTCCTCACGAGGGCCGAAGGCATGGTCGTCTCCACGGCAGACCTTGAGCGCCGCGTCGCCGGACTGGCCGCCGAACACGGAGGCTTCTGGGCCAAGTCGGCCCGTGAGCCCGGAGCCGAGGGTGAGCTCGTGGAGCAGGCCGTCAGTCGGCTCGCCGCCCTCGGCCTGGTCTCCCGTACCCCTGAAGGGGTGGTGCCGCGCCCGGCGCTCGCCCGGTACGCGGTCGGCGAGACCGTCGTACTCGAACCCCGCACAATCGGCACCGCTCAGGTGCCCGCGCAGCGAAAGGCCCACCAGCGTTGACCCCCCGTGCCGTACTCCCGGCCCCCGCGCGCGCCCGCTGGCAGCCCCTGCGGATCGGTCTCGTCGATCTTTTCCACTACGACGTGGAGGAATTCCACTTCCGCGACGGGCGGCTGCTGCTCCGGGGGAACAACGGCACCGGCAAGTCCAAGGTGCTCGCCCTGACCCTGCCCTTCCTACTCGACGGGGACCTGAGCGCGCGCCGGATGGAGCCCGACGGAGACGCCGGAAAGAGGATGGAGTGGAATCTGCTGCTCGGCGGCGAGCACCCCCACTCCGAACGGCTCGGCTACACCTGGGTGGAGTTCGGCCGCCGCGACGAGGTGAGCGGCGAGGAGCAGTTCCGTACGCTCGTCTGCGGGCTCAAGGCCGTCAGCGGGCGCGGCATCGCCCGGCACTGGTGGGCGGTGACCGCTCAGCGGATCGACCACGCACCGGCCGGGGCGGTGTCGGAGGGGTCGCTCAGCCTCCTCGACGCCACCAGCACGGTGTTGTCCCGCGACCGGCTCATCGAGGCGGTCGCGGGACACGGAATGGTCTACGACCAGGCCAAGACCTATCGCCGGGCCGTCGACGAGGCGCTCTTCGGGCTCGGGGAGCAGCGCTACGGCGCCCTCGTGGACCTGCTCATCCAGCTGCGCCAGCCCCAACTGTCCAAACGCCCCAACGAAGCCGCTCTCTCCCGCGCCCTCACCGAAGCGCTCCCGCCCATGGACCAGGCCGTCATCGCCGATGTGGCCGAGGCATTCCGCTCCCTGGACGAGGAGAAGGAGGAGCTGCGGGCCGCCGGCGCGGCCGAGCGCGCGGCCTCCGCGTTCCTCGACCACTACCGGCGCTACGCCCGCATCGCCTCCCGCCGCCGCGCACGCCTCCCGCGCAGCGAGCACTCGAAGTACGAGCACCTGCTGCGCGACCTCGCCGAGGCACAGGCCGAGAAGGCCGCGGCCGATGAGGAGCGTGCGGCAGCCGATGAGCGGATCGCCGCGCTCACCGAGACGCAGGCCCGACTGCAGGCCGTCGACGCGGCCCTGCGTGAGGGCCCGGAAATGCGCAGCGCCCATGAACTGGAGCGGGCTGCAAAGGTGTTGGAACGGTGCGGGCAGGACAGCGCACGCGCACGCGCCGACCGAGAGGAGGCCGCGCTGCTGCACACACGGGCGCTCGGGCGCCTCGCGGCAGCGGAGAACCGGTTCCAGGCCGCCGGGCACCGAGTCGAGGACACGCTTCGCCTCGCGCGGGAGACCGCCGCGGCGGCCCGGCTGGACCTGCCCGGGGACGAGGGGCTGACGCCGGCCGAACTGCGCGCCGCTGTGTCCGAGGCGACCGACCGCCGACACCGCGCCCTCGCGCACGTCGAGGAGCTCGCGGACCGCGCCGAGGCGGCGGCGGCCGAGCGCCGGGCCGCCGCACTGCGGCTCGACGAGACGGAAACCGACCTGGCGCACGCCGCCGAGGAACAGGGCGCGGCCGACGAGACCGTGACGGCCGCGAGTCGGGCCCTGGTGGATGCCGTACGCGAGCACGCGGGCCGGTGCGAGGAGCTCGCGTACGCCGACCCGGTCGGACTGTTGGACGAGCTCCAGGAGTGGACCCGGCACCAGGACGGGCCCTACCCGGCACGTCGGCACGGATCGGACGCGCACAGCGCCACGGCAGCGGTACTCGCCGACCAGGCGGCGCAATCAGCGCAGCGCAGGGCAGCCCTGGCGGCCCGTGCCCGAGACGCGGAGCAGGAGCTCGCCGAGCTGGAGGCCGGCGGCCGCCGTGGACCGCAGGCCCCGTACACCCGGAACCCCGGTCTGCGCGATCAGGCGCCGGGCGCCCCGCTGTGGCGGCTGGTCGACTTCCGGGACGAGGTCGCGGACCGGGAGCGCGCCGGCCTGGAGGCGGCCCTGGAAGCGGCCGGGCTGCTGGACGCGTGGGTGCGCCCCGACGGCGCGGCCCTGGCGGCGGACGGTCACGACGTACTCCTCGACGCGCGGACGGGGCCGGTCGACGGGCCATCGCTCGCTGACGTGCTGCGCCCGGCCGTCGACCACGGCGATGCCCAGGCGGCCCACGTGGGTGAGGAGACCGTGGGCCGCCTGCTTTCGGCGATCGGCCTGGGCGAGGTTGCCGGGAACGCGGAGGCGGGCGCCGGGTCAGGGGGCACCGAGCCGGTGGCGGGCACGTGGGCCGCTCCGGACGGACGCTACCGCGCAGGCGTCCTCATCGGCCGGTGGGCCAAGCCTGCGGCCGAGTACATCGGCGAGGGCGCCCGGGAAGCCGCGCGGCGCAGCCGTATCACCACCCTGCGCGCCGAACTGTCCCTTCTCCAGGGGGAGGCGGCAGCCGAGGCCGGGCACGCGCAGGCTCTGGAGACCCGGCGCCGTACGCTCGACGCCGAACTGGCCACGGTGCCCGACGACGGGCCGCTGACCCGGGCGCACGCCCGCGCGGCGGCTGCCGCCGACACCGCGCGCCGGGCCAGGTCCCGTCGTGAGGGACGGGCCGCCGACGCGCTGGCCGCAGCCGAGCGGTCGGAGCTGGCGAGCGCCGAGCTACAGGAGGCCGCCGCCGATCTGGGGCTGCCCCCGGACCGGCCGGCGCTGGCCGTCGTACGGCAGGCCCTCGTCGAACTCGCGGCCGTCCTGGCCGCACTCTGGCCCGCCCTGCGCGAACGAGCCGAAGCGGCACGGCAGGCACAGGAGGAGCGTGAGGAAACCGGCCGGGCGGGGGAGCGCACCGCCGAACTCGCTCTGCGCGCGGAGGAGGCCGCCCGCGAGGCGGCAGCCGCGGACGAGCGGCTCGCCACGCTGCGCTCGACCGTGGGCGCGGCCGTGGCCGAGCTGGAACGGCGGCTGGCGGAGACCGCGGAGGCCCTGCGCGGCTGCGCTGCCGATCAGCGGTCGTCCCAGGACCGCCGCACGGAGGCGGAACGGCAGGCTAACCGGGCCGAAGGCGGGATCGTACAGCTGGAGAAGGCTGTCACCGATGCTGCCGCCGCGCGCTCCGAGGCCGTCGCCGCGCTCCAGCGCTTCACGGCTACCGGGCTGGTCACGGTCGCACTTCCCGAACTCGCCGTACCGGACGCCGCCGACGGTCCTTGGGCGGCCACCCCGGCCATCGCCCTCGCCCGTTCCCTCGAAGCGGAGCTGTCGACGACGGACGACTCGGACGGTGCTTGGGAGCGCGTACAGCGGCGTCTGAGCGAAGAGCTCAAAACCTTGCAGGACGCGCTGTCCCGGCACGGCCATACCGCCTCGGCCCGGATGGTCGAGGAGGGGATGATCGTCGAGTCTACCAGGGCCGCGAGCGCGCCGTACCCGAACTCGCCGAGGCACTGGCGGTCGAGGTCGGCGAACTCACCCGCATCCTCTCCGCGAACGAACGCGAAATCCTCGAAACCCACCTCATCACCGAGGTCGCGGGCACCCTTCAGGAACTGATCGCCACCGCCGAACGGCAAGTCCTCGCCATGAACGCCGAGCTGGAGGACCGTCCGACCTCCACCGGCATGACCCTGCGCCTGGTGTGGCGGGCCTCCCGCAAGGCACCTGCCGGCCTTGCCCAAGCCCGTGGCCGACTGCTCCAGACCGCCGACGCCTGGACTCCCGAGGACCGGGCCGCGGTCGGGGAGTTCCTGCAGACACAGATCGCCCGCCAGCAGACCGAGGACGCGGCCGGCAGCTGGCTGGAACACCTCACGGCGGCGCTCGACTACCGTTCCTGGCACGAGTTCGCCGTCGAGCGGCAGCAGCACGGTCGCTGGGTGCCTGCCACCGGTCCCGCGTCCGGAGGCGAACGCGTCCTGGCGGTCTCCGTGCCCTTGTTCGCCGCGGCCTCCTCGCACTACGCGAGCGCGGCCAGCCCGTACGCACCACGACTCGTCACCCTGGACGAGGCGTTCGCGGGCGTCGACGACGACTCGCGCGCCAAGTGCCTCGGCCTCCTGCACGCCTTCGACCTGGATGTGGTCATGACCAGCGAACGGGAATGGGCCTGCTATCCGCAGGTACCGGGCATCGCCATCGCCCAGCTGTCCCGGGTCGACGAGGTGGCCGCCGTGCTGGTCACCCGCTGGGAATGGGACGGCACGGCTCGTACCCGTCACGAGGACCCGGTGCGCACGCCGGACCCGGAGCCCCTGTGGACGTGAACAGGCCTCCGGTCGACGAAGCCCGCCTGCGTCGCCTCCTCGGCGGGCCCGATCTGGCCTGGCTGCTGGAGCGCGTACGCCGCCGGCTGGAGCGCGGACAGTCCCTCACCGGACCCGTCTCCCTGGCCGTGCCGACCCCGGCCCAACGGGCCGCGGCCGAGCGGCTGCTGGGCCGGGCCCCGGGCGGCGGCAGGGCACTGACGGTCCGGCTCGACGCCGTGGACGCCGTACTGGTCAGATCGGGTATCAGCCCCGGGGGCCTGACGGCGGCCGTGACGACGCTCACCGGGCCCGTCGTCCCTCTCGAAGAGGTCCGCCGGAGTGAGGATCAGGCCTGGGCGGAGGCCTACGCTCCGCTCACCGGGCTCGCCGGAGAGGTTCCGTCCCTCGCGGAATGGGCCGGCCGGGTACGCGAAGACGGCCTTGTGCGGCGTCTCGCCCGTACGCCTGAGGCCGCCCGGCCGCTGCTCGATCAGGTGGCTCGCGTCCTGCGGGAACTGCCGGCCAAGCCGCCGCGCTCTCTCTCCGTGTTCGCCGCGGACGTCCTGGGCAGCGCCCACGCACTGGACGACGGCCCACCCCCGGCGACGCTCTGCCTCTCCGGCATCCGTGCCCTCACCGGACAGCCGGACGGCGCGGGCGCAGCCTGGCGGCGGGCAGCCTGGGCCTCCGCCGGCCTTCTCCGTGACGACGTTTCCTCCACAGTCCTCACCCTCAACCTCCGAGGGACCCCCGCTTTGGACTGGATGGCCGACATGGGGGAGCCGTGCGTACTCACCCTTCGCCAGCTCGCGCACCATCCGCCCCGGACCACGCCGCCGGTGGTCCACATCTGTGAGAATCCCGCCGTTCTGTCGGCCGCGGCCGACACCTACGGCCCGGACGCCCTTCCGCTGGTCTGCCTCCAGGGCCAGCCGTCGGCTGCCGCCCTGGCCCTCCTGGCGCACCTCCACGAGCTCCGTGCCGAATTCCGCTACCACGGCGACTTCGACTGGGGCGGCCTGCGCATCGCCACGACGCTGCACCAGCACGTGCCGTGGCAGCCATGGCGCTACACAGCCGAGGAATACCGTGCGGCGGTAGCCGCTGCCGGTTCTGCTCCCCTGCCTCTGACCGGGATGTCGGCTCTGTCGCCATGGGATCCGGATCTGGCGACTGCCCTCGCTGAGCACGGTGTGCGTATAGAGGAGGAGGCTGTTCTGGACTCGTTGCTGGCAGACCTCGGGTAGGACGTGCGGCTGGTGAGACATGCGACGTGCCGAGACCGGGACCGACGCCAGGACCAGTGACGCTCGTTTGACGCACGGACCCTCACGAGGGGCTGTGAATGGCGATCCATGTGGCCTTTGACCTGCTGCTTTGCTGGCCGACCCCGATTCGTACGTGCTCTCGATGACGCACCACTGGAGTGCGTGGCGATCCAGGATCCGGTCGAGCTTGTCCGCCTCGCCCGGCTGGTTCAGGGCGGGCCGGTTGAGGAGGCGGTCGCGCAGTGCGGCGACGACGAGGTCGGTGAGGGCAGGGTCGTACGTGTGCATGGTGGACCTTCGTGTTGACGATCAGCAGGCCATGACGGGGCCGGTGGTCAGTGAAACCCGCCGTCCGTGTCGAGGAGTTCGGTCGCCACCACAGCTCTGACCTGCCCACTTCGTCCGGGCGGCCAAATGCTCCTGCCAGTGAGGAGCCGTCCGGTTCCCCGTACCAAAACGGACGGAGGTTTGTGGAGCGGGCGACGACACGCGGCTCATTCCGGCGGACCACGATCACGGGAGGCCCCGCGGACGACGGCGGGAACGATCGAAAGGCCCCCGCATGCGTCACGTCACCCGCCCGACCCTCGGCATCCTCGGCGGGATGGGGCCCCTCGCCACGGCCGACTTCTACCGCCGGGTCGTCGAGCGCACCCCGGCCGGCTCCGACCAGGCGCATCTGCCCGTCGCCATGTGGGCCGACCCCGCCGCCCCCGACCGGACGGCGGCGTTGCTAGGACAGGGGCCGTCCCCCGTCCCCGCCCTCGTGGAGGGCGCCCGCTGGCTGCAGCGCGCGGGCGCGACTTGCATCGCCGTTCCGTGCAACACCGCGCACGCCTATGCCGAGCAGCTGTCCAAGGCGACCGGTGTCGAGGTCCTCGACATGATCAGGGCCGCGCTGGAGGCGGCGGCACGCCGCACACCGGGGCTGGAGCGGGTGGGCGTCCTGGCGACCCGGGGGACGCGGCTGACCGGGCTCTACGAGCGGGCTGGCGCCCGGCTCGGGCTCGACGTAGTCCAGGTGTCCACCCCCGTCCAGGGGCGGTATGTGGACGCCGCCATCCGTGCCGTCAAGGGCGGTGCGGACCCGGCCGAGCCTGAGCGCTGGATCGCCGCAGCGGCCGAGAGCCTCAAGGAACAAGGTGCCCAGACGGTGATCGCCGCCTGTACCGAGATCCCGCTGATCAGCGAGGCGGCCGCTCGCGTGCTCCCGCTGGTCGACTCGACCGACGCCCTCGCCGAAGCCGCCGTCGCCCGCCTGTGGCAGCCCGCCGACGCCGTTCGTACCGGGGTACGAACAGGCTGACGTACCCTCGTCCGTACGCACCACATCGCAGGGCTGCGCACGTCCTAACCTGCGGAGATGATCAGGCACATGTCGACGCACCCCGCCCGGAGCCTCAGTCGGGTGCTGGAGGACTTCGGCCACACCCTCCTGGATCTGCTGTACGGCGACCCCGACGCCGCCGGCGAGATCGGCGGCGTCGGGATCCACGATCCGTACGACGAGCAGCACTATCCGGAGCATGCCATCGTGCTCGGCGTCGGTGTGCACGGCGCGGACGAGATCGGCCGGCTGCTGCGGTACCTCGCCGCGCTCGGCGCCACCGCCTTGGTCGTCCGCGGCCCCGTCGACGACGCCGACGAGCTGGAACCGGTCGTGAACGAGACCGGTGTCGCGCTGCTCGCCCTGACCCGCGGTGCCTCCTGGTCGCAGCTGGCGGCGATGCTGCGCACCCAGCTCGCCGAGGGAGACGTGGGCGACGCTCGCGAGGGCGAGGAGCAGACTCTCGGCGGCGTGCCGTCCGGGGACCTCTTCGCCCTGGCCAACGCCATCGCCACCCTGCTCGACGCCCCCGTCACCATCGAGGACCGCCGCTCGCGCATCCTCGCCTTTTCCGGCCGGCAGGACGAGGCGGACGCCCCCCGGGTGGAGAGCATCCTGGCCCGCCAGGTGCCCGAGCGCTATCTGCGCCTCCACGAGGAGCACGGCGTCTTCAAGGAGCTGTACCGCAGTGAGGGCCTGGTGCACGTCCCAGCGCCGACTGTCGGCGACGAGGTGGCATTGCCGCGGGTGGCGGTGGCGGTCCGGGCCGGGGACGAGTTCCTCGGATCCGTGTGGGCGGCGCTGCGCAAGCCCCTCACCCCGGAGCGGGAGCAGGCGTTCCTGGAGGCGGCGAAGCTTGTGGCCCTCCACATGCTTCGCTTCCGGGCGGGTACCGACGCCGAGAACCGGCTGCGCGCCGACCTCGTCACGACCGCGCTGGACGGCGGGGCCGGGGCGGTCGAGGCGCTCGGCCGGCTCGGGCTCGTCGACGAACCGACCCTGGTCATGGCCATGGGCCTCGCTCCCGAGAGGGGCGAGGACCACGCCCACGTCACGGCCGAGCGCCAGCGCCTGGCCTCCGCCCTGGCCGTCCACCTCACCGCCGTACAGCCGCGTTCCGCCGTGGCCCTGCTCGGCGACGTGGCCTACGGGCTCTTCCCAGTCACGGGCGACACCGCCCACGCCCGCGAGCGTGCCCTGCAGGTGGCCTCGAACTTCCTGGCGCGCACGGGCGAACGGGCCGGCGCCGTGATCGGGATCGGCTCGGTCGCCGAGGAGCCCGCCGCGCTTCCGCGCTCACGCGCCAATGCTGACCGGGCGCTGCGCGTGCTGTTCACCGGACAGACCGGGAAGCGTGCCGCCTCCATCGCCGATGTGTACGTCGATGCCCTGCTGATCGAGATGCGGGACCTGGCCGTCGCCAACCGCGACGAGCTCTCGGGGCCCCTCGCTCGCCTCATGGCGTACGACGCCAAGCACAACGCCCACCTGGTCGAGACCCTGCGGGCGTGGCTGGACACCTTCGGCGACGTGATCACCGCCTCCGCGAGCGTGTTCGTCCACCCCAATACCTTCCGCTACCGGATCCGCAGGGTGTCCGAGGTGGGCGAGATCGACCTTCAGGATCCGGCGGCGAGGTTCGCCGCGATGCTGCAGCTGCGCCTGTTGGGCCCGGGGCAGACGCAGAACGGCGGCGAGACCGAAACGGGCCCCGCCGCCCGGCTCGACTGAGAGCCGCCCCGTTCGGAGTCAGAGGCGGACGCCCGCCGGGACCGTCAGGTCCTTGTGGGTGTCGTGGAAGGCGTCAGCGTCCTGGATGGTGCGCACCCAGTCGTAGAACAGCTCCTTCGTCGACAGCGTCTCGATGCCCCGGCCCGCAAGGCGCCGCAGGCCGCGCTCGTGGGCTTGGCCGGGGGAGTAGGCGGCGTCGTCCACGACCACGACGCGCTTGCCGGCGTGGTGCAGCTGGATCGCCGAGTGGGCCACGCAGATGTCGGTCTCGATGCCGACGAGGATCATGGTCGTACGGCCGGTGGCCTCGATGGCGGCGGCGATGTCGGGGTTGTCCCACACGGCGAAGGCGTTCTTCGGCAGGGTGACCGCCTTGGCCGGCAGCACCTCGCGGATCTCCAGCACGGTGTGGCCGCTGGTGTCGGGATCCTCCTCGGTCACCACGACCGGGATGCCCAGGCGGTCGGCCACGGACGTGATCCAGGCGATGCGCCGCACCATGTCGTGGAACCGCTGCCGGTCCACGTCCAGCCGCTTGGGCGGATAGAAATCGGTCTGCACATCGATGATCACCAGGGCGCAGTCGTCGCGGTCGATCAGAGGCATCGTCGTCTCGTCTCCTCATATCCTCGTACGTTGGGTGTCCGCCACCCTAGGAAGGCCCACCGCCCCCGGCGTCGTCCGCAGGACCAAGCTCCGACCTGCATCTTCGTATCCGAGGACGAACCGTTCGGGGGTGCTCCGCACGTACGATTCCCGCCAAGTTCAAGGAGCCGCATCGAGCCACCCGGAGGACGTGCGTGAAGGCCGACATCGAGCACTGGGCGCGTCGCCTGGCGGCGCTGGCCGCCGACGCCGAGGTCCCCGGCGCGAGCGTCGCGTTCTGGTATGACGGTGAGGTGTACGAGTGCGCCTCCGGCGTCCTGAACACCGCCACCGGGGCGCCCGTCCGCACCGACTCGCTCTTCCAGATCGGTTCGGTCACCAAGGTGTGGACCGCGACCCAGCTGATGCTCCTGGTCGAAGACGGCCGCGTCACCCTGGACACCCCTGTCGTGGAGATCCTGCCGGAGTTCCGGGTTCTGGACCGGAAAGCGACGGCCGCCATCACCCTGCGTCATCTGCTCACTCACACCTCGGGCATCGACGGCGACCTGTTCCTGGACACCGGACGTGGCGACGACTGCCTGCGGCGCTACGTCGAGGCGTGCGCCGACCTGGAGCAGACCTTCCCCGTCGGGGACTCCCACTCGTACTGCAACTCCGGATTCGTCATCGCCGGCCGGGTCGTCGAGCGGCTCACCGGCACGGTCTGGGACCAGGCACTGCGGGAGCAGATCTGCGAGCCGCTGGGACTGACCCACACCTGGACGCTGCCCGAGGATGTCCTGCGCTTCGGTGCCGCCGTCGGCCACGACGAGCAGGGCGCCGTGGTGCCGCAGTGGGGACTGCCCCGGTCCGTCGGTCCCGCCGGGCTGATCTGCGCGCGGGCCGCCGACGTGGTCGCCTTCGGCCGCGCCCACCTCACCCCGGGCGCGCTCCTCGCGGACCCGGCCGCACTGCGCCGGGCGCAGGTCGACCTGCCCAATCCGCATGCCGGGGGACGGCAGTGGGGCATCGGCTGGAGCCTGGACGAATGGGACGGCCACCAGGTCGTCTCCCACACCGGCGACACCATCGGCCAGCACGCCGCCCTCTGGGTGCTGCCCGAACTCGGGACGGTCGTCGCCGCGCTGATCAACGGCGGCCGGAGCGTCGAGTTCCAGCACCGGCTCGCCACCGAGCTCCTCCGGGAACTGCACGCGATCGACGTCCCCGCCCCCATCGCCCCGCCCGAGCAGCCCGTCCAGTTCGACGTCGCCCCCTTCACCGGCGTGTACGAGCGCGCCGGCAGCCGGATCCACGTGACCGCGCACGAGGCCGGGCTGCGCCTGCGCACCGAGCCGACCGGCATCCTCGTGGGCCTCGCCCGGTCCCGCACCCTCGACCTCGTCGCCGTCGACGCGACGACCTTCGTCGGCCGCGGTGAAGGGGACTCGATCTGGGACGCCGTGGTGTTCGAGCAGCGCCCCGACGGCCTCTCGTACCTCCACTACAGCGGCCGCGCCACCCCGAAGATCAGTTGACCCACGCGCGATTGGAACCCCATGGCACCATCCTTCGCCGCTGACGAGGTGACCGCTCGCCTCCAGGCGCTTTTCGACGAAGCCGGAGTCGAGGGCTTCGTCCACGCCCGCGACATCGACGGTGACGGCGATGCTCGCGAGGTCGCCCTCCGTGCCGACGCTCCCGTCATCGTCGCTTCAATCCGCAAGATCGCCGTCGCAGTCGCGTACGCCCGCGAGGTGGCGGCCGGAGCCCTCGACCGGGCCGCCCGTCACACCATCACCGCCGCCAACCGCGAAGGCGGCGGCATCGGCACCGACAGCTGTCTGCACGACGTCACCATGAGCACCCGCGACCTCGCGTTCTTCATGCTCTCCATGAGCGACAACGCGGCCACCGACAAGCTCATGGAGATCCTCGGCACAGACCGGGTACGCGCCGTGGCCGCCGCACTCGGCTGCCCGAACCTGCCGGTCGGGCGCTACCGCGACCTGTGGGAGCCGGTCTGGGCAGAACTCGGCCTCGACCCGGACGGCGACATCGACGCCCAGCTGGACCAGGTGAGCGAGGACCGGATCAGGGGCCTCGCCATGCTCGACCCCACCCGCTCCGCGTCCAGCACACCCCGGGAGATCACCTCCCTGCTCACGGCGATCTGGCGGGACCGCGCCGGTCCCGCCGAAGCCTGCGCCGAGGTCCGCGAACTCATGAGCCATCAGCTCTCCACCCACCGCCTCATCGCGGCTTTCGACGGCGACGTCCGTGTCGCGGCCAAGAACGGCTCCCTGTGGGGCGTCCTCAACGAAGCAGCCGTCGTCGAGTACCCCGACGGCGGCCGCTACGCCGTCGCGGTCTTCTTGCGCACCCCCGCCCTCGGCGGCCGCAATCCGGCCGCCGACTCCGCGATCGGCCGTGCCGCACGGACCGCCGTCGACTACCTGCGCCGGGCACCAGCCGCCGCCACAACAACCGAGGAGACGACATGACCACAGCCGCAGCGCGGTCGGCCGGGGCCGATCAGACCCGCACCCTGCTCTCGTCCGCCTTCACCCAGGCCGGTGTCGAAGGGTACGTCCACGCCCGGGACCTCGAAACGGGCGCGGAGTTCGGCCACGGCGCCGACACCCAGGTCGTGCTCGCCTCCGTCTTCAAGATCCCCATCGTCCTCGAGTACGCCCGCCAGGTGGCGGCCGGGGACCTCGACCCGGCCCGGCGTCACACGGTCACGGCCGCGTACCGGGCCGGCGGCAGCGGTACGGACGGCTGTGCGTACGACGTCGAGATGAGCGTCCGCGACCTCGCCTTCATGATGATGACGATCAGCGACAACGCCGCGACCGACCTGCTCCTGGACGTCGTCGGCCCCGACCGGGTCCGCGCCACCCTCGACGAACTCGGCTTCCCCGACTTCGGCTTCTCCTCCTGCGCCGCCCTGGACGACGACATCCGCCGTGAACTCGGCCTCGCGCCGGACCGCTCCCTCGACGAGCAACTGGCCGACGTCCCCGACGAGCGGCTCCTTGCCCTCCGCGCCTGCGCCCCCGGTAGCAGTCCATCGAGCACGCCCCGCGAAGTGACCGCTCTCCTCGCCGCCATCTGGCGCGACCAGGCCGGTCCGGCGAGCGCCTGCGCCGAGGTCCGAGACATCATGGGCCAACAGGTGTGGCAGCACCGGCTGGTCTCCGGCTTCCCCGAACCGAGCGTCCGGATCGCCGGGAAGACCGGCACTGACTTCGCCGTACGCAACGAGGCCGGCGTGATCTCGTACCCCGACGGCAAGCGGTACGCCGTGGGCGTCTTCCTGCGGACCTCGACCGCGGCCACCCGGCAGCCCCTCGCGGACCGTGCGATCGGCCGCGCCGCCAGGATCGCCGTCGACCATCTCCGTAGCCGGACGTGAACGAGCCACCCGTGCCGTCCGCCGCTCCGTACGGACCTCCCACGCCCCGGACCGCTTCCGTCGCGGTCCGGGGCGCACGTGTCTTCGAGGCAGTCGCCCGGCTTGGGATCCACCACCCAACAGGCCCGGCGGCTTTCGTCGCCCCGACTGAATCAATTCCGGCCACCAGCCGCGACTGTGGGGCAACTCTCCCGCCCCAAGGAGTCCCCCTATGAAGCCCCCGACGCCCTCGATGAAGCCGGCCAAGGCGCTGTCCGCCTGTCTGGCGGTGTCCCTGCTGGCGGCCGGCTGTGGCAGCGTCGTTCCGGCCGGATCGTCCGGCGGTGATGCCTTCAGCTTCGCGATCAAGAGCGACCCCGGACTGCTCGACCCCGCGCAGGTGCAGAACACCACCACGTACACCGCGCTGTCGCTCGCGTACGACACCCTGGTGCACGCCGGGCCTGACGGCCGGATCGTCTCCGGACTCGCCGAGAAGTGGGAGGTCAAGCCCGCCTCCGTCTCCTTCACCCTGCGCCGTGGTGTCACCTGCGCCGACGGCAGCCCCGTGACCGCGAGCACCGTCGCCGCGAACGTCGCCCACATCACCGATCCGGCCACCAAGTCGCCCGCGTACGGCGTCGTGGTCCCCGAGGGCCTCACCGCGAAGGCGGACGACAGCGCCCGCACGGTGACGCTCTCCACGCCGGAGCCGTTCGCCTTCACCCTGCAGAGCACCCGCTACCTGTTCATCGTCTGCGGAGCCGGCCTCAAGGACCGCGCGCTGTTGCAGACCGGCACCTCCGGGTCGGGCCCCTTCCGGCTCACCTCCGCCGAGCCGAACCAGAGCTACACCTTCGCCAAGCGCGACGACTACGCCTGGGGACCGGGCGGGGCGACCACCGCCGACGCCACCATGCCCGGTTCCGTCGTGCTCAAGGTCGTCGGCAGCGAGGCGACCACCGCCAACCTGCTGCTCTCGCACCAGCTGAACGGCGCCCAGCTCGCCGGCCCCGACCGCGCCCGCGTCACGAACATCCCCGGGGTGACCACCACCGACCAGGCCAACGGCACCCAGGAGTTCTTCTTCCACCAGGGCAAGGGCCACCCGGGAAGCGACCCGGCCGTCCGCAAGGCCCTGCTCCAGGCCGTCGACTTCGAATCGCTCGGAGCAATCGCCACCGGCGGGACCGGCCGCACCCCCACCGGGCTGGTCATGGAACCGAAGCCTTGCCCTGGCGATACCATCGCCGGCCACCTGCCCACCTTCGACCCGTACGCGGCCGGATCGGCGCTCCACGCCGCGGGGTGGCGCCGCGGCCCCGACGGCTTCCGCATGAAGGAAGGGAAACGGCTCACCCTGCGCATGATCTACGGCACCTCGTCGGGCGAGACGATGGCCGCCGCGGCCGAGTACCTGGCCGAGTCGTGGAAGAAGGTCGGCGTCGACGTACGGCTGCGGGCGGTGTCCGACGCCGCGTACGGCGAGGTGGAAGCGGTCACCCAGGACTGGGACGTGAACTGGGCTCCGCTCGGAGTCACCCTGCCCACCCAGCTGCTCGGCGCGCTGTCCGGCCCCTTCACCCCCGACGGCGGCAACTTCGCCCACCTCACCAACAAGACCTACGAGCGGCTCACCGCCGAGGCGAGCAGGCTCCCCGGCGCCGCCGGCTGCGTCCTGTGGGAGAGGTCGGAGCACGCGCTCCTCGACAGTGCGGACATCGTTCCCGTCGTCGACAAGACCGTCACGATCGCCGCCCACAACGCCACCTTCCGCATCACGTCGGGCCTCTTCGACCCGACCTCGATCCGGATGACGGGAGGACAGAAGTGACCACCTCCGCCACCCCGCCCGACGTGCTCACCCCGCACGAAGCCCCCACCGCCACTGGCGCGTCGCCGCGCCGCCCCCGGCGACTGACGCCGCGCTTCTTCGCTCGGCAGCTGCTCCGCCTGGCCGGTTCCCTCGCCGTGCTCGTCGTCGCCTCGTTCGCGATGATCCACCTCATCCCCGGCGACCCGCTGCGCCAGATGCTCGGCCCGACCGCGCCCAAGGAACTCGTCGCCCAGCGCAGGAGCGAACTCGGGCTCGACGAGCCGCTCGTCACCCAGTTCACGGACTATGTGCGGCAGCTGCTCTCCGGTGATCTCGGCACCTCCTTCTTCAGCTCCCAGCCGGTGGCCGACATCATCGGGCAGGGCCTCCCCAACACCCTGGCCCTCGCTCTCCTCGCCACCCTCACCGCTCTGGCCGTGGCCGTACCGCTGGGACTGTGGGCCGCCGTCCGCACCCACAACGGACGCCGGCGCGGCACCGAGAACGCGTTCACCACCCTCACCGGTGCCGCCGTCGCCATCCCCGAGTACCTCTACGGTCTGGCGCTGCTGCTCGTCCTCTCCCTGGGACTCGGCCTGTTCCCGCCGGCCGGCCTCACCGGGCCCGCCTCCTTCGTGCTGCCGGTCACGGCTCTCGCCATCGCCCCGGCGGCGATGATCGCCCGCCTGGCGCGCGTGGAGACCCTGCGCGAACTCGACACCGACTACATGCGCCTGGCCCACGCCAAGCGGCTGCCCGCCTGGCGGCTGTACGCCGTCCACCTGCTGCCCAACACCCTCACCGCGACCCTGACCATGGGCGGCCTGCTGCTCAGCGGGCTGATCACCGGCAGCGTTCTGGTCGAGAACGTGTTCGCCTGGCCCGGTCTCGGCCTGCGTACGGTCGAGGCCATCACTCAGAAGGACTACCCCGTGGCGCAGGCGATGATCCTCGTCTACGGCGCGCTCGTCCTCGTCGTCAACTTCCTCGTCGACATCCTGCTCGGGGTCCTCGACCCCAAGTCGTCCCTGTCCGCCTCCACCCGCAGGGAGGGCTGATGAGCCGTCTGCTGAGAAACCCCGCCGGTCTGCTGGGCGCCGCACTCGTCGCCCTCATGGTTCTCCTCGCCATCGTCGGCCCGCCGATCTGGGAGGACGCCGCGACCCGGATGAACCCGAAGGAGATCAGCCAGGGAGCCTCCGCCTCGCACCTGCTCGGCACCGACGCCCTCGGCCGTGACCTGCTCGCCCGGACCCTGGTCGCCACCCGGCTGACCCTGGGCCTCGCCTTCATGGCCACCCTGATCGGCACCGTCACCGGCATCCTGCTCGGCACCCTGCCGCAGATCCTGCCCCGGCGCGCGGGCCGAGCGGTCATCGCCACGGTCGACCTGCTGGTGGCCTTCCCCGCCCTGCTGCTCGCCATGTTCACCGCAGTCATCGCCGGCCTCGGCGCCCAGGGCGCCGTCCTCGGCATCGGCGTCGCCCTCGCACCGACCTTCGCCCGGCTCACCCACACCATGACCGCGTCCGTCGCCGGATCCGACTACATCGCCGCGGCCCGCATGCTGCGCGTGCCCCGCCACCGCATCCTCACCCGCCACATCCTTCCCAACATCGCCGAACCGCTCATCCTCAACACCGCCCAGGCCATGGGCGGCGCCCTGCTCGGCCTGTCCGCGATGTCCTTCCTCGGCATGGGCGTCCAGGCACCCTCGTACGACTGGGGCCGGCTGCTCAACGAAGCCTTCGGGCACGTCTACGTCACCCCGTCCGTCGTCGTCGCCCCCGCGCTCGCCGTCAGCCTCTCCGGCCTCGGCTTCATGCTGCTCGGCGACACCTTCGCCAAGGCGGCCGCCCACACCCGCGAACCGGTCGGCAAGCCCGTCGCCCCCGTGGTGGTCCCCGCGCGGGACGAGCCCGTGCCGGACGCCGTCCTGGAGGTACGGGACCTGACCGTCGCCTTCCCCGGCGGCATCACCCCCGTACGGCAGGTGTCGCTGACCGTCCGCGCCGGGGAGATCGTCGGCCTCGTCGGCGAGTCGGGCAGCGGCAAGAGCATGACGGCCGCGGCCATCGGCCAGATCGTGCCCTACCCCGGCCTCGCCGGCAGCGCTCGCTTGCGGCTCGGCGGGGTCGACCTCGACGGCCTGACCGACTCCGAGCGCCGCAAGCTGCTCGGATCGTCGCTCGCCATGGTCTTCCAGGACCCCACCTCCTCCCTCAACCCCGCCCTCCGCGTCGGCGGCCAGCTCGCCGAAGTGGCCACCCTGCACGACGGCGCCACCCGCACCGAGGCTCGGGCCCGCGCCGTGGAACGCCTCGACCGGGTCCGCATAAGGCACCCCGCCGACGTCGCCAAGCGCTACCCACACGAGCTGTCCGGCGGCATGCGCCAGCGCGCCGTCATCGCCATGGGCCTGATGAACATGCCCCGCCTGATCATCGCGGACGAGCCCACCACCGCCCTCGACGTCACCGTCCAGCGCGAGGTCCTGCGGGTCCTGGGCGAAGCGGTCGACGAGACGCAGGCCGGCGCCCTGTTCATCTCCCACGACATCGCCGTCGTCAGCGAACTGTGCGACCGGATCGCCGTCATGTACGCGGGCCGCATCGTCGAGGAACTCCCCGCCGACGGCCTCCACTACGCCCGCCACCCCTACACGCGCGCCCTCGTCGGCTCGCTCCCCGACATGGACACCGACCGCTCGGGGCCCCTCACCACCATCCCCGGCCGCCAGCCAGCGCCCGGCGACATCGGCGACGGCTGCGCCTTCGCCGACCGGTGCGCGTTCGTCACCGCCCGCTGCGCCATCCGCCCCAAGCTGCTCGCCCGTACGGAGACACACTCCGTGGCCTGCTGGGAGGTCCTGTGAACATCAGCGAACTCACCGTCCGTTTCGGCTCCTTCACCGCCGTCGATCGCGTCAGCCTGGAGGTGCCGAAGGGCTCCGCCACCGGGCTCGTGGGGGAGTCCGGCTCCGGGAAGTCCACCCTCGCTCGCGCCGTGGCCGGCCTGACCCCGTACAGCGGAACCGTCTCCGGGGTCGCCCGCGGCCGCGTCCAGATGGTGTTCCAGGACCCGTACTCCTCGCTCAACCCGCGCATGAGCATCGGCGACGCCATCGCCGAGGGCGCCCGCGTTGCCCGCGCCCAGCGGGCGGCGGAGGTCGGACGGCTCCTCGAACTGGTCTCCCTCCCCGCTGCGTACGCCGGCAAGTACCCGCGCGAGCTCTCCGGCGGCCAGCGTCAGCGCGTCGCCATCGCCCGCGCCCTCGCCGCCGAGCCGGAACTCCTCATCGCCGACGAGATCACCTCCGCCCTCGACGTCTCCGTCCAGGGCGCCGTCCTCAACCTGCTGCGCGACCTGCGCGGCGAACTCGGCCTGACCATGCTCTTCATCTCGCACAACCTCGCCGTCGTGCGGTACGTCTGCGACGCCGTCGCCGTCATGCACCACGGCCGGCTCGTGGAGTCCGGCCCCGTCGAGGACGTGATCGGCGCGCCCCGAGACGCGTACACCCGCAGCCTCCTCGACGCGGTCCCGCGCCTGGCCCGCGCCTGAGCCACTCGCTCCTCCTCCCGAGCGTCCGGCGGCCCCACACCCCTTCCAGGGCCGCCGGACGCCTCCTCACCGCCCGAAAGGACCGCCGTGGTTCACGACCTCCACCACCGTGCCGTCGTCGCCGACGCTCACAACGACCTCCTCATGGCCGTCGCCGCACGCCCCCCGAAGCGCTGGGGCTCCTTCTTCCGCGAACGCTGGCTGCCGCAACTGCGCGAGGGCGGCATCGACATCCAGGTCCTGCCCGTGTTCATCGACGACCAGTACCGACCGGAGGGCGCGCTCCGGCAGACCCTCCGCATGATCGAGTGCGCCCACGTCCTCGCCGAGGCCAACGCCGACCAGGTCGCCCTGTGCCTGAACGGCGCCGACATCGACGCGGTCCTCGCCGAGGGGAAGATCGCCCTCGTCCTCGCCCTGGAGAGCGCCCCCTGCATCGATGCCTCCGTCGAACTCTTCCCCACCCTCTTCCGGCTGGGCGTACGGATCGCCTCGATCGCCCACTGGGGACGCACCCCGCTCGCCGACGGCAGCCGCGAGGACGCCACCGGCAGCCGGCTGACCGCACCCGGCGTCGAGGCGCTGCGCGAGATGGAACGCCTCGGGATGCTCTTCGACATCTCTCACCTGTCGGCGAGCGGTGTCGCGCACGTCCTGGAACTGGCCACCCGGCCGCTCATCGCCACCCACTCGTGCGCCCGCGCCCTGCGCGACCACCACCGCAACCTCACCGACGACCAGATCCGGGGCGTCGCCGCCACCGGGGGAGTGGTGTGCGTGAACTTCGTACCGGACTTCCTCACCGACGACCAGGCGAAGGTGAGCACCGACCGGATCGTCGACCACATCGAGCACATCGTCTCCGTCGCCGGGATCGACCACGTCGGCCTCGGCTCCGACTTCGTACGCGAGGTCATGGCGGACGTCACGCCACCCTGCTGCGAGAACCTCGACGACGAGGACCCCATGTTCGACTTCCCCGGACTTGAGGGCCCGGCGGGCATGCCGCTGGTGACCGAGGCGCTGGTCCGCAGGGGTCTGCCGGAAGCGGACATCCTGAAGATCCTCGGCGGCAACATGCGGCAGCTCATGGCCAAGCACATGGGCTGACCTGGGGTGACCTGTCCCTGGAACGGTGTCCGGCCGGTCGTGCGACCCGCCGGGCACCGGCTGTTCGGTCCCTCGTACGAATCCGAGGCCGAGGTTGTCACCACGGCACCAACCGGGCCGCGTCCAGCCTGCCTAGCGTGATGGTCATCCCGATCTGGAGGACCCACCGTGCCGGTTGACCAAGAACCCCGTCCACCGCGAGCGGACGGCGCGTTCGACCTCGACGCCATGCTCGCCGACCTCGAGACACTCGTGACCTGCGAGTCGTACTCCGCCGACCACGCCGCCGTCGCCCGTAGCGCACAGGTGGTCGCCGACCTGGGCAGCCGGTTGCTCGGCGCCCGCCCGGAGACGCTGGTCGTCGACGGCGTCACCCACGTCCAGTGGACCTTCGGCGCCCCGCGCATCCTGCTCCTGGGGCACCACGACACCGTCTGGCCGATCGGCTCGCTCACGACCCACCCCTGGTCGGTGGAGCAGGGCATCGCCCGCGGCCCGGGCGTCTTCGACATGAAGGCCGGCCTGGTCCAGATGTTCCACGCCCTGGCCTCCCTGCCCTCCCTCGACGGTGTGTGCGTCCTGGTCACGGGCGACGAGGAGGTGGGCTCGGAGACCTCCCGCCACCTCATCGAGGATCTGGCACGGCAGTGCGCGGCCACCCTCGTCCTGGAGCCGTCCGCCCCCGGGGGCGTGCTCAAGACCGGTCGCAAGGGCGTGTCCCTGTACGACATCACCGTCCTCGGCCGCGCCGCCCATTCCGGGCTGGAACCCGAGAAGGGCGTCAACGCGGCGACCGAACTCGCCCACCAAGTCCTCACCCTGAGCCGGATCGCCGACACGGTGACCGCGGAGACCGGCCCCGGGACGACCGTCACCCCCACCGTGATGTCGGCGGGCACCACGAACAACACCGTGCCCGCCCGCGCCGAACTCAGCGTGGACGTACGCATCCCCACGGCAGCGGCCCAGGAAGCCGTCGACCAGCTCATCAGGACCCTGCAGCCGCAGGATCCCGAGGCGCGCCTGCGGATCACCGGAGGCCCCAACCGCCCGCCCCTGGCCCCGGCCGCCTCCCACAAGCTCTTCGCACTGGCCGACGACATCGCCCGACGCCTCGGCCTCGAACCCCTGCGGCAGGCAGCCGTCGGCGGCGCCTCCGACGGCAACTACACCGCCGGAGTCGGCTGCCCCACCCTCGACGGCCTCGGCGCCGTCGGCGACGGCGCCCACGCCGACCACGAACACGTCGTCACCACCACCATGCCGGACCGCGCCCGACTCCTGGCCGCACTCGTCGGAGCGATGCAGTGAACGCACTCGACCTCAGGGAACTCCACACCATGGAGGACCTCGACACCGCCAGCCGCCTCTACGCCGACATCTGGGGCACCGACGCCGACAGCTCGCCCGTCTCCGCCGAAATCATGCGCGCCCTGTCCCACGCGGGCAACTACGTCGCCGGCGCCTACGAGCAGGGCCGACTGGTCGGCGCGTCCGTCGCCTTCTTCGGCGACCCCATCGGCACCACCCTGCACTCCCACATCACCGGCACCGCCATGGGACGCGGTATCGGCCTCGCCCTGAAACTGCACCAGCGCGGGTGGGCCCTCGCGCGCGGAATCAAGCGCATCACCTGGACCTACGACCCGCTGATCCGCCGCAACGCCTACTTCAACCTCGTCAAACTCGGCGCCCGCCCTGAGGAGTACCTGCCGTCGTTCTACGGCGCCATGGACGACGCCATCAACGGCGGCGACGAGTCCGACCGCGTCCTGACCGCCTGGGACCTGACCGCGCCCGGCGGGCCGTACGCGTTCGAGCTGCCCTCCGACGTGGCCCACGGCATCCGCGATCACGACGGCCGCCCCGTGATCGGCCCGACCGACGCCGCCACCGTCCTCATCGACCTTCCCGACGACATCGAGTCCCTGCGCCGTACGGACCCGGGCGCCGCCCGGGACTGGCGTCTGGCCGTCCGGCACACCCTGGGCGGCCTGCTCGGCGAGGGAGCCCGCGTGGCCGGATTCCACGACCGGCGCAGCTACGTCATCCACCGCACCGCCGGCCCCACCGCCTGAACACCCCACGAGGAGCCACCCGCACATGAAGACCACGATCTCCGGCGTCGAACTGCGCCGCATCGCGATGCCGCTCGTCGCCCCGTTCCGCACCTCCTTCGGCGTCGAGACCAGCCGCGACGTCCTCCTCGTCCGCGTCGTCACCTCCGACGGCACGGAAGGCTGGGCGGAATGCGCGGCCATGTCGGAGCCCCGCTACTGCTCCGAGTACGTCGACGGCGCCCAGGACGTCCTGCGCCGCTTCCTCATCCCGGCCCTGCCGAAGGACGGCGTGGACGCGGCCACCGTCGGCCGAGCCCTGGAACCCTTCACCGGCCACCACATGGCCAAGTCGGTCCTGGAGACCGCCGTCCTCGACGCCCAACTCCGCCCATCCGGCGAGTCCTTCGGCACCTACCTGGGCGCGTCACGCGACCGCGTCCCCTGCGGCGTCTCCGTCGGCATCATGGACTCGATACCGGAGCTCCTGGACGCCGTCGAGGGGTACGTCTCCGAGGGCTACGTCCGGATCAAGCTGAAGATCGAGCCCGGCTGGGACGTCGAGCCCGTCCGCGCCGTCCGCGAGCGCTTCGGCGACGACCTCCTCCTCCAGGTCGACGCCAATGCCGCGTACACCCTCGTCGACGCCCAGCAGCTCGCCAAGCTCGACGACTTCGGCCTCCTGCTGATCGAACAGCCCCTCGCCAACGACGACATGGTCCAGCACGCCCAGCTCGCCAAGCGCCTGCGTACCCCGATCTGCCTGGACGAGTCCATCGAGTCCGCCGCCGACGCCGCCGCTGCCATCTCGCTCGGCGCCTGCTCGATCATCAACATCAAGCCGGCCCGCGTCGGCGGCTACCTCGAAGCCCGCCGCATCCACGACATCGCCCGCGCCCACGGCATCCCCGTCTGGTGCGGCGGCATGCTGGAGACGGGCATCGGCCGCGCCGCCAACGTTGCCCTCGCGGCCCTACCCGGCTTCACCCTCCCCGGCGACACCTCCGGCTCGAACCGCTACTTCGCCACCGACATCACGGAGCCCTTCGTCCTCGCCGACGGACACCTCGACGTCCCGACCGGACCGGGCCTCGGCATCGAACCGCTGCCGGACGTCCTCAAGGAGGTCACCACGTCTGCGGAGTGGATCGCGTTCTAGGCCTCCGCTGACGACAGCCGACCTCCCGCGCCCTCACAACGACCCCGCCGACGAGTCAGGGCGTTCCTCTGGTGGCAGTACGCCGCCTGGCCCAGGGCAGCACGCCTCGACTGCTGCCGCTACCACCACCTCGCCCTCGGCCAGACCCACGCCGCCGGCTGGGATGGCTTGATCGGTCTCCGACATCCTCTGGACTTCGCGCCCTGCACACCGACGTGACGGCGCCTATGCCTCCCCGGCCGGCGCACGATCCGGGAGGTCTCGCAGACGCGCCACGAGGGAACGGCAGATGCGCTCGATCTCCAGGTCGCGAGCGACTGCATCACTCCAAGCGTCGTTGCCTCGGCGCGGTTGCGCGAGCGCCGTCCGGATCCGGGGCAGGGCAGGACGTGCG
>NZ_JBVJGU010000010.1:0-254894 GCF_055587165.1 Streptomyces sp. NPDC048353 | reverse complement strand
CGTTGCCGGTGACGCCGGTGACGTTGACCGTGGAGGTCACCGCGGCGCCGTTGTCCGGGACGGACACGTCGGCGGTGTTCTCGAAGACCTTGCCGCCGGGGTTGCCGCCGCCGGGGCGCGAGCCCACGTTGATGCCGGCCCAGGCGTGCTCGACGGCCAGGACCTCGGGGCTGCCGGCGCCGTACAGCTCGGTGGCCACCGCGACCGTACCGGTGCGGGCACCGGCGTAGTTGGTGTTCGAGCTGAACTTGGTGGTGAGCGCCTTGAACCAGATCAGCGCGGCCTTGTCCCGGCCGATGCCGGTGACGGGCAGGCCGTCGGAGGTCGGCGAGTCGTAGTTGACGCCGTTGACGGTCTTGGCGCCGCTGCCCTCGGAGAGCAGGTAGAACCAGTGGTTCGCCGGGCCCGAGGAGTAGTGGACGTCGATGCCGCCGATGCCCGAGTACCACGCGTCCTTGGACGAGCCGTCCTTGCTCGGCTTGTCCATGTAGCGCAGCGGGGTGCCGTTGCCGCGGATGTCGATCTTCTCGCCGACGAGGTAGTCGCCCTTGTCCGAGGCGTTGTTGGCGTAGAACTCGACGGCCGCCGCGAAGATGTCGGAGGTCGCCTCGTTCAGGCCGCCGGACTCACCGCTGTAGACCAGACCGGCGGTGTTGGACGTGACGCCGTGGGACATCTCGTGCGCGGCCACGTCGATCGAGGTGAGCGGCTTGGTGTTGCCCGCGCCGTCGCCGTACGTCATGCAGAAGCAGGAGTCCTGCCAGAAGGCGTTGACGTAGGCGTTGCCGTAGTGGACGCGGGAGTACGCGCCGACGCCGTCACCGCGGATGCCGGAGCGGCCGTGCACGTTCTTGAAGTAGTCCCAGGTGACCCCGGCGCCGAAGTGCGCGTCCGCGCCCGCGGTCTCCGCGTTCTGCGGGGTGCCGTCGCCCCAGATGTCGTCGGAGCCGGAGAAGAGCGTCCCGGTGCCGGACGTACCCCGGTTGAGGTTGTACGTCTTGTGGTTGCCGCGACCGGTGTCGGTCAGCGTGTACGACGGCGCGGTGCCCAGCGTCACCTGGCCGCTGTACTGCGTGTTGCCGGTGCCGGTGTGGACGGCCTGCCACTCGTACAGCTTCTTGCCGGTGGTGGCGTCGGTGACGACGTGCAGCTCGTTCGGGGTGCCGTCGTGCTGGAGGCCGCCGACGACGGTCTCGTACGCCAGGACGGGCGAACCCTGCGCCATCCAGACGACCTTGCGCGGGGCGCGCTCGGCGGCGGTCTTCTTCGAGCCCTCCGCCGCGGCGGCGCCGAGCGCCTGCTTTTCGGCGGCGGCCGGGGCCACGTCGGCGCTGAGGTCGACGTTCCTCAGCTCGGCGCGGGAGGCCTTGGAGACGCCCTGGGTCACGCCGGCCTTGGTCTCGGCGACCACCAGGTCGCCGCCGAGGACGGGGAGTCCGGCGTAGGTGCGCTCGTAGCGCGTGTGGGTGGTGCCGTCGCGGTCCTGGACCACGTCACGGACGACCAGCTTCTCCTGGGTGCCGAGGCCGAGGGCCTTGGCGGTCGCGGCCTTGTCGGCGTCGGCCGCCCGTATCAGCGCGGTGCGCTGGGCGGGCGAGAGGTCCGCCGGGAGCTTGCCGGGGTTGGCGGCGGTGCCGGCCTGGGCCTTCGGCGCGGCCTGGGTGTCCGCCGCGGTGGCGGCACCCGTCTGGACCGAGACGGCGAGCATGGCGGCGGCAGCGATCAGGGCGCCGGTCGCGGTGGCGCGACGGCTGGGCGTGGATCTCACGCAGACTCCTTTTGCGAGGGGGGTACCGGACGGCTGGGTGGGTCGTCCGGGCAGAGCAAACAGAGCTGTGGAGCACGTACGGCGACACGCTGATGTGACACGCACTTGTGAGGCGCGAACTCCGGTGCGAGGAGTCGGGAAGGAGAGTGACAGTCATCACGGGTCCGTGTCAGGAGCGCGTCAAGAAGTTGGCCGGAAATCGTCCGGTGCCCGAAGGGCCGTGTTCGTTAAGCGGACGTTTCGTCGATCTTGGTCGCGACGTCATCCGGTGTTCGTCCGGCCCCGATTCCGAAGCGGGTCCCATGGTCGGACGCCCGATGCCCGCGGTCTCCCGGACCGTTGAGCAGCGGGGACGCGCCCGTCTGACGGCCGTCCGACGGCATGGCTCGTTCCGCCCCCTCCCCGCGCCGTCCCCGGCCGCCGCGCCACGCCGCCCCGCCCCTCCGGCACGCGCGCGGTGACCAGTCCGTGGACAAGGCGGGGTCAGGGCGGGGTCAGGAGGGGGGCGGTCGGGCCGGCTCAGCCCACCAGGCTGTCCCGCCAGGCGCGGTGCAGACCGGCGTAGTGCCCGTCCCCGCCGACGAGATCCGCCGGAGAGCCGTCCTCCACCACGCGCCCCGCCTCCATCACCAGTACCCGGTCCGCGATCTCCACCGTCGAGAGCCGGTGCGCGATCACCACCGCGGTGCGCCCCGCGAGGACCGTGTCCATCGCCCGCTGCACCGCCCGCTCGCCGGGCACGTCGAGCGAGCTGGTCGCCTCGTCCAGGATCAGCACCGCCGGGTCCGCCAGCAAGGCGCGCGCGAAGGCGACCAGTTGCCGCTGACCCGCCGAGATGCGGCCGCCCCGCTTGCGGACGTCCGTGTCGTACCCGTCCGGCAGCGCGGCGATGAAGTCGTGCGCGCCGATCGCCTTGGTCGCGTGCTCGATCTCCTCCCGGGTCGCCTCGGGCCGCCCGATCGCGATGTTCTCCGCGACCGTCCCCGAGAACAGGAACGCCTCCTGCGTCACCATCACCACACCCCGCCGCAGCTCCGGCGTCGCCAGCTCCCGCACGTCGACCCCGTCGAGCAGGACCCGGCCCTCGGTCGGGTCGTAGAAACGGGCCAGCAGCTTGGCCAGGGTCGATTTGCCCGCCCCCGTCGACCCGACGACCGCGACCGTCTGGCCCGCCGGGATCCGCAGGTCGAAGCGGGGCAGCACCTCGCCACCCGTGCGGTAGGCGAACCGCACCTCCTCGAAGACGACCTCCCGCCCCGGGAAGCCGGGCCGGGCGGGTGGCAGCTCCCGCGGAGCCGCGGCCTCCGGCACCCCCGGAGCCTGCGCGAGCAGACCGGCGATCTTGCCCAGGGAGGCGGCGGCGGACTGGTACGAGTTGAGGAACATGCCGAGCCGGTCGATCGGGTCGTACAACCGCCGCATGTACAGCACCGCCGCCGCGAGAACCCCGAGCGCCAGCGTCCCGCCCGCGACGCGGGTGGCGCCCCACAGGCACATGCCCGCCACCGCCGTGTTCGCCAGGAGCCGTGACCCGACGACATAGCGGGCCATCTCCAGGAGCGCGTCGCCGTTGCTCCGCTCATGGCGGTGGTTGAGCGCCGCGAACTCCGCGTCATTGGCCCGCTCCCGGCGGAACGCCCGCACCGGCCGGATCCCGTTCATCGTCTCCGCGAACTTCACGATCACGCCCGCGACGGCCGTGGACCGCTCGGCGAAGACCACGGCCGCGCGCCGCTGGTAGAGCCGTACCAGCAGGTACAGCGGGACGAAGGAGGCGACGGCCACCGCCCCGATGCCGAGGTCGAGCCAGAGCAGCATCGCCGAGATGGTCACGAACGCGAGGACGACGCCGATCAGCTCCTGGAGCCCCTCGGCGAGCAGCTCGCGCAGCGACTCCACGTCCGTGGTGGAGCGGGAGATGAGCCGGCCCGAGGTGTACCGCTCGTGGAAATCCAGGCTCAGCGCCTGGGCATGGCGGAAGATCCGGCCGCGCAGGTCGAGCAGGACGTCCTGGTTCACCCGGGCCGCGCCGCGGACGAAGGCGTACTGGAGGAGTCCGGCGCCCGCCGCGCAGACGAGGTAGCCGACGGCGACGAGGACCAGCGGGCCGTGGTCGCCGGCCCGGACCGCCGGGACGCCGCGGTCGATGGCGTACGCGACGAGCAGCGGACCGGCCTGGACGGCGGCCTGCTGGAGCAGCAGCACGAGCGAGGCGACGACGACCCGGGCGCGGTGGGCCGAGAGCAGCGAGCGCAGCAGGGCTCCGGTGGCCCCGGCCGGCGCCGGCAGATCGTCCTGGTCGAACGGGTCGCCGGCCGCCTGGGCCGCGCCGGGCCCCGGGGTCGCCGCGGGACCCGACGTGGGCCCGGGCCCCGGGGACGCCGCGGGACCGGCCTCCGGTGACCCCGCCTCCCCGGCCTCCGCCTCCGCCGGGAGGTCCGGCCGCTTTCCCGGGCCCGGCGCCGGGCTCTTCCCGGGGTCCTGCGCCGGGCCGTCCGCCGTCTTCTTCGCCGTCTCCGTCATCGGGGGTCGTCTCCTTCGCCCTCACCGGACATCAGCCAGGCGTACTCGGCGTCGCTCCGCAACAGTTCGTGGTGGGTGCCCACCGCCGTGATCCGCCCCCCGGACAGCAGCGCCACCCGGTCGGCGAGCAGGACGGTCGACGGGCGGTGCGCCACCACCAGGGCCGTGGTGTCCCGCAGCACCTCCCGCAGCGCGGCCTCCACCAGCGCCTCGGTGTGCACGTCGAGTGCCGAGAGCGGGTCGTCGAGGACCAGGAAGCGGGGCCGGCCCACCACCGCCCGGGCCAGTGCCAGACGCTGGCGCTGGCCCCCGGACAGGCTCATGCCCTGCTCGCCGACCCGGGTGGCCGCGCCCTCCGGGAGCGCCGCGACGAAGCCCTCCGCCTGGGCGACACCGAGCGCGCGCCGCAGCTCCGGCTCCCCGGCCCCCGCCCCGGCGCCCATCAGGACGTTCTCGCCGACGCTCGCCGAGAAGAGCGTCGGCTCCTCGAACGCCACCGACACCAGCGCGCGCAGCCGTTCGCGTTCCATCCGGGTGATGTCCTCGCCGTCCAGCAGGATCCGCCCGCCGGTCGCCTCGTGCAGCCGGGGCACCAGCGCCGTGAGCGTCGTCTTGCCGGACCCGGTGGCGCCGACCAGGGCCAGCGTCTCCCCGGGCCGGATGTGCAGATCGATCCCGTCCAGCACGGGCGGGGCGCCGGCGGGCGCGTCCGGGTAGCGGAAGGAGACGTTCTCGAACCGCACCCCGTCCGGAGGCGCGGGAACGGCGTCGCCGGCCGAGACCGGGCCGGGCGTCTCCTCCGGCTCGTCCATCACCTCGAAGTACCGCTCCGTCGCCGTGGCCGCCTCCTGCGACATCGCCAGCAGGAAACCGATCGACTCCACCGGCCAGCGCAGCGCGAGCGCCGTCGACAGGAACGCGACGAGCGTGCCCGCCGACAGCTCCCCGTCGGCGACCTGCACCGTGCCCAGGACCAGCGCCGCACCGATGGCCAGCTCCGGCAGGACCGTGATGAGCGCCCAGATCCCCGCCAGCAGCCGCGCCTTGACCAGCTCGGTCGAGCGCAGCGCCCCGGCCAGGGCCCGGAAGGCGAGGGCCTGGCTGCGGTGGCGGCCGAAGCCCTTGACGATCCGGATGCCGAGGACGCTCTCCTCCACGACCGTGGTGAGGTCCCCGACCTGGTCCTGCGCCTGCCGGGCGACCAGCGCGTACCGGCCTTCGAACCAGAAGCACAGGAACACCAGCGGCACCACGGGCGTCAGCAGCACCAGACCGAGCGTCCATTCCTGACCCAGCAGCAGGACGTAACCGGCCACGATCGTCACTCCGTTGACCAGGAGGAACGTCAGGGGGAAGGCCAGGAACATCCGTACCAGCATCAGGTCCGTCGTGCCGCGCGAGAGGAGCTGGCCGGACGCCCACCGGTCGTGGAAGGCGATCGGCAGGCGCTGCAGGTGCCGGAAGAGGTCGGCCCGCATCCGCGCCTCCACCGACGCCAGCGGGCGCGCCACCAGCCAGCGCCGGAAGCCGAACAGCACCGCCTCGGCGACACCGAGCAGCAGGAGGTACAACGCCCCGAGCCACACACCGCCCGGATCACCGGAGGCGACCGGGCCGTCCACCATCCACTTCAGGACGAGCGGGATGACGAGCGACAGGAACGAGGCGACGACCGCGACGACGGCGGCGGCGGCCCACCGGCCCCGCACCGGGCGTACGTACGGCCACAGCCGCAGCAGCGCGCGCACGGTCGAGCGGTCGGCATCCTCGGCGGGGGCATGTTTTTCGGGCATCAGGCGTGAGCCTACGGTTCACCCCTGACATCCCTCACATGCTTTTCGGCCGCCGCGCGCCGGGTCGTATCCCCGGATCAACCGATCGGTCGACCGCGCTTCGAGCGGGACGGCCGATGTGCCCGGGCACCCCCAGGAGCCAGGCTGGGTGCATGCCGATGATCGAAGTGCGGGGCCTGCAAAAGGCCTACGGCGACCGGAAGGTCGTCGACGACGTGTCGTTCGAGGTCGCCGAGGGAGAGGTCTTCGGGATCCTCGGGCCCAACGGAGCGGGCAAGACCACCACGGTGGAGTGCGTGCAGGGGATCAGGACCCCCGACGCCGGCACCGTACGGGTCGCGGGTCTCGACCCCGTCGCCCGGCACCCCGAGGTCACCCGCGTCCTCGGGGTGCAGCTCCAGGAGAGCGAACTCCAGCCCAAACTCACCATCCAGGAGGCGCTGGAGCTGTACGCCTCCTTCTACGACCGGCCCGCCGACTGGCGCGCGCTCGTCGAACGCCTCGGCCTCGGCCCCCACCTGAAGGCCCGCTTCGCCACCCTCTCCGGCGGGCAGAAACAGCGGCTCTTCATCGCCCTCGCGCTCGTCGGCAACCCCTGCGCGGTCGTCCTCGACGAGCTGACGACCGGGCTCGACCCGCGGGCTCGGCGCGACACCTGGTCCCTCATCGAGGACGTCCGGGCGGGCGGGGTGACCGTCCTGCTCGTCACCCACTTCATGGAGGAGGCCCAACGCCTCTGCGACCGGATCGCCGTCCTCGACCACGGCCGGATCGCCGCCCTCGACACCCCCCAGGGCCTGATCGCCCGCGCCACCGCCTCCAAGGTGATCTCCTTCGCCGCCACGACACCGCTGGACCCGGCGGAACTCCGCGCCCTGCCGGGGGCCACGGGAGTGGAGACGAACGACGGCCGGACCGTCGTCGACGGCACCGACGACACCGTGAACGCCTTCGTCGCCCTGCTCGCCCGCCGCGGGATCACCGCCGGGCAGCTCCGCGTCACCGACGCCACCCTCGACGACGCCTTCCTCGATCTGACAGGAGCCGCACAGCCATGACCGCAGGCGCCACCACCATGGTCCTGAGAACCGAGTTCCGCCTCTTCACCCGCGAACCCGGCGCGCTGTTCTGGGTGATGGTCTCGCCCACGGTGCTCCTGGTGATCCTCGGACTGATCCCCTCCTTCCGCCAGGTCTCCGACGACCTCGGAGGCCGCCGGGTCATCGACCTCTACGTCCCCGTCTCCGTCCTCATGGCCCTCGTCATGGCCGGGCTGCAGGCCATGCCGCCCGTCCTCGCCGGCTACCGCGAACGCGGCATCCTGCGCCGGATGTCCACCACCCCCGTCCGCCCCGCCTCCCTGCTCGCCGCCCAGATCACCCTGCACGGCGCCGCGGCGCTCGTCTCCGCCCTCCTCGTCGTCACGGCGGGCCGGCTCGCCTTCGGGGTCCGGCTGCCGCGGAACCCCGCGGGCTACGGCCTCGCGCTGCTCCTCGCCGTCGCCTGCGGCCTCGCCCTCGGCGCCGCGGTCTGCGTGGTCTCCCGCACGCAGAAGATCACCACCGCCGTCGGCTCGGCCGTCTTCTTCCCGACGATGTTCACGGCCGGAGTCTGGGTCCCGGTCCAGGCCATGCCCGATACGCTGCAACGGGTCGTCCACTACACGCCGTACGGCGCCGCTTCCCGGGCGCTGGACACCGCGGCGGGCGGCGGATGGCCCGGCTGGGCGGCCCTCGGGGTGATGGCGCTGTGGACGGCCGCGCTCACGGCCACGGCGGTGCGCCGGTTCCGCTGGGAGTGACCGGACGGGGGAGGACACGGAGATGGCGACGACCGTCGAGGAACGCTGGCGGCAGTTCCTCCGCTGGGGCCCTTACGTTCTGCTCGGCATCGCCGCGGTGCTCTCCGCCGGGGCGGCCGACCTGCTGATGGAGCCAGGGGAGAAGAGGACGGCCGCCGGTCTCGTCGTGGCCGCCCTCGCCCTCCAGCTCTGGTGGGGCACCCATCAGCGCCGCGCGGCCCCCCGCCGGCCCCCGGCCGCCGAGGACGGGTCCCCCCGCGACGCGGCGTGCGCGGACCGGATCGTCCTCGTCCCCGGCGCCCCGGGCGCCGCCTCCGCCGTCTACTTCACCGCGCGCGCCGCCCTCGCCTTCGCCCTGACCTGGCTCAACCCCTTCTTCGCGGTCTACGCCTGCGCGGGCTACTTCGACGCCGTCCACCTCCTGCCCCGCCGCGCCGCCCGCGCCGGACTCCTCTGCACCGCCGTGACCATGGCCGGCTCCCAGTCGGGCGGACTGCCGCCTGGCTCCCTCGCCGGCTGGGCGGCCTTCGCCGGGCTGTTCGCGCTCAACGCGGGCCTCGCCCTCGGCTTCTCCCACATCGGGACGAAGGAGGCCGAGCGGGCGGACGAACGAGCGGCCACCATCACCGAACTCGCCCGGACCAACGCCCGGCTGGAACAGGCCCTCGCCGACAACGCCGCCCTCCAGGCGCAGCTCCTGCTCCAGGCGCGGGAGGCCGGAGTGGCCGACGAGCGGCGGCGGCTCGCCGCCGAGATCCACGACACCATCGCCCAGGGACTGACCGGGATCATCACCCAGCTGCACGTCGTCACCGCCACCCCGGACCCGGCCCGTGCCCGCGTCCACCTCCGGCGCGCCTCCGACCTCGCACGCCACAGCCTCGGCGAGGCCCGGCGCTCCGTGCAGAACCTCGGACCGGCCGCCCTGGAGCACGACGCCCTCCCCGAGGCGCTGCGCAAGACCGTCGCCGGCTGGTCCGAACGCACCGGCATCGCCACCCGGTTCACCGTCACCGGCACCGAGGAGCCCCTCCACGAGGAGGTCGCCGCCACCCTGCTGCGCATCGCCCAGGAGGCCCTCGCCAACGCCGAGCGCCACTCCGGCGCCTCCCGGGCCGGCGTCACCCTGTCGTACATGGGCGACGAGATCACCCTCGACGTCCGTGACGACGGCCGGGGGTTCGACCCCGCGGCCGTCCCCGCCCGCACCGGCGGCACCGGCTTCGGCCTCGACGGCATGCGCGCCCGGGCCGAACGCATCATCGGCTCCGTCGCCGTGGAGACCGCTCCCGGAGAGGGCACGGCGGTCAGCGCCCGCGTACCGTTGGTCCACCATGACTGAGATCACCCTGCTGATCGTCGACGACCACCCCGTCGTACGGGACGGCCTGCGCGGCATGTTCACCGCCGGGTCCCCGGACGGCACCGGCCCCGGCTTCACCGTCCTCGGCGAGGCGGCCGACGGCGTCGAGGCCGTCGCGCTCGCCCTGCGGCTCGACCCCGACGTCGTCCTGATGGACCTGCGCATGCCCGGCGGCAACGGCGTCGAGGCCATCGCCGAACTGACCCGGCGCGGCGCCCGCGCCCGGATCCTCGTCCTCACCACGTACGACACCGACACCGACACGCTCCCCGCGATCGAGGCGGGGGCCACCGGCTACCTCCTGAAGGACGCGCCCCGGGAGGAGCTGTTCACCGCCGTCCGGGCCGCCGCCGAGGGCCGGACGGTCCTCTCGCCCGCGGTCGCGACCCGGTTGGTCTCCCGGGTCCGCACGCCCGCCGCCCCCGCCGACGCGTCGCTCTCCGCCCGCGAACGCGAAGTCCTCGCCCACGTCGCCAAGGGCACCTCCAACCGCGCGATAGCCGCCGAACTGTTCATCAGCGAGGCGACCGTGAAGACCCATCTGACGCACATCTACGCCAAGCTGGGCGCCAAGGACCGGGCCGCCGCGGTCGCGACGGCGTACGACCGGGGCATCCTGGGCCGCGGCGGCTGAGGCCCCTCACCCCCCGACCCGCAGCAGCACCACCGACCGCGCCCCCACCGTCACCCGCTCCCCGCCCCGGTGCACCGTCCCCGGCGCTCGGGTCTGGTCCTCCAGGGAGGTGTCCAGGACCAGTTCGTACGACTCCGCCCACGGCGGGCCCGGCAGCAGGTACTCCACCGGCCGGGAGCCCGCGTGCAGCACCGCGAGGAAGCTGTCGTCGGTGATCTGGCGGCCCCGGGCGTCCCGGCCCGGGATGTCGCGGCCGGAGAGGTACAGGCCGAGCGTGGCGGCGGGGGCGTACCAGTCCCCTTCCGTCATCTCCGTGCCGTCCGCCGTGAACCACGCCAGGTCCCGCAGGCCGTCCGCGCCCTGCGGCCGGCCGGAGAAGAACGCCCGGCGGCGCAGCACCGGATGGGCGTGGCGCAGGGCGAGGAGCCGGCGGGTCAGCTCCAGGAGGCCGCGCCGGCCGGGGTCCTCGGGGAGCGACCAGTCCAGCCAGCTCGTCTCGTCGTCCTGGCAGTAGGCGTTGTTGTTGCCGCCCTGGGTCCGCCCCATCTCGTCGCCCGCGACCAGCATCGGCACCCCGGTCGACAGCAGCAGCGTCGTCAGTAGGTTGCGCAGCTGCCGCAGCCGCAGCGCGTTCACCTCCGGATCGTCGGTCTCCCCTTCCACGCCGCAGTTCCAGGCACGGTTGTCGTGGGTGCCGTCGCGGTTGCCCTCGCCGTTGGCGTCGTTGTGCTTGCGCTCGTACGTCACCAGGTCGCGCAGGGTGAAACCGTCGTGGGCGGTGACGAAGTTGACCGAGGCGTACGGCCGCCGGCCGCCCCAGGCGTACAGGTCGCTGGAGCCCGACAGGCGGTAGCCCAGGTCCCGCACGTCCGGCAGCGCCCCGCGCCAGAAGTCGCGGACGGCGTCGCGGTAGCGGTCGTTCCACTCCGTCCACAGCGGCGGGAACGCCCCCACCTGATAGCCGCCGTTGCCCACGTCCCACGGCTCGGCGATCAGCTTCACCCGCCGCAGCACCGGGTCCTGCGCGATGACCGCGAGGAAGGGGGAGAGCATGTCGACGTCGTGCATCGACCGGGCCAGCGCCGCCGCCAGGTCGAAGCGGAAGCCGTCGACGCCCATCTCCGTCACCCAGTAGCGCAGGCTGTCCGTGATCAGCCGCAGCACCTGCGGCTGCACCACGTGCAGGGTGTTGCCGCAGCCGGTGTAGTCGGCGTACCGGCGGGCGTCGGCCTGGAGCCGGTAGTAGCCGCGGTTGTCGATGCCCTTCAGCGACAGCGTCGGCCCCAGCTCGCCCGCCTCCGCCGTGTGGTTGTAGACCACGTCGAGGATGACCTCGATGCCGGCCTCGTGCAGCGCCCGCACCATCCGCTTGAACTCGCCGACCTGCTGCCCGGCCGTCCCGGACGAGGAGTAGCCCGCGTGCGGCGCGAAGTAGCCGACGGAGTTGTACCCCCAGTAATTGCGCAGCCCGCGCCGGAGCAGATGGTCCTCGTGCGCGAACTGGTGCACCGGCAGCAGCTCGACCGCCGTCACCCCGAGCCGTACGAGATGCTCGACGGCCGCCGGGTGCGCAAGGCCGGCGTAGGTGCCGCGCAGCTCCTCGGGGATGCCCGGGTGGAGCCGGGTGAAGCCCTTCACGTGCAACTCGTAGATGACCGAGTCCGGCCACGGCGTCTTCGGCCTGCGGTCGTCGGACCAGTCGTCGTCGTCGAAGACGACCACGCCCTTGGGCACGAAGGGAGCCGAGTCCCGGTCGTCGCGCACGGTGTCGGCCACGTGCTGCTGCGGCCAGTCGCGCACATGGCCGTACACCTCCGCCGGCAGCGCGAAGTCGCCGTCGACGGCACGGGCGTACGGGTCCAGGAGCAGCTTCGCCGGGTTCCAGCGGGCCCCCGTCCAGGGGTCCCACCGGCCGTGCACGCGGTAGCCGTACCGCTGTCCCGCCCCCACCCCCGGCACGAAGCCGTGCCAGATCTCGTGGGTCAGCTCGGTCAGCGGCAGCCGCCTCTCGGCACCGTCCGCCTCGAAGAGACAGAGCTCGACCGCCTCCGCCCCGCCGGCCCACAGCGCGAAGTTCGTCCCCGCCACGCCGTCCGGGCCGACCCGGCAGCGCGCCCCCAACGGTGTCGGCGCGCCCGGCCACACGGCCGGTCCGCGCCGTTCCACGGCAGGGGAGGGCCGCACGCTCTGCGGCGACCCGTCCCGTACCGCCTCCTGCTCGGCTGCGCTCGACACCTGTCCGGCCTCCCGCGGCTCGTCGGGGCCCCGTGCCGCCAAGGCCCCGCGGCGTCCCGGCCGCGACTCCCCGCACGTGGTCCTCCCACCTGTTCTGCCCGGAGCGCCGCACTCCCAACATGACCCGCACGCACGTTTCCCCTGGAGGGTGGCCGTCGTTGGGCCGGTCGTGAATCACGTACTGAAGCGGGTGCGGGCCGCTCTCGCGGTCCGGGCGCCCGGCAGGACCCGGAAGACAGGCCGCCGGACCGGCGCGGCGCTCGCCCTGGTGGCGGTCGGAGTGGTGGCCGGGCTCGCGGGCTGCACGGAGGACGGCGGCGGTGGAGGGCTCGGCGTCTCGCTGCCCGGAAAGGCGCGAGCGCCGGGCGACGTCATCCGGATCAGCCCGGAGGACGGCAGCCGGGCCGTCCCGGCGCAGGGGCCGATCGAGGTGAGGGTGGACAGCGGCAGGCTCGAACGGGTGACGGTGGTGCGGGTCGAGGACGCCCAGCGCGCCGAGGTGCCCGGAGAGATCAGCGAGGACGGGCTGCGCTGGCGGCCCCGGGCGGACGCCCGGCTCGCGCTCGCCGCGAAGTACAGCGTGGACGCGGTGGCGCTCGACGGGCACGGCCGCCGCTCGGCCCGCCACACCACCTTCACCACGGTCGTCCCCGAGCGGCGCTTCATCGGCTACTTCAAACCGGAGAACCGTTCCACTGTCGGCACCGGCATGATCGTTTCCTTCGGCTTCAACCGGCCGATCGAGAACCGGGCGGCCGTCGAACGGGCCATCAGGATCACCTCCGACCCGCCGGTCGAGGTGGTCGGCCACTGGTTCGGCAAGGAGCGGCTCGACTTCCGGCCCGCGGAGTACTGGAAGCCGGGCACCCGCGTCACGGTCGACCTGGCCCTGCGCGATGTGGAGGGCGCCCCGGGGGTGTACGGCATCCAGCGCAAGAAGGTCGGGTTCACGGTCGGGCGCTCGCAGGTCTCCGTGGTCGACGCGGCCGCGCACACCATGGAGGTGCGCCGGGACGGCGAACTCCTCGCCACGCTGCCCGTCACGGCCGGGGCGCCGAAGACGACGACGTACAACGGCCGGATGGTGGTCACCGAACTGTTCGACGTGACGCGGATGGACGGCCGGACGGTCGGTTTCGGGGGCGAGTACGACATCAAGGACGTCCCGCACGCGATGCGGCTGACCGACTCCGGCACCTTCCTGCACGGCAACTACTGGGCGGACTCCGGCACGTTCGGCACCGCCAACGTCAGCCACGGCTGCGTGGGGCTGCGGGACGAGAAGGGCGGCAGCCCTGACTCCCCGGCGGGCTGGTTCTTCGACCGGACGCTCATCGGCGACGTGGTGGAAGTGGTCAACTCCCGTGACCGAAAGGTCGCTCCCGACAACGGCCTCGGGGGATGGAACATGGAGTGGAACCAGTGGAAGGCGGGTTCCGCCGTGCGGTGAGACCTCGTATCCCCTCGCTGACCTGCGTCGCCCGGCCGCAACTGGGACTGAACGGTGACATTCGCGTGGAGCTTTCGTGTCCCCCGGTGTGATTATCTAACGCCGTGCGTGCGGAGGATGCGCGCGGGGGTGCGGGCCGTGGCGGGGCCAGGCCGTGCGAGGGGAGACGAACCATTGTGAACGGGCAGCCGATATCGGGGGCATCGGTCGGGGCTACGCGGCGGGGGCCGCGGACCGGCAGGACACGGCTGCAGGCGCTTGCCGTGGGCGCTCTGCTTCTCGTCCTCACCGCGTGCGGGGGAGGGGACCCGGCCGGAGGCAAGGGCGGTGACCCGGCGCAGGACGGCGGCGGGAAGCAGGGGAACGCCGCGTCGACGGCGGTCGTGACCATCGCGCCGAAGGACGGCGCCGCCGCGGTGGCGACCTCCGGCGCGCTGAAGGTGACGGCGGAGCAGGGCAAGCTGACCACGGTCACCGTCGCCGACTCCAAGGGCACCGAGGTCGAGGGCAAGCTGGCCGCGGACGGATCGAGCTGGCAGCCGGTCGCCCACCTGGCCGCCGGCACGCAGTACAAGGTCCACGCCATCGCCAAGGACGCCGAGGGCCGCGAGTCGGCGAAGGACACCACCTTCACCACCCTCGTCCCGAAGAACACCTTCATCGGCCACTACACGCCGGAGGACGGTTCGACCGTCGGCGTCGGCATGCCGGTCTCCGTCAACTTCACCCGGGGCATCACCAACCCCGAGGCCGTGGAGAAGGCCGTCAAGGTGACGGCCGAGCCGTCGGTCCCGATCGAGGGCCACTGGTTCGGCAACGACCGTCTCGACTTCCGCCCGGAGAACTACTGGGCGGCGGGCACCAAGGTGACCGTCGAGCTCAACCTGGACGGCGTCGAGGGCCGCCCGGGCGTCTACGGCAAGCAGAAGAAGAAGATCTCCTTCACCATCGGCCGCCGTCAGGTGTCCACGGTCGACGCGAGCGCCAAGACCATGAAGGTCGAGCGCGACGGCAAGATCATCCGCACCATCCCGATCACCGCCGGCGCCCCGTCGACCACGACGTACAACGGCCAGATGGTCATCAGCGAGAAGTACAAGGTCACCCGCATGAACGGAGCCACGGTCGGCTTCGGCGGCGAGTACGACATCAAGGACGTGCCGCACGCCATGCGGCTGTCCACCTCGGGCACCTTCGTCCACGGCAACTACTGGGCCTCGGCCGGGACGTTCGGTTCCGCCAACGTCAGCCACGGCTGCGTCGGTCTGCGCGACGCGCGCGGCGCCGGCGACGGCTCCACCCCGGCGGCCTGGTTCTACGACCGCTCGCTCATCGGCGACGTCGTGGTCGTGAAGAACTCCAAGGACAAGCAGATCGCCCCGGACAACGGCCTGAACGGCTGGAACATGTCCTGGTCGGAGTGGACCAAGTAGTCCCCGCCGACCTCTCGTCCGACGGACCCGGTGCTGTGACCAACGGCACCGGGTCCCTCGTCGTTAACGGCCACTAACCTTCCCCTCATGACTGTGAACCTCGAAGTCGCCGAAGGCGTCGGCACGATCCGCCTCGACCGCCCCCCGATGAACGCCCTCGACATCGCCACCCAGGACCGGCTGCGCGAGCTGGCCCGGGAGGCGACCGACCGCGACGACGTCCGGGCCGTGATCCTCTACGGCGGCGAGAAGGTGTTCGCGGCGGGCGCGGACATCAAGGAGATGCAGGTCATGGACCACGCGGCCATGGTGAAGCGGTCGCGCGCGCTCCAGGACTCCTTCACCGCCATCGCGCGGATCCCCAAGCCGGTCGTGGCCGCGGTCACCGGCTACGCCCTCGGCGGCGGCTGCGAGCTGGCGCTCTGCGCCGACTACCGCATCGCCGCCGACAACGCCAAGCTCGGCCAGCCCGAGATCCTGCTGGGGCTGATCCCCGGCGCGGGCGGCACCCAGCGCCTCTCCCGTCTCATCGGTCCCTCTCGGGCCAAGGACCTCATCTTCACCGGCCGGATGGTCAAGGCCGACGAGGCCCTGACGCTCGGTCTGGTCGACCGGGTCGTCCCGGCCGCCGAGGTGTACGAGCAGGCGCACGCCTGGGCCGCGAAGCTCGCCCAGGGCCCGGCCCTCGCGCTGCGGGCCGCCAAGGAGTCGGTCGACCAGGGCCTGGAGGCCGACATCGACACCGGCCTGGCGATCGAGCGCACCTGGTTCGCGGGGCTCTTCGCGACCGAGGACCGGGAGCGCGGGATGCGCAGCTTCGTCGAGGAGGGCCCGGGCAAGGCGAAGTTCGTCTGAGTCGGTGAGCGGGCGGGGCCCGGACCGGGCCCCCGCCGTTCCGGGGACGTCCCCGGAACGGGCCCCGTCCGTTCCGGGCGCTTCCGGGGCGGGAGCCCCTTCCCGGCCCGCCCGTTGCGCTCCCGCTCCGGCATATGACGGGGGGATGGCCCGGACGTGACGATTCCGCGGGCCGATTCCGCCGGAACGCCCACGCGGGCCGCTCGGGGCCGCCATGATGGGGGCATGGCGGGCCTGGAAGGTACGGAACAGCCACGGCAGCACGGCGGGGCGACCGCCGCACGGTGGGTACCCGCCGTCGAGGACGAAGAGGCCCTCGAGGCGCTGGAGAGATACGGGAACCCGGCCGACGGCGACGTCCGCCTCCCCTCCCGCGGTGAGTCCGCAGCCGTCGCCCGCCGGCTCACCCAGTACGTCGTCCTGCGGCAGTGGGCGCTGACCCCGCAGATCGCCGAACACGCCGTGCTCCTCGTCTCCGAACTCGTCGGCAACGCCGTCCGGCACACCGGGGCGCGCGTCTTCGCCCTGCGCATGCTGCGCCGGCGCGGCTGGATCCGGATCGAGGTGCGCGACCCCTCGCGCGGACTGCCCTGTCTGATGCCGGTCCACGAGATGGACGTCAGCGGCCGGGGGCTCTTCCTCGTCGACAAGCTCTCCGACCGCTGGGGCGTCGACCTCCAGCCGCGCGGCAAGACCACCTGGTTCGAGATGCGGGTGTCCGACCGCTGAGGCGCGCCCCCCCGAACGCACGAAAGCCCCCGTGCGCCGTGGTGGGGCGCCGAGGGGCTTCCGTGGGAGCGCCGTGGATCGGGGGGTGTATCCACGGCGGCTGTGGACGACCTGGCCCGGGTCAATGGGGGTCGTGCGATCGACTATGGCAGACGGGACCGCTGTCGCCAAACGTCCTTACCTCTTCAGAGTGGGTCATATCGGGACAAGTGAGCGATGAATCTATGGTGACCTATGGCACCCGCCTTCCAAACCATGAATAGATATGGGATTCACCGCTTGTTTCATCGATCATGGCCGAGTGGTGCAGGCGGCGGGGTGGCCTGCAAACGTCCTGAATTGGCTTAATCGTTACCTTTCGGGCATACCGCCCCTTCCAATGGTCGGGTGAACCCGACCGACCGCCGCACCGCACTGCGGGCGGGCGCGGCCGCCGCCGTCGCCGGAACCCTCACCACCGCCTGCGGCACGGAGCCCCCCGCCCCCGCCCGGCGCCCCCCGCCCGCCCCGGCGCCCGCCGCCGCCCCCGCGCCCCGCCGCTTCCCCGGCCGCCCCGCCGAAATCGAGAACGGCCCCCGCGACCGGCCCCGGGTCGCGCTGACCTTCCACGGCCAGGGCGACCCCGGCATCGCCCGCACCCTGCTCGAGCAGGCCGAGAAGACCGGCGCCCGCCTCACCGTCCTCGCGGTGGGCGACTGGCTCGACCGCCACCCCGACCTCGCCCGCCGCGTCCTCGACGGCGGCCACGACCTCGGCAACCACACCCAGCGCCACCTCGACATCAACGCGATGACCGAGCAGGAGGCCTACGCCGAGATCACCGCCTGCGCCACCCGGCTGCGGCGGCTCACCGGCTCCATCGGCAGCTGGTTCCGCCCCTCCCGCGCCCGGCACGCCACCCCCACCGTCCAACGGGCGGCCCGCCGGGCCGGCTACCCGCACGTCCTGTCGTACGACGTCGACTCCCTCGACTTCACCTCGCCCGGCGCCGCCGCCGTCGTCGCCCACGTCACCGGGCCGATCCGCAACGGATCCGTGGTGAGCCTGCACTTCGGCTACGCGGACACGGTCGCCGCGCTGCCCCTCCTCCTCGCCGAACTCGACCGCCGCGGCCTGCGCGCGGTGACCACCACGGAGTTGCTGACCTGATGCTGCCTCTCACCAAGCGTTCGAAGAGCCTCCTCGCGGCCGCGCTGCTCGCCGCGCTCGCCGGCTGCGGCATCGCCGACAACGGGGCCGAGCCCCGGGGCGGCGCCACCAAGGACGCCGCCGCCCTCCCCGCCGTACCCAAGCGGGCCGTCCCGGCCGGGCTCCCCGGCATGCCGCCGGTCCTCGACCCCCGGGACGTGTACGCGGCCGACCGGCCGGGCAAGCTCTCGCCCGTCGTCAAGGGCTTCCCGTCCCGCGTCTACGTCCCCAACACCAACTCCAACACCGTCTCCGTCATCGACCCGGCGACCTACCGCGTCATCGAGACCATCCCGGTCGGCATCCAGCCGCAGCACGTCGTCCCCTCCTGGGACCTGAAGACCCTCTGGGTCAACAACAACCGCGGCCACACCCTCACCCCCATCGACCCCGCGAACGGGGTCGCGGGCAAGCCGGTCGAGGTCCACGACCCGTACAACCTCTACTTCACGCCCAACGGCCGGTACGCCGTCGTCATGGCCTCCCTCGACCGCGAACTGGTCTTCCGCGACCCGCACACCATGGAGCGGAAGAAGACCGTCCCCGTCTCCTGCTACGGCGTCAACCACGCGGACTTCTCCGCCGACGGCCGGTACTTCGTCGTCTCCTGCGAGTTCTCCGGCGAGCTGCTGAAGGTCGACACCGAGAAGATGGAGGTCATCGGCCAGCAGCGGCTGCCCTTCGAGGGCGCCATGCCGCAGGACGTGAAGATCTCTCCGGACGGCAAGACCTTCTACATCGCCGACATGATGGCCCACGGCGTATGGGTCCTGGACGGCCGGAAGTTCACCACCCCCACCCTGCTCCCGACCGGCAAGGGCGCCCACGGCCTCTACGTCTCCCGCGACTCCAAGGAGATGTACATCCCCAACCGCGGCGAGGGCTCCATCTCCGTCTTCGACTTCCGGCAGAACAAGCTGACGAAGAAGTGGCGGCTGCCGGACGGCGGCTCCCCGGACATGGGCGGCGTCTCCGCCGACGGCAAGGTGCTGTGGCTCTCCGGCCGCTACGACTCCGAGGTGTACGCGATCGACACCACCACCGGGCGCCAGCTCGCCCGCATCCCCGTCGGCAGCGGCCCGCACGGCCTCGCGGTCTACCCCCAGCCCGGCCGGTACTCCCTCGGCCACACGGGCGTCTTCCCGCTGACGGCCCCCGGGGGCGGGCCACGGCACACGGTGGCCCGCCTCCCACGGCGGCCCGCCCGGGCCCGCCCGGGCCCTCCCGGCGGCCCCCGGACACGGACCCCCATCGGCCGCCCGGCCGCGGCCCGCTAATCTGACCTCCGTCATCGAAGCACCAAGAAGGGGCGGAAGCAGTGGCGGACATCGAGTCGGCACGCAAGGCATTCGAGCGGTTCGACGTGGACGGGGACGGCCTCATCACCGCCGCGGAGTACAAGAGCGTCATGGCCCAGCTGGGTGACTTCCACGTCACCGAGACCGTCGCCGAGGCGCTGATCAACCAGCGCGACGGCAACGGCGACGGCAAGCTCTCCTGGGACGAGTTCTGGGCGCACCTGGACAAGGGCGCCGCGCAGGCCTGAGCCCCGGCCGGGACGGGCGGCCGCGCGGTTTCGCGGATCGCCGCCCGTCCGGCCCGCGCGCGGGTGCGCGAGTTGCCGCCCGTCCGGCCCGCGGTGACGATCGACCGGTGACGCTTCCCGGTCCCCTCGGCACCCCGACACGTCTGACGGCGGCGGTCCTGGCCGCCGTAGCCGTGCTCACCGTCGCCCTGCTCGGCGCCGGCATAGCCCAGGCGGGCACCGGAGAACTCCGGATCCCCGCCGCCGGCACCACCACGCTGCTGCGGATGTTCGTCCTGGTCGGCCTCGCCGTCCATCTGGGGGAACTCGCCGGCACCCGGCTGGCCCGGGAGGGCCCGCGGCCACGCCGCTGGTCCGCGCCCGCCTCGCTGCTCGGCGCCGCCGCCTCCGCCACGCTGCTCCTGCTCCTCGCCGCCGTCAGCGGCCTCGGCCTCACCACCGTGTACGGCATGCGCGAAGGCCGGCTGCTCCTCGTCACGGCCAACGCCTTCGCCCTCGCGGCCCTGTGCGCCACGAGCCGCCGCCCCACCCTGGCACTGCTCCCGCTCGCCGTCGTCATCGGCGCCGAGGCGCTGCGCGCCCACCCGGAGACGTACAGCCCGGCGGTCGGCGTCACCCTCACCGTCGTCCATCTGACGGCCGGCTCGCTCTGGCTCGGGTCCCTCCTGCACGTCCTGCGGACCATGCGGCTGCGGCTCGACGGCCGCGCGGTCCTCGTGCGGTACGCCCGGATGGCCGCCTGCCTCTTCGCCACCCTCGCCGTCACCGGCACCCTGTCGACCCTGCGCCGCCTGCCCCCGGACCTCGTCCTGACCACGGCGTACGGCAGGGTGGTACTGGCCAAGCTCGCACTGATCGGCGTGGTCAGCCTGCTCGCCCTCACCGCCCGCCACCGCATGCTGCGCGGCGGCGACGCCGAGGCGCCCGCCCGGATCGAGCTGGGAGCCCTGGTGGCGGTCGTCCTGGTCTCGGCCGTCCTGACGGTGGTCCCCGACCCGCACTGGTCGGCTCCGGCCCAGGCTGTGTCCGGAACGTAGCGCCGTCTGCCCGCAGGCCGGGCGGGACCGTCCGGACGCGGCCTCACCCCGTCGGCCGGCCTCGTCTCAGCACTCGATGATGTTCACCGCGAGGCCGCCGCGGGCCGTCTCCTTGTACTTGACCGACATGTCCGCGCCGGTCTCCTTCATCGTCTTGATGACCTTGTCCAGGGAGACCAGGTGGCTGCCGTCGCCGCGCATCGACATCTTCGCCGCCGTGACCGCCTTGACCGCCGCCATGCCGTTGCGCTCGATGCACGGGATCTGGACCAGACCGCCCACCGGGTCGCAGGTCAGGCCCAGGTTGTGCTCCATGCCGATCTCGGCCGCGTTCTCCACCTGCTCCGGGGAGCCGCCCAGGACCTCGGCGAGGGCGCCGGCCGCCATCGAGCAGGCCGAGCCGACCTCGCCCTGGCAGCCGACCTCGGCGCCGGAGATCGAGGCGTTCTCCTTGAAGAGCATGCCGATCGCGCCGGCCGCCAGCAGGAAGCGGACCACGCCCTCGTCGTCGGCGCCGGGCACGAAGTTCATGTAGTAGTGCAGGACCGCCGGGATGATGCCGGCCGCGCCGTTCGTCGGGGCGGTGACCACCCGGCCGCCCGCCGCGTTCTCCTCGTTCACGGCCATCGCGTAGAGGGTGATCCACTCCATCGCGAGCGCCGCCGGGTCGCCCTCGGAGCGCAGCTTGCGGGCCGTGTTGGCGGCGCGGCGGCGGACCTTCAGGCCGCCGGGGAGGATGCCCTCGCGGGACAGGCCGCGGGCCACGCAGGCCTGCATGACGCGCCAGATCTCCAGGAGACCCTCGCGGATCTCCTCCTCCGTGCGCCAGGCCTTCTCGTTCTCCAGCATGAGCGCCGAGATCGACAGGCCGGTCTCCTTCGCCAGGCGGAGCAGCTCGTCGCCGGTGCGGAAGGGGTACTTCAGGACCGTGTCGTCCGGGACGATCGGGTTCTCGCCCTGCACGGCGTCCTCGTCCACGACGAAACCGCCGCCGACCGAGTAGTACGTCTTCTCCAGGACCAGCGCGCCCTCGGCGTCGTACGCGAAGATCGTCATGCCGTTGGCGTGGTACGGGAGCGCCTTGCGGCGGTGCAGGACCAGGTCCTCGTCGAAGTCGAAGGGGATCTCGTGCACCCCGAGGAGGTTGATCCTGCCGTTCGACTTGATCCGCTCGACCTGGTCGTCGGCCGTCTCGACGTCGACCGTGCGCGGAGAGTCGCCCTCCAGGCCCAGCAGCACCGCCTTCGGCGTGCCGTGGCCGTGCCCGGTCGCGCCCAGGGAGCCGTACAGCTCCGCCCGTATCGAGGCGGTGGGGGCCAGCAGGCCCTCGTTCTTCAGCCGGCGGGCGAACATGCGCGCCGCGCGCATCGGACCCACCGTGTGGGAGCTGGACGGGCCGATGCCGACCGAGAACAGGTCGAAGACCGAGATGGCCACGGGGTGACTCCTTGTGGGGGTGGTAGACGCCGTTGTCTGCCGGGGTGGAGCAGAAAAGCGCGGAAACAAGCGTGGAACACGGGGTGGGGCACCGCGCTCACTGTCCAGTGTGCGCGGTGCCCCGGAACTGCGTACGAACGAAACCGGAACTAAAGCGTACGAAACTACTTCAGACCCGGGTACAGCGGGTGCTTCTCGGCCAGCGCGGAGACCCGGGCCTTGAGCGCCTGGGCCTTGTCCCCGTCGAAGCCGGGCTTCAGGGTCTCCGCGATGATGTCGGCGACCTCGGCGAAGTCCTCGGTGCCGAAACCGCGGGTCGCGAGCGCCGGCGTGCCGATCCGCAGACCGGAGGTGACCATCGGCGGACGCGGGTCGTTCGGGATCGCGTTCCGGTTGACCGTGATGCCGACCTCGTGGAGGCGGTCCTCGGCCTGCCGGCCGTCCAGCTCGGAGTTGCGCAGGTCCACCAGGACCAGGTGCACGTCCGTGCCGCCGGACAGGACCGAGACGCCGTGCGTGGTGACGTCGTCCTGGACCAGACGCTCGGCGAGGATGCGGGCACCCTCCACCGTACGCCGCTGGCGCTCCTTGAACTCCTCCGAGGCCGCGATCTTGAAGGAGACCGCCTTGGCCGCGATCACGTGCTCCAGCGGGCCGCCCTGGAAGCCGGGGAAGACCGAGGAGTTCAGCTTCTTCGCGAAGTCCTTCTTCGCCAGGATGATGCCGCCGCGCGGCCCGCCCAGCGTCTTGTGCGTGGTGGAGGTCACCACGTCCGCGAACGGCACCGGGTTGGGGTGCAGCCCGGCGGCGACCAGACCGGCGAAGTGGGCCATGTCGACCCACAGGTACGCCTCGACCTCGTCGGCGATCCGGCGGAACTCCGCGAAGTCCAGCTGACGCGGGTAGGCGGACCAGCCCGCGATGATCACCTTGGGGCGGTGCTCCTTCGCCAGGCGCTCGACCTCGGCCATGTCGACCAGGCCGGCGTCGTCCACGTGGTACGCGACCACGTTGAACTGCTTGCCCGAGAAGTTCAGCCGCATGCCGTGCGTGAGGTGACCGCCGTGGGCCAGGTCCAGACCCAGGATCGTGTCGCCGGGCTGGGCGATCGCGAACAGCGCGGCCTGGTTCGCGGAGGCGCCGGAGTGCGGCTGCACGTTGGCGTACTCGGCGCCGAAGAGGTCCTTGACCCGGTCGATGGCGATCTGCTCCGCCACGTCGACGTGCTCACAGCCGCCGTAGTAGCGGCGGCCCGGGTAGCCCTCGGCGTACTTGTTGGTGAGGACGGAGCCCTGGGCCTCCATGACCGCGACCGGAGCGAAGTTCTCCGAGGCGATCATCTCGAGGGTGGACTGCTGGCGGTCGAGCTCGGCGTCGACGGCGGCGGCGACGTCCGGGTCCAGCTCGTGGAGGGGAGTGTTCAGAAGCGACATGGATCGATCCCTAAGGGGTCTCAGTTCCCGGCGGAGAACGCGGCGTACTCGTCGGCGGAGAGCAGATCGTCCGGCTCGCCCGTGACACGTACCTTGAAGAGCCAGCCACCCTCGAACGGAGCGGTGTTCACCAGGGAGGGGTCGTTCACGACGTCCTCGTTGGCCGCCACGACCTCACCGGTCACGGGGGAGTACAGGTCGCTCACGGACTTCGTCGACTCCAGCTCGCCACAGGTCTCGCCCGCGGTGACGGTGTCGCCGACCGCGGGGAGCTGGGCGTAGACGACGTCCCCGAGCGCGTTGGCCGCGTACTCGGTGATGCCGACCGTCGAGACGCCGTCCTCGGCGTCCGACAGCCACTCGTGCTCCTTGGTGTAGCGCAGCTGCTGGGGGTTGCTCATGACCTGATTCTCCTGGATCGGGGGAGTGCTGATGAACGTGGGTCTTGCGAAATGAGACGAGAGATGAGACGGGAGGCGGCGGGGCGCCGGCCGGCGGAGGGGCGCGCGGCCGGATCCCCCGGCCGCGCCGACGTCACTTCCGACGCTTGTAGAACGGCAGCGCCACGACCTCGTACGGCTCGTGGGTGCCACGGATGTCCACACCTACACCCTGCGTGCCCGGCTCGGCGTGTGCCGCGTCCACGTACGCCATGGCGATCGGCTTTCCGAGGGTGGGGGAGGGGGCGCCCGAGGTGATCTCGCCGACGACCCGGCCGTCCACCACGACCGCGAAGCCGGCCCGCGGCACGCGGCGGCCCTCGGCGACCAGGCCGACCAGCTTGCGGGGCGGGCTGGCCGCGGCCCGCTCGGCGGCCGCCTCCAGGGCCTTGCGGCCGACGAAGTCGCCGTCGTTGGTCGTCTTCTCGAACTTCACGACCCGGCCCAGACCGGCGTCGAAGGGGGTCAGACCCGTGGTCAGCTCGTGACCGTACAGCGGCATGCCCGCCTCCAGGCGGAGCGTGTCGCGGCAGGAGAGCCCGCAGGGGATGAGGCCGACCGGGGCGCCCGCCTCGGTCAGCGCCCGCCAGACGCCCTCGGCGTGCTCGGGCTTCAGGAACAGCTCGAAGCCGTCCTCACCGGTGTAGCCGGTACGGGCGATCAGCGCGGGGACCCCGGCGACCGTGCCGGGCAGCCCGGCGTAGTACTTCAGACCGTCCAGGTCGGCGTCGGTCAGCGACGCCAGGATGCCGGGGGACTCCGGGCCCTGGACGGCGATCAGCGCGTACGCGTCGCGGTCGTCGCGCACCTCGGCGTCGAAGCCCGCCGCCCGCGCGGTGAGCGCGTCCAGCACGATCTGGGCGTTCGAGGCGTTGGCGACGACCATGTACTCGCTCTCGCCGAGCCGGTACACGATCAGGTCGTCGAGGATGCCGCCGTCCTCCTGGCAGATCATCGTGTAGCGGGCGCGGCCCGGGCCCACGGTCGAGATGTTGCCGACCAGGGCGAAGTCGAGCAGCTCCACGGCCTGCGGACCGGTGACCGTGATCTCTCCCATGTGCGAGAGGTCGAAGAGGCCCGCCTTGGCGCGGACGGCGTTGTGCTCGTCGCGCTCGCTGCCGTAGCGCAGCGGCATGTCCCAGCCCGCGAAGTCGGTCATGGTCGCGCCCAGGGAGCGATGCAGGGCATCGAGGGCGGTCAGGCGGGGGGCGGCAGTGCTCATGGGTGTGGCTCCCGGGTCCCAGGGCGAAAAAGATCATGACGACGAGGACGATCCTCCCCATCTGTCATGGAACCTGAGAGGTTCACCGAGAGCATCCTCGGCTTGCACCTTGGGTGGGGCGCGACGAGCGCGCCCGCTTTTCAGATCTGCCTCATCCGCGCGGTACGGGGCCTGAGAGATTCAAGGGAGGGTCTTGCTCCTTCGGCGCCCGGACCGCCGCAGCGCTGCTGCGGCCCGTCCAGGACTCTCCCGCGCGGATTCGAGCGGCCGGTATGTGGTTGTGTGCGCTTGGCGCGCACATCATTGCACGCGGGTCCTCGTCGGCAAATCGCTTGTGCCTCATTACTGTCTCTTTACACTTCTTGGGGAAGGGTCTTCACGACCCGACAGGGGGAGAAGCGATGACGTTCCAGAGAACCGGCGCCTACGCGACCAGTACGGCCGTACCGGCCCCGCGCGCCCGGGCCAGGACCCGTCGGCGCGGCGCCTCCGCGCGCCTGCTGCGGGACCTGCGCGACCGGGACGGACACGGGCCCCGGGTCCTCGCCTTCGCCCCGGGGGACCTCGTCGTCGTCTCCGGACTGCCGGGCAGCGGCAAGTCGACGCTGATGCGCCGCGCCGCCGGCGGCCGCGGCATCGACTCGCAGGACGCCCGGGAGCGCTGGGAGGCCCGGATGCCCGGCGTCCTCCCGTACGCCGTCTACCGCCCCCTGGTCCGGATCGCGCACTACGCCGGGCTGCGCCGGGAGCTGCGCGCCGGCCGGAGCGTGATCGTCCACGACTGCGGCACCCAGTCCTGGGTGCGCGAATGGCTCGCCCGCGAGGCCCGCCGCCGCGGCAGCGCCCTCCATCTGATCCTGCTCGACGTCACCCCGGCCGCCGCCCGCGAGGGCCAGCGCGACCGGGGCCGCGGCGTCTCCGGATACGCCTTCGCCCGGCACCGCCGCTCGGTCGGCCGGCTGCTGCGTTCCGTCGAGGCGGGCCGGCTGCCCAGGGGCTGCGCCTCGGCCACCCTGCTCGACCGGGACGCCGCCGCCGCCCTGCGCGAGATCTGCTTCCGCGAGGCCGGCTGACCACCCCCTGACCAGCCCGTCCCCGGCGGGCACGATCCCCGCACCGCCCGGCCGGGAGCCTCGGACGGCGCCCGCGACCGACGCGCTCCGTATGCTTTTGGCCACGGCGGCGTCAGGGCGGCATTAGGGTTCTGCCCCGAGGGCGCGTGAGCCGGACGCGCGAGAAGGGGACCGAGGACCGTGGACGTTACGTGGCCGGGCAATGAGCTCGAAGAGGTGCTGGCCGCCTCGCTCGGCAACCCCGCCGCCGGGGGCCGCCTCGTCGAGGTGCTCGGACGCAGCCCGGTCTGGGTCCCGCTGCCCAACGGCGGCAGCCCCGAGAGCACCGACCTCGACCTCCCCACCATGGAGATCGACGGCGTCCCCTACGTCCCCGTCTTCAGCTCCGAGCAGCAGTTCCTCGCCTGCGTCGGCGGCCACATGTCCTTCACCGTCGCGCCCGCCCGCGAGTTCGCCCGCGGCCTCCCCCCGCAGCTCGGCATCGCCGTGAACCCCGGCGGCACCGTCGGGGCCCCGCTGCCCCCGCCCGCCGTCGCCGAGCTGTGCCGGACCGGCCGCACCCCGCTGGACGGCCCCGCCACCGGCGGCCGGGTCCGGCTCTTCGAGCCCGACTGGCAGGACGACCCCGTCGACTTCCTCTCCGCCGCGGCCGCCGAGTTCGAGGCCACCGGCATCGTGCTGAGCGCCCGCCGCGCCCTGGCCAGCGTCGAGGGCACCGAACCGGCCCTGTTCGTCGGCGTGCAGCTCGCCGCCTGGGACGGCGTCGACCGCAACGCCCCGCTGGACGCCCTCGGCCGCGCGCTCGGCCGCGTCGAGGTGGCTTGGCCGGTCAATCTCATCCTCCTGGACGTTGCGCAGGACCCCGTGGCCGACTGGATGCTGGAACGGGTGCGCCCCTTCTACCAGCGCACCGCCGGCTGAGCCGGGCATCACGGCATGACACGTCAGGAAGCTGGACCGATGGACGGACGAGGGGCGGAACACAGGTGAGCGCGTCAGGCACGGCCGCGGCCGGACAGGTCGAGCACATGCTGCGCCAGGTGGCACCCGGACGCTACGACGCGTACGAGCGGCTGCTGCACGCCCTCGCCGACGGCGACGTGTGGATGCTCCTCTGGCACGGCCAGGCCGGGTCGCCCGACGCCCAGTACGGCAACATGGAGGTCGAGGGCCTCGGCTACGCCCCCTGCGTCACCTCCGCCCAGGAGCTGGCCGCCTCCGGCTGGAACCGCGCCCACGAGGTGGTCACCGGACGCGAGATCGCCCGCGCCCTCTACCCCGACCGCTGGGGCATCTGGCTCAACCCGCACGACTCCGGCGGCGGCGTCGGCATCCCCTGGGCCGACCTGCGCAGGATCGCCACCGGACTCGACCGGATGCCCGCCGGTCCGCTCCGGCTGACCGAACCCGCCCTGGAGCTGCCCCGGTTCTACGCCCAGCTGACGCAGAACGCGCACCGCACCCCCGCCGTGCGGGCCCTCCGGCGCGCCTGGGTGCAGCCGGCGCTCGGCTCCCCGTACCTCGCCATCGGCCTCGACCTCTACGACACCTCCCCGGCCTCGGTCGACGCGGTGCGGGCGATGATGCGGCAGTCGGTCTCCGCCGTCCCCGACGGGCTGCCCGTCTCGACGGTCGCCATGTCCGACGAGTACGACCCGGTGGCGATGTGGTTGCGCGCCAACGCGCGCCCCTTCTACGACCGCGACGCCCACGCCTCCCCGGCGCCGCCCGCCCCGGGGTACGGCTACCCGCCCCGCCACTCCTGACCGGCGAACTCGACTCAATGACAGGGGCGTTCGTTCGGGCAGCGCACTTGTCCCGGATCCGTCCGGTTTGGCGAGTGTCCGGGTCTCGACTAGGTATCACCGCTATCCGGACTGTTCTCCAGCTGGTTCCCCGTCGGTAGTGTTCGGCCGGTCAAGACCTCTCACGGCGGAACCTGGGGTGGGCCCATGCGAATACACACGTCCCGTACGGTCCGGGCGATCACGGTGGCGGCAGCCGTCACCCTGATCGCCACGGGGTGCTCCAGTGAGCGCGGCAAGGACGGGGACAAGGCCGGCGCGAAGGACACCTTCGTCTTCGCCGGTGCCGGTGACCCCGGTTCCCTCGACCCCGCCCTCGCCAGCGACGGTGAGACGTTCCGCGTGACCCGGCAGGCCTTCGAGGCGCTGCTGGAGCACGAGTCCGGCGGCAGCAAGCTCGTCGGCGGCCTCGCCGAGACCTGGGAGAGCAACCCGGCCGGCACGGTGTGGACGTTCAACCTCCGCAAGAACGTGAAGTTCCATGACGGCGAGGCGTTCAACGCCGCGGCGGTCTGCGCCAACTACGACCACTGGTTCAACTGGAAGGGCACCTACCAGTCCAGCGCGGTCTCCTACTACTGGCAGACCATCATGGGCGGCTTCGCGAAGAACGAGGACAAGGAAGCCCCCAAGGCGAACTACAAGTCCTGCACGGCCAAGGACGACAACACCGCCGTCATCGAGGTCAACGAGCCCTCGGCGAACCTGCCCGGCGGCTTCTCCCTCCAGGCGCTGGCGATCCACTCGCCGAAGGCCCTCCAGGAGTACGCCAAGCAGGACGCGACCGCCAAGGGCGACGCGATCACGTACCCCAAGTACAGCCAGGAGGCCGGCACGGTCGCCGGCACCGGCCCGTACAAGATCGTGAAGTGGAACAAGGGGAACAAGGAAGTCTCCCTGGAGCGCTTCGACGACTACTGGGGTGAGAAGGCCAAGGTGAAGAACCTGGTCTTCCGCACGATCGACACCGAGGCCGGCCGCCGTCAGGCGCTGCAGGCCGGTGACATCGACGGCTACGACCTGGTCGCGCCCGCGGACGTGAAGACGCTGGAGGGCGAGGGCTACAAGGTCCCGACCCGTGACGTCTTCAACATCTTCTACGTCGGCATGACGCAGTCGAAGAACCCGGCGCTGAAGAAGCCCGAGGTCCGGCAGGCCATCTCGCACGCCATCGACCGCGAGGGCATCGTCAAGACGCAGCTGCCCGAGGGTGGCAAGGCCGCGAGCCAGTTCATGCCCGACACGGTCGCCGGCTTCTCGGACAAGGTGAAGACCTACCCGTTCGACACCGCCAAGGCCAAGGAGCTCCTCAAGAAGGCCGGTGAGGAGAAGCTGAAGATCGAGTTCTGCTACCCGACCGAGGTCACCCGCCCGTACATGCCGGCCCCGCAGGACATGTTCGAGCGCATGAAGGCCGACCTGGAGAAGGCCGGCATCACGGTCACCCCGAAGGCCATGAAGTGGGCCCCGGACTATCTGGACGCCACCGAGGCGGGCTCCTGCGCCCTGCACATGCTCGGCTGGACCGGTGACTTCAACGACGGCTACAACTTCATCGGCACCTGGTTCGCCGGGCCGGACAAGCAGTGGGGCTTCAACGAGAAGAAGGTCTTCGACGCGGTGAACGCCGCCTCCAAGGTCACCGACCCCGCGGGCCGCGTCGAGGCCTACAAGAAGGCCAACGAGGCGATCATGGAGTACGTCCCGGGCGTCCCGATCTCGGCTTCCCCGCCGGCCATCGCCTTCGCCAAGAACGTCAACCCGCCGAAGGTCTCCCCGCTGACGCAGGAGAACTTCGCCGAGGTCTCCTTCAAGTAATCGCACTCCAGCGGGTCCGCCCGGCCACGGAACCTCGGTGGCCGGGCGGACCCGCATCGACGCACGTAAGAAAGGGGCACGCGGGGTGCTGCGACTCGTCGTACGAAGACTGCTACAGCTCATACCCACCCTGCTCGGCCTGTCGGTTCTGCTCTTCCTCTGGCTGAACCGGCTGCCCGGCGGACCCGCCTCGGCGATCCTGGGCGAGCGGGCGACCGAAGCCGAAGTGGCGCGCATCAACCGGGCCCTCGGCCTGGACCAGCCCGTCTGGGTGCAGTACGCCCGCTTCCTCAAGCGCATCGCCGAGCTCGACCTGGGCACCTCCACCCAGACCGGCCAGCCGGTGTGGGACGAGTTCGCGACCCGCTTCCCCGCCACGGTGGAACTGAGCATCGTCGCCATCCTCATCGCCATCGTCGTCGGCATCCCGATGGGCTACCTGGCGGCCAAGCACCGCGGCGGCTGGCTCGACGTCGCCTCCGTCTCCGGGTCGCTGATCGGCATCTGCATCCCGGTGTTCTTCCTCGCCCTGATCCTCAAGGGCATCTTCGCCGTGCAGCTGCACTGGTTCCCGAGCTACGGACGGCTCACCACCGGCATCGACGCCACCGACGTCACCGGATTCGCCGTCCTCGACGGCCTGCTGACCGGTGAGCTGGACGCCAGCTGGGACGCCATCCACCACCTGATCCTGCCCGCCATCGCGCTCTCGTCCATCCCGCTCGCCGTCATCGTGCGGATGACCCGGGCCAGCGTGCTCGAAGTGCTCGGCGAGGACTACATCCGTACCGCGGAGTCCAAGGGTCTGGACAAGCGGACGGTGCGCGGCCGTCACGTGCTGCGGAACGCGCTGCTGCCGGTGGTCACCGCCGTCGGCCTGCTGACCGGCAGCCTGCTGTCGGGCGCGGTGCTGACCGAGTCGGTCTTCTCCTTCAACGGCATCGGCAACTTCATCCGCACCTCCATCGACGCCCGCGACTACCCGGTGCTCGTCGGGTTCATCCTCTTCATCGCGATGGTGTACGTCCTCATCAACCTGCTGGTCGACCTCGCGTACAGCATCATCGACCCGAGAGTGCGGGTGCACTGACGTGACGACCTTGACGAAGAAGGCCGACAAGATCGATCGGCTCGCCGAGCTGATGCAGACGTCCGAGGCCACCAGCGGCGCCAGCCTGTGGCGCGAGGCCATGCGCCGGCTCCGCGCCAGCAAGATGGCGATCATCGGCGCGGTGATCATCGGTCTGTTCGTGATCCTCGCGATCGTCGGGCCGTGGATCGCGCCGTTCAGCCCGTCCGCCCAGACGTGGCGCGGCGAGGTCTTCGCCAACCGGGGCGAGTTCGTCGGCGCGCGGGACGGGAACTGGTTCGGCCTCGACCACCTGGGCCGCGACATGTTCTCCCGCATCCTGGTCGGCGCCCGGCAGACCCTGATGGTCGGCGTGGTGTCGATGCTCATCGGCCTGCTCGTCGGCGCGGTCGTCGGGGTGCTCTCCGGCGCGGCCGCGACCCTCGGCGGCAAGACGGGGCAGCGCATCGACACGGTGGTCATGCGCTTCACCGACATCATGCTGTCGCTGCCGTCGCTGCTGCTCGCCGTCTCCATCGCGGCGGTGATGGGCCAGTCCCTCACCACCGTGATGATCGCCGTGGGTGTCGTGCAGATCCCGATCTTCGCGCGGCTGCTGCGCGGCTCGATGCTCGTCCAGGGCAGCTCCGACTACGTCCTCGCGGCCAAGGCGCTCGGCATCCGCAAGAAGCGGATCGTCCTCACCCAGATCCTGCCGAACTCGCTGAGCCCCGTGATCGTCCAGGCGACGCTCAGCCTCGCCACCGCGATCATCGAGGCCGCGGCCCTGTCCTACCTGGGCCTCGGCAACCCGGACCCGGCTATCCCCGAGTGGGGCGTCATGCTCGCCCAGGCCGAGCGGTTCTTCGACAACGAGCCCATGATGGCGGCCTACCCCGCCATCGGGATCATCATCACCGCCCTTGGCTTCACCCTGCTCGGCGAGGCCATGCGCGAAGCCCTCGACCCGAAGCTGCGAGGCTGAAGTCCCATGGCACTGCTCACTGTTGACGAACTCAGCGTCACCTTCACCGCCAAGGGCCGCAAGGACTCGACGGCCGTCGACGGCGTCTCCTTCGCCGTCGACCAGGGTCAGGTCGTCGGTCTGGTGGGCGAGTCGGGCTGCGGCAAGTCCGTGACCTCGCTCGCCCTCATGGGCCTGCTCCCGGCCAAGGGCGTGAGGGTCGGCGGCCGCGCGGAATTCGACGGCCAGGACCTGCTCACCATGTCCCCGCGCAAGCGCCGGGACATGCGCGGCAGCCAGCTCGCGATGATCTTCCAGGACCCGCTGTCCTCCCTGAACCCGGTCGTCCCGATCGGCGTCCAGGTCACCGAGATCCTCCAGCGCCACCGCGGGCTCAAGGGCGAGGCCTCCCGCAAGGAGGCCGCCCACCTGCTCGAACGGGTCGGCATCCCCGACCCGGCGCGCCGGCTCAAGGAGTACCCGCACCAGCTCTCCGGCGGCATGCGCCAGCGCGCGCTGATCGCCATGGCCGTGGCCTGCGCGCCACGGATGCTGATCGCCGACGAGCCGACCACCGCGCTCGACGTCACCATCCAGGCGCAGATCCTCGAACTCCTCAAGGAGCTCGTCGACCAGGAGGGCACCGCCCTGCTGATGATCACCCACGACCTGGGTGTGGTCGCCGGTCTCTGCGACGAGGTGAACGTCCTGTACGCCGGGCGGGCGGTGGAGTCCGCGGGCCGCCGCGAGCTGTTCGCGCACCCCACCCACCCGTACGCCCACGGGCTGCTCGGCTCCATCCCGCGCCTGGACGCACCGCGCGGCGAGCCGCTCAACCCGATCCGGGGCTCCATCAACGACAAGATCGCCTGGGCGGACGGCTGTGCCTTCGCGCCCCGCTGCGACCACTACACGATGGAGTGCCTGACCGGCACCCCCGAACTGACCGAGCCGCGCACCGCGGGCCACCAGGTGCGCTGCGTCAACCCGGTCCTCCCCACGTCGGACAAGTCGGAGGTCCCGGCATGAGCCTGCTCGAACTCGAGGGAGTGAAGGTCCACTTCCCGGTCAAGAAGGGCGTGGTCTTCAACCGCACGGTCGGCCACGTCTACGCCGTCGACGGCATCTCGCTGAGCGTCGAGGCCGGCCAGACCTACGGTCTGGTGGGCGAGTCGGGCTGCGGCAAGACCACCCTGGGCCGGGCGGTGCTGCGGCTCGTCGACATCACCGACGGCGAGGTCGTCTTCGACGGTACGGACCTGGCCAAGCTCCCGGACGAGGAGATGCGCCGGTTCCGCCGCCGCCTCCAGATGGTGTTCCAGGACCCGCTGGGCAGCCTCAACCCGCGCCAGAACATCGAGTCCATCCTCAGCGAGGGCATGGCCGCGCACGGGATCGGCGCCGACCAGGAGGAGCGCCGGGAGAAGATCAAGGCGATCCTCGCCCGGGTCGGCCTCCCGACGAACGCCCTGTCGCGCTACCCGCACGAGTTCTCCGGCGGCCAGCGCCAGCGCATCGGCATCGCCCGCGCCCTGGTCCTCGAACCGGACGTGATCATCTGCGACGAGCCGGTCTCCGCGCTCGACGTGTCGATCCAGGCACAGGTGATCAACCTCCTGGAGGAGCTCCAGGAGCAGTTGGGGCTCACGTACCTCGTCATCGCCCACGACCTGGCGGTCGTCCGCCACATCTCGGACGTCATCGGCGTCATGTACCTCGGCTCGCTGGTCGAGGAGGCGCCGAGCGACGCGCTGTACGAGGGCCCCAAGCACCCGTACACCAAGGCCCTGATGTCGGCGGTCCCGGTCCCGGACCCGGAGGTCGAGGACCGGCGCGAGCGGATCCTGCTCCACGGCGACCTTCCCTCGCCGGCCGACCCGCCGACGGGGTGCCGCTTCCACACGCGCTGCCCGTGGAAGCAGGAGACGCTCTGCGCGACGGACCGGCCGGCTCTCACCGACCTGGGCGACGGGCACAAGGTGGCCTGCCACTTCGCCGCCGAGATCGCGGCGGGCACGGTGGAGCGGACCCGGGCGACGGGGATCGAGGCGGTGACGGTGGCGCTGGCGGAGACGTCGGACGCGGCGGACGCGGCGACGGCCGAGGGCGAGACCCCGCTCCCGAGGCAGAAGACGCCGGAGCCGGAGAAGGCGAGCGCGGCCGACGGGGCCTGAGCGGCGCGCCGCGCGTGGACGGCTCACGGCCGGTGCCCCCCACCAGGGGCACCGGCCGTGAGCCGTACACGGTAGAACTGTCCGGTGCTCCACGAACTGTTCACCCCCTCCGTTCAACACGCGCTCGACCTCGTCGGCATCTTCGTCTTCGCCATCTCCGGCGCCCTCCTCGCCGTCCGCAAGAACTTCGACGTCTTCGGCATCGCCGTCCTCGCCGAGGTCACGGCCCTCGGCGGCGGCCTCCTGCGCGACCTGATCATCGGAGCCGTACCCCCCGCGGCCTTCACCGACCTCGGCTACTTCCTCATGCCGCTGGTCGCGACCGTGCTGGTCTTCTTCCTCCACCCGCAGGTCGAGCGCACCCAGAACGCGGTGAACGTCTTCGACGCGGCGGGCCTCGGCCTCTTCTGCGTCACCGGCACCACCAAGGCGTACGAGTACGGCCTCGGGCTCACCTCCTCCGCCGCCCTCGGGCTCGCCACCGCCGTCGGCGGCGGTGTCCTGCGCGACGTCCTCGCCAACGAGGTGCCGTCCCTGCTCCGCTGGGACCGCGACCTCTACGCCGTGCCCGCCATGGTCGGCGCCACGATGGTCGTCCTGTGCATCCGCTTCGACACCCTCAACGCCTTCACCAGCGGGACCGCCGTCGTCACCGCGTTCGTCCTCCGCCTGCTCGCCATGCGTTACCACTGGCGGGCGCCCCGGGCGTGGAACCGCCGCTCCTCCACCCGCGAGGACCCCGAAAAAGCTACCGCTCAGTAGTTTCCTGCGGTACCGTCGGGCCCATGAGCACGAGCACCGAGACGGCCGCGGCGACGAGCGCGGCGACGAGCGAGTTCGACCGCGACACCGCTGTCACCCTCCGCGCCCCCGGGGTCTACGACGCCGACCTCTCGGCGGGGTGGACCATCATCCACGCCGTGAACGGCGGCTATCTCCTCGCCCTGCTCGGCCGCGCCCTCGGCGACCACCTGCCGCACCCGGACCCGTTCACGATCTCGGCGCACTACCTCACGCCGTCCGTGCCCGGCCCCGCGGTGATCCGCACCGAGACCGTCCGGACCGGCCGCACGCTCTCCACCGGCCAGGCGTCCCTCTTCCAGTACGCCGAGGACGGCACCGAGGTCGAGCGGATCCGCGTCCTCGCCTCGTACGGAGACCTCGACGCGCTCCCCGACGACGTGCGCACCACCGCGCTGCCGCCGGCCATCGCACCCCTGGAGAACTGCTTCGGCCCCTCCGACGGCCCGGCGCCCAAGATCCCCGGCTCCTCCGCCATCACCGAGCGGCTCGCCATCAAGCTCGACCCGGCCACGATCGGCTGGGCTGTGGGCGCGCCCTCCGGCAAGGGCGAAATGCGCGGCTGGTTCGGCCTCGCCGACGGCCGCGAGCCCGACGCGCTCTCCCTGCTCCTGACCGTCGACGCGCTGCCGCCGACCTCCTTCGAGCTGGGCCTCAAGGGCTGGACCCCGACGGTCGAGCTCACCACCCACATCCGCTGCCGCCCGGCCCCGGGACCGCTGCGCGTCTCCATCACCACCCGCAACCTCGCGGGCGGCTTCCTGGAGGAGGACGCCGAGGTCTGGGACAGCGCGGACCGCCTGGTCGCCCAGTCCCGCCAACTGGCCCGCGCCCCGCGCCCCTGAGCGTCACGGCGGGGCACCGGTCCACCCGTCCGAGGCTGGCCGACCGGCCCCCGGCCGCACGGCCGGTCGGGCGCACCGCCTCCGGCCCATGCCCTCGCACCCCCGCCCGCGCGCCCCGAGCCAGGGGCGCGATCCGGCCACGCCCCGGCGTCCTCGTAGAATCGAGGCACCATGGCATACCTCGACCACGCGGCGACCACGCCCATGCTCCCCGAGGCGATCGAGGCGATGACCGCCCAGCTCGCCGTCACGGGCAACGCCTCCTCCCTGCACGCCGCCGGGCGGCGCGCCCGGCGGACCGTCGAGGAGGCGCGGGAGACCCTCGCCGCCGCCCTGGGCGCCCGGCCCAGCGAGGTGGTGTTCACCTCCGGCGGTACCGAGGCCGACAACCTCGCGGTCAAGGGCCTGTACTGGGCCCGCCGCGCCGCCGACCCCCGCCGCACCCGCGTCCTGGCCAGCCCCGTCGAGCACCACGCCGTGCTCGACGCCGTCGACTGGCTCGCCGCCCACGAGGGCGCCACCGTCGAGTACCTCCCCGTCGACGTCTACGGCCGCGTCCACCCCGAGGCCCTGCGCCAGGCGATCGCCCGCGACCCCGGCAGCGTGGCGCTCGCCACCGTCATGTGGGCGAACAACGAGATTGGCACCCTCCTGCCCGTACGCGAACTCGCCGACGTCGCCCGCGAGTTCGACGTCCCCCTGCACGCCGACGCCGTCCAGGCCTTCGGTCAGGTTCCGGTCGACTTCGCCGCCTCAGGCCTCGCCGCCATGACCGTCTCCGGCCACAAGATCGGCGGCCCCTACGGCATCGGCGCACTCCTCCTGGGCCGCGAGCACAGCCCCGTCCCCGTCCTGCACGGCGGTGGCCAGGAGCGCCACGTCCGCTCCGGCACCCTCGACGTGCCCGCCGTCGCCGCCTTCGCCGTGGCCGGCCGTCTCGCCGCCGAGCGGCGCGAGGAGTTCGCCCGCGAGATCGGCGCCCTGCGCGACGCGCTGATCGCCGCCGTCCTCGACGCCGTCCCCGACGCCCTCCTCGGCGGCGACCCGGTCGACCGGCTCCCCGCCAACGCCCACTTCACCTTCCCCGGCTGCGAGGGCGACTCCCTGCTGCTGCTTCTGGACGCCCAGGGCATCGAGTGCTCCACCGGCTCCGCCTGCACGGCCGGCGTCGCCCAGCCGAGCCACGTCCTGCTCGCCACCGGCACCGACCCGGACCTCGCCCGCGGCACCCTGCGCTTCAGCCTCGGGCACACCTCCACCAAGGAGGACGTCGCGGCCGTCGCCGCGGCGATCGGCCCCGCCGTCGAACGGGCCCGCACCGCCGGCCTGACGTGAGCCCGGCTCACGTCACCCGCGTCGACGCCTCCCGTACGAGCCGCATGTAGCGCGGCCAGTCCCAGTGCGGGCCCGGATCGGTGTGGTCCGTGCCCTCCACCTCGACGTGCCCGACGATGTGCTCCCGGTCCACCGGTATGCCGTACCGGACGCATATCCCGGCGGTCAGCCGCGCCGAACCCTCGTACATCGCCGTCGTGAAGTCCTGCGGCCGGTCGACGAAGCCCTCGTGCTCGATGCCGATGCTCCGCTCGTTCATGTCCCGGTTCCCGGCGTGGAAGGCCACGTCCAGCTCGCGGATCATCTGCGCGACATGGCCGTCCTTGCGCACGACGTAGTGCGTGGCCGCGCCGTGGCCCGGGTTCTTGAAGACCTTCAGGGCCGTGGCGTAACTGCCCTGGACGACATGGATCACCACCCGGTCGATGGTGTAGTCGGCGGGCCGGTCCGCCCGCCGCCAGTTCGCCCGGGCCGCCGCGGACCAGTCGGCGCCCTTGTGGTCGAGCTCACCCTCGACCCGCTTCCGCTGCGCGCCCGGCAGCCCCCACCAGGCACGTCTCAGCTCGTCCTGGGCCAGCACCGCCGTCCCCAGGACGGCCGCGCCGCCGCCGAGCAGGACGGCCCGCCGTCCCACCACCCGCTTCTTCCCGGTCCCCATGTGGGTGTGAACGCCTACTCACGTGCCCGTGGTTCCCGCGGCCCCGTACCCTGGTAGCGCTATGACTCAGACTCCCCAGCGCCCCCTCCGCGTCCTCGCCGCCATGTCCGGCGGTGTGGACTCCGCCGTCGCCGCCGCCCGCGCCGCCGAAGCCGGGCACGACGTGACCGGGGTGCACCTCGCGCTGTCCGCGAACCCCCAGTCCTTCCGTACCGGCGCCCGCGGCTGCTGCACCATCGAGGACTCGCGCGACGCGCGCCGGGCCGCCGACGTCATCGGCATCCCCTTCTACGTCTGGGACCTCGCCGAGCGGTTCCGCGAGGACGTCGTCGACGACTTCGTCGCGGAGTACGAAGCGGGCCGGACGCCCAACCCGTGCCTGCGCTGCAACGAGAAGATCAAGTTCGCCGCGCTCCTCGACAAGGCCCTCGCGCTCGGCTTCGACGCCGTCTGCACCGGCCACTACGCCACGGTCGTCACCGGCGCGGACGGCGCGCGCGAGCTGCACCGGGCCTCCGACATGGCCAAGGACCAGTCGTACGTCCTCGGCGTGCTCGACGAGAAGCAGCTCGCCCACGCGATGTTCCCGCTCGGCGACACCCTCACCACCAAGGACGAGATCCGCGCGGAGGCGGAGCGGCGCGGGCTCGCCGTGGCGAAGAAGCCCGACAGCCACGACATCTGCTTCATCGCCGACGGCGACACGCAGGGCTTCCTCGCCTCCCGGCTCGGCACGGCCGAGGGCGACATCGTCGACGAGACGGGACGCAAGCTCGGCAGCCACGAGGGCGCGTACGGCTTCACCATCGGCCAGCGCAAGGGCCTGCGGATCGGCCACCCCGCCCCCGACGGCAAGCCGCGCTACGTCCTCGACATCTCGCCGGTGGACAACACCGTCACCGTCGGCCCGGTCGAGGCGCTCGACGTCACCGCCCTGACGGCGATCAAGCCCCGCTGGTGCGGCGCCGCCCCCGAGGGCCCCGGCCGCTACACCGCCCAGCTCCGCGCCCACGGCGGCGAGACCGCGGTCACGGCGGAGCCGGCCGACGGCGAGCTGCGGGTCGCGTTCGACGAGCCGGTGCGGGGCGTGGCCCCCGGCCAGGCGATCGTGCTGTACGACGGCACCCGCGTGGTGGGCTCGGCGACGATCGCGACGACGGCCCGCCGCACGACGACGACGGTCTGACCTGACCCGACCCGGGGCGGGCGGCCGCCCGGCGGCTCACTCCTCCGTGAAGAAGTCCTCCAGGACCGGCGCGAGGACGTGCGGCGCCACCAGGTGCGTCTGACCCGTCAGCGTGCGGTGGCGGCCCCGGGGCAGCGCCGTCGAGACCAGCCCGGCCGCGCGCCGCGTCCCGGCGGGGCTGAAACCGCCGTCGACCACCAGCACGCGCGCGTGCACCGCCGTGAGCCGCTCGTACGGCACCTGCCCGTCGCCCAGGATCGCGTGGTCGTACGCCAGGGTGGGCGCCAGGGCCTCCAGCCCCGGCCACGCCGGCGACCCCCGCAGCGCCGTCAGCGCCCCCGGCGCCATCGCGTCGGCCAGGAACAGGTCCAGTGCGTCCCCCCGCCGCCCCCGGCCGAGCAGCCCGGCCAGCCGCCGGCCCAGGACCGCGTGGGCCTCCCCGGCCTCCGGGTCCGTGGCGTACGGCGGCTCGTACACCGAAAGCCGCCCGATCGGCAGCCCCGCCGCCGCGGCGGCGAGCGCCAGCGCCCCGCCCGACGCCGTCCCGTGCACGCACACGCCGTCGCCCGCCTCCCCGGCCAGGGTGACCAGGGCGGCCAGATCGTCGATCTCCCGCTCCACCGCGTACGGCCCGGAGTCCCCGCTTCCGCCCCGGCCCCGCCGGTCGTACGTCACCACCGAGAAGCGCGGCGCGAGGAGCCCGGCCAGCGCCCGCTCCTCGGCGGCGGTGCCGAGGGCGCCGCTCACCACGATCACCCACGGGCCCTCGCCGTGCCGCTCGTACGCGATCCGCGTCCCGTCGCCCGACCTGACCCGCCCCCGGGCCCTGCTCAGCGTGCTGCTCGCCTCGTCCATGCCGGTTACGACCGCCGCCGTCACCGGAACTCATCGGTGCCCGACGCGAAATCCCGGAAAATCTCGGACGCGGGGGCCACGCCCTACGGTGGAGCCCATGAACATCTGCGTCTTCCTCTCCGCCGCCGACCTCGACGAGCGCTACACCACCCCCGCCCGCGAGTTCGCCACCCTGCTCGGCAAGGCCGGCCACACCCTCGTGTGGGGCGGCTCCGACTCCGGCCTGATGAAGGTCGTCGCCGACGGGGTCCAGCAGGCGGGCGGGCGGCTCGTCGGCGTCTCCGTGGAGTTCCTCGCCGCCAAGGCCCGCCCGGACGCGGACGAGATGGTCTTCGCCAAGGACCTCGCCGAACGCAAGGCGCTGCTCCTCACCCGCTCCGACGCGATCGTGATCATGGTGGGCGGTACGGGCACGCTCGACGAGGCCACCGAGATCCTGGAGCTGAAGAAGGACGCCCTGCACACCAAGCCGGTCGTCCTGCTCAACACGGCCGGCTTCTACGACGGTCTGAAGACGCAGTTCCGCCGCATGGAGGAGGAGGGCTTCCTGCCCCTGCCCCTCACCGACCTCGTCTTCTTCGCCGAGGACGGCGTGGGAGCCCTCGCGTACCTGGAGGAGTCCGTCGGCACCCGGTGAGGGTGGGAGCATGACTCCCATGGCTACTCATGTGATCACCGGAGCGGGCTCCGGCATCGGCGCGGCCGTCGCGCGCCGGCTCCACGCGCGCGGGGACGAACTCGTGCTCCACGCGCGCGACGCGGGTCGGGCCAAGGAGCTGGCGGCCGCGTTCCCCGGCTCCCGCACGCTCGTCGGGGACCTCGCCGATCCGGACCGGCTCTCCTGGGCGTTCTCGCACCAGAGCCTCCCCGACCGGGTGGACAGCCTGCTGCACATCGCCGGCGTCGTCGACCTCGGGCCGATCGGCGAGCTGACCCCCAAGACCTGGCACCAGCAGCTCAACGTCAACCTCGTCGCCCCCGCCGAGCTGACCCGGCACTTCCTGCCGCAGCTGCGGGTCACCCAGGGCCACGTGGTCTTCGTCAACTCCGGCGCGGGGCTCAACGCCCACGCCGAGTGGGGGGCATACGCCGCCTCCAAGCACGGCCTGAAGGCGCTCGCCGACTCCCTGCGCCAGGAGGAGCACGTGAACGGCGTGCGGGTCACCTCGGTCTACCCGGGGCGCACCGCCAGCCCGATGCAGGCGAAGGTCCACGCGCAGGAGGGCAAGGCGTACGACGCGTCGCGCTGGATCGACCCCGAGTCGGTCGCGACGGCGATCCTGACGGCGATCGACCTCCCGCGCGACGCGGAGATCAACGACCTGACGGTCCGCCCCGGCCGCTGACGCTGCGGCGTGGCCGCCGTCCCGGCTCGGTGTTCGGACCTCCTCGGGGCTCGTTCCGGATCCGCGGCCGGACTCTCCTCGGGGGCCGCCGGCCCGGTCGCCGACCCCCTGCCCCTCCCGGGTCTGGGCCCGGCGGCCGAAGCGGCCGCCCGGGCCGGCGGGCGCCGGCGGCGCTGTCCCGGCCGGCCGGACGCCCGGACGCCCGCCGTCGGCCGCCCACCGTCCGTCCGGGGCCGCCCCTCGCGCCGCGTACGCTTCGCGGGTGAGCGAGAACACCGAGAAGACGCCCTTCAGCTGGGGGCCCGCGACCGGCGTCGGGTCCATGCCCGGCGGCGACGCGCGGGAGGCCGCCAAGACCGTCGCCGGGTCCTTCGAGGACTTCCCCTTCCTCGCGGAGCTGCCCGCCCGCGGCCCCGGCGCCGACATGATCGGCCGGACCATCGGGCTGCTCGTCGAGATGTACGCGCACGTGGAGCCCAGCGGGTGGCGCGTCAGCGACCGCCCCGGCCGCGACACCCGGCGCGCCCGGTCCTGGCTCGGCGAGGACCTCGACGCCCTGGAGGAGTTCACCCAGGGCTACGAAGGGCCGCTCAAGGTCCAGGCCGTGGGCCCCTGGACGCTCGCCGCCGCCCTGGAGCGGCGAGGCGGCGAGGCGGCCCTCGGCGACCCCGGCGCCTGCCGCGATCTGGCCGGCTCCCTCGCCGAAGGACTCCGCGACCACCTCGCCGAGCTGCGCAGGCGGGTGCCCGGCGCCCGGATCGTCCTCCAGCTCGACGAGCCCTCCCTCACCGCCGCCCTGCGCGGCCACGTCCGTACCGCCAGCGGCTACCGCACCTACCGGGCCGTCGACCGGCAGGTCGTCGAGAGCGCCCTGCGCGAGGTGATCGCCGTCCACGACGGCCCGGCGATCGTCCACTCCTGCGCCCCCGACGTACCGTTCGCGCTGCTGCGCCGGGCCGGGGCAGCCGGCGTCTCGTTCGACTTCGGCCTGCTCACCGAACGTGACGAAGAGACGATCGGGGAGGCCGTCGAGGCCGGCACCCGGCTCTTCACGGGCGTGGTGCCGTCCACCGACACGGCATTGTCCGACCCTGGGGGTAGCGTCATGGGTGTCAGGACGCTGTGGCGCAGGCTGGGGCTGAATCCGGGGACTCTCGCCGAGTCCGTGGTCGTCACCCCGACGTGCGGGCTCGCGGGCGCTTCACCCGCCTACGCCCGCGCCGCGCTCGCCCACTGCGCCCGGGCGGCGAGATCGCTCGCGGACAACCCTGAGTAAGGGTTTCGAGGCAACGGGAGGACGAGTAACGGTGGCAGTCGAACAGGGGGCCCTGCCCGCCGAGGCACGGGAGAAGCACGCCGACCTGGCGGAGCGGATCGAAGAGCACCGCTTCCGGTACTACGTGAAGGACCAGCCGGTCATCAGCGACGGCGAGTTCGACGAGCTCCTGCGCTCCCTGGAGGCGCTGGAGGAGGAGTATCCGGAGCTGCGCACGCCGGACTCGCCGACCCAGAAGGTCGCGGGCGCGTACGAGACCGAGTTCACGGCCGTCCAGCACCGCGAGCGCATGCTCTCGCTCGACAACGCCTTCGACGACCTCGAACTCGCCGCGTGGGCCGAGCGGATCGCCCGCGACGTGGGCACACCCGACCACCACTTCCTCTGCGAGCTCAAGGTCGACGGCCTCGCCGTGAACCTCACGTACGAACACGGCAGGCTGACGAGGGCCGCCACCCGCGGCGACGGCCGCACCGGCGAGGACATCACGCCCAACGTCCGCACCATCGCGGACATCCCGGAGCGGCTCCGCGGCGAGCGCGTCCCCGACCTGGTCGAGATCCGCGGCGAGGTCTATTTCCCGATGGAGGCGTTCGAGGGGCTCAACGCCCGGCTGGTCGAGGCCGGCGACAAGCCCTTCGCCAACCCGCGCAACGCCGCCGCCGGTTCGCTGCGCCAGAAGGATCCCAAGGTCACCGCGACCCGCCCGCTGCACATGGTGGTCCACGGCATCGGCGCCCGCGAGGGCCTCGACATCGCCCGGCTCTCGGAGGCCTATGACCTGCTGCGCGGGTGGGGCCTGCCGACCGCCCGGCACAACAAGGTGGTCGGCTCCCTCGACGAGGTGCGGGAGTTCATCGCGCACTTCGGCGAGCACCGGCACTCCGTGGAGCACGAGATCGACGGCGTCGTCGTCAAGCTGGACGAGATCCCGCTCCAGGGCCGGCTCGGCTCCACCGCGCGCGCCCCGCGCTGGGCGATCGCCTGGAAGTACGCCCCGGAGGAGGTCAACACCAAGCTCGTCGACATCAAGGTCGGCGTCGGCCGCACCGGACGCGTCACCCCGTACGCCCAGGTCGAGCCGGTCACCGTCGCCGGCTCCGAGGTCGAGTTCGCCACCCTCCACAACCAGGAGGTGGTGAAGGCCAAGGGCGTGCTGATCGGCGACACGGTCGTGCTGCGCAAGGCCGGTGACGTCATCCCCGAGATCCTCGGCCCGGTCGCCGACCTGCGGGACGGCACCGAGCGGGAGTTCGTGATGCCCACCGAGTGCCCCGAGTGCGGGACGCCGCTGCGGGCCATGAAGGAGGGGGACATCGACCTGCGCTGTCCCAACGCCCGGACCTGCCCGGCCCAGCTGCGGGAGCGCCTCTTCTACCTCGCCGGCCGCGACTGCCTGGACATCGAGAACTTCGGCGCGGTCGCCGCGGCGGCGCTCACCCGCCCGCTGGAGCCCGCCGAGCCCCCGCTGGCCGACGAGGGCGATCTCTTCGACCTGACGATCGAGCGGCTGCTGCCCATCAAGGCGTACGTCCGCGACGCGGACAGCGGGCTGCCCAAGCGGGACCCGAAGACGGGGGAGGAGAAGGTCGTCACGGTCTTCGCCAACCAGAAGGGCGAGCCGAAGAAGAACGCCCTGGCGATGCTGGCGAACATCGAGGCCGCCAAGACCCGGCCGCTGGCCCGGTTCATCAACGGCCTGTCGATCCGTCACGTGGGCCCGGTCGCCGCCCAGGCCCTCGCCCGCGAGTTCCGCTCCCTGGACCGGATCGAGCAGGCCACGGAGGCGGAGCTGGCCGCCGCCGACGGGGTGGGCGCGATCATCGCGACCGCCGTGAAGCAGTGGTTCGCCGAGGAGTGGCACCGCGAGATCGTCCGCAAGTGGCGCGAGGCCGGGGTGGTCCTGGAGGACGCGGGGGCCGGAGAGGACCAGGGGCCGCGTCCGCTGGAAGGGCTCACCGTCGTCGTGACCGGCACCCTGGAGAAATTCACCAGGGATGGCGCAAAAGAATCGCTCCAGAGCCTCGGCGCCAAGGTGACCGGTTCCGTTTCGAAGAAGACGGACTTCGTGGTCGTCGGTGACAACCCCGGGTCCAAGTACGACAAGGCGATGCAACTGAAGGTTCCGGTTCTGGACGAGGACGGCTTCACGGTCCTGCTGGAACAGGGTCCCGAGGCCGCTCGCGAGGCAGCGGTTCCGGTCACCGGATAGGCCCTTCCCGGCCCTTGAGAGCTCACCCGTTCGGCGCATACCAGATCGTTACGGGTGGCCGGGTCGCATTCGGGCAAGACATGGAGAGCGCTGCCCGTCGGAGCCCTCCGCGGCCTACTGTTGTGACGTGCGTCTGCCACCCATGACCGCGCAGGGCTCCGCCGGTCGTGGTGGCATGACAACGGCCCATCGCGTTGCGACGGCACCGCCGGCTGTGAGAGGGACGGAATGAAACCGACCGAGAGTGCCGCCCGGGTCTCACGGCCACTCGGCCGCGCGGCCTTCACGGGCATCGCCTCCGGGCTGCCCGGAGCCATCGTGGGCCTCGCCGGACTGCTGCTCGCCACCGGCCTCTACCGCGCCCTGAGCACGGGACACGGCCTCTTCCCCGGCGACGCCGCCGGCTGGTCCCTCGCCCTCCTCACCGGCTTCATCGTCACCCACCTCGTCGCCCTCGGCCGCGACCGCTGGTGGGGCGGCACCGGCTCCGGCGCCGCCCTCACCCTCGCCGTCCTGCTCCTGTACGGCTGGGTGCCCGCCGGACTCGTCTCCCTGGCCGTCGTCGTCCTCGTCGGCGCGGCCCGCCGCCACCGCTGGCGCCAGGGCCTGCTGCACGGCGCCGCGGACGTCCTCGGCATCGGCGCGGCCGCCCTGGTCCTCGCCGCCTTCGGGGACGTACCCACCGTGGAGAAGCCCTGGCAGCCCCTCGACTGGGGGATCGCCGACGTCCCCGAGGTGGCGCTCGCCGCCGCCGCGTACCTCGGGGTGACCCGCCTCCTGCTGTGGTACGCCCTCACCCCGCAGGGCGGCGGCCTGCCCACCGTCGCCCGCACCGCCCTGCTCCGGCAGGGCCTCGTCGCCGTCGCCCTCCTCGGCATCGCCCCGCTGATCTGCGTCGTCGCCGTCTCCCAACCGGTGCTGCTGCCGCTCTTCGCCGTCCCCCTCATCGCCCTCGACTCCACCCTCTGGATCGCCCGCGCCCGCGCCGAGGAGCAGCTCAAGGACCCCCTCACCGGGCTGCCGAACCGGCAGTGGCTGCTGGAACGGGCCTGGACCGCCCTGGAGGAGGCCGAGGGGGAGGGAGCCCGCACCGCCCTCGTCCTGATCGACCTCGACCGCTTCCGATCGGTCAACGACACCCTGGGGCACCTCGCCGGAGACCGGCTGCTGCTCCAGATCGCCGAACGGCTCAAGCTCGCCCTGCCCCGCGGCGCCGAGGCCGCCCGGCTCGGCGGCGACGAGTTCGCCGTACTGCTGCCCACCGCGGACTCCACCACCAGCGCCACGCGGGTCGCCCGCCACCTCGTCGCCGAGCTCTCCTCGCCGCTCGACCTCGACGGGCTCACCCTCGTCCTGGAGGCCAGCGCCGGCGTCGCGGTCTTCCCCGACCACGCCCTCGACGCCGAGGGCCTGCTGCGCCGCGCCGACGTGGCGATGTACCAGGCCAAGCGGGACCGTACGGGCGTGGAGGTGTACGAGTCGAAGCGCGACTCCAACACCCCCGACCGCCTCGGCCTCCTCGGCGACCTGCGCCGCGCCCTGGACGCCGGCGAGGTCGAGCTGCACTACCAGCCCAAGGTCCGCTTCGACGGGCAGGTCGCCGGCCTGGAGGCCCTGGTGCGCTGGGTGCACCCGGAGCGCGGCCGGGTCCCCCCGGACGAGTTCATCGCCATCGCCGAGTCCTCCGGCCTGATGCCGCACCTCACCGAGTACGTCCTGGAGACCGCGCTCGCGCAGGTCGCCCGCTGGCGGGCGCAGGGGTTGAACGTTCCTGTGGCGGTCAACGTCTCCCCGCGCGACGTCCACACCCCCGGCTTCGCGGGCGCGGTCGCGGCCCGTCTCGCCCGGCACGGCGTCCCCGCCGGCGCGCTCCAGCTGGAGATAACGGAACACGTCCTCCTGGAGGACCCGCAGCGGGCGGCCGACACCATGGCGGGCCTGACCGGGCACGGCGTGAAGATGTCCCTGGACGACTTCGGCACCGGCTACTCCTCCCTGGTGCACCTGCGGCGCCTCCCGGTGAGCGAGCTGAAGATCGACCGCTCCTTCGTCGCCCGGCTCGCCGTCGACGCGGAGGACGCCGAGATCGTCCGCTGCACGCTCGACCTCGCCCACTCCCTGGGCCTGCTCGTCGTCGCGGAGGGCGTCGAGGACGACGAGACCTGGGAGCGCCTGCGGGACATGGGCTGCGACGCGGTCCAGGGCTGGCTGGTGGCCGCCGCCATGCCCCCGGCCGAGGCCACGGCCTGGCTCCTCGCCCGGGGCGAGCGCGGCTGGCGCCGGCCCTCGGAGGAAGCGGCACTGCCTGCGGTCGAGCGGCCCTCGGGCCAGGTGGTGCAGTAGCCGCCGTGCAGACCCTCGGGCCAGGTGGTGCAGTGGCCCCCGGGCAGACCCTCGGGCCGGGTGGTGCAGTAGCCCCCGGGCAGACCCTCGGGCCGGGTGGTGCAGTGGCCCCCGGGCAAACCGTTTCACGGGTATCGGTGCGGGCCCCATAGGATTGGCCCCGACACCATCAAACGCACCCCGTGAGGATCGCATGCCTGGCATCACGCGCGAGGAGGTCGCCCACCTCGCACGGCTGGCGCGTCTGGAGCTGAAGGGCGAAGAGCTCGATCACTTCGCCGGTCAGCTCGACGACATCATCGGCGCGGTCGCCCGCGTCTCCGAGGTCGCCGACCAAGACGTACCGCCGACCTCCCACCCGCTGCCGCTGACGAACGTCATGCGCGCGGACGAGGTCCGTCCGTCGCTCACCCCCGAGCAGGCGCTCTCCGGCGCCCCGGCCCAGGAGCAGCAGCGTTTCAAGGTGCCGCAGATCCTGGGGGAGGACTAATCACCATGACGGACAGCACCATCATCAAGCTCACGGCCGCCGAGATCGCGGGGAAGATCGCCTCCGGCGAACTGACCGCCGTCGAGGTGACCGAGGCACACCTCGCCCGCATCGAGGCCGTCGACGAGAAGGTCCACGCCTTCCTGCACGTCGACCGCGAGGGCGCCCTCGCGCAGGCCCGCGCCGTGGACGAGAAGCGCGCCAAGGGCGAGAAGCTCGGCCCGCTGGCCGGCGTCCCCCTCGCGCTGAAGGACATCTTCACCACGCTCGGCGTACCCACCACCGTCGGCTCGAAGATCCTCGAAGGCTGGATCCCGCCGTACGACGCGACCCTGGTCAAGAAGCTCAAGGCCGCCGACGTCGTCATCCTCGGCAAGACCAACATGGACGAGTTCGCCATGGGGTCCTCCACCGAGAACAGCGCCTACGGCCCCACGGGCAACCCCTGGGACCTGACCCGTATCCCCGGCGGCTCCGGCGGCGGCTCCTCCGCCGCCCTCGCCTCCTACGAGGCCCCGCTCGCCATCGGCACGGACACCGGCGGTTCGATCCGCCAGCCCGCCGCCGTCACCGGCACCGTCGGCGTCAAGCCGACCTACGGCGGTGTCTCCCGCTACGGCATGGTGGCCTTCTCCTCCTCCCTCGACCAGGGCGGCCCCTGCGCCCGTACGGTCCTGGACGCGGCGCTCCTGCACGAGGCCATCGCCGGGCACGACCCGCTCGACTCGACCTCCATCGACGCCCCGGTCCCGCCGGTCGTCGAGGCCGCCCGCAACGGCTCCGTCGCCGGCATGCGCGTCGGCGTCGTGAAGCAGTTCCGCGGCGAGGGCTACCAGGCCGGCGTCGTGCAGCGCTTCGACGAGTCCGTCACGCTCCTCAAGGAGCTGGGCGCCGAGATCGTCGAGCTGGACTGCCCGACCTTCGACCTCGCCCTTTCGGCCTACTACCTCATCGCGCCTTCGGAGTGCTCCTCCAACCTGGCGCGCTTCGACGCCATGCGCTACGGCCTGCGGGTCGGCGACGACGGCACGAAGTCGGCCGAGGACGTCACCGCCCTCACCCGTGAGGCCGGTTTCGGCGACGAGGTCAAGCGCCGCATCATCCTCGGTACGTACGCGCTGAGCTCCGGCTACTACGACGCGTACTACGGCTCGGCGCAGAAGGTCCGCACCCTCATCACCCGCGAGTTCGAGAAGGCCTTCGAGGAGGTGGACGTGATCGTCTCCCCGACGACCCCCACCACCGCCTTCCCGATCGGCGAGCGCGCCGACGACCCGATGGCGATGTACCTCGCGGACCTGTGCACCATTCCGACCAACCTGGCCGGCAACGCCGCCATGTCGCTGCCCTGCGGTCTCGCGCCGGAGGACGGCCTGCCGGTCGGCCTGCAGATCATCGCCCCCGCCATGAAGGACGACCGGCTGTACAAGGTCGGAGCCGCCGTCGAGGCCGCGTTCGTGGAAAAGTGGGGGCACCCGCTGCTCGAGGAGGCTCCGTCGCTATGAGTGCCATGGCAAAGAAGGCCAAGAACTTCAAGAAGTCGAAGACCGGCGTCTACGTCTCGCTGGCGACCACCGCGTTCGGTGCCGTCAGCGTCGCGAAGCAGGCCAGGCTGGCCCGCAGCGACAACGACATGCTGCGGCTGATCGACTCCGCCGTGTCCGCCGCCGCCATCGTTACCGGCCTGGCGATCCTCTACCGGGAGCTGAAGCGCCTGGGCGACGACGACGTCCTGCTGGGCTGAGAGGGAAAGTCTCACTGTGACCGTCACCGAACTGCTGTCGTACGACGCGGCCCTCGCGGCGTACGACCCCGTCATGGGCCTCGAGGTCCATGTCGAGCTGGGCACGAAGACGAAGATGTTCTGCGGCTGCTCCACCGAGCTGGGCGCGGAAGCGAACTCGCAGACCTGCCCCACCTGTCTCGGCCTGCCCGGCTCGCTCCCGGTCGTCAACGCGATCGGCGTCGAGTCGGCCATCAAGATCGGTCTCGCGTTGAACTGCGAGATCGCTGAGTGGTGCCGCTTCGCCCGGAAGAACTACTTCTATCCGGACATGCCGAAGAACTTCCAGACCTCGCAGTACGACGAGCCGATCGCCTTCAACGGCTATCTGGACGTCCAGCTGGAGGACGGCGAGATCTTCCGTGTGGAGATCGAGCGCGCCCACATGGAGGAGGACACCGGCAAGTCGACGCACATCGGCGGCGCGACGGGCCGTATCCACGGCGCCTCGCACTCGCTGCTGGACTACAACCGCGCCGGCATCCCGCTCATCGAGATCGTCACCAAGCCGATCGAGGGAGCCGGCGAGCGCGCCCCCGAGGTCGCCAAGGCGTACGTCGCGGAGCTGCGCGAGCTGATCCGCGCGCTGGACGTCTCCGAGGCGCGGATGGACAAGGGCCAGATGCGCTGCGACGTGAACCTGTCGCTGCGCCCGCACGGCACCGCGACCTTCGGCACCCGCTCGGAGACGAAGAACGTCAACTCGCTCCGTTCCGTGGAGCGCGCGGCCCGCTACGAGATCATGCGCCACGCGGCCGTGCTGACCTCCGGCGGCACGATCGTGCAGGAGACCCGTCACTTCCACGAGGACGACGGCTCCACCACCGCGGGCCGGATCAAGGACAACGCCGAGGACTACCGGTACTTCCCGGAGCCCGACCTCGTCCCCGTCGCCCCGGCCCGTACGTGGGTCGAGGAGCTGCGCGGCGGACTGCCCGAGCTGCCGCGGGTGCGCCGCAACCGGCTCCGCGAGGAGTGGGGCGTCTCCGAGCACGACATGCAGTCGATCCTCAACGCGGGCGCGGTCGACCTGATCGTCGCGACCACGGACGCGGGCGCTCCGTCGGACCAGGCCCGCAAGTGGTGGATGGGCGAGCTGGCCCGCTCCGCCAACGAGTCGGGCGTCGCCCTGGACGAGCTGGCCATCACCCCGGCCCAGGTGGCCCGGGTCGCGGCGCTCGTCGCCTCCGGCGACCTGAACGACAAGCTGGCCCGCCAGGTCATCGAGGGCGTCCTCGCCGGCGAGGGCGACCCGGACGCGGTCGTCGAGAAGCGCGGCCTGAAGGTCGTCTCCGACGAGGGCGCGCTGGGCACGGCCGTCGACGAGGCCATCGCCTCCAACGCGGCCATCGCCGACAAGATCCGCGGCGGCAAGGTCGCCGCGGTCGGCGCCCTGGTCGGCGCGGTCATGAAGGCCACCCGCGGCCAGGCGGACGCGGCGCGCGTGAAGGACCTGATCCTGGAGAAGCTGGGCGTCAGCGAGGGCTGACCCCTACTTCCGCACGACGGCGGCGCCCCGAGTCTCCGGACCCGGGGCGCCGCCGTCGTGCGTGCGGAGGCAGGACCGTCGCCCGGGGCGGAGTCGGGCCCGGCGCCGGGCCCGGAGTCGGGCCCGGCCCCGCACCCGCCTCCGTACCCGGATCCCGGCGTCGGGCCCGGCTCCTGCGCCCGGCTCCGTACCCGGCCCGGCATCCGCCGCCGTGTCCGGCCCCGCATCCGGCCCGGCATCCGCCGCCGCGTCCAGCCCCGCGTCCGGCCCCGTACCCGGCTCCCGGCGTCGGGCCCGGTCGCGCCGTCCGCACGCCGTGACGGGCCGTCAAACCCGCCCGGCGTCGGCCCCACCCCATTCCTGGGCCCGCTTTCCCCGGCCCTTGGCCCCGCGCCCGGCTCCCGCGCCCGGCTCCCGCGCCCGGCTCCCGCGCCCGGCCCCGCCCGCGCCTCCGTACCCCTCCTGCGCACGGCCCCGCCCGCCTCCGTACCGGCTCCTGCGCCCGGCCCGTACCCCCCTCCTCCCCGTACCCGCATCCGCCGCCGCGCCCGGCCCCGGCCGGGCGTCGCGCCGGTGGGCTTGGGCTTCCGCGTCGGCCTGATGGACGTTCACCGCCACGCCGTCGGCGGGTCTTCCCCCCGTCATCCGGCCTCACTACCGTCCACCGCGTACCACCCAATGGCTCGAAGGCGAACCATTGGCCGTCGACTGGAGGTCGGTCTTGTCCCCCGAGAAGTCCCGGATGTCCCGCCGCAAGGTCCTCGCGCTGGGCGGAGGCGCGCTCGGCGCCGCCGCGGCGGGGTCGCTGCTCCCGCCGTCGCTCCAGCAGGCGATCGCCGCGGGGCCGCCGGCCGGAGGCATGTCGGCCGTCCGCCACGTGGTGATCCTCATGCAGGAGAACCGGTCCTTCGACCACTACTTCGGCACCCTCCGCGGCGTCCGCGGCTTCGGCGACCGCAACGCCGTCCGCCTGCCCTCCGGCGGCTCCGTCTTCGAGCAGCCCGCCGGCGCAGGGCGGACCGTCCTGCCGTTCCCGATCCGGGACGCCGCCGAGGCGCAGCGGAAGGACCTCCAGTACATCGGCGACCTCGACCACTCCTGGAGCGGCGGCGCCAAGGCCTGGCGTGACGGCTGGATGGACGGCTGGGTGTCCGCCAAGACCGCGGCGACGATGGCGTACTACGACCGCCGGGACATCCCGCTGCACTACGAACTCGCCGACACGTTCACCGTCTGCGACGCCTACCACTCCTCGATCCACACCTCCACCAGCCCCAACCGCAACCACCTGTGGTCCGGCTGGACCGGCTTCGAGGCCGACGGCAGCCGCGCGGTCACCAACGCCGCCTACGCCGAGGGCACCCACCCCGGCTACGGCTGGCCGACCTACGCCGAGCGTCTGGAGGCGGCCGGGCGGAGCTGGAAGACGTACACCGAGTGGGAGAACTTCACCGACAACAACATCGAGTTCTTCACCACGTTCAAGAAGATCGCCCGTAAGGCGCTGGCCCCCACCGGCGGCCACACCTTCATGGAGTCCTTCTACGCCGCCGTCCGCGACACCGACGACACCACCGAGCGGGCCAGGCTGCTCGCCGCCCTGGAAGACGGGGTGGCCACGCTCACCACCGCCGAGCGCTCCCTCTTCGAGCGCGGACTGCGCCGCGTCGAGACCGGAGCCCTCGCCGACGCCTTCCGGGCCGACGTCGCCGCCGGAACCCTGCCCGAGGTCTCCTACCTCGTCCCGTCCGCGATCGACTCCGAGCACCCCGGCTCCTCCTCGCCGATCGCCTCCGCCACCCTCGTCTACAAGGTGCTCGACGCCCTCGGCGCCCACCCCGACGTCTGGCGCCATACCGTCGTCCTGATCAACTACGACGAGAACGACGGTTTCTTCGACCACGTCCCGCCGCCCGTCCCGCCCGCCGACGACACCGACGAGCGCTGGCAGGGGCAGCCCACCGGCCTCGGCATCCGGGTCCCGCTGCTCGTCGTCTCGCCCTGGTCGGTCGGCGGCTACGTCTGCTCCGAGACCTTCGACCACACCTCCGTGATCCGCCTCCTGGAGAAGCTCACCGGCGTCCGCGAGCCCAACATCACCCCGTGGCGGCGTACCGTCACCGGCGACCTCACCTCCGCCTTCGACTTCCGGCGCGCCCACCGGCAGCCCGACGTCGACCAGCCGGGACCGATCCCGCCCTTCAGCGGCCGCTGGCGCCCGCAGCCCCCGCTGGAGCAGCGGATGCCGGTCCAGGAGCCGGGCAGCCGCCCCGCCCGCCCCCTGCCCTACCAGCCCGACGCCTCCGCGAAGCTCACAGCGGGTACGGCGGGCGGCCGCCGGATCACCGTCTCGCTCAGCAACACGGGCAAGGCGAGCGCGCACTTCGCGCTCTACCCGTACGCCGGCGAGTTCGCGGTCCCCCAGCACCGCGACGTGAGGGGCGCCGGCCAGTGGACCGTCCCCCTCGCGGGTGATCGCTACGACTTCACGATCACCGGCCCGAACGGCTTCCGCCGCGAGTTCGAGGGCCCCGCCGGCGGCGGCGCCGAGCTGGCCTCCCATCTCGACCATCACGACCGCGACCTGCACCTCACCGTCCGCAACACCGGCACCGCGCCGGTGGCCTTCACCGTCCGGCCGCTCGGCTACGTCGACGAGGACGACCTCGCCGACTGGACGCGCACGGTCACCGTCAAGCCCGGCAGGAGCCGTACCGTCGTCCACTCGGCCGCCGACGCGCACGGCTGGTACGACATCGAGGTGACGGCCCCGGGCGGCTTCCGCAGGCGTCTGATGGGTCACATCGAGAACGGCCGCCCGAGCGTCTCCGGCTGATCCGGCCCCCGGGACACCGGGGTGCGCGGGGCGCCGGGACCTTCGTCCCGACCTCCCGCGCACCACTGTGAGTAACGCCACGAAAGGGACAAAGGATCTTTTAAGGCTGCGACAGTGGCCCCCAGAGAGGTCATGCGTTCTTTGCGGGCTGTTCCCCGGTAAAGATCCACGAGCCACCAGGGAGCACGTCCTTTGGCCGCAATCGCACGGTGGTGCGTCACGCACCGCCTGGTCGCCGTCGTCCTCTGGCTCGTCGCCCTCGGCGCCTCCGTCGCGGGCGCCTCCTTCGCCGGCAGCGCGTACTCCAACGACTACGAGGTGCCCGGCACCGAGTCCGGCCGGGCCACCGCCCTCCTGGACCGCGGCTTCTCCGGTGCGGGCGGCGACAGCGACACCATCGTCTGGCACAGCGAACGGGGCAGCGTCCGCGCCACCGCCGTCGAACAGCGCATGACCGCCATGCTCCACGACGTGGCGGAGCTGGACGGCATCGCGGCCGTGACCTCCCCGTACGACCGTTCTCCCGGCGCCCACGCGCGCGTCAGCGAGGACGGCCATACCGCCTACGCCACCGTCACCTTCCGCGAACAGGCCGACGACATCCCGCAGGCGCAGGCGAAAGCCCTCGTCGACACCGCCCGGGCGGCCGCAGGCGACGGCGTCCAGGTCGAACTCGGCGGCAGCGCCGTCGCGCTCACCGAGGCCCCCGGCGGCCACCTCGCCGAAGCGGTCGGCGTGATCGTCGCCGCCGTCGTCCTCTTCCTCGCCTTCGGCTCGCTCGCCGCCTCGGCGCTCCCGATCGCCACCGCGCTCGTCAGCGTCGGCATCGCCTACTCCGGGATCGTGCTCCTCGGCCATGTGATGACCGTCGCCGACTTCGCGCCCATGCTGGGCATGCTCGTCGGCCTCGGCGTCGGCATCGACTACGCCCTGTTCATCGTCACCCGCCACCGCAAGGGCCTCAAACAGGGCCTACCGGTCCCCGAAGCCGCCCGGATCGCCGTCGCCACCACCGGCCGCGCCGTCGTCTTCGCCGGCGCCACCGTCTGCATCGCCCTGCTCGGCATGCTGATCCTCCGGCTCAGCTTCCTCAACGGCGTCGCGATCGCCGCCTCCCTCACCGTCGTCCTCACGGTCGCCGCCTCCGTCACCCTGCTGCCCGCGCTGCTCTCCCTCATCGGGATGCGTGCGCTCAGCCGGCGCGAACGGGCGCGGCTCGCCGAACACGGCCCGCAGCCCGAGCTGCCCACCGGCTTCGCCGCCCGCTGGTCCGCCTTCGTCGAGCGCCACCCCAAGCTGCTCGGCGCGTTCGCCGCCGTCGTCATGCTGGTCCTCGCGCTGCCGACGTTCTCGCTCCACCTGGGCACCTCCGACCAGGGCAACAACCCGGCCGACTCCACCACGCGGCAGGCGTACGACCTGCTGGCCGAGGGCTTCGGGCCGGGCGTCAACGGGCCCCTCACCCTCGTCGCCGGGATCGACGGCGCCGACGACCGGGTCGCGTTCGCCGAGCTGCCGGCCGTCCTGGAGAACACCCGCGGCGTCGCGTCGGTCTCCCCGGTGATCACCAACGGCGCGGGGGACACGGCCGTCCTGACCCTCGTACCGGAGACGGCGCCGCAGTCCCAGGCGACCAGCGACCTCGTCGACCGGCTGCGCGGCGAGGTCCTCCCGAGGGCGGAGCACGGGACCTCCCTCGACGTGCACGTGGGCGGTGTGACGGCCTCGTACGACGACTTCGCCGAGATCATCGTCGGCAAGCTGCCCCTCTTCGTGGGCGTCGTCATCGCGCTCGGCTGTCTGCTGCTCCTGGTCGCCTTCCGCTCGATCGGCGTCCCGCTCAAGGCGGCGGTGATGAACGTGGCCGCCGTCGCCTCCTCCTTCGGGATCGTCGTGGCCGTCTTCCAGTGGGGATGGGGCAGCGACCTCCTCGGGCTCGGCAGCGCGGGCCCCATCGAACCCTTCCTGCCGGTGATCATGGTGTCCGTCCTCTTCGGACTCTCCATGGACTACCAGGTCTTCCTGGTCAGCCGGATGTACGAGGAGTGGCTGGAGACCGGGGACAACCGCCGGGCGGTCCGCGTCGGCCTCGCCGAGACCAGCCGGGTGATCAACTCCGCCGCTGTCATCATGATCGCCGTCTTCCTCGCGTTCGTCCTCTCCGGCGACCGGGTCATCGCGATGTTCGGCATCGCGCTCGCCGCGGCCGTCGCCCTCGACGCCTTCGTCCTGCGGACGCTCCTCGTCCCCGCCCTGATGCACATGCTCGGCGGGGCGAACTGGTGGCTGCCGGCGTGGATGGACCGGTGGCTGCCGAGGATCAGCATCGAGCCCTCCGAGAGCCGTGCGGCCGCCGACGCGCGGGACGCCGCCCGTGCGACGATCTTCCCGCAACGCGTGCCGGTCCCGAGGCTCGAGGAGAACGAGGATGTTCGCGATACCGCTGGGTGACGACGGCGCCGAGCTGCGGCCCCTGGAGCCGTGGCAGGCCGAGGAGTTCCTCGCCCACATCGACCGCGGCCGGGCCTTCATCGGCGAGCACAACGGACTGCCCGACGTCGTCACCGACCTGGCGTCGAGCCGGGCGTTCCTCCGGGCGTACGCCGAGAAGACCGCCGCCGACACGGGCCGCATCCTCGGCATCCGGTGGGACGGCACGCTGGTCGGCGCGGTCATCCTCCGCACGATGGACACCGCCCAGGGCGTCGCCGAGGCCGGCTGCTGGCTGGAGCCCGCGGCGGTGGGGAAGGGGCTGGTGACCCGAGCGGCACGGGTGATCATCGACTGGGCCGTGGAGGAGCGGGGCATCCACCGCGTCGAGTGGGTGGTGTCGTCCGGGAACGAGCCCAGCATCAACGTGGCGCGCCGGCTGGGCATGACGAAGGAGGGCGTGCTGCGGGAGAGCCACCTCTACCGCGGGCGGCGCCACGACGAGGAGGTCTGGGCCGTCCTCGCGCCGGAGTGGCGGGCGGCGAGAACGGCCGGGACGGACTGCGGTACGTCGGCGGACTCCGGCGGGCCGGGAGGCGTCGGTACGCCGGTGGGCTCCGGTACGCCGGGGGCGACCGCCTCCTGAGCCGGGGCGGCCGTCCGGGCCGGGGCCGGCGCCCGCGACCTCCGCGCCGTTAAGGCGGCTCTCATAGGGGCCGCCTAGCGTGCGGTTCATGAATGCCAGGATCGAGAAGACCACAGCGCCCGACGCGTCCGACGCGGACACGACCGCCCCCGACACCGCCTCCGGCGCCCCGCTCGCCGACCGGCCGGCAGACGCCCGTACCGACGCCGCCACGACCGACGACGAGTCGGCCGAGGACGAGCTGACCGACGAGGAGATCGCCGCCGAGCTGGCCGCCGAACGCGAGGAGGCCTCCCGGGCGGCCTCCGGCATCGGGGCGGGCGCCGCGGCCGTCGTCTCCGCGGCCCTCGGCCTCGCGGCGCTGACCGGCACCTGGACCGGGAAGATCGCCGCCGAGCGCGAGGCCCTCATCGGCCAGATCACCACCTCCCAGGGCGGCAGCGCCCCCCAGCAGATCTCCGAGATCTACGGCGACGCCTGGCACGCCACCGCCCTCGTCAACGGCGTCTTCGCCTTCCTCGCCGTGATCACGGCCATCCTCGTCCTCACCCTCACCCGCCCCGAGCGCCCGGCCTGGATCCGCGCGGTCGCCGTCGCCGGAGCCGTCCTCGGCGGCCTCGGCGTGCTGCTCTCCGGCGCCATGTACTTCGACCTCCTGCTGAGTCTCCCCACCACCGGCTCCTAAGACCTGCCCTGGCCACCCGCCGGGCATCCGCCTAAGGCCCCCTGAGAAATCCCCTAAGGCCCCCAGCCCCCCGAACATCGGGCACTTCCCCGATGTGCCCGCACCCCCTGGGCGACGACAGTGGAGGCATCGCGAAAGCGGTACCGAACCGAAGTCGCCGGCGGAAGCCGGAAGTCCAGGGAGAACGAGATGTTCGTCTACGAACTGCACCGCATGCACCACGCCGAGCTGATCCAGGAAGCCGCGGCCCAGCGGCTGTCCCGCCGGGCCGCCCGGGTGCGGCGGGCCGCCAAGGCCGCCCGCCGGTCCGGCCGACACGACGACGAAGGGCGGGTGGACGCCGGGCACGACCGGTTCGTCCGGGCCGCGTGACCCCGTATGGGCACGGCCCCGGACGTCTGTGCGATGCTCGGCGCCGTGGAGACCAGGTCAGTCAGCCCCGTGTTCGTCGGCCGGGCCGGTGAACTCACCGCCCTCACCGACGCCCTCGCCCGCGCCCACGCCGAAGGCGAGCCGCAGGCGCTGCTCGTCGGCGGCGAGGCCGGTGTCGGAAAGACGCGCCTCGTCGAGGAGTTCGTCGCCGCCGCCTGCGGGCGGGGCGCCGTCGTCGCCGTAGGGGGCTGCGTGGAGGTGGGCGCGGACGGGCTGCCGTTCGCGCCCTTCTCCACGGCCCTCCGCTCGCTCAGCCGCCGGCTCCCCGGCGAACTGGCCGCCGCCGCCGCGGGCCAGGAGGGCGAACTCGCCCGGCTCCTCCCCGAACTCGGCGAGGTCGGCAGCCACGAACCCTCCAACGAGGACTCCACCGCCCGCCTCTTCGAGCTCACCGTACGGCTCCTGGAGCGGCTGGCCGCCGACCGGACGATCGTCCTCGTCCTGGAGGACCTGCACTGGGCCGACGTCTCCACCCGTCACCTGCTCGCGTACCTGTTCCGCACCCTGCGCCGCGGCCGGATCGTCGTCGTCGCCACCTACCGCGCCGACGACATCCACCGCCGCCACCCCCTGCGCCCGCTCCTCGCCGAGCTGGACCGGCTGCGCACCATCCGGCGCATCGAGCTGGCCCGGTTCACCCGCACCGAGGTCCGCCGCCAGCTCACCGGCATCCTCGCCGCCGAACCCGACCCCGGCCTGGTCGACGAGATCTTCGACCGCTCCGACGGCAACGCCTTCTTCGTCGAGGAGCTCGTCGTCTCCCGCGAGACCGGCTGTTCCTCCGGCGTCCTCACCGACTCCCTGCGCGATCTGCTGCTCGTACGGGTCGAGACGCTCCCCGAGGGCGCCCAGCGGGTCGCCAGGACCGTCGCCGAAGGCGGCTCCACCGTCGAGTACGCCCTGCTCGCCGCCGTCGCCCGGCTCCCCGAGGACGACCTCATCGAGGCGCTGCGGGCCGCCGTCGGCGCCAACATCCTGCTCGCGGTCCCGGACGGCGACGGCTACCGCTTCCGCCACTCCCTGGTCCGCGAGGCCGTCAGCGACGACCTGCTGCCCGGCGAGCGCTCCCGGCTCAACCGGCGCTACGCCGAAGCCCTCGAAGCCGACCCCACCCTGGTCAGGGCCGACGAGCGGGCCACCCGGCTCGCCACCTACTGGTACCGCGCGCACGACCCGGCCCGCGCGCTGCCCGCCGTGCTCCGCGCCTCCGTCGAGACCCGCAAGCGCGCCGCGTACGCCGAGCAGTTGCGGCTCCTGGAGCGCGCCATGGAGCTGTGGGACGAGGTCCCCGACGAGGTACGCCGCTCGCTGCGCCCCATGGACTACGCCGAGGCCTATCCGGCCTGCGGCTGCGACCCCGAGACCACCCCGCTGCGCTATCTGGACCTCCTCGCCGAGGCCGCCGTCGCCGCCCGGGTCTGCGGCGAACGCGAACGCGCCCTGAAGATAAGCAAGATGGCCCTGCGACTCCTCGAAGGCGAGGAGGGAGAGGAGAGCGACCCGCTGCGGGCCGCCTGGTTCTGGGCCCAGCGCTCCCGCATCGTCTGCGGCCTCGGCCGCTCCGACGGCTGGGCCGAGATCGCCACCGCCCAGGAACTCGTCCGCGGCCTCCCCCCGACGGCCGTCCACGCCTTCGTCCTCGCCGTCCTCGCCGGCTGGGGCATGCTCCACGCGCCGGGCCCCGACAGCCTCGCCGACGCCGAACGGGCCGTGGAGTACGCCCGCTTGGTCAAGGCGGAACCGATCGAACTCAACGCCCGGCTCACCCTCGGCACGCTCATGGTCTCCGCCGGCGACCGCGAAGCCGGCATCGCCGCACTGTACGAAGCCCGCGACCGCGCCCGCGTCATCGGGCTCTTCCACGAGTCCGCGCGCGCCGTCGTCAATCTCTCGCACGCCCTGGAGAACCTCGGCCGCTCCCGCGAGGCGGTCGAGGTCGCCGAGGCGGGCATCCGCTTCGCCCGCGAACACGGGCTGCGCGACAGCCAGGGCTGGATCCGCGCCAACCAGGCCGAGTCCCAGCTCTCGTTGGGACTGTGGGACGAGGCCCAGCGCAACTGCGAGTGGCTGGAGCACTCCGGTACCAGCTCCAAGCCCCGCGGGACCGTCGCCATGCGCCTCGCCCAACTCTCCGTCGCGCGCGGCGAGCTGACCACCGCCGCCGCCCAGCTCGCCGCCGCCCGCGCCCACTTCGGGCAGGCCGATCCGATGCCCCAGTACACCGTTCCGGTACGGCAGGCGGAGCTGGGCATAGCCGCCGCGAGCGGACGGATCCAGGACGTGCGGACGGTCCTCGCCGAGGCCGCGGAGAGCGGCTTCCCGCCGGGCACCCACCGCGACGGCTGGCCGCTGCTCCTCATCGGCGCCACCGCGGAGGCCGACGCCCACGGCCTGCCCGCGGCCGAGGCGGGACGCGAGGCGTCACTCGACCTGATCCGCCGCTGCGCACGGCGGATGGAGACCCCCGCCCCCGTCTGGCGGGCCTACTCCCTGCACGTCTCCGCGGAGCTGGACCGGGCCGAGGGGCGGAGCTCCGCCGCGCGCTGGGCCGAGACCGTCGCCGCCTACGAACCGACGGAGCGCCCGTACCCGCTCGCCCGCGCCCGGCACCGCCTCGCCGACGCGCTCCTGGCCGAGGGCGGCCACCGCGAGGAGGCCGCGGCCCTGCTGCGCGAGGCGCACGCCACCGCCACGCGCCTGGGGGCGCATCCGCTGCGGGAGGAGGTCGACCTCCTCGCCGCCCGCGCCCGCCTGCCGCTGACCGCCCCGGACAGCGCCCCGGAGCCGGACCAGGCGGAGGAGGCCTTCCGTCTGACCCCCCGGGAGGTGGACGTGCTGCGCCTGGTCGCCGAGGGCCACACCAACCGCCGGATCGCCGAGGAACTCTTCATCTCCCCGAAGACGGCGAGCGTCCACGTCTCGAACATCCTCGCCAAGCTGGGCGTCTCCGGCCGCGGCGAGGCCGCCGCCCTGGCCCACCGCCTCCGCCTGCTCCAGGCCCCCGTCTGAGGCGCGGGCTCACTCAGCGCACGTCGAGGCGGAGGATCCTGTCGTCCCCGTCCTGCGGGGTGCCCCGGGTGTCGGTCTCGCTGGTCGTCAGCCAGAGCCGGCCGTCGCCCGCCGCCACCACCGTGCGCAGCCGGCCGTACTCCTCCGTCAGGAACGCCCGGGGCTCCCCGGCCGTCGTGGCGCCGGAGAGCGGGACGCGCCACAGCCGCTCGCCCCTCAGCCCGGCCATCCAGATCGCGCCGTCGGCGTAGGCGATCCCGCTCGGGGACGCGTCGGAGGTCCGCCACTGCGCCACCGGGTCCACGAAGGCGGGGTCGCCCGCCCGGCCCTCGGCCTCCGGCCAGCCGTAGTTCCGGCCCGGCTCGATCAGGTTCAGTTCGTCCCAGGTGGTCTGGCCGAACTCGGCCGCCCACAACCGGCCGTCCGCGTCCCAGGCCAGGCCCTGCACATTGCGATGCCCGTAGGAGTAGACCGGCGAGCCGGGGAAGGGGTTGCCGGGCGCCGGATCGCCGGCGGGCGTCATCCGCAGGATCTTCCCGCTCAGCGACCGCCGGTCCTGCGCCAGACCGGTCTCGCCCCGCTCGCCCGTGCCCGCGTAGAGCATCCCGTCCGGGCCGAAGGCGATCCGCCCGCCGTTGTGCACGTTCCCCTTCGGGATGCCGGTCAGGATCGCCTCGGGCGGTCCGAGCCGGTCCCCGGGCCCGCCGCCGTACCGCATCCGGACGATGCGGTTGTCCGACTCGGCGGTGAGGTACGCGTAGACGAAGCCGTCGCGCACGGCGAGGCCGAGGAGCCCGCCCTCGCCGCCGGGGACCACCCCCGGCACTTCCCCGAGCGGTGTCTTGGCACCGGACCGGCCGTCGACGCGGGTGACCGTCCGCTCGTCCCGGGAGGCGACCAGCAGATCGCCGTCGGGCAGGACGGCCACGCCCCACGGCGACTCCAGGTCCTCGGTGAGCGTGCCGGCGACGGTCACGCGCGCGGCCGGCGCGGAGGAAGGGGCCGGCGCGGAGGAGGCGGGCGGTGAGGTGGTGGCGGGCGGGGACGAGGGCGTCGCCCGGTCGCCCTCCGCGGCCCCGCCCGACGAGCACCCCGCCACCAGGACGAGCGCGGCGGCGCCCCACAGGCTCTTCACGGTGCGGCTCATGGTTCGGCTCACGGCTCGGTCCCTTCGGAGCGGCGTCCCCTCCCCCCTTGATACACCGCCCGGCCCGCCGCCGTGCCCGATCACCCGGCTTCCGGCCGTGCGGACCGCCCGCCCCGCCCCGGCCTCCGGCGGTCCCGCGTGCCCGGTCAGTCCCACGACCCTCGGGGCGGCGGCAGCTCCGCGATCTCCGCCAGGTCGGCCGCCGTCAGGACCAGCTCGGCCGCCCGCGCGTTCTCCACGGCCCAGCGCTCCCGCTTCGTCCCCGGGATCGGCACCACGTGCGGCCCGCGGCCCAGCGCCCACGCCAGCGCCACCTGCGCCGGGGTGACCTCCGCGCCGTGCCGCGCCGCCACCCGCCGCAGCCCCGCCACCAGGGGCTGGTTGGCCGCCATCATCTCGGCCGTGAAGCGGGGGTGCCGGGCCCGCGGATCGTCCGGCTCGAAACCGCCGCCGGGGGTCAGCGTCCCGGTCAGGAAGCCGTTCCCGAGCGGCATCGCGGCGAGCAACCCCACGCCCCGCGCCTCGCACCACGGCAGCAGCCGCTGCAGCGCCTCCGGCGACCACACCGACAGCTCGGCCTCCACCGCGCTCACCGGGAACACCTGCTGGACCCGCTCCAGCTGCCGGATCGTTCCCTCGTACAGATCGCCGCCCCGCCGGGGCGCCCGCGCGCCGACCGCGCACAGGCCGAGCGCGCGTACCTTGCCCGCCGACACCAGCTCGGCCATCGCGCCCCAGGTCTCCTCGACGGGCACCTCCGGGTCCGCGCGGTGCAGCTGGTACAGGTCGATCACGTCCGTCTGCAGCCGACGCAGCGACGCGTCGCAGGCCCGCCGTACGTACCCGGGGCGGCCGTTGGCCACCACGTGCTGGTCGCCCACGAGCAGACCGCACTTCGTGGAGAGGAACACCTCGGCCCGGCGCTCCTTCAACACCCGCCCCAGCAACAGCTCGTTGGTGAACGGCCCGTACATGTCGGCGGTGTCGAGCAGGCTCACCCCGGCGTCCAGCGCCGCGTGCACCGTCCGCAGCGAGCGGTCGCCCCGCTGCTGCGAGCCGCTGTAGGCCCAGTTCATCGGCATACAGCCCAGGCCCACCGCACCCACGTCGAGCGCCGCCGCCCCGATAGTCCTGCGCTCCACCTGCCGGTACCCCTCCTTCTGCCGTCCCCCAAACTAACCAATGGGCCTCCGGATTCTTCGCATAGCCTCCCGGTCATGACACTCGACGACACGACCCCTGACGTGTGGCTTCCGATTCCCGCGGCGGAGATCGACGGACTTCCCGTACCGGGCGCGTCCGGGCCGAACTACCGCTTCTGGGACGGCGGACCCGATTTCCCGGCCGACCCGGCCCGCTGCGCCTTCTACGTGGTGCCGTACATGAAGGGCTCCGAGATCGCCGTCCGGCCGCTCGCCCGGATGACCTCGCTGCGCGCCGTGCAGACCCTCTCCGCCGGAACCGACCACGTGACCCCCGGACTCGGCTCCCTCCCGCCGGGCGTCGAACTGTGCAACGCCAAGGGCGTGCACGAGGCCAGCACCGCCGAGCTCACCCTCGCCCTGATCCTCGCCTCGCTGCGCGGCATCCCCGGCTTCGTCCGCGGCCAGGACGCCGAGGAGTGGCGGGCCGGCTTCTACCCCGCGCTCGCGGACAAGTCCGTGCTCATCGTGGGGTACGGGTCGATCGGCGCCGCCATCGAGGACCGGCTCGCGCCGTTCGAGTGCGCGCGGGTGGTGCGCGTCGCGCGCTCCGCACGTGCCACGGAGCGCGGGCCCGTGCATCCGCTGTCCGAACTCGCCTCCCTGCTGCCGCAGGCGGACGTGGTGGTGCTCTCCACCCCGCTCACCCCGGAGACCCGGCACCTCGCCGACGCGGCCTTTCTCGGCCGGATGAAGGACGGCGCCCTGCTGGTGAACGTCGCCCGCGGGCCGGTGGTGGACACCGCCGCGCTGCTCAAGGAGACCGAGAGCGGCCGGATCACCGCGGCGCTCGATGTCACCGACCCCGAACCGCTGCCGGCCGGACACCCGTTGTGGCACGCTCCCGGTGTTCTCGTGAGTCCGCACGTCGGGGGCTCCACGTCGGCGTTCCTGCCGCGCGCCAAGCGGCTGATCGCCGCCCAGCTGACCCGGTTCGCGGCGGGGGAGCGGCTGGCGAACGTGGTCCTCACGACCTGAGCCGACGCGGTCGCGGCGGCCCGGGCGCGCCGGTTGGGCCCGGCGCCGGTGGTCGTGGTGCCATGGAGCCGGTGGGGACCGGGTCGTGCCGGCCCGGCCGGCGGGCCCCGCGGAGGCGGCGCTTCCAGGGCGCTGCCCCGGCGCACCGACGGCGCGTGCGCGGTGCGCTCCGGCCATACTCTCCCCAGTCACGGAGAGTACTGCACCCCTGTCCCTGCGTGACCATCCTGGTGTATCGTCCCGATGTGGGGGACCGCGTCGAGTACGGGCAGACGCTGGGAGCGACGTGACGGGACATGAGATTCCGAGGGGGGCGACGGGTGAAGTACGGCCGATGGACCGACGATCCGACGCGGCGGGACCGCCGTCGACGACCCTCGCGCGCGACGCGGGACCACCCGCCGAGCCGGACGCCCGCCCGCGCCGGGTGCGGGACGCCACGGCCCTCCCGGCCCAGGCCGGCCGGCGCCCCGCCGAGGCGGACGACCGCCGACGTGGCGCTCCGCCGCCCGGGGGAGCCGGCGCCCCCACCGCCGCCCGGGACCCCCGGCCGCGGGAGCACGCCCGCCCCGACGAGGCGCCGGGAGCACCGATGACCACCCCCGGCGCCCTCATCGAGCGCGACCACTCCCGGGGAGCGGACCACGCCCCGGCCTCCGGCTCCGCGCCCCCCAGCGGTCGCGCCCGGCCCGTGTGGCGCCGCCCCGCCCCGCCCCGGCCCGGCTCCCTCGGACTCCTCACCCAGGTCCTCCTCGGCCTGGTCTGCGCGGGGTACGCCACCGGCGCGGCCCTCGGCTGGGGATCGGAGCGCCTCGCCCTCGTCATGGGGGACTTCGGGCTCAGCGCCGCGGCCCTCGCCGCCGGGGTCTCCTGCCTCCTCTACGCCCGCGTCCACAAGAGCCGCTTCCGCCCCGCCTGGCTCCTCTTCGCCTTCTCCTCCGTCATGGCCGCCGCCGGAAACGCCGTCTGGGGGTGGTACGAGGTCGTGCTCGACCGTGAGGTGCCCAGTCCCTCCGTCGCCGACCTCTTCTTCCTGCTCTTCGCCCCGCCCGCCATCGTGGGCCTGCTCGTCCTCGCCAAGAAGCCCGTCACCCGGGCCGGCTGGGTCTGCCTCGCCCTCGACGCCTGGCTCATCGGCGGCTCCCTGCTGACCCTCTCGTGGAGCCTGGCCCTCGCGCACACCGCGCACTTCGAAGGCGAGAGCGTCGCCCGGGCCGCGCTCTCCCTGGCCTACCCCCTGCTCGACATCGTGCTCGTCAGCATGGTCCTCGTCCTGCACTTCCGGCGGGCCCACGTGAACCGCTCGGCGACCAACACCGCCATCGCCGCCCTCGCCCTCACGGTCCTGTGCGACGCCCTGTTCACGTCCCCGCTGCTGCGCGAGAACTACACCTCGGGACAGCTCCTCGACGCCGGCTGGTTCGCCGGCTCGCTGCTCCTCGCGTACGCCCCCTGGGGGGTGCGCAGGTCGTCCGACCCGGCGGCCGCCCCCGCCGCGGCCCGCGGCCCGCGCCCGCACAGCCGTCCGGTGGCCGGTTCGCTCGCCGCCCTCACGCCCTATCTCGCCGCCGCCGTCTGCACGCTCGGCATCCTGTACAACGTCATCGAGGGACGCAGTGTGGACCGCGTGGTCGTCTTCACCGGCTGCACGGTGGTCCTCGCCCTGGTCGTCCGCCAGGGCATCATGCTCCTCGACAACATCGCCCTCACCCACGAGCTGGCCCAGAAGGAGAACCACTTCCGGTCCCTGGTGCAGGGCTCCAGCGACGTCATCATGATCGCCGCGCCCAACGGCATACTCCGCTATGTGAGCCCCGCCGCCTCCGGGGTCTACGGCCGCGAGGCCGAGGAGCTGATCGGCTCCGAGCTCGCCTCCCTCATCCACCCGGACGACCTCGGCGCCGTCGTCCACGAGGTGCGCCGGTTCCTGGCCGCCTCGCCGGCCCAGGAGCCCACCGCCCGCATCGAGTGCCGCTTCCGCTCCGGCCGGGGCGACTGGCTCAACGTCGAGTCGACCGTCAACCGCCACCAGGGCGGTCTGATCTTCAACAGCCGGGACGTCACCGAACGGGTCCGCCTCCAGGCCCAGCTCCAGCACAACGCCGAACACGACCCGCTCACCGACCTGCCCAACCGCGCCCTGTTCACCCGGCGGGTCAAGGGCGCCCTCGGCGGCCGCCGCTCCTCCGACCCCGGCACCGCCGTCCTCTTCATCGACCTCGACGGCTTCAAGGGCGTCAACGACCGGCTGGGCCACCAGGCCGGCGACGAGCTGCTCGTCCAGGCCGCCCGGCGCCTCCAGGACTCCGTGCGGGCCGGGGACACCGCCGCCCGCCTCGGCGGCGACGAGTTCGCCGCCCTGATCCTCGGCGACGGCGGACGGGACCGCGCGGCCCGCGAGACCCAGGTCCAGGAGATCGCCGACCGGCTGCGCCTCACGCTCTCCCAGCCGTACCGCCTGGAGGGGGGCGACGACGTGCGGGTCGCCGCCTCCATCGGCGTCGCCTTCGCCGAGCCGGGCATCAGCGCCGGGGACCTGCTGCGCAACGCCGACCTCGCGATGTACCGCGCCAAGGCCGGCGGCAAGGATCGCGTCGAGCTGTACGCCCCCCAGATGCAGGCCGAGGTCGTCCGCAGGACCGAACTGGCCACCCGGCTGCGCACCGCCCTCCACGACGGCGAATTCGCCCTCCTGCACCAGCCGGTCGTCGACCTCGCCACCGGCCGGATCGCCGCCGTCGCCGCCCAGGCCCGCTGGCGCTCCGCGCAGGGCATCCTCTTCACCCCCGCCGAGTTCCTGAGGGCCCCCGACGACAGCGACCGCACCGCCGACCTCGGCCGCTGGCTCCTGGAGGAGGCCGTCGAGCAGGCCGCCGAACGGGCCAGAATCGGACACCGCACACCGGTCTCCATCCGGCTCTCCGCCCGCGGACTGCTCGACCGCTCCCTGCCCCTCGGCTCCGTCGAGGCGCTGCTCACCCGCCACGGCCTGCCGTCCGGCTCCCTGATGATCGAACTCTCCGAGAGCGACCCCCGCGTCCTCGTCGACGACCTCGAACAGCGCCTCGTCGCCCTGCGCCGGCTCGGCGTGCGGATCGCCCTGGACGGCTTCGGCAGCGGCCACGCCGCCTTCCACGCCCTGCGCCGCCTCCCCGTCGACATCCTGAAGCTGGACAGGGGCCTGGTCGAAGGCGTGGTCGAGTCCGCCCGCCTCCGCAAGATCACCAGAGGACTGCTCCGCATCGCGGGCGACCTCGGCCTCCAGTCCGTCGCCGACGGCGTGGACGTACCCGAGCAGGTGATCGCCCTGCGCTCCATGGGCTGTACGCACGGCCAGGGGACGGCCTTCTCCGGCCCGCTCGACGAGTACCGGCTGCGCCGCGCGCTCGTACGGGACGGTTATCCGGTCCCCGGTCGCACGGCCGGGGCGGTCCCCGTACCGGCCGGAAACCATCCCCCGATCGGCTCACATGTTGAGACGCCTGTCCCACCCACTTGACACTGACAGTGCGTCGGGGGGAGGGTCAGTGCCATGCGCACCCGAATTCTCGTACTTGGAAAGCGCGTCGGCTGAAGCGGGGCCACGAAACGGCCCGGCTTGAACGCTACCGACGCGCTCCCCTCGCTTGCCTCCCGGCACGAGGGGTTTTTTGTTGCACCGGCTCCCCCCAAACCCTCGCAAAAACCCTCTGCTTCGAGAAGAGAATGCTGATGACCGAGCAGGCCTCCGGGCACCATCCGCAGCCGCGGGCCCGTAACGGCGGACAGGCCGCCACCACCGTCGAGCACGTCACGGGTGCGCAGTCCCTCATCCGTTCTCTCGAGGAAGTGGGAGCCGACACCGTCTTCGGGATTCCGGGCGGCGCCATCCTCCCCGCGTACGACCCGATGATGGACTCCAAGCGGGTCCGCCACATCCTGGTCCGCCACGAGCAGGGCGCGGGCCACGCCGCGACCGGCTACGCCCAGGCCACCGGCCGTGTCGGCGTCTGCATGGCGACCTCGGGCCCCGGCGCCACCAACCTGGTCACCCCGATCGCCGACGCCCACATGGACTCCGTCCCGCTCGTCGCGATCACCGGGCAGGTCGCCTCCAAGGCCATCGGGACGGATGCCTTCCAGGAGGCGGACATCTGCGGCATCACGATGCCGATCACCAAGCACAACTTCCTGGTCACCAAGGCCGAGGACATCCCGCGGACGATCGCCGAGGCGTTCCACATCGCCGCCACCGGCCGCCCGGGCCCGGTCCTGGTCGACATCGCCAAGGACGCCCTCCAGGCCAAGACGGTCTTCAGCTGGCCGCCGCAGACGGACCTGCCCGGCTACCGTCCGGTGACCAAGCCCCACGCCAAGCAGATCCGCGAGGCCGCCAAGCTGATCACGGCCGCCAAGCGCCCCGTCCTGTACGTCGGCGGCGGTGTCCTGAAGGCCGGCGCCACCGCCGAGCTGAAGGTCCTCGCCGAGCTCACCGGCGCCCCCGTCACCACCACCCTGATGGCGCTGGGCGCGTTCCCCGACAGCCACCCGCTGCACGTGGGAATGCCGGGCATGCACGGTGCGGTCACCGCCGTCACCGCGCTGCAGAAGGCCGACCTGATCGTCGCCCTCGGAGCCCGCTTCGACGACCGCGTCACCGGCAAGCTGGACAGCTTCGCCCCCTTCGCCAAGGTCGTCCACGCCGACATCGACCCGGCCGAGATCGGCAAGAACCGCACCGCCGACGTCCCGATCGTCGGGGACGCCCGCGAGGTCATCGCCGACCTGGTCCAGGCCGTCCAGGCCGAGCACAGCGAGGGCAACCAGGGCGACTACACCGCCTGGTGGACCGACCTCAACCGCTGGCGCGAGACCTACCCGCTCGGCTACACCCTGCCCGAGGACGGCAGCCTCTCGCCGCAGCAGGTCATCCAGCGCATCGGCCAGCTCGCCCCCGCCGACACCATCTACGCCGCGGGCGTCGGCCAGCACCAGATGTGGGCCGCCCACTTCATCGACTACGAGAAGCCGGCCACCTGGCTGAACTCCGGCGGCGCCGGAACGATGGGGTACGCCGTCCCGGCCGCCATGGGCGCCAAGGCCGGCATGCCGGACCGCCCGGTCTGGGCGATCGACGGCGACGGCTGTTTCCAGATGACGAACCAGGAGCTCGTCACCTGCGCGCTCAACAACATCCCGATCAAGGTCGCCATCATCAACAACGGCGCCCTCGGGATGGTCCGCCAGTGGCAGACCCTCTTCTACAACCAGCGCTACTCCAACACGGTGCTGCACTCCGGCCCGGACGCCACCGGCCTGGAGCCCTCCAAGGGCACCCGCATCCCGGACTTCGTGAAGCTGTCCGAGGCCATGGGCTGCGTCGCGCTGCGCTGCGAGGACCCGGCCGACCTGGACAAGGTCATCGCCGAGGCCAACGCGATCAACGACCGCCCCGTCGTGGTCGACTTCATCGTCCACGAGGACGCCCAGGTCTGGCCGATGGTCGCCGCCGGCACCTCCAACGACGAGGTCATGGCCGCCCGGGGCGTCCGCCCCGACTTCGGCGACAACGAAGACGACTGAGACCGAGAGCCGTAGGAAGAGGAACGACCCACATGACTAGGCACACGCTCTCCGTCCTGGTGGAGAACACCCCCGGCATCCTGGCCCGGATCGCCGCCCTGTTCTCCCGGCGCGGCTTCAACATCGACTCGCTCGCCGTCGGTGTCACCGAACACCCCGACATCTCCCGCATCACCATCGTGGTCAATGTCGAGGACCTGCCGCTGGAGCAGGTGACCAAGCAGCTCAACAAGCTGGTCAACGTCCTGAAGATCGTCGAACTCGAGCCCAGCGCAGCGATCCAGCGCGAGCTCGTCCTGGTGAAGGTCCGCGCCGACAACGAGACCCGCTCCCAGATCGTCGAGATCGTCCAGCTGTTCCGCGCCAAGACCGTGGACGTCTCGCCCGAGGCCGTCACCATCGAGGCCACCGGTTCGAGTGACAAGCTCGACGCGATGCTCAAGATGCTGGAGCAGTTCGGCGTCAAGGAGCTCGTGCAGTCCGGCACGATCGCCATAGGGCGCGGTGCCCGGTCCATCACGGACCGCTCCCTGCGCTCCCTCGACCGCAGCGCCTGACCCCTCCCGCGACCGCCGGGCGGCCGACACCCGTCCGGTCGGCGGTCCGCCTGGCGAGACCCGACAACCTTCCTTCCGCCGACCGCCGTACGGTGGGAAGCAACACCAGCACATCAAGGAGATTCCCAGTGGCCGAGCTGTTCTACGACGACGACGCCGACCTGTCCATCATCCAGGGCCGCAAGGTCGCGGTGATCGGTTACGGCAGCCAGGGCCACGCCCACGCGCTGTCGCTCCGTGACTCCGGTGTCGACGTCCGCGTCGGTCTGCACGAGGGCTCCAAGTCCAAGGCGAAGGCCGAGGAGCAGGGCCTGCGCGTGGTCACGCCCGCCGAGGCGGCCGCCGAAGCCTCCGTCATCATGATCCTCATCCCGGACCCGATCCAGGCCCAGGTCTACGAGGAGTCCATCAAGGGCAACCTGCAGGACGGCGACGCCCTGTTCTTCGCCCACGGCTTCAACGTCCGCTTCGGCTTCATCAAGCCCCCGGCCAACGTCGACGTCGCCCTGGTCGCCCCGAAGGGCCCGGGCCACCTGGTCCGCCGCCAGTACGAGGAGGGCCGCGGCGTCCCCGCGATCGCCGCCGTCGAGCAGGACTCCACCGGCAACGCCTTCGCCCTGGCGCTCTCCTACGCCAAGGCCATCGGCGGCACCCGCGCCGGCGTCATCAAGACGACCTTCACCGAGGAGACCGAGACCGACCTCTTCGGCGAGCAGGCCGTCCTCTGCGGTGGCGCGTCGGCGCTGGTGAAGGCGGGCTTCGAGACCCTGGTCGAGGCCGGCTACCAGCCCGAGATCGCCTACTTCGAGTGCCTCCACGAGCTGAAGCTCATCGTCGACCTCATGTACGAGGGCGGCCTGGAGAAGATGCGCTGGTCGGTCTCCGAGACCGCCGAGTGGGGCGACTACGTCACCGGCCCCCGCATCATCACCGAGGCCACCAAGGCCGAGATGAAGAAGGTGCTCACCGAGATCCAGGACGGCACCTTCGCCAAGAACTGGATGGACGAGTACCACGGCGGTCTGAAGAAGTACGACGAGTACAAGACCCAGGACGAGCAGCACCTCCTGGAGACCACCGGCAAGGAGCTGCGCAAGCTCATGAGCTGGGTGAACGACGAGGAGGCGTAAGCCTCGCGCGCGGGGCCGGACAGGGTGTCCGGCCCCGCGGCGCATCGTTGGACAGCCCGTCCAACCACGGACGGGTGATCCTGCCAACGAGGCGCATGATGTGCGCCGACGCACCACTACACTCTCAACAACATTCGCGTTCAGGCCCACAGCGTCGTGCGCTTTCACGCGGCAAGCCCCCTCCACCGCATGCGGCCGTCGGGACGGCCGTCCGCACTGGATCTGTGAGGACTCACGTGAGCTCGAAACCTGTCGTACTCATCGCTGAAGAGCTGTCGCCCGCCACCGTCGACGCGCTGGGCCCGGACTTCGAGATCCGGCACTGCAACGGCGCCGACCGCGACGAACTGATTCCCGCCATCGCCGACGTGGACGCGATCCTGGTCCGCTCCGCGACCAAGGTCGACGCGGAGGCCATCGCCGCCGCGAAGAAGCTCCGTGTCGTCGCCCGCGCCGGTGTCGGCCTGGACAACGTCGACGTCTCCGCCGCCACCAAGGCCGGCGTGATGGTCGTGAACGCGCCGACGTCCAACATCGTCACTGCCGCCGAGCTCGCCTGCGGTCTGCTCGTCGCCACCGCCCGCAACATCCCGCAGGCCAACACCGCCCTGAAGAACGGCGAGTGGAAGCGGTCGAAGTACACCGGCGTCGAGCTGAGCGAGAAGACCCTCGGCGTCGTCGGCCTCGGCCGCATCGGCGTCCTGGTCGCCCAGCGCATGTCCGCGTTCGGTATGAAGATCGTCGCCTACGACCCCTACGTGCAGCCGGCCCGCGCCGCCCAGATGGGGGTGAAGCTGCTGGCCCTGGACGAGCTCCTGGAGGTCGCCGACTTCATCACCGTCCACCTGCCGAAGACCCCCGAGACCCTCGGTCTCATCGGCGACGAGGCGCTGCACAAGGTCAAGCCGTCCGTCCGGATCGTCAACGCCGCCCGCGGCGGCATCGTCGACGAGGCCGCGCTGTTCTCCGCCCTCAAGGAGGGTCGGGTCGCCGGCGCCGGTCTCGACGTGTACGCGAAGGAGCCCTGCACGGACTCCCCGCTCTTCGAGCTCGACCAGGTCGTCTGCACCCCGCACCTCGGCGCGTCCACGGACGAGGCCCAGGAGAAGGCCGGCATCGCGGTCGCCCGCTCGGTGCGCCTCGCGCTCGCCGGCGAGCTGGTGCCGGACGCGGTCAACGTCCAGGGCGGCGTCATCGCCGAGGACGTCAAGCCGGGCCTCCCGCTCGCCGAGCGCCTCGGCCGGATCTTCACCGCGCTGGCCGGCGAGGTCGCGGTCCGCCTCGACGTCGAGGTGTACGGCGAGATCACCCAGCACGACGTCAAGGTGCTCGAACTCTCCGCGCTCAAGGGCGTGTTCGAGGACGTGGTCGACGAGACCGTGTCGTACGTCAACGCCCCGCTGTTCGCGCAGGAGCGCGGTGTCGAGGTCCGCCTGACGACCTCCAGCGAGTCCCCGGACCACCGCAACGTCGTCACCGTGCGCGGCACGCTCTCGGGCGGCGAGGAGGTCTCGGTCTCCGGCACCCTGGCGGGCCCCAAGCACCTCCAGAAGATCGTCGCCGTCGGCGAGTACGACGTGGACCTGGCGCTCGCCGACCACATGGTCGTGCTGCGCTACGAAGACCGCCCCGGCGTCGTCGGCACGGTCGGCCGGATCCTCGGCGAGGCCGGTCTGAACATCGCGGGCATGCAGGTCTCCCGTACGGAGGAGGGCGGCGAGGCGCTCGTCGTGCTCACCGTCGACGACACGGTCCCGGCGAACGTGCTCGCGGAGATCTCGGAGGAGATCGGCGCCAACTCGGCCCGCTCGGTCAACCTGATCTGACCCCCGCCCGATCGCACGCAGGTCCCCGCACCCGGTGCGCCGGACGATCGTCCCGCACGATCCGTCCGGCCGCCGGGTGCCGTGCTGCCGGGAGCCGCGGGGACGGGCCGCTCAGCGCCAGGAGAGGTTCCGCCAGGGGCTGCCCGCGTGCTCCGTCAGGACCCGGTGGGCGGCCACGCTCTCCCCGTGGAAATGGCCGTACTCCTCGCCGTCGAACCGCAGCACCCGACCCAGCGCGTACCCCGCCGAGTACTCCTGCCACGATCCGTACGCCGCGCGGGCCAGCGCCCCCGCGTGGACGATCGCCTGCTCGGCCTCCGGAGGTGCGCAGAAGCGGGCCGACAGGCCCCAGCGGGTCAGGTTCACCGCCCGGCCGTAGTCGTACGCGACGGTCCTGCGCACCCGCCCGTCCGGCGGCAGCAGTCCGTCGGCCCGGAACCGGGACTCGTAGCGCAGGATGCGGCGCACCAGCTCCTCGATGTGCCGCACCGTCGCCGGGCTCGCGCCGAGGTCCTGGGCGTGCCCCGCGGCCGTCTCGCGCCACTCCTCGGCCGAGGGCACGGCGCCGCTCCCCTCGCGCAGCCCCTCGCGGACGCGGAGGGCGAAGTCCGGCTCCGGCGGACTGTTGCGGCCGTCCAGGAGCGCGTCGAGCTGCTTGCGCCAGCCCGCCCTGTCGGTGATGCCCCAGCTGTCGCGGAGCGCTTCGTGTTCGTGGGTGTAGCCCCTGTAGGCGGAGCCGACGTCGTTCCACGGGACGCCGTTGCGGAACGCCAGATGGGCGCCGCACGCGAGGCCGAAGGCGAGCGGGCCGTGCAGGGGCCCGTGCCGCAGCGCGGCGAAGCGGTCGCTCCGCCCCTGCTCCCGCTCGCCGTACGCGCGCAGCCATGCCGCGCGGTGCTCGGGCGTGGCGGGCAGGAGCAGTTGCCCGGGGGTGTCGCCGTTGACGGCCAGGAGCGTCCGGGGGTCGCGCCAGGTGAACTCGGCGGCGTACCGGAGGGTGATGTGGTGGAAGACCCAGTCCGGTTGCCAGGGAGGCAGCATCCCGCGGGTGAGGACCGGCCGGACGAGGAACCCCGCAGGTGTCCGGTGCTCCCGCCAGTAGACCGTCTCCGGCTCGGCGTCCACCTCGGCCCGGGGGGCGCCGACGAACAGCTCGGCCTCGGCGAGGACCCGGATCTGTCCGGCGAGGTCGCCGCGGAGCGCCGCCTCCTGCAGCAGCTGTTCGGTCTCGGACGGCGGGGACCACGGGGCGCCGTGGGGAGCGGGAGGGTGGTGGGGGTTCATGACCATGGGAGGTTCCGGTAGGGGCTCGAAGGGTCCTGGGGCCGGCGCGTGCGGGTGTCCGCCGGCGTGGGTGAGCAGCCGCCGCCGGGCGGGCCCGCCGCCGCGGGTGGCCGCCTCCGGGCCTCGTACGGCGTCCGCTCGGTGTGCGTGGGTGGCGCCCAACTCCCCGTGATCATGGGGTGATCCTATAAATCGGCCCGCAGGGCCGGACCGCCGGAGGCTCAGAGCCGGGCCGACTTCAAGGACATGTGCAGCAGGAGGCGGTCCTCGCCGTCGTCCAGGTCCAGGCCGGTGAGCTGCTCGACCCGGGAGAGCCGGTAGTAGAGGGTCTGGCGGTGGATGCCCAGGGCCGCCGCCGCGCGGCCCGCCTGGCCCGCGCTGTCCAGGAACACCTCGGCGGTGCGGGCCAGTTCGGCGTGGGCGGGGGCGATCAGGGGGGCGACCACGGGATCGATCTCGGGGTGGTAGAGCGCCGCGAGCAGGCGGTACGGGCCGATGCCGGCCCACTCCGCGACCGGGCCGAGCGTCGGCTGCGCCGTGGCGGCGCGGGCCGCGGTGTTGGCCTCCCGCCAGGCCGCCGGGAGCTCCGTGAGGCCCCGGCGGGGGTTCGCGATGCCGGCCGGGGCGGCGGCGCGCAGCCGGTCGGCGGCCGTGTGGGCGGGGGAGAGGTCCTCGGCCGTGCGCAGTCGTACGAGGACGGCGAGGGACGCGCCCTCGGGGAGCGTCGCGACCGCCGCCGCGCCGGGGACCGCCCGGATCGACGGGACCTCGCCCTGCCAGGGGGTCACGCAGACGACGGTGTGCAGACCGTCCGCGCTCGGCCCCAGGGCCACCCGGAGCGCCGCGACGGCCATCTCGCTCTGCCAGCCGCGCCCGGCGGTCAGGACCGCGGCGAACTCGCGCGCCAGGTCGGCGCCCGCCCGCTCCTCGTCCGCGAGGAGGCCCCCGATCCGGGTGGCGACCTCCATGGCCGCCGCGAGCTGCCCGGGCGTGGGGTGCGGCTCGGCGTCGAGCAGCCAGACGTACCCGAGGACGACGCCCCGGTGCCGTACGGGAAGGCAGATCCGGTCCCGGAAGACCCCGGCGTCCGGGGCGGCGGGGATGCGGACCGGAGCCGTCGCCCGGGTGATGCCGAAGCCCTCGAACCAGGCGCGGACCGCCGGGGTGGACTTCCGGGTCAGGATCGAGCGCGTCCGGACGGGGTCCATCGCCTCGTCGTCCTCGCTGTCGTGGGCGCCGAAGGCGATCAGCCCGAAATCGCGGTTCTCCAGCGTCGCCGGAGCCCCGAGCAGCGCGGAGATCTCGTCCACCAGTTCCTGGTAATCGCCCTTCACAGCGCCATTCTCGCACCCGCTTCAGACATCTGTATGAGATGCCGTCCACAGATGCGTGACAGGTGTCGATGGCAGAGGATCGGAGCGATCCTTAGGTTTCACGGTGGTTCTCCGTGCTCTTCCCGGTTCCTTGCGAAAGATCGGGTAGGCACCTTTCGTCACCTGTCCTTCTGGAGGTCCCCGTGCTGGGTCCCGTGATCCTCGCCGCGTCCCGCAGCGACAAGATGCGCCGTTTCGTCTCGGCCGCCCCGGGGACCAAGCAGGTCGTCGACCGGTTCATCGCCGGGGAGACCGTCGACCACGTCATCCCGATCGTCCAGGACCTCACCGGCCGCGGCCTGGAGGTCACCCTCGACGTCGTCGGCGAGGACATCACCACCGTCGAGCAGTCCCACGCCGCGCGCGACGCGTACCTGCAGCTGATCGGCCGCCTCAAGGAGCTGGGCCTCGGCGAGCGCGCCGAGATGTCCGTGAAGCTCTCGATGTTCGGCCAGGCGCTGGAGAACGGGCACGAGCTGGCGCTGGCCAACGTCCGCCCGGTCGTCGAGGCCGCCGCCGAGATCGGCACCACGGTCACCCTGGACGCCGAGGACCACACCACCCTCGACTCGATGTTCGCCATCCACGAGGAGCTGCGGAAGGACTTCCCGCAGACCGGCTGCGTCATCCAGGCGTACCTCTTCCGCACCGAGGAGGACGCCCGCCGCCTCGCCGCGAACGGCTCCCGCGTCCGGATCGTGAAGGGCGCCTACAAGGAGCCCGCCTCCGTCGCCCTCCAGGAGAAGGCCGAGATCGACAAGGCGTACGTCCGGATCATGCGGATCCTCATGGACGGCGAGGGCTACCCGATGATCGGATCCCACGACCCGCGCCTGATCTCCGTCGGCCAGGAGCTCGCCCGCCGCGCCGGGCGCAAACTGGACGAGTACGAGTTCCAGATGCTCTACGGCATCCGCGGCGAGGAGCAGAACCGGCTCGCCGCCGAGGGACACCGGATGCGCGTCTACACCGCGTACGGCACCGACTGGTACGGCTACTTCATGCGCCGCCTCGCGGAGAAGCCGGCCAACCTCCTCTTCTTCGCCCGCTCCATCCTCACCAAGGGCTGAGCCCACCTCTCACAAGGAGTAACGAGACTCATGGACGCTGTCACCCAGGTCCCCGCTCCGGTCAACGAGCCGGTGCACAGCTACGCCCCCGGTTCCGCCGAGCGCGTCCGCCTGGAGGCCAAGCTCAAGGAGCTGGCCGACAACCCGCGCGAGCTGCCGATGACCATCGGCGGGGTCAAGCGCATGGGCGGCGGCGAGCGCTTCGACGTCGTGCAGCCGCACAACCACAAGGCGGTCATCGGCACCTTCGCCGCGGCCACCCAGCAGGACGCCCAGGACGCGATCGACGCCGCCCTGGCCGCCGCCCCGGCCTGGCGCGCCATGTCCTTCGACGACCGCGCCGCGATCATCCTGCGCGCCGCCGAGCTGCTGGCCGGCCCCTGGCGCGAGACGCTGGCCGCCTCCACCATGCTCGGCCAGTCCAAGACGGCCCAGCAGGCGGAGATCGACACCCCCTGCGAGCTCGTCGACTTCTGGCGCTTCAACGTCTCCTACGCCCGCCAGATCCTCGCCGAGCAGCCGACGGTGAACTCCCCCGGCGTGTGGAACCGGCTGGACCACCGCCCGCTGGAGGGCTTCGTCTACGCGATCACGCCGTTCAACTTCACGGCCATCGCGGGCAACCTGCCCACCGCCCCCGCCCTCATGGGCAACGTCGTGGTCTGGAAGCCGTCCCCCACGCAGACCCACTCCGCCGTGCTCCTCATGGAGCTCCTGGAGGAGGCCGGCCTGCCCAAGGGCGTCATCAACCTGGTGACCGGCGACGGCATCGCCGTCTCCGAGGTGGCCCTGAACCACCGCGACCTGGCCGGCATCCACTTCACCGGCTCGACCAAGACCTTCCAGCACCTGTGGAAGACGGTCGGCAACAACATCGAGACGTACCGCTCCTACCCGCGGATCGTCGGCGAGACCGGTGGCAAGGACTTCGTCGTCGCCCACCCGAGCGCCGACCGCGGCATCCTGAAGACGGCGCTGACCCGCGGCTCCTTCGAGTTCCAGGGCCAGAAGTGCTCCGCGTCCTCGCGCGCCTACGTCCCGGCCTCCCTCTGGAACGACGGCTTCAAGGAGGAGTTCGCGGCGGAGGTCGACGGCATCAAGATGGGTGACGTCACCGACCTGACCAACTTCATCGGCGCCGTGATCGACGAGCGCTCCTTCGCCAAGAACAAGGCCGCGATCGACCGCGCGAAGGCCGACCCGACCTGCACGATCGTCGCCGGTGGCACCTACGACGACTCCGAGGGCTACTTCGTCCGCCCGACCGTCATCGAGTGCTCCGACCCGGAGAACGAGGTCTTCACGACCGAGTACTTCGGCCCGATCCTCGCCGTGCACGTCTACGAGGACGACGCGTACGACGAGATGCTGACCCAGATGGAGTCGGCCTCGGACTACGCGCTGACCGGCGCGGTCATCTCCGGCGACCGCGCCGCCACGGCGTACACGATGGAGAAGCTCCGCTTCGCCGCGGGCAACTTCTACATCAACGACAAGTCGACCGGCGCCGTCGTCGGCCAGCAGCCCTTCGGCGGCGGCCGCGCCTCCGGTACGAACGACAAGGCCGGCGCCCCGCAGAACCTGATGCGCTGGACGCTGACCCGCGCCATCAAGGAGACGCTGGTCCCGCCGACCGAGTACGGCTACCCCCACATGGGCTGACACCCCCGCACGGGCCGCTGACGGCCCGTCCCCCCGACACCGCCCCCCTCCTCGGTCCCCCAATCGAGGACGGGGGCGGTTCTCATGGGCGGACCGCGCCGGGACCGGGCGGCGGGGAGGCGTGGGGGAGACTGGGGCCATGACCGTGACGACCGCCGCCACCCATGAGCTCGGGCCCGTACGGCTGCGGGCCGTACGGCGGATGCTCGACGCCGCCTTCGAGGGCGGCTTCTCCGACGAGGACTTCGACCACGCCCTCGGCGGCGTCCACGCCTGGATCGAGGACGAGCACGGCATCGCCGCGCACGGCAGCGTCGTGATGCGCCGGGTGCTGCACCGGGGCCGTTCGCACCGGGTCGGGTACGTCGAGGGTGTGGGCGTCCGCGCCGACCGGCGGCGGCAGGGGCTGGGCGGTGAGGTCATGGCCCGACTGGAACGGGTCGTCGACGGGGCCTATGCCTTCGGGGCGCTGTCCGCGTCGGACGAGGGTGCGGCGCTCTACCGGGCGCGCGGCTGGGTGCTGTGGGGCGGCCGGATCGAGGTGCTCGGCCCCGGCGGGATCGTCCCCCTGCCGGACGAGGAGGACTCCACCTTCCTGCGCCCGGCCGCCGGCGCCCGCCTGCCGGACCCCGCCGCGCCGCTCACCTTCGACTGGCGCGACGGCGACGTGCTCTGAGAGCGGGAGCCCCCGCCTTCGTCAGCTTCCGGCCTCGGGCGCTCAGCCCTGGCAGCCCTTGGCCGCGTCCCGCTTCAGGCCGATCAGCCCGCCGGCCAGGCCGAACAGCGCGGCGAAGACCACCGTCAACGGCGGCAGATCGAGGGCGCCGAAGAAGACCACCGTCACCATGGCGGCGACCAGCACCGCCCAGACCGCCAGCAGCGCCTTGCCCTTACGGCTGAGGAAGAGCCACCGGCCGGGCCGTGCCGGCAGGGTATCGAGAGCCCCCGCCGGCCCCTCGCTCGCCGCCTTCGGACGCTTGAAGTAGGCGTAGACGGTCCACTCCCCGCACATCTCCCACCCTTCGGGGGTCAGCCGGTCGAGCGCCTCGGCGCGCCGCTTCCCGCTGATCAGCTCGCGGCGGTACTCCCAGCGCAGGGCGGCGCCGGGCACCCGGCGGCACCGGAACCGGCCGAGCCCGTCCAGGCCCTCGACCTCCCAGCCCTGGTCGCCGTAGTGGGCCAGCAGCCGACGGTCGTTGTAGATGTCGGCCGTCCACAGCCAGGTCTCCGCCCCTCCGTCCGGCTCGGCCGCCGTGGGCGCCGTGCCGCCCAGGCGCGCCGCGAACCGGGCGGCGGGGCCGAACTCCTCCTCAGGCGACGAGCCCGCGTCAGCGAGGTGTCCGCGCAGTTCGGAGACGGTGGCGGTGATCTGCTCCGCCGGGACGCCGGCGGCGCGCAGCGCGGTGGCGAGTTCGTCGAAGTAGGTGTCCGGCTCGGTGTTCATGCGATTCCCCCGGTGTTCAGCGTGGTGCGTACGGCGGTGTGGAAGGTCAGCCAGGCCGCGCTCTCGGCGGCGAGGTGCTCGCGCCCCCGCTCGGTGAGCCGGTAGTAGCGCCGCCCGGGCCCCCGTTCGGCGGCCCGGAACTCGGCGTCGAGGAACCCGGCCTCCTCCAGGCGGTTGAGCACGGGATAGAGCGTCCCGCCCTTGATCTCCCCGAGCCCCGCCTCGGCGAGGGCCTTGGCGATCTCGTACCCGTAACTCTCGCCGTCGGTCAGACGGGAGAGGACGAGCAGGTCGAGGACTCCCTTGAGCCAGCTGGATCTGCGGTCTGCGGCCATGGTTGCATTCCATCACCACCTAGGTAGGAAAGCAACCTAGCTAGTGACGTCGAGTCGTGGGCCGGAGGACCCCGGCCGGAGCGCCGCCGTCTCAGATAGTAGGAAGTCCGAGTAATTGTGGAGACAGATGCGGCCGGCTGTCCTAGCTTTGTAGGAGCCGAACGTCTCGCTCCATCGAGCGAATGGCGGTCGTGAGCGCGACGCCCTGTGCAGGCAACCCCTGCGGCGGCGCTCCCCGCCCCCTCCGGCGCCTTCGATCACCACTGATCTCGGATCACCACTGATCTCAAGGAGTCGATCCCTCATGACCACTCAGACCGCCCGTCGCGTCCGCCACTCCGTCGCCCGCCCCCAGGACGAGGCCCGCAAGAACGCCGCCGCCGCCCTCCAGCGCGCCCTCGACCGCCGCGACAACGGCGGCGAGACCGGCCACTGAGTCCCGAGGCGCGACGCGCGCCGTGCGTCCGTATGGTGGACGGCGCGTGTCAGCGACTGGGACGGGGAGTAGGGTGCCGACATGTCTCACAGCATCGATCTCGCAGTCATTCCCGGCGACGGCATCGGCCAGGAGGTCGTGGCCCAGGGCCTCAAGGTCCTCGCCGCCGCGCTCCCGCAGGATGTGAAGCTGGAGACGAAGGAGTACGACTTTGGCGCCAAGCGCTACCACGCGACCGGTGAGACGCTCACCGACGCGGACGCCGAGGCCCTGAAGCAGCACGACGCCATCCTGCTCGGCGCGATCGGCGACCCCTCGGTCCCGTCCGGCGTGCTGGAGCGCGGCTTCCTGCTGAAGCTCCGCTTCCTCTTCGACCACCACGTCAACCTGCGTCCCTCGAAGCTGCTCCCCGGCGTGTCGACCCCGCTCAAGGGCCAGCCCGAGATCGACTTCGTGGTGGTCCGCGAGGGCACCGAGGGTCCGTACACCGGCAACGGCGGCTCCATCCGGACCGGCACGCCGCACGAGGTCGCCACCGAGGTCTCCGTGAACACGGCCTTCGGCGTCGAGCGCGTGGTCCGCGACGCCTTCGCCCGCGCCCAGGCCCGCCCGCGCAAGAAGCTGACGCTGGTCCACAAGAACAACGTCCTGGCGTACGCCGGTCACCTCTGGACCAACATCTTCACCAAGGTGGCCGAGGAGTTCCCCGAGGTCACCACCGACTATCTGCACGTGGACGCGGCGACGATCTTCCTCGTCACCCAGCCCGAGCGGTTCGACGTGATCGTCACCGACAACCTCTTCGGCGACATCATCACCGACCTCGCCGCGGCCGTCTCCGGCGGCATCGGCGTCGCCGCCTCCGGCAACATCAACCCCAGCGGCGAGTTCCCGTCCATGTTCGAGCCGGTCCACGGCTCCGCGCCGGACATCGCCGGCCAGGGCAAGGCGGACCCGACGGCCACCGTCCTTTCCGTCGCACTGCTCCTGCGCCACCTCGGCCACGAGACCGAGGCCGGCCGCATCGAGGACGCGGTCGCCGCCGATCTGACCGAGCGCGGTGACTCCGTCCGTACGACCGAAGAGATCGGCGACGCGCTCGCGGTACGCGTAGCGCGCTGACCCGCCGACTGATCACCTCCCAGCCGCCGGGTCGCCCTTCGCGCCCGGCGGCCGGCGTCTTCCGCGGTCCCCGGGTGCCCCCTCTCACATCCCGGACCGCGCGCACACCGTTTCCCGCACCGCCTCCCACGGGCGATAATCGAACGTGGGGCCGCGGCATGCGGGCAAGCTCGGACGTCCTAGCAGAGCACTGGTAGCGGCGTCGGCGCGGTCCGTCACACACAACCGGTGAAGGACACGCACTGATGACGACGCCCACGATCGAGCTCAAGCCCTCCTCCAGCCCGCTGTCCGAAGCGGAGCGGGAGGCGATCCTGACCAACCCCGGGTTCGGCCGCCACTTCACCGACCACATGGTGACGATCCGCTGGACCGAGGGCCGCGGCTGGCACGACGGCCAGCTCGTGCCGTACGGCCCGCTCTCCCTCGACCCCGCCACGAACGTCCTGCACTACGCCCAGGAGATCTTCGAGGGCCTGAAGGCGTACCGCAGGCCCGACGGCACCGTCGCCAGCTTCCGTCCCGACGCCAACGCCCGGCGCTTCCAGGCGTCCGCCCGCCGTCTCGCCATGCCCGAACTGCCCGTCGAGACCTTCATCGAGGCCTGTGACCTGCTCGTCCAGCAGGACAAGGCATGGGTCCCGGCGCACGGCGGCGAGGAGTCGCTCTACCTCCGCCCCTTCATGATCGCGACCGAGGTCGGCCTCGGCGTCCGCCCGGCCAACGAGTACCTCTTCGTCGTCATCGCCTCGCCCGCCGGCCCGTACTTCCCCGGCGGCGTGAAGCCCGTCTCCATCTGGCTCTCCGAGGACCGCGTCCGCGCCGTCCCCGGCGGCGTCGGCGACGCCAAGACCGGCGGCAACTACGCGGCCTCCCTGCTCGCGCAGGCCGAGGCGGCGCAGAAGGGCTGCGACCAGGTCGCCTACCTCGACGCCGTCGAGCACAAGTGGGTCGAGGAGCTGGGCGGCATGAACCTGTACTTCGTGTACGGGAACCGGATCGTCACCCCCACGCTCACCGGCTCCCTGCTCGCCGGCATCACCCGTGACTCCCTCCTCCAGCTCGCCAAGGACCTCGGCTACGAGGCCGAGGAGGGCCGGGTCTCCATCGACCAGTGGCACGCCGACTCCGAGAACGGCAGCCTCACCGAGGTCTTCGCCTGCGGCACGGCCGCGGTGATCACCCCGGTCGGCACGGTCAAGGCGGCCCGCGGCGAGTGGCGGCAGTCGGACGGCCGGCCGGGCGAGGTGACGATGCGTCTGCGCGACGCGCTGCTCGCCATCCAGACCGGCAGGACCGAGGACGTCCACGGCTGGACGCACCAGCTCGGCTGACACCACCGGGAGTGTGTGCGAAGGGGCGCCCCGCCGTCGGGGCGCCCCTTCGTCGTTCCGTACGCCGGACCCGGGCGGCCCCGCGCGTCGACCGGGCGTACGCCCGCCGGGGGTCGGGAGGCTTCCGGCCGGGGGCCTCCGGTCGAAGAGGCTTCCGGCCGGGTGCCGGCCCGTCAGGAGACGGCGACCTCCGCCTCCGCCTCCGTTACCGGCGCCCCCGCCGTCCTCGGTGTGAGCGCCGCGTAGAGCAGGCCGCCCACCGCGCCCGACAGCACGAAGCTGCAGTCGACCCCGCCGGTCAGGGCGAGCAGCGGCCCTTCGTAGAGCGGGGTGGACACCGCCGCGAGTCCCACGCCGGCGCCGAGCGCCCAGGAGGCGACGGCCCGCGGGTGCCAGCCGGCCGAGAACCAGTACGCTCCGCCGCGCGCCCGCCGGTTGTAGACCTGGAGCGCCTCCGGGTCGTACGCCCCGCCGCAGCGCCGGTGCCCGATCAGCGTGATCACCGCCCACGGCGTGCCGATGGCGGTGAGCAGCAGCACGAACGACGTCATGGCCGTCTGCGCGTCCGAGGCGAAGTGGCCGAGGAAGACGAAGGCCGTCGCCACCGCCGCGACCACCAGCGTCGCCCGCGCCCGGGTGGTGCGCGGCAGGATCGCGTCCAGGTCGAGGCCCATCGAGTACAGCATGAGCCCGGCGTTGCCGACCGAGCCCGCCGTCGCCGCGAGGAGCAGCGGGACGAGGTACCAGACCGGGGAGGCGTCGACGAGCGGCCCGGCGTAGTCGAGGGCGCCGCGCGCCGCCAGGGCCGTGTACGTACCGAAGAGCTGGGGGATCAGCAGGCCGGCGAGGAGACCGAGACAGGTGGTGCGCCAGACGGTCCGCGCGCCGTACCGGGCGGGGGAGACGTAGCGGGTGTAGTCGCCCAGGAGCGTGATGAATGCGACCGGTCCGCTCAGTCCGGCGGCGACGGCGGCCAGCGCCCAGGTCGGCCAGAACGAGCCGAGGAGGTACGGGGTGTCCGGCACGGCGGCGGCCGTGGCATCGCCGGCGTAGGCCGCCACGCCGAGCGCGAGGAGCACGATCATGCCGATCGCGAGCGCCTTGCTGAGCTGGAGCAGCAGCCGGTAGCCGTACACGGCGGCGACGACCGTGCAGGCGGCGAGCAGGGCGTAGACGGCGGCGTGGGTGGCGCCGCCGGTCGGCAGCCCGGTCAGCCGGGCGAGCGTGCCGACCATCACGTCCCCGCCGATCCACAGGGTCAGCGCCGTGTAGCCGAGCGAGAGCAGCAGGCCGACCACCGAGCCGACGAGCCGTCCGCGCACGCCGAAGAAGGCGCCGCTGGAGGTGGAGAGGTTGGTCGCGGTGCGCAGCGAGACGAGCGCGAGCGGGGCGGTGAAGGCGACGCCGACGAGGGTGCCGGCGACGACGGAGGTCACCGACGCCCACAGGCCGAGGCCGAAGGAGACGGGCAGCCATCCGAAGACGATGACGCCGAGGCAGAGGTTCGAGCCGAGCAGGATCGACAGGAGGTCACGGGGGCCGCTGGTGCGTTCCGCCTCGGGGATGGTGTCGACTCCGCGCTGTTCGATCGGCATGGGGCTCCCTGCGGGGGCTAGAGTCCGGACGAGGTTTTTGAGCGACGCTCAATGTGACCTATGCGGACCGGCTCCGTCAATGCTTGGAAGCGGCGGATTCTCGGTTTAGAGTGTCACTCAAACAGGAGGTGTTTCTGACGTGCGACTGACCCCCACGGAACGCGACCGGCTGCTGCTCTTCGGCGCCGCCGAGCTCGCCCGGGCCCGCCGGGCCCGGGGCCTGCGGCTCAATGTGCCGGAGGCGACCGCCCTCATCGCGGACACCGTCTGCGAGGCGGCCCGCGACGGCAGGCGGCTCGCCGAGGCGATCGCCGCCGCCCGGTCCGTCCTCGGCCCGGACGACGTGCTGCCGGGGGTGGCCGATGTCGTCACCGAAGTGCATGTCGAGGCCGTTTTCGACGACGGCTCGCGGCTGGCGGTCGTCTCCGACCCGATCGGCGGCGGTGCGCTCGGCGAGGCGGCCCCCGGCGCCCTGCTGCCGGCCCCGGCCCACGCCGAGGAGCCGCCCGCGCTCACCCTGACCGTCCGCAACACCGCGGCCGTCCCCGTCAGCGTCACCTCCCACTTCCACTTCTTCGAGGCCAACCCCCGGCTCGACTTCGACCGCGCCGCCGCCTACGGCATGCGGCTCGCCGTCCCCGCCGGCTCCTCGTTCCGCTTCGACCCGGGCGGCGCGGCCGAGGTCGGCCTCGTCCCCATCGGCGGCGCCCGCGTCGCCATCGGCTTCGCGGGCCTGGTCGACGGCCCGCTGGACGGACCCGGCGCGAAGGAAGAGGCCCTGCGGCGCGCGGCGGCCTGTGGCTACCTGGGAGCGGAGGCGTGATGGACCCCTACGAGTACGCGTCGGTGCACGGACCCCGCACGGGCGACCGGGTCGTCCTGGGCGACTCCGGCCTCGTCGTCCGGGTCGAGTCGGACGCCCAGAAGCCGGGCGACGAGTTCCTCGCCGGCTTCGGCAAGACCGCCCGCGACGGACTGCACCTCAAGGCCGCGGCCGTACGCGACACCTGCGACGTGGTGATCAGCAACGTCCTCGTGATCGACGCCGTCCAGGGCATCCGCAAGGTGTCCATCGGCATCCGCGAGGGCCGGATCCACGCCATCGGGCGGGCCGGCAACCCGGACACCCTCGACGGCGTCGACGTCGTCGTCGGCACGGGCACCTCCATCGTCTCCGGCGAGGGCCTCATCGCCACCGCCGGAGCCATCGACACCCATGTCCACCTCCTCTCGCCGCGGATCATGGAGGCTTCCCTCTCCTCCGGTGTCACCACCGTCATCGGGCAGGAGTTCGGCCCCGTCTGGGGCGTCGGCGTCAACTCGCCGTGGGCCCTCAAGCACGCCTTCAACGCCTTCGACGCCTGGCCCGTCAACATCGGCTTCCTCGCCCGCGGCTCCTCCTCCGACCCCGCCCCGCTGGTCGAGGCGCTCGCCGAGGGCGGCGCCTCCGGCTTCAAGGTCCACGAGGACATGGGCGCGCACACCCGCGCCCTGGACACCGCCCTGCGGGTCGCCGAGGAGCACGACGTCCAGGTCGCCCTGCACAGCGACGGCCTCAACGAATGCCTCTCGGTCGAGGACACCCTGCGCGTCCTGGACGGCCGGACGATCCACGCCTTCCACATCGAGGGCTGCGGCGGCGGGCACGTCCCGAACGTGCTGAAGATGGCGGGCGTGCCGAACGTCATCGGCTCGTCCACCAACCCCACGCTGCCCTTCGGCCGCGACGCGGTCGCCGAGCACTACGGGATGATCGTCTCCGTCCACGACCTGAAGACCGACCTCCCGGGCGACGCCGCCATGGCGCGCGACCGGATCCGGGCCGGGACGATGGGGGCGGAGGACGTCCTGCACGACCTCGGCGCGATCGGGATCACCTCCTCCGACGCGCAGGGGATGGGAAGGGCCGGCGAGACCGTACGCCGGACCTTCGCCATGGCCGGGAAGATGAAGGCCGAGCTGGGCCCGCTGGAGGGCGACGGCGCGCACGACGACAACGCGCGCGTGCTGCGCTACATGGCCAAGCTGACCGTCAACCCGGCGATCGCCCACGGCCTCGCCCACGAGATCGGCTCGATCGAGGTCGGCAAGATGGCGGACATCGTGCTGTGGCGGCCGGAGTTCTTCGGCGCCAAGCCGCAGCTCGTCCTGAAGTCCGGCTTCCCCGCGTGGGGGGTCGTGGGCGATCCCAACGCCGCCACGGACACCTGCGAGCCGCTCGTCCTCGGACCGCTGTTCGGAGCCCACGGAGCGACCCCGGCCGACATCTCGGTCGCCTTCGTCGCCCAGGCGGCCGTCGATCTCGGCTCCGACGCGATGCCGACCCGCCGCCGCCGGGTGGCCGTCCGCGGCACGCGCGGCATCGGCCCCGGCGACCTGCTCCTCAACTCCCGTATCGGGGACGTCGCGGTCGACGGCCGGACGGGTCTGGTGTCGCTGGACGGCGACCCGATCCGCTCCGAACCGGCCGAGTCCATCTCCCTCAACCGTCTCTACTTCCTCTGAGGACCTTTCACATGACCTTCCGTATGCCGCCGGAGTGGGCCCCGCACGAGCGCACGTGGATGGCCTGGCCCGGCCCCAACCCCACCTTCACCAACGACGAGGAGCTGGCGGAGGCGCGCGCGGCCTGGGCCTCGGTGGCCCGTGCCGTACGCCGCTTCGAGCCGGTGACCATGGTGGTCGGCCCCGGGCAGCTGGACTCCGCGCGGGCCCTGCTCGGCGACGCCGTCGAGCTGGTCGAGCGGGACCTCGACGACGCCTGGATGCGGGACATCGGCCCCACCTTCGTCACGAACGGCACCGAGCTGGCCGCCGTGGACTGGGTGTTCAACGGCTGGGGCGGGCAGGACTGGGCCCGCTGGGAGCACGACTCCAAGATCGCCCGCCATGTCGCGGACCTCGCGGGCGTGACGGTGCGGAGCAGCCGGCTGGTGAACGAGGGCGGCGCGATCCACGTCGACGGTGAGGGAACGGTTCTGCTGACCGACACCGTCCAGCTCGGCGCGGGCCGCAACCCGGAGTGGACCCGCGAGCAGGTCGAGGCCGAGATCCACGCCCAGCTCGGCACGACCAAGGCGATCTGGCTCCCGCACGGCCTCACCGGCGACTACGGCCTCTACGGCACCCAGGGCCACGTCGACATCGTCGCCGCCTTCGCGAAGCCGGGCGTCGTGCTCGTCCACAGCCAGCGGGACCCGGCCCACCCCGACCACGAGCGCTCCCGGATGTACGTCGACCTCCTCCGCCGCCAGACGGACGCGAAGGGCCGGCCGCTGGAGGTCGTCGAGATCCCGGCGCCGACCGTCCTGAAGGACGAGGAGGGCGACTGGGTCGACTACTCGTATATCAACCACTACCTCTGCAATGGCGGTGTGGTGCTGTGCGGCTTCGACGACCCGAACGACGAGATCGCGGCGGGCGTCTTCCGCCGGCTGTTCCCGGAGCGGACCGTCACGCTGGTCGACGCCCGCGCCATCTTCGCGGGCGGCGGCGGCATTCATTGCATCACCCAGCAGCAGCCGAAGGTCTGAACCCGCCGGGCTCCGGACCGCGGGACGGCGAGACGCCCCGCGGCCCGGAGCCCCGAGAAACGATGGGATAGAACGTACGAGTGACCCGCATCGACCCGGCCGCCCCCCGGCGGCGCAACAACGCCGCTCCTCCGCGTGAGGAGCTGCTCGCCGCCGCCATGGACACCATCGCCGAACGCGGGCTCGACGGGCTCACGATGGCCGGGCTCGGCCGCCAGGTCGGCATGAGCAGCGGCCACCTCCTCTACTACTTCCGCACCAAGGACGAACTGCTCCTGCAGACCCTGGAGTGGAGCGAGGGCCGGCTCGGCGCCGAGCGCAGCGCCCTGCTCTCCCGGCCCGGTACGGCGCGCGAGCGGCTCGACGGGTACGTGGACGTGTACGTCCCCGACGGGCCCCGCGACCCGCACTGGACGCTGTGGCTGGAGGTCTGGAACCGGTCCCAGAACGCCGACGCCGACGCCCGCGCCCGGCAGGCCGCCATCGAGGGGGCCTGGCACCGCGACCTGGTCGCCCTGGTCGCCGAGGGCGTCTCGCGCGGGGAGTTCCGGGCGGTCGACCCCGACCGGTACGCGGCCCGGATGCGGGCGCTGCTCGACGGCTTCAGCGTCCACGTCGCCGTCGGCATCCCGGGCACCGGCCGGCAGCAGGTCCTCGCCCACGTCCGGGACTTCGTCGAGGAGACGCTGCTTCTCCGCCCGTGAGGCGGCGGGGCGAAGCCGGACGGTCGCCCCTCGGCGGCCGTGACGCGGCGGGCCGTCGCTCGTTCCGTATCGTGAGATCCGTGTCCCGCGAGCGGCCTGCCTGTGGGAGACTGCGGGCGTGCTTGCTACCACGATGATTATCGGCAGCAGCGCGCCGGTCCGCAGTGACCGCTGAACCGTGGCTCGATCCCCGCGGCAGTGGACACCGTGCCCCAGACCCGCGCGCAGACCTCTCGCACCCGCGAGGGGTTTTTTCGTTTTCCGGCCCCACCACCGCCGGACGGCGACCGCGCGCGAAAATGGGGGCAAGTGGATCCAGACCTTCCGGAGCCACATCCGACAGGAGCCATCAGAGTCATGACCACGGAGACCGACGCGAGCCCGCGTCCCGACGACAGCTTCCACGTCTTCGACACCACGCTGCGCGACGGGGCGCAGCGGGAGGGCATCAACCTCACCGTCGCGGACAAGCTGACCATCGCGCGGCACCTCGACGCGTTCGGCGTGGGTTTCATCGAGGGCGGCTGGCCCGGCGCCAACCCGCGGGACACCGAGTTCTTCGCCCGCGCCCGGGAGGAGATCGACTTCCGGCACGCCCAGCTCGTCGCCTTCGGCGCGACCCGCAGGGCCGGCGGCCGCGCCGCCGAGGACCCCCAGGTCAAGGCGCTCCTCGACTCCGGCGCTCCGGTGATCACGCTGGTCGCCAAGTCGCACGACCGGCACGTCGAGCTCGCCCTGCGCACCACCCTGGACGAGAACGTGGAGATGGTCCGCGATACCGTCTCCCACCTGGTCTCCCAGGGCCGCCGCGTCTTCGTCGACTGCGAGCACTTCTTCGACGGCTACAAGGCGAACCCCGCCTACGCCAAGGCCGTCGTCCGCGCCGCCTCCGAAGCCGGCGCCGACGTCGTGATCCTCTGCGACACCAACGGCGGCATGCTCCCCGCCCAGGTCCAGGCCGTCGTCGCCACCGTCCTCGCCGACACCGGCGCCCGCCTCGGCATCCACGCCCAGGACGACACCGGCTGCGCCGTCGCCAACACCCTCGCCGCCGTCGACGCGGGCGCCACCCACGTCCAGTGCACCGCCAACGGCTACGGCGAGCGGGTCGGCAACGCCAACCTCTTCCCGGTCGTCGCCGCACTGGAGCTGAAGTACGGCAAGCGGGTGCTGCCCGAGGGCGCGCTGGCCGAGATGACCCGTATCTCGCACGCCATCGCCGAGGTCGTGAACCTCACCCCCTCCACCCACCAGCCCTACGTCGGCGTCTCCGCCTTCGCGCACAAGGCGGGCCTGCACGCCTCCGCGATCAAGGTCGACCCCGACCTCTACCAGCACATCGACCCCGAGCTGGTCGGCAACACCATGCGGATGCTCGTCTCCGACATGGCCGGGCGGGCCTCCATCGAGCTCAAGGGCAAGGAGCTCGGCGTCGACCTCGGTGACGACCGAGCGCTGGTGGCCCGGGTCGTCGAGCGGGTCAAGGAGCGCGAACTCCAGGGCTACACCTACGAGGCCGCCGACGCCTCCTTCGAGCTGCTGCTCCGCGAGGAGGCGGAGGGCCGCCCGCGCCGCTACTTCCGTACGGAGTCCTGGCGCGCGATCGTCGAGGACCGGCCCGACGGCATCCACGCCAACGAGGCGACCGTGAAGCTCTGGGCCAAGGGCGAACGGATCGTCGCCACCGCCGAGGGCAACGGCCCCGTCAACGCCCTGGACCGCGCCATGCGGGTCGCCCTGGAGCGGATCTACCCCCAGCTCGCCAAGTTCGAGCTGGTGGATTACAAGGTCCGCATCCTGGAGGGCCGTCACGGCACGGAGTCCACGACCCGCGTCCTCATCACCACCGGCGACGGCAACGGCGAGTGGTCGACGGTCGGCGTCGGCGAGAACGTGATCGCCGCCTCCTGGCAGGCCCTGGAGGACGCCTTCACCTACGGACTGCTGCGGGTGGGCATCGACCCCGCCGAGTAGGGGCGCGAAGGAACGCGACGGCTCCGCCGAGCGCGACGCCTTGTACCTCCCCGTGCGCCCCCGCCGGGGCGCACGGGGAGGACGTTCAGCGGGACGCGTACGAGGCAGGCGGAGGAGGCTCGCGAGATAGTTCGGCCCGTATGGCCTGGTTTTCATCCTTTCGGGTAAGTTTCAAAGCATGAGGACTCGGCCGTTCCACCTTCTGTCGGCCCTCGCGGGGCTGGCACTCCTGCTGCTCCTCGCCCTGGCCCCCTCCGCGGGCGCCAAGGCGACGGGGATATCCGATGCGGCCGCGGCCCTGAAGCAGGGCCCGGTCTACGTCGATCCGGGCGCCGCCGGCCAGCTCTCGACGGCCGAGGCGGCCGCCCTCACCCAGAAGATCGAGGACGCGGACAAGCCCCTCTTCGTGGCAGTCCTGCCCGCGAACGCCGAATTCCCGCCGGACGACCTGCTGCGGAACCTGCGGACCGAGACCGGGGTGACCGGGCTCTACGCGGTGCGGCTCGGTACCGGCTTCGACGCCGGCGCGGACTCCTCCGTGATGTCCCAGGACGCGGTGCGCAACCTCGTGACGGCCGTGCGCCAACCGGGCGTCGACGCGGCGACGGAGCTGAACAACTTCGTCGATCAGGCCCTGCCGACGGTACGCGGCTCCGCCCCCGCCTCCTGGGGGTCCGTGGGCGCGGACGACGGCGGCGTGCCCGTCGCCGGCCTGATCACCCTCGGCGCGGTCACCGCCGCCGGCGGCGCCGGTGCCTACGCGGTGGTCCGCCGCAACCGGCTCCGCAAGGAGGCGGCCGAGGGCGAGGCCCTCGAACGGCTCCGGGTCGTCGTCGACGAGGACATCACCGCCTTCGGCGAGGAGCTGGAACGCCTCGACTTCCATCCGGCCGAACCGGGCGCCGACGACACCATGCGCGGCGACTACGAACGCGCCCTGGACTCCTACGACCAGGCCAAGTCCCTGATGGGCTCCGCCACGCGCCCGCACGACGTCCGGGCGGTGACCCAGGCCCTGGAGGACGGCCGGTTCTCCCTCGCCGTCCTGGGCGCCCGCCGCGAGAAGCGGCCGTTGCCGGAGCGCCGGCCGCCCTGCTTCTTCGACCCGCGCCACGGCCCCTCCACCACGGACCGCAGCTGGGTTCCGGCCGGGGGCGCGGCCCGCGAGGTCCCGGTCTGCGCCGCCGACGCCGCCCGCCTCGACGACGGCCAGGACCCCCAGGCCCGTACCGTCGAGACCGACGGCGGCCGCCGCCCGTACTGGGAGGCGGGACCGGCGTACGGCCCCTGGGCGGGCGGCTATTTCGGCGGCGGCATGCTCCCCGGCCTGCTGGTGGGCACCATGCTCGGCTCGATGCTCGCGACCCCGGCCTACGCGGCGGAGTACGGCGGCGGCGAGTTCCAGGGCGGCGACTTCTCCGGGGCCGACTTCGACTCCGGCGACTTCGGGTCGGGTGACGCCGGCGGAGGCGGATTCGGCGGCGGCGACTTCGGCGGAGGCGGCGGGTTCGACGGCGGAGGCGGCTTCTGACCACCGGCCCCCCCGGGCCGAGGTCCGGTGGGCGGGCGGAGGGCCTACGCCGGCAGCTTCACCGACATCAGCAGGTGCTGGTGGACGCCGTCGGCCCGGTCGGTGAGCAGGGCGCGCTGCCCCGGCCCCAGGAGGTGGAAGCGGACGGTGCCGGTGTCGAACGAGCCGAGCGCGTCCAGGAGGTACGCCGGATTGAACGCGACCGTCGTGGACACTGCCCCGTCGAGGCGGGCCGGGAGCCGCTGGGAGGCCACGTCGTCCTCGTACCCGGCGTGGAGCCGGACGGCGTCCTCGCCGAAGGACAGCTGGACCGGGCTGTCGCCCTCCGCGACGACGGCGACCCGCTTCACGGCCTCGACCAGCGGGGCCCGGTCCGTCTCGGCGACGGCGTGCTCGCCCAGCGTGAAGAGCTTGTCGTGGCGGGGGAGCCGGCCGTCGAGCAGGCGGGTGGTGGCGCGGACGCCGTCGCCCTCGAAGCCGATCGAGCCGCCGTCGAGCGCCAGCCGGACCAGGCCGGCTCCGGCGAGGGAGCGGGCGATCTCCGTCAGCCGGCGGGCGGGCACCACGACATCGGTGTCCCCCACCGGACCGGTGCCGCCCTCCGGTTTCCACTCCAGGGTGCGGACCGCGTAGCGGTAGCGGTCGGTCGCGGCCAGCGTCATCTCCGTACCGTCCAGGGCGAGGCGTATGCCCGTCAGGACCGGCAGCGCGTCGTCCCGGCCGGCGGCCACCGCCACCTGCCCGACGGCGGCCGCGAAGGCGTCCGCGTCCACCGCGCCGCGCAGGGCGGGCAGACCTGGCGGGGCCGGATAGTCCTCCAACGGCAGGAGGGAGAGCCCGAAGCGGGCCTCCCCGCCGGTCACCGACAGGCGCGAACCCTCGACCGCGCATTCCACCGGCCCCTTCGGCAGCACCTTGGAGATGTCGAGGAGCCGCCGCCCCAGGACGAGCGCCCGGCCGTCGACGGCCGTGTCCGCCTCGACCTCGATCCGTGCCGACGCCTCGTGGTCGAGTCCGGAGACGCGCAGCCGGCCGTCCGCCGCCTCCAGGAGCAGACCGCCGAGCACCGGGACGGGGGAGCGGGCGGGCAGGACGCGGGCGGCCCAGGCGACGGCGTCGGTCAACGCGCTGCTGTCGATGCGGAATTCCATGCCCGCGACGCTAGCGGCCCCCACTGACAACGACGTTGACCAGCGGTTTCCGGTTCCCGGCGCCCGTCGGTGAGATCGGCCCGCAGCCCGCAGCCCGCAGCCCGCAGCCCGCAGCCCGCGGCCCCGTCCCGGAACGGCCGAGCGCCCGCCCTCCGCTGTCGCGGAGAGGCGGGCGCGCTCGTATCGCCGGGGAATCGCGATCCGTCAGGCGGCGGTCTTGATCGCGGAGATGTCGAAGGTCAGCTTCACCTTGTCGCTGACCATGACGCCACCCGTCTCCAGGGCCGCGTTCCAGGTCAGGCCCCACGCGGAGCGCAGGATCTCGGCCGAGCCCTCGAAGCCGACGCGCTCGTTGCCGTAGACGTCGGTGGCCGCGCCGTTGAACTCCAGGTCGATGGCGAGCGGGCGGGTCACGTCCTTGATGGTGAGGTCGCCCGTGATCCGGTACAGGTCGCCGCCCAGTTGCTCGGCCCCGGTCGAGCGGAAGGTCATCAGCGGGAAGGTCTCGGCGTCGAAGAAGTCCGCGCTGCGCAGGTGGCCGTCGCGGTCGGCGATGCCCGTGTCGATCGAGGCGATGGTGACGTCGATCGAGGCGGAGGAGGCGCTCGGGTCGGTGCCGTCGAGGCTCAGCGTGCCCTGGTGCTCGGCGAAGGAGCCGCGGACGTTGGTGACCATGGCGTGGCGGACCGTGAAGCCGATGCTGCTGTGCGCCGGGTCGATGGTGTAGTCGCCGGTCAGCGCGGCCAGGGCCGGGTCGACGGGGCGGGTGGCGACGGCGGTGGCGGTGCCGGTGGCGGTGTCGTTCTTGCGGCCGAAGATGCCCATGACGTGCTCCTTGGGGGACGAGGCGGGGGAGCGCCTGCGGAAACGAACTTGTTGAAGCTTCAACGAGAACGACCGTAGCGCTATTCCGTTCAAGTTTCAACATCTCCCGTGAATGTTCACCTCGACGGCCCTCAGGCCCTCTGGCGGACGCGCGTAGAACTACGGCACCATCTCCTTGCTCGATCGGAACTCTCCGCTCCACCTGCACCGCCGTCCCATCCGTCACGGTCATCAGCAGGAGGCACCCCCCGATGAAGCTCCGCTCCGTCCTCACCGCCCTCGCCCTCGTCCTCGGCGCGCTCTTCGCGCCCGGCGTCGGCGTCCTCTCCGGCGCCACCGACGCCCAGGCGGCCACCAAGATCAGCCACGCCACCGCGACCTCGAAGTTCCGCGCCTCGGGGATCACCTGGTCCTCGTCGGGCGGCTGCTCCGACCGCAACAACCCCACCTGCACCTCCTTCGAGCAGCTCAACCTCGCCACCGCCCAGGGGGCCCAGACGCTCAAGAGCGCCAGCGGCTGCGCCCTCAACATCACGGGCGGCACCGAGACCGGCCACGCCGGCGGCACGTACTCGCACTGGAACGGCTACAAGCTCGACTTCGCCAAGTACGCCTGTGTCGGGACCTACATCAAGAACACGTTCACCTACATCGGTGTACGCGGTGACGGCGCCCCGCAGTGGAAGTCCGGCGCCGGCAACATCTACGCCGACGAGGGCAACCACTGGGACGTGACGTTCTACAACTGCGGCGGCTGCTGACCCCCATCAGGCCCCCTTCGGTGGTCACTTGGACTAACCGAAGGGGGTTCTTGGACTGGCGGGCCCGCCGGGCCGCGATCTCGTTGACGGTGCGCCGGGGGCCGAGGACAACTGGTGCGCATGTCCCTCCCCACGCCCCGAAGGATCCGTACGGCCTGCGCGCTCGCCGCCGCCTCGGCCGCCGTGTTCGCCCTCTCTGGGCCCGCCCTCGCCCAGGCCCCCCAGGCGCAGGCCCCGCGGGAACCGGCCCCGCAGGCGCAGGCCCTGCAGGAACCGGCCCCGCAGGCGCAGGCCCCCCGCCGGGACGCCGCCGCCCTCATCGGCTCCGACCGGCTCACCGTCGCCGTCGCCGAGGACTTCCCGCGCGTCCTCTCGTACACCGACCGGGCGACCGGAGCCCGCCTCCTCGGCAGTACGGCCCCGGTGACCGAGGTCGTCCTCAACGGCACGGCGTACGCGGTCCGCGCCCAGGGCGCCCCCGTCCTCACCTCCTCCACCGCCGCGTACACCCTGGCCTTCCCCGCCCTCCCCGGCGTCCGGATCGACGCCACCCTGGGCGTCAGCGGCCGCACCACCACCTTCCAGGTCACCGCCGTCCACGACACCGAGGCGTTCCGGGTCGGCACCCTCGACATACCGGGCCACGACCTGGTCTCCGTCGGCGCCGCGGACGGCGGCGCCGCGACCGCCTTCACCCGGCTCGACCCCGACTCCACCCGTACCGCCGACGTCTTCGCCGGGATCACCGACGCGACCCCCGCCGAGTCCGCCGCCACCGGGGCGAGCTACGCACTGGTCAGCACCGGCTCCCTCGCCGCCGCCGTCGAGTCCAACTCCTCCTACGACAAGCCCGCGGGACCGAGCGCCCGCGACGGAGCCCGCTTCTGGCACCAGGCGCGGAAGAACGGCGCCGAGACCCGCGTCGGCGTCTGGTCCGGCCAGTGGACCTACCGGGGCGAGGGTGCCCCCGCCCCGGAGCGCGGCGGAAACCTCCCCTGGGCCAAGGTCGTCGTCACCCCCGACGCCAACGCCGACGGACGCACCGACTGGCAGGACGCGGCCGTGGCCTTCCCCGCCATCGGGATCAAGGCGCCGGGCAGCGAGGCGACCCCGGACCGGGTGATCGCCCACATCCCCTTCAACTTCGCGTCCCACGCCACCCACCCGTTCCTGCGCACCCTCGACGACGTCAAGCGGATCTCCCTCGCCACCGACGGACTCGGCCAGTTCGCCCTGCTCAAGGGGTACGGCTCCGAGGGCCACGACTCGGCCCACCCCGACTACGGCGGCAACTACAACAAGCGGGCCGGCGGCCTCGCCGACCTCAACACCCTCCTCAAGGAGGGCCGGAAGTGGGGCGCGGGCTTCGGCGTCCACGTCAACGCCACCGAGTCGTACCCCGAGGCGAAGAACTTCAGCGAGACACTCGTCGACACGAGCAAGCCCGGCTGGAACTGGCTCAACCAGAGCTACTCCATCGACCAGCGCCGGGACGTCAACAGCGGCGATCTCGCCCGCCGCTTCCAGCAGCTCCGCGACGAGACCGACCCGAACCTGTCGATGCTCTACATCGACGTCTACTACACCCACGGCTGGATCGCCGACAAGACGCTGCAGGCCGTGCAGGCGCAGGGATGGAACGTCGCCACCGAGTGGTCCGAGAAGTTCGAGCGCGCCTCGCTCTGGTCCCACTGGGCCAACGACCTGGACTACGGCGGCGCCACCAACAAGGGCCTCAACTCGCAGATCGTCCGTTTCATCCGCAACGGTGAGAAGGACGTCTGGAACGACCACCCGGTCCTCGGCCGGACCGCCCTGGAGGACTTCGAGGGCTGGACCGGCGAGACCGACTGGAACCGCTTCCAGGCCAACATCTGGCAGAAGAACCTGCCCGCCAAGTACCTCCAGCGGCAGCGCATCACCCGCTGGAACGGCAACGACCTGACCTTCACCGGCGGCGTCCGCGGCACCGTCGAGAACGGGAAGCGCACGTTCCACGAGGGCGGCCGCACGGTCCTCGACGGCGAGAACTACCTGCTGCCCTGGGACGGCGGAAAGAAGCTGTACCACTACAACAAGACTGGCGGGACGACGAGTTGGGCGGTGCCCGGCTCCCGCTCGTACAGCGTCTACAAGCTCACCGACAACGGTCGCGTCAAGACCGGCACCGTGCGGCCCACGGGCGGCCGGATCACCCTCGACGCCGCCGCCGGACAGCCCTACGTCCTCTACCCCGACCGCGCCCCCGAGCCGCGTGACCCGCGCTGGGGCGAGGGCACGCCCGTGAGGGACCCCGGCTTCAACGACAGCCGGCTCCGCGCCTGGACCACGGCCGGCACGGTCGCCCGGGACACCGACGCCCAGGGGCGCAACAGCGCCCGGCTGACCGGCTCCGCCACCGCCGCCGTACAGCAGCGGCTCACCGGCCTCACCCCCGGCGCGCGCTACACCGCCTCCGCCCTGATCGAGGTCGAGCCCGGCCGGACGCGTCCCACCACCCTCTCCGTCGGCGGCCGGTCCGTCACCGTGGCCCGCTCGCCGCTGGTGGACCGGGTCGCCGCCTCCGACTGGAACGGCACCCGCCTCCAGCGCGCCAAGGTCACCTTCACCGCCCCCGCGCGCGGCGCCGCCATGCTCGGGATCCACGCCGCGCCGGGCAGCCCGGCCGCCGTCCGGATCGACGACGTACGGGTCGTGCGCAACGACCCGACGACCAGGCCGGGCGCGACCGTGTACGAGGACTTCGAGGCCGTCGACCAGGGCTGGGGCCCCTTCCTCAAGGGCGACTCCGGCGGGACGACCGACCCGCGCACCCACATCGCCCAGCTCCACGCCCCCTACACCCAGGCCGGCTGGAACGGAAAGCTCGTCGACGACGTCCTCGGCGGCGCCGAGTCCCTCAAGTCCCACGACGAGAACAGCGGGCTCGTCTACCGCACCGCCCCCTGGACCGTCCCGATGCGGGACGGGCACCGCTACCGCGTGGAGTACGACCACCAGTCCAGCCACGCGGGCGCCTACGAGTGGGTCACCGGCTACGACCGCCCCGACGGCACCTCCGTGGAGACCCGCCGCACGCCCCTCGGACAGCAACGGACCACCGGGCGCTTCACCGAGACCGTCACCGCCGGTTGCGGCGGCACCTGGACCGGGCTGCGCAAACGCGCCGACGCCCCGGACGGCGCCGACTTCGTCCTCGACTCCTTCACCGTGACCGACCTCGGCCCGGCCGCCGAACCCGCCGCCTGCGGCACGCTCGCGCTCGCCGCGCCCGAGACCCTGGAACCCGGCCGTCCGAACCGGGTCACGGCCACCTTCGCCCACGACGAGGCCGCAGCGGTCTCCGGCGCCGTGGCCACGCTCGCCCTGCCCGCGGGCTGGACCGCCGAACCGGCGGCGCCGGTCACCCTCGACCCGGTCGCGCCGGGCGGGCAGACCACCGCCGCCTGGCAGGTGACGCCGCCCGCGGACGCGGCCCACCGGCCGTACCCGCTCGACGCCTCCCTCACGTACGCGATCGGGGGCCGGGAGCGGAGGCTCACCGCCGCCGCCACCGTCCGCACCCTGCCCCCGCCGCCCACCACCGACAACTGGGCGAGCGACCTAGAGTGGGCCTCGGCCACCAACGGCTGGGGGCCGGTCGAACGCGATCGCTCCAACGGCGGGACCGGCACCGGCGACGGCACCCCGCTGCGGATCGGGGGAGTGGCCTACGCCAAGGGGCTCGGCAGCCACGCAGCCGCCACGATCCGCTACTACCTGGGCGGCCGGTGCGCCTCCCTCACCGCCGAGGTCGGGGTGGACGACGCCCAGGCCACCCGGGGCAGCGTCCGGTTCGACGTCCTCGCCGACGGTGTACGGAAGGCGACGTCCCCGGTCCTCACGGCGACGGACGGGCCTTGGCGGCTGACCGCCGACCTCACCGGCGCCGCCTACGTCGACCTGGTCGTCGACGACGGCGGGGACGGCAACGGCAACGACCACGCCGACTGGGGGAACGCCCGCTTCCACTGCTCGGCCTGACCCCGGCGCACGTCGCCAGGTATCGGACAGCAAGCGCTTGCCCAATCTCTCCTCGCCCGACGTGTCCTACCCATTGATACGTATAGAAAGCGCGTGCTAGACCGGGGGCCGTCCGGTCCCACCCATGCCCCGGGAGGCTCCCGTGCCCGTCTGGTCCCGCCGTACGTTCCTCACGACGGCCACCACCGCCGCCGCGTCCGCCGCAGCCCTCGGAGCCGCCGCCTCGGCTCGCGCGGCGGAGGCGGAGTTCGAGACGCTGCGGCTGCGCTGGCTCGGCATCCAGCTCGGCGCCGGCTTCGACTCCGGCGCCGAGCCCTACGCCTCCCGCCTCGCCGGGACCGGCGCCCTCGCCCGCTCCTTCCGGGCCGCGATGGCCCCCACCGGCACCTCCCTGTGGCCCGGCGTCCCCTTCGACCCGCCCGCCGGGATCACTCAGAGCCACAGCCGCCTGTGGACCATGACCCAGGCCTACGTCCAGCCCGGCACCGGCCTCACCGGCGACCCCGGGCTCCTCGCCGACGTCCTGCGCGGCCTCGACCACCTCTCCGCCCGGGCGTACGCGGCGGGGGTCAGGCCGTACGGCAACTGGTGGGAGTGGCAGATCGGCAGCCCCCGCCTGCTCATGGACATCGCCGCCGCGCTCCACCCGCACCTGGGCGCCGAGCGGATCGCGGCCGCCTGCGCCGCCGTCGACCACTTCGTCCCCGACTCCGCCCTGCGGGACTACACCGGCACCTCCACCGGCGCCAACCGCGTCGACCTCTGCCGCTCCGTCGCCCTGCGCGGCATCCTGGGCGGCGACGCGGCCAAGGTCGCCCTCGCCCGCGACGCCCTCTCGCCCGTCTTCCCGTACGTGACCGAGGGCGACGGCCTCTACGCCGACGGATCGTTCGTCCAGCACACCTGGGTGGCCTACTCGGGCACCTACGGACAGGTCATGCTCGACGGCCTGGGCCGGCTCTTCACCCTGCTCGCCGGCTCCCGTTGGGAGGTGACCGACCCCCACCGTCAGATCATCCTCGACAGCGTCGAGAAGGCCTACGCGCCCCTCATCTACGACGGTCTGGCCATGGACAGCGTCAACGGCCGGGCGGTCAGCCGCGGTCTGCTCACGAGCGACGAGCGGCGGATCATGCGCTCCGACCACTTCCACGGCCAGGGCCTCATCGCCGCCATCGCCCTCCTCGCGGGCGGCGCGAGCCCGGCCGAACGCGACCGCTGGCACGCGCGCGTGAAGGGGTGGATCGAACGGGACACGGTCAGCCCGATCCTCACCGCTCCGCAGTACGGCGTCGCCGACCTCGCGCGCCTGCACGCCGTCGCCGCAGCGCCCGTGCCCGCCGCGCCCGAGCCGACCGGACACCGGCTGTTCACCGCCATGGACCGGGCCGTCCACCGCCGCCCCGGCTGGGCCGCCAACCTCTCCCTCTCCTCCGAGCGGATCTCCTCCTACGAATGCGGCAACGGCGAGCACCCGCGCGGCTGGCACACCGGCGCCGGGATGCTGTACTGGTGGACCACCGGCCAAGGCGGCCAGTACACCGACTGGTTCTGGCCCACCGTCGACCCTTACCGCCTCCCGGGCACCACCGTCTCCACCCGGCGGCTCGCCGACCGCGCCGGCGGCGAGTGGGGCGCGCACCGGCCCGCCGTCCAGTGGGTCGGGGGCACCACCGACGGCGAGTTCGCCGCGATCGGCCAGCATGTGAAGGGCCTCGGCTCCACGCTGGAGGCCCGCAAGTCCTGGTTCTGCGCGGCCGACACGATCATCTGCCTCGGCGCGGGCATCACCGCCTCCGACGGCGTCCCGGTCGAGACCGTGGTCGACAACCGCAACCTCGGCGAGGCGGGCGCCTCCCGCGCCGCGGGCCGCGGGGGAGGCCCCGCCCCGCTCACCACCGGCGCCGGCTGGGCCCACCTCGACGGCCACGGCGGCTGGGTCTTCCCCACGGGGACCGCCGACCTGCGCACGCTCCGCGAGGAGCGGACCGGCGCCTGGAGCGACATCAACACCACCAGCTCCACCGAACGCCGCACCCGCGTCTACCAGACCCTGTGGTTCGACCACGGCACCGACCCGGTCGCCGCCTCCTACGCGTACCTCCTGATGCCCGGCGCCACCCGCCGCACCCTGGCCGCCCGCGCCGCCGACCGCCGCTGGCTGCGCGTCCTCGACAACACCGCCGACCGTCAGGCCGTCTCCGTCCCGTCCCTCGGGCTCACCGCGGCCAACCTCTGGCGGGCCGGTACGGTGGGGCCCCTGACCGTCTCCGCCCCGGCGAGCGTGCTCGTCCGCCGACGGCGCTCCGTCCTCGACCTCCGGGTTGCCGAGCCGCCGCGCACCGGGCAACCGCTGGAGCTCGTCTGGGACCGCCCGGCCCGCCGGGTGATCTCCCACGACCCGTCCGTGGAGATCCTCGCCACCGGCCGCTCGCTGCGGCTCCGGATCAGCCCCGGCACCGCCGGCGCCACCCACCGCTGCAGCGTGCTTGTATAGGAATCCTACAAACGGAAGGGGTCTTCCGCTGTCGACTCGGGCCGAGGGCGGCATGGTTCTGTCCAGCTCCACCAGGAATCGACGCGGGAGACTGTACGGAGTCAACGGCGGGTTTTCCTTGGTCGACTTCGTAGGGTCGGTACATGACCGTTGTGGACCAGATCCCGAGCGAGCCGACTGACGCCCGTGGCCGTGTGGCCGAGCTGCACGCCCTGCGCGAGGAGGCCCGGCGCGGCCCCAGCGATCGGGCGACCGAGGCCCAGCACGCCAAGGGCAAGCTCACCGCTCGCGAGCGCATCGAGCTGCTGCTCGACCCGGGTTCCTTCAGCGAGGTCGAGCAGCTGCGCCGCCACCGCGCCAGCGGCTTCGGGCTGGAGGCCAGGAAGCCGTACACCGACGGCGTCATCACCGGCTGGGGCACGGTCGAGGGCCGCACGGTCTTCGTCTACGCGCACGACTTCCGGATCTTCGGCGGCGCGCTGGGCGAGGCCCACGCCACCAAGATCCACAAGATCATGGACATGGCCATCGCGGCCGGCGCCCCGCTCGTCTCGCTGAACGACGGCGCCGGCGCGCGCATCCAGGAGGGCGTCTCCGCCCTCGCCGGCTACGGCGGCATCTTCCAGCGCAACACCCGCGCCTCCGGGGTCATCCCGCAGATCAGCGTGATGCTCGGTCCCTGCGCGGGCGGCGCGGCCTACAGCCCGGCGCTCACCGACTTCGTCTTCATGGTCCGCGAGACCTCGCAGATGTTCATCACCGGCCCGGACGTCGTCAAGGCGGTCACCGGCGAGGAGATCACCCAGAACGGCCTCGGCGGCGCCGACGTCCACGCCGAGACCAGCGGCGTCGCGCACTTCGCGTACGACGACGAGGAGACCTGCATCGCCGAGGTGCGCTACCTCCTGTCGATGCTCCCGCAGAACAACCGCGAGAACCCGCCGACCGTGGGCTCCGAGGACCCGGCCGACCGCCGCTCGGACGTCCTGCTCGATCTGGTCCCCGCCGACGGCAACCGCCCGTACGACATGCACAAGGTGATCGAGGAGCTCGTCGACGACGGCGACTACCTGGAGATCCACGAGCGCTGGGCCCGCAACATCATCTGCGCGCTGGCCCGGCTCGACGGCCAGGTCGTCGGCATCGTCGCCAACCAGCCCCAGTCCCTGGCCGGTGTCCTGGACATCGAGGCGTCCGAGAAGGCCGCGCGATTCGTCCAGATGTGCGACGCTTTCAACATCCCCATCGTCACTCTTCTGGACGTACCCGGCTTCCTGCCCGGCGTGGATCAGGAGCACGGTGGAATCATCCGCCACGGCGCGAAGCTGCTGTACGCCTACTGCAACGCGACCGTGCCCCGGATCTCCCTGATCCTGCGGAAGGCGTACGGCGGTGCGTACATCGTCATGGACTCCCAGTCCATCGGTGCCGACCTGACGTACGCCTGGCCCACCAACGAAATCGCGGTGATGGGCGCGGAAGGCGCCGCCAACGTCATCTTCCGCAAGCAGATCGCCGAGGCCGAGGACTCCGAGGCCATGCGGGCCCGCATGGTCAAGGAGTACAAGGCGGAGCTCATGCATCCCTACTACGCGGCGGAGCGCGGCTTGGTCGACGACGTCATCGACCCCGCCGAGACGCGGGAGGTCCTCATCCGGTCCCTCGCCATGCTCCGCACCAAGCACGCCGACCTGCCGTCCCGCAAGCACGGCAACCCGCCGCAGTAAGAGGAGTCCTCCGTGACCACCCCCGCCAACCTTCTCCGCGTCGAGAAGGGCCACGCAGATCCCGAGGAGCTGGCCGCGATCACCGCGGTCCTGCTCGCCCGCGCGGCCGCCCAGCCGGCCGAGGCGACCGCCCACGGCCGCTCCACGGCCGGCTGGCGCCGCCTGGAGCGCCAGTCGGGCTTCCGTCCCTCCCACTCCTGGCAGGGCTGAGCCCCACGGCACCGAAGGCCCCCCGCTCCTCCTCGGAGCGGGGGGCCTTCGCCGTACCACCGCCGTACCACCGCCCGTGCCCCCACGCCCCCTCACGCGGGCACGGAAAAGCCCCGCCCACCGGTCCGGTGTGCGGGGCCTCTGCGTGCCGTGGTCCGGTGGGACTACCGGAGGCGGGCCATCAGTGCGTGCTCCACGAGCGTGATCAGCGCGCTCTTGGCGTCCGCGCGGTGACGGGCGTCGGTGGTGATGATCGGCGTGTCCGGGCCGATCTGGAGGGCCTCGCGGACCTCCTCCGGGTTGTACGGCTGGTGGCCGTCGAAGCCGTTCAGGGCGATGACGAACGGCAGGCCGCTGTTCTCGAAGTAGTCGACCGCCGGGAAGCAGTCGGCGAGGCGGCGGGTGTCCACGAGGACGACGGCGCCGATGGCGCCGCGGACCAGGTCGTCCCACATGAACCAGAAGCGGTCCTGGCCCGGCGTACCGAAGAGGTACAGGATCAGGTCCTGGTCCAGGGTGATACGGCCGAAGTCCATCGCGACAGTCGTCGTCGTCTTGTCGCCGGTGTGCGTGAGGTCGTCGATGCCCGCGGACGCAGACGTCATCACGGCCTCGGTACGCAGCGGGTTGATCTCCGAGACGGCGCCGACGAACGTGGTCTTGCCCACGCCGAAGCCACCCGCCACCACGATCTTCGCGCTGGTGGTTGAACGGGCCGCGCCGCCGCTAGAGCTTGCGAAGTCCACTGAGCACCCTTTCGAGCAGTGTCACGTCTGGCTGACCGCCGGCGGCCTCGTCGCCGCCGGGCTGGTGGATGGCGACAAGTCCGGCCTCTGCCAGGTCGGCGACGAGAATCCGGGCAACGCCGAGGGGGATCGAGAGAAGCGCCGAGATCTCGGCGACCGACTTGATCTCGAAGCAGAGCCGGCAGATCCGCTGGTGCTCGGGCAACTGCCCCTGCAGCCGGGACGGATCGGCCGTCGTACTGACCAGCGCCTCGATAGCGAGCTGGTAACGCGGCCGGGTCCGGCCGCCGGTCATCGCGTACGGACGCACGAGCGGGTTGTGGCCGCCCGATCCGCCCGAACCACCCGCGCCGCGCTGGGCACGCGGCGCGCTCGGCGGCGCGCTCACGGGCGAGGGCTGGGCCTGCGGCTGCTGATAGGGCTGCTGTGTGCCCTGTCTGCTCGGTGCGGAGGGAAAGTTGAACCGGTTCTGCGCGGTGTCACCGTGCGGCTGCTGCGCGTCAAAACCGTTGTAAGGGCGTCCGCCCGGGGGTGTTCCCACTTCTCCTCCTCCGACTGCCTCGCGGTCCATGTCCCTGTGGAGCCGCGCCACCGCACCTTACGGTGCGGTGGCGAGATACGCACTGTCTGTCTATTAGTTGAGCAGACTTCCCTGCAGCTCCGCCCGGAGGTCGGGCGTCAGCACGCTGCCCGCGCGGTCGACGAGCAGCGCCATCTCGTAGCCCACGAGGCCGATGTCGGCCTCCGGGTGCGACAGCACGGCCAGCGAAGAGCCGTCCGAGATCGACATGATGAAGAGGAAGCCGCGCTCCATCTCCACGACGGTCTGGTTGACCGCACCGCCTTCGAAGATCCGGGACGCGCCCGCGGTCAGCGAGGTCAGTCCGGAGGCGACGGCCGCAAGCTGGTCGGCTCGGTCCCGGGGGAAACCCTCGGACATCGCCAGCAGGAGACCGTCGGCGGAGACCACCACCGTGTGGGACACCCCGGGGGTGTTGTCCACGAAGTTGGTGATCAACCAGTTCAGATTCTGCGCCGCCTGGCTCATGCTCACACTAACGCTCCTGGTTGTAGGTACTGCCCGGGCCGAGGCCCGATCCGTTCGTGTCCGTTCCCGCGCTGCGTCCCTGCTGGACACCGCGGCGCAGGTTGCTCAACCTGCCCCGGACGTCCTCAGGTGCGCGGGAGACCTGGGGGCCGCCCTGCGGGGTCTGCTCCGCCGTGCCCTCGACCAGATTGGCCTTGGGGACCCGCTTCGGAAGACCGGACGAGGTGACCCCGCCCGCCTTCGGGTCGCGGAGCTTCTCGGCCCGCTGCCAGCGCTCGTCGTTGGTCGAGCGCCATTCCTCGGGACCGTCGGCTTCGTTCTGCTGGGCCGGCTGCTGCGCCGGCTGCGGAACCGACCGCGTGGGCAGCGGCTGCTGGGCGGGCCGGGGTGCCTGCGCGGCGGTGCCGCCTCGGCGCGGCAGACCGGCGTCGGTCAGCGCGTGCCCGGCGTCCGGGGCCGGGTTCGGGGTGGGACCCGGACGGTCGAAGCCTACGCGCTCCGAGGGCTGCGCGGGAGCGCTGGGCGCAGATTCCGCTTCCGGCCGGTACTCCTGCTCGTAGCCGCCCTGGTACGCACCCTGCTCGGGCCAGGCACCCTGCTGGGACTGGGTGTCGTAGGCGTTGTCGTACTGCGCCTGCCCGTTGCCCTGACCCTGATAGGGAGCTTCCGTATAGCCGTTGTCGGCGGACCGGCCGTAGTCGCCCGCGGCCTGGCCGTACTCGTCGTAGCCCTGCTGCGGGTAGTCGTATCCGGCGTGCTGATGAGCCGGCTGACCGTAGTCGGACGCGTACTCCTGCCCGTATCCCTGCTCCGGTGCGTACGCCTGGTCCTGCTCCTGCTGTACGTACCCCTGCTGCGAGGAGTCGAGCTCGTCACGGAAGAGCGGGCGGTCGCCGCCCTGCGCCTGCGCCTCCAGGGCCGCACGGCGCTCTTCGCGCATGAGCGAACGGTTCACCGGGTCGAGCTGGCGCTCCTCCCCGGGCTCGTCGTAGCGGGAGTCGTCGAAGCCGAGCTCCGCGGCGGTCCGCATCGGCTGCTGCTGCACCGGCTCGAAGGCGTGCGACTGCTGCTGCGGGATGATCTGCGAGACGGTGAAGTCGTCCTGCGGCAGCGACTCGCCGCCGCCACCGTGGGTGATCGCGTCCGGCAGCATGACGAGCGAGGTCGTGCCGGCCTGCTCGCCCGAGGGGCGCAGCTGGACCCGGACGCCGTGCCGGTCGGCCAGCCGGCCGACCACGAACAGGCCCATGCGCTGCGAGACGGCGGCGTCCACGGTCGGCGGGTTGGCCAGTTTGTGGTTGATGTCCGCGAAGTCCTCGGCGGTGAGGCCGATGCCCTTGTCGTGGATCTCGACCATCACGCGGCCGTCGGGCAGACGGGTCGCGGTGACGCGGACCTTGGTCTGCGGCGAGGAGAACGTGGTGGCGTTCTCCAGCAGCTCCGCGAGGAGGTGGACGAGGTCGGTCACGGCCTGGCCGTGGATCTCGGCCTCCGGGACGCCGGCGAGCTCGATGCGCTCGTACTGCTCCACCTCGGAGGAGGCGGCGCGCATCACGTCGACCAGCGGCACCGGCTGGTCCCAGCGGCGGCCCGGCTCCTCGCCGGCGAGGACGAGGAGGTTCTCGCCGTTGCGGCGCATACGGGTGGCCAGGTGGTCCAGCTTGAAGAGGTTCTCCAGCTGGTCCGGGTCGGCCTCGTTGTTCTCCAGATCGGTGATGAGGGTCAGCTGGCCCTCGATCAGCGACTGGTTGCGGCGCGAGAGGTTGGTGAAGATCGCGTTGACGTTGCCCCGCAGCATGGCCTGCTCGGCTGCGAGCCGGACGGCCTCGCGGTGGACCTGGTCGAAGGCGCGGGCGACCTCACCGATCTCGTCCTGGGAGTCGATCGGGATGGGCTGCACCCGGGTGTCGACCCGGCCCGGCTCGGTACGGGAGAGCTGGTCGACCAGCATCGGCAGGCGCTGCTCGGCGATGGCGAAGGCGGCGGTGCGCAGCTCGCGCATCGAGCGGCTCATCTGGCGCGCCATCATCCCGGCGAGGATGAAGGCGGTGAGGAGCGCGATCACGACGATGCCACCGTTGACGAAGGCGTCCGTCTTGGCGTCGTCCGAGATCGCGGCGGCCTCGGTCACGGCCTTGTCGACGAGCTCCTTCTCGACCTCGGTGTAGCCGTCGAACTTCGCCGTGGCCGCACCCATCCAGGTCTCGAAGGTGACGGCCTGCTTGCGCAGGTCCTCGATCGCGTCGGCGTCCTCGGCGGAACCGATCGCCTCCGCCATACCGGTGTAGACCGAGCCGTCGTCCTGGCCCTTGGGCGGGTTGAGACCGGCGGCCTCGAGCTTCCTGGCCCCCTCGGTGGCCTTCTCGTTCATCACCTTCGTCAGGCGGTCCACGTCCGCCTGGGTGCCACCGGAGACGTACTCGCCGAGGGCGATCTTCTCCAGGTAGTTGTACGAGTTGAACGCCACCGACTGCTGGGCGAAGACCTCGGCCCGCTGGCTGGGGCGCACGAGGAGGTGCGTGCCGATCGAGCGCTGCAGCGACGTGGCGGCCTTGGCGAGCTGGATGGCGTAGACGGTACGGCCGTAGCTCGTGATGTTGCCCGTACCGAGCCCGAGCTCGTTGGAGAACTCCATCAGGTAGTGCTGGACGTCGACGTACCCGAGCTGGGTCTTCACCGGGTCCATGGCCTTGGTGTACGCGACCTCGCGCAGCTTCTTGAGGTCCGGCTCCTTGTCCTGGAACAGCTTCAGGCGGCGCTCGAGGCCCTCGCCCTCCGGCATGTTCTCGGCGGCCTGGGAGAACTTCAGCGCGGCGGCGTCGGTGGCGGCGTACGCCTGCGTGACCTCGTCGCTCTCGCGGTCCTTGGCCGAGGTGGCCTTGAGGAGGGGAGCGGCGGTGAGGTCGCGCTCGTTGAGCAGGGCCTGGCTGTACTCCGAGGCGGCGCGGATGATCAGCGCCGTCTTCTCGGCGTTCTGCGCCTCCTGCCAGGTGTCGATGGACCCCTTCACCTGGAAGCCGCCCATGACGAGGCCGACCAGCACGGGTATGAGGAGAATGGCGTTCAGCCTGGTGGGCACACGCCAGTTCCGGGGGGACAGCTTGCTGGAGCTGCCCTGCGGGGCCGGGGGCGTGACAGGCACCTCCGCGGGCGACGCCACCGCGCGGGTCGGCGGCGTGAAGTTGCCGCGCGCCTGCTGCTCCGCGGAGCTTTCCTTGCTTCGCCTCACTCGACCAACAACCTCTCGGCGTCGGCACCTACGTTGTGCCGGTGTTTCGTTCAGGGCCGTACTACTCGGGAGTTCATGAATTGCAGCACGTGAAGGGGGTCCCATCCAAACAGCTCTGAGCGGTCGCTTTCACCGGTCCAGGCCGAAGATAAAACGGGCATAAAGAGCGAGCCCCGGCAAATTGCGGGGCTCATGTGAGCGCAGTGGCACCGAACGGATGCGTCGGGTGTCCACCGCGCACCAATTCTCTTTCGAAACGTTATGAACGCGGGGGCGGACCGTGTCAAAGGACACAGACCGCCCCCAGAGCGGCGTACGACAACTGCCGTACACGGTCGCCTACTTGAGTCGTGCCATCAGCGCATGCTCCACGAGCGTGATCAAAGCACTCTTCGCGTCCGCGCGGTGACGGGCGTCGGTGGTGATGATCGGCGTCCCCGGACCGATCTGCAGCGCCTCCCGCACCTCGTCGGGAGTGTAGGGCTGGTGGCCCTCGAAACCGTTCAGGGCGATGACGAACGGCAGGCCGCTGTTCTCGAAGTAGTCGACCGCCGGGAAGCAGTCGGCGAGGCGGCGGGTGTCGACCAGGACGACGGCGCCGATGGCGCCGCGGACCAGGTCGTCCCACATGAACCAGAAGCGGTCCTGGCCCGGCGTACCGAAGAGGTACAGGATCAGGTCCTGGTCCAGGGTGATACGGCCGAAGTCCATCGCCACCGTGGTGGTGGTCTTGTCCCCGGTGTGGGTCAGGTCGTCGATGCCGGCCGAGGCCGAGGTCATCACGGCCTCGGTACGCAGCGGGTCGATCTCCGAGACGGCGCCGACGAACGTGGTCTTGCCCACGCCGAAGCCACCCGCCACCACGATCTTCGCGCTGGTGGTCGACCGGGCCGCACCGCCGCTAGAGCTTGCGAAGTCCACTGAGCACCCTTTCGAGCAGTGTCACGTCCGGCGTGCCGCCGGCCTCTCCGTTACCCGGCTGGTGGATCGCCACCATGCCCGCCTCCGCCAGGTCGGCGACCAGGATCCGGGCCACACCGAGCGGCATGGACAGCAGGGCCGACACCTCGGCCACCGACTTGACCTCGCGGCACAGGTGGCAGATCCGCTGGTGCTCGGGGAGCAGGCTGGACAGGTGCGCCGGGTCGGCCGTGGTGCTGACCAGCGCCTCGATGGCGAGCTGGTACCGCGGCCGGGTCCGGCCGCCGGTCATCGCGTACGGACGCACCAGCGGCTGGTCGCCCTCATATCCGTACGACTCGTCGAGCGAGGCGCCGTACGGATCGTGAGAGGCGGGGGGCGGGGTCATGAATCCTCCGGGCGTGACAGCAAGAAGTCTGCCGTCTGATGGGGCCGGTGGGGGGCCGAATGGGGCGGCCGGACGGGGTGTGTGCCCAGTGCGGTGCGGAGGGGCGCACCGCACTGTCGGTCATGGCTGTTCCTAGTGGAGCAGACTGCCCTGGAGCTCCGCACGGAGGTCCGGGGTCAGGACGCTGCCGGCCCGGTCGACCAGCAGGGTCATCTCGTAGCCCACGAGGCCGATGTCGCACTCCGGGTGGGCGAGCACGGCCAGCGAGGAACCGTCGGACACGGACATCAGGAAGAGGAAGCCGCGCTCCATCTCCACCACGGTCTGTGCGACGGAGCCCCCTTCGAAGATCCGGGAGGCGCCCGCGGTCAGCGAGGTCAACCCGGAGGCGACCGCCGCCAGCTGGTCGGCCCGGTCCCGGGGGAACCCTTCCGACATGGCCAGCAGCAGGCCGTCGGCGGAGACCACCACCGTGTGGGACACCCCGGGGGTGTTGTCCACGAAGTTGGTGATCAACCAGTTCAGATTCTGCGCCGCCTGGCTCATCGCACTCAACTAACGCTCCTGCTGGTGGGTGGGGCTGACGTGGAAGGAGCCCGTGGTCGAGTTCCCCGCCTGACGGCCCTGCTGGATGCCACGGCGCAGGTTGGTGAGCCGGCCGCGGACGTCGTCGGGTGCACGCGAGACCTGGGGGCCGGCCGCGTGGGCCTGCTCCTGGGCGGTCCCGGGTACGAGGTTGGCGCGCGGCACCCGCCGCGGCAGCCCCGAGGTGGTGACGCCGCCGGCCGCGGGCTTGCGCACCCGCTCGGCCTGGCGCACCAACTCGTCATTGGGGGAGGTCCGCCAGGAGGCGGGCCCGGCGGCCTGCTGGCCGCCGTCGCCGCCACCCTGCGGCGCGGCGGGGAGCCGCGGGGCCGGGGAAGCGGACGGCTGCTGCTGCGGGACGACCGGGGTCTGCATGGTCTGCTCGGCCTCGGGGACCCGCCCGGCGTCCGGACGGCCCTGGCCGGGCGCCTGGCCCTGGACCGGGTCCTGGCCCTGGGGCTGGCCGCCCTGTGCCTGGCCGTGGAACCAGTTGGTCTCCAGCGTGTCGTACAGCGGCGTACGGCCGTCGCCCGATCCGCTGGCCGGCGGCAGCGCCTCCGGCTGGCGGGGCTGCTGCGGTCGCTGCTGCTGGTTCTGCTGAGGCTGCTGCGGCAGGTTGCCGGCCGGGCGCGGGGCGCCGTATCCGGAACCGCCACCGCGCTGACCCGGGGCCTGCGGAGCCTGCTGCTGGTAGCCCTGGGGCGCCTGCTGCGGTGCGCCGAAGTCGGGGCGCGGGAACGCGGCGGTGGACGCCGGGTCCTGGCCCGCGGGCTGGTAGCCCTGGGGCGCCTGCTGCTGCCCGGTCACGTCCGGACGCGGGAACTGGCCGGTGGAACCGGGGCCCTGGGGCGCCTGCGGACGGGCGTACTGGCCCGTGGTGTCCGGCTCGTCGTGGCCGCGCGGGGCGTCCAGCGGGGACATCTCCTGCTGGGGGCGCCGGACCGGCTGGGCCGGGTCGTTGCCCCAGCTCGCCGCCTGGGGGCGCTGCTGCTGCGGGCCGCCGGGGAGTTCGGCGCGGGCGAAGCCGTTCTGACCCGCCCGGCCACCGCCCTGCGGCGCCTGACCCTGCTGGCCCTGCTGCTGACCCTGCTGGCTCTGCTGGTTCTGCGGGGGCTGGTTGCCCGGACCGGACTGGCTTCCCGGACCGGACGGGTTGCCCTGCCCGCCCCAGACGTCCGTACGGGACGGGATGGCGCGCTGGGCACCGCCGCCGAACCCGCCGGCACCGGCCCCCGGGCGCGGCTGCTCCGGAGAGACGGCCGGCATCTGCGCGGTCTGCGCCGACTGCGGGGCCGGCGCCGGGCGCTGACCCTGACCCTGGCCCTGGTTCGCACCCTGGCCCTGGCCCTGACCCGGCCCCTGGGGGGCGCCGTCACGGCCGGGCAGCGCGGCCCGCGGACCGTTGCCCGCTCCGACCTGGCCGCGCGGGGCCGGCGTACCGCCGAGACCCGGGCGGCCGCCACCGGCGTTGCCGGGGCCACCGGCGCCCGGACCGCCGGGCAGGCGTCCGCCCGGAGCGCCCGCGCCCTGCGGCATCGCGCCCTGACCGCCCGCACCCTGCTTGGGCACGGGCTTCTTGCCGCCGTGGGCGACGTCGACGGGGAGCATGACGAGCGCGGTGGTGCCGCCGGAGTCCGACGGACGCAGCTGGATCCGGATGCCGTGTCGCAGGGACAGGCGGCCGACCACGAACAGACCCATGCGGCGGGAGACGGAGACGTCCACGGTGGGCGGCGAGGCGAGCCGCTCGTTGATCGCGGCCAGGTCCTCGGGGGAGAGGCCGATGCCGGTGTCGTGGATCTCGACGAGCACCCGGCCGTCGGGCAGCGCGTGGCCGGTGACCCGCACCTTCGTCTGCGGCGAGGAGAACGAGGTGGCGTTCTCCAGCAGCTCGGCGAGGAGGTGCACGAGGTCGTTGACGACCCGGCCGGCGACCTCGGTCGCCGGGACCGCGGCCAGTTCGATGCGCTCGTACTGCTCCACCTCGGAGGCGGCGGCACGGAGCACGTCGACCAGCGGGACCGGACGGGTCCAGCGGCGGCCGGGCTCCTCGCCCGCGAGGACGAGGAGGTTCTCGCCGTTACGGCGCATGCGGGTGGCGAGGTGGTCGAGCTTGAAGAGCGAGGAGAGCTGGTCCGGGTCGGCCTCGCGGGACTCCAGCTCGGAGATGAGCGAGAGCTGACGCTGGATCAGACCCTGGGAGCGGCGCGAGAGGTTGGTGAACATCGCGTTGACGTTGCCCCGCAGGAGGGCCTGCTCGGCGGCGAGGCGGACCGCCTCGCGGTGCACGTCGTCGAAGGCCGCGGCCACCTGGCCGATCTCGTCCCGGGAGTGCACGCCGACGGACTCGACGGAGGTGTCGACGTCCTGCGGGTCGGCCTCGGAGAGCTGCTTGACCAGCTCGGGCAGACGGTCCTGGGCGACCTTGGTCGCGGTGTCCTGGAGCCGGCGCAGCGACCGGATCATGGACCGGGCCACGACGAAGGCGCCGACGAGGGAGACGCCGAGGACGAGGAGGATCAGGGCACCGTTGATGATCGCGTCGCGCTGCGACTCCGCGCGCAGCTCACGGGCCTTGGTGTCCATCTGGCCGAGGAGGGTCTCCTCGATGACGTTCATGGCCGTGATCTTGGTGCCGTACTCGTCGGTGAAGTTCAGGTGACCGCGCGGCGTGCGGCCGTCCATGCCGGTGTTGTTGCTCAGCACGCGGTCGGCGTACTTGCTGGCGGCGTCGATGGACGGGTTGCCGGTGGTCAGCGAGGCGGTCAGCTCGTCGGCGTCGCCGCCGGCCGACTCGTAGATGGCGGAGAAGGACTTGAGCTCGACCTTCTCGCCACGCTGGGCGGCGTAGCCGTAGAGGCGGTCGCCCTGCTCCAGCTTGCCGGGCCGGCTGTCGCTGGAGGGGAGGGCCGAGGCGATGATCGCCTGCTGGATGGAGGCGTACTCCTTGGCGGACGAGAACGCGGCGAGCGCCCGGGTCCGCTTGATCATCTCCGGGTTGCTGGTCGCCTGCGCCATGTCCTGGGAGAGGCTCAGCAGCGAGCGGATCAGCCGGCTGTACGCCTCGACCGTCACCGAGTGGGCGACGCCGGGCTTGTAGGCCTCCTGGCGGATGCCGCCGATCTCGACGACCTGCGAGGCGATCTGGCTGATGTTCTGCCGGATGCTCTGCAGCGCCTCGTCGCCCTCGGTCGCGGGCAGCTCCGTGGTGGCGTCCATGAACGCCTTCTGGGCCCGGTCCGTGGCCTTGCGGGGGTTGGCGACCTGGTAGTCGTTGGCCGACTTCTTGTTGGCCAGGGGGCCGGCGGACAGGTCGCGCTCGGCCTGGAGGGCCTGGGCGAGGTCCGTCGCCTCCTTGGTCAGCTCGGTCAGCAGCTGCATGTGCTCCAGCTGCTCCATGTCCTGGAGCGACTCGCTGATGCGGATGCCGCCGAGGCTGGTGGCCGCGACGACGGGCAGGGTCAGCAGCGCGACCAGACGCGTCGAGATGCGCCAGTTGCGCAGGGCTATTCGCGGCCCGGCGTCGACCTCGGCCTTGAGCGGGGGTACGGCCCCGGTCTCGCCGGTCGTCTTGCCCTTGGCCTTCGCGGCGCCCTTGCGCGCGGTGGCCTCACCGCTCTCGGAAGCCGGTCCCTGCGCCTGGTTCTGGGCGTGCTGGGCCGAGGAACCGCGGTCGGTCCCGGCAGCGCGCTCCTGCTCCGCCGCAGCGTCCCCTCGGCCCTGACGGGCCTGGGGAGACCCCATGCCATCCCTCTTGAAACGTCCCTGCACTAGCGTCGCAACCTCTGGACCAGGCGTCCTTTCCGCGTGAACGGAGCAGACGGTGTCGGCGTCGTGGGACGCGAATGCGCCCCATGGTGGTCGTCTGTGACCGGCGCAGATCCCCCTTCCCCACCGCTCACCCGGCGCTGCGTTGCGCCCCCTGCGCGCCGGCTTGAAACCCGCGGCGGTGCGGGAATTCCAGCACAGTGCAGGATCTCCAACAAGGGCCGTGTCCGGGCCCACGAACGGGATGACAACCCGTGAACATCAGGTCACCCCATGTAGAACATGATCACGGAGGAATCGGACGTATTAGCCCCAAAGGCTGACGCGGGCCGAGTGTCCCAGTCGAGATGATCAGGAGCGGAATACGGCATTCAGTGGCGCAATGTCCGTTTCCGTAGCCCCTGATGGCGGTCCGTAATGCCGGGTTTATCCGCGCTTTGGTGAGCAAACTCACACCTGGGTCGTTGTCTGAGGCATGTAATCGAAGGGAAAGGGGCGTTTAGCCTGACGCTTTACATCCGCCCACACTCTGTAGAGGTCCGACACCCGCCATGAAGACGACGATGCTGCTCCGCTCCACGGCCAACCCCCGCCGCACCACGCTCGCGCACCTCGAGGACGCCGAGCGGCTCGGGCGCGGTGTCCAGCCGGAGCACGCGGTCGACCTCCCCAACCAGACGGCCAACCCGCGCCGCACGATCCTGATGACGGCGCCGCAGGCCCTCCAGCCCGCAGAGTAACGGCTCGGCTCCCCTCCGCGGCGCCCGGCCCGTCCCCCGACGGCCCGTTCCCCGCCGCCCGGGCGCCCCATCGGCTCACCTCCGGCGCCCCTCACCGCGTTAGCCTGGAGCGTCAGACTCCAGACCAGTAGCAAGTGAGGGGCGACAGCACTCGTGCGCATCGCCAGATTCTCCATCGACGGCAATGTCGCCTTCGGCGCCGTCGAGGGCGAGGGAACCGTCGAGTCGGGCGGCCTGGTCCTCGACATCATCAAGGGCATCCCGTACACCGACTTCGAGCTGAGCGGCACCAAGGTGCCGCTCGACAAAGTCCGGCTCCTGCCGCCCGTGCTCCCCAACAAGGTCGTCGGTATCGGGCGCAACTACGCCGAGCACGCCGCCGAGCTGGGCAACGAGGTCCCCGACGTGCCCGTCGCCTTCTTCAAGCCCACCACCTCGGTGATCGGCCCCGGCGACGCCATCGAGTACCCCTCCTTCTCCAGCGAGCTGCACCACGAGGCCGAACTGGCCGTGGTGATCGGCCGCATGTGCCGCGAGGTCCCGCGCGAGCGCGTCAAGGACGTCGTCTTCGGCTACACCTGCGCCAACGACGTCACCGCCCGCGACGTCCAACGGCGCGAGAACCAGTGGGCCCGCGCCAAGGGCTTCGACACCAGCTGTCCGCTCGGCCCCTGGGTGGAGACCGGTCTCGACCCGGCCGCCGCCGGCGACCTCACCATCCAGGCCACCGTCAACGGCGAACAGCGCCAGCTCGGTCGTACGAGCGACATGATCCGCTCCATCGAGGACCTGGTCGTCCACATCAGCGAGGCCATGACGCTGCTCCCCGGAGACGTCATCCTCACCGGCACCCCCGCCGGGGTCGGCCCCCTCACCGTCGGCGACGAAGTCGCCGTCACCATCGAAGGCATCGGCACTCTCACCAACAAGGTGATCAAGCGTGGCTAACGCGAACGTCCGCGTACGTTTCTGTCCCTCCCCGACCGGCAACCCCCACGTGGGCCTGGTCAGGACCGCCCTCTTCAACTGGGCGTTCGCCCGGCACCACGGCGGCACGTTCGTCTTCCGCATCGAGGACACCGACGCGGCGCGCGACTCCGAGGAGTCGTACCAGCAGCTGCTCGACTCGCTGCGCTGGCTCGGCCTCACCTGGGACGAGGGCCCCGACGAGGTCGGCGGCCCGCACGCCCCGTACCGCCAGTCCCAGCGCATGGAAATCTACCGGGACGTGGCCGAGAAGCTGCTCGCCGGGGGCTACGCCTACCACTGCTTCTGCACCGCCGTGGAGCTGGAGGCCCGCCGCGACGCCGCCCGCCTGGCCGGCAAGCCCTCCGGCTACGACGGCACCTGCCGCAACCTGAGCGACGAGCGCATCGAGCGCTACCGCGCCGAGGGCCGCGAGTCGATCGTCCGCTTCAAGATGCCCGACGAGCCCATCACCTTCACCGACCTGGTCCGCGGCGAACTCACCTTCACCCCGGACAACGTCCCGGACTACGGCATCGTCCGCGCCAACGGCGCCCCGCTGTACACCCTGGTCAACCCGGTCGACGACGCGCTGATGGAGATCACGCACGTGCTGCGCGGCGAGGACCTGCTCTCCTCCACCCCGCGCCAGATCGCCCTCTACAAGGCGCTGATCGAGCTGGGCGTCGCCAAGGAGATCCCCTCCTTCGGCCACCTGCCGTACGTCATGGGCGAGGGCAACAAGAAGCTCTCCAAGCGCGACCCGCAGGCCTCCCTCAACCTCTACCGGGAGCGCGGTTTCCTCCCCGAGGGCCTGCAGAACTACCTCTCCCTCCTGGGCTGGTCATACTCCGCCGACCAGGACATCTTCACCATCGCGCAGATGGTCGAGAAGTTCGACATCGCCGACGTCAACGCCAACCCGGCGCGCTTCGACCTCAAGAAGGCCGAGTCGATCAACGCCGACCACATCCGCCTGCTGGACGTGAAGGCCTTCGCCGCCGCCTGCGAGCCCTGGCTCCGGGCCCCGCACGCCCCCTGGGCGCCCGAGGACTTCGACCGCGCCGCCTGGGAGGCCATCGCGCCGCACGCCCAGACCCGCGTCACCGTCCTCTCGGACATCACGGCCAACGTCGACTTCCTCTTCCTGAAGGAGCCGGTCTTCGACCAGCCCTCCTGGGACAAGGCCATGAAGGGCGAGCCGGCGGCCCTCCTGACCTCCGCCCGCGCCGCGCTGGAGGCGGCCGACTGGAACGACCCCGAGTCGCTCAAGAACGCCGTCCTGGCCGCCGGCGAGCAGCACGGCCTGAAGCTCGGCAAGGCCCAGGCCCCGGTCCGCGTCGCGGTCACCGGCCGCACGGTCGGTCTGCCGCTCTTCGAGTCCATGGAGATCCTCGGCAAGGAGCGCACCCTGGCCCGGATCGACGCGACGCTGGCGAAGCTGGCGGCGTAATCTCGGCCGCATGCCGATCCGCGCGGTCCTGTGGGACATCGACGACACGCTCTTCGACTACGCCCGCGCCGACCTGAGCGGCATGCGCGACCACCTCGCGGCCGAGGGCCTGGCCGACGGATTCGCCTCCGTCGACCAGGCCCTCGGGCGTTGGCAGGAGCTGACCGTCCTCCACTGGCGGCGCTTCGAGGCCGGCGGGGTGGACTTCCGGGAGCAGCGCCGCGACCGGGTGCGGGACTTCCTCGGCGCTCCCGCCCTGACCGCCGACGAGGCCGACGCCTGGTTCGACCGGTACGTCGCCCACTACGAATCCGCCTGGGAGCTCTTCCCCGACGCCGTCCCCGTCCTGGACGCGCTGGCGGGTGACTACCGTCACGCCGTCCTGTCGAACTCCAGCATCCTCAACCAGGACCGCAAACTCCGGGTGCTGGGGGTGCGGGACCGCTTCGAGGCCGTCGTCTGCGCCGCCGAACTCGGCCACGCCAAGCCGGCCGCCGAGGCCTTCCACGCGGCCTGCGACGCCCTCGGCCTGGCCCCGCGCGAGGTGGCGTACGTCGGTGACCAGCCGGACATCGACGCCCGCGGGGCGGTGGAGGCGGGCCTCACCGGCATCTGGCTGGACCGCGCGGGCATCGGCGGCCGGCCCGAGCTCACCCGCGTCACCGGCCTGCACGAGCTCCCCGCGCTGCTGCGGCGCGATACCCGTTTTGGAGCGTCGGAGACCTTCGGGTAATGTTCTTCCTGCGCCGAGGGGAGCGAGCCGAAAGGCCGGGACCCGAGGAGCACAACCCGAACAAGATCCCGCAAGGGTTCGCGTTTTGGTGGCCTATGGTGTAATTGGCAGCACGACGGTTTCTGGTTCCGTTAGTCTAGGTTCGAGTCCTGGTAGGCCAGCTCGCAGAGCTCATCTGCATCCGCGGATCTCATCCGCAAAGCCCCCGTTGTGTAGCGGCCTAGCACGCTGCCCTCTCAAGGCAGTAGCGCCGGTTCGAATCCGGTCGGGGGTACAGATCCATCCTGCGCATCACCAGGGTCGCTCCCGGTGAACACGTGGTGACATCGCTCGGCACTCCGGTGCCGAGCGGGATCGCTAGGGCCCCCGTTGTGTAGCGGCCTAGCACGCCGCCCTCTCAAGGCGGTAGCGCCGGTTCGAATCCGGTCGGGGGTACTGGTTTAAACCACCATGGCCTATGGTGTAATTGGCAACACTACGGTTTCTGGTACCGTCATTCTAGGTTCGAGTCCTGGTAGGCCAGCTCGCAGAGCTCATCTGCAACGTACGCGGATCTCATCCGCAAGGCCCCCGTTGTGTAGCGGCCTAGCACGCCGCCCTCTCAAGGCGGTAGCGCCGGTTCGAATCCGGTCGGGGGTACGCATCGAAGAAGCCCTTCCCTTCGGGGGAGGGCTTCTTCGCGTCCCGGCGACGACGGACACAACTCCGGCCCACCGCTGCGGCGTTGAAGCGGTGGGCCGGGACGGACGGAATGAGGGCGGCCGGTCAGCCGGTGCGGCGCAGGGCCTCGGAGAGGCGCGCGGCCGCGTCGATGACCGCCTGGGCGTGCATACGGCCCGGGTGGCGGGTCAGGCGCTCGATCGGCCCGGAGACCGACACGGCCGCCACCACGCGGTTCGAGGGTCCCCGCACGGGCGCCGAGACGGACGCCACGCCCGGCTCCCGCTCACCGATCGACTGGGCCCAGCCCCGGCGCCGTACGCCCGACAGCGCGGTCGCCGTGAAGCGGGCGCCCTGAAGGCCGCGGTGCAGCCGCTCGGGCTCCTCCCAGGCCATCAGGATCTGCGCCGAGGAGCCGGCCTTCATCGTCAGCGTCGAGCCGACCGGGACGGTGTCCCGGAGGCCGGACAGCCGCTCGGCCGCCGCCACGCAGATGCGCATGTCGCCCTGCCGGCGGTAGAGCTGGGCGCTCTCGCCGGTGACGTCGCGCAGATGCGTCAGCACCGGGCCCGCCGTGGCGAGCAGGCGGTCCTCACCGGCCGCGGCGGCGAGCTCCGCCAGGCGCGGTCCGAGGATGAACCGGCCCTGCATGTCGCGAGCCACCATCCGGTGGTGTTCCAGTGCCACGGCGAGACGATGTGCCGTGGGTCGTGCGAGTCCCGTCGCCGCGACCAGACCTGCGAGGGTGGCCGGACCGGACTCCAGGGCGCCCAGGACAAGGGCTGCCTTGTCGAGAACGCCCACGCCGCTAGAGTTGTCCATGCAACGATACTCGCGTCTCACTCTGTGAAACGCAAGTTCAATTTCTCCCGGAACCTGTGACCCTGGTGAGGCGGCCGCACAACGGCCCGCGAAACGGGTCTCTAGTTGTGCCGGCGTAGACGTCGGCCGGAGGGAAAGCGATGGGTAGGACACTCGCGGAGAAGGTCTGGGACGACCACGTCGTCCGGCGCGCCGAGGGCGAGCCCGACCTCCTCTTCATCGATCTGCACCTGCTGCACGAGGTGACCAGCCCCCAGGCCTTCGACGGACTGCGTCAGAACGGCCGGCAGGTGCGCCGCCTCGACCTCACCATCGCCACCGAGGACCACAACACCCCGACCCTCGACATCGACAAGCCGATCGCCGACCCGGTCTCCCGCGCGCAGCTGGAGACCCTGCGCAAGAACTGCGCGGACTTCGGCGTACGGCTGCACCCGCTGGGCGACGTCGAGCAGGGCGTCGTCCACGTCGTGGGCCCCCAGCTGGGCCTGACCCAGCCCGGCACCACCGTGGTCTGCGGCGACTCGCACACCTCCACGCACGGCGCGTTCGGCGCGCTGGCGTTCGGCATCGGCACCAGCCAGGTCGAGCACGTGCTGGCCACCCAGACGCTGCCGCTGGCCCGCCCCAAGACCATGGCGATCACGATCGACGGCGAGCTGCCCGAGGACGTCACCGCCAAGGACCTGATCCTGGCGATCATCGCCAAGATCGGCACCGGCGGCGGCCAGGGCTACATCCTGGAGTACCGCGGCCCCGCCATCGAGAAGCTCTCGATGGAGGCCCGGATGACCATCTGCAACATGTCGATCGAGGCCGGCGCCCGCGCGGGCATGATCGCCCCCGACGCGACCACCTTCGCGTACCTGAAGGGCCGCGACCACGCCCCCGAGGGCGAGGAGTGGGACGCCGCCGTCGCGTACTGGCAGACCCTGAAGAGCGACGAGGACGCCGTCTTCGACGCCGAGGTCGTCATCGACGCCGCCTCCCTGGCGCCGTTCGTCACCTGGGGCACCAACCCGGGTCAGGGTGCCCCGCTTTCGGCGAACGTCCCCGACCCCGCTTCGTACGAAGACGCTTCGGAGCGCCTGGCCGCCGAAAAGGCCCTGGAGTACATGGGGTTGGACGCCGGACAGCCGCTGCGCGACATCAAGGTCGACACCGTCTTCGTAGGCTCCTGCACCAACGGCCGCATCGAGGACCTGCGCAACGCCGCCGACCTGCTGCGCGGCCGCCGGGTCGCCGACGGCGTCCGGATGCTGGTCGTCCCCGGCTCCGTCCGGGTCGCCCTGCAGGCCGTCGAGGAGGGCCTGGACAAGGTCTTCAAGGAGTCCGGGGCCGAATGGCGGCACGCGGGCTGCTCGATGTGCCTGGGCATGAACCCCGACCAACTGGCTCCCGGCGAGCGCTCCGCGTCCACCTCCAACCGCAACTTCGAGGGCCGGCAGGGCAAGGGCGGCCGGACCCACCTGGTCTCGCCCCAGGTCGCCGCCGCCACCGCCGTACTGGGCCATCTGGCCTCCCCGGCCGATCTGTCCGACGTCGCTACGCCCGCGGGGGTCTGAGGAACCATGGAAGCTTTCACCACGCACACCGGCCGGGCCGTCCCGCTGCGCCGCAGCAACGTCGACACCGACCAGATCATCCCCGCCCACTGGCTGAAGAAGGTCACCCGCGACGGCTTCGAGGACGGGCTCTTCGAGGCCTGGCGCAAGGACTCCTCCTTCGTGCTCAACCGCCCCGAGCGGCAGGGCGCCTCCGTCCTGGTCGCCGGACCCGACTTCGGCACCGGCTCCTCCCGGGAGCACGCCGTCTGGGCGCTGCAGAACTACGGCTTCAAGACCGTGATCTCCTCCCGGTTCGCCGACATCTTCCGCGGCAACTCCCTGAAGAACGGTCTGCTGACCGTGGTCCTGGACCAGCAGGTCGTGGACCGGCTCTGGGAGCTGACCGAGGCCGACCCGACGGCCGAAATCACCGTTGACTTGGAGCGGCGGAAGGTGCTCGCCGACGGGATCGACGCCGACTTCGAGCTCGACGAGAACGCCCGCTGGCGCCTGCTCAACGGCCTGGACGACATCAGCCTCACCCTTCAGAACGAAGCCGACATCGCGGCTTACGAAGCGGACCGGCCGGCCTTCAAGCCCCGTACAATTACCGCCTGAGCAGCGCTTTTCCACGACTGCGCCCCCCACCTTCCGGTGGGGGGCGCAGTCGCTTGTTGAGACCCCGTCGGGCGACAACTCGCCCTAGATGGCACAATCTGTGCATGGAACGCGACAGCCAACTCGAGCTCTATGAGGCAGTCGCCGCCCGATTGAAGGAAGCGCACACAAGGGTGCGCGAACTGCAAGTCCCGGAGGGCGTAAGGATGGCGCTGTCCCGGAAGCTGCTGGTCGTCACGGCCGCGGCGAAGCACGATCTCGCGGACGCGGCAACGCGTCTGGACCGGTTGATGAAGGACCTCGACGAGGGCCGATTCCCTGAAGACGACTGACACCAGGAACTCCGCAACGGCACTTCCGCGTTGCGGCACTAGGGTGATTAGCCCGTTTCGTGTTTGATTTGCGGTATATACATGCCTAACGTGCGAAAAAGCTTGAACACTTTCGTTCTGGCAATGTCTCCGAAGGGGAAGACGTGAACAAGGCGCAGCTCGTAGAAGCGATTGCCGACAAGCTCGGCGGCCGTCAGCAGGCCGCGGACGCTGTCGACGCGGTGCTGGACGCGATCGTGCGTGCCGTGGTCGGCGGGGACCGGGTTTCGGTCACCGGCTTCGGTTCGTTCGAGAAGGTCGACCGTCCCGCCCGGTACGCGCGTAACCCGCAGACGGGTGAGCGCGTGCGGGTCAAGAAGACCTCGGTTCCGCGCTTCCGTGCGGGTCAGGGCTTCAAGGACCTGGTCAGCGGCTCGAAGAAGCTCCCCAAGGGAGGCGAGGTCTCGGTCAAGAAGGCGCCCAAGGGCAGCCTTTCCGGCCCCTCGGCGACCATCTCCAAGACCGCCGGCAAGAAGGCCGCGGCCAAGAAGACCTCCGCCGCCGCGGCGAAGAAGGCCGCCGCCAAGAAGACCTCCGCGGCCCCGGCGAAGAAGACCACCGCCACCGCGAAGAAGACCACCGCCACCAAGACCGCGAGCGCCGCCAAGAAGACGACGACCGCCAAGAAGGCGACGCCGGCGAAGACCGCCGCCACCGCGAAGAAGACCACCGCCAAGAAGACCGCCCCGGCGAAGAAGGCCACGGCGAAGAAGGCGCCGGCGAAGAAGACCACCGCGCGCAAGACCACCACCGCCAAAAAGACCACCACCGCCCGCAAGAAGTAAGCGGCGCACGGTCGCAGGGCCACTCACACGCCGGGCCGGGCTCCCCCAGGGGAGCCCGGCCCGCGGCGTTGACCCGGCCGTACGGGCGAGGGCCCGTCCCGGCCGCGCCCGACACGGCGGTACGCGGTACGGCCCGGAGGTCAGAAGGTCTGGAGCGTCACCAGCGTGATCCGCGGCCCGGCGGACCCGGCTTCGGTCTCGATCCGCACCCGCTGCCCCGGACGCAGCAGCCGCAGCCCGCCCGCGTCGAAGGCGTCCGTCCCGAAGTCCAGCGGGGTGCCGTCGTCGAGCAGCACACTTCCGCTGCGGGTCTCGGGGTCGTAGGTGTACGCGGTCGCCTGCATGGCCGCAGCCTATCCGGCGGCCCGGTCCCAGTGGGCCGCCGTCCGGGGACCGACACCGAGCGCGAGCGCGGCCGCCAGATCCTCCCCGGTGTCCACGTCCCGGCGCACGGAATCCACCCCCGCCAGCCGTATTTCCACCGCCCCCGTCGACGAATGCCGACGCCGTGAGGCGCCCCCGAAAGCAGGGGCCAATTCCACCCCCGGCCCTGCCGAGAGGAATGTCGTACCGATTTCCGCGGCATCCGCGAGAAATGCCCGGGGGTATTTCCCGGCCGCCCGCAGCACCCGCTCAAGCTCCGCCGGGCGCAGAGCCGGGAGGTCCGCGTTCAGCGCCGCCACCCGCGCTCCCGGCCGCCCCTCGCGCACCGCGCGCGCCCCGTGGGCCAGCGCCGCGTTGAGCCCGGCGGCGGGGGAGTCCGGCACGATCCGCGCCCCCAGCGCCGCCAGGGCGGCCGCCGCCTCCGGATCGTCCGTGACGACCGCCACATCCCGCACCCGCGGACATTCCAGCGCCGCCGCCACCGTGTCCAGCGCGAACGCCAGCGCGAGCCGAGGCCGCGACCGGGCACCGGCGGCCGCCGCGAGCCGGCTCTTCGCCCGCGCGAGGGGCTTCAGGGGAACGACTAGGGACCAGCCGTCATCCGGATCGGTGTTCATCGGGGCCATTGTGGCCCCGCTCGTGGTCAGGCTGTCCGGCGGGAGCCACGGCGCGGGGCGTACGGTGTTCTCGACAGACCGGGAGCATGGGGCGACACTTGGCCCCCTGCAACCCAGTCCCAGAGGAAGGTGTCCGAGTGTCCCGCCGCAGAATCGGCTTCTGGTACCGCCTGGCGGCGGTCATCGCCAAACCGCCACTGGTGGTTCTGTTCAAACGGGACTGGCGAGGAACGGAACACATTCCGGACGACGGCGGATTCATCACCGCCGTCAACCACAACTCTTATCTGGACCCGCTGTCCTACGCGCATTACCAGTACAACACCGGGCGCGTGCCGCGCTTTCTCGCCAAGGCCGGCCTCTTCAAGGGATCGTTCGTCGGCACGATCCTGCGCGGCACCGGCCAGATCCCCGTCTACCGCGAGTCCACCGACGCGCTGGACGCCTTCCGCGCCGCCGTCGAGGCCATCGAGCGCGGCGAGTGCGTCGCCTTCTACCCCGAGGGCACCCTCACCCGCGACCCCGACATGTGGCCCATGGCCGGCAAGACCGGCGCCGCCCGCGTCGCCCTGCTCACCCGGGCCCCCGTCATCCCGGTCGCCCAGTGGGGTGCCAACCTCGCGATGCCGCCGTACGCCAAGGAGAACAAGCTCCGCCTGTTCCCCCGCAAGACGCTGATCGTCCAGGCCGGGCCGCCCGTCGACCTCTCCCGGTTCCACGGCCAGGAGCCGACGCCCGAGGTGCTGCGCGAGGCGACCGAGGCCATCATGGCCGCGATCACCGCCCTCCTGGAGGACGTACGCGGCGAGAAGGCCCCGGCCGCACCGTACGACCACCGCAAGGCACGGCTGGAACAGCGGCGCAAGACCGCCGGAGAGGGCAAGAAGTGACCAAGGCAGCCGTCTTCGGTACGGGATCGTGGGGCACCGCCTTCGGCATGGTGCTCGCCGACGCGGGCTGCGAGGTGACCCTCTGGGGCCGCCGCGCGGAGCTCGCCGAGGCCATCAACACCACCCGCACCAACCCCGACTATCTGCCGGGCGTCGAGCTCCCGGTGAACGTCCGGGCCACCACCGACCCCGCCGAGGCCGCCCGGGACGCCGACTTCACCGTCCTCGTCGTGCCCTCGCAGACGCTGCGCGCCAACCTCGCCGCCTGGGCCCCCGACCTGGCCCCCGGCACCGTCCTCGTCTCCCTCATGAAGGGCGTCGAACTCGGCACCGCCAAGCGCATGAGCGAGGTGGTCACCGAGGTCGCCGACGTGCCCGTGGAGCGCGTCGCCGTCCTCACCGGCCCCAACCTGGCCCGGGAGATCGCCGCCCGGCAGCCCGCCGCCGCCGTCGTGGCCTGCGCCGACGAATCCGTCGCCCAACGGCTCCAGACCGCCTGCATGACCCCGTACTTCCGCCCGTACACCAACACCGACGTCGTCGGCTGCGAACTCGGCGGAGCGGTCAAGAACGTCATCGGGCTCGCCGTGGGCATCGCCGACGGCATGGGACTCGGCGACAACTCCAAGGCCACCCTCATCACCCGCGGCCTCGCCGAGACCACCCGTCTCGGCCTCGCCATGGGCGCCGACCCGCTCACCTTCTCCGGCCTCGCCGGCCTCGGCGACCTGGTGGCCACCTGCTCCTCGCCGCTCTCCCGCAACCACACCTTCGGCACCAACCTCGGCCGCGGGATGACGCTGCAGGAGACCATCGCCGCGACCAAGCAGACCGCCGAGGGCGTCAAGTCCTGCGAATCGGTCCTCGACCTGGCCCGCCGCCACGGTGTCGACATGCCGATCACCGAGACCGTCGTCTCGATCGTCCACGAGGGCAAGCCGCCGATCGTCGCGCTGAAGGAACTGATGTCCCGCAGCGCCAAGTCCGAGCGCCGCTGACCCCGCCGCCGGGAGCCCCGTTGCGCCGGACGCGCGGGGCGCACCGGGGCTCTCGGGCACGTCGGGGACGCAAGGTACGCTCAACGCGATATGAGCGAGAACACCCAGAGCCCCCGCAAGCCGCGCGTGGCCGTCGTCTTCGGCGGACGCAGCTCGGAGCACGCCATCTCCGTCGTCACCGCAGGTGCCGTCCTGCGCGCCATCGACCGGGACAAGTACGACGTGCTGCCCATCGGCATCACCACCGACGGGCGCTGGGCGCTGACCGCCGACGCCCCCGAGCGGATGGCCATCGCCGAGCGCGCCCTGCCGAACGTCTCCGACCTCGCCGAGTCGGAGCGGGGCGGTGTCGTCCTCTCCGTCGACCCCGCCAACCGCGAGGTCGTGTACGCCGAGCCCGGCGCCGTGCCGCAGGCCCTCGGCGAGGTCGACGTCGTCTTCCCGATGCTGCACGGCCCGTACGGCGAGGACGGCACGCTCCAGGGTCTGCTCGAACTCTCCGGCGTCCCCTACGTCGGCGCAGGCGTCCTCGCCTCCGCCGTCGGCCAGGACAAGGAGTACATGAAGCGGGTGTTCACCTCCTTCGGGCTGCCCGTCGGCCCGTACGAGGTCATCAGGCCCCGCGAGTGGGAGCAGAACCCCGCCGCCGCCCGCAAGAAGATCGTCGAGTTCGCCGCCGAGCACGGCTGGCCGCTCTTCGTGAAGCCCGCCCGTGGCGGTTCCTCCATGGGCATCACCAAGGTCGACGACCTCTCCGGCCTCGACGAGGCCATCGAGGAGGCCCGGCGCCACGACCCCAAGATCCTCGTCGAGTCGCTGCTGAGCGGCCGCGAGATCGAGTGCGGCGTCCTGGAGTTCGAGGACGGCCCGCGCGCCAGCGTCCCCGCCGAGATCCCGCCCGTCACCGACCACGACTTCTACGACTTCGAGGCGAAGTACATCGACTCGGCCTCCGGGATCGTGCCGGCGCCGATCGGCGACGAGGCCACCGCCGAGGTCCAGCGCCTGGCGGTCGCCGCCTACGAGGCCGTCTCCTGCGAGGGTCTGGTCCGCGCCGACTTCTTCCTCACGGAGAACGGCGACTTCGTCATCAACGAGATCAACACCATGCCCGGCTTCACGCCGATCTCCATGTACCCGCGCATGTGGCAGGAGAGCGGGATCGGCTACCCCGAGCTGGTCGACCGGCTGATCCAGGCCGCGCTGACCCGCTCCACGGGCCTGCGCTGACGGACGGCCGGGACCGGGGCCCCGGCCCCGGCCGGGCCAGGCGGGACTTTCCGGGCACGCCCTAGAGGCTGTCCGGGACCGTCTTCTCGATGGAGGCGGCGAGATCCGCGAGCGGGCCGACGTCGTGCGCGTACCGCTCGTCCAGCGACACCTCGACGTACGCCTTCCGGTACGTCGTGGTGAAGCGGGGCCCGTCGCCCTCCCGCCGCTCGAAGAGCCAGGTCACGCCTTCGGCGTCGACCCCCTGAGCCTGGGGATCATTCATCTTCTCGGGCCGGGGGACGCCGCAGCGCAGTACGATCGCCGCGTCCCCCCACCCGGCGGTCAGTTCGGACCCTGGCTCCGGATCGTTCCGTTCCAGCCCCGCCACGGTGTCGGGAAGCTCCTTCGCCAGGGCCTGGCAGAAGGCGGCTTCCTCCACCGGAGGGCGGGGAACGGGGGCCGACGCCTTCGCGTCCGTGGAGGAGCAGCCCGCGACGGACAGCAGCAGCACGGCCGCCGCCGCGGCGGCGGGCAGGCCGAAGGGCCGGTGGGAAGACATCACCGGCCAAGGGTAGACGGGGGCTACAGATGCACGACCGGGCAGGTGAGGGTTCGCGTGATGCCGTCCACTTGCTGGACCTTGGCGACCACCATGCGGCCGAGTTCGTCGACCGTGTCGGCCTGGGCGCGGACGATCACGTCGTACGGGCCCGTCACGTCCTCCGCCTGGATCACCCCCGGGATCTTCGCGATGGTCTCGGCGACGGTCGACGCCTTGCCCACCTCGGTCTGGATGAGGATGTACGCCTGTACCACGGAACCTCCAGGGCGACCACGAGGATCTTGTGGGAGAAAGGGACGCCACGGTACCGCGTCGCCGAGGGCCGCGGGGAGACCTGCGCGCTCAGAGGCGCCCACAGTGTGGCGTACGCACGACAGAAGTTGACGGTCCACTTGACGGTATCTGGCGCAGTGACGGCTCGCGACCCGCGGTCGGCGCGCACGGCCGGCACGACAACACGAGGTGAGACGCGGTGAAGGGCACAGTCGGCGAGTTGGGTGAGTTCGGGCTCATCAGGGAGCTCACGTCCCGGCTCACCTCCACCCCGGCGGTACGGGTCGGGCCGGGCGACGACGCCGCGGTCGTCTCCGCGCCCGACCGGCGCGTGGTGGCCAGCACGGACATCCTCCTCGAAGGGCGTCACTTCCGCCGCGACTGGTCGACGGCGTACGACGTCGGCCGCAAGGCGGCCGCGCAGAACTTGGCCGACATCGCGGCGATGGGCGCGGTCCCCACCGCGCTCCTGCTCGGCCTGGTCGTCCCCGCCGAGCTCCCCGTCACCTGGCCCACCGAGCTGATGGACGGCCTGCGCGACGAGTGCCAGGTCGCCGGCGCGGCCGTGGTCGGCGGCGATGTCGTCCGCGGCGACACGATCACCGTCGCCATCACCGCCCTCGGCGACCTGCGCAACCACGACCCGGTGACCCGGGGCGGCGCGCAGCCCGGGGACGTCGTGGCGTACACCGGCTGGCTCGGCTGGTCCGCCGCCGGCTACGCGGTCCTCTCCCGGGGCTTCCGCTCGCCCCGCGCCTTCGTCGAGGCCCACCGCCGGCCGGAGCCGCCGTACCACGCGGGCCCCGCGGCCGCCGGGCTCGGCGCCACCGCCATGTGCGACGTCAGCGACGGACTCATCGCCGACCTCGGCCACATCGCGGAGGCCAGCAAGGTCCGCATCGACCTGCGCTCCGGCCTCATCGACATCCCCACCCAGATGAACGACATCGGCCAGGCCGTCGGCGTGGACCCGCTGCAGTGGGTGCTGACCGGAGGCGAGGACCACGCGATCGTGGCCACCTTCCCGCCGGACGTGAAGCTTCCGGCCCGCTGGAAGGTCATCGGCGAGGTCCTCAACCCCTCGGCGCTGCCCCAGGTGACCGTCGACGGCGCGCCGTGGCACAGCACGGGCGGCTGGGACCACTTCGGGGAGACCGAGTGAGCGCGGAGCCGGGTGCGGTCGACGTCACGGAGCCGGGCTCGGTCGAAGGCCCGGAGCCGGGTGCGGTGGGCCGGGTGCACCCGCCCCTGGTGCTGACGGTCGCCGGCTCCGACTCCGGCGGCGGCGCGGGCGTCCAGGCCGACCTGAAGGCCATGCTCGCCCTCGGCGTCCACGGCATGAGCGTGATCACCGCCGTCACCGCCCAGAACTCCCGGGGCGTCCATGGAGCCTGGGAACTGCCCGAGGAGGCCGTACGCGCGCAGTACCGCGCCGTCGTCGACGACATCGGCGTCCAGGCGGTCAAGACCGGCATGCTGGCCTCCGCGACGCTCGTCGAGACCGTCGCCGAGCTGCTCGCGGCCACGGACGCCCCCGTGGTCGTCGACCCCGTCGGCGTCTCCAAGCACGGGGACTCGCTGCTCGCGGCCTCCGCGCTGGATTCCGTACGGAAGCGGCTGCTGCCGGTCGCGACCGTCGCCACGCCCAACCTGGACGAGGTGACACAGCTCACCGGCGTCATCGTCGTCCGGGAGAGCGACATGCGGGTCGCGGCCGAGGCGATCCTGGCGTACGGCCCGCGCTGGGCGCTGATCAAGGGCGGCCACCTGCCCACCGGCGACACGGCCGTCGACCTGCTCACGGACGGCTCCGAGGAGCTGTGGCTTCGGGCGCCCCGCCACGACAACCGGCACACGCACGGGACGGGCTGCACGCTGGCCTCCGCGGTGGCGTCGGGGCTCGCGAAGGGGCTGCCGGTCCCCGAGGCCGTCCAGGAGGCCAAGGAGTACGTCACCGGGGCGATAGCCGCCGGCTTCGCCCTGGGCACCGGCATCGGCCCGGTCGACCACGGCTGGCGCTTCCGCTAAGGGCTGTCCCGTCATGCCTGGTGGATCAGCGCGCGGCGTCAGATGCGGTGCATCGCAAGGCGGAGGCACGCCCGCATACTGGATGTATTCGGGCGTGCCGACAACGCGGCGAGGTGCCGTAGCTGTCGTCGCGCGCCCGCCGGGGATTACGGGACAGCCCTGAGGCGCGCGCGTGGGGGAGGCCCGCTCCGGCGGGCCCGCTTCCGCGGCTCCCGTGTCCGGGCATGGCAAAAGGCCGGTTCACCGAGGTGAACCGGCCTTTCAAGGCAACCGCAGGGGCTGCGCTACGACGAAACGTCGGCGGGATCATCCCCGCTGACGCGGGGAGCATCACTTAGCGCGAGACCTTGCCGGCCTTGATGCACGAGGTGCAGACGTTGAGCCGCTTCGGCGTCCGACCGACCACTGCACGCACGCGCTGGATGTTCGGGTTCCAGCGACGGGACGTACGGCGGTGCGAGTGCGAAATGTTGTTGCCGAAGCCCGGCCCCTTGCCGCAGACGTCGCAGTTGGCAGCCACGGGTCACTCCAAAGACTTCAGATTTACAGTGAAATCCGGCGCACCGGAATCAGAGTTCTGAAGTGGCTTGCCGGGGGAATGGCCCGACTCTCGCCGGGCAACCGAAGCAGCATACAACGGCTGCTCCCGTGGAACGAAACTACCACGATCGCCCCGGCCCCCGCCCCGGCCCGGGGCGCCGAGCGGTCTACCCTGCGAGGCAGCCAGCAGCTCAAGGAGGACCACCAGGTGCCGCAGACCGCGCAGACCCTCGACGCCGCAGCGGTCCGATCCTGGTGCGTACGGGCGCTGGAGGCGCTCGGCCGGGAGCGCGAGGAGATCGACGCGATCAACGTCTATCCCGTCGCCGACGGGGACACCGGCACCAACCTCTATCTGACCGTGGAATCCGCCGCCAGCGCGGTGGACGCCGTCTTCGACGCCTGCGCACCGGCCCCCGCCCCCGCCGGACGGACCGGGGCCGCGGCCGGCGAAGGACCCGCGGTGGACCCCGTGGACGCCATACGGGCCATGGCGCACGGCGCCCTCATCGGAGCCCGGGGCAACTCCGGGACCATCCTGTCGCAGCTGCTGCGCGGCATGGCCTCCGTCCTCGCGGACGGCCGTGACGGGGATCACCTCGCCCGCGCGCTGGCCGCCGCGGCCATCGCCGCCCGCCGGGCCGTCGCCCACCCGGTCGAGGGGACCATCCTCAGCGTCGCCCACGCGGCCGCCGACGCCTGCGCGGGCGGCGGCAGCCTGGTGACGGTGGCCAGGGGCGCGTACGAGGGCGCCAGGACGGCCCTGGAGGCGACCCCCGGCCAACTGGCCGTGCTCGAACGCGCCGGGGTCGTGGACGCCGGCGGACGGGGTCTGGTCGCCGTCCTCGGCGCACTGGTCGAGGCCGTCTCCGGGGAGGCGCAGCTACGTCCCGTACGCCCCGCGCGCCCCGTGCCGGCCGAGGAGTGCGCCGGCGAGGACGACCGCCGGGGGCCGGCCTTCGAGGTGATCTACCTCCTGGAAGCGCCCGACGAGGCCGTGGAGCGCCTGCGCACCCGCCTCGACGAGCTGGGCGACTCCCTCGTCGTCGTGGGCGGCGACGGGCTGTGGAACGTCCACGTCCACGTCGACGACGCCGGAGCGGCGGTCGAGGCGGGCGTGGAGGCCGGACGGCCGTACCGCATCCGGATCACCCACTTCGCGGGCGTGGCCCCGCGCGAGCAGGCCCAGCGCGCGGTCGTCGCCGTGGTCCCGGGCGGCGGCATCGCGGGCCTGTGCGAGGAGGCCGGCGCCACGACCGTCCTCGCCCGCCCCGGCAGACCCCCCGCCAGCGGCGACCTGGTCGACGCGATCCGCCGGGCCCACGCGCGCGAGGTGGTCCTGCTGCCCAACGACACCGACCTGCGGCACACCGCGGGCGCCGCCGCCGAACAGGTCCGCGCCGAGGGCATCAGGGTCGCCCTCATCCCCACCCGCGCCGCCGTCCAGGGCATCGCGGCCCTCGCCGTCCACGAACCGGAGCGCCGCTTCGACGAGGACGTGGTGGCCATGACCGCGGCGGCCGGCGCGACCCGCTACGCCGAACTGGCCGTCGCCGAACGGCAGTCCTTCACCTCGGCGGGCGTCTGCCAGGCCGGCGACGTCCTCGGCCTGATCGAGGGCGATGTCGCCGTCATCGGCCAGGACCCGACGACGACCGCCCTGACCGTCCTCGACCGCATGCTGTCGGCCGGCGGCGAACTGGTCACCCTGATCGTCGGAGACGACGCCCCGGAGTCGCTGGCGGCCGCCCTCGAACAGCACGTCCGCGGCACCCACTTGGCCGTGGACACCGCCGTCTACCACGCCGGCCCCGGCGCCCCGCCCCTGCTGATCGGCGTGGAGTAGACCCGGCCCGCCGGGCGGTTCGTCCACAGCCTGCGGGACGGTTGTCGGTCCCGTGGTGTGCAATGGATCGCGTGCCCGCGCTCGACGAACCACTGACCACATCGCCCGAGGGGAGCCGCCGTGCTGCTCGGTGACCCGCTCAAGAACGTCCTCGGCGCCGCCACCGCCAAGGTGATGGCCGACCACCTCGACCTCCACACGGTCGGCGACCTGCTCCACCACTACCCCCGGCGCTACGCCGAACGCGGCGAGCTGACCGCCCTCGCCGACCTCCCCCTGGACGAGCACGTCACGGTCGTCGCACAGGTCGCCGACGCCCGCGTGCTGACCTTCAACAAGGGCGGACGGGGCAAGGGCCAGCGCCTGGAGGTCACGATCACCGACGGCAGCGGCCGGATGCAGCTCGTCTTCTTCGGCCGGGCCGTCTTCTTCCACCAGAAGGAGCTGCTGCCCGGCCGGCGCGGGATGTTCGCCGGCAAGGTCGGGCTGTTCAACCGCAAGCTCCAGCTCTCCCACCCGGAGTACAAACTCCTGGACGCCGACAGCGACGCCGAGCAGGTCAAGGCCTTCGCGAGCGAGCTGCTGCCGATCTACCCCGCCTGCAAGCAGCTGGAATCCTGGACCATCGAGCAGTCCGTCTCCATCGTCCTGGACTCCCTGGCCGCCACCGGCTGGGCCGGACTCGCCGACCCCCTGCCGTCCGCCCTGCGCGAGGGCCGCGGCCTCACCGACCTGCCCGACGCGCTGCGCAAGGTGCACCGGCCGCGGACCAAGGCCGACATCGAGGACGCCCGGCAGCGGCTCAAGTGGGACGAGGCGTTCGTCCTCCAGGTCGCCCTCGCCCGCCGCCGCTTCGCCGACACCCAGCTGCCCGCCGTCGCCCGTAGACCCGCCCCCGGCGGCCTCCTCGACGCCTTCGACGCCAAGCTGCCCTTCACCCTCACCGACGGCCAGCGGAAGGTCTCCGCGGAGATCTTCGACGACCTCGCCACCGAACACCCCATGCACCGCCTCCTCCAGGGAGAGGTCGGCAGCGGCAAGACGATGGTCGCCCTGCGCGCCATGCTCGCCGTCGTCGACGCCGGGGGACAGGCCGCCATGCTCGCCCCCACCGAGGTCCTCGCCCAGCAGCACCACCGCTCGATCACCGAGATGATGGGCGAGCTCGCCGAGGGCGGCACCCTCGGCGGCGCCGAGCACGCCACCAAGGTCGTCCTCCTCACGGGCTCCATGGGCGCGGCCGCCCGCCGCCACGCCCTCCTCGACCTCGTCACCGGCGAGGCCGGCATCGTCATCGGCACCCACGCCCTGATCGAGGACAAGGTCAAGTTCCACGACCTCGGCCTGGTCGTCGTCGACGAACAGCACCGCTTCGGCGTGGAACAGCGCGACGCCCTGCGCGGCAAGGGCAAACAGCCCCCGCACCTGCTCGTGATGACCGCCACCCCCATCCCGCGCACCGTCGCCATGACCGTCTTCGGCGACCTGGAGACCTCCGTCCTGGACCAGCTGCCCGCCGGACGCTCCCCGATCGCCAGCCACGTCGTCCCCGCCGCCGACAAGCCCCACTTCCTCACCCGCGCCTGGGACCGCGTCCGCGAGGAGGTGGAGAACGGCCACCAGGCCTACGTCGTCTGCCCCCGCATCGGCGACGGCGAGGACGACCCCAAGGCCAAGAAGAAGCCCTCCGCCGAGGACGAGGCCGAGAAGCGCCCGCCGCTGGCCGTCCTGGAGGTCGCCGAGAAGCTCACCGCCGGCCCGCTCGCCGGACTGCGCGTCGAGGTCCTGCACGGCAGGATGCACCCCGACGACAAGGACGCCGTCATGCGCCGCTTCGCCGCCGGCGAGGCCGACGTCCTCGTCGCCACCACCGTCATCGAGGTCGGCGTCAACGTCCCCAACGCCACCGCCATGGTGATCATGGACGCCGACCGCTTCGGCGTCTCCCAGCTCCACCAGCTCCGCGGCCGCGTCGGCCGCGGCGCCGCCCCAGGCCTCTGCCTCCTGGTCACCGAGATGCCCGAGGCGAGCCCCGCCCGGCAGCGCCTCGGCGCCGTCGCCTCCACCCTCGACGGCTTCGAGCTCTCCCGGATCGACCTCGAACAGCGCCGCGAGGGCGACGTCCTCGGCCAGGCCCAGTCCGGGGTCCGCTCCTCGCTGCGGATGCTCACCGTCATCGACGACGAGGACGTCATCACCGCCGCCCGCGAGGAGGCCACCGCCGTCGTCCACGCCGACCCGGACCTCACCGCCCACCCCGAGCTGCGCATCGCCCTCGACGCGCTCCTGGACAAGGAACGGGAGGAGTTCCTGGACAAGGGGTGACGCCACACCCCGGCCCCGGCCATATCGTGGAGGCGCAGACCCGAGTCCCGAAGAGAACGGCAAGGACCTCAGATGACCCGCGTGATCGCCGGCACCGCCGGCGGACGCCGACTGGCCGTGCCGCCCGGCACCGGCACCCGCCCCACCTCCGACCGGGCGCGCGAGGGCCTCTTCTCCACCTGGGAGGCGCTCCTCGGCACCCTGGACGGGACGCGGGTCGCCGACCTCTACGCCGGCTCCGGCGCCGTCGGCCTGGAAGCGCTCTCCCGGGGCGCGGCCCACGCCCTCCTCGTCGAGGCCGACACCCGGGCCGCCAGGACCGTCCGCGACAACGTCCGCGCCCTCGGGCTGCCCGGCGCCGAGGTCCGTACCGGCAAAGCGGAACAGATCGTGACGGGCCCGGCGCCCGCCGACCCCTACGACCTCGTCTTCCTCGACCCGCCGTACGCCGTCTCGGACGACGATCTTCGGGAGATCCTGCTCACACTCCGCTCCGGGGGCTGGATCGGCGACGACGCCCTCGTCACCGTGGAGCGCAGCACCCGAGGCGGAGAATTCGGCTGGCCGGCCGGTTACGAGCCATTGCGGGCCCGTCGCTACGGCGAGGGAACGTTTTGGTACGGTCGCGCCGCCTCTACGTGCGAAGACGCACGATGACCGGACCGGAGAGCGAGGGACCCACGTTGCGCCGCGCCGTCTGTCCGGGGTCATTCGACCCCATCACCAACGGACATCTCGACATCATCGCCCGCGCCTCCAAGCTGTACGACGTCGTGCACGTCGCGGTGATGATCAACCAGTCCAAGAAGGGCCTGTTCACGGTCGACGAGCGGATCGAACTGATCCACGAGGTGACCGCCGACTTCGGCAACGTCGAGGTCGAGTCCTTCCACGGCCTCCTCGTCGACTTCTGCAAGCAGCGGGACATCCCCGCCATCGTCAAGGGCCTGCGCGCGGTCAGCGACTTCGACTACGAGCTGCAGATGGCCCAGATGAACATCGGCCTCTCGGGCGTCGAGACGCTGTTCGTCCCCACCAACCCCACCTACAGCTTCCTGTCGTCCTCGCTGGTCAAGGAGGTCGCCGCCTGGGGCGGCGACGTCTCGCACCTGGTGCCCGAGGCCGTCCTCGGCAGGCTCACCGAGCGGCTCGCCGAGCAGCGCGGCGGGCAGTGACCCGCACGCCACCGCGCGCGACCGCCACTGACAGACCGTCACCCGGTGTCGGACGGGGGACGACTGCCCTTACAGTCGTCCCGTCCGTCTCCATCCAGCTGTAGAGAGTGGCGAGCACCCGGTGGACGTGCAGAAGAAGCTCGACGAGATCGTTTCGACGGTCACCCACGCCCGGTCCATGCCCATGTCGGCGTCCTGCGTCGTCAACCGGGCCGAGCTGCTCGCCCTGCTCGACGAGGTGCGACAGGCCCTGCCCGGCTCCCTGGCCCAGGCCCAGGAGCTGATCGGCGGGCGGGAGCAGATGGTCGAGCAGGCCCGCCAGGAGGCCGAGCGGATCATCGAGGCCGCCCACGCCGAGCGCGGCTCGCTGATCTCCGACACCCAGGTCGCCCGCCGCTCCCAGGACGAGGCGGAGCGGATCCTCGACGAGGCCCGCCGCGAGGCCGAGGAGATCCGCGCCGAGGCCGACGACTACGTCGACTCCAAGCTCGCCAACTTCGAGGTCGTCCTCAACAAGACCATCGGCTCCGTCGACCGCGGCCGCGAGAAGCTGCTCGGCCGCGGCCCCGGTCTCGACGCGCAGGGGTACGCCGACGAGGACGCTCCCGAGTACAGCTCGGACCCGCAGACCCTGATCCACCGGGCCGACGAGTACGTCGACGCCAAGCTCGGCGCCTTCGAGGCGGTGCTCTCCAAGACCCTGGAGGCGGTCGGCCGCGGCCGGCAGAAGCTCCACGGCCGGATCGCCACCGACGACCTCGGCGCCCACATGGCGGCCCAGGACGCGGCCGGGGGAGCGGTGCACACCAGTGACGCCGACTATCTGGCCGGACTCGCCGAGCTGGCGGACCCCGCGCCGGTGGGCCGGCAGGCCCCGGAGCAGGCCCCGCAGGTCCCGGCCCAGCACCCCGACCCGTACGGCACCGCCGCCTCCCACACCCAGGGCTACGGCGAGCAGTCCCAGCTCCCGCAGCAGGACGCGTACGCCTACCAGACCCAGGACCCGTACGCGTACCAGAACCAGGGCCAGGACCCGTACGCCTACCAGCAGCCCTACGCCTACGAGCAGCAGCACCAGGTCCAGCAGCACCAGGTCCCGCAGCAGCAGCAGGCGGCGGCGCTCGACGAGACCAGCTTCTTCGACACCGGCATGATCGACCTGGAGCAGCTGCGCCGGTACGAGCAGGGGCAGTGAGCCCGGTGGCGGCCCCGGCCCGGATTGGGTCCTGAGCGAAGCGTCCAGTATCCTGGCTCTTCGGTCGCGCGTATGCCCGCGATCCATGCTGCCCGCTTCGCCTCTCGACGCGCACCCATCGTGTCCCGATGCGAGCACGGCAGCCGCCTCACGATCCGAAAGCAGGAAGAACCCTGAGCACGCGCCTCGACCACCGCAATCCCCTCGTGTTCGACACACACGAGCTGGGGCGGCGTCCTGGTGCCCTCCAGCGGCTCTCCCGCTCGGTGTCGGCCCCGGCCGACCTCGGGGTCGAAGGGGTCGTCGGTGTGCCGGAAGGCGCGCCTGTGGAGATCGAGCTCCGTCTCGAGTCGGTCATGGAAGGGGTGCTCGTCACAGGCACCGCCCGTGCATCGGCCGCAGGGGAGTGCGTAAGGTGTCTGGAGCCCGTCGAGCTCGAGCTCGACGTGGACTTCCAGGAGATGTTCTCGTACCCCGACTCCGACGACCGGGGCCGCTCCAAGGCGGCCGCGGACGACGAAGCCGAGGACGACGAGGACATGATTCCCCTCGAGGACGGCATGTTCGACCTCGAACCCGTGCTGCGTGATGCGGTGGTGCTCGCACTGCCGATGCAGCCGGTGTGCCGGGAGGACTGTGCGGGTCTGTGTTCCGAATGTGGGACCAACCTGAACGACAATCCGGACCACCACCATGACGCCGTCGACATCCGTTGGGCGGCACTGCAGGGACTCGCCGGTTCGCTGGGAACCGATGAGAAGGACAACATGAGCGGCGACGGGCCTGGGTCTGCACGCGCCGCCGAGAAGCAGGAGAAGTAGCCGTGGCTGTTCCGAAGCGGAAGATGTCGCGCAGCAACACGCGCCACCGCCGGTCGCAGTGGAAGGCTGCGGTCCCCACCCTGGTTTCGTGTGAGCGTTGCCAGGAGCCGAAGCAGCAGCACATCGCGTGCCCGAGCTGCGGCACCTACAACAAGCGCCAGGTCCTCTCGGTCTGAGTGGCTGGTGAGAGGCGCAATGTCTGAGTCCCACACGTCGGACAACAAGACGGACAATGCCTCGTCCCACACGCTTCTGGAAGGGCGGCTCGGGTATCAGCTCGAGTCCGCCCTTCTGGTGCGTGCGCTGACCCACCGCTCGTACGCGTACGAGAACGGCGGTCTGCCCACCAACGAGCGGCTGGAGTTCCTCGGGGACTCCGTGCTCGGCCTGGTGGTCACGGACACGCTGTACCGCACCCACCCCGACCTGCCCGAAGGCCAGCTGGCCAAGTTGCGGGCCGCGGTGGTCAACTCGCGTGCGCTGGCGGAGGTGGGCCGCGGCCTCGAACTCGGCTCCTTCATCCGGCTCGGCCGGGGCGAAGAGGGCACGGGCGGCCGGGACAAGGCGTCCATCCTTGCCGACACCCTTGAAGCGGTGATCGGCGCGGTCTATCTCGACCAGGGCCTCGATGCGGCGTCCGAGCTGGTGCACCGGCTCTTCGACCCGCTGATCGAGAAGTCCTCGAACCTCGGTGCAGGACTGGACTGGAAGACCAGCCTCCAGGAACTCACCGCGGCCGAGGGCCTGGGGGTCCCGGAGTACCTCGTCTCCGAGACGGGCCCGGACCACGAGAAGATCTTCACTGCTGCCGCCCGCGTCGGTGGTGTCTCGTACGGCACCGGCACCGGCCGCAGCAAGAAGGAAGCGGAGCAGCAGGCCGCGGAATCCGCGTGGCGTGCGATCCGCGCGGCCGCGGACGAGCGGGTGGCCGCGGCGAAGGCCGCGGCCGAGGCGGGAACGGAGGAGATCGCCGACGTCTCCTCCCCCGCGGATCAGGCATCCGCCTGAGGCCACACCCTTCCTGACGACCCCGCCCGGAACCTCCACGAGGTTCCGGGCGGGGTCGTTCGCGTGAGGCCCCTTCTCCCACCGGCTCGGGCCGGGACTCCTCGGAGCGGGGGGGCGAACCCCGGGCGGTAGGCTGACGGGCGTCGTTCCCGTACCCCCTCCGGAGGAGTCACGTGCCCGAGCTGCCCGAGGTCGAGGTCGTACGGCGCGGGCTCGAGCGCTGGATCGACGGGCGGACCGTGGGCGAGGTCGAGGTGCTCCACCCGCGGGCCGTGCGCCGGCACCCGGCCGGCGGGGACGATTTCGCGGCGCGGCTGAGGGGCCGCCGGTTCGGGACCGCCCGCCGGCGCGGCAAGTACCTCTGGATCCCGCTCGCCGACGAGGACGTCTCCGTCCTCGGACACCTCGGCATGAGCGGCCAGCTCCTCGTGCAGCCGGAGAGCGCTCCCGCCGAGAAGCACCTGCGGATCCGCGTCCGGTTCGACGACGCCCTCGGCACGGAGCTGCGCTTCGTCGACCAGCGCACCTTCGGCGGTCTCTCGCTCCACGACAACACTCCGGACGGCCTGCCCGACGTCATCGCGCACATCGCGCGCGACCCGCTGGACCCGGCGTTCGACGACGCCGCCTTCCAGGCCGCGCTCCGCCTGCGCCGTACGACCATCAAGCGCGCGCTGCTCGACCAGTCGCTGATCAGCGGCGTCGGCAACATCTACGCCGACGAGGCGCTCTGGCGCGCCCGACTGCACTACGAACGCCCCACCGCGACCCTGACCCGCCCCCGCTCGGCCGAACTGCTCGGCCACGTGCGGGACGTCATGAACTCCGCGCTCGCCGCCGGCGGGACCAGCTTCGACAGCCTCTACGTCAACGTCAACGGCGAATCCGGCTACTTCGACCGCTCGCTTGACGCGTACGGGCGCGAGGACGAGCCGTGCCGCCGCTGCGGTACGCCGATGCGGCGCCGGCCCTGGATGAACAGGTCCAGCTACTTCTGTCCGCGCTGCCAGCGACCGCCCCGCACCGTCCTCTGAGGACGGTGCGGGGCGGTCACGGCGCGGCGGTCTCGCGCGCCGCGTCGTACTCCGCGCGGGCCGTGAGCACCTGCGGCATCCGCCCCTCGACCAAGTCGATCAGGCCGTGCAGATGCTCGGCGATCTCCCGGCCGAGCGGCGTCAGGCGGTAGTCCACCCGCGGCGGGTTGGTCGGCCGTGCCTCGCGGTGGACCAGACCGTCCCGCTCCAGGGCGTGCAGCGTCTGCGACAGCATCTTCTCGCTCACCCCGTCGACCCGGCGCCGCAGCTCGTTGAAGCGGTACGAGCCTTCGTACAGCGCGCCCAGGGTGAGGCTGCCCCACCGGCCCGTCACATGCTCGAGCGTCTCGCGCGAGGTGCAGGCCCGGGCGAACACGTCGAACACCAGCTCGTCAGTCATGCCCTCTACCATACCCGCGCGCAGCGCTGTGTATCAGAGTGCGCTAACTGGTGGCTTGCACTAACCAGAAGTTAGTGCTCTACTTCTGGTCATCGCCCCCCGCTGATGAGGAGTCCTCCATGACCGCGCCCGTCGTCTCCATCGCCTACCACTCCGGCTTCGGCCACACCGCCGTCGTCGCCGAGGCCGTCCGTGACGGCGCCGCCGACGCCGGTGCCACCGTGCACCTGATCAAGGTGGACGAGATCACCGAGGCCGACTGGGAGCTGCTGGACGCCTCCGACGCGATCGTCTTCGGCTCGCCGACCTACATGGGCACCGCCTCCGGCGCGTTCCACACCTTCGCCGAGGCCACGTCGAAGCGCTGGTTCAGCGACGCCTGGATGGACAAGCTGGCCGCCGGATTCACCAACTCCGCCTCCAAGAGCGGCGACAAGCTGCACACCCTGCAGTTCTTCCAGACCCTCGCCGCCCAGCACGGCATGACCTGGGTCAACCTCGGCCTGAAGCCGGGCTGGAACACCAGCGACGCCTCCGAGAACGACCTCAACCGCCTCGGCTTCTTCTCCGGCGCCGGCGCCCAGACCCCGAACGACCTGGGCCCCGAGGGCGTCCACAAGGCCGATCTCGCCACCGCCGAGCACCTCGGCCGCCGCGTCGCCAGCGTCGCCCGCACCCTCACCGCGGGCCGCGCCGCCGCCTGACCGCCGGTAGGCGAAAGGGCCCCGTCACCGCAGGGTGACGGGGCCCTTTCGCCTACCGGTCAGGCGTGGCTCAGAAGCCGAAGTCCTGGGTCCACCACGGGCCGCCGGACGCGAAGTGGGCACCGACGCCCACCGTCGTGTAGTCGCAGTTCAGGATGTTGGCGCGGTGGCCGTCGCTGGCCATCCAGGACGCCATCACGGCCGCCGCGTCCGCCTGGCCGCGGGCGATGTTCTCGCCGCCCAAGCCGGATATGCCCGCCTTCTCGGCGCGTGCCCAGGGGGTGGCGCCGTCCGGGTCGGTGTGGTCGAAGAAGCCGCGCTCGGCCATGTCCGCGCTGAACGCGCCGGCCAGCTTCGCCAGCTCGGCGTCCGAGCGCACCGGGCTGCAGCCCACCTTCGCCCGCTCCTCGTTGACCAGCCGGACGACCTCCGCCTCGGCGGCCGCCTCGCGGTCGACCGGTGCCGGGGCCTTCGTCGGCGGGGCCGGCTTCGCGGTCGTCGGGGCAGGCTTCGGCGCCGCGGGCCGCTTGGTCCGGGGCGGTGCCTCCACCGTCTTCGACGGCTTCGCGGTCCTCGACGGAGGGGCGGACGGCTTCTTCGGCTTCGGGGCGGCGGTCGTCCTGGAGGGGGTGGGCGTCGGCTTCGCGGACGGCGTGGCCGTCTTCGAGGGGGTGCCGGTGCCCGGCCGCGCCGTCTCCGGGGTGGAGGCGCGGTCGGACGGGGTCGCCGAGGCGCCGCCCTGCGTCGTCAGCCGCGGAACCTGCGGGGATTGCGGCTGCGACCGGGTCTCGCCCGAGCCGACGCTGCCGACGGTGTGGGTCTCCCCGCCCGGAAGCAGGCCGGAGGCGACGGCGACCGCGCCGACCGCCACCGCGGCCGAGACGCCGAGCAGCCCGGTACGGACGGGCCCGCCCCGCTTCTTGCGGCGCGCACCCTGGTGCCGACGGTCCGCGCCGGCCGCGTACTCTTCTGCGGCGGGCGCGGCGCCGGAGCGACGATGGCGTCCCATCTGCTCTGCCTTCCTGACGACCTGTGCTGTGCTCTTTGCTGATCTTTGCTTCTGTGGATCATTCGAACGGGCCGCACTCGTATGGGTGAGCCTCATTCCGTCGGGACTGTACGCCATGCGGCGTGGGGGCGGTGGGCTCCTGCGGCGATTGGTTCGTTAGCGTTCAGTCATGAACGAAGACGTACGGCTCACCGCCTGGGTGCGCGGCCGAGTACAGGGAGTGGGCTTCCGCTGGTTCACCAGGGCAAACGCTCTGGAGATCGGAGGCCTGGTCGGCTTCGCCCTCAATCTCGACGACGGCCGTGTGCAGGTCGTGGCGGAAGGGGCGAGTGAGAATTGCCACCGCCTGCTCGACTGGCTCCGCTCGGCCGACACACCCGGGCGCGTGGACGGAGTCACTGAGATCTGGGACACGCCGCGCGGCGGCTACGACGGCTTCGCCATCCGCTGAGCCAGCCCGGAGCCCTTCGGCGACCCTCCGCCCGGCGGCCCGTGCGCCCACCGGGCGGACGTTCGAGGAACGGCCCGTGAAGGGGAAATGACCTGGTCGTTGCCGAGAAGCTCTTGCCTTGTCCGGCCGGCCGAGGAAGGATGATCTCGACAGCCCCCGAGGCACCGGGTCGAGAGGCGCCGCCGCATGGTCCGCGGCCGCTGCCCGCCGGTTGCCCCTTGATGAGGGGCGTGATCGTGTTGACCGTCAAACTTTTTGGTGAGATTCTGGAAGCCCCGCGCACCTGAGCTGTTCGGCAGTGAGAACGGGCACGACAAGCAGTACCGCCGAGCACCGCGGGTGCGAAATCCCTCACGACCCACACCGCAATCGGTCGGTCACTCAGTGTGGAGGACCATCCATCATGGCAAAGGCGCTTCTCGGTTACGTCGGCGGCTCCGACCCGCGACTCCTCGCCGAGATGCGACGGCTGCAGCAGCGCGTCCAGGACCTCGAGTCCGAGCTTGTACGGATTCAGTCCGAGAACGACGCGCTCAACGCGGCCGCCGCACATCACGGAGACTCGCTGCTTCACGGCATCGACCTCGACGTACCCCAGGCGGAGCCTGCGCTCACCTGACGCGACAACCCGCAAGGGTGAGGTGAGAGACACTCTCGCTGGCACAGCCAGATATGCAAGGGACGCTTCGGCGTCCCTTCTTTCTTGCCTCCCCCAGGGCCCTCTCCCTGAGGGGGGATCTGCCCTTCGCCTTCACCGGTGAAACGCGTGTGCACCGGTAGAGTCCCGGGGCGTGCATCTCAAGGCCCTGACCCTTCGCGGTTTCAAGTCGTTCGCGTCCGCCACCACGCTGCGGTTCGAACCGGGGATCACCTGCGTCGTGGGCCCCAACGGATCCGGCAAGTCCAATGTCGTGGACGCGCTCTCCTGGGTCATGGGCGAGCAGGGCGCCAAGTCGCTGCGCGGCGGCAAGATGGAGGACGTCATCTTCGCCGGCACGACCGGGCGGCCCCCGCTCGGCCGCGCCGAGGTCTCGCTCACCATCGACAACGCCGACGGCGCCCTGCCCATCGACTACGCCGAGGTCACGATCACCCGGATCATGTTCCGGGGCGGCAGCAGCGAGTACCAGATCAACGGCGACACCTGCCGGCTGCTCGACATCCAGGACCTGCTCTCCGACTCCGGCATCGGCCGCGAGATGCACGTCATCGTCGGCCAGGGACAGCTGGACTCCGTCCTGCACGCCGACCCGATGGGCCGCAGGGCCTTCATCGAGGAGGCGGCCGGTGTACTCAAGCACCGCAAGCGCAAGGAGAAGGCGCTGCGGAAGCTGGACGCGATGCAGGCCAACCTCGCGCGCGTGCAGGACCTCACCGACGAACTGCGCCGCCAGCTCAAGCCCCTCGGCCGGCAGGCCGCGGTCGCCCGCCGCGCCGCCGTCATCCAGGCCGACCTGCGCGACGCCCGGCTCCGGCTCCTCTCGGACGACCTCGTACGGCTCCGGGAGGCGCTGAGCGCCGAGGTCGCCGACGAGGCCGCGCTGCTCGCCCGGAAGGAGAGCGCCGAGACGGAGCTGCGGGCCGCGCTCGCCCGGGAGGCCGGCCTCGAGGACGAGGTCCGGCGGCTCGCCCCACGCCTCCAGCGCGCCCAGCAGACCTGGTACGAACTCTCCCAGCTCGCCGAGCGGGTGCGCGGCACCGTCTCGCTCGCCGACGCGCGCGTGAAGAGCGCCACCGCCCAGCCGCCGGAGGAGCGCCGGGGGCGCGACCCCGAGGACATGGAGCGCGAGGCCGCCCGGATCCGGGAGCAGGAGGCAGAGCTGGAGGCGGCTCTGGAGGCCGCCGAGCGGGCCCTGGAGGACACGGTCGCCCATCGCGCCGAACTGGAGCGCGAACTGGCGGTCGAGGAGCGCCGCCTCAGGGACGTGGCCCGCGCCATCGCCGACCGGCGCGAGGGGCTCGCCCGGCTGCACGGTCAGGTCAACGCGGCCCGTTCGCGCGCCGCGTCCGCGCAGGCCGAGATCGACCGGCTGGCCGCCGCCCGCGACGAGGCAGGGGAGCGGGCCGTCCTCGCCCAGGAGGAGTACGAGCAGCTCAAGGCCGAGGTCGACGGGCTCGACGCGGACGACAGCGCGCTGGGGGAGCGGTACGAGACCGCCCGCCGGGACCTCGCCGAGGCGGAGGCGGCGCTCTCCGCCGCCCGGGACGCCGCCGCCGCGGCCGACCGCTCCCGGGCGGCGACCCGGGCCCGCCACGAAACCCTGGCCCTGGGCCTGCGCCGCAAGGACGGGACGGGGGCGCTGCTGGCCGCCCGCGACGACCTCACCGGCCTCCTCGGCCCCGCCGCCGAACTCCTCACCGTCACCCCCGGACACGAGGTCCCGCTCGCCGCCGCCCTCGGCGCCGCGGCGGACGCGGTCGCCGTCTCGGGCCCCTCCACCGCGGTCGAGGCGCTGCGCCTGCTGCGCAAGCAGGACGGGGGCCGGGCGGCGCTGCTGCTCACCGGGGCGCAGGCCCCGGCCGAGACCCCGGTGCCCCCGGAGGTCGCCCGGGCAGCCTCCTTCGTGCGCGGCCCCGAGGAGCTGATGGGCGCGGTACGGCGCCTGCTCGACGGGATCGTCGTCGTCGGAACCCTGGAGGAGGCCGAGGAGCTGGTCCGCGCGCACCCGGGGCTCACCGCCGTCACCGCCGAGGGCGACCTGCTCGGGGCGCACTTCGCGCAGGGCGGCTCCGCGGGGGCGCCGAGCCTGCTCGAAGTGCAGGCGTCCGTCGACGAGGCCGCGGCCGAGCTCGGGGAGCTGGCCGTGCGCTGCGAGGAGCTGGCCGGCGCCCAGCACGAGGCCGGCGAGCGCCGCCGGACCGCCGCCGCGCTCGTCGAGGAGCTGGCCGAGCGCCGCCGCGCCGCCGACCGCGAGAAGTCCGCGGTCGCCCAGCGCCTGGGCCGTCTCTCGGGACAGGCCCGTGGCGCGGCGGGGGAGGCCGAGCGGACCGCCGCGGCCGCCGCCCGCGCCCAGGAGGCCCTGGAGAAGGCGCTGGAGGAGGCCGAGGAGCTGGCCGAGCGCCTGCTCGTGGCCGAGGAGACCCCGGCCGAGGAGGAGCCCGACACCTCCGTGCGCGACCGGCTCGCCGCCGACGGAGCCAACGCCCGCCAGACGGAGATGGAGGCCCGGTTGCAGCTCCGTACCCACGAGGAGCGGGTCAAGGGCCTCGCCGGGCGGGCCGACTCCCTCGACCGGGGCGCCCGCGCCGAACGTGAGGCACGCGCGCGTGCGGAACGCCGCCGTGCCCGGCTGCGTCACGAGGCGGAGGTCGCCCGCGCCGTCGCCGCGGGAGCCCGGCAGCTCCTCGCCCACATCGAGGTCTCCCTGGTCCGCGCCGAACAGGAGCGCGTCCTGGCCGAGTCCGCGAAGGGCGCCCGCGAGGAGGGCCTGGCCGCCGCCCGCGCCCGTGGCCGTGAGCTGAAGGCCGAGCTCGACAAGCTCACCGACTCCGTACACCGCGGTGAGGTGCTCGGCGCGGAGAAGCGGATGCGGATCGAGCAGCTGGAGACCAAGGCCCTGGAGGAGCTGGGCGTCGAGCCGGCCGGCCTGGTCGCGGAGTACGGCCCCGACCAGCTCGTACCGCCGTCGCCGCCGGCGGAGGGCGAGACGCTGCCCGAGGACCCGGACCATCCGCGCAACCGGCCGCGGCCCTTCGAACGCGCGGAGCAGGAGAAGCGGCTCAAGGCCGCCGAACGGGCGTACCAGCAACTCGGAAAGGTGAATCCGCTCGCTCTGGAGGAGTTCGCGGCGCTGGAGGAACGCCACAACTTCCTCTCCGAGCAGCTCGAAGACCTGAAGAAGACCCGGGCCGACCTCCTCCAGGTGGTGAAGGAGGTCGACGTCCGCGTCGAACAGGTCTTCACCGAGGCGTTCCGGGACACCGCCCGCGAGTTCGAGGGCGTCTTCTCGCGGCTCTTCCCCGGCGGCGAGGGACGGCTCGTCCTCACCGACCCCGACAACATGCTGACCACCGGCGTCGACGTGGAGGCCCGCCCGCCGGGCAAGAAGGTCAAGCGGCTCTCGCTGCTCTCCGGCGGGGAGCGTTCGCTGACCGCCGTGGCGATGCTCGTCTCCATCTTCAAGGCGCGCCCCAGCCCCTTCTACGTCATGGACGAGGTCGAGGCGGCGCTGGACGACACCAACCTCCAGCGGCTGATCCGGATCATGCGGGAGCTGCAGGAGTCCTCGCAGCTGATCGTGATCACCCATCAGAAGCGGACGATGGAGGTCGCGGACGCGCTGTACGGCGTTTCCATGCAGGGCGACGGGGTATCGAAGGTCATCAGCCAGCGGCTGCGATAGACCACCTCATTCAAGACTTGTACACAGTGGGGATCAATCACGGCCTCAATTCACAAGAGGGCAAGCCTTGACTTCGAAACTTGAAGGCATAGTCTCTGCAGCGTTACTTTTACCTTCAAGTGGTGGGCGGCGTGAAGTTGTGCGCCACTGGAAGGGCTCGCCCCCCACGCCCCGGCGAAGCCGGAGCCTCCAGGAGTCCATGTGACCAGCACCGCGCAAGCGCCCCCGCCCTCCGAAGGCCGAGCCGCCCACCCGGACCACCTCGGCCACGTCATCTTCATCACGGCGTCCGCCGCGATGGGCGGCTTCCTCTTCGGCTACGACAGCTCCGTCATCAACGGCGCCGTCGAGGCGATCCGGGACCGCTACGACATCGGATCCGGCACGCTCGCCCAGGTCATCGCGATCGCCCTGATCGGCTGCGCCATCGGCGCCGCGACCGCCGGACGGATGGCCGACAAGATCGGCCGCATCCGGTGCATGCAGATCGCCGCCGTGCTGTTCACCATCAGCGCCGTCGGGTCGGCGCTGCCGTTCGCCCTCTGGGACCTCGCCTTCTGGCGGATCGTCGGCGGCTTCGCCATCGGCATGGCCTCCGTGATCGGCCCCGCCTACATCGCCGAAGTCGCCCCCGCCGCCTACCGCGGCCGCCTCGGCTCCTTCCAGCAGGCCGCGATCGTCATCGGCATCGCCATCTCCCAGCTGGTCAACTACGGCATCCTGCAGCTCGCCGACGGCGACCAGCGGGGCGAGATCGGCGGCCTGGAAGCCTGGCAGTGGATGCTCGGCGTGATGGTGGTCCCCGCACTCCTCTACGGCCTGCTCTCCTTCGCCATCCCGGAGTCCCCCCGCTTCCTCATCTCCGTCGGCAAGATCGGCAAGGCCAAGGAAGTCCTCTCCGAGGTCGAGGGCAAGGGCGTCGACCTCGACCACCGCGTCAGCGAGATCGAGCAGGCCATGCGCCGCGAGCACAAGTCCACGATCAGGGACCTGTTCGTGAACGGCAGCCGCTTCAAGCTGCTCCCGATCGTCTGGGTCGGCATCGGACTCTCCGTCTTCCAGCAGCTCGTCGGCATCAACGTCGCCTTCTACTACTCCTCGACGCTCTGGCAGTCGGTCGGCATCGACCCCTCCAGCTCGTTCTTCTACTCGTTCACCACGTCGATCATCAACATCATCGGCACCGTGATCGCGATGGTCCTGGTCGACCGGGTGGGCCGCAAGCCGCTCGCCCTCGTCGGCTCCGTCGGCATGGCGATCGCCCTCGCCGTCGAGGCCTGGGCCTTCTCCGCCGACCTCGTCGACGGCAAACTCCCCGAGACCCAGGGCGTCGTGGCCCTCGTCGCCGCCCACGTCTTCGTGCTCTTCTTCGCCCTCTCGTGGGGCGTGGTGGTCTGGGTCTTCCTCGGCGAGATGTTCCCCAACCGGATCCGCGCCGCGGCCCTCGGCGTCGCCGCCTCCGCGCAGTGGATCGCCAACTGGGCCATCACCGCGAGCTTCCCGTCCCTCGCGGACTGGAACCTCTCCGGCACCTACATCATCTACACGGTCTTCGCCGTGCTCTCCATCCCCTTCGTACTGCGGTACGTCAAGGAGACGAAGGGCAAGGCGTTGGAGGAGATGGGCTAAACCCCGCTGCCCCGCTCCTCGAACACGGATACTGCCCCGGCTCAGGGCCCTATGCCCTGAGCCGGGGCAGTACGTCGTCCCCGAACAGCCGCAGCCCGCGCCACGCCTCCTCGACCGGCATCCCGCCGCACAGCGGATGCAGGACCACGCTCTCCAGACCCAGCGCCACGCACTCGTCCGGCGTCACGATCCGGTACACCCCCTCCGCCCGCAGCTCCTCGACCGTCGAGGCCGCCGACCGCACCGCCGACCGGATGTCCTTCGACTGCCAGGAGGCGTAGGTCCGCGCCTCGTGCAGGAAGTGCTTGCCGTAGAGCGCCCAGCACCGGTCCGGATCCTCCGACAGGTGCAGCAGCGGGGTCTCCCGCGCCGGCATCATCGTCCAGCCCTCCGTGCCGTACTCCGCGCACAGCCGCCGGTAGTGCTCCTCCAGCTCCGGCAGGTGCGCGCTCGGGAAGAACGGCAGGCCCAGCCGGGCCGCCCGCCGCGCCGCCGCCTTCGAGGACCCGCCCACCAGCAGCAGCGGATGCGGCTGGGTGAAGGGCCGCGGAGTGATCCGTACCGTACGGCCCTCGTAGGTGAACGGCTCCCCGGTCCACGCCCGCAGCAGGGTCTCCAGGAGCAGGTCCTGGAGCTTCCCGCGCCGGCCCCAGTCGACCCCGCGCTCCTCGTACTCCTCCGGGCGGTAGCCGATGCCCGCCACCGTCACCAGCCGGCCCCCGCTCAGCAGATCGAGGACCGCGATCTCCTCGGCCAGCCGCAGCGGGTCGTGCAGCGGGCCGATGGCGGCGGACACGGTGACCGCGATCCGCCGCGTCGCCCCGAACACGGCGCCGGCGAAGGCGAAGGGGGAGGGGAGCCAGTTGTCCGCGACACCGTGGTGTTCCTCGGTCTGGACGGTGTCGACCCCCCGCTCGTCGGCGTAGGCCGCCATGGCCAGTGCCGCGCGGTAGCGCTCCGAGAGGGACTCGGGGGTCGCGTCCGGATCGACGAGGTTGAACCGTACGACTGTGAAGGGCATGGCGAGTCCCCCTCCGCGGGCTCGGGAAGCCGGTGCGAAGGGGGACGGTATCTGACGTGACGTCAGATGGAAACAGTCTCGGAGGCGCTCTCCGGAACGGCCCCGCGGGCCCCGGCCGACCCGACGGCCTCCCGCGCGGGCGTCCGCGGCAGCACGGCGTACAGCACACCCGCCACCACGATCGTCGCCGCCCAGCCCAGCCCGTTCTCACCGATCCAGGTGGACGCCAGCGGACCGGAGAACCAGTCGACCTTCGTGAACAGCAGGCCGGCGATCAGCGCCACGGCCCACGCCGTCATCGCCTGCCAGGCGAAACCGCCCCGGTACCAGTACGCACTGGTCCGCGTGGTGTCCATCAGCGCCACCCCGTCGTACGACCGCCGCCGCAGCATGTCGACGCCGAAGACGCCGATCCAGGCGGAGAACGCCACCGCGAGCAGCGTGAGGAACGAGATGAACGAGCCGATGAAGCTCGTCGCCACCACCATCAGCAGGAAACCGAAGACCAGGCTGATCACGGCGTTCACGCTGACCGCCGCCGCACGCGACACCTTGATGCCGAGCGTCTGCGCGGTGAACCCGGCCGAGTACATCGACATGGAGTTGATCAGCAGCATCCCGATCAGCGCGATCACCAGGTACGGCACGGAGATCCAGGCCGGCAGCAGCTCGCCGATGAACGACACCGGGTCCTGCGCCGAAGCCAGACTCGGCGTCCCCACCGCCATCACCGCGCCCATCAGGACCATCGGCAGCACGACGATCCCGGCACCGCCGACCGTCGAACCGACCATCGCCCGGGACGACGCCGTACGCGGCAGATACCGCGTGAAGTCCGGCCCCGACGGCACCCAGCTGATGCCGCCCGCCGCGATGGTGCCGATGCCCGCGATCATCATCGCCGTCGAACCGGCCGGCTTGTCGAAGACCGCCGACCAGTCGGTGTCGGCGACCAGATAGACCAGCACGAGCACGGAGAACGCGCCGAAGAGGTACGTCGACCACGTGCTGCACACCCGCAGCGCGTTGATGCCCAGACCCGAGACCAGGAACGTGCAGGCGACGAAGAGGAGCAGCGTCACCACGATCAGCGGCGTGCTCGACTCCACCCCGAAGAGCAGATCGAGCACCGTCAGCACCGCATAGGCGCCGGTCACCGCGTTGATGGTCTCCCAGCCCCAGCGGGCCACCCAGATCAGCGAACCGGGGAAGAGATTGCCCCGCTGCCCGAACACGGCCCGCGACAGCGCCATGCCCGGCGAACCGCCGCGCTTCCCCGCGATCGAGATCAGACCGACGATGCCGTACGACAGCACCGGAGCCGCGATCGCGACGACCAGGACCTGCCAGAAGTTCAGGCCGTTGAAGACGATCAGGCCGGCGCCCATCGTGAGAAGAAGCACACTGATGTTGGCGGCGACCCAGGTCGGGAAGAGCTCGCGCGCACGGCCCGTGCGCTCGCTGTCGGGGACGGGCTCGAGACCGCGGGTCTCCAGGGTGCCGTCGCTCGTCGCGCCTTCGGCTTCGGAGGCGTGGGGCATGGGGGTACTCCGTACAGATGTGGGGGGACGCACCCACCCTACGTGCTCTCCCAACCGCCGGGTCGTGGCCGATACTGGACGGGTTATGGAACTCATCCTTGCTGTAGTCATCGCTCTCGTCGTCGCGGTCGTCGTGACCAGCGGGCTCGTGATCAGCGGCCGCAAGAAGAAGCAGCTGCCGCCGGCCGAGGCTCCGACCACCCCACCGACCATCACCGCTCCGCCTGCCGAACCGCATGTCGGTGACGAGGCGGAGACACCGCGGGACGAACCACGCCGCACGATCGAGGAGGTCGGCCTCCCGACCGCCGAGGAGGCCGTCGAGACCCCGGCCGCCCTCGAGGACCCGGTCGTCGCGGAGGCGCCCCCCGCCCCCGTGATCGAGGTGCCCGAGCCGACCGCGGGCCGTCTCGTACGCCTGCGGGCCAAGCTCGCCCGCTCGCAGAACTCCCTCGGGAAGGGGCTGCTCACGCTGCTGTCCCGCGAGCACCTCGACGAGGAGACCTGGGAGGAGATCGAGGAGACCCTCCTCACCGCCGACGTCGGCGTCGCCCCCACCCAGGAGCTGGTCGACCGGCTCCGCGAGCGCGTGCGGGTGCTCGGCACCCGCACCCCGGACGACCTGCGCACCCTGCTCCGCGAGGAGCTCGTCACCCTGCTCGGCGACTTCGACCGCTCGGTGAAGACCGAGAGCGCCCCCGGCACCCCCGGCGTCGTCATGGTCGTCGGCGTCAACGGCACCGGCAAGACCACCACCACCGGCAAGCTCGCCCGGGTCCTGGTCGCCGACGGCCGCACGGTCGTCCTCGGCGCCGCCGACACCTTCCGCGCCGCCGCCGCCGACCAGCTCCAGACCTGGGGCGAGCGCGTCGGCGCCCGCACCGTCCGCGGACCCGAGGGCGGCGACCCGGCGTCGATCGCCTTCGACGCCGTCAAGGAGGGCATCGCGGAGGGCGCCGACGTCGTCCTCATCGACACCGCCGGCCGGCTGCACACCAAGACCGGTCTCATGGACGAGCTCGGCAAGGTCAAGCGCGTGGTCGAGAAGCACGGCCCGCTCGACGAGGTGCTGCTCGTCCTGGACGCCACGACCGGTCAGAACGGGCTCATCCAGGCCCGGGTCTTCGCCGAGGTCGTCGACATCACCGGCATCGTCCTCACCAAGCTCGACGGCACGGCCAAGGGCGGCATCGTCGTCGCCGTCCAGCGCGAGCTGGGCGTCCCCGTCAAGCTGGTCGGCCTGGGCGAGGGCCCGGACGACCTGGCGCCCTTCGAGCCCGGCGCGTTCGTCGACGCCCTGATCGGCGACGGCGCCTGACTCTCCCCTCGCACCGCGCCCCGACGGCTCGGGCCGGACCTCCTCAGGGGGCCCGGCCCGAGCCGTCTGCCGTGCGGCCCCGCTCGGCGCGCGAGCAGGACCGGCGGCCTAGGGCGTGTTTCGAAAGTCCCGTCTGGCCGGGGACGCCTGGCACGCACTCCCCCGTAGCCCTTCGGGCACGGGAGGTGCCCCCACGCTGCGTTGTCGGTCGTCGGCGCAGCCCGCTGCGCTCTCTCCCCCTGCGCCTGGCGGCGCGGGAGGTGCCCCCATCCTCCGCCTTGCGATCGCACGCACCAGACGCCCCCTGCCCCGCCCTGCGGGCGGACGACGCTACTTCCGAAACACGCCCTAGAAGTGGGTGCGGTGGCAGATGTACGCCAGGGTCCCGAGCAGCAGCCGGGCCTGCGGCGGCGCCCCCGCCGTGTCCAGCGTCGGCGGCCGCAGCCAGCGGACCGGCCCCAGGCCGCCGAGATCCGACGGCGGGGCGGTGAGATACGCGCCGGCACCCACGCCGTGCAGGTCCAGATCGGCGTCGTCCCAGCCCATTCGGTACAGCAGGCCCGGCAGCTCCGCGGCCGCGCCCGGCGCCACGAAGAACTGCGCCCGCCCCGTCGGCGTCGCGCACACCGGGCCCAGCGGCAGCCCCATGCGCTCCAGCCGGACCAGCGCCCGGCGGCCCGCCGTCTCGGCGACCTCGATCACGTCGAAGGAGCGGCCCACCGGGAGCAGCAGCGCCGCCCCCGGATACCGCGACCACGCCTTGGTCGCGTCGTCCAGGCCCGCGCCCGCCGGGACCGCCTCGGCGAACGGGAGCGGATGCGCCCCCGGGGCCGTACACGACCGGTCGCCGCAGGAGCACTGGCCGGACACGGCCCGGGTGCCGGGGAGCACGTCCCAGCCCCACAGTCCGGTGTACTCGGCCACCGCCGTGCATTCACTGGTGCGGAAGCGGCGGCGCGAGCCGGACCGCATCTCACGCATGCCGCCGATCGTGAAGCCCATGCCCCCTCCAACGGGTCGGACGCGCCGGTGGTTACGACCCGGAACCCCTCCGTCACGCTCCGTCGCGGCCGGCTGGCGCGCGGTGGTGGGTGAGGTGGTGCGGACCGTCGCGCGCGCCTCCTCGCGCTTCGCTCCGCCGACCCCGGTTCGTCGCATGTCAAGTGAATCGTGTTCGGCGGCAGGCGAGTTCATTCGAAGGGGTGGCGAATGGTGGCGTTTCTTGAATCGCCCTCGCCGGACGGGTGATCGTAGGATTACTTTCGGTGCACGAGCCCAAGAGTTCCTTGCGCGCACGGGTATGCCGGAGGCAACTCGGTTTCCTGTTCGAAGGGGTGCAAGTCCCGGACGGAGGACTCGACCGACGGCATTCTGGTAAGGGTTCGCGCAACAAGTCATGGATGAGGATGGGGGCGTTCCCGTGGGCGGCAACGGCGAAGACGGAACGACCGCCGGCAAGCGCCCCAACGAACAGCTGAGTTCGTGGTTCGTGCGCAGCGGCTGGTCGAAGGGCGAGCTCGCACGCCAGGTGAACCGCAGGGCCCGCCAGATGGGCGCGCACCACATCAGCACCGACACCTCGCGGGTACGCCGCTGGCTCGACGGCGAACAGCCCCGCGAACCCATCCCGCGGATCCTCTCCGAGCTGTTCTCCGAGCGGTTCGGCTCCGTCGTCGCCGTCGAGGACCTCGGACTGCGCACCGCCCACCAGGCCCCGTCCGTCTCCGGCGTCGACCTGCCCTGGGCCGGCCCCCAGACCGTCGCCCTGCTCAGCGAGTTCTCCCGCAGCGACCTGATGCTCGCCCGCCGCGGCTTCCTCGGCACCTCCCTCGCGCTCGCGGCCGGACCCGCCCTCATCGAGCCCATGCAGCGCTGGCTCGTCCCCACCCCCGCCGTCGAGACCGACCGCCCTGAGCCGGCCCTCGACACCCGCCGCCCGAACCGGCTCTCCACGGGCGAGCTGGACCTCCTCGAATCCACCACCGCCATGTTCCGCCAGTGGGACGCCCAGTGCGGCGGCGGACTGCGCCGCAAGGCGGTCGTCGGCCAGCTCCACGAGGTCACCGACCTGCTCCAGGAGCCCCAGCCCGCCGGCGTCGCCCCGCGCCTCTTCAAGTGCGCCGCGGAACTCGCCGAACTCGCCGGCTGGATGAGCTACGACGTCGGTCTGCAGCCCACCGCCCAGAAGTACTTCGTCCTCGCCCTGCACGCCGCCAAGGAGGCCGGGGACAAGCCGCTCGGCTCGTACATCCTCTCCTCGATGAGCCGCCAGATGATCCACCTCGGCCGGCCCGACGACGCCCTCGAACTCATCCACCTCGCCCAGTACGGCAGCCGCGACTGCGCCACCCCGCGCACCCAGGCCATGCTGTATGCGATGGAGGCCCGCGCCTACGCCAACATGGGCCAGCCCAGCAAGTGCAAGCGGGCCGTGCGGATGGCCGAGGACACCTTCGCCGACGTCGGCCTGGACGGCGAGCCCGAACCCGACTGGATCCGCTTCTTCTCCGAAGCCGAACTCAACGGCGAGAACTCGCACTCCTACCGCGACCTCGCCTACGTCGCCGGACGCTCCCCGACCTACGCCTCCCTCGCCGAACCCGTCATGGAGCGCGCCGTCCAGCTCTTCGAGAAGGACCCCGAGCACCAGCGGTCGTACGCACTCAACCTCATCGGCATGGCCACCGTGCACCTCCTCAAGCGCGAGCCCGAGCAGTCCGCCCGCCTCGCCGAGACGGCGCTCGTGGTCGCCCGCAAGGTCCGCTCCGAGCGGGTCAACACCAGGCTCCGCAAGACCGTCGACACCGCCGCCCGCGACTTCGGGGACGTCGCCGAGGTCGTCCAGCTCACCGACCGGCTCACCGCCCTGCTGCCCGAGACCGCCGAGGCGGTCTGACCCCCCGCCGGCGCGGCCCCCGACCGCCGCCCCGGCCCCCCGACCCCGGCCGCGACAGCCATCCCGTAACGCCCGACTCGGCTCCCCCGCCGCAAGGTCACACGGATGCTGTCGCGGCCGGCCTCACACCGCCCGGCGGCCCCCGCGCGTTACACGACCGTGACCCGGCGGTTCACAGTCGCGTAACACGCCCCACCCCTTCGTCACTGCGCCGAAACATCGTGCGGCATCGACGGAAACGGCGCTGCGCCAACCTCATGGCGCATAACCGGCCACCCCTCAGGCCGAGCCGCTCTCCGGCCCCGCCCCCGCACAGGCCGCACCGACGACGAGGAGACGCCGATGGCACCAGCCATCACGACCCTGGCAGCAGACGCCCCCGAGCTGTCCGCCGCCAACACCGGGTTCATGCTCATCTGCTCCGCCCTGGTCATGCTGATGACCCCGGCACTCGCCTTCTTCTACGGAGGCATGGTCCGCGTCAAGTCCACCCTCAACATGCTGATGATGAGCTTCATCAGCCTCGGGATCGTCACGATCCTCTGGGTGCTCTACGGCTTCAGCATGGCCTTCGGCACCGACTCCGGATCGCTCATCGGCTGGTCCTCCGAGTACGTCGGCCTCAGCGGCATCGGCGTCACCGAGCTGTGGGACGGCTACACCATCCCGGTGTACGTCTTCGCCGTCTTCCAGCTCATGTTCGCCGTCCTCACCCCGGCCCTCATCAGCGGCGCCCTCGCCGACCGCGTGAAGTTCACCGCCTGGGCCCTCTTCATCGCCCTGTGGGTCACCGTCGTCTACTTCCCCGTCGCCCACTGGGTCTGGGGCTCCGGCGGCTGGCTCTTCGAGATGGGCGTCATCGACTTCGCCGGCGGCACCGCCGTCCACATCAACGCCGGAGCCGCCGCCCTCGGCGTCATCCTGGTCATCGGCAAGCGCGTCGGCTTCAAGAAGGACCCGATGCGCCCGCACAGCCTCCCGCTGGTCATGCTCGGCGCCGGCCTGCTCTGGTTCGGCTGGTTCGGCTTCAACGCCGGCTCCTGGCTCGGCAACGACGACGGCGTCGGCGCCGTGATGTTCGTCAACACCCAGGTCGCCACCGCCGCCGCCATGCTCGCCTGGCTCGCCTACGAGAAGATCCGCCACGGCTCCTTCACCACCCTCGGCGCCGCCTCCGGCGCGGTCGCCGGCCTCGTCGCCATCACCCCGGCCGGCGGCGCCGTCAGCCCGCTCGGCGCGATCGCCGTCGGCGCCATCGCCGGACTCGTCTGCGCCCTGGCCGTCGGCCTGAAGTACAAGTTCGGCTACGACGACTCCCTCGACGTCATCGGCGTCCACCTCGTCGGCGGCGTCATCGGCTCCCTCCTCGTCGGCCTCTTCGCCACCGGCGGCGTCCAGTCCGACGCCAAGGGCCTCTTCTACGGCGGCGGCCTCGAACAGCTCGGCAAGCAGGCCATCGGCGTCGTCGCCGTCCTCGCCTACTCTCTGATCGCCTCCGCGATCCTCGCGCTCCTCATCGACAAGACGATGGGCATGCGGGTCAGCGAGGACGACGAGGTCTCCGGCATCGACCAGGTCGAGCACGCCGAGACCGCGTACGACTTCAGCGGAGCCGGTGGCGGCGCCTCCTCGCGCTCCACCGCCCCCGCCCCCGCCGTCACGCAGCCCAAGAAGGTGGACGCATGAAGCTCATCACCGCAGTCGTCAAGCCGCACCGGCTCGACGAGATCAAGGAAGCCCTCCAGGCCTTCGGAGTCCAGGGCCTGACGGTCACCGAGGCCAGCGGCTACGGCCGCCAGCGCGGGCACACCGAGGTCTACCGCGGCGCCGAGTACACCGTCGACCTCGTCCCCAAGATCCGCATCGAGGTCCTCGTCGAGGACGAGGACGCCGAACAGCTCATCGAGGTCGTCGTCAAGGCCGCCAGGACCGGCAAGATCGGAGACGGCAAGGTGTGGAGCGTGCCCGTCGACACCGCCGTACGCGTCCGCACCGGCGAACGCGGTCCGGACGCACTGTAGACAACGGACAGGGAGCTGCTGGGTGACGACCGTCGATGTGAGTACGCGAGCGGAAGAGCCGGGACCCAGCGGCTACGCGGCGGCCCGACTGCGCCTCCTCGAGGAGAAGGCGCGGTCCGGGCCGCCGCGCCGTACCGCCCTCGCCCGGCTCACCGACACCTGGCTGACCGGCCTCTTCGACGGCGCCCGCCCGCCCCGAGGGGTGGCGCTCGTCGCCGTCGGCGGCTACGGACGCGGCGAGCTCTCCCCCCGCAGCGACCTCGACCTGCTCCTCCTCCACGACGGCTCCACCGACCCCGGCACCCTCGCCACCCTCGCCGACCGCGTCTGGTACCCCGTCTGGGACCTCGGCCTCGCCCTCGACCACTCCGTCCGCACCCCCGCCGAAGCCCGCAGGACCGCCGGCGACGACCTCAAGGTCCAGCTCGGACTCCTCGACGCCCGGCATATCGCCGGCGACCACGCCCTCGCCGCCGACCTGCGCACCACCGTCCTCGCCGACTGGCGCAACCAGGCACCCCGACGCCTCCCCGAACTCCACGAACTCTGCCGCGAGCGGGCCGAACGCATGGGCGAACTGCGCTTCCTCCTCGAACCCGACCTCAAGGAGGCCAGGGGCGGCCTCCGCGACGCCCAGGTCCTGCGCGCCGTCGCCGCCTCCTGGCTCGCCGACGCACCCCGCGAAGGCCTCGACGACGCCCGGCGCCGGCTCCTGGACACCCGCGACGCCCTCCACCTCGCCACCGGCCGGGCCACCGACCGGCTCGCCCTCCAGGACCAGGACGCCGTCGCCGAGCACCTCGGCCTCCTCGACGCCGACACCCTGCTCCGCCAGGTCTACGAAGCCGCCGGCACCCTCTCGTACGCCACCGACGTCACCTGGCGCGAGGTCAACCGCGTCCTCAAGGCCCGCTCCGCCCGCCCCCGGCTGCGCACCCTCCTCGGCGGCCGGGCCGGCGGCGGAAAACCGCCCGTCGAACGCACCCCGCTCGCCGAGGGCGTCGTCGAGATGGACGGCGAGGTCGTCCTCGCCCGGAGCGCCCGGCCCGAACGCGACCCCGTCCTGCCCCTGCGCGCCGCGGCCGCCGCCGCCCAGTCCGGCCTCCCCCTCTCCCCGCACGCCGTACGCCGCCTCGCCGCCACCGCCCCACCGCTGCCGGTGCCCTGGCCCGCCGAAGCCCGCGAGGAACTCGTCACCCTCCTCGGCGCCGGCGAACCCACCGTGCCGGTCTGGGAGGCGCTGGAGGCCGAAGGACTCGTCTCCCGCTTCCTGCCCGACTGGGAACGGGTGCGCTGCCGCCCCCAGCGCAACGCCGTCCACACCTGGACCGTCGACCGCCACCTCGTCGAGACCGCCGTCCGGGCCTCCTCCCTGACCCGCCGCGTCGGCCGCCCCGACCTGCTCCTGGTCGCCGCACTGCTCCACGACATCGGCAAGGGCTGGCCCGGCGACCACTCCGTCGCCGGCGAGACCATCGCCCGCGACGTCGCCACCCGTATCGGCTTCGACCGCGCCGACGTGGGCGTCGTCGCCACCGCCGTACGCCACCACCTGCTGCTCGTCGACACCGCCACCCGGCGCGACCTCGACGACCCGGCCACCGTCACCTCCGTCGCCACCGCCGTCGGCACCCTCGGCACCCTGGAGCTGCTGCACGCCCTCACCGAGGCCGACGCCCTGGCCACCGGACCCGCGGCCTGGTCCTCCTGGCGCGGCTCGCTCGTCGCCGACCTGGTGAAACGGGTCGCCGCCGTCCTCGCCGGCGAGCCCACCCCACACCCCGAGGCCGCCGCGCCCAGCGCCGAACAGGAACGACTCGCCATCGAGGCCCTCCGCACCGGGGAGCCCGTACTCGCCCTGCACACCCGGCCCGAACCGGCGGAAGCCCCCGACCGGACCGACAGCGCGGCCGACCCGGAGCGCGCCGCCGCCGGCCCCTCCGAGGCACCCCCCGGGGACACCGACGGCTCCGAGCCGGTCGGCGTCGAACTGCTCATCGCCCTCCCGGAACGCCCCGGCGTCCTGCCCGCCGTGGCCGGCGTCCTCGCCCTGCACCGCCTCACCGTCCGCGCCGCCGACCTGCGCGCCGTCGAACTCCCGACGGAACTCGGCACCGGCCAGGTCCTCGTCCTGAACTGGCGGGTCGCGGCGGAGTACGGCTCCCTGCCCCAGGCCACCCGGCTCCGCGCCGACCTGGTCAGGGCGCTGGACGGCTCCCTGGACATCCCCGCCCGCCTCGCCGAACGCGAGGCCGCCTACCCCCGGCGGCGCGGGGTGACCGCCCCGCCCCCGCGCGTCACCGTCGCCGCCGCCGACTCCCGCCTCGCCACCGTCATCGAGGTCCGCGCCCAGGACGCCCCCGGCCTCCTCCACCGCATCGGCCGCGCCCTGGAAGGCGCGACGGTACGGGTCAGGAGCGCCCACGTGTCGACCCTCGGGGCCAACGCCGTGGACACGCTGTACGTCACCCGCCCCGACGGCACCCTCCTCCCCGACGCGGAGGCCGCGGACCTGGCGCGCGCCCTGGAGAACGCCCTGCGCTGAGCGGCCGGGACGGGGTCGGGGGAATCGCCGCCCGGGCCGCGCGCCGCACCCGATACCCTGGAGGGCAATCCGTCCACCCGTCCCCGAGACCCGAGGATCCGCGACCGCCGTGTTCGATACCCTCTCCGACCGCCTTGCAGCGACCTTCAAGAACCTCCGCGGCAAGGGGCGCCTGTCCGAGGCGGACATCGACGCCACCGCGCGCGAGATCCGTATCGCCCTCCTCGAGGCGGACGTCGCCCTGCCCGTCGTCCGGGCGTTCATCCGACAGGTCAAGGAGCGGGCGACCGGCGCCGAGGTCTCCCAGGCGCTGAACCCGGCCCAGCAGGTCATCAAGATCGTCAACGAGGAGCTCGTCGGCATCCTCGGCGGCGAGACCCGGCGCCTGCGGTTCGCCAAGACCGCGCCCACCGTGATCATGCTGGCCGGCCTCCAGGGTGCGGGCAAGACCACCCTCGCCGGAAAGCTCGGTCTCTGGCTCAAGGGCCAGGGCCACTCCCCGCTGCTCGTCGCCTGCGATCTCCAGCGCCCCAACGCCGTCACCCAGCTCGGCGTCGTCGCCGACCGCGCCGGCGTCGCCTTCTACGGCCCGCAGCCCGGCAACGGCGTCGGCGACCCGGTCCAGGTCGCCAAGGACTCGATCGAGTACGCGCGCGGCAAGCAGTACGACATCGTGATCGTCGACACCGCCGGCCGCCTCGGCATCGACGCCGAGATGATGCAGCAGGCCGCCGACATCCGTGACGCGGTCAGCCCCGACGAGGTCCTCTTCGTCGTCGACGCCATGATCGGTCAGGACGCGGTCAACACCGCCGAGGCCTTCCGCGACGGCGTCGGCTTCGACGGCGTGGTGCTCTCCAAGCTCGACGGCGACGCCCGCGGTGGTGCCGCGCTCTCCATCGCGCACGTCACCGGCAAGCAGATCATGTTCGCCTCCAACGGCGAGAAGCTGGACGAGTTCGACGCGTTCCACCCGGACCGCATGGCGTCCCGCATCCTCGGCATGGGCGACATGCTCTCGCTCATCGAGAAGGCCGAGCAGACCTTCAGCCAGGAAGAGGCCGCCAAGATGGCCTCCAAGCTGGCGTCCAAGAAGGGACAGGAGTTCACGCTCGACGACTTCCTGGCCCAGATGGAGCAGGTCCGCAAGATGGGCTCCATCTCCAAGCTGCTCGGCATGCTGCCCGGCATGGCGCAGATGAAGGACCAGATCAACAACATCGACGAGCGCGACGTCGACCGCACGGCCGCCATCATCAAGTCGATGACCCCCGGCGAGCGCCATGACCCGACGATCATCAACGGCTCGCGCCGGGCCCGTATCGCCAAGGGTTCGGGCGTCGAGGTCAGCGCGGTCAAGGGGCTCGTCGAGCGGTTCTTCGAGGCCCGCAAGATGATGTCCCGCATGGCCCAGGGCGGCGGCATGCCCGGCATGCCGGGGATCCCCGGCATGGGCGGCGGCCCGGGCCGGCAGAAGAAGCAGATCAAGCAGGCCAAGGGCAAGCGCAAGAGCGGCAACCCGATGAAGCGCAAGGCCGAGGAAGAGGCCGCCGCGGCGCGCCGCGAGCAGGCCCAGGCGGGCGGCGCCTTCGGCCTGCCCGCCGCCGGCCAGGGCCCGCAGGACTTCGAGCTCCCGGACGAGTTCAAGAAGTTCATGGGCTGACCGTTCGACGGCCCCGCCGCTCGGCGGGCTTGAGCGTGTGCGGGTGAGGGGCCCGGGACGGCTGTACGCAGCCGTCCCGGGCCCCTCACCGCTGTCCGGCCCCGTCCTTGCCCGGGGCGGCTCCCGTCAGGCGAGCACCTGGAGCGCGTACGTCGCTCCGACGGCGGTGGCGAGGACGCCGAGGAGGAGCCGCAGGGCGGTCTCGGGCAGGCGGGGCTGGAGACGGGCGCCGAGATAGCCGCCGATCAGCCCGCCGACCCCGCAGGCCAGGCCCAGCCACCAGTCCGGGGCGATGTCGCCCGAGCCGACGAGCGACAGCAGCGCGAACGCGGCGGCGCCGGCCACGGAGGTGACGAACGTGGTCGCGAGCGCCGCCGGGGCGACCAGGGCCATCGGGAGCCCGCGGGCCGCGAGGACCGGCCCGATGAGGGACCCGCCGCCGATGCCGTAGATCCCGCCCACCACCCCGACCGACAGCGCGAGGGCCGTCAGCGCCGCCGGGGACGGCTCCGCCGCCGATCCGGACGGGCCTGCGGAGCGACGGGGGAGGAGGGTGCGGACACACAGCCACAGCCCGAGCGGCAGGAGCAGACCAGCGATCAGCAGCCGGAAGACCCCCGGCCCCGGAAGGACGTGGACACGGATCGCGGCGCCGAGGACCACGCCGGGGAGCGTGCCGGCCACCAGCCGCCGCGTCAGGCCCCCGCGCAGCGCGCCGTCCCGGCGGTACCGCCAGAGCGCCCCGGGCCCCGCCACCACGTTGAACAGCAGGTTCGTCGGAGTGACGGCGGGGTTGGGCACCCCGAAGACGCTCAGATGGACCGGCAGCAGGAACACCGCGCCCGAGACACCGACCGGGGCGGTCACCAGCGCGATCAGCAGACCGGCCACCAGTCCCGCGCCCACCGTCCACTCCACCCGTACCCCTGTCTCCGACCGCGACCGCCGCTGTCTCCGCTGCCTCCGCTCTACGACCGCGGCGCGGTCAGTATGAGGGCCGCCGGGGCGTGGGCGCGTACCGGCAACACAGTGTTCACGCAGCGGCGGCCCGCGTACGGCGCAGGCGCGCCCGGGGCCGCGAGACGCGGCCCCGGGCGGGAGCGAGACGTACGAACCCCGGGCGGGAGCGAGACGTAGGCGCCCCGCGGTCTCCGGTCGCCCGACCGGCACCCGCGGCGGCGACGGTCAGGTCAGGTCAGGGCACGCGGGCGATGAGATAGCGGAAGACGTTCGGCATCCACACCGTCCCGTCCGCGCGGACGTACGGGTCAAGGGCCTCCAGGATCTCCTTCTCCACCTGCGCCGCTTCCGTCGCGCGGATCGCCGCGTCGAAGTCGCCCGTCGAGAGCAGCCCGCGGACCGCGCTGTCCGTGTCCGCGTAACCGAACGGGCACGACACCCGGCCCGAGCCCTCCGGCCGCAGCCCCGAGCGGGAGACCACCTCCTCCAGCTCGTCGCGCGGCGCCGGACCCCCGCCGGCCAGCCGGGCCGCGACCCGCAGGACCGACGCCGTCGCACACCGCTCGGGCGGCCCCCAGCCCGCGAGCACGACCGCCGCGCCCGACTGGGCCGAAGGAGTGACGGCGACCAGCTCCCGGCCGGTCCCCTCGGACGGGTGGAAGGCGGTGATCACGTCGTACGACGGTCCGGACGGATCCCCGGCCTGCGCCGGATCGCCCTCCACGATCGCGTGCCCCCCGCCCGCGGCGAGCCGCTCCCTGGCCAGCTCCACGCGCGCGTGGTCCCCGTCCACGCCGGTGACCCGTGCGCCCCGCGCGGCCGCCATCAGCAGCGCGAGGCCCGAGCCGCAGCCGAGCCCGAGGACCTGGGACCCGGGGCCCAGGCCGAGACGGTCGTACACCGCCTCGTAGAGCGGGACCAGCATGCGCTCCTGGATCTCGGCCCAGTCACGCGCGGGGTGGTGCGGGACGAGCGTAGGTGTCATGGAATGCGCCCCAATCAGTGCCTCGTCGACAGCCCCCGTGTCCAAGTTGCTCCCGCATCCCCCCGTATGCCAGGGAACTGCGCTTCCGTGCCCGCGTCCAGTGCTCGGGCCGCATCACTTCCCTTCGGGTGACGACTTCCCCCACGGGGTGGTGCGCCGTCGCATCCCGGTACCCGGTACTGTCCTGCCAGGCCCCCCGGGCGCGTACGCGACCCCTACGCGCCGGGGCGTATGCGCCGCTACGCACCAGCTTGGCGCCCACTGCGCGGCTTCTCCGCAGTTCGGCGCACTGGCCCTCCTCCGGACGCATGAGCGGCAACTGACGGGTACGTGCAAATTATTTGGGATGCCCCGGAATGGAACCCGGGGGCGTCTCGGCTCGTTGTACGCGACGTGAGCACGACACCACCTGTTCTCGCCGCAGAGCTGGCACAGGCGTGGGCCGACATTCAGCGGCACCACCCCGAGCTGCCCGATCTTGCCGCGCCCGAGTCCCTGATCGGAGAGTCCTCGTCCGCCTGTGGCGCCGAACTCTCCTTCGAGCGACTGCTTCACGAAGCAGTCCACGGCATCGCAGCCGCCCGAGGAGTCCGAGACACCTCGCGCGCCGGCCGCTACCACAACCGCAGATTCCTGGCGATCGCCGAGGAGATGGGCCTCGACCACCCCGAGGAGCCGCACGCGAGCAGCGGCTTCTCCCTGGTCACGCTCAACCCCGAGGCCCGCAGGCGCTACCGCCCCACCATCGAGCGGCTCCAGCGGGCCCTCAAGGCGCACACCGTCGCCACGGCCGCCGACACCAAGCGGTCCTTCCGAGGCCCGGCCGCCCGCCACGGCTCCTCCGGCGGAGGCGTCCGCGTCAAGGCCGTCTGCGACTGCGGGCGCAACGTCCGCGTCGTCCCCTCCGTCCTCGCCCAGGCCCCCATCATGTGCGGCGGCTGCGGCAAGCCCTTCCGCATCCCGGAGACCGTCGGCGCGACCGGCTGAACGAAGGCGCAGGCCGCCTTCCGTGGGCGCGCCCGCGCCGGGTCCGGGTGCTGCCCCTGGCCGGGGTCCGGCGCGCCGCGCGCGTGTGGCACAATGGCTAGCTGTACTCGACAGCCGCATAGGACCCCTCTCTCCTCCGGCTGACGCGTCCATCGGGCACCCGAGTACCGCAACCCCACGTGGCATCTCATGTGCCCAACCACGTCAAGACCAGGAGACACCACTCCAGTGGCAGTCAAGATCAAGCTCAAGCGCCTCGGCAAGATTCGCCAGCCGCACTACCGCATCGTCGTCGCCGACTCCCGCACCCGCCGGGACGGTCGTGCGATCGAGGAGATCGGTCTGTACCACCCGACGTACAACCCGTCGAAGATCGAGGTCGACTCCGAGCGTGCGCAGTACTGGCTGTCCGTCGGCGCCCAGCCGACCGAGCCGGTCCTCGCCATCCTGAAGCTCACCGGCGACTGGCAGAAGCACAAGGGCCTCCCGGCCCCCGCGCCGCTGCTGCAGCCGGCGACCAAGGAGGACAAGCGCGCCTCCTTCGACGTGTTCGCCAAGACCCTCGAGGGCGACGACGCCAAGGGTGAGGCCATCACCCCGAAGGCGAAGAAGGCCGACAAGAAGGCGGACGAGGCCGAGGCCGCGTCCACCGAGTCGACCGAGGCCTGAGCATGCTCGAGGAGGCTCTCGAGCACCTCGTGAAGGGCATTGTCGACAACCCCGACGACGTGCAGGTCGCCTCGCGCACCCTGCGCCGTGGCCGCGTCCTGGAAGTCCGGGTCCACCCGGACGACCTCGGCAAGGTGATCGGCCGTAACGGCCGCACCGCGCGTGCGCTGCGTACCGTCGTGGGCGCCATCGGCGGCCGTGGCATCCGCGTCGACCTCGTCGACGTGGATCAGGTCCACTGACAACAGTCGACCGTTCCACAGAAGATGCGCCGGCAACGGGCCGGGGAGGGCATGACGCCCACCCCGGCCCGTCGTCGTCCGACAGGAGAGTGTGTACGTCGTGCAGCTGGTAGTCGCGCGGATCGGCCGCGCCCACGGGATCAAGGGCGAAGTCACCGTCGAGGTGCGTACCGACGAGCCCGAGCTCAGGCTCGCCCCCGGAGCCGTCCTGGCCACCGACCCGGCCTCCGCCGGTCCGCTGACCATCGAGACCGGCCGCGTCCACAGCGGACGGCTGCTCCTCCGCTTCGAGGGCGTCCGCGACCGCAACGGCGCCGAGGCCCTGCGCAACATCCTGCTCATCGCCGACATCGACCCCGACGAGACGCCGGAGGAGGACGACGAGTACTACGACCACCAGCTCATGGACCTGGACGTCGTACTCGCCGACGGCACCGAGATCGGCCGGATCACCGAGATCTCCCACCTGCCGTCCCAGGACCTCTTCATCGTCGAGCGGCCGGACGGCGTCGAGCTGATGATCCCCTTCGTCGAGGAGATCGTCACCGAGATCGACCTGGAGCGGCAGCGCGCCGTCATCGACCCGCCGCCCGGCCTCATCGACGACCGCGCCGAGATCGTCTCCACCCGGGACGAGGACGCCTCCGGGGACGGCGACGCATGAGGCTCGACGTCGTCACGATCTTCCCCGAGTACCTCGACCCCCTGAACGTCTCCCTCGTCGGCAAGGCCCGCGCGCGTGGACAGCTCGACGTCCACGTGCACGACCTGCGCGCCTGGACCCACGACCGGCACAACACCGTCGACGACACCCCCTACGGCGGCGGCCCGGGCATGGTCATGAAGACCGAGCCCTGGGGCGAGGCCCTGGACCAGACCCTCGCCGACGGCTTCGAGGCGGGCGCCCACGGCCCGGTCATGGTCGTCCCCACCCCCAGCGGCCGCCCCTTCACCCAGGAACTGGCCGTCGAACTCTCCGAGCGGCCCTGGCTGATCTTCACGCCCGCCCGCTACGAAGGCATCGACCGCCGGGTCATGGACGAGTACGCCACCCGCATGCCGGTCTACGAAGTCTCCATCGGCGACTACGTCCTGGCCGGCGGCGAGGCCGCCGTCCTCGTCGTCACCGAGGCCGTCGCCCGCCTGCTGCCCGGAGTCCTCGGCAACGCCGAGTCCCACCGCGACGACTCCTTCGCCCCCGGCGCCATGGCCAACCTCCTCGAAGGCCCCGTCTACACCAAGCCCCCGCAGTGGCGCGGCCACGGCATCCCCGACGTCCTCGTCAGTGGACACCACGGAAAGATCGCGCGCTGGCGGCGCGACGAGGCGTTCCGGCGTACGGCGGCCCACCGCCCCGACCTGATCGAGCGCTGCGACCCGTCCCTCTTCGACAAGAAGGACCGGGAGATCCTCTCGATGATGGGCTGGGCCCCCGAGCCCGGCGGCCGATTTTGGCGCAGGCCCAGCGGCGTGGAAGAATAGGCCGCTGCTGTCTGCCCGGCGTGCGCCCCTGCCACAGGGGGAACGACGCCCGCCCGGCGCGACGGCGCTCCATTCACTTCGAACGTACCGCTGATGACCTGTGGCATCAGCGAGGAAAGAGACCTCCATGGCCTCCCTGCTCGACTCGGTCACCGCGGGTTCGATCCGCACCGACCTCCCCGCCTTCCGCCCCGGCGACACCGTGAACGTCCACGTGCGCGTCATCGAAGGCAACCGCTCCCGTATCCAGCAGTTCAAGGGCGTCGTCATCCGCCGCCAGGGCTCGGGCGTCAGCGAGACCTTCACGGTCCGCAAGGTCTCGTTCTCCGTCGGCGTCGAGCGCACCTTCCCGGTGAACAGCCCGATCTTCGAGAAGATCGAGCTCGTCAGCCGCGGTGACGTCCGTCGCGCCAAGCTCTACTACCTCCGTGAGCTGCGCGGCAAGGCTGCCAAGATCAAGGAGAAGCGCGACAACTGAGCCTCGGCTCACCGTTCGCGCGGAGCTTCGGAACACTGACGCACAGGGCGGCCGGATAGGCTCTGCCCCCGATGGACACCGAAGCACAGCACACGGAGCGCAGCCGCTCCTCCGAGACGGAGGAGCGGCTGCGCTCCGCGCGTATGCCGGGGGACAGGGTGGAGAACGGCGCCGCCGACGGCCCGGAGCAGCGGACACGGAGCGGCCACGCCCGCTCCGCCGGCCGGTCGCCGGAGCCCGCGGCGGGCCATGCCGCGGGGGACGCCGCAGGCGCGGAGACGCGGAGCACGGACTCCGCGGGGAGCGGGAGAGGCGCGGAGACGCGGAGCGGGGACGTGGAGACGCCGATCGGGGACGTCACGGGGGAGGAGCGCTTCGCCACGGCAGGTTCCGCGGCGGACGCGGGGGAGCCGGACGGCCGCGGCGCCGGCCTGTCCTGGCGGCGGACGGGAATCGTCGGCGGCCTCTGCGTCGTCTTCGTCCTGCTGCTCAGCCACTTCGTCCTGCAGCCCTTCCTGATCCCCAGCAGATCCATGGAACCGACCCTCCAGGTCGGCGACCGCATCCTCGTCAACAAGCTGGCGTACCGTTTCGGCGGCGAGCCGCGCCGCGGCGACGTCGTCGTCTTCGACGGCACCGGCTCCTTCCTCCAGGAAGCCCCCGAACAGAACCCCGTCACCGGCCTGCTGCGCGACGCCGGCGCCGCCCTCGGTCTCGCCGAGCCCGCCGAGACCGACTTCGTCAAGCGGGTGGTGGGCGTGGGCGGCGACCGCGTCGTCTGCTGCGACAAGGACGGCCGCCTCACCATCAACGGCGTACGGGTCGAGGAGCGGTACGTGATGCTCGGCGACGCGCCCTCGAAGGTGCCGTTCGACATCGTCGTCCCGCAGGGGACCCTGTGGGTGATGGGCGACCACCGCAGCCAGTCCAGCGACTCCCGCGACCACCTCGGGCAGCCCGGCGGCGGCATGGTGCCCGTCGGCCGGGTGATCGGGCGCGCCGACTGGATCGGCTGGCCGTTCGGACGCTGGTCGGAGGTGCCGGAGAGCGGCGCCTTCGACGCCGTACCCGCGCCGGCCGGTGGCCATGGGTAACCGGGGCAGGCCGCCCGGGCAGCGCGGCGACGCCCGGCTGCCCACCGGCACCCGCCCCACCGACGGCGCGGGCCGCCCCATGCCCGGCCGGGCCGAGCGGCGCAGGCTGGCCCGCAAGGTCAAGCGCCGCAGACAGCGCTCCGCCGTCAAGGAGATCCCCCTCCTGATCACGGTCGCCCTGCTCATCGCCCTCGTCCTGAAGACCTTCCTCGTCCAGGCGTTCGTCATTCCCTCCGGCTCGATGGAGCAGACGATCCGGATCGACGACCGCGTCCTGGTGGACAAGCTCACGCCCTGGTTCGGATCCAAGCCGCAGCGCGGCGACGTCGTCGTCTTCCGGGACCCCGGCAACTGGCTCCAGGACGACGCCGCGCCGACCGCCGACGACCCCGTCGGCGTCAAGCAGGTCAAACAGGCCCTGACCTTCATCGGACTGCTGCCCTCCGCCGACGAGCAGGACCTGATCAAGCGGGTCGTCGCGGTCGGCGGCGACACGGTCGAGTGCTGCGGCAAGGACGGCCGGATCACCGTCAACGGCGTACCCCTCGACGAGCCGTATCTGCACCCCGGGAACGCGCCGTCGACCATCCCCTTCAAGGTGCGGGTCCCGGCCGGACGGATCTTCGTCCTGGGCGACCACCGGTCGGATTCCGCCGACTCCCGCTTCCACCTCAGCGAGAAGGACCAGGGGACGATCTCCGAGGAAGAGGTGGTGGGGCGGGCCGTCGTCATCGCCTGGCCCGTCGGGCACTGGCGACGGCTGGAGGAACCGGAGACCTTCGCCGCCGTCCCCGACCGGCCCGCGGGATCCACGACCGCGCTCGGTGTGTCGCATAGTGTGTCCTCGCGGAATCTGAACGGATTGCCCTGGCTCCCGACCCCTGCGGAACTCCCGCTCGTTATGGGAGTGGTGGGCCTGTCCCTGTTCCGGGACGGGCGATCGCACGGACTGAGGAGTGGATGTGGGGGATTTGGCCGTCGGGGCACGATCCGGACACGACGAGCCCGACAAGCGGCCGGAGAGGCTCGGGGAGTCGTCGGTCGCCATGACGGATGACTCCGCGGACCGCCGGGACGCCGACCCCGGGGATGCCTCCCCCTCGGACGACACCGGGGAGCGCGGAGGGGGCGCGAAGAAGCCGCGTTCCTTCTGGAAGGAACTGCCCCTGCTGATCGGCATCGCGCTCGTCCTCGCGCTGCTGATCAAGACCTTCCTGGTCCAGGCGTTCTCCATCCCCTCCGAATCGATGCTCAACACCCTGCAGAAGGGTGACCGCGTCTTGGTGGACAAGCTGACCCCGTGGTTCGGCTCGGAGCCGGAGCGCGGCGAGGTCGTCGTCTTCCACGACCCCGGCGGCTGGCTGGAGGACCAGCCCGCCACCGATCCCAACGTGGTGCAGAAGTTCCTCAGCTTCATCGGACTCATGCCGTCCGCGGAGGAGAAGGACCTCATCAAGCGCGTCCTCGCCGTCGGCGGCGACACCGTCTCCTGCAAGGAGGGCGGCAAGGTCGTCCTCAACGGCAAGGAGCTGGACGAGACCGCGTACCTCTACCCGGGCTCCGTGCCCTGCGAGAAGTCCTTCGGACCGATCCACGTGCCCCAGGGCAGCATCTGGGTCATGGGCGACAACCGCCAGAACAGCCTGGACTCACGCTTCCACCAGGAGCTTCCCGGCGGCGGCACCGTCTCCAACGACCAGGTCGTCGGACGCGCCATCGTCGTCGCCTGGCCGCTGACCCGCTGGGCGACCCTCCCCGTGCCGGCCACCTTCGACCAGCCCGGCCTCGACAAGGCCCTCGGCACCACCCCGGACGCCCCGACCCCGGCACCGGCCGCGGACGCCGCGGCGGCCCCGGCCGCGATCGGACTCGTCGGCGCGCTGCCGCTGGTGCTGTGGCGCCGGAAGCGGCTCACGGCTCGCCGTACCGCCGAGTAGCACCCCCCGGGTAGGGTGCCGTCCCAGATCGTCGAACCGACCTTCGAGGTGGGGAGCGCTGGGATGAGCGGGACCATACGTACGGAAGACGGCCGCGGCCGTCTCGGCAGCGTGCTGTCGGGACTCGTCGTGGCCGTCGGCTGTGTGCTCTTCCTCGGCGGCTTCGCCTGGGGAGCCGTCCTCTACCAGCCGTACACCGTGCCCAGCGACTCGATGACCCCCACCCTCCAGGTCGGCTCCCGCGTCCTCGCCCAGCGGATCGACGGCGACGAGGTGCGCCGGGGCGACATCGTCGTCTTCAACGACCCCCTCTGGGGCGACATGCCCATGGTCAAGCGGGTCGTCGGCATCGGCGGCGACACGATCGCCTGCTGCGGCGCCGGCGGACGGATCACCATCAACGGCGAACCGATCGAGGAACCGTATCTGCTCCCCGGCTACCCGGCCTCGGGACAGAAGTTCTCCGCCACCGTCCCCGAGGACAGCCTCTTCCTCCTCGGCGACGAACGGCACAACTCCCTGGACTCCCGCGTCCACCTCCAGGAAGCCGGACAGGGCTCCGTCCCGCGCAGCGCGGTCACCGCCAGGGTCGACGCCATCGCCTGGCCCCTGGACGGCGTCCTGGAACGCCCCGCACCCTTCGCGGAACTCCCCGGCGGCGTTTCCCGGCCCGGCCCCGTCAGGCCCCTCTTCTACGCGATCGTCGGCGGGTGTGTACTGGTCCTGGCCGGAGCGGCGTACGGCCCACTCGCACGACGCACGACCGCACGGCCTCGGAAGGACACGGTGGGCGTATGACGGACGGCATCGAGCGCACGGACGCGGCCCAGGGGGCCCCGTCGGGGGCCGGCGGCGGCCTCGCGGACGGCACCGCCCTCCCCGAGGACGTACGGGACCCCGACCTGCGGCGGGTCGCCCGGGTCGTCCTCCTCGACCCCGACGACCGCATCCTCCTCCTCCACGGCTACGAGCCCGACGCCCCCGAACAGACCTGGTGGTTCACGCCCGGCGGCGGCCTGGAAGGCGACGAGTCCCACGCGGAGGCCGCCCTGCGCGAACTGGCCGAGGAGACCGGCATCACCGACGTCGACCTCGGCCCCGTCGTCTGGCAGCGGATCTGCTCCTTCCCCTTCGACGGCCGGCGCTGGGACCAGGACGAGTGGTACTACCTGGCACGAACCACCCAGACCGCGACCTCACCCCGAGGCCTCACCGAGCTGGAGGAGCGCAGCGTCGCGGGGCTGAGGTGGTGGACCTCCGCCGAACTGTCGGCAGCGCGTGAGACGGTGTACCCGACCAGACTCGCCGAGCTGCTCCACACGCTGCTCGACGAGGGACCTCCGAGTGCCCCGGTGGTTCTCGCCCCGGAAATCGTCTAGGGGTGCGAATGGCTGGCGCACAATGGGGGGACGCACGGCTGAAGGGGAACATGCCATGAGCGCCGAGGACCTCGAGAAGTACGAGACCGAGATGGAGCTGAAGCTCTACCGGGAGTACCGCGACGTCGTCGGCCTGTTCAAATATGTGATCGAGACCGAGCGGCGGTTCTACCTCACCAACGACTACGAGATGCAGGTGCACTCGGTCCAGGGAGAAGTCTTCTTCGAGGTCTCCATGGCCGACGCCTGGGTCTGGGACATGTACCGGCCGGCCAGATTCGTGAAGCAGGTCCGCGTCCTCACGTTCAAGGACGTGAACATCGAGGAGCTCAACAAGAGCGACCTGGAGCTTCCGGGGAGCTGAACCGCCCCCGCGAGACGGGCGGGCGCCGGGGAAAGGCGAGCGCTGGTGATCGGCGGGTGCCGATGATCGGCGGCCGGGGGGGCCGGTGGCCGGGGCCGAGGCCGTGGAGCGGCGGGGCGAGGCCGTGGAGCGGCGGGGCGGCGCCGCACCACCCGCACGGGTGACGGAGTTATCCACAGACCGCCGCCCCTCCCCAGCCCCCGGCACGGAGGGTCGCCAGGCGACACAGTCGGTGCCGGAGGTGGTACCGATGAACGCCACGAAAGCCCTCGGACGGTACGGAGAGGAACTCGCCGTCCGCCGACTTACCCAGACCGGCATGACCGTCCTCGCCAGGAACTGGCGCTGCGGGCGGACCGGAGAGATCGACATCGTCGCCCAGGACGGCGACACCGTCGTCATCTGCGAGGTCAAGACCCGTCGCGACGGGGCCTACGAACACCCCATGGCCGCCGTCACCCCCACCAAAGCCGACCGCCTCAAACGCCTCGCCGCTTGCTGGCTCGACCGCCACGGCACCCCACCGCCCGACGGCGGCATCCGCATCGACCTCATCGGCGTCCTCCTGCCCCGCCGCGGCGCACCTCGCCTCACCCACGCCCGCGGGGTGGCCTGATGGGATTCGCCCGCACCTGCTCCGTCGCCCTCGTCGGCGTGGAAGGCGTCGTCGTCGAGGTCCAGGCCGACCTCGAACCAGGAGTCGCCGCCTTCACCCTCGTCGGCCTCCCCGACAAGAGCCTCACCGAGAGCCGCGACCGCGTCAGGGCCGCCATCGTCAACTCCGGCGCCGAATGGCCCCAGAAAAAGCTCACCGTCGGACTCAGCCCCGCCTCCGTCCCCAAAGGCGGAAGCGGATTCGACCTGGCCGTCGCCGCCGCCGTCCTCGGCGCCGCCGAACGCATCGACCCCCGGGTCATCGCCGACCTCGTCCTCGTCGGAGAACTCGGACTCGACGGACGCGTCCGCCCCGTGCGCGGCGTCCTGCCCGCCGTCCTCGCCGCCGCCGAAGCCGGCTACACCCAAGTCGTCGTCCCCGAACAGACCGCCGGCGAAGCCGCACTCGTCCCCGGCGTCTCCGTCCTCGGCATCCGCACCCTCCGCCAGCTCATCGCCCTCCTCACCGACGAACCCGTCCCCGACGAGGAACCCCCCGAGGCAGGCCGCCCCGACGCCATGCTGGCCGGACTCCTCGTCCCCGGCGCCGGCGTCGGCACCGGCCTCGCCGCCGACCCCACCGACGGACCCGACCTCGCCGACGTCGCCGGACAGCACGGCGCCCGCCGAGCCCTCGAGGTCGCCGCCGCCGGCAGCCACCATCTGCTCCTCTCCGGACCACCCGGCGCCGGCAAGACCATGCTCGCCGAACGGCTCCCCGGCATCCTCCCGCCCCTCACCCGCAAGGAATCCCTCGAAGTCACCGCCGTCCACTCCGTCGCCGGCATCCTCCCCCCGGGCGAACCCCTCGTCCGCCGCGCCCCCTACTGCGCACCCCACCACTCCGCCACCATGCAATCCCTCGTCGGCGGCGGCAACGGACTCCCACGCCCCGGCGCCGTCTCCCTCGCCCACCGAGGCGTCCTCTTCCTCGACGAAGCCCCCGAGTTCTCCGGCAAAGCCCTCGACGCACTCCGCCAGCCCCTCGAATCCGGACACGTCGTCGTCGCCCGCGCCGCCGGAGTCGTACGCCTCCCCGCCCGCTTCCTCCTCACCCTCGCCGCCAACCCCTGCCCCTGCGGACGCCACACCCTCCACGGCGCCGGATGCGAATGCCCCGCCTCCCTGATCCGCCGCTACCAAGCCCGCCTCTCCGGCCCCCTCCTCGACCGCGTCGACCTCCGCGTCCAAGCCGAACCCGTCACCCGCTCCGACCTCCTCGCCCAAGGCGGCCGCGGCGAACCCACCGCCGCCGTCGCCGACCGGGTCCGCGAAGCCCGCGACCGCGCCGCCGCCCGCCTCGCCGACACCCCCTGGACCGTCAACAGCGAAATCCCCGGACACGAACTACGCACCCGTTACACCCTCGTCCCCGGCGCCCTCGCTGCCGCCGAACGCGACATCGAACGCGGCATGCTCACCGCCCGCGGCCTTGACCGGGTCCTCCGCGTCGCCTGGACCGTCGCCGACCTCGCCGGACGCGACCGCCCCGACGCCCACGACGTCGACCTCGCCCTGGAACTGCGCACCGGCATCGCCCGCGGCGTGCCCGTGGGAAGCGGAGACCGACCATGACCCCGGACCACGAGCGCCTCGCCCGCGCCGCCCTCACCCGCGTCGTCGAACCCGGCGACGAACACGCCGGCCGCTGGCTCCGGCAGTACGGAGCCACCGGCTTCCTCCACCGCCTCACCGACCCGGACCACGACAAGGGACACCCCAGGGACCAAGACCAGGACAAGGACCGTGCCCCGGACCACGGCGCGGGGGAGGGGCTCGGCCGGGGCGACGGACCAGGGCCGGGGCCCGAAGGAAACGGCACCACGACGGCCACCCTCCCCGGCACCGACGCCCCGACCGCGCCCGACGCCCCCGGCACCCCGTTCCCCGGGACCGGCGCGAAACGGGTCGACAGCTGGCGCCGCCGCGCCGCCCAAGCCGACCCCGAGCGGGACCTCGACGCCATCACCCAGCACGGCGGACGGTTCGTCATCCCCGGCGACACCGAATGGCCCCGCCAACTCGACGACCTCGGCGACGCCCGCCCCCTCGGCCTCTGGCTCCGCGGCCCCGCCGACCTGCGCACCTGGGCGCTGCGCTCCGTCGCCCTCGTCGGCGCCCGCGCCTGCACCCCCTACGGCGCCCACACCGCCACCACCCTCGCCTCCGACCTCGCAGAACGCGGCTGGGTCGTCGTCTCCGGCGCCGCCTTCGGCATCGACGGCGCCGCCCACCGCGGCGCCCTCGCCGTCCAGGGCGCCACCGTCGCCGTCCTCGCCTGCGGAGCCGACGTCCCCTACCCCCGAGGACACGCCCGTCTTCTCAGCCGCATCGCCGAACAAGGCCTCGTCCTCGGCGAACTACCCCCCGGCGCCCACCCCACCCCCAGCCGCTTCATCCTGCGCAACCGCGTCATCGCCGCCCTCACCCGGGGCACCGTCGTCATCGAAGCCGAATACCGCAGCGGCTCCCTCGTCACCGCCCGCCACGCCCAACGCCTCGGCCGCCACACCATGGGCATCCCCGGCCCCGTCACCAGCGGCCTCTCCGCCGGAGTCCACGAACTCCTCCGCGGTGAAGCCACCCTGGTCACCGACGCCGCCGAGGTCGTCGAACTCGTCGGCGACATGGGCCAGCTCGCCCCCGCCCGCCGCGGACCCGTCCTTCCCCGCGACCTCCTCGCCGCCGACACCGCCCGCGTCCTCGAAGCCCTCCCCGCCCGCCACCCCACCCCCCTGACCGAGATCGCCGGACGCGCCGGCACCGCCCCCGACGACACCCTCGCCCGGCTGTACGAACTCCACTCCCTGGGCTACGTCGAACGGAACGGAGGCAACTGGCAGTTGACGAACAGGCACGCCGAAGGGTCGAACGCGCGGCGAGGCGGTCCTTGACCCGGAGCATTCGGGTGAAAAGGTGAGGCGGATGAACGAGGGACTCCTTCCGGCCACACCCGAGGGGCCGGCACGCGCCACCGCACGGGTCCGAAGACATGCCGCCGGGTTTCGAAGATGTGGCCGACCCCGCCCACCCCGACCGGCGCGAACCACCGATGTTCGCGCACCGCGACATCCCAGTCACGCTACGCTCACCAGGATTCCTTACCGGCCACGCTTCCCGACCCACCCCACAGCAGAACGGCTCAAGGCAACGCATGCCCCAGCACACCTCCGGGTCTGACCGCGCTGCGGTGCCCCCAGCAGCCCGGGGCACCGTGCGACCGCCCGCACCGACATCGCTCGACGAGCTGTGGCGGTCGTACAAGGACACCGGCGACGAGCGGCTGCGGGAGCAGCTGATCCTCCACTACTCCCCGCTCGTCAAGTACGTCGCCGGCCGCGTCAGCGTGGGCCTGCCGTCCAACGTGGAACAGGCCGACTTCGTCTCCTCCGGCGTCTTCGGCCTCATCGACGCCATCGAGAAGTTCGACGTCGAACGGTCCATCAAGTTCGAGACGTACGCCATCACCCGCATCCGCGGCGCGATGATCGACGAGCTGCGCGCCCTGGACTGGATCCCCCGCTCCGTCCGCCAGAAGGCGCGCAACGTCGAGCGGGCCTACGCCACCCTCGAAGCCCAGCTGCGGCGGACCCCCACCGAGACCGAGGTCGCCGCCGAGATGGACATCGGCCTGGAGGAACTGCACGCGGTTTTCAGCCAGTTGTCCCTCGCGAACGTCGTCGCGCTCGAAGAGCTCCTCCACGCCGGCGGCGAGGGCGGCGACCGACTGTCGATCATGGACACGCTCGAGGACACCGCCGCCGACAACCCCGTCGAAATCGCCGAGGACCGCGAGCTGCGCAGGCTGCTGGCCCGGGCCATCAACACCCTCCCCGAGCGGGAGAAGACGGTCGTCACCCTCTACTACTACGAAGGCCTCACCCTCGCCGAGATCGGGCACGTCCTCGGCGTCACCGAGAGCCGGGTCAGTCAGATCCACACCAAGTCCGTCCTCCAGCTGCGCGCCAAGCTGGCCGATGTAGGACGCTGACGCCGCGGAGCCGGTCGTACAGTGGAGCCGTGCCCAGGATTCGAGCGGCCTCGGTGGCCGAGCACCGGACGATGCAGCGCGGCGCCCTGCTGGACGCCGCGCGATCCCTGCTGTCCGAAGGCGGTACGGAGGCGTTGACCTTCCCCGCCCTCGCCGAGCGCACGGGCCTCGCCCGCTCCTCGGTGTACGAGTACTTCCGCTCCCGCGCGGCCGTGGTCGAAGAGCTGTGCGCCGCCGACTTCCCCCTCTGGGCCGCCGAGGTCGAAGCGGCGATGGCCCGGGCCGAGACGCCCGAGGGCAAGGTCGAGGCGTACGTCCGCAAGCAGCTGGAGCTGGTCGGCGATCGCCGGCACCGGGCGGTCGTCGCGATCTCCGCGAGCGAGCTGGACGACGGGGCCCGCGAGAAGATCCGCGCCGCCCACGGCGGCCTCGTCGCCATGATCGTCGAAGCCCTCGGACAGCTCGGCCAGGAACAGCCCCGCCTGGGCGCGATGCTCCTCCAGGGCGTCGTGGACGCCGCCGTGCGCCGGATCGAACTCGGAGCGGCCGAGGAGCCGGACCGGATCGCCGAGGCGGCGGTCTCCATGGCCCTGCGCGGCGTCGGGGGCTGACCCCCCCCGCCCCCTCCCCCCCCGCCCCCCTCCCTCCCCCCCCGGCCCCCGCCCCGCTACGGCCGTCGTTCTGCGCCCGTGGCTAGGGGACTCCTGTCACCGGGAGCAGGCGGCTCGGGCCGGGGTGGAGCAGGCGTAAGGGGTTGAGGTAGGTGTCGCCGCGCAGGAGGCCCCAGTGGAGGCAGGAGCGTGGGCAGTGGGGTGTCGTGCGGGCGGGAACGGTGAGGGTGGCGATCGGTTGGCCGCGGGTGACGTGGGTGCCGACGGGGACGAGCGGGGTCACCGGTTCGTAGGTGGTGCGCAGGGGCGGGGTGCCCGTGCCAGGCAGGGTGAGGGTGAGGACGCCGCGGCCGCCGACGGGGCCCGCGAAGGTGATCACGCCGGCCGCGGTCGCGTGGACGGTGGTGCCGGGTTCGGCGGCGAGGTCGAGGCCGCGGTGGCCGGGGGCGTACGGTCCGGCGGGCGGATCCCAGTCGCGGACGATCTCGGGCGGAGGCGGGCCGACGGGCCAGGCCAGGGTGAGGGCGAGGAGCAGGGTCGTCAGGTGCATGGGGGTCACGCTTCCGCAGATCACGCGGCTGTGCCGGTCATGGGCGTGGTCTGTGGACGACGGGCCGGTTGTGGACAGCGCCGTCACCCGGTGGCCCCCGGGTCCCGTACACTTCCTATGGCGATCCGGGTCACCGGGTCGACTTCGCACGCCCCGCCATCACCCTCACCGGTCGTGGCAGCGCCTTTTCGGTCCCTTGTGGCACGGCGCGTCGGGGCGTCAGGACATAACCGAGAAAACCAAGGAGATACGGCCATGGCCGTCGTCACGATGCGGGAGCTGCTGGAGAGCGGCGTCCACTTCGGTCACCAGACCCGTCGCTGGAACCCGAAGATGAAGCGCTTCATCTTCACCGAGCGCAACGGCATCTACATCATCGACCTGCTCCAGTCGCTGTCGTACATCGACCGCGCCTACGAGTTCGTCAAGGAGACCGTCGCGCACGGCGGCTCCATCATGTTCGTCGGTACGAAGAAGCAGGCCCAGGAGGCCATCGCCGAGCAGGCGACGCGTGTCGGCATGCCGTACGTCAACCAGCGTTGGCTCGGTGGCATGCTCACCAACTTCTCCACCGTCTACAAGCGTCTGCAGCGCCTCAAGGAGCTCGAGCAGATCGACTTCGAGGACGTCGCCGCCTCGGGTCTCACCAAGAAGGAGCTCCTGGTCCTCTCGCGCGAGAAGGCCAAGCTGGAGAAGACCCTCGGTGGTATCCGCGAGATGCAGAAGGTGCCGAGCGCCGTCTGGATCGTCGACACCAAGAAGGAGCACATCGCCGTCGGTGAGGCGCGCAAGCTCCACATCCCGGTCGTCGCGATCCTCGACACCAACTGCGACCCCGACGAGGTCGACTACAAGATCCCGGGCAACGACGACGCGATCCGCTCCGTCACCCTGCTCACCCGCGTGATCGCCGACGCCGTCGCCGAGGGCCTCATCGCCCGTTCCGGTGCCGCGACCGGTGACTCGAAGCCGGGCGAGAAGGCCGCCGGCGAGCCGCTCGCCGAGTGGGAGCGCGACCTGCTCGAGGGCGAGAAGAAGGCCGACGAGGCCGAGAAGCCCGCCGAGACCGAGGCCGCCGCCGAGACCGAGGCGCCCGCCGCCGAGGCCCCGGCCGCCGAGACCGAGGCGCCCGCCGCCGAGGCCGAGGCTCCGGCCGCCGAGGCCGAGCAGGCCTGAAGCGACGGCCCGACCCTCACGGGTCCGGTTGTTTCGGACATCGGATGAAGACGGCGGGGGCGCTCGTTGCCCCCGCCGTCCACCCGTAGATCTTTCAGACTTCGAGAGAGAAACTCAGACTCATGGCGAACTACACCGCCGCTGACGTCAAGAAGCTCCGTGAGCTCACCGGCGCCGGCATGATGGACTGCAAGAAGGCGCTGGACGAGGCCGACGGCAACGTCGACAAGGCCGTCGAGGCGCTGCGCATCAAGGGTCAGAAGGGCGTCGCCAAGCGCGAGGGCCGTTCGGCCGAGAACGGTGCCGTGGTCTCCCTGATCGCCGACGACAACACCTCCGGTGTCCTCGTCGAGCTGAAGTGCGAGACGGACTTCGTCGCCAAGGGTGACAAGTTCCAGGCCGTCGCCGCCGCGCTCGCCGCGCACGTCGCCGCCACCTCCCCGGCCGACCTCGAGGCGCTGCTCGCCTCCGAGATCGAGGCCGGCAAGACGGTCCAGGCGTACGTCGACGAGGCCAACGCCAACCTCGGCGAGAAGATCGTCCTCGACCGCTTCGCGCAGTTCTCCGACGGCTTCGTGTCGGCGTACATGCACCGCACCATGCCCGACCTGCCCCCGCAGATCGGTGTTCTCGTCGAGTTCGACAAGGAGAACGCCGAGATCGCCAAGGGTGTCGCGCAGCACATCGCCGCCTTCGCGCCGAAGTACCTCACCCGTGAGGACGTTCCGGCCGAGGTCGTCGAGACCGAGCGTCGCGTCGCCGAGGAGACCACCCGCGCCGAGGGCAAGCCCGAGGCCGCGCTCCCGAAGATCGTCGAGGGTCGCGTGAACGGCTTCTTCAAGGACGCCACGCTCCTCGGCCAGCCGTACGCGCTGGACAACAAGAAGTCCGTCCAGCAGGTGCTGGACGAGGCCGGCGTCACCCTGAAGCGCTTCTCGCGCATCAAGGTCGGCATCTGAGTCCGTACGCAACGGACACCGGACCCCGGTAGGGTCTGAAGCAGTCGTCCGCGTTCGCGTAGGACGACCGCAGATCTGACGAGGAGGCCATTGCCGTAGGGGAAACCGCGAGGACCCACCGGCAATGGCCTTCGTCGTATGTGCACGAGGAGATCTCCATGAACCAGGGCGCCGCACAGGGCGACGACATCCACGGCAAAAAGGCCGGCCGCTTCATGCTGAAGCTGTCCGGTGAGGCGTTCGCCGGCGGCGGCGCACTCGGCGTCGATCCCGACGTCGTGCACAAAATCGCGCGCGAGATCGCCGCCGTCGTCCGCGACGGCGCCGAGATCGCGGTCGTGATCGGCGGCGGGAACTTCTTCCGCGGCGCCGAGCTGCAGGTACGCGGCATGGACCGGGCGCGCTCCGACTACATGGGCATGCTCGGCACGGTCATGAACTGCCTCGCCCTCCAGGACTTCCTGGAGAAGGAGGGCATCGACTCCCGTGTCCAGACGGCCATCACCATGGGCCAGGTCGCGGAGCCGTACATCCCGCTGCGCGCCGTGCGGCACCTGGAGAAGGGCCGCGTGGTCATCTTCGGTGCCGGCATGGGCATGCCGTACTTCTCCACCGACACCACGGCCGCTCAGCGTGCCCTGGAGATCGACGCCGAGGCCCTGCTCATGGGCAAGAACGGCGTGGACGGGGTCTACGACTCCGACCCGAAGACCAACCCCGACGCGGTCAAGTTCGACGCGCTGGAGTACGGCGAGGTGCTCTCCCGCGACCTGAAGGTCGCCGACGCCACCGCCATCACCTTGTGCCGTGACAACACCCTCCCGATCCTCGTCTTCGAACTGCTCGCCGAGGGCAATATCGCGCGCGCGGTCAAGGGTGAGAAGATCGGCACTCTCGTGAGCGACCAGGGCACCCGGGCCTGAGCCTCGGCTCGAACCGGGCACCGCCCCGCGAGGGGATGGACAGAGCCCTGCCGGTCGTACACCGTGCAGGACAAAGACGCGACGACACGCAGGAGCAACTGGTGATCGAAGAGACCCTCCTCGAGGCCGAGGAGAAGATGGAGAAGGCCGTCGTGGTCGCCAAGGAGGACTTCGCCGCGATCCGCACCGGCCGTGCGCACCCGGCGATGTTCAACAAGATCGTGGCGGACTACTACGGTGCCCTCACGCCCATCAACCAGCTGGCGTCCTTCTCGGTGCCGGAGCCGCGCATGGCCGTGGTGACCCCGTTCGACAAGACCGCGCTGCGCAACATCGAGCAGGCGATCCGCGACTCGGACCTCGGCGTCAACCCGAGCAACGACGGCAACATCATCCGTGTGGTGTTCCCCGAGCTCACCGAGGAGCGCCGCCGCGAGTACATCAAGGTCGCCAAGGGCAAGGCCGAGGACTCGAAGATCTCCATCCGCTCCGTCCGCCGCAAGGCCAAGGAGACCATCGACAAGCTGGTCAAGGACGGCGAGGTCGGCGAGGACGAGGGCCGTCGCGGCGAGAAGGAGCTCGACGACACCACCGCGAAGTACGTCACGCAGGTGGACGAGCTGCTCAAGCACAAGGAAGCCGAGCTCCTCGAGGTCTGATGAACGACTCTTCCTGGGGGGCCCCGGCCGCAGCCGGCTTCTGGGGGCCCGCCCAGGGACCTGCCCCGGCGGGTCCCGCATACGATGGAGTGAGGGCGGCGCAGACTCGGCCCATGCCCATCGTTCCCGACGTCCCCGCCGGCGACCACCAGGACGATCATGATCGGGGGGCCGCTCCGCGGAGCGGTCCCCCGTTCCGTGACGAGATGCCGCACGAGCACCCGCAGGAGCCCATGTCCAGCCCGCCCCAGCCCGCCGGCCCGCAGAAGAAGAGTGCGGGGCGGGACCTGGGCGCGGCCATAGGGGTCGGGGTCGCGCTCGGCGCCGTCATCATCGCGTCGCTGTTCATCTGGAAGGCCGCGTTCGTCGGCGTCATAGCGGTCGCCGTCGTCGTCGGCCTCTGGGAGCTCACCTCCCGCCTCCAGGAGCGCAAGGGCATCAAGGCGCCGCTCGTCCCGCTCGCCGTCGGCGGGGCGGCGATGATCGTGGCCGGGTACGTCCGCGGCGTCGAGGGGGCCTGGGTCGCGATGGCCCTGACCGCCCTCGCCGTGCTCGTGTGGCGGATGACGGAGCCCCCCGAGGGCTATCTGAAGGACGTCACGGCGGGCATCTTCGCGGCGTTCTACGTCCCGTTCCTCGCGACGTTCGTGGCGCTCATGCTCACCGCCGACGACGGGCCGTGGCGCGTGCTGACGTTCCTGGTGCTGACCGTGGTCAGCGACACCGGGGCGTACGCGATCGGCTGGCGCTTCGGGAAGCACAAGCTGGCGCCGCGCATCAGCCCCGGAAAGACCCGCGAAGGGCTGCTCGGCGCGGTCACCTTCGCGATGGCGGCGGGCGCGCTCTGCATGCAGTTCATGATCGACGACGGGACCTGGTGGCAGGGGCTGCTCCTCGGTCTCGCGGTGGCGGCGAGCGCGACGCTCGGCGACCTCGGCGAGTCGATGATCAAGCGGGACCTCGGCATCAAGGACATGGGCACGCTGCTCCCCGGACACGGCGGGATCATGGACCGGCTCGACTCGCTGCTCCCCACCGCGCCGGTGGTGTGGCTGCTGCTCGTGGTCTTCGTCGGAACGACCTGACCGCACCCGGGCCCGGCCCCTGCGGTACGTACGGAAGGGCTCGCCGTCCTCGGACGGCGAGCCCTTCGGCGTCCTCCCACCCCCTAGGTGCGGCGGATCAGACGGCCGCGCAGCGCCGCACGGGCCGCGTTGGCGCCGGGGGCGCCGTGGACACCGCCGCCCGGGTGGGCCGAGGCCGAGGCGAGATACAGGCCCCTGACCGGCGTCTCCGGGCGGCCCGTGCCGGGCGTGGGACGGAACACGAGCTGCTGGTGCAGCGCGGCCGTACCGCCGTTGAGGGCGCCGCGGCGCAGGTTAGCGTCCATCGACTCCAGGGTCGGCGGGGTGAGCACGCGGCGCGCGCGGATGCGGTCGCGGAAGCCGGGGGCGTAGCGCTCCACCTGTGCCTCCACGCGGTACGCCATCGCCTCGCTCTCCCGCTCGTCCCACCGGCCGGTGATGCCGTCGGGGCCCGCGTCGCCGCGGATGCGCTGGGGAAGATGCGTGTACGCCCACGCGGACTCGGTCCCGGCCGGTGACCGCCCGGCGTCCGCCGTGGTCATCTGCCCGAAGAGGACGAACGGCTCCTCCGGGACCAGCCCCGTCGCGATCTGCGCGGCGAAGCGCGTGAGGCCGTCGACGCCGTCCGCCAGGTGCACGGTCCCGGCCTGCGACGCGGCCCGCGCCGTCCACGGCACCGGGGCGTCGAGCGCCCAGTCGACCTTGAAGGTGGCGAAGTCCCACTGGAAGCGCCGGAGGTCCCGCAGCAGACGGTCGGGCAGATGCGCCGGGTCGACCAGGCGCCCGAAGAGCGCCGGGGCCGACACGTCGGCGAGGACCGCGCGCCGGGCCGGTACCCCCTCTCCGGCCGCGGTGCGGACTCCCACCGCGCGGCTGTTCCGTACGACCACCGACGCGACCCGTTCCCCGCACCGCACGGCCCCGCCGCGGCTCTCCAGGCGCCGGACCAGCGCGTCGGTCAGGGCCCCGGCGCCACCGACCGGCACCGGGAATCCGTGGCTCTGGCCGAGCATCGACATCAGCCAGCCGTAGCCGCCGCTCCCCGCCGCCTCGGGGGCCAGATCGGCGTGCAGGGCGTTGCCGGCGAGCAGCAGGCGCCCCCCTTCGCCGTGGAACTCCTCCTCGCCCAGGCGGCGCACGGGAAGGGCGAGGTTCCGGGCCAGGCGCAGCGCGGCGGGCGGGGTCAGCCGGGTGGCGAGGCGCAGGGCGGAGCGCACCGGCGGGAACGGTGTGAACAGCGCGCGCAGGATGTCCCCGCCGATGCGGTCCCACATCCGGCACATGCCCTGCCAGGCCTCCCCGTCACCGTCGGCGAACGCCTCCAGGCTCGCCGCCGTGCCGGCCGCGTCGCGGGCCAGTACCGCGCACCGCCCGTCGCGCAGCGGGTGCGCCAGCACATGGGGGGCGTGGCTCCAGCGCAGCCCGTGGCGTGCCAGGTCGAGGCCGGCCAGTACCGGGGAGGCGGCGGCCAGCGGGTAGAAGGAGCTGAAGAGGTCGTTGACGTAGTCGGGATGGACGCCGCGGTCGCTGCGTACCGCACCGCCGGGCTCGGGCTGTTCCTCCAGGACCTCCACGCTCCAGCCGGCGTCCGCGAGGAGGTTGGCGGCGACGAGGCCGTTGGGGCCGGCCCCGATCACCACGGCGTCCGGCACGGCGGTCACACCGCCCGGGGCCGGGGGCGGCCCGCGCGCCCCTCGCCGTGCGCCTTCGCGCCCTTGGCGTCCTCCGCCTCCGTGTCCTTCGCTTCCGTACCGTTTTCGACGGTCCGGGCGAGGCGGGCGAGCATGTCCCGGTGGCGGAGCTGGATCACCGCGTCCGAGAGGGTGTTGTGCCAGCGCCCGCCGAGGCCGCGCAGCGGGTGTTCGTCGCAGACGACCAGGGACTCCTCGCCCCAGGGGCGGACCTCCAGGGCGATCCGCGCGGTGCCGAGGGCGCCGGCGACGGCCTCCAGTTCCAGGACCTTCCCCGGTTCGCAGAGGCGCACGATCGTCTCACCGTCGCCGGACCACGGCCCGATCCGTACGGTGTACCGCAGGCGGGACCCCACCTGCGGCCAGTCGTCGTCGAGGGGGTCCGAGTCGGAGGTCCCCACCACCCAGTCGCTGTAGCGTGCGGGGTCGGCGAGGACCGCCCAGACGGCCTCGGGCCTCCGGCGGATCAGCTGGTGTCGTACGGCCATGGGGTCCTCCGTGTGAGAAGTGGGTCTCCCGCCTGCGGGTTCCCCGTCGCGCGCGGGACATCCGCCCCCCATGTGCCTACCGTGGACCCATGGGCGGAGTCTCACCACTGCACGGCCGGACGGCGGTCGTCACGGGCGCGGCCCGGGGCGTGGGGGAGCGGGCGGCCCTGGCGCTCGCCCGGCGGGGGGCGCGCGTCGCCCTGCTGGGGCACGAGGAGGCGGAACTCGCCCGCGTGGCCGACCGCTGCCGGGAGGCCGGGGCCCCGGCCCACGCCTGGCCGGCCGACGTGACCGACGACGCCCGGATGGCGGAGGTGGCCCGGGACGTCGAACGGCGGATGGGGCCCGCGTCGGTCGTCGTCGCCAACGCCGGGATCGCGGCCGCCGGACCGTTCGAGCGGACCGCCCCCGACAGCTGGCGGCGGATCGTCGAGGTCAACCTCGTCGGCAGCGCCGTCACCGCCCGCGCCTTCCTGCCGGCGCTCCTCGCGACCCGCGGCTACTACCTGCTCGTCTCCTCCCTCGCGGCGCTCTCGCCGGTGCCGCTGATGACGGCGTACGGGGCGTCGAAGGCGGGCGCCGAGGCGTTCGCGGCGGGGCTGCGGGCGGAGCTCGCCCACCGCGGGGTGGCGGTGGGCGTGGCCAGGCTGAGCTGGTACGACACCGACCTGATCCGGGCGGCCGACGACCACCGGGTGATGCGCGAACTACGGCGCCACCTGCCGTGGCCCGCCGACCGCGTCCATCCGGACGACCGGGTCGGCGAACTCCTCGCCCGGGGCGCCGAGCGCCGCCGCCCCGTCCTGCACCTCCAGCCCTGGCTCCGCCTGGTCCCCGCGCTCGGACCGCTGCTGCCCGCCGTGGTCGCCCGCGGCGCCCGGCAGGCCCTGTCCCGCCTCGACGAGGACGAGACGATCCTCGCCCCCACCGGCCTCCTGGGGCCGGGCGGCGAAGCGGACGAGGCCGCGGGGGCCTGACGCCCCGCTCGTCACCGGTCCCGCTCGTCACCGGTCCCGCTCGTCACCGGTATCGCTCGTCACCGGTCCCGCTCGGTCGTCGGCGGTGGTGCGGAGTCAGGCCGCGCCCGCCGCCCGGTCCCGGTCGCCTCGCGCCGCCGCCCGCTCGGCCCGTACCAGCTCGCGCAGCTCGGCCCGGCCGGCCGTGGGGAGGGGAAGGCGCCAGTACGGGTGGAAGCAGATCTCCGCCGAGAGCCGCAGCAGCCGTCTGCGCAGCGGGGTGGGGCGGTCCTGGCCGGGGCGGGCGAGTTCTTCGTAGGTCGCGGACCAGGAACGCTGGGCGGTGACGAGGTCGTCGGGGAAGGGGTGGTGCCTCATGGAACGATTAGAGCACTTGTTCGAATATCTGCGCCAGGTCGACTGCCCGGTGCCGCGCGGCGGGACCGGCTCCACCCGGCCGACCGGCTCCACCCGACCCGATCGGGCACAGGATGTCGGGTCCGGCAGGATGCCCGCTGCCTAGCGTGGAGACCGTCAAGAGGAAGGGGACCGGGAGTGCTGGACCGTCTGAACGAGGCCCTGGAGTACATCGAGCAGCGTCTCGACCAGCCCGTCGACAACGCCGAGCTGGCGCGGGTCGCGGCCACCTCGGAGTACCACCTGCGCCGGATGTTCTCCGCGCTCGCGGGGCTGCCGCTGTCGGAGTACGTCCGCCGGCGCCGGCTCACCGTGGCGGGTGCCGAGGTGCTCGACGGGAGCGCGTCCCTGCTGGACGTCGCGGTGCGGTACGGATACGGCTCGGGCGAGGCCTTCGCGAGGGCGTTCCGCGCCATGCACGGCGTCGGGCCCGGCGAGGCCCGGCGTACGGGCGCCGCGCTCGTCTCCCAGCCCCGGTTGACCTTCCGTCTCACTGTCGAAGGGAGCAGCAGTATGCGTTATCGCGTCGTGGACAGGCCGGACTTCACCGTCGTCGGCTTCAAGGCACGGGTCCCGCTCGTGCACGCGGGGCCGAACCAGGCGATCATCGATTTCGTCCGCGGGATCGACCGGACGCTCGTCGAGCGGCTGGCGAAGCTGTCGGACCAGGAGCCGCACGGGATCGTCGCGGTCTGCGACGACCTGGACCCCAGCCGGGCCGAAGGCACCGAACTCGATTACCTCCACGCGGTGATCACGTCGGCGACGGCCTCGGACGGGCCGCCGGAGGGCGCGCCCGAGGGGGTGGCGGTGCTCCCGGTGCCGGCCGGTACGTGGGCGGTGTTCACCGCCTCGGGTCCCGTACCGCAGGCCATCCAGGAGCTGTGGCGGGACGTCTTCACGGAGTGGTTCCCTTCGAACCCGTACCGCAGCCGTCCCGGGCCGGAGATCCTGCGGACCCGGATGTCGGCGGAGATGACCGAGGCGGACGCCGAGTTGTGGCTGCCGGTGGAGCGGGAGCTGGGCTGAGCGACGGGCGGCGCGCCACGCGCCGCCCGCCGTTGTCCCCCGTGGCGTGCGGGCGTTCGCCCATGGTGCGCAACGGAAGTGACGGCTCGTCGCGGTGAGGGGTCGGCGGGCGTGCCGTCCTGCCTCCGCATGGAGAGCCCTGTTGAACGCTGAAGCAACTGCACCGCGTTAGAAGCCGAGTTGCGGGACGCGTCGAAGGGGCGAAGAATTTTGTGTGGAATGCCAGTGCACCGTCGAGCCGTGCGGCTCCGGTGGCCAAGGACCCGCTCACGGGTCACGCCCACGAGGCAGAGCGATACACCACGAGCGCATCTGGAATCGTCATGGCCAAACTTGCCCGACGAAGGATCTCCCGCATGCTCGGCGCCTCATGTCTGGCCGCGTCACTAGCGGTTCCGGTCGGCATGGGAACGGCGGCGGTGGCGTCGGCCGATGCGCCCACCCAGGCCACGGCGGCCGGCCCGCTCGATCCCCCCGACCCGCCGCCCCAGCAGGAGGAACAGCAGCCGCCGGAGCCGCAGCCGGAGGAAGAGCAGCCGCCGCAAGAGGAACAGCCTCCACAGGAAGAGCAGCCGCCGCCAGAGGAACAGCCTCCGCCGGAGGAGCAACCGCAGGAGGAGCAGCAGCCCCAGGAGGAGCAGCAGCCCGAGGAACAGCAGCAGGAACCCCAGCAGGAACAGCAGGACGGGCAGCAGCAGTTCGTGACGCCTCAGCAGCAACAGCAGGTCAAGCAACAGGCCGCAAAGGCGCCCGAACAGGTGAAGGCCGAGCTGAACGCGGTCCTGGCCGAGGCGCTGAAGGTGATCAACAGCCCGACCGCGTCCGCCGACGACAAGGCGATCTACGGCTACATCGTGGCGGACATCAGCAGGACGTTGAACGCCATCGACAGCCCGGATACGTCCCCGGAGGACAAGGCCACCTACACGAAGTTCCTCCAAGGGATCACCGGAGCGCTGAAGATCGCTCAGGACCCGACCAAGTCGACGAACGAGCGGCTCGCCTACCGTGACATCGCCGATGACCTCGCCGCGTACGTGTCGATCATGCAGAATCCCAATGTGTCGCCGGCGGACAAGGCGTACTACAAGGCGAACGTGGAACTGCTGAGTGACGCGATGATCGCGCTCTCGAAGCCGAAGGGCCCGCCGAAGCCCCCGGTGGAGCAGAAGAAGATCGAGAAGGGCGTGAAGAAGACCCTCGGCGCCCTGAAGTCGATGCAGAACCCGAACACCAAGCCCAAGGACGCGAAGGACCAGGCCCAGATCAAGCAGATCATCGACACCAACAGCAAGGCGCTGGTGACGGTCCAGAACCCGGACGCCTCCGAGCAGCAGAGGAACGACGCGCAGAAGACGGTCGACTCGCTCGACAGCGCCACGCAGAACCCGCAATACAAGGAGTTCCTGCAAGAGGTGAAGCGCCTCGGCGCGCCCGCCGCTTGTGTGAACTCGATCCAGGACCGCACGAACGAGGCCGGCTGGCCCGAGGGATCGCTCTGGGGTCTCTCCGCCTCGTCCTGTGAGGACACGGTCGCCGCGGGCGCCGACGACGGCAGCAAGTGGTCCCCGGTGTTCGACTGCGTGGCCAACAAGCCGTTCTCCGAGTGCGTGGCGACCATCCCCAAGGACTGACCCCGGGGACTCCCACCCTCCGAACCCCCGACGGACCGCACACGGCCCCCGCGACGAGGACGCGGGGGCCTTCCCCTGCGCCGGACTGCCCACGAGGCGGCACCGACAGCCGAGGCGATCACCTGTTCGAGTAACGTTCGTCTTTCTTTCATGTCACCCATCAGGGGGGGGTTCCATGCGAACATCCGGGCTGTTCAAAGCCCTGTTGGCCACTCTGGCCTTCCTGTGCGCGGCCACACTGCCGACCGCGCCCCCGGCGCGGGCGGACACGGTGACGCCGTCGGCCGCACCGCCCGTCAGGACGTACACGTACAACCTCTGCGGCAGCGGCGGCACGACGGGATGCCTGGTCACCGCCGCGGAGAACAAGGCCCGCGTCGACACGATCGTGGCGGAGACGGGGGGCGCCTGGAACGCCGACTACATCTTCCTCGTCGAGGTCTGCCGCTATCAGTACGACGACCTGAACGCCGCTCTCAAGCCCCGTGGCTACACGGGCCGGTACGTCCAGACCGTCGCCCAGAGCGCCCTCAAGGGCTCGAACGGCCGGCAGCTGTGCGTCGACACCGGCGGCAGCACCACGCCCAGCTACGGCATGGCCCTGTTCGTCCGGGGGTACCACGTCGAAGGGGCCGACCTCACCCTGGACACGAAGGCCGCCATCCAGGACACCGTCGACGACGTGGCGATCGGACCGGTCGGAGCCGAGGACATCAAGGCCCCCTGCATCAAGGCCTGGGTCCAGAACCGGCTGACGTGGTCCTGCTCCGTGCACCTGTGGTGGGGCACGCCGAACGCCCCCGTCCGCCCCACGCCCCCCGCCCCGCCGGCCACCCCCGAGCAGACCGCGAAGTACAACGCCGATCTCGCGACGTACAAGGACCGGGCGGCGCGCCACCAGGTCATGGTCCGGGAGGCCAAGGTCCTCACCGACAAGGCACGGGAGTGGGAGGACGCCGGCATCCCCGTGATCCTCGGCGGTGACTTCAACTCCTCGCCGTGGGGAGACGTGCTGAACGGCTTCTACGCGGCGCCCACCGGCGACGGCGCGCACGGCGGGTTCATCGAGGCCGACGAGACCGACATCAGCCGCACCGCCGGCTTCGGCAACTGCCAGACCCCGGGGATCACGCGCTGCCGCATGGGCGCGCTCACCATGTTCGACGCGGCCCATCAGAACCGGGTGCAGAAGCTCGACTACACCTTCTTCAGCTCCCGCTTCTTCCGCGGCGCGGTCGGCGACGTGCCCGCCGAGCCCACGACCCCGACCGGTCAGTGGATCTCCGACCACCTGCCCCTGCGGGCCGCCGCCTACTGGTCGGACTGCGGCCCCTACGGTGACACCCCCGGTGCCGTCCACCGGCGGGACGCGGCCGGCGGTCTGTACCGCTACGAGGGCCGGGCGAACGGCGACAGCGCCGCTCTGGCCAAGCCCTGCAAGGTCGGCTCAGGCTGGACGGGCATGAAGCACGTCGCCCGGCACGGCACCACCCTCGCCGCCGTCGACGCCGCCGGAAACCTCTGGCACTACCCGGCCGCCGCGGTGGACGGCTCGTACTCCGGCGGCACCCGCCGCCTGGCCGGTACGGGCTTCCAGGACGACACCCTGCTCCTCGCCCCGGGCGACTTCGACGGCGACGGAACCGCCGACCTGATCACCCGGGACACCACGGGCGGCCTCTGGCTCCACCACGGCACCGGCCCGGACGGCTACGCCCCGCGTACGCCGCTCGCCGCCACCAGCGGCGACTGGGTCATGTACCCGTCGGTGATCGCCGGGGACTTCGCCCATTCCGAGGGCACGGACCCGGGGACCCCCGACCTCATCGCCATCGACGAAGTCGGCTCCCTCTGGCTCCAGGAGGGCACGGGCCACGGCACCCTCACCGAGCGCCGGCAGATCGGCCACGGCTGGGGCGTCTACGACACCCTCGCCGCCCCGGGCGACCTGAACGGCGACGGCAAGCCCGACATGGCCGCCCGCGAGGCCGGCGGCGACCTCTACTACTACAAGGGCGACGGCGCCGGCGGCTACGCGCCCCGCGTGAAGATCGGCTCCAGCTTCCCCGCTGGAGAGCTGCTCTTCTGACGCGAGCCTGAGGGAAACCCGCACGGAGAAGGCCCGGGGGAGACGCACGGATCCCCCGGGCCGTCCCCGGGCCGTCCCCGCGCCCCCGCCGGAAGCCATCCGCGCCCCGCCCTTGGGCCGTCCCGTGACCGCCCCAGGCCACCGCCCCGCGTCTGCGACACTGGTAGAACCATGCCCAAGCCCGGAGAACTCACTTTCGTCGCCCCCCGCGGAGCCAAGCAGCCCCCGCGGCACCTCGCCGACCTCACGCCCGCCGAGCGCAAGGAAGCCGTCGCCGCGATCGGCGAGAAGCCGTTCCGCGCCAAGCAGCTGTCCACGCACTACTTCGCGCGGTACGCCCACGACCCCGCCGAGTGGACCGACATCCCCGCCGGCTCCCGCGAGAAGCTGCAGGGCGAGCTGCTGCCCGACCTGATGTCCGTCGTCCGGCACATCTCCTGCGACGACGACACCACCCGTAAGACCCTGTGGCGGCTGCACGACGGCACGCTCGTCGAGTCCGTGCTCATGCGCTACCCCGACCGAGTCACCATGTGCATCTCCTCACAGGCCGGCTGCGGGATGAACTGCCCGTTCTGCGCCACCGGCCAGGCCGGTCTCGACCGGAACCTGTCGACCGCCGAGATCGTGCACCAGATCGTCGACGGCATGCGCGCCCTGCGCGACGGCGAGGTCCCCGGGGGCCCGGCGCGGCTGTCCAACATCGTCTTCATGGGCATGGGCGAGCCGCTCGCGAACTACAAGCGCGTCGTCGGTGCGATCCGCCGGCTGACCGACCCCGAGCCGGACGGTCTCGGGCTCTCCCAGCGCGGGATCACCGTCTCCACCGTCGGCCTCGTGCCCGCGATGCTGCGCTTCGCCGACGAGGGCTTCAAGTGCCGGCTCGCCGTCTCCCTGCACGCCCCCGACGACGAGCTCCGCGACACCCTCGTGCCCGTCAACACGCGCTGGAAGGTCCGCGAGGTCCTCGACGCCGCCTGGGAGTACGCGGAGAAGTCCGGCCGCCGGATCTCCATCGAGTACGCCCTCATCCGGGACATCAACGACCAGGCCTGGCGGGGCGACCTGCTCGGACGCCTCCTCAAGGGCAAGCGCGTCCACGTCAACCTGATCCCGCTCAACCCCACGCCCGGCTCCAAGTGGACCGCCTCGCGGCCCGAGGACGAGAAGGCGTTCGTCGAGGCCATCGCCGCCCACGGCGTGCCGGTCACCGTCCGTGACACCCGCGGCCAGGAGATCGACGGCGCCTGTGGACAGCTCGCGGCCACGGAGCGCTGACCTTGTAGTCTGAGCTCGAACACATCTCCATATTCCGACAGGGGAGCGCCACAGCGCTGAGAGTGCGGTCATCGGACCGCAGACCCTCTGAACCTCGCCCAGGTCATTCTGGGTAGGAAGTTCGGGCGTTACTCGAGCTGTTGCGCCCTGCCCACCCCCCGCGGGGTGGGCAGGGCCGCGTCTCTTCCTGGTCATACCCAGGAGGAATCCAGTGAGCACCAAGAAGATGGGCGCCGCCGCGCTCGTCGCCGCGCTGGGCGTCACCGCCCTCACCGCGTGCGGCACCGACGACGTCAGGGACGCGGCGGGCAAGAGCGGCGATCCCGCGCCGAAGACCGTGACCCTCGTGAGCCACGACTCCTTCAACGCCTCCAAGGAGGTCCTGGCCCAGTTCACGAAGCAGACCGGCTTCACCGTCAAGGTCCTCAAGAGCGGCGACGCCGGCGTCGCCGTCAACAAGGAGATCCTGACCAAGGGCTCCCCGCAGGGCGACGTCTTCTTCGGCGTCGACAACACCCTCCTCTCCCGCGCGCTCGACAACGGCATCTTCGTGCCGTACGAGGCGAAGGGCCTGGACGCGGTCGCCGACGGCGCGAAGGTCGACAAGGAGCACCGGGTCACCCCGATCGACACCGGCGACATCTGCGTCAACTACGACAAGAAGTACTTCGCCGACAAGAAGCTCAGCCCCCCGCAGACCTTCGACGACCTGGCCAAGCCGGCGTACAAGGACCTGCTCGTGGTCGAGAACCCCGAGAAGTCCTCCCCGGGCCTCGGCTTCCTGCTCGGCACCGCCGCGCGGTACGGCGACGACGGCTGGCAGGACTACTGGAAAAAGCTCAAGGCGAACGGCGTGAAGACCGTCGACAGCTGGGAGCTCGCCTACAACCAGGAGTTCTCCGGCTCCGCCGGCGGCAAGAAGGCCAAGGGCGACCGGCCGCTGGTCGTCTCGTACGCCTCCAGCCCGCCCGTCGAGGTCCTCTACTCCGAGCCGCAGCCGAAGGACGCCCCCACCGGCGTCGCCACCGGCACCTGCTTCCGGCAGATCGAGTTCGCCGGACTGCTGAACGGCGCGAAGAACCCCGAGGGCGGCAAGGCGCTGATCGACTTCCTGATCTCCCAGCGCTTCCAGGAGGACATGCCGCTGCAGATGTTCGTCAACCCGGTCACCGACGGCGCCCGGCTGCCCGAGCTGTTCACGAAGCACGGGGTCGTGATCGACAAGCCGCTGACCATGGCGCCCGAGAAGATCGCCGACAAGCGCGAGCAGTGGATCCAGTCGTGGTCCTCGACCGTCCTGAGGTAGACCGCGAGCACCGCCACGGCGGTGCCGGCGGCGTACGGGGCGCAGACCCCGTACGCCGCCGGTGGGACGTGCGGGGAAGCGCGGCGCGACTCGGCCTGATGGCCGTGCCCGTCGCCTTCTTCGCGCTCTTCTTCGCCTGGCCCGTCGCCTCGATCGTCGAGCGCGGGCTGCGGGTGGACGGCGCCTGGCACCTCGGCCGCTTCGCCGAGACGCTGAGCCGGCCGGAGATCCTCGACGTCCTCTGGTTCACGCTGTGGCAGGCCCTCGCCTCCACCGCGCTGACCCTGCTGGTCGCGCTGCCCGGCGCGTACGTCTTCGCCCGCTTCGACTTCCCCGGCAAGGCGCTGCTGCGTGCCGTCGTCACCGTCCCCTTCGTGCTGCCCACCGTCATGGTCGGCACGGCCTTCCTCGCGCTCGTCGGCCGCGGCGGGCTCCTCGACGAACTGTGGGGCGTCCGCCTGGACACCACCGTCTGGGCGATCCTCCTCGCGCACGTCTTCTTCAACTACGCCGTCGTCGTGCGGACCGTCGGCGGCCTGTGGGCCCAGCTCGACCCGCGCCAGGAGGAAGCGGCCCGCGTCCTCGGCGCCTCCCGCTGGACCGCCTGGCGGACCGTGACCCTGCCCGCCCTCGGCCCGGCCGTCGCCGCCGCCGCGCTGATGGTGTTCCTCTTCACCGCCGGCTCCTTCGCGCTCGTCCAGATCCTCGGCGGACCGACGTACTCCACGCTGGAGACGGAGATCTACCGCCAGACCGTCAACCGCTTCGACCTCACGACCGCCGCCGTCCTCACGCTCACGCAGTTCGTCGCCGTCGGCGCCGTCCTCGCCGTCCATGCCCGGACCGTGCGGCGACGGGAGACGGCCCTGCGGCTCGTCGCGCCCGAGCGGACCGCGCACCGGCCCAAGGGCCCCGGCCAGTGGGCGCTCCTCGGCGGGGTGCTCCTCTCGGTCGGGCTGCTCCTCGTGCTGCCCCTCGCGGTCCTCGTCGAGCGCTCCTTCGACACCCCGCGGGGGTACGGGCTCGACTACTACCGGGCCCTGTGGACCGTGGACGCCTCCGGCACCTTCCTCGTCCCGATGGCCGACACCATCGGGAACTCCCTGCGGTACGCCCTCGTCGCCACCGCCATCGCCCTCGTCGTCGGGGGGCTCGCCGCGGCGGCGCTCACCCGGCGCGCCGGGCGGTTCGTCCGCGGTTTCGACGCCCTGCTGATGCTGCCGCTGGGCGTCTCCGCCGTCACCGTCGGCTTCGGCTTCCTCATCACCCTGGACGAACCACCGCTCGACCTGCGGGCGAGCTGGATCCTGGTCCCCCTCGCGCAGGCGCTGGTCGGCGTGCCCTTCGTCGTCCGGACGATGCTGCCCGTGCTGCGGGCGGTCGACGAACGGCTCCGGGAGGCGGCCGGCGTCCTCGGCGCCTCGCCGCTGCGGGCCTGGCGCGAGGTCGACCTGCCGCTCGTGTGGCGGGCGCTGCTCATCGCCGCCGGGTTCGCCTTCGCCGTCTCGCTCGGCGAGTTCGGCGCGACCGTCTTCATCGCCCGGCCCGACAACCCGACGCTGCCGGTCGCCGTGGCGCGCCTGCTGTCCCGGCCCGGCGAGCTGAACTACGGCCAGGCCATGGCCCTTTCGACGATTCTGATGGTGGTGTGCGCGGCGGCTCTGCTGCTGCTCGAACGGCTGCGCACCGACCGGACCTCCGGGGAGTTCTGATGCTGACGCTCGAGGACGCGACCGTACGGTTCGGGGAGCGCGCCGTGCTCGACTCGGTGGACCTGGAGGTCACCGAGCACGAGATCGTCTGCGTCCTCGGCCCCAGCGGCAGCGGCAAGTCGACCCTGCTGCGGGCCGTCGCCGGGCTGCAGGCCCTGGACGGCGGGCGGGTGCTGCTCGGCGGCGCCGACCAGGCCGGGGTGCCGGTCCACCGCCGTGGGGTCGGCCTGATGTTCCAGGACCACCAGCTCTTCCCGCAGCGGGACGTGGCCGGGAACGTCGCCTTCGGGCTGCGGATGCACGGCGTCGGCCGCGCCGAACAGGCCGCCCGCGCCACGGAGCTGCTGGAGCTGGTCGGACTGCCCGGCGCGGGCCGGCGGGCCGTCGCCTCGCTCTCCGGCGGCGAGCAGCAGCGGGTCGCGCTCGCCCGGGCGCTCGCCCCGCGGCCCCGGCTGCTGATGCTGGACGAACCCCTCGGGCAGCTTGACCGGGGGTTGCGGGAGCGGCTCGTGGTCGAGCTGCGGCAGCTCTTCGGACGGCTGGGTACGACGGTCCTCGCCGTCACCCACGACCAGGGCGAGGCGTTCGCGCTGGCCGACCGGGTCGTCGTCATGCGGGACGGCCGGATCGCCCAGTCCGGCACACCGCTGGAGGTCTGGCAGCGGCCGGCCTCGGAGTTCGTGGCGCGCTTCCTCGGCTTCGACAACGTGGTGGCCGCGACGGTGAGCGGCGCCGCCGCCGACACCGCGTGGGGGAAGGTCCCCGTCCCGTACGGGACCCCGCAGGGCGCGGCGCGCCTCCTCGTCCGCCCGGCCGGCGTGCGCCTCGGCGCCCCGGCGGACGGCCTGCCCTGCGTCGTCGAGGCCCGCACCTTCCGCGGCAGCCACGTCGCCGTCCTCCTGCGCCCCGCCGACGGCCCGCCCCTGGAAGCCGAGTGCCCCCTCCGCGACGCCCCGGCCGAGGGCGCGACGGTGGGCGTGACGTTCACCCCGTCGGACGTGGTGGCGCTGGCGGGGGAGGAGCGGGGCTGACGGGGGGCGCCGATCGTTCCGGCCGCCCCGCGGTCCGGGCGGGCGCTCCGGGCGCCCCTACGGCAGGCCGGCCGGCTCCGGCTTCTCCTCGCGTACGGGAGTCTCCCGCGCGGGATCGGCGGCCGGGTCGCCCTCCGGGGCGCCGAACCAGGCCACCGCCACCGCGCCCGCGACCGCGAGGAGGAAGCCGGTGACCGCGAGCCAGCCGAAGCCGGGACGGGAGGCGTCGCCGAGCCACCAGACGCCGATCATGCCCGGGAGGACGGTCTCGCCGACCACCAGCGCCGCCGTCGCGCCGTTCACCGAGCCGATCTGGAGCGCGACCGTGTGCAGGTACATGCCGCCGACCCCGGCCACCAGGATCGCGTAGAGCGCCGGGTCCCCGAGCAGCGCGGCCGGGTCGAAGGGGTCGATGCCGTTCAGGATCCGCACGCCGACGCCGAGCGCGCCGAAGCCGAGGCCGGACAGCAGGCCCGCCAGGATCGCGGCGCGCGCGCCGAGGAGCCGTACGACGACCGTGCCGCCCACCATCAGCAGCAGCGAGACCGCGAGCAGCCACCAGTGCGTGGCGATCGGGGTGTGGCCGCTGCCCTCCGGGCCCGCCGCGCTCGCCAGCAGCACCAGCGCCGAGCAGACCACGCCGATCGACGTCCACTCCGCGCGGGTCAGCCGGATGCCGAGCAGCCGCACGCTCAGGACGGCCGTGACGACGAGATTGGCGCTGATCACCGTCTGCGACAGGAACAGCGGAAGCAGCCGCGCGGCCAGCGCGCCGAGCCCGAAGCCGACGAAGTCCAGGATCGTGCCGACCACGAACTCCCACGTCATCGCCGCCTTCGCGGTCGACGACAGGCTCGGGCCGCCCCGCTCCGTCACCATCCCGGCCGCCGCCTCGCGGCGCGCGGACTTACGGGACCCGACGGCCTGGAGCACCGAGCCCGTGCCGTAACAGATCGAGGCGACGACGGCGGTCAGCAGTCCTATGAGCACCGGGAGGCTCCGTTCGGGTTCCTGGGGATTCGTTCCGTCTGCCAGACGAGGATTCGACCGCCGAAGTTGCCTCTCCCACCCCGCGGCGTTGATCAACTGCCCTACGCTGGCGCGGGTGAGCGGAATAGACGTGGGCAACGGCGTGGTCGGCGCCATCCTGGGCGTGGTGTTCGCCACCCTGTTCCAGCAGTGGACGCAGGACGTGTGGTTCCGGATCCGGCGTCGCTCGGCGGGCGTGGTCCGCAGCCTCACCTTCCGGGCGCAGGCCGGGCCGGCCTGGTCCACCTTCTCCCTCGGGCCCCTGCACACCTCCGCGCTCATCGTCGAGGGCGACGGCGACCGCGCCATCGCCGCCGAGTCGATCCACGTCCAGGTCCTCGACGGCGAGGTCGCGCTGCCGGACCACATGGCGGATTGGCATGCGGAGATCGAGGCCGAGGAGGCCCGTGCCCGGGAAGAGGGCGACCGGGCCCCGGTGTGGAACGGCCCCCGCTACGCGGTGGAGAGCCTGGAGGTCTCGCGGACCGCCCTCGACGAACAGTCGGAGGTCCATCTGCGGCTGCGGCCGACCGACTACTACACCTTCCTCGCCGCCCAGCAGCTGGACCGGCGCCTCCCGGACGGCTCCACCCCGCGGACCCGCTACCTCGACCCCGAACAGCCCCTCGCCGCGCCCGCGTTCCTCCAGTGCAGCTTCGCCGTCAACGTCGCCGTCGTGACCGCCGACCACCTGCTCGTCGTGAGCCGGCGCAGCAACCGGGTCCGCATGGCGCCGGGCGTGTGGAACTCCTCCGTCAACGAGGGGCTCTCCCGGCACATCGACTCCTCCGGCCGCAACGCCCCCGACCTGCACGCGGTCGCCCGGCGGGGCATGCGGGAGGAGATGGCCCTGGAGCCGAACGAGTACACGCTCTCCCTGCTGGCCTTCGTCCTCGACGTCCACAAGCGCCACTGGAGCGCCCACTTCTACGCCCGGCTCACCGACATGACGGGCGACCGGCTGCGGGACCGGATGGGCAGGGGCGTCGCCGACCGCTGGGAGCACGACAGCGTCGAGTACGTCCCCTTCCGCTCGGCCGACGTCTCCCGGTACCTCCTGCGGCCGGACCGGATCCACCGCTGGGCGCCGCTCGCGCCCGCCCTCTTCCACCTGGCGCTCGTGCACGTCCACGGCAGGGCCTCCGTGGAACGGGCGGAGGCGCAGGCCGTCCGCAGGCTGTAGCGGCCGCTCAGTGCGCGGAGGCTGCCGAACCGCGGCCGGCAGGGACCCGTGCGACTACCGCGCGGCCGTCAGGCGACGCAGCGCCTCCGGGGCCTCGTCGATGGAGTCGACCAGGGCGATCCGGGCCGCCATCGGCCGGTCCGCCGCCAGGGCGCACAGCAGCGGCCAGGCGGGCAGCCGCTCCGTCCAGTGGGCGCGGTCGACCAGCACCATCGGGGTCGGCTCGCCCCGGGACTCGTAGTAGTTCGGCGTCGCGTCGTCGAAGATCTCCTGGACCGTGCCGGCCGCGCCCGGCAGGAAGACCACCCCGCCGCCGCACCGCGCGAGCAGCCCGTCCTCGCGGGTGGCGTTGGCGAAGTACTTCGCGATGTGACCGGCGAAGGCGTTCGGCGGCTCGTGGCCGTAGAACCAGGTGGGGATGCCGACCGAGTCGCCGCCCCGCGGCCACCGGGCCCGCACCTCGAACGCGGCCCGCGCCCACTCCGTGACCGACGGCGTGAACGACGGTGCCTTCGCGAGGAGTTCGAGCGCCTCGTCGAGGACGGGGTCGGCGAGCGGCGCGGTGTACGCCCCCAGGTTCGCGGCCTCCATCGCGCCGGGGCCGCCGCCGGTCGCCACGGTGAGGCCGGTGCGGGCCAGCGCCCGCCCGAGCCGGGCGGCCCCGGCGTACGCGTCCGTGCCCCGGGCCATCGCGTGGCCGCCCATCACCCCGACGACCCGGGCGCCGGCGAGGAGCTCGTCCAGCGCGTCGGAGATCGCGTCGTCGTGGATCGCGCGCAGCATCGACGCGAAGACGTCGCCGTCCGCCTTCGTCCGCTGGAACCACGCGTACGCGAGGGCGTCGGGGGTCGCCTCGTACCCCTCCTCCTCGACGCCGGCGAAGAGACCGTCGGGGGAGTAGAGCCGCGCGCGGTACGGGTCGAACGGGAGGTCCGGTACGGGCGGGAAGACCAGGGCCCCTTCCGCGCGGACCTTGGCGGCGGCGTCGGGCCGCATCGGGCAGCCGAGGAAGACCGCGCCCGTGGCCGGGACGGACAGCAGTGCGGCCGTCTCCCCGGTCAGGTCGAGCGACTGGATCCGGTGGCCGACCAGGGAGCCGCGCGCGACGGCGTCGGCGAACTCCCGGTGGTCGTGGATCTCGAGCGAGTGGGGACGGGCCATGGCCCCACGATAGGCGGGCCCACCCGGCGCTCTCCCCGGGGCCCCGCCGCACCCGTACGGGGAACGCCCGGACCACGCCCGTACGGGGAAACCCCGGGACCGCGCCCGTACGGGACCCCGCACCCCGCCCCCCCCGGCAGGAACGATTACTCGGGTTCCCCGGACGTCGGGCGCGCCGCCGGGGTCACCGCAGCGGGACCGCCGCCAGTTCGGCGATCAGCCAGGTCAGGGGGAGGAACACCGCGAGCAGGACGCCCGCGCGGAGCAGTGCCGCCGTGCGGAGCACCGTCGGCGGGGCGCCGAGGCGCAGCAGGGCCGCGGTCGTGTGGGCGCGGCACTGCTTGGACTCGAGGGCAGCCGTCAGCAGCGTCGCCGTCGTGCAGGCGATCACGAGGCCGGCGCCCAGGCCCGTGAGCAGTCCGAAGTCGCCCGTGCCCGCGTCGTACAGCGTGGCCGCCGCGAGGCCGCCGGAGCCCACCGCGCAGACCACGCCCAGCGGCCGCCCGATCCGGCGCGACTCGTCCATCAGGACCCGGCCGGCCAGCAGCCGGACCGCGCCCGGGCGGACGGACTGGAGGAGCCGGCCGCACCAGTGGGTGATGCCCGGTCCCGCCATCGCCAGGCCGACCGCGGTGAGGATCCAGCCGGCGAGCACGCCCCCGGGGCTGCCCTCGAAGCGTCCGGGCAGGGGGAACGCCCGGTCCCCGTCGCCCTGCCCGGCGTACGTCTCGACCGCGAGGCCCACGGCGAGCAGCGCCACGCCCCAGGGCAGGCCGGACGGCGCCGTCCTCGGCGCGCCCTCCGTGACGACCTCCTTCCTCGGCCGCAGGGCCAGCGCGGCCGCCGTCGAGGCGGTCACCGGCAGGATCGCGAGGAGGGTGAGCGCGGCGGCCACCGGGAGCGGCTGCCCGGCGGCCAGCAGGTCGGCGGCCGCCCCGTCGAAGGGCAGCCCGGTGATGTCGCCGCGCAGGTGCAGGAAGAACAGCAGCGCGACCGCCGAGCCCAGCGTGCAGGCGACCGCCGTCGACGCGGCGGCCACGGCCGTCAGCCGGGCGGGGCCGAGCCCGATCGCGGAGAGTCCGGGCCGGGGCCGGGTGCTGGGGTCCGTACGCGCCACCGCCACCGCGAAGTACACGGTCGCCGCCAGGGGGATCACGCACCACAGCAGGCGCAGGGTGGAGGCGGCCGAGTCGGCGGGGTGGCCGAGGGCGTACCCCAGCGTGCACAGCAGCAGGAAGCCGACGCCCGCGGACGCGGCGGCGACCAGGAGCCGCCGCAGCAGGACGACGGGGTGCGTTCCGCGGACTAGACGGAGAGCGAGCACGTGGTGACGCCCTCCGCCCCGGTCGTGGGCTCCGCGCCGTTCACCCGGCGCCCGTCGAGGAGGGCGACCGAGCGGTCGGCGAGGGCGGCCACCTCGGTGTCGTGGGTGGCGAGCAGCACGGTGATGTCGTGCGAGCGGGCCGCCGCCGTCAGGGTGCGCAGCACCTGCGACCCGTCGGCCTGGTGCAGGGCGGCGGTCGGCTCGTCGGCGAAGAGCACCGAGGGGATGGTGACCAGGGCCCGGGTGATGGCGATCCGCTGGCGCTGCGACTGGGTGAGGGCGTGCGGGCGCTTGCGCGCGCACATGCCGATGTCGAGCCGCTCCAGCCACTCCAGGGCGGTGGTCCTGGCCGTCCGGTGCGAGACGCCGCGCAGCAGCAGGGGCAGGGCGGCGTTCTCCCAGGCGGTGAGCTCGGGGACCAGGCCGGGCTCGGGTCCGATCCAGCCGAAGCGTTCCCGCCGCAGCCGCTCGCGCTGGGCCTGGTTGAGGGTGTGCACGGGGCTGCTGTTGAACCAGACCTCGCCCTGCTGGGCGACGGCCTGGCCGGAGAGGCAGTGCATGAGGGCCGTCTTGCCGCTGCCGCGCGGGCCGACCAGGGCGAGGATCTCGCCCTCGCGGACCCCGAGGGAGACGCCGCTGAGCGCGGTGGAGCCTTCCAGGGAGTAGTGCAGGGAACGCGCCCAGAGCACGTCGTTGTCCGGTGGGGCCATCGCGTACACCTCGAGGTCGATCGAAGTCGGATCTGATGTCTGGTCCCCCGTGTTCCCCCGTACGGGGGAACGAAAGGACGGCCTTCGGGTCACTGGGCACCGTAAGGATTCAGATCCGTTTGTACGGACAGCACGCGGCCCGGGCCGCCGCCATCCACTCGGATGGCGGCACGCCCGGGCCGGAGGTCACGCCGTGAGGGCGGCGTGAGGTCCCGCGGGGAGGCTCAGAGCTTGGTCCAGGCCTCGGTGAGCACCGCGCGCAGGATGCCCTCGATCTCGTCGAAGGTGCCCTGGTCGGCGATGAGCGGCGGGGCCAGCTGGATGACCGGGTCGCCGCGGTCGTCGGCCCGGCAGTACAGGCCGTTCTCGTAGAGCGCCTTGGAGAGGAAGCCGTAGAGCACGCGCTCGGTCTCCTCGTCCGTGAAGGACTCCTTGGTGGCCTTGTCCTTCACGAGCTCGATGCCGTAGAAGAAGCCGTTGCCGCGGACGTCGCCGACGATGGGCAGGTCGTGCAGCTTCTTCAGCGTGTCGAAGAAGTTGCCCTCCTGGTCCAGCACGTGCTGGTTCAGGCCTTCCTTGTCGAAGATGTCGAGGTTGGCGATCGCGACCGCCGACGACACCGGGTGGCCACCGAAGGTGTAGCCGTGCAGGAAGGTGTTGTCGCCCTTGTAGAACGGCTCCGCGAGGCGGTCCGAGACGATGCAGGCGCCGATCGGGGAGTAGCCCGAGGTCATGCCCTTGGCGCAGGTGATCATGTCCGGGACGTAGCCGAACTTGTCACAGGCGAACATCGTGCCGAGGCGGCCGAAGGCGCAGATCGTCTCGTCGGAGACGAGGAGCACGTCGTACTGGTCGCAGATCTCGCGGACCCGCTGGAAGTACCCGGGCGGCGGCGGGAAGCAGCCGCCGGCGTTCTGCACCGGCTCCAGGAAGACGGCCGCGACGGTCTCGGGGCCCTCGAAGAGGATCTGCTGCTCGATCTGGTCGGCGGCCCAGCGGCCGAAGGCCTCGGGGTCGTCGCCGTGGATCGGGGCGCGGTAGATGTTGGTGTTCGGCACCTTGTGCGCGCCGGGGACCAGCGGCTCGAAGGGGGCCTTCAGGGCCGGCAGGCCGGTGATGGACAGGGCGCCCTGCGGGGTGCCGTGGTAGGCCACCGCGCGCGAGATGACCTTGTACTTGGTGTGCTTGCCCTGCAGCTTGAAGTACTGCTTGGCGAGCTTCCAGGCGGTCTCGACGGCCTCGCCGCCACCGGTGGTGAAGAAGACCTTGTTCAGGTCGCCCGGGGCGTAGTGCGCCAGCCGCTCGGCGAGCTCGACGGCCTTGGGGTGCGCGTACGACCACACGGGGAAGAACGCGAGCTCCTGGGCCTGCTTGTACGCGACCTCGGCCAGCTCCTGGCGGCCGTGTCCGGCGTTGACCACGAAGAGGCCCGCGAGACCGTCGAGGTAGCGCTTGCCCTTGTCGTCGAAGATGTAGGTGCCCTCACCACGCACGATGGTGGGGACGGGCGAGTTCTCGTACGACGACATGCGGGTGAAGTGCATCCACAGGTGGTCGTACGCGGTCTTGGAGAGGTCCTTGCTCACGGCTATCGGGTTCCCCACATATAGGTCTGCTTCTTGAGCTTGAGGTAGACGAAGCTCTCGGTGGAGCGCACGCCGGGGAGGGTGCGGATGCGCTTGTTGATCACATCCAGCAGGTGGTCGTCGTCCTCACAGACGACCTCCACCATCAGGTCGAAGGAGCCCGCGGTCATCACCACGTACTCGCATTCGGCCATGGCAGTCAGCGCGTCGGCGACCGGATCGAGGTCGCCCTCGACGTTGATGCCGACCATCGCCTGCCGCCGGAACCCCACGGTGAGCGGGTCGGTGACGGCGACGATCTGCATGACGCCCTGGTCGAGCAGCTTCTGGACGCGCTGCCGGACGGCCGCCTCGGAGAGGCCCACGGCCTTGCCTATGGCGGCGTACGGACGGCGACCGTCCTCCTGGAGCTGCTCGATGATCGCCAGGGATACGGCATCGATCGTCGGGGACGAACCGGATGCGGTCCTGGAGTTCGTGCTTTGACTGGCCACAACCTCACTGTGCACCGAGACTCGTCTGTCTGGCAAGCCGTGAGCGATGTAATTCGTTGTTTCGACTTGCGCAAGGCACTGAATCCGAAGTTGCGAGCGGGTGGGCCTGTCGAAAGCGTCCGCCGAGCGACTACTGTGGTGGTGTCTCATCCATCGGGACAGATCGAACTCTGAACGACAGGAGGGGTGGCAAGTGACCACCGAGCTGCGCCGGCTGCGTAACTACATCAACGGGGAGTTCCGGGACGCCGCCGACGGGCGGACCATCGAGGTGGTCAACCCGGCCACGGGCGAGGCCTACGCCACGTCCCCGCTCTCCGGTCAGGCGGACGTCGACGCCGCCATGGAGGCCGCCGCGGCCGCGTTCCCGGCCTGGCGCGACACCACGCCCGCCGAGCGCCAGAAGGTCCTCCTCAAGATCGCGGACGCCTTCGAGGAGCGCGCCGAGGACCTGATCGCCGCCGAGGTCGAGAACACCGGCAAGCCGGTCGCCCTCACCGCGAGCGAGGAGATCCCGCCCATGGTGGACCAGATCCGCTTCTTCGCGGGCGCCGCCCGGCTGCTCGAAGGCCGCTCGGCCGGCGAGTACATGGAGGGTCTGACCTCCATCGTCCGCCGCGAGCCCGTGGGCGTCTGCGCCCAGGTCGCGCCGTGGAACTACCCCATGATGATGGCCGTCTGGAAGTTCGCCCCGGCGCTCGCCGCGGGCAACACGGTCGTCCTCAAGCCGTCGGACACGACCCCCGCGTCGACCGTCGTCATCGCCGAGATCATCGGCAAGATCGTCCCCAAGGGCGTCTTCAACGTCGTCTGCGGCGACCGCGAGACCGGCCGCGCGATGGTCGAGCACCCGACCCCGGCGATGGCCTCCATCACCGGTTCGGTACGCGCCGGCATGCAGGTCGCCGAGTCGGCGGCCAAGGACGTCAAGCGGGTCCACCTGGAGCTGGGCGGCAAGGCCCCGGTCGTCGTCTTCGAGGACACCGACATCGCCAAGGCCGTCGAGGACATCTCCGTGGCTGGCTTCTTCAACGCCGGCCAGGACTGTACGGCCGCGACCCGCGTCCTCGTCCACGAGTCGATCCACGACGAGTTCGTCCAGCAGCTCGCCAAGGCCGCCGCCGACACCAAGACGGGGCAGCCGGACGACGAGGACGTGCTGTACGGCCCGCTGAACAACGCCAACCAGCTGAAGCAGGTCTCCGGCTTCATCGACCGCCTCCCGGCCCACGCCAAGGTCGAGGCCGGCGGCCACCAGGTCGGCGACAAGGGCTACTTCTACGCCCCGACCGTCGTCTCCGGCCTCAAGCAGGACGACGAGATCATCCAGAACGAGGTCTTCGGCCCGGTCATCACGGTGCAGTCCTTCCGTGACGAGGAGCAGGCCCTGGAGTACGCCAACGGCGTCGAGTTCGCCCTCGCCTCCTCGGTCTGGACGAAGGACCACGCGCGCGCCATGCGCATGTCCCGCTCGCTGGACTTCGGCTGCGTCTGGATCAACACCCACATCCCGCTCGTCGCGGAGATGCCGCACGGCGGCTTCAAGAAGTCCGGCTACGGCAAGGACCTCTCGGCGTACGGCTTCGAGGACTACACGCGCGTCAAGCACGTGATGACGTCCCTGGGCTGATCGTCACGATCCCGGCCCGCGGCCCCGGCACCCCGATCGACAGGGTGTCGGGGCCGCGGTCGTTGTGTCGACGGACCGTCCATTGTTCCGCCGGGGCCCGCCCGCGATGCTGCTCGGATGAGAGCGACAGCGAGGAAGAACGTGTCCCGCCGGTCCGTGCTGCGCGGGATGGGCGGCGTCGGAGCCGGGGCCCTGCTCGCCGGATGCGGGGTGCCGTCCGCCTACGTCGAGCCGGGGGAGCGGGCCGGCCGGGACCTGTCCGCGCGCGACCGCTCCCTGGACTTCGCCAACTGGCCGCTCTACATCGACACCGAGGACGGCACCCAGCGGCGGCCCACCCTCGACGCCTTCTCCGCGCGGACCGGGATAGCCGTCCGGTACACCGAGGAGATCAACGACAACGACGAGTTCTTCGGCAAGATCGGCCCCGCCCTGATGAACCATCAGGAGACCGGCCGGGACCTGATCGTCGTCAGCGACTGGATGGCCGCCCGCTTCGTCCGCCTCGGCTGGGCGCAGCGGATGGACCGGGCGAAGCAGCCGAACGTCTCCGCGCACCTGGACCCGCAGCTGCGTTCCCCCGCGTTCGACGAGGGCCGGCTGCACACCGTGCCCTGGCAGTCCGGGATCACCGGCATCGCGTACGACCGCAGGAGGCTCGGCCGGGAGATCCGGTCCACGAAGGACCTGTGGGCCGACGACCTGCGGGGCAAGGTCACGCTCCTCTCCGGGCTCGACGAGTCCTTCGCGCTGCTGATGCAGGGGAACGGCGTCGACGTGACCCGCTGGACCGGCGACGACTTCCACGCGCTCTGCGAACAGGTCGAGGGGCTGCTACGCAGGAAGCACATCCGGCGCTTCACCGGCAACGACTACATCAAGGACCTCTCCAGCGGGGACGTCCTGGCCTGCCAGGCGTACTCCGGCGACGTCGTCCAGCTCCAGGCCGACAACCCCGACATCGAGTTCGTCGTCCCCGAGGAGGGTGCCGAGCTGTGGGCGGAGTCCCTGCTGGTCCCCAACCTCGCCGCGCACAAGGCCAACGCCGAGGCGCTGATCGACCACTACTACCGGCCCGAGGTCGCCGCCGAACTCGCCGCCTGGGTCAACTACGTCTGCCCGGTCCCGGCGGCCCGCGACCTCCTCGCCGACTCCGGCGACGAGGAACGGGCGGCCCTCGCCGAGGACCCGCTGATCTTCCCCGACGACGCGATGCGGGCGCGGCTCGCGATCGCCCGGGACGTCACCTCCGAGGAGCGGTCGGAGTTCGCGAAGCGGTGGAACGCGATCGTCGGCCTCTGAGGGGCCGCCGTCGCGCCGGGGCGACCGGTCACCCCGTTTTTGAACGCGTTCATGGCGGGCGTAGGGTGTTGTCATGAACGAGGCCAAGGGACCGAGAGCCCTTCTCAGGCGTATCCGTGTGTGGCTGGTCGTCTTCATCGTCTGCCTGGTGCTCAGCGGGCTCACCGCCTTCCCGCTCGTCACCGAACTCCGCCTGGCCGAGGAGGCGCTGACCTCCTGGGCGGCGCCGGTCGCGGAGCTCTTCCCCGGGCTCCTGGAGTGGATCCAGCGCGTTCGGGACGGGCTCGACGCCGCCGACGCGGCGTACCCGTTCCTGCTGTACGGCACCGACTGGCTGGCCTTCGCACACCTCGTCATCGCCGTCGCGTTCTACGGCCCTTACCGCGATCCCGTACGGAACATCTGGGTGATCGAGTTCGGGATGATCGCCTGCGCGGGGATCATCCCGCTCGCCCTGATCTGCGGCCCCGTCCGGGGCATCCCCTTCTGGTGGTCGGTCATCGACATGGCCTTCGGGGTGTTCGGTGTGATCCCGCTGCTCGCCGTACGAAGGATGATCAAGCGCCTCGAAGCGGCGCAGGCGGCGCAGGCGGGGGCGGCCGGGGCCGAAGCGCCTCAGGCCGTCGGCGCTCCGTAGGCCGCCACCAGCAGGGCCGAGGCGCTCCCCGTCCCCCCGCCCCCCTACGGCTTGCGGCCCACCGCGCCGAACTGGGCCACCTCGCTCGCCGGGGCGAAGCGCCAGCTCGCGCACGAGACGATGCCGGGCTCCAGGATCTCCAGGCCGTCGAGGAAGGAGGCGAACTCGGCGCGGGTGCGGGCGGTGATCGGCGGGGTGGCGTTCTCGTTCCAGAACTCCATCGCCGCCGCGTTGCCCTCGCCGCCCAGCTCCGGCTCCAGGGTCGGGTGGGTCAGCACGAGATGGCTGCCCGACGGCATCGCGTCCATCAGCGTCCGGACGACGCTCCGCGCCTCGTCGGTGTCCAGGACGAAGTTGAGGATTCCGAGCATCATCACCGCGACCGGCTCACCGAGGTCCAGCGTCCTCGCCGCCGCCTCCAGGATCCGCTCCGGCTGCCGGGCGTCCGCGTCGACGTACTCGGTGGCGCCCTCAGGGGAGCTGGTCAGCAGCGCCCGGGCGTGCGTGAGCACGATCGGGTCGTTGTCGACGTACACCACCCGGGCGTCCGGCGTCAGCCGCTGGGCGACCTCGTGGGTGTTGTCGGCGGTCGGCAGCCCCGTACCGATGTCGAGGAACTGGCGCACCCCCGCGTCGGTGGCCAGATGGGTCACGACCCGGCCGAGGAACGCCCGGTCGGCGCGCGCCACTTCGCCGATGCCGGGATAGAAGCCGGTGACCTGGTCGCCGACCGCGCGGTCCACCGGGTAGTTGTCCTTGCCGCCCAACCAGTAGTTCCACACCCGGGCGTTGTGGGCGATGTCCGTACGGATTCTCTCGATGCCGGTCACCTGGGGGCATCCCTTCGCAGTTCGGCGGCGAGCGCGTCCACACGGTTCGTGGTGATCGAGTCCACGCCGTGGGCGATCAGCTTACGCATGCTGCGCCGGGTGTCCGCGGTCCAGGCGGAGACGAGGTGGCCGTTCCGGTGCACCGCGTCCACCAGCTCCCGACTCACCAGGCCGAAGCGGAAGTTGAGCCAGCGCGGCGTGACCGCTTCGAGCAGGGCGGGGCGCGGCGGGGCGAGCGAGTTCCAGGTCAGCGCGATTTCGGCGGACGGGTCGGCGGCCCGCACCTGGAGCATGGCGACCCCGCCCGCGCAGTAGTAGACGCGCTCGGCGGCGCCGCACTCGCGGACCGTGCCGACGATCGTGCGGACCGAGGCCTCGTTCCCGCCGGGCAGATCGAGCATCAGCCGGTGCGGCCCGGCCGCGATCAGCGCCTCGCGCAGGGTCGGGACCCCGTCGGCGGTCAGCTCGCGCAGCTCGGCGTGGGAGAGCGCGGAGAGCGGCCGGTCGTGCCCCCACAGCCGCTTGAGGGTGTCGTCGTGCAGGAGGACGGGGACACCGTCGCCGGTGAGCCGTACATCGATCTCGACGGCGTCCGCACCGGCCTCGATCGCCGAGACGATCGAGGGCACGGTGTTCTCGCGGACGCGGTACGGGTCGCCCCGGTGGCCTACGACAGTGACGTGATCCATGGGCCCATTGTGGCGGCTGTCAGCGCCCCAGCCAGGTGGCGGTGTACGTGTCGATCTCGGCGCTGATCCGGGCCTTGCCGGCCGCGTCGAGGAAGGACGCCTCCACCGCGTTCTTGGCGAGGGCGGCCACCCCGCGCTCGTCGAGTTCGAGGAGCCGGGCGGCGACGGCGTACTCGTTGTTCAGGTCGGTGCCGAACATCGGCGGGTCGTCGCTGTTGATCGTGACGAGGACGCCGGCGGCCACCATCTCCTTGAGGGGGTGCTCGTCCAGGTGCGCGACGGCGCGGGTCGCGATGTTGGAGGTCGGGCAGACCTCCAGGGCGATCCGGTGCTCGGCCAGGTGCGCGAGCAGCGCCGGGTCCTTCACCGCGCTGGTGCCGTGGCCGATGCGCTCGGCGCGCAGGTCGTTCAGGGCGTCCCAGATCGTCTGCGGTCCGGTCGTCTCGCCCGCGTGCGGGACGGAGTGCAGACCGGCCGCGATGGCGCGGTCGAAGTACGGCTTGAACTGCGGGCGCGGCACGCCGATCTCCGGGCCGCCGAGACCGAAGGAGACCAGGCCCTCCGGGTGCAGGTCGACGGCGAGCCGGGCGGTCTCCTCGGCGGCGGCGAGGCCGGCCTCGCCGGGGATGTCGAAGCACCAGCGCAGGACGACGCCGAGCTCGGCCTCGGCGGCCTTGCGGGCGTCCTCGATCGCGGCCATGAAGGCCTTCTCGTCGATCCCGCGGCGGGTGGAGCTGTACGGCGTGATCGTCAGCTCGGCGTACCGGATGTTCTGCCGGGCCATGTCGCGGGCGATCTCGAAGGTCAGCAGCCGGACGTCCTCGGGGGTGCGGACGAGGTCCACGACCGAGAGGTAGACCTCGACGAAGTGCGCGAAGTCGGTGAAGGTGAAGTAGTCGACGAGCGCCTCGGGGTCGGTGGGGACCTTGGAGTCGGGGTGGCGGGCGGCCAGCTCGGAGACGATCCGCGGGGAGGCGGAGCCCACGTGGTGGACGTGCAGCTCGGCCTTGGGGAGCCCGGCGATGAAAGGATGCAGGTCGGTCATCGGATCATCGTAGGCGGGCCGTTCCGCGGTCGACGCGAGGTCGTAGCATGGCGGCACCACGATGGGGGAGGCCCATGTCTGACAACAGCGACCAGCCGCAGGGCGGGTACGACCCGGCGGACCCGTGGGCTCCGCCGAACCGCGACGGTGTGGAGCTGGGCAAGCCGGCCACCCCGCCGGTGCACGACCGTCCGCCGGTCCACGACCAGCCGACGATGACGGCGATGCCGACGGGGGAGGACGGCGCCGGACAGGTGCCGCCGCCTCCGGTCGCGCCCGGCGGTCCCGCGGCCGCGCCCGGGACGTACGGCTACCCCACGGCGCCCACCCCGCCGACGGCCCCCGGCGGCACGGCCGCGTACGGCTACCCGGCCTACCCGGCGTACGGCTCCACCGGCTACGGCCAGACCGCCTACGGTCAGGCCCCGTACGGCGCGGGGCCCTACGGCGCGACCGGCTGGCAGCAGGCCCCTTCCAACGGCATGGGCACGGCGGCGCTGGTGCTCGGCATCATCTCGGTCGTCGGGATCTGTCTGTACGGCATCCAGGGCATCCTCGGCATCCTCGCGCTGATCTTCGGGATCATCGGCGTGAAGAAGGCGGGCCGGGGCGAGGCGACCAACCGGGGAATGGCGATCGCGGGCATCGTGCTCGGCTCGATCGGGATCCTGATCGCCGCGGCCTTCCTGGTCTTCTTCGTCTGGGCGATCCAGCAGGACCCCTCGACCTTCGAGGAGGACCCGTCGGACCCGTTCGCGACCAGCCTGGTGACCGACGGGCGGTAAACGCGGGGCGGGCCCGGTACGGGCGCGGCACAGGGGCGGCTCCCACCGGGGGCCGCCCCCGCCGCGTTCCCGCCCCCGCCGCGTTCCCGGCCCCGCCCCCTCCCGCGCCGCGGCTTCCCCCGCCCGCGGCGCGTCCCGGCCCCCTCCCGCGCCTGCCTCGGCGCGTCGGGCCCCTCAGGCCAGCCGGTCGCGCGCCTCCATCAGGGCGAAGCCCAGCAGGTTCAGCCCGCGCCAGCGGGACGGGTCCTGGGCGCGGGCGTCGTCGGCGGCCAGGCCGATGCCCCAGATCCGGTCCAGCGGGCTCGCCTCGACCAGCACCCGCCCCCGCGTGCCCAGCAGGAACCACCGCAGCCGGTCGTCGGAGGAGAACTTGTGCACGCTGCCCTCCACGACGATCCCGAAGCGCTCCCGCTCCCACACCGCGTCGTCGAAGCCGCGCACCAGGCGCCCCGCCTTCTTCGCCTCGGCGGGCGTGGCGGCGGCCAGCGCGGCCCGCTCGGCGTCCGCGTCCCCGAAGAGCCTCGCCTTGGCGGCCATCATCCAGTGCTCGGCGGTGGCGTACCGCACCCCGTCGACCTCGAAGGGTGACGGCCACCACTGACTCAGACAGCTCGCCGAGAGCTCCCCGTCCGGCCTCGGCCGGTGCCCCCAGAAGTGCAGCCACTTCACCCGGTCACCACTGCTGACCTGCTGTGTCAATTCCTCGATGGTCCCCATGCATGCGAGTCTGGCAGTCGCCACGGACATTCCGTACGGGTATTCCCCGGGTCCCTCGACACATGGTCGACCGATTCCGTCGCGTAACCAAAAGGCAACAACGGAATCCCTTGTTGGCTACGTAGTCCTCTGTCAGGATCGGCACTCAATTCGAGCTGGAACAACGGAGAGCGTCATGGGCAACCGCTTCCAGGTGACGGACCGCTTCGCGGCCGGCGCACAGTACATCGGCGGGCGACTGCGGCCCGGAACCTCGGGCGAGGAGCACAGCGTCGTCGACCCGGCCACCGGCGAGAGCGTGTACACCTACGCCCTCGCCTCCACCGCGGACGTCGACGCCGCCGTCGCCGCCGCCAAGGACGCCTTCCCCGGCTGGGCGGGGGCCACCCCCGGCGAGCGCTCCGACGCGCTGCACCGCTTCGCGGGCGTCCTCGCCGAGCGGGCCGAGGAGATCGCCCACGCCGAGTCCCTCCAGTGCGGCAAGCCGATCAAGCTCTCCACCGAGTTCGACGTCCCCGGCACGATCGACAACACCGCCTTCTTCGCCGGGGCGGCCCGCCACCTCCAGGGCCAGTCCGCCGGCGAGTACAGCGGCGACCACACCTCGTACGTACGGCGCGAGCCCATCGGCGTCGTCGGCTCCATCGCCCCCTGGAACTACCCCCTCCAGATGGCCGCCTGGAAGGTTCTGCCGGCCATCGCCGCCGGCAACACGATCGTCCTGAAGCCGGCCGAACTCACCCCGCTCACCTCGCTGATGTTCGCCCAGGCGGCGAGCGAGGCCGGCATCCCCGACGGAGTCGTCAACATCGTCACCGGCGCCGGACGGACCGCGGGCGAACACCTCGTCGGCCACCCGGACGTGGCCATGACCTCCTTCACCGGCTCCACGCCGGTCGGCAAGCGGGTCGCCGAGATCGCCACCTCCACCGTGAAGCGGCTTCACCTCGAACTCGGCGGCAAGGCCCCCTTCGTCGTCTTCGACGACGCCGACCTGGAGGCCGCCGCCCACGGCGCCGTCGCCGCCTCGCTCATCAACACCGGCCAGGACTGCACCGCGGCCACCCGCGCCTACGTCCAGCGCCCCCTCTTCGACGCTTTCGTCGCCCGGGTCGCCGCCCTCATGGAGAGCGTCCGCCTCGGCGACCCCTTCGACCCCGCCACCGACCTCGGCCCGCTGATCAGCCACGCCCAGCGCGACCGGGTCGCCGGCTTCGTCGACCGCGCCCGCGGCTACGCCACCGTCGTCACCGGCGGCGAAGCCCCGGGAGGCGGGCTGAAGAACGGGGCGTACTACCGTCCGACCCTGATCACCGGCGCCGCGCAGGACAGCGAGATCGTGCAGTCGGAGATCTTCGGACCGGTCCTCGTCGCCCTGCCCTTCGACAGCGACGACGAGGGCATCCGGCTCGCCAACGACACCCCCTACGGCCTCGCCGCCTCCGCCTGGAGCCGCGACGTCTACCGGACCGGCCGCGCCACCCGCGAGATCAAGGCGGGCTGCGTCTGGGTCAACGACCACATCCCGATCCTCAGCGAGATGCCGCACGGCGGCTACAAGGCGTCCGGCTTCGGAAAGGACATGTCGGCCTACTCCTTCGAGGAGTACACGCAGGTCAAGCACGTGATGTACGACAACACCGCGGTGGCGGCGAAGGACTGGCACCGCACGATCTTCGGGGACCGATAGCAGCCTGCCGTCCGACCGGCGGCGAAACCATCCCGAAAGGGCACAGCGCATGGAGCAGTACGAGCCCGACCGCCTCTCCGCCGCCCAGCTCGCGGCGGCGCGGCGCAGCCTGACGAGCGGCCGGGGCGCCCTCAGCCGACGTTCGATGCTGCGCGCCGGAGGCGTCGGCGCGCTCACGGTCGGCGGCCTCGCCTCCCTGAGCGCCTGCGGTATCCCGCCGGCCAAGCGGGAGGGCCAGGGCCCCGCGTCCCTCGACGTCTCGGCCAAGGAGAAGCAGCTCAGCTTCTCCAACTGGACCGAGTACATGGACGTCAGCGAGGACGAGAAGTCCCGCCCCACCCTCACGGCGTTCACCGGGCGCACCGGGATCAAGGTCAAGTACACCGAGGACATCAACGACAACGTCGAGTTCTTCGGCAAGATCAAGCCGCAGCTCGCGGCCGGCCAGGACACCGGCCGCGACCTGATCTGCGTCACCGACTGGCTCGCCGCCCGGATCATCCGCCTCGGCTGGGCGCAGAAGCTCGACCCGTCGAACCTCCCGCACGCCTTCGCGAACCTCTCCGCGCAGTTCCGCACCCCCGACTGGGACCCGGGCCGCGCCTACTCCTATCCGTGGACCGGCATCTCCACCGTCATCGCCTACAACTCCAAGGCGACCGGCGGGAAGAAGGTCGACTCCGTCACCCAGCTCCTGGACGACCCCACCCTCAAGGGCCGGGTCGGCTTCCTCACCGAGATGCGCGACTCGGTCGGCATGACCCTGCTCGACATGGGCAAGGACCCGGGCGCGTTCACCGACGCCGACTACGACCAGGCCATCGGCCGGCTGCAGAAGGGCGTCGACAAGAAGCAGATCCGGCGCTTCACCGGCAACGACTACACCTCCGACCTGGACAAGGGCGACCTCGCGGCCTGCCTCGCCTGGGCCGGTGACGTCATCCAGCTGCAGGCCGACAACCCGGACATCAAGTTCGCGATCCCCTCGGCCGGTTACATCACCTCCAGCGACAACCTCCTGGTCCCGGCCGGCGCCCGGCACAAGACCAACGCCGAGAAGCTCATCGACTACTACTACGAGCTTCCGAACGCCGCCCAGCTCGCCGCGTACATCAACTACGTCTGCCCGGTCGACGGGGTGAAGGACGAGCTCGCCAAGATCGACCCGGAGCTCGCGAACAACACGCTGATCCTCCCCGACAAGGCCATGGCCGCGAAGTCGCGCGCCTTCCGCTCGCTGACGAGCCAGGAAGAGACGGCGTACGAGGAGAAGTTCGCCAAGCTCATCGGTGCGTGAGCAACCGTCGTCCACCTCTTACGAACACCGGGACCGCAACCCATGACTGACACCCACTCCGGCGGCGACGTCCGTCTCACCGGCATCAGCAAGACGTACGGCTCCTTCACCGCCGTCCAGCCGCTCGACCTGACCGTCCCCCAGGGCTCCTTCTTCGCCCTCCTCGGCGCCTCCGGCTGCGGGAAGACCACCACCCTGCGCATGATCGCCGGTCTCGAGGACCCCACCACCGGCACCGTCTTCCTCGGCGACAAGGACGTCACCGACCTCCCGCCGTACAAGCGGCCGGTCAACACCGTCTTCCAGTCCTACGCGCTCTTCCCGCACCTGGACATATTCGAGAACATCGCCTTCGGCCTGCGGCGGCGCGGCGTCAAGTCCGTGAAGAAGCAGGTCGGCGACATGCTCGACCTCGTCCAGCTCGGCGACAAGGCCAAGCACAAGCCGCACCAGCTCTCCGGCGGCCAGCAGCAGCGGGTCGCCGTGGCCCGCGCGCTCATCAACCACCCGCAGGTCCTCCTCCTCGACGAGCCGCTCGGCGCCCTCGACCTCAAGCTGCGCCGCCAGATGCAGCTGGAGCTCAAGCGGATCCAGACCGAGGTCGGCATCACCTTCGTCCACGTCACTCACGACCAGGAGGAGGCCATGACCATGGCCGACCAGGTCGCGGTGATGAACGGCGGCCGGGTCGAGCAGCTCGGCGCGCCCGCCGACCTCTACGAGAACCCGCGCACCACCTTCGTCGCCAACTTCCTCGGCACCTCCAACCTCATCGAGGCCGAGGTCGCCGAGACCGGCGCCGCCGACCTGGTCGTGACGGCCGGCGGCGGCAAGCTCCGGCTGCCCGCCGACCGGTGTACGGCGCCGGTCCGCACCGGCGGCAAGGTCCTCGTCGGCGTCCGCCCGGAGAAGATCGCCCTCACGCACGCCGACGACGCCGGCACGATCGCCGACGGCCGCAACAGGGTCACCGGCCGGATCGTCGACTCCTCCTTCATCGGCGTCTCCACCCAGTACGTGGTGGACTCGCCGGCCGGCGCGGAGCTCCAGGTGTACGAGCAGAACGTCGAGCGCGACGCGCGCCTGACGCCCGGCGCCGAGGTCGTCCTGCACTGGAACCCGGCCCACACCTTCGGCCTCGACGCGGCCCAGGCCATCGACGCCGGCGTGAAGACGCTGGAGGACGCCGGATGAGCACCCCCACCCTGACGAAGGAGGAAGCCGCACCGGCCGGGGAACCGGTCACGCGCAAGCCCTCCGCCCGCAAGCGGCTCGTCCCCTACTGGCTGCTCCTGCCCGGCATCATCTGGCTGCTCGTCTTCTTCGCGCTGCCGATGGTCTACCAGGCCTCGACCTCCGTGCAGACCGGCTCCCTGGAGAAGGGCTTCGAGGTCACCTGGCACTTCCCCACCTACTGGGACGCCTTCCAGGAGTACTGGCCGCAGTTCGTCCGCTCCCTGCTGTACGCCGGTACCGCCACGCTGCTGTGCCTGCTGCTCGGCTACCCGCTGGCCTATCTGATCGCCTTCAAGGCCGGCCGCTGGCGCAACCTGCTCCTCGTCCTGGTCATCGCGCCCTTCTTCACCAGCTTCCTCATCCGGACCCTGGCGTGGAAGACGATCCTCGCCGACGGCGGCCCGGTCGTCGACGTCCTCAACACCCTGCACGTCCTCGACGTGACCAGCTGGCTCGGCTGGACCGAGGGCGACCGGGTCCTCGCCACCCCCCTGGCGGTGGTCTGCGGCCTCACGTACAACTTCCTGCCCTTCATGATCCTGCCGCTCTACACCTCCCTGGAGCGGATCGACGGCCGGCTGCACGAGGCGGCCAGGGACCTCTACGCCTCGCCCGTCACCACCTTCCGCAAGGTGACCTTCCCGCTCTCCATGCCGGGCGTGGTCTCGGGCACCCTGCTCACCTTCATCCCGGCGAGCGGCGACTACGTCAACGCCGAACTCCTCGGCTCGACCGACACCAAGATGGTCGGCAACGTCATCCAGTCGCAGTTCCTCCGGGTGCTCGACTATCCGACGGCGGCCGCGCTGTCCTTCATCCTCATGGCGATCGTGCTGATCATGGTCACCGTCTACATCCGCCGTGCGGGAACGGAGGACCTGGTCTGATGCGCTGGATACGACGCAACCTCGTCGTCATCGCGGGCCTGCTGACGCTCGCGTACATGATCGTGCCGAACATCGTCGTGATGGTGTTCTCGTTCAACAAGCCGAACGGGCGCTTCAACTACGCCTGGCAGCGCTTCTCCCTGGACGCCTGGAAGGACCCCTGCGGCGTCGCCGACCTGTGCGGCTCGCTGACCCTCTCGCTCCAGATCGCCGCCTGGGCCACCCTGGGCGCCACGGTCCTCGGCACGATGATCGCCTTCGCGCTGGTCCGCTACCGCTTCCGCGCCCGGGGCGCCATCAACTCGCTGATCTTCCTGCCGATGGCGATGCCCGAGGTCGTCATGGCCGCCTCCCTGCTCACGCTCTTCCTCAACATGGGCGCCGAGCTGGGCTTCTGGACGGTCCTGATCGCCCACATCATGTTCTGCCTGTCGTTCGTCGTCACCGCCGTCAAGGCCCGCGTGATGTCGATGGACCCCCGCCTGGAGGAGGCCGCCCGCGACCTCTACGCGGGCCCGGTGCAGACCTTCGTACGGGTCACGCTGCCGATCGCCGCCCCCGGTATCGCCGCCGGAGCGCTGCTCGCCTTCGCGCTCTCGTTCGACGACTTCATCATCACCAACTTCAACGCGGGCTCGACCGTCACCTTCCCCATGTTCGTCTGGGGTTCGGCCCAGCGGGGAACGCCCGTGCAGATCAACGTCATCGGCACCGCGATGTTCGTCATTGCCGTCCTGGTGGTCGTCGTCGGTCAGATCGCCGCCAACCGGCGGAAGAAGACGGCGACAAGCTGAGTACGACCCTGAGCAAGCCCTGAAGGAGTTGGAAACCATGGCCCCAGTCGCCATGCGTAGTGCAGCCGCTCGATCTCTCTCCGAGGCCCGGCCCGTCCCCTTCTGGCTGGAAGACCCGGGCAAGCCGGAGGCCCTGCCCGCCCTCACCGGCACCGAGCGGTGCGACCTGCTGGTGGTGGGCGGCGGGTACAGCGGACTGTGGACCGCGCTCCTCGCCAAGGAGCGGGACCCGGACCGGGACGTCGTCCTCATCGAGGGCCACGAGGTGGGCTGGGCCGCCTCGGGCCGCAACGGCGGCTTCTGCGCCGCCTCCCTCACCCACGGCTTCGGCAACGGGCTCGCCCGCTGGCCCGGCGAACTCGCCACCCTGGAGCGGCTCGGCGCACGCAACCTCGACGCCATCGAGGAGGCGGTCGCCCGCTACTCCCTGGACTGCGACTTCGAGCGCACCGGCGAGATCGACGTGGCCACCGAGCCGCACCAGGTCGACGAACTGGCCGAGATGTACGAGGAGGCACGCGGGCTCGGCCTCGCGGACGGACTGGAACTCCTGGACCGCGAGGCGGTCCGCGCGGAGGTCGACTCGCCGACCTTCCTCGGCGGCCTCTGGGACCGCCGGGGCGTGGCCATGCTCCACCCGGCCAAGCTGGCCTGGGGCCTGAAGCGGGCCTGCCTCGACCTGGGCGTACGGATCTTCGAGAACACTCCCGGCCTGGAGCTGGTCTCCCTCGCCGCCGGCATGGGGGTCCGCACCCCCTACGGCAGGATCGTCGCCCGCCGGGTCGCGCTCGGCACCAACGTCTTCCCGTCGCTGGTCAAGCGGGTCCGGCACTACACGGTCCCCGTCTACGACTACGCCCTGACGACCGAACCGCTCACCCCGGAGCAGCTGGCCGCCGTCGGCTGGAAGAACCGCCAGGGGCTCGGCGACAGCGCCAACCAGTTCCACTACTTCCGGATCACCGCCGACCACCGGATCCTGTGGGGCGGCTACGACGCGATCTACCGCTTCGGCGGCCGGGTCAGCGCCGAGATGGACCACCGCCCGGAGACGTACCTCACGCTCGCCGAACACTTCTTCCGCTGCTTCCCGCAGCTGGAGGGGGTGCGCTTCAGCCACGCGTGGGGCGGGGCGATCGACACCTGCTCCCGCTTCTCCGCCTTCTTCGGCACGGCGTACCAGGGGAAGGTCGCGTACGCGGCCGGCTTCACCGGCCTCGGCGTGGGCGCGACCCGCTTCGGCGGCGACGTGATGCTCGATCTGCTGGCGGGCGAGCGCACGGAACGCACCGAGCTGCGGATGGTCCGCTCCAAGCCCCTGCCCTTCCCGCCCGAGCCGCTGGCCTGGGCCGGCATCGGCCTGACCAAATGGTCCCTGGCCCGCGCGGACGAGAACGCCGGCCGCCGCAACCTGTGGCTGCGGACGATGGACCGCCTGGGCCTCGGCTTCGACAGCTGACGGCGGCCGGGGTCACGGAGCCTTCCGTGGCCCCGCCGTCCCGTTCCCGGCCACGTCCGCCAGCGCGCCCTCGCCCTCGGTGTCCAGGTGCGGCAGGATCCGGTCCAGCCAGCGAGGGGTCCACCAGGCCTTCGGCCCGAGCAGCGTCATCACGGCGGGCACCAGCAGCAGCCGGGCGACCGTCGCGTCGATGAGCACGCTCGCGGCCAGACCGAGGCCCATCATCTTGATGACGATGTTGTCGCTGACGATGAAGGCCGCGAAGACGCTGACCATGATGAGCGCCGCGCAGGTGATGACGCGGGCCGTGATCTCCAGGGCGTGGGCGACGCTCGCCTTCGCGTCGCCGGTGCGCAGCCAGGCCTCGTGGACGCGGGAGAGCAGGAAGATCTCGTAGTCCATGCTCAGACCGAAGACGATGGCGAACATCATCATCGGCACGTAGCTCTCGATCGGGACGTCTCCGGAGACGCCGAGCGCCGGCCCTCCCCAGCCCCACTGGAAGACGGCGACCACCACGCCGTAGGAGGCGCCGATCGAGAGCAGGTTGAGGACGGCGGCCTTGGCGGCGACGAGCGGCCCGCGGAAGACGATCAGGATGACGAGGAACGCCAGGGCCACGACCACGGCGATGATCAGCGGCAGCCGGCTGGAGACGATGTCGAGGAAGTCGACCTGCGCGGCCGTGGTGCCGGTGACGTACGTGGAGGCCTGGGTGCCGGTCACGGCCTGGGGGAGGACGTCGTCGACGAGGTGGTTGTTCAGCTCCGTCGTCCGCTCGTCCTGCGGCGCCGCGACCGAGTAGGCGGTGGCGAGCAGGACGTCCCCGTCCGAGGTCGGCGTCAGCGGGGTGATCAGAGCGGCGTTCGGGACGCCGCTGAGCGCCTTCTGGGCCTGTGAGGCGAGAGCGGACCGGTCGGAGGCGGGCACCGAGGTCTGGTCGATCACCAGGGTCAGCGGCCCGTTGGAGCCGGGTCCGAAGGCCGAGGACATCAGGTCGTAGGCGCGCCGGTCGGTGAACGACTTCGGGTCGGCGCCGTCGCCGATGTGCCCGAGCTGCATGAAGAACATGGGAATGGCGAGCACCACGAGCACGACGACGCCCGCGGCCAGGAACCACCAGGGCCGCCGCTCGACGCGCAGCGCGTAGCGGTGCCAGGTTCCGTGCTCCTCGCCCTCCTGGACGTCGGTCTCCGCGATGGGGGCGCGTACCCGCAGGGTGTCGATCCGCCGGCCGATCAGCCCGAGCATCGCCGGGACGAGCGTCAGCGCGCCGAGGACGGCGGTGACGACGGTGGAGGTCGCGGCGAGGCCGAGCAGGCCGATGAAGGTCAGCCCGGAGACCCACAGGCCGGAGAGGGCGATGATGACCGTGCAGCCCGACACGAGGACCGCCCGGCCGCTGGTGGCGGTGGCCGCTCCGGCGGCCGTGACCGGATCGACGCCGTTCATCAGCAGCTGGCGGTGGCGGGTGATCAGGAAGAGCGCGTAGTCGATGCCGACGCCGATGCCGATCATCGTCGCCAGGGTCGGGGAGACGGTCGCGAAGGTCCACGCGGCGGCGAGCAGCCCGAGCAGCGCGAGTCCGCAGAGGGCCGCGAACAGCGCGGTGACCAGCGGCAGGGCGGCCGCGAGCACGCTTCCGAAGCCGATCAGGAGCACCACGATCGCGACCCCGAAGCCGATCGCCTCGCTGAGCCGGTCGTTCGCCTCCGGGCGGGCCAGCTCGCCCAGCGTGCCGCCGTACTCGACCTCCACCCCGGCGGCGCGCAGCGGCTCCACGGCGGTGTCGACACCGTCCAGGTAGGAGTCGCCGAACGTCGAGGGCTGGACGCTGAAACGGATCGTGATGTAGCCGGTCTTGCCGTCCGTGGAGAGCGGGCCGGGGTTCGGCGTCCCCGCCGGGACGCTCGGCGGCGTGGCGCCGGGCGCCGGGAGCGGGCTCTGGGCGCTGAGGACGTCCGGCAGCTTCCCGAGGGAGGCGACGGCTTGGGAGACCTGGTCGCTCACCTCGGTGAGCGGCTTCGCGGAGTCGTGCAGCACCACCTGGGCGCTGTAGCCGCCGGCGGCCGGCTCGTGCGCGCGGAGCACGTCGAGCCCCTCGGCGGACTGGGTGCCGGGGAGCGAATAGTTGTCCGAGTACTCGCCGCCGAACGCGTGCTCGAGGGCCAGCAGGCCGGCCAGGGCGACGATCCACCCGACGATCACGAGGACGAAGTGGCGTGCCGACCATGCGCCGAGCCGCCACAGCACGCCCTTCTTGCGAGAGCTTCCGGTCACGTGACCCGGGGACGGCGGGATCGGCATGGGGACACTCCCGGGGTGGTGGGCGCGGTGCGGAGGCCCATACGACCATGTGGGAGACGGCGGACCACGGAAGCCGCCGACCCGGTCCCCGGCTGTCCACCCGATCGGGCGCGCCCGACGGGTACCGGTGCGCCGGGTGTGCGCCCCTCGCGCACACCACTCGCCGCCCTGTGACCCACTTCACTACCGGTCGGCGGCCCGAACCCGCGTAATGATCGTCACCGACCCCGCTCTCTGCGTGTGGACGACGTGTCCGTACATGGAAGGGAGGCCGTTGGCCATGACTGGTTCGGGGGCGGCCAAGACCGCGGTGGAGTGGCTGGCGTCGGCGGCGCCGGATCCCGGTGCCTGCCGGTGGCAGTGGGAGCGCAACCCGCTCGGCATCGCCCTGCTGCCCGCCGGGAAGCGGTGGGACGTGCTGATCCTGCCCCGGGAGCTGGGTCGCCCCACGCTCGACGTGCTGGGCCGGCTGGTGGACCGGCCGGGGCCGGTCCTCGCCGACTTCGGCGACGCCCGGACGGGCTTCTTCGTGCCACCGGGCACGGCCTCGCGCTGGCTCGGGACGGGGGTGCGCGGCGCGGGCCGCGGCACCTGGATCGTGGTGCCCCACCCGGGCCGCGCGGTCGGCGGGGTGCGCTGGCTGGTGCCGCCGGACGGCAGTGGCACGCTCAACGACGCCTCGCTCCTGGAACTGGCGATGCACGAGGCGGCGGGCCGTCTGGCGCGGAGGGAAGGGGGTCAGAGGTCTTGACCACTCGATTGGTCTGGACCATGCTGTGGCGCGCTCCCCCTCGATTCCCCCCTATCCGGAGGCAGTTGTGGCCCGCACCAGACCTCTCACGCTCCTGCTGGCGGGCGCGCTCGCCGCCTGCGGACTCGTCGCCCTCACCCCCGCGGCCCAGGCCGCCGACGCCGACCTCGCACGCAACGGCGGCTTCGAGTCCGGCCTGGACGGCTGGAGTTGCACGGCGGGCAGCGGCGCCGTCGTCTCCTCGCCCGTGCACGGCGGCAGCAAGGCGCTGCGCGCCACCCCGGCCGGCAGCGACAATGCCCGGTGCTCCCAGACCGTCGCCGTCCAGCCGAACTCCGCGTACACGCTCAGCGGTTGGGTCCAGGGCGGGTACGTCTACCTCGGCGCGTCCGGCACCGGCACCACCGACGTCTCCACCTGGACGCCGTCCGCCGCCGACTGGCAGCGGCTGACGACCACGTTCCGGACCGGCGCCGCCACGACCGCGGTGACGGTCTACACCCACGGCTGGTACGGCACCGCCGCCTACCACGCCGACGACCTGAGCCTGGTCGGCCCCGGCGGCACGCCCGTCGAACTCCCGGCCGCCCCCAGCGGTCTGACGGCCGGGACGCCCACCTCGTCGAGCGTCCCGCTGACCTGGTCGCCGGTCCCGGGCGCCACCTCCTACCACGTCTACCGCGGCGGCTCCCGGATCCTCACCGTCGCGAGCCCCGCGGCCACCGCGACCGGCCTGACGCCCGCCACCTCGTACGGCTTCCAGGTCTCGGCCGTGAACAGCGCGGGCGAGTCCCCGAAGTCGGCGACGGTGACCGCGACGACCGCCACCGGCGGGGGCGGCAACCCGGGCGGCCAGCTGCCCGCGCACGCCCTCGTCGGCTACCTCCACGCCAGCTTCGCCAACGGTTCGGGCTACACCCGGATGGCCGACGTCCCCGACTCCTGGGACGTCGTCAACCTCGCCTTCGGCGAGCCCACCTCGGTGACCTCGGGCGACATCCGCTTCAGCCTGTGCCCGGCGACGGAGTGCCCGAACGTCGAGTCGCCGGCCGAGTTCAAGGCGGCGATCAAGGCCAAGCAGGCGGCGGGCAAGAAGGTCCTGATCTCCATCGGCGGCCAGAACGGCCAGGTCCAGCTCTCGACCACGGCCGCCCGCGACACCTTCGTCTCCTCCGTCTCGAAGATCATCGACGAGTACGGGCTCGACGGTCTGGACATCGACTTCGAGGGCCACTCCCTCTCGCTCCAGACCGGCGACACCGACTTCCGCAACCCGACCAGCCCGGTGATCGTCAATCTGATCCAGGCGGTCAGGACCCTCAAGGCGAAGTACGGCTCCGGCTTCGTCCTGACGATGGCCCCCGAGACCTTCTTCGTGCAGCTCGGCTACCAGTTCTACGGCTCCGGCCCCTGGGGCGGCCAGGACCCCCGCGCCGGCGCCTACCTCCCGGTCATCCACGCCCTGCGCGACGACCTCACCCTGCTGCACGTCCAGGACTACAACTCGGGCCCGATCATGGGTCTCGACAACCAGTACCACTCCATGGGCGGCGCGGACTTCCACATCGCGATGACCGACATGCTGCTCACCGGCTTCCCGGTCGCGGGCAACACCGACCGCGTCTTCCCGGCCCTCCGCCCCGACCAGGTCGCGATCGGCCTCCCGGCCTCGACCCAGGCGGGCAACGGCCACACGGCCCCGGCCGAAGTGGCCAAGGCCCTGGACTGCCTGACGAAGAAGACGAACTGCGGCTCGTACCAGACCCACGGCACTTGGCCGGCGCTGCGCGGCCTGATGACGTGGTCGATCAACTGGGACCGCTTCAACGCCTGGGAGTTCAGCCGGAACTTCGACGCGTACACCTGGAGCTGACGACCGGGAGAGGAACCGCGGTCAGGAGGCCGACGGGGACACGGCCGGCCGCGCGGATGCCCGCGCGGCCGGTTCCCGTGCTCCGCGCGTCGCGGTCACTCGCGTGACCGGGCGGCGTGCCGCGCCGCGAGGGCGGGCCAGGTGAGCAGGGGGAGGCAGAGGGCCACCGAGGCGAGGACGTCCAGGGGCCAGTGGTAGCCGCGCAGGATCAGGGCGGTGCCGGTCAGGGCCGTGAGGAGGGCGGCGAGCGGGATCAGGCGGCGCGACACCAGGAAGGCGGCGCTGACGTAGGCGACCATCGCCGTCGCCGTGTGGCCGGAGGGGTAGTAGCCGGCGGCCCAGGGTTCCAGCGGGCCCGGGCGGGCCGTCCACTCCTTCAGGGGGATGACCAGCAGCGGCACGAGAGCCATCGTGAGGCCCGCCGCCAGGGCCTGGGAGCGCCGGCCGCGCCGGAACGCGTACGCCATCGCGGCGCCGAGGACGGGGAGCGCGACCGTCATGTTGCCGAGGTCGGCACCGAGCTCGGAGAGCCGGCGGGGGACCAGGTCGACGAGGGAGCGCGAGAGGCGCTCGTCGAGGCGGGCGAGCGAGCCCGCCGCGACGACCTGCCAGGTGATGACGGCGAACAGAACGACCGCCGAGAAGACAGCCGACCTCCCCGGAACAGGGGGGGTTGTTCCGGGGAGGTCGGCCTGACCGGGCTGCCGCGCGCCCCGGGGGGTGTGGGGCGGGCGGCCATCCGATCGGTGAGGAGTTCCGGAGCGCGAGGCTCCAGCGGTGTGCGCGAGGGCACGGTCAAGGCGGGGCTGGGGAGGCTCCGCCCTGTTGTCGCCCGCAGTCTCCTGCGAGCGGGGTGTTTCTCTCATCTGCAGAAACCGTACGCCACGGAATGGGGGGCCGACAGCCGGATTCCCATCCCGCCATCGGCCCCCCACACCTTCTTCACACCAGGTGTCGAACGATCAGATTCCGGCGAACGCGTTCTCGATGATGTCGAGGCCCTCGTTCAGCAGGTCGTCGCCGATGACCAGCGGCGGAAGGAAGCGGAGCACGTTGCCGTAGGTGCCACAGGTCAGCACCAGCAGGCCCTCGGCGTGGCAGGCCTTGGCCAGCGCGCCGGCGGCCTCCGGGTTCGGCTCCTTGGTGGCGCGGTCCTTGACCAGCTCGATCGCGATCATGGCGCCGCGGCCGCGGATGTCACCGATGGAGTCGAACTTCTCGGCCATCGACGACAGGCGCGCCTTCATGACCGACTCGATGTTCTTCGCCTTGGCGTTGAGGTCGAGCTCCTTCATCGTCTCGATGGAGCCGAGCGCGCCGGCGCAGGCCACCGGGTTGCCGCCGTAGGTGCCGCCCAGACCGCCGCCGTGCACGGAGTCCATGATCTCGGCGCGGCCGGTGACGGCGGCGAGCGGCAGGCCGCCCGCGATGCCCTTGGCGGTCGTGATCAGGTCGGGGACGATGCCCTCGTCCTCGCACGCGAACCACTGGCCGGTGCGGCAGAAGCCGGACTGGATCTCGTCGGCGACGAAGACGATGCCGTTGTCGTTGGCGAACTTCACGATCTCCGGCAGGAAGCCCTTGGCCGGCTCGATGAAGCCGCCCTCGCCGAGGACCGGCTCGATGATGATCGCGGCGACGTTCTCGGCGCCGATCTGCTTGCTGATCTGGTCGATCGCCTGGGCGGCGGCCTCGGGGCCGCAGTTCTCGGCACCGGTCGGCCAGCGGTAGCCGTAGGCGACCGGGACGCGGTAGACCTCGGGGGCGAACGGGCCGAAGCCGTGCTTGTACGGCATGTTCTTGGCCGTCAGCGCCATGGTGAGGTTGGTACGGCCGTGGTAGCCGTGGTCGAAGACGACGACGGCCTGGCGCTTGGTGTACGAGCGGGCGATCTTGACCGCGTTCTCGACGGCCTCGGCGCCCGAGTTGAAGAGCGCGGACTTCTTGGCGTGGTCGCCCGGGGTCAGCTCGGCCAGCGCCTCGCAGACCTCGACGTACCCCTCGTACGGCGTGACCATGAAACAGGTGTGCGTGAAGTCGGCGAGCTGCGCGGCGGCGCGGCGGACCACGGCCTCGGCGGAGGCGCCGACGGAGGTCACGGCGATGCCGGAGCCGAAGTCGATCAGCCGGTTGCCGTCGACGTCCTCGATGATGCCGCCGCCGGCCTTCGCCGTGAAGACGGGCAGCACGGAGCCCACGCCACCGGCCACGGTGTCGAGGCGGCGGGCCTGAAGCTCCTGCGACTTCGGGCCGGGGATGGCGGTGACGACGCGCCGCTCCTGCGGGACAGCGTTCATGCGGGGCTCCTGGGATGTTCTGGACGCACTTGTGGTTTCTTCGCAGGCTAGGTGCGGGGGAGGGCGGCGGGCATGCGCCGATAGGGAGTGTTGCGGGGTGTGTCGTTGTCCGTCGCGGACATAGGCGCCCGCGCACGACACCGGCGCGAGTCGCTGAACTCACTCCCGTGGGGGCACTAGATTGACCGTGCACAGGCGGGCCTGGCTGGTCAGGGGGCAGCGGTTCATGGATTCCGAAGGCACATTCGACGCACGCGGCACACGGGCGAATCCCGTGCCCCGCCCGGCGGCGCCCCCGCGGATGCCGGCCGCGCCACCGGGGGCGGCCGACGGCTCCGGCGCGCACCCGTCCCCGCCGCACCCGCATCCGGACCCGAACGCCGACGCGGACGCGAACACGGAGCCGGGCCCGCACCACCCGCACCCCCACGCGCTCGCCACGCCGCCCGCCGGCTCGCCCTCGATGCCCCGGCACGCCCCGGTCACCCGCCCCGCCGTCGCCGACTGGCTGCGCGTGCCCCGGCCCGCCGCCGCCCCCGGCGTCTGGCGGCTCGGCCACCGCGAGCGCCCCGAGGAGGAGCCGGACCTCGTGCCCGGCCGGCAGCTCCTCACCGGCGCCTTCGTCGCCTACCTCTGCGGCTGGCTGCTCTGGTCGCTCCTCTTCAACGGCTATCTGGAGGGGTGGTGGATCTTCGTCGACGACTGGTGGCTGCTGCCGATGACCCTCCTCGTCCCCGACGCGTGGCAGTCGCAGCACAGCCCCCACGTCCAGTGGTTCGCCGCCGCCACCTACCTCTGGGACGCCGTCGTCCTCGCCCTCCTCGCCGTCGGTTTCGGCCGGATCGGCAACTGGCGCGAGGTCTGGCTGCGGTACGGCGTACCCCTCTGGCCGCTCTTCGTCCTCGTTCAGGGCGTCTGGAACGACATGCCCCGCGACGTCGTGACCTGGCTGACCTGGGCCTCCAACCTCTACTACGTCCTCCTCGCCGTGGCCGTCGCCGCGGCCGTCACCCGGGTCGGCACCTGGCCCGCCGTCCGCCGCCGCCTCGGCACGGCCGACCCGGCCGACGAGCCGCCGCCCCCGCCCGCCGCCGACCCCGCCGAGTGGCCCGAGCTGCGCGAGGCCGGACTCACCGAGGCCGCGAGCACCCTCGCCGACGCCACCCGCCGGGGCATCCTCGGCGATGTCGACTACGCCCGGATCCGACGCGCCTGGCAGGGCGTCCGCGCCCGGCCCGAGCGGCTCGCCGCCTTCGCCGACGCCGTACGCACCCGGGGCGCCGCCGCCTGCGCCCACCCCTCGGGCGTCCGCGACCTGCCCGTCCGTACCGCCACGCACGACCTCGCCACCGCGCAGGTCCTCATCGGCACCGCCGCCGACCACCCCCGCAACCCCTACGCCCGCCGCACCACGGGCGTCGCCCTGGAGCCGGGCCTCCTCGGCACCTCGCTGCTCGCCGTCGGTCCCGCCGGGTCCGGGAAGACCGTCCGCCTCGTACGGCCGGTGGTGGAGTCCCTCTGTCTGCAGGCCCTGGCCAACCGGGCGGCCGTCATCGCCGTCACCGCCCACGGCACCGCCGTCGGCCCCGACGACGCGTTCGACGTGGTCGTCGCCGTCGGACGCCCCGACTCCACCCACGACCTCGACCTGTACGGCGGAGCGGACGACCCCGACGAGGCGGCGCGGATCCTGAGCGAGGCGCTCGTCGGCGACCTGGCCGCCGACAGCCGCCGGGCCGCCACGGCGCTCGCCCAGCTCCTCGGCCCGTTCCACAGCGCGTACCGCCGCTTCCCCGCCGTCCCCGAGCTGCGCGAACTGCTGGCCGGTACACCCGACGCCCTCGACGCCCTGCGCGAAGCCGTCGCGGACGACCCCGCCCAACTGCGCGAACTCGACGCCCGCGCCCGCCAGGCCACCCGCGGCGACGACGTCGGGGTCCTGCTCGCCGAGCGGATCGCCTTCCTCGACCGGCCGGCGTTCGCCCGCTTCTTCCGTACCGACGGACAGGAACGGCAGTTCTCCCTCCGGGCCGTCGAGCACCCGCTCCGCGTCCGCGTCGACCTGCCCGAGCGCGGCCACGCCGAGGCCTCCCGGATCGTCTCCCGGCTGCTGCTCGCCCAGTTCGCCGAGGCCGCCCTCGCCCGCCGCGACCGGTCGCTCTTCGCCTGCCTGATCCTGGACGACGCCTCGTACACCGTCACCGGCGAGTCGGTCCGGGCGGTGCAGCGGCTGCGTTCGGCCAACGCCGGGGTCGTCCTCGCGCTGCGCAGCCTGGAGGAGGTCCCCGAGACGCTGCGCGGCGCGCTGCTCGGCGCGGTCGGCTGCCGGATGGCGTTCGCCGGGATCGCCCCGTGGGACGGCGGGCGGTTCGCGGAGACCTGGGGCACCGAATGGGTGCAGACCAGGGACGTCACCAACCGGCAGATCATCTCCGACGAGCCCCTCACCAAGGCCCTGCACTTCATGCGGCGGGTGGTGACCGGCAAGGCGGCGACCGCCGAGGCCGTGACCGTACGGGAAGTGGAACGCGAGCGGTGGTCGGCCTCCGACCTGGCCCACGCGGTCCCGGCCGGCCACGCCGTGCTCTCCCTCGCGCACGTCCGGGGGGAGCACACGCCACCCCTGCTGGTGGACCTGCGCGGCTGAGGCGGCGGCGCGCGGGCGGTACGGGAGCGGGCGGTACGGAAGGCGCGCCGGGCACTCCCGTCGTGCCTTCCGGCCGTCCGGCGGCGGGTCGGCGCCGAGCCCACGCGGGACCCGGTGGGCCCTGGCACAATCGGGAGGCGCCGCTCGGCTGAGCGGCCTCCCCTCGCTCAAAGGTCCGACGGTCCCCAATGCCGCCCACCCTCGCCTCACTCGTCCAGCACTCGGCGCTCAAGCTCACCGTCCGAGCCGGTGAGGACCGGCTCGACACCCCCGTGCGCTGGGCCCATGTCAGCGAGCTCGCCGACCCCGTCCCCTACATGGAGGGCGGCGAACTGCTGCTCACCACCGCGCTCACCCTCGACGCCGAGGACCCCGCGGCGATGCACCGCTATGTGCGGAGGCTGCTCGCCGCCGGGGTCGTGGGGCTCGGCTTCGCCATCGGGGTCAACTACGACGACATTCCCGAGGCGCTCCTCGACGCGGCCCGCGCGGAGGGGCTGCCGCTCCTGGAGGTGCCCCGGCGGACCCCGTTCCTGGCGATCAGCAAGGCGGTGTCGGCGGCGATCGCGGCGGACCAGTACCGGGCCGTGACCGCCGGCTTCGAGGCGCAGCGCGAGCTCACCCGGGCGGCGCTCGCGGAGGGCCCGGACGCGGTCGTGGCGCGGCTGGCGGCGCACGTGGACGGATGGGTGGCGATGTACGACACCTCGGGCACCGTCCTCGCCGCGTCCCCCGAGTGGGCGGCCCGCCGGGCCGCCCGGCTGACACCCGACGTCGAGCGGCTGCGGGACCGGCCGGCGCCCGCGAGCGCGGTGGTCGGGGGCACCGACGACCGGGTCGAACTGCAGTCGCTCGGCACCGGACGGCGGGTGAGGGGCGCGCTGGCGGTCGGCACGGGGGCGCCGCTCGGGACGGCGGAACGGTACGCCGTGCACTCCGCCATCGCTCTGCTCACGCTCACGACGGAGCGCTCGCGCTCCCTGCAGGCGGCGGAGGGGCGGCTCGGCGCCGCCGTGCTGCGGATGATGCTGTCGGGGCAGCCGGACCACGCGCGGGCCGTCGCGGGCGACTTGTACGGAGGACTGCTCGACGCCCCCTTCCGGCTGCTGATCGCGGAGGTGTCCAGCGGGTCGGGCGGGTCGGGCGGGTCCGGTGGTTCCGGCGGATCGGCCTCGACCAAGGCGACCGGGTCGACCAGGGCGACCGGATCCACGAAGGCGACGGGATCGGCCGGGGAGCCGGAGAAGGAGCCGCCGCTTCCGGCGCTCGCCGACGCGCTGGAATCGGCGGCGGCCCGGGCGGGCGAAACGGTTCTGGCGGTACCGGAGAGCGAGGGCCGGCTGGTCGTCCTCGCGGGGGACGGCGGAGCGGTCGTGATCGCCTGCGCGGCGTACGCGGAACGGGAGGCGGAGGACGCGGGCGTCGTCGTCGGCCTCTCGGCCCCGACGGGGCCGATCGCCGCGGGCGCCGCGTACAAGCAGGCCGAGCAGGCGCTCTCGGTGGCCCGGCGGCGCGGACGGGCGCTGGTCGAGCACGAGGACCTGGCGGCGGGCTCGGTCCTGCCGTTGCTCGCGGACGACGCCGTCCGCGCCTTCGCGGACGGCATGCTCCGCGCCCTGCACGAACACGACGCCACCGGCCGCGGCGATCTGGTCGCCTCCCTCCGCGCCTGGCTCTCCCGCCACGGCCAATGGGACGCGGCGGCCGCGGACCTGGGCGTCCACCGCCACACGCTCCGCTACCGCATGCGCCGGGTCGAGGAGATCCTGGGCCGCTCCCTGGACGACCCCGACGTCCGGATGGAGCTCTGGCTGGCCCTGAAGGCGACGGGCGCCGACGCACCGGAGACGCGCTGAGGGGAGGGGCGCCGTTCACGGCGGGCCCGGCGCCGTCGGTGCCCTCAGCGCCCGCCCACCATCGCCCGTCTCAGGGCCGCCCGGGCCCCTCGCCCCCGTCGGGGCTCTCAGCGGCCGTCCACCTCCGGCCCCGCCTCAGGCCCCCGGGCCCCTCGGCCCCCCTCGGGGCTCTCAGCGGCCGTCCACCTCCGGCCCCGCCTCAGGGCCCCCGACCCCGTCAACACCCCGCCCCCCTGCCCGATGCCGGGCAGAATTCCTGGCACTCAGGGCAGGAAGTGCCTAATCTCCTGCTCATGACAAGCCCCGCCGTCGATCCGGCCTCCGAGGTCCAGACGTCCGCCTCCGGCGCCCCCCACGCCCCCGCCCCCCGTCCGCCCCGCCGGATCTCCGGTGCCGTGTGGGTCGCGCTCGGGATCGTCTACGTCGTCTGGGGCTCCACGTACCTCGGGATCCGGATCGTCGTCGAGACGATGCCGCCGTTCCTCTCCGCGGGCGCCCGGTTCGTCACCGCCGGGCTGATCCTCGCCGCGCTCATCGCCTGGCGGCAGGGGCCCAAGGCCCTCAAGGTCACCCGGCGGGAACTCGCCTCCGCGGTCGTCGTCGGTCTGCTGCTCATCCTCGGCGGCAACGGCCTCGTCGTGCTCGCGGAGACCACCATCCCCTCCGGCCTCGCCGCCCTCCTCATCGCCGTCGTGCCCGCCTGGGTCGTCGTCCTGCGGGCCGCGTACGGCGAGCGCCCCGGGGCCGGTGCCGTCACCGGCGTACTCCTCGGTCTCATCGGCCTCGCCGTCCTCACCCTCCCCGGCCTCAGCGGCGACGTCCGGATCAGCGGCGTCCTCCTGGTCATCGTCGCCACGGTCATGTGGTCCGTCGGGTCCTTCTCCTCCGCCCGGATCCCCATGCCCGCCAACCCCTTCACCGCCAGCGCGTACGAGATGGTGGCGGGCGGTCTCGGGGGCCTCGCCCTCGGGCTGGTCCGCGGCGAACAGCAGGGCCTCGACCTCGCCGCCGTCTCCACCCGCTCCTGGACCGCGCTCGCCTACCTGATCGTCTTCGGCTCCCTGATCGCGTTCACGGCGTACGCCTGGCTCCTCCAGTCGGCCCCGCTCTCGCTCGTCGCCACCTACGCGTACGTCAACCCCGTCGTCGCCGTCCTCCTCGGCGCCCTCGTCCTGGACGAGGCGCTGACCTGGCCCATCGCCCTCGGCGGCGCCGTCGTCGTCGCGGGCGTCTGCCTCATCGTCACCACCGAGCGACGGTCGTAGCGGAGGCCGTGGCGAGGGGCGCGGCGCGAGCCCGGCCGGAGCCCCGGCCCCGCCGCACGACGCCCCGCACCACGACCCGCCGGCGCCCCTTCCTCCAAACCGTCGACCCCCCGCCCCCCACCACTCCACCACGGACAAACGACGCCCCGGCTCCTCGGCCCTAACGTGGCACGCAGACACGTCAGCGACACCCACTGGCGGACCAACCGATACGAAAGGGCCGGGACGCAATGACTGCCACCCACGCCTTCTGGCTCGCCGGCCGCGAGGCCACCGGCGAGGCCACCTTCGACGTCACCTCCCCCTGGGACGGCCGTGTCGTCGGCACGGTGAGCGTTCCCACCGAGGCCCAGGTCGAGGAGGCCGTCGCCGCCGCGCACGCCGTCGTCGACGAGTTCGCCGCCACCCCGGCGCACGTGCGGGCCGCCGCCCTGGACCACGTATCGAAGCGTCTCGTCGAGCGCACCGAGGAGATCGCCCAGCTGATCTCCGCCGAGAACGGCAAGCCCATCAAGTGGGCCCGAGGCGAGGTCGGCCGCGCCGTCTCCGTCTTCCGCTTCGCCGCCGAGGAGGCCCGCCGCTTCAACGGCGGCGAGGCCCAGCGCCTCGACACCGACGCCGGTGGCGTCGGCCGCCTCGCGATCACCCGCCGCATGCCCAAGGGCGTCGTGCTCGGCATCGCGCCGTTCAACTTCCCGCTGAACCTCAGCGCCCACAAGGTCGCCCCGGCCATCGCCGTCGGCGCCCCGATCATCCTCAAGCCGGCCCCGGCCACCCCCATCTCGTCGCTCGTCCTCGGCGAGCTGCTGGCCGAGACCGACCTCCCGGCCGGCTCCTGGTCCGTCCTGACCGTGCCGAACGACCGGATGCCCGCCCTCGTCCAGGACGAGCGCCTCCCCGTCATCTCCTTCACCGGCTCCGACAAGGTCGGCTACGCCATCCAGGAGTCCGTGCCCCACAAGCACTGCACCCTGGAGCTCGGCGGCAACGCCGCGGCCGTCGTCCTCGGCGACTGGGCCTCCGAGGCCGACCTGGACTGGGCGGCGACCCGCATCGCCACCTTCTCCAACTACCAGGGCGGCCAGTCCTGCATCTCCGTGCAGCGGGTCATCGCCGACGCGTCGGTCTACGACCGGCTCGTCCCGAAGGTCGTCGCCGCCGTCGAGGCGCAGGGCACCGGCGACCCGTCGGACGACACCACCGACGTCGGCCCGCTCGTGAGCGAGGACGCCGCCAAGCGCGTCGAGGCCTGGGTCGACGAGGCCGTGAAGGACGGCGCCGCCCTCCTCACCGGCGGCAAGCGCGAGGGCGCGACCTACGCCCCCACCGTGCTCGCCGACCTGCCCGCCGGCACCACCCTGGCCTGCGAGGAGGTCTTCGGACCGGTCCTCACCCTCACGAAGGTCGACGGCGAGGCCGAGGCCTTCGCCGCGGTCAACGACTCGAAGTTCGGCCTCCAGGCCGGCGTCTTCACCCACGACCTGCAGACCGCCTTCCGCGCCCACCGCGCGCTGGAGGTCGGCGGCGTGATCGTCGGCGACGTCCCGTCCTACCGCGCCGACCAGATGCCGTACGGCGGCGTCAAGCAGTCCGGCGTCGGCCGTGAGGGCGTCAAGTACGCCATGGACGACTACACCTACGAGCGCGTCCTGGTCCTCACCGGCCTCGCGCTGTAGCAACCGCCCCACCCGCGGCCGTACGCGTCCCACACCCGTACGTCCGCCCGCAGCCGTACGACCGTCACACCCGTACGGCCCAAGACCGACGGCCGGAGCCCACTGTGCGGGGGCTCCGGCCGTCTTCGCGTCCCCGCGGCCGCCCGCGCCCGGGCACCCGGCCCCCGGCGGCCCGGGTACGGGCGCCGGCCGGCGGTCCGCGCCGGGTCCCGGGCGGGGGTCCGGGCCGGCGCTCGTGTTTCCTGACGCCGCGAAATCGGGTACGACGGACGGGTAGCCACAAGCCCCACGAGCCCCCGATGAGCGGCGAGGTGAGCTCCGCATGTCCGCACCCACCCAGCGGCCCAAGGTCACGGAACGAGAAGCGCGTCAGGTCGCCGAGGCCGCGCGCGAGCAGGACTGGCGCAAACCCAGCTTCGCCAAGGAACTCTTCCTCGGACGCTTCCGCCTGGACCTGATCCACCCCCACCCCATGCCCGCGCAGGAGGACGTACGGCGCGGCGAGGCGTTCCTCGCCAAGCTGAAGGACTTCTGCGAGACCCGGATCGACGGCCGGCTGATCGAACGCGAGGCCCGCATCCCCGACGAGGTCGTCGCCGGCCTCAAGGAGCTGGGCGCCCTCGGTATGAAGATCGACCCGAAGTACGGCGGGCTCGGTCTCACCCAGGTGTACTACAACCGCGCCCTCGCCCTCGTCGGCACCGCGAGCCCCGCCCTCGGCGCCCTGCTCTCCGCCCACCAGTCGATCGGTGTGCCGCAGCCGCTGAAGATCTTCGGCACGCAGGAGCAGAAGGCGACGTTCCTGCCGCGCCTCGCCCGTACCGACATCTCCGCCTTCCTGCTCACCGAGCCGGACGTGGGCTCCGACCCCGCCCGGCTCGCCACGACCGCGGTCCCGGACGGCGACGACGCCTACGTCCTGGACGGCGTCAAGCTCTGGACCACCAACGGCGTCGTCGCCGACCTGCTCGTCGTCATGGCCCGCGTGCCGAAGTCCGAGGGCCACAAGGGCGGCATCACCGCCTTCGTCGTCGAGGCCGACTCGCCGGGCGTCACCGTCGAGCACCGCAACGCCTTCATGGGCCTGCGCGGCCTGGAGAACGGCGTCACCCGCTTCCACAGTGTCCGGGTGCCCGCCGCGAACCGGATCGGCCCCGAGGGCGCCGGTCTCAAGATCGCGCTCACCACCCTGAACACCGGCCGGCTCTCCCTCCCCGCCATGTGCGTCGGCGCGGGTAAGTGGTCGCTGAAGATCGCCCGCGAGTGGGCGTCCGTACGCGAGCAGTGGGGCAAGCCGGTCGCCCGCCACGAGGCGGTGGGCACGAAGATCTCGTTCATCGCGGCCACCACGTTCGCGCTGGAGGCCGTCGTCGACCTGGCCTCGCAGATGGCCGACGAGGACCGCAACGACATCCGCATCGAAGCGGCCCTGGCCAAGCTCTTCGGCTCCGAGATGGGCTGTCTCATGGCCGACGAGCTGGTCCAGATCCGCGGCGGCCGCGGCTACGAGACGGCGGACTCCCTCGCGGCGCGCGGCGAGCGGGCCGTCCCGGCCGAGCAGCTCCTGCGCGACCTGCGGATCAACCGGATCTTCGAGGGCTCGACCGAGATCATGCACCTGCTCATCGCCCGTGAGGCGGTGGACGCCCACCTCTCCGTGGCCGGCGACATCATCGACCCCGACAAGTCCCTCTCCGACAAGGCCCGCGCGGGCGCCCGGGCCGGCGGCTTCTACGCCCGCTGGCTGCCCCAGCTCGTCACCGGGCAGGGCCAGGTGCCCGGCGCGTACCGCGAGTTCGGCGAGCTGGCCACCCATCTGCGGTACGTGGAACGGACGTCGCGGAAGCTGGCCCGGTCGACGTTCTACGCGATGTCGCGGTGGCAGGGCCGGATGGAGCTGAAGCAGGCCTTCCTCGGCCGGATCGTGGACATCGGCGCGGAGCTCTTCGCGATGAGCGCGGCGTGCGTACGGGCCGAGTCCCTGCGGGCGACGGGCGACCACGGCCGCGAGGCACACCAGCTCGCCGACGTGTTCTGCCGGCAGTCGCGGCTGCGCGTGGAGGAGCTGTTCGGCCGCCTGTGGTCCAACACGGACGACATCGACCGCAAGGTGGTCGAGAGCGTCCTCGCGGGAGCATACGGATGGCTGGAGGACGGCATCGTCGACCCCAGCGACGACGGCCCCTGGATCGCCGACACCCCGCCGGGCCCGTCCACCCACGAGAACGTCCACCGCAAGATCCCCTGAGCGGCCGGGGCCGGACCCCGACCCGCACGGCGTGCCCGCGGCGGCGGGGGGGCGGGGCCCCCCCCCCCCCCCCCCCCCCCCCCCCCCCCCCCCCGTCCGCCCGGCACCATGGGCCCGTGACCGTCATCGACATCCCCGGCTCCAAGTCCGTCACCGCGCGCGCCCTCTTCCTCGCGGCCGCCGCGCGCGGGACGACGACCCTCCTCAGGCCCCTCGTCTCCGACGACACCGAGGGCTTCGCCGAAGGGCTGAAGACCCTCGGTTACGCGGTCCGCCAGGAGGCCGGGGCGTGGCACATCGAGGGGCGGCCCGAGGGCCCCGCCCGGGAGAGCGCCGAGGTGTACTGCCGCGACGGCGCCACCACCGCCCGCTTCCTGCCCACCCTCGCCGCCGCCGGGCACGGCACCTTCCGCTTCGACGCCTCGCCCCAGATGCGCCGCCGCCCCCTCGGCCCCCTCTCCACCGCCCTGCGCACCCTCGGCGTCGACCTGCGGCACGAGGAGAAGGAGGGCCACCACCCCCTCACCGTCGCCGCCCGCGGCATCAAGGGCGGGGCGCTCACCCTCGACGCCGGCCAGTCCTCCCAGTACCTCACCGCGCTGCTGATGCTCGGCCCGCTCACCGCCGAGGGCCTCACCGTCACCGTCACCGACCTGGTCTCGGAGCCGTACGTCGAGATCACCCTCGCGATGATGCGCGCCTTCGGCGCACGGGTCACCCGGGAGGGCCGTACGTACACCGTCGAGCCCACCGGCTACCGCGCCGTGCGCTACCCCGTCGAGCCCGACGCCTCCACCTCCTCGTACTTCTTCGCCGCCGCCGCGCTCGAACCCGGCCGGACCGTCACCGTCCCCGGCCTCGGCACCGGCGCCCTCCAGGGCGACCTCGCCTTCGTCGACGTCCTGCGCCGGATGGGCGCCGAGGTGGAGATCACCGACACGGCCACCACCGTCCGCGGCACCGGCACCCTGCGCGGCCTCACCGTGAACATGCGGGATATCTCGGACACCATGCCGACCCTCGCCGCGCTCGCCCCCTTCGCCGACGGGCCGGTCCGCATCGAGGACGTCGCCAACACCCGGGTCAAGGAGTGCGACCGGCTCGACGCCTGCGCGGAGAACCTCCGCCGCCTCGGCGTCACCGTCACCACCGGCCCCGACTGGATCGAGATCCGGCCCGGCACCCCGGCCGGCACCGGCGTCGAGATCGCCACCCACGGCGACCACCGCATCGTCATGTCCTTCGCCGTCACCGGCCTGCGGACCCCCGGCATCACCTTCGACGACCCCGGCTGCGTCCGGAAGACGTTCCCCGACTTCCACCGGGTCTTCGGAGCGTTCACCCGTACCCCGTGAAGGGCGCGCGGTCTTTGCGGCAAGAATGGGGGGCATGAGCGACCGCCCCTCTCCTCTCGCCGATCCGCACATCGCCTTCGACCCAGCCGAAGGCCGCCGGGACATCGTCGTCCTCGGCTCCACCGGATCCATCGGCACCCAGGCCATCGACCTGGTCCTGCGCAACCCCGACCGCTTCCGGGTCACTGCCCTCGCCGCGTCCGGCGGCCGGGTCGAGCTGCTCGCCGAGCAGGCGTACAAGCTGAAGGCGGCGACGGTCGCCGTCGCCCGCGAGGACGTGGTGCCCGCGCTCCGCGAGGCGCTGCGGCGGTGGTACGGCTCCGAGACCCTCCCCGAGGTCCTCGCCGGCCCCGACGCCGCCACCACGCTGGCCGCCTCCCCGTGCCACACCGTGCTCAACGGCATCACCGGCTCCATCGGCCTCGCGCCCACGCTCGCCGCCCTCGAAGCCGGCCGCACCCTCGCCCTGGCCAACAAGGAGTCGCTGATCGTCGGCGGCCCGCTGGTCAAGGCCCTCGCCGAGCCCGGCCAGATCATCCCGGTCGACTCCGAGCACGCCGCGCTCTTCCAGGCGCTCGCCGCCGGCACCCGCGCCGACGTCCGCAAGCTGGTCGTCACCGCCTCCGGCGGCCCCTTCCGCGGCCGTACGCGCGAGGAGCTGGCGCACGTCACCCGCGAGGACGCCCTCGCCCACCCCACCTGGGCCATGGGCCCGGTGATCACGGTGAACAGCGCCACCCTGGTGAACAAGGGTCTGGAGGTCATCGAGGCGCACCTCCTCTACGACATCCCCTTCGACCGCATCGAGGTCGTCGTCCACCCCCAGTCGTACGTCCACTCGATGGTCGAGTTCACCGACGGCTCCACCCTCGCCCAAGCCACCCCGCCGGACATGGGCGGCCCCATCGCCGTCGGCATCGGCTGGCCCCGGCGCGTCCCGGACGCCGCCCCCGCCTTCGACTGGACCAAGGCCTCCACCTGGGAGTTCTTCCCCCTCGACACCGAGGCCTTCCCGTCCGTCGGCCTGGCCCGCCACGTCGGCGAACTCGGCGGCACCGCCCCCGCCGTCTTCAACGCCGCGAACGAGGAGTGCGTCGAGGCGTTCCTCGCCGGAAGGCTGCCGTTCAACGGAATCATGGATACGGTCACGGCAGTCGTCACCGAACACGGCACCCCCGCCCGGGGAACCTCACTGACGGTGTCGGACGTCCTCGAAGCGGAGACCTGGGCCCGCGCCCGGGCCCGCGAACTGGCAGTAGTCGCAGCGAAGGCAACCGCGGAGGCGCGCGCATGACCGTACTTCTCACCCTCCTCGGCATCGCGCTGTTCGCGCTCGGCCTGCTCGTCTCCATCGCCTGGCACGAGCTGGGCCACCTCTCCACCGCCAAGCTCTTCGGCATCCGCGTGCCGCAGTACATGGTCGGCTTCGGCCCCACGATCTGGTCGAAGCGGAAGGGCGAGACGGAGTACGGCATCAAGGCCATCCCGGCCGGCGGCTACATCCGCATGATCGGCATGTTCCCGCCCGGCAAGGACGGCCGCATCGAGGCCCGCTCCACCTCGCCCTGGCGCGCCATGATCGAGGACGCCCGGGAGGCGTCCTTCGAGGAGCTCCAGCCCGGCGACGAGAAGCGGCTCTTCTACACGCGCAAGCCGTGGAAGCGCGTCATCGTGATGTTCGCCGGCCCGTTCATGAACCTGATCCTCGCCGTCCTGCTCTTCTTCGGCAGCGCGATGGCCGTCGGCTTCGAGACCCAGACCACCAAGGTCGCCGGCGTCACCAACTGCGTCATCGACCAGAGCGAGAAGCGCGACTCCTGCGTGCCGGGCGACCGCCCCTCGCCCGCCAAGGCCGCCGGGCTGCTCGAGGGCGACCGGATCGTCGCCTTCAACGGCGAACGCGTCACGGACTGGAACACCCTCTCCGACCGCATCCGCGCCACCACCGGCCCCGCCACCGTCACCGTCCAGCGCGGCGGCGAGGAGCTGGAGCTCCGGGCGACGCTCCTGGAGAACAAGGTCCTGAAGAAGGACGCCGACGGCAACGTCGTCCAGCCCGCGCAGTACGTCTCCGCCGGCTACCTCGGCTTCGAGTCCGGCCGCGAGGTCGTCCCGCTCACCTTCGGCGAGTCCGCCTCCCGGATGACCGACCAGCTCCAGGCCGGATTCGAGTCCGTCCTCGCCCTGCCCGGCAAGATCCCCGACCTCTGGGACGCCACCTTCGGTGACGGCGAACGCAAGCAGGACTCACCCGTAGGCGTCGTCGGCGCCGCCCGCATCAGCGGCGAGCTGATGAACATCGACGCGCCCCCGCAGACCATCCTGGTCTTCTTCCTGCAGCTGGTCGTCATGTTCAACGTCTCGCTGTTCCTGTTCAACATGCTGCCGCTGCTCCCGCTCGACGGCGGGCACATCGCGGGCGCCCTGTGGGAGTCCGTACGCCGCCACACCGCGCGGATCTTCCGGCGTCCCGACCCCGGCCCGTTCGACGTGGCCAAGCTGATGCCGGCCGCCTATGTCGTCGCGGGCGTGTTCGTCTGCTTCACGCTCCTCGTCCTCGCCGCCGACATCGTCAACCCGGTGAAGCTGACGTGACCGTTCGGCGGCCGGAGCCCCGGGGTGTCCGGCCGCCCGCCGCCGGGGCGGTAATCTCGAAGACCTGAGCCCGATGAACCACACCTTGGGGTTGTACAGCTGATGACCGCGATTTCTCTCGGTATCCCGTCCGTTCCGACCCGGCTCGCCGAGCGGCGCAAGAGCCGCCAGATCCAGGTCGGATCGGTCGCGGTGGGCGGGGACGCGCCCGTCTCGGTGCAGTCGATGACGACGACCCGCACGTCCGACATCGGCGCCACGCTGCAGCAGATCGCCGAGCTGACGGCCTCCGGCTGCCAGATCGTGCGCGTGGCCTGCCCGACGCAGGACGACGCCGACGCGCTCGCCGTCATCGCGAAGAAGTCGCAGATCCCGGTCATCGCCGACATCCACTTCCAGCCGAAGTACGTCTTCGCCGCGATCGACGCCGGCTGCGCCGCCGTCCGCGTCAACCCCGGCAACATCAAGCAGTTCGACGACAAGGTCAAGGAGATCGCGCACGCCGCCAAGGCCGCGGGCACCCCGATCCGGATTGGCGTCAACGCGGGCTCGCTCGACGCCCGGCTGCTGAAGAAGTACGGCAAGGCCACCCCCGAGGCGCTGGTCGAGTCCGCGCTGTGGGAGGCCTCCCTCTTCGAGGAGCACGGCTTCGGCGACATCAAGATCTCGGTCAAGCACAACGACCCGGTCGTCATGGTCAACGCCTACCGCCAGCTCGCCGCCCAGTGCGACTACCCCCTGCACCTCGGCGTCACCGAGGCCGGCCCCGCCTTCCAGGGCACCATCAAGTCCGCCGTCGCCTTCGGCGCGCTGCTCTCCGAGGGCATCGGCGACACCATCCGCGTCTCGCTCTCCGCGCCGCCGGTCGAGGAGGTCAAGGTCGGCAACCAGATCCTGGAGTCGCTGAACCTCAAGCCGCGCCGTCTGGAGATCGTCTCCTGCCCGTCCTGCGGGCGCGCCCAGGTCGACGTCTACAAGCTGGCCGAGGAGGTCACCGCGGGCCTGGAGGGCATGGAGGTCCCGCTGCGCGTCGCCGTCATGGGCTGCGTCGTCAACGGCCCCGGCGAGGCCCGCGAGGCCGACCTCGGCGTCGCCTCCGGCAACGGCAAGGGCCAGATCTTCGTCAAGGGCGAGGTCATCAAGACCGTCCCCGAGTCGAAGATCGTCGAGACCCTCATCGAAGAGGCGCTGAAGATCGCCGAGCAGATGGAGAAGGACGGCGTGACGAGCGGCGAGCCCGAGGTCCTCACCGTCGCCTGACCCCCGGCCCCGCCGCCCCAGGCCCGGCCCGCCCAGTACGTACGTCACGAAGCCCCGCCGCACCCGTGCCGCGGGGCTTCGCCGTACCCTTCCGGCCGCACGCCGGACACCTCGCCGACGCGCCAGGTACAGTGCGGAGATCAGCAGACCGCATGGTGAGGCCCCCTCGTGTTGACGCAGACCACCACCCGGGTCCTCGAACCCGCCGACCTCGGCGCCGCGCTCGCCGTCCTGGAGAGCGCCCCCGTCGAGAACGCCTTCGTCACCGCCCGCGTCCAGGCGGCCGGACTCGACCCCTGGCGCCTCGGCGGCGAGATGTGGGGCTGGTACACCGACGGACGGCTGCGCTCCCTCTGCTACTCCGGCGCCAACCTCGTCCCCATCTGCGCCACCCCCGAGGCCGTCCGCGCCTTCGCCGACCGCGCCCGCAGGACCGGTCGCCGCTGCTCCTCCATCGTCGGCCCCGCCGAGGCCACCGCACGGCTCTGGCAACTCCTCGAACCCGGCTGGGGCCCCGCCCGCGACATCCGCCCCCACCAGCCCCTGATGGTCACCGACCGGCCGTCCGCGGACGTCGTGCCCGACCCCCTGGTCCGCCGGATCCGCAAGGACGAGATGGAGGTGATCATGCCCGCGTGCGTGGCCATGTTCACCGAGGAGGTCGGCATCTCGCCGATGGCCGGCGACGGCGGACTGCTCTACCAGGCCCGCGTCGCCGAACTCGTCGGCTCCGGACGCTCCTTCGCCCGTATCGAGGACGGCAAGGTCGTCTTCAAGGCGGAGATCGGCGCCGCCACCCCCCAGGCCTGCCAGATCCAGGGCGTCTGGGTCGCCCCGGAACACCGCGGCAAGGGCCTCTCCGCGACCGGCATGGCCGCCGTCCTGCGCTACGCCCTCGCCGACGTCGCCCCCGTCGTCAGCCTCTACGTCAACGACTACAACACCCCCGCCAGGGCCGCCTACCGCCGCGTCGGCTTCCGCGAGGTCGGGGCCTTCATGAGCGTGCTCTTCTAGGGTCTGTCGTTCGGATCATGCCGGGCTCGCGGGCCCTGGCACCGCACCTCGCCGCGTTGTCGTCGGTCGCCGACGCTCCGCGTCGACTCCCTCCTCCGCCTTGCGATGCACAGCACCAGACCCCGCTCCCTGATCCGGCATGATCCGAACGACAGACCCTCGCGCGCTTGTAGGGTGCGCGCATGGATGACGACGCCCCGGTCACGATCGGACCGGTCGACCTCGCCGCGCGCGTGGACGACGCCCTCGCCGTACAGGCCCTCGCCTTCGGGCTGAGCGAGGACGAGATCGTCGTACGACGCCATATCGTCCTGCGCCACCTGCTCGACCCAGGCGCCCGCGCCTACGGCGCCACCACACCCGACGGCCGGCTCGTCGGCTTCGTGTACGGGATGCCCAACGACCGCGTCCACTGGTGGTCGAGCGTCGTGGAGCCCTACCTCCGCGCCAACGGCACCGAGGAGTGGCTCGACGACTCCTTCGTCATCACCGAACTCCACGTCCACCCCGCCCACCAGGGCCGCGGCGTGGGCCGGACGCTCATCACCACCATCACCGACCAGGCCGAGCAGCCCCGCTCCATCCTCTCCGCCATCGACACCGAGAGCCCGGCCCGCGCCCTCTACCGCGCCCTCGGCTACACCGACCTCGCCCGGCAGGTCCACTTCCCCAGCGCACCCCGCCCGTACGCCGTCATGGGCGCCCCGCTGCCGCTGCTGCGCAAGCCCTCCCGACGGAACTGATTTCCGCCCGCACGGGCCCCAGGGCTAACCTCCTAGCCATCACACTTTTCACCGCAGGAGAGATCCCCATGGCCCAGGTCCAGCGCATGTCCCGGTTGATGGTCAAGACACTGCGCGACGACCCGGCGGACGCCGAGACGCTCAGCCACAAACTGCTCGTCCGCGCCGGTTACGTCCGCCGCAACGCCGCGGGCATCTGGTCCTGGCTGCCGCTCGGCATGAAGGTCCTGGAGAACGTCTCCCGCGTCGTCCGCGAGGAGATGGACGGCATCGGCGCGCAGGAGGTCCTGCTGCCCGCGCTGCTGCCCAAGGAGCCCTACGAGGCCTCCGGCCGCTGGGAGGAGTACGGCGCCGAGCTGTTCCGCCTCCAGGACCGCAAGGGCGGCGACTACCTCCTCGGGCCCACGCACGAGGAGATCTTCACCCTGCTGGTCAAGGACCAGTGCACGTCCTACAAGGACCTGCCGGTGATCCTCTACCAGATCCAGTCGAAGTACCGCGACGAGGCGCGCCCCCGCTCGGGCATCCTGCGCGGCCGCGAGTTCCAGATGAAGGACTCGTACTCCTTCGACACCACCGACGAGGGCCTGGCCGAGGCGTACGCGCTGCACCGCGCCGCCTACATCCGGATCTTCGACCGGCTCGGCCTCGACCACAAGATCGTCTCGGCGGTCTCCGGCGCCATGGGCGGCTCCGCCTCCGAGGAGTTCCTGGCCCCGGCCGCGGCGGGCGAGGACACCTTCGTCCACTGCTCGAACTGCGCGTACGCCGCCAACACGGAGGCCGTCACCTTCCGCACCGAGCCCGAGGACGCGAGCGCCCACGGCCCGGCCGAGGACGTCGAGACCCCCGACACCCCGACCATCGAGGCGCTCGCCGCGTACCTGGACGTGCCGGCCTCCCGCACGCTGAAGAGCCTGCTGGTCAAGGTCGACGGCGAGATCGTCGGCGTCGGCGTGCCCGGCGACCGCGAGGTCGACCTCGGCAAGCTGGAGGACCACCTGGCCCCGGCCGTCGTCGAGCTGGTCACCGCCGAGGACTTCGAGGGCCGCCCCGACCTCGTCCGCGGCTACGTCGGGCCGCAGGGCCTGGAGAAGGTCCGCTTCATCGCCGACCCGCGCATCGCCCCCGGCACCGCCTGGATCACCGGCGCCAACAAGCCCGCCACGCACACGCGGAACGTCGTCGCCGGCCGCGACTTCCAGGTCGACGACTACCTCGACGTGGTCGTCGTCGAGGACGGCGACCCGTGCCCGAACTGCGGCATTGGCCTGACGATGGACCGCGCGATCGAGATCGGGCACATCTTCCAGCTCGGCCGCAAGTACGCCGACGCCTTCCAGCTCGACGTCCTCGGCCAGAACGGCAAGCCCGTCCGGGTCACCATGGGCTCGTACGGCATCGGCGTCTCGCGCGCCGTCGCCGCCCTCGCCGAGCAGCACGCCGACGACAAGGGCCTGTGCTGGCCGGCCGAGGTCGCCCCGGCCGACGTCCACGTCGTCGCCGCGGGCAAGGCGCTCCAGACCGAGCTGGCGCTCGAGGTGTCCGAGAAGCTGAAGGACGCCGGCCTGCGGGTCCTCGTCGACGACCGCGCGGGTGTCTCCCCGGGCGTGAAGTTCACCGACGCGGAGCTGATCGGCGTCCCGAAGATCCTGGTCGCCGGGCGCCGCTCGGCCGAGGGCGTCGTGGAGCTGAAGGACCGCCGCACGGGCGAGCGCGAGGAGCTCACCGTCGACGAGGCGATCGCCCGCCTCGGCGCGTAGGGGGTGTCTTGCCGATCTTGCCGGGGTCGCGGCGTCCGGCACCGCCCCTCGCCGCGTTGTCGTCGGTCGCCAACGCTCCGCGTTGACTCCCTCCTCCGCCTTGCGAACCACGGCACCGGACGCCGCTCCCTGATCCGGCCTGATCAGCAAGACACCCCCTAGGACCCTACGACGACGTCCGCCGCGAACGCCCGCTCCGGCGGGTCGTGCACGGCGGACGTCGTCGTATCGGGAACCTGCGGGGCCGGGACGCGTGGCCGCAAGCGGCCGGAGCCCGGCGGCCGCGACCGTCCGGGCGCCCCGCGCGGCTCCGCCCGTAGGGTGTCGGCGCCCGGGGTCAGACCACCGTGCCGTCCCGGGGCTCCGGGTCGACCGGAGGGCCGGTCAGGGTGTCGTCCACCGGCTCCCGGAGCACGGGCTCCGGGACCGTCAGAGAGCGCCCCTCATCCGGCAGCGGCGGCGGCGGCTCCTCGAACGTCTCGGTCGGGGCGACCGGCGGATCCGCGACCAGCGGGGACACCGGGGCGGCCGGCGCCACCGGCGCCGGCGGCTTCGCGGCGGGCTCGGTCCGCCCGGCCTGCGCCGGGTCCGGCTGGTTCTGGGCCGCGCGCTCCAGGAACCGCAGCAGCTCCACCGGGAACGGCAGCACCAGCGTCGAGTTCTTCTCCGCCGCCACCGCCACCACCGTCTGCAACAGCCGCAGCTGCAGGGCGGCCGGCTGGTCCGACATCACCCCGGCCGCCTCGGCCAGCTTCTTCGACGCCTGGAGCTCCGCGTCCGCGTTGATCACCCGCGCCCGCCGCTCACGGTCCGCCTCCGCCTGCCGGGCCATCGACCGCTTCATCGTCTCGGGCAGCGACACGTCCTTGATCTCGACCCGGTCGATCTGCACCCCCCAGCCGATCGCGGGGGAGTCCAGCATCAGCTCCAGCCCCTGGTTGAGCTTCTCCCGGTTCGACAGCAGGTCGTCGAGGTCGCTCTTGCCGATGATCGACCGCAGCGAGGTCTGCGCCATCTGCGAGACCGCGAAGCGGTAGTCCTCCACGCGCACCAGCGCCTCGGCCGCGTCGACCACCTTGAAGTACACGACCGCGTCCACCCGCACCGTCACGTTGTCCCGGGTGATGCCCTCCTGGGCGGGCACCGGCATCGTCACGATCTGCAGGTTCACCTTGTGGAGCCGGTCGACCACCGGAACGATCATCGTGAATCCGGGGCCGCGCACACCCTCGCGCAGCCGCCCGAAGCGGAAGACGACACCCCGCTCGTACTGTTTCACCACGCGCGCGGCGGTGGCGGCGTAGACCGCGGTGGCTACGCCCACCCCGGCGGCGGCCGAGAGCAGTTCCTCGATCATGACGGCCCCCTGCGGTTCGAGCCGGTCAGAACGTTACGAAAAGGGTATTCCCCTACAGCCAGTCCGCGAACTCCAGCAGCAGCTCCGCGTCCTGCCGCCGCCCCGCCGCCAGCGCGCGCGTGCCCGACTCCACGGCCCGGAACAGCGTCCAGCCGCGCAACCGCTCCCGGTCGAGCTCCAGCGAGTCCGCCAGCTTGTTGACCCGGCGGCGCGCCGCCGAGGCCCCCGCCGAGGCCGCGACCAGGTCCTCGACCCGGTCCCTCACCAGCCGCGCCAGGTCGAAGGCGCGCTCGCCCACCAGCGGCTCGGGCCCGACGGCCAGCCACGGCGTCCGGTCCCCGCCGAGGACCTTCCCCTGGCGGAAGCAGCCGTGCAGCAGCAGCGCCTCCGGCGGGTCGGCGACCAGCGCCTCGCGCGCCTCCAGCGCCGCCGCCGTCAGCGCGCCGGCCACCGCGTCGCCCCGGTAGGGCTCCATGACCGCCGCCTGCCGGGCGGTGCGCTCCGCGACCGACTCGAATCCGTGCCCCGCGGGGGGCTCGACCCACAGCCGCCGCACGGTGCCGGCCGCCTCCAGCAACGCCTTCGCCTCCGGCAGCGAGCGCAGCGACACCTCCGGGTGCAGCCTCTCCAGGACCAGTGCCCCGTCGCCGGCCTCCCCGAGCAGCCGCACCGCGCCCCAGCCGTTCCAGTGCGCCAGGGCGTCCCGCTCCAGCTCGGGGCGGGCGAACGCCGGGCCGACCTTCAGCGCCGCAGGGGAGCCGTCCGGCTGCCGTACGAGCACGACCAGGCTGCTCCGGCCGCCCGGCGCCATCGTCCGTTCGGCGGCCAGGGAGGCGCGGTCCAGCGCGTCGCGGGTCAGCTCGGGGAGCCGGGCGAGCCACTCGGCCGCGACCGCGTCCCCGTACGTCTCGCCCAGCGTCCGCACCAGTCGCTGCGGCGGTTCGAAACCCATGCGTGCGTTGTTCCTTCTGCCGTTCGGAGCCTCGTCAGGGCCGGGCGGGTGCGCGCTCGGCGAGCCCAGGAAAGGTTACGTCCCCGCCGCGCCAGCGGGCGGCCCGTACCGCCGCCTCGCGCAACGCGGCGGCCGCGTCCCGCCGCAGCGGGCCGCGCGCCGCCCGGACCAGGTCGGAGTACACCCCGGCCACCCGGTCCTCCAGGAAGGCCGCCAGACGCACCGCCGCGGCGCTGTCCGGCACGGTGAAGGGCAGCTCGTACGCCGCCGCCGCGACCGCCGGTTCGCCGCCCAGGTCGCGTACGGTCCGGCGCAGCACGTCCCGTCGGGCCCGGTGCCCGTCGTACGCCGCCACGGCCTCCGCGCGCCGCCCGGCGCCGACCCGGCCGCCGACGACGCCGTAGCCGTACACCGCCGCGTGCTCGGCGGCGAGGGCGGCCTGCGCGGCTTCGAGGGCGCTCATGCCCGGGCTCCTTCGGTCAGCAGGTACGCGTGCGCCGCACCGGCCGCCGCGACCGAGGCGAGCAGCCGGGCGTATTCGGGCGGGGCGTCGAGCAGGGCGGCCGTGTGGGCGTCGGCGGTGGCGCGGACCGCCGCGGTCAGCTCCCGCAGCGCCGCGGCCGGATCGGCCGGCACGACGGGGGCGGCGGCGGACGCCGACGGGCGCGCGCCGCCGGGGGACCGCCCGCCCGGGCTCGCGTCCTGGCCGTGCGGGTCCCGCGCGGCGGCGGGACCGACGCCCGGAGCGGACGAGGCGGCCGGGTCGCCCGTCCCCCCGTCGCCCAGCGCCGTGGTGTGCGCCGCCACCGAGGCCCGCAGCGGCGCCAGCCGGGCGGCCAGCGACGGATGGGCGGTGAGGACCGCGTCGAATCGGGTCAGCAGGGCGCCGCTCGCCGCCGCCGACCTGCGGCGCAGCGCCTCCTCGGCGCGCGCCGCCCGCTCGGCGGCCGACGGGGTGTGCGGGCCGTCCGGGCCGGCCCCGGAGGTGCAGCCGGCCAGGGTCACCGCACCGGCGCCCGCCGCGAGGAGCGCGCGCCTGCCTACCGTCCCCGTGCGCCCCACGTTCGCTCCCTCTGCCTCGATCCACGATCCCGAAGATCACCGCAGGCGAGCGTACCCGCGGCCCGGCCCCATGGACGGCAACACCCCTTGGGACCGGATACCCTTTGGTCTGACACGCGACGAAATCACAACAGCACACGCGGCCGAGGAGTCACCCGGATGAGCACCACCCAGAGCGACAGGCTGCGCGGACTCCTGGAGCCGCTCGTCCACGCGAAGGACCTCGATCTCGAAGAGATCGAAGTGTCCCGGGCCGGCCGCCGAGGACTGCTGAGGATCATCGTCGACTCGGACGAGGGCGTCGAACTCGACACCTGCGCCGAGCTGAGCCGCGCCATCTCCGAGAAGCTCGACGAGACGGACGCGATGGGCGAGGGCGAGTACGTCCTCGAGGTCAGCTCGCCCGGCGCCGACCGTCCGCTGACCCAGCACCGGCACTACGTCCGGGCCACCGGCCGTCTGGTCAAGCTGCAGCTGCACGAGGGCGACGACGTGATCGCCCGGATCCTGACCGTGGACGACGACGGCCTCGACCTCGAGGTGCCGGGCGTGAAGGGGCGCAAGCCCACCGCCCGCCGGGTCGAGTTCGCCGACATCGCCAAGGCGCGTGTCGAGATCGAGTTCAACCGCAAGGACAAGAAGGAAGAGGAGGCGTAGCCGTGGACATCGACGTGAAGCTCCTGAAGGGCTTGGCACAAGAGAAGGAGATCTCCTTCGACCTGTTGGTCGAGGCGATCGAGTCGGCCCTCCTCATCGCCTACCACCGCACCCCCTCGGCCCGCCGCCACGCGCGCGTGGAGCTGAACCGGCAGACCGGTCACGTGACCGTGTGGGCGAAGGAAGACCCCTCCGACCTCGAAGAGGGCCAGGAGCCCAAGGACTTCGACGACACCCCGTCGGACTTCGGCCGGATCGCGGCGAGCACCGCCCGCCAGGTCATCCAGCAGCGGCTGCGCGACGCCGAGAACGACGTCACCTTCGGCGAGTACGCCCGCCGGGAGGGCGACATCGTCGCCGGCCAGGTGCAGCAGGGCAAGGACCCGAAGAACGTCCTCGTCAAGCTGGACGACAAGCTGGAAGCCATCCTTCCGGTGCAGGAGCAGGTGCCGGGCGAGGACTACACGCACGGTCTGCGGCTGCGTACGTACGTCGTCCGGGTGGCCAAGGGCGTCCGCGGCCCGTCCGTCACCCTCTCGCGCACCCATCCCAATCTGGTGAAGAAGCTCTTCGCCCTGGAGGTGCCCGAGATCGCGGACGGTTCCGTCGAGATCGCGGCGATCGCCCGTGAGGCCGGTCACCGTACGAAGATCGCGGTGCGCTCCACCCGGTCGGGTCTGAACGCCAAGGGCGCCTGCATCGGCCCGATGGGCAGCCGTGTCCGCAACGTCATGGCGGAGCTGCTCGGCGAGAAGATCGACATCGTGGACTGGTCGGACGACCCGGCCGAGATGGTGGCCAGCGCCCTGTCCCCGGCCCGGGTCTCCAAGGTCGAGATCGTCGACCTGGCCGCCCGCTCGGCCCGGGTGACCGTGCCGGACTACCAGCTCTCCCTCGCCATCGGCAAGGAAGGGCAGAACGCCCGGCTCGCCGCCCGCCTCACCGGCTGGCGCATCGACATCCGTCCGGACACCGAGCAGCCGGCGGGCGACGACCGCGACCGCGACTGATCGTCCGGGTGAGGGAATAGATCACGCCGTGGTGACGTTCCGCTACGACGAGATCACGACAAACGACCGTTCGACTTCTGCCCTGAACGGGTGAGGTCGCTACGGGGAGGTAGACTTAAACGTGTCTGGCCGGACGCATGCCCGCGTATGCCCTGAGCGAACCTGTGTGGGATGCCGGGAGCGAGCGGCCAAGAGCGATCTGCTGCGCATCGTGGCGGTCGAGGGCGCATGCGTCCCCGATCATCGCGGTACGCTGCCCGGCCGGGGTGCGTATCTGCACCCCGCCTTGGTCTGTCTCGACCTGGCGGTCCGCCGCAGGGCGTTCCCGAGGGCCTTCAAGGCCCAGGGACCGTTCGAAACGGCGTCGGTACGACAGTTCGTCGAGCAGGCGGCACCGTAAGAAGAAGTACGGCACGGATCACCGTGCGGTCAGGTACCTCGCGAGTTGGAAGTAGGTCGAGATTGCGATGAGCACTCGATGAGTACGCGATGAGTACGCCCATGAAGTAGCGACGGTCCGGCGGTAACCGGACCTAAAAGGAGCGAAGTGGCTAAGGTCCGGGTATACGAACTCGCCAAGGAGTTCGGCGTGGAGAGCAAGGTCGTCATGGCCAAGCTCCAAGAACTCGGTGAATTCGTCCGTTCGGCGTCCTCGACGATCGAGGCGCCGGTCGTGCGCAAGTTGACTGATGCACTGCAGGGGCCCGGCGGCAACGCCGGCAAGTCCGCTGCCAAGCCGGGCGCGCCTCGCAAGGCCGCCCCCTCGAAGCCCGCTGCGCCGTCTCCGGCCGGCGCGGCACGTCCCGCTGCCCCCAAGCCCGGCGCCCCGGCTCCCAAGCCGGCCCCCGCCGCGCCCGCCACCCCGGCCGCCCCGGTCACCCCGGCGGCTCCGGCGAGCAGCACCCCCTCTCCGGCTCCGGCCGCCTCGGGCCCCCGCCCGGGCCCGAAGCCCGCGCCCAAGCCGGCCACGCCGGCTCCGGCCACCCCCGAGTTCACCGCGCCTCCGTCGGCTCCGGCCGCCGGTCCGCGTGCCGGTGGCGGGACCCCCGGTCCCCGCCCCGCGGGTGGTGCCCGTCCGGGCCAGCAGGCTCCGCGTCCGCAGGGCCAGGGTGCCCCGCGTCCGCAGGGCCAGGGCGCTCCGCGCCCCGGTGGCTCCCGTCCGGCCGGTCCCCGTCCGGGCAACAACCCCTTCACCTCGGGTGGCTCCACCGGAATGGCGCGCCCGCAGGCGCCCCGTCCCGGCGGCGGCGCTCCCCGTCCCGGCGGCCCCGGTGCCGTTCCGGGTGCCCCGCGTCCGCAGGGCGGCCCCGGCGGCGCCCCGCGCCCGCAGGGTCAGGGCGGCGCCCGTCCCACCCCCGGTGGCATGCCTCGCCCGCAGGCTCCCCGTCCGGGCGGCGCGCCCGGCGGTAACCGTCCCAACCCGGGCATGATGCCGCAGCGTCCCGCTGCCGGCCCGCGCCCCGGTGGCGGTCCCGGCGGCCGTGGCCCCGGTGGCCCCGGTGGTCGTCCCGCCGGTGGCGGCGGCGGTCGTCCCGGTGGCGGCGGCGGCTTCGCCGGCCGTCCGGCCGGTCCCGGCGGTGGCGGCGGCGGCTTCGCCGGTCGTCCCGGCGGTCCCGGCGGTGGCGGCGGCGGTCGTCCGGGTGGTCCCGGCGGTGGCGGCGGCTTCGGCGGTCGTCCCGGCGGCTTCGGCGGCCGTCCCGGCGGCCCCGGTGGCCGTGGTGGCACGCAGGGCGCCTTCGGTCGCCCCGGCGGTCCCGCGCGTCGCGGTCGCAAGTCGAAGCGGCAGAGGCGCCAGGAGTACGAGGCCATGCAGGCCCCGTCGGTCGGCGGCGTGATGCTGCCCCGCGGCAACGGCGAAGCCATTCGCCTGTCGCGCGGTGCCTCCCTCACCGACTTCGCCGAGAAGATCGGCGCCAACCCGGCGTCGCTCGTCGCGGTGATGATGAACCTCGGCGAGATGGTCACGGCGACGCAGTCGGTCTCCGACGACACGCTGACGATGCTCGGCGAGGAGATGAACTACACCGTTCAGATCGTCTCGCCGGAGGAAGAGGACCGCGAGCTCCTCGAGTCCTTCGACATCGAGTTCGGCGAGGACGAGGGCGGCGAAGAGGCTCTGGTCTCGCGTCCGCCGGTCGTGACCGTCATGGGTCACGTCGACCACGGTAAGACCCGACTGCTCGACGCCATCCGCAAGACGAACGTCATCGCGGGCGAGGCCGGCGGCATCACGCAGCACATCGGTGCCTACCAGGTCGGTACCGAGGTCAACGGCGAAGAGCGTCGCATCACCTTCATCGACACCCCGGGTCACGAGGCGTTCACCGCCATGCGTGCCCGTGGTGCGAAGTCGACCGACATCGCGATCCTCGTGGTCGCGGCCAACGACGGCGTCATGCCGCAGACGATCGAGGCGCTCAACCACGCCAAGGCCGCCGGCGTTCCGATCGTCGTCGCGGTCAACAAGATCGACGTCGAGGGTGCCGACCCGACCAAGGTCCGCGGTCAGCTGACCGAGTTCGGTCTGGTGGCCGAGGAGTACGGCGGCGACACGATGTTCGTCGACATCTCCGCCAAGCAGGGTCTGCACATCGACTCCCTGCTGGAGGCCGTCGTCCTCACCGCCGACGCCTCGCTCGACCTGCGGGCCAACCCGAACCAGGACGCGCAGGGCATCGCGATCGAGTCCCACCTCGACCGCGGTCGCGGTGCGGTCTCGACCGTCTTGGTCCAGCGCGGAACGCTGCGCATCGGCGACACCGTGGTGGTCGGCGACGCGTACGGCCGCGTCCGGGCGATGCTCGACGACAAGGGCAACAACGTCGAGGAGGCGACCCCGTCGACTCCCGTCCTGGTGCTCGGTCTCACCAACGTGCCGGGTGCCGGCGACAACCTCCTGGTCGTCGACGAGGACCGTACGGCCCGTCAGATCGCCGAGAAGCGCGCCGCGCGTGAGCGCAACGCCGCCTTCGCCAAGCGCGTCCGCCGGGTGTCCCTCGAGGACCTCGACAAGGTGCTCAAGGCCGGTCTGGTCCAGGAACTCAACCTCATCATCAAGGGCGACGCGTCCGGTGCGGTCGAGGCTCTCGAGGCCTCGCTGCTCCAGCTCGACGTCGGTGAAGAGGTCGACATCCGGGTCCTGCACCGCGGTGTGGGTGCGGTCACCGAGTCCGACATCGACCTGGCCATGGGTTCCGACGCCATCGTCATCGGCTACAACGTCCGGGCTGCCGGCCGTGCGGCCCAGATGGCGGAGCGCGAAGGCGTCGACGTCCGGTACTACTCGGTGATCTACCAGGCCATCGAGGAGATCGAGGCGGCTCTGAAGGGCCTCCTCAAGCCGGAGTACGAAGAGGTCGAGCTCGGTACGGCGGAGATCCGCGAGGTCTTCCGCTCGTCCAAGCTGGGCAACATCGCCGGTGTCCTCATCCGCTCCGGCGAGGTCAAGCGCAACACCAAGGCGCGCCTCGTCCGCGACGGCAAGGTCATCGCCGAGGACCTCACGATCCACGGTCTGCGCCGCTTCAAGGACGACGTCACCGAGATCCGCGAAGGCTTCGAGGGCGGTATCAACCTCGGAAACTTCAACGACATCAAGATCGACGACGTCATCGCGACGTACGAGATGCGCGAGAAGCCGCGCGCCTGAGGGCAGCGGTAGGCAGGGGCCGGTCGGCGGAAGTTATTCCGTCGATCGGCCCCGGCCGTTGCGTGTACGGTTCTGGTGTCCCTGCCAAGCGATGGCGTGGCAGGCCACCGAACCCGAACCGGCGGGACATCCGGCACCGCATGTACGTGGGGACTCTGTCCTTCGATCTGCTCCTCGGCGATGTTCATTCGTTGAAGGAGAAACGCTCCGTCGTCCGGCCCATCGTCGCCGAGCTCCAGCGCAAGTTCTCCGTGAGCGCGGCCGAGGTGGGCGACCAGGACCTCCACCGCAGGGCCCGGCTGGGCGTCGCGCTGGTGTCCGGGGACCCGGGGTTCGTATCGGACGTACTGGACCGCTGCGAGCGGCTGGTGGCGGCCAGACCCGAGGTGGAGCTGTTGTCGGTGCGACGACGGCTCCACACTGATGAAGACTGAACGAGCAAGGCGAAGAAGGAGAAGGACCAGTGGCCGACAACGCGCGGGCGAAGAAGCTGGCGGACCTCATCAGGGAGGTGGTCGCCGAGAAGCTGCTGCGCGGCATCAAGGACCCGCGCCTGGGTACGCACGTGACCATCACGGACACCCGCGTCACCGGTGACCTGCGGGAGGCCACGGTCTTCTACACGGTCTACGGCGACGACGAGGAGCGGGCCGGCGCGGCCGCCGGTCTGGAGAGCGCCAAGGGCGTGCTCCGTTCCGCGGTCGGCCGGGCGGCGGGCACCAAGTTCACGCCCACCCTGACCTTCGTCGCGGACGCCCTCCCCGAGACCGCCAAGACCATCGAGGATCTCCTCGACAAGGCGCGCGCCTCCGACGCGCAGGTCCGCGAGGTCTCCTCCGGCGCGCAGTACGCCGGCGGGGCCGACCCGTACCGCAAGCCCGAAGAGGACGAGGACGAAGAGGGCACCACCGCCTGATGAGCACCGCAAAGACGCCCGACGGCCTTGTCATCGTCGACAAGCCGTCGGGCTTCACTTCGCACGACGTCGTGGCCAAGATGCGCGGGATCGCCAAGACCCGCCGCGTCGGCCACGCGGGCACGCTCGACCCCATGGCGACGGGCGTCCTCGTCCTCGGTGTGGAGCGGGCGACCAAGCTGCTCGGTCACCTCGCGCTGACCGAGAAGGAGTACCTCGGCACCATCCGCCTCGGCCAGACGACGATCACCGACGACGCCGAGGGTGAGATCACCGCCTCCGTGGACGCCTCGAAGGTGACCCGCGAGGGGGTCGACGCGGGTGTGGCGGAGCTGACCGGCGCCATCATGCAGGTGCCGTCGAAGGTCTCGGCCATCAAGATCGACGGCAAGCGGTCGTACGCGCGGGTGCGCGGCGGCGAGGAGTTCGAGATCCCGGCCCGCCCGGTGACGGTCTCGTCCTTCCAGGTGTACGACATGCGCGAGGCCGTCGCCGAGGACGGCACGGCCGTCGTCGACCTGGTCGTCTCGGTGGTCTGCTCCTCGGGGACGTACATCCGCGCCCTCGCCCGTGACCTGGGCGCAGGCCTCGGCGTCGGCGGTCACCTGACCGCGCTGCGCCGGACCCGGGTCGGGCCGTACAAGCTGGACGCGGCCAGGACCCTGGACCAGCTCCAGGAGGAGCTGACGGTCATGCCGGTCGCCGACGCGGCCTCGGCGGCGTTCCCCCGCTGGGACGTCGACGAGCGCCGGGGCGGGCTGCTGCTCAACGGCGTCCGCCTGGAGATGCCCTCCTACCCGGCGGGGCCGGTCGCGGTCTTCGGACCGGAGGACCGGCTGCTGGCCCTGGTGGAGGAGCAGAAGGGCAAGGCGAAGAGCCTCGCCGTCTTCGGCTGACCCGACCGCGAGGGATGCTTCGCGAGCGAGGGCCTTACCGTGGAGGGGGGGCCCCCCCCCGGCCCCGCCCCCCCCCCCCCCCGGGGGGGGGGCCCCCCCCCCCCCCCCCCCCCCACCCCCGCCGCCCGGCCCGCCGGCGGGTAACGCGGGGGACACCGGGGCGCCGGGGGCGGCC
>NZ_JBVJGU010000009.1:0-326255 GCF_055587165.1 Streptomyces sp. NPDC048353 | reverse complement strand
AGTGGCTCCGCGTCGGCGACCCGTGGGGCGGCCCCGGCCGCCCCCCCCGGGGGCCCGGGGGGGGGCGCCCGCCCCCCGTTTGGCGGGCCGTACCCCCCGGGGGCCCCCCCCCCCTGGTAGGGGGGCCCCCGCCTCGCTTCCGTCCGCCCCGAGATCCGCGGGCCGCCCGGGCGACGGTCAGGCGACGGCGCTGAGGGTGTCGGCCAGGCGGTGGCGGGTGGCACGGGCGGCGGGCAGCACGGCGAGGGCGACCGCGCCCGCGACAGCCGCGAGGGCGAGGGCCAGGAGCTGGAGGAACGGCGGGGCGTGCGCGATGCCGGCCCCGACGCCGAGGGCCGACGCCTCGTGGTCGATCAGCCAGTGGGCGAAGGGGACCCCGAGGGCCGTACCGGCGAGGGCGGCGGCCAGGGCGGTGCAGCCGACGGCCGTGACGGTGACCGTGGTGATCTGGCGCGGGGACAGGCCGATGGCCTTCAACGCCAGCAGGTCGCGCCCGCCGTCCCGCACGCTGCCGCCGATCGTTGTGGACAGCTCCGTGAGCCCGATCAGCGCCAGCACGGCGATCAGACCGACGGCGACACCGCGCAGCGCGGCGAGGTGGTCGGCGGGGCTGGTGACCTCGCGGAGGTCGAGCCGCCCCCGTGAGGCCTCGGCCAGGTGATCGCGGACCGCGCGCGGATCCGCTCCCGGGCGCAGTTGGAGCTGGTACGTCGTGGGACGCAGCGACGGGTCGTTCTCGCGCAGGGTGTCGAGTGAGGTCGAGATCACCCGGCCGCCGTTCTCGGGTTCGATGCTCCGGCCGACGAGGTGCAGGACCTGCGGATGGCCGCCGACGGTCAGCCGCACCCAGTCGCCGACCCGCGCGTCGAGGAGGTCGAGCAGCCCCTGGCCGGCGACGGCCTCGTCGGGGCCGCGGGCCGGGCGGCCCTCGGCCAGCGAGTACGGGTAGGGCTCCGCCCGGGTGCCGAGGCCGCGCAGCGCGATGGTGCCCGTCTGCCCGGGGACCAGGGCCGCGACCTCCAGGCCGGGATGGGCGGTGACGACGTCCGGGTCGCTCTCCAGGAGGGCGGTCGCCTGGCGGTCGGTGAGGGTCGCGTCCGGGCGGGCGGTGAGCGCGGCGGCCAGGCCGAGCTGCTCGGGCCGGCTGTCGAAGCGTTCGATGGTCGTCCACGCACCGAGCGCGACGGTGATCAGCAGCAGCGGCAGGGCGAGCCGGACGATGGTGGCCGGGGCGCGCCGCCCGCGCCCGAAGGCGTGGTGCCAGCCGAGGACGAGCGCGGGCGGAACGCCCAGCCCGAGCGCCTTCCTGGCCGCGCGGGAGAGCCCTCGGGGGTGTCGTGCCGATCCTGCCGGGGTCGCGGCGTCCGGCACCGCTCCCTGATCCGGCCTGATCGACAGGACACCTCCGAGCCCGGCGGCCGGGCGCGATGGTCTCCGGCCCGGCGCGGCGGAGGGCAGCACCGGTACGGGAGGGACGCGGCCCGCTCGCCAGGCGGCCAGGGAGGTGGCCGCGCCGATGAACAGCACGGCCGCGACGGGTACGAGCAGCAGCGCCGGAAGGTGGCCCGGGAGTCCTTGCCAGACCTCGACCGCGTCGCCGAGCCGCCCCGGCAGCCGGCCGCCCGCGCTCCGGACGAGCAGCACGGCGAGGGCGGCGCCGAGGACGGCGAACGCCAGGTGCTGGGCGAGGAAGATCCGGACGACCTGGCCGGGGGTGAAGCCGACGGCCTTGAGGACGGAGATGTCCCGGAGGTGCCCGCGGACCCGGGTGCTGATCGCTCCGAACACCGCCAGCGCCGCGGCGACGAGCGCGCCCACGCCGAAGAGCCCGAGGACCTGGCCGAGGAGCCGGGTGTCGCCCTGTGCCTCGGCGCGGGCCTGCTGCCAGGTGGAGACGTCGGTGACGGCGCCCGCGCCGAGCGTGGTGACGACGCGCTGGACCGCGTAGTCGGTGTCCTCCGGGGCGTCCAGCCGGAGTCCGACGACCTGGCCGCCGGTCCGGTCCCGCGGTACGGCCCCGGGGAGCGCCCACACCGTGCCGGGCCGCTCCCCGGCGCGGTAGCGGCGTTCGGCGGTGTCGGCGACGCCGAGGACGGTGACCGTACGCCCGGGGAGGGTGAGGCGGTCGCCCGGTTCGGCCCACAGGGCGCGGGCGAGACCGGCTTCCAGGACCACGCCGTCGGGGGTGGCCGGGTCGAGCCAGCGGCCGGACGTCACCAGCGGGCGGCCCGTCGACGGCTCGTCACCGGCGGGCGTTCCGTCCGGGCGCCGCTCGTCCCCGGGACGGCCGTTCCCGGGCGGGTCGGCGGGGGTCGCCCGGAGTTCGGCGCCCGCGCGGGCGCCGCGCGAGGCGAGCGTGGTGGTGGCCGTACGGTACGGGCCGGAGACGGCGGCGACCCCGTCGAGTGCGGCGAGCCGGCCGGTGTCGGCGGCGGGGCCGGTGTGGATCCAGACGTGCGCGCCGTGGGACTGGGTGAAGACCCGCTGCCAGGGGTTGGTGGCGTACCCGAAGAGGGCGGTCGCGAGCAGCAGCGAGGCGACGATGCCGGCGGTGGCCGCGACGAGGAACAGCGCCTCGCCCCGGTGCGTCCGCAGATCGGCGTGCGCCCAGCGCAGCATGGCCCGCACGGTCAGTCCTTCAGTTCGTTCAGCGCGAGTACGCCGGACAGGCCGGTGCCGCGCGGCGGCGTCGAGCCCAGCTCGGCGTCGTCGGCTATGCGGCCGTCGAAGAAGCTGATCACCCGGTCCGCGGCGCTGGCGAGTCGCGCGTCGTGCGTGACGAGGACGATGCTCTGGCCGCGCTGGTGGAAGCGGGTCAGCAGCCGCATCACCTCGCGGGTGCCCTTGCTGTCGAGGCTGCCGGCCGGCTCGTCGGCCAGGAGCAGCCGCGGATGGTTGACGAGGGCGCGGGCGAGCGCGACGCGCTGCTGCTCCCCGCCGGACAGTTCGCCGGGCATGCTGCGGGCCTTGCCGTCCAGGCCGAGATCGGCGAGGAGCGTCTCGCGCTCGGCGCGGGCCTGCCGGGCGGAGGCACCGGCCAGCAGGGCGGGCAGCTCGACGTTGTCGGCGACGGTGAGGTTGGAGACGAGGTTGAAGAACTGGAAGACGATGCCGATGCGGCGTCGCCGTTCGACGGCCCACCGGGCCTCGCTGTAGCCGTCGGTGCGCTCCCCGTCGAGCCACAGGGAGCCGCTGTCGGGCCGCTGGAGACCGCCGAGGAGGTGCAGCAGGGTGGACTTCCCGGCGCCCGAGGGGCCGGTGACGGCGACGAACTCGCCCTGCCGCACGGTGAGGTCGACGCCGCGCACGGCATGGGCGGGGGCGCCCTCGCCGTGGTGGGTCTTGGTCAGCCCCTCCGCGCGCAGCAGCGGCACGGCGGAGCCGGGGGCCTCGGGCCCTGCGGCTCCCGCCGACGGGGCGGACGGCGCGGAGGGGTCCGTCACCGCAGGTCCTCCAGTTCCTCCTGGCAGCGCTCCAGCCAGTCGAGGTCGGCCTGCAGATGCAGCATGGCGCCTTCGATCAGCAGGTGGGCTATGCGGTTGTCCCGGTCTTCGGTCGCGGCCAGCTTGGACAGGTTGCGCATGGTGTTCAGATACTCGCGTCGCTGTTTGTTGATGAGGGCGATCTGGTCGGCGAGGCCGGTCCTCGGGGCGAGGGCGAGCTTCATGAAGAACTCGTCCCGGACCCTCGGTTCGTCGGCCGTCTCCTCGAACCAGGCGCGGAGTGCTTCCTGCCCGGCATCGGTGAGGCGGTAGATCTTCTTGTTGGGCCGGCTCTCCTGGGCGATCTCCTCGCCCTCGATGAGGCCGGACTTCTCCAGCCGGCCCAGCGTCACATAGATCTGGCCGACGTTGGTGGGAGGGTACGCGGCGCCCAGCAGTTGCTCAAGGTCCTGCTTGAGCTCGTAGCCGTGGGCGGGTCCGCGCGCCAGGAGAGCGAGGAGCGGAAGGCGCACGCGTGCTCTCCTCCTCCGCCGGCTCCCGGCTCCCGATGTGATGTGGGCTCTAGTATCGCCCATGCCTAACGGGTATACATGCCCGAGACGCGGGACGCCGAGGTCCTGCGCCGGTGTACAGGGAGGAACCTATGCGGTGGATGCGTGCCGCGGGTAGGGGTCTCCTGGTCGTCATGATCGTCCTGACCGGTTACGTCACCTCCGGCGCCGGCCCGGCGGCCGGGGAGCGCGGGGGCGGGCGGGGCCCGATGACCCTGGCCACGGCCGGTGACCTCACCGGCTATCTCGGCCGTGTGCTCGACGGATGGAACCGGGCACACCCGGACGAACGGGTCACCCTGGTCGAGCTGCCCGACGCGGCGGACGAGACCCGGGCCCAGATGATCACCGATCTCCGATCGGGCGCGGGCCGCTTCGACGTCCTCAACATCGACGTGGCCTGGACCACGGAGTTCGCCGCCGCCGGCTGGATCGCGCCGGTGGACCGGGCGCGGCTCCCGCTCGACGGCTTCCTGCGACCGGTCGTGGACACGGCGACGTACGACGGCAAGCTGTACGCCGTCCCGTACGTCACCAACGCCGGGATGCTCTTCTACCGCAAGGACGTGCTCGCCCGCGAGGGCGAACGGCCGCCGCGGACCTGGGCCGAGCTGGAGCGCCAGGCGCGCACGCTCGCGCCCCGGCACGGCCTCGGCGGATACGCCGGGCAGTTCCTCCCCTACGAAGGCCTCACCGTCAACGCCGCCGAGGCCGTCTACTCCGCGGGCGGCACCATCCTCGGCGACGAGGGCGAGCGGGTCACGGTGGAGTCGGCGGCCGCCCGCGAAGGCATCGGATTCCTCGCCCGGGGCGTCCGTGACGGCTGGATCCCCCGCGAGGCGCTGACGTACACGGAGGAGGAGTCCCGGCGGGCGTTCCAGGACGGCCGGCTGCTCTTCCTGCGCAACTGGCCCTACGCCTACGCCGGCGCCTCGGGGCCGGACTCCGCGGTGGCGGGGAGGTTCGGCGCCGTGCCGCTGCCCGGCCCGGACGGACCGGGCACCAGCGTGCTGGGCGGGTCGAACCTGGCGGTGAGCAGCCAGGCGCGGCACCCCGAGTCGGCGCGCGACCTCATCGCGTACCTCACGAGCGAGCCCGTGCAGCGCCGGGTGCTGACCGAGGGCGCGCTCCCGCCGGTGCGCGCCGCGCTGTACCGGGACCCGGAGCTGGTGCGGCGCTTCCCCTACCTGCCGGCGCTCCGCGCCAGCGTGCTCGCCGCGGAGCCACGCCCCAAGAGCCCGCGGTACGAACAGGTCACGCTGGCCGTCCAGGCCGTCGTGCACGACGCCATGGCCCAGCACCAGACGCCCGAGGCGGCCGTACGGCGGCTCGCCGGGGAACTCGCGGCCATCGCCCACCGCCGCTGACCGCCCCGCCTGCCGCCTCCGCGCGGCCGCGGCCGAGGTCCGGGCCGCCCACGGGCCCCGTGGTCAGGCTCGTGACGCTCTAGTTACCTGTTAGGTATCTCCCTGGCACACCTCTGCCTTCAGACGCGTGGTTCAAACCCGTACATAAGACGCAAATGCCGCCGGTTTCCGCACAGTCGTTGACACCCTCTTGTCACTCCTACCTAACATGCATGCATAACCGCTATTCGCTCTGGATGGCGTGCACCCCTTCACGAAGAAACAGGTCAACGGGTGATGCTCACAGCTCCCGCCGGCGACGGCCTCGCGCAGCGCCTCGCACACCACCCCGTCCACCCCTGGTGGCGCGACGCGGTGATCTACCAGGTCTACGTCCGCAGCTTCCTGGACAGCACCGGTGACGGCATCGGCGACCTCGCCGGGGTCCGCGCCGGATTCCCGTACCTGAAGAAGCTCGGCGTCGACGGCATCTGGCTGAGCCCCTTCTACCCGTCGCCGCAGGCCGACCACGGCTACGACGTCGCTGACTACTGCGACGTCGACCCCGTCTACGGCGACCTGGAGGAGTTCGGCCGCCTCGTCGCCGACGCGCACCGGCTCGGCATCAAGGTCCTGCTGGACATCGTCCCCAACCACTGCTCGAGCGAGCACGCCTGGTTCCGCGAGGCGCTCGCCGCCGGCCCCGGCAGCGCGGCCCGCGCCCGGTTCCACTTCGCCGAGGGCCGGGGCCCGGGCGGCGACGAGCCGCCCAACAACTGGCACGCCATGTTCGGCGGCCCCGCCTGGAGCCGGATCACCGAGGCGGACGGCACCCCCGGCCCGTGGTACCTCCACATGTTCACCCCCGAGCAGCCCGACCTGAACTGGCGCAACCCCGAGGTGGGCGCCCACTTCGAGCACGTCCTGCGCTTCTGGCTGGACCGGGGCGTGGACGGCTTCCGCATCGACGTCGCCGCCGGCCTCTTCAAGCACCCCGGTCTCCCGGACTCCTCCGACCCGGAGGCCGACGCCCGGACCCGCGACTCGGTCAACCCGCTCGCCTGGAACCAGCCCGAGGTGCACGACGTCTGGCGGCACTGGCGGTCGGTCTGCGAGGAGTACACCGCCCGCGACGGACGCGAGCGGCTCCTCGTCGGCGAGGTCTCCGTCCCGAACGCCAGGGAGCAGGCCGCGTACGTACGCCCCGACGAACTGCACCAGGCCTTCTTCTTCGACCTCCTCGGCGCCCCCTGGGACGCCGAGGCCTTCCGCGCCGTGATCGATGAGGCCATGCGCGACATCGCCGGCACGGGGTCCACCGTCACCTGGGTCCTCAACAACCACGACCAGGTCCGTACCGTCACCCGCTACGGCGAGTCCGGCACCGAGGGCAGCGGCCTGGGCGCCGCCCGGGCGCGCGCCGCCGCGCTGCTCATGCTGGCGCTCCCCGGCGCCGCCTACATCTACCAGGGCGAGGAGCTCGGCCTCCCGGAGGTCGTCGACCTCCCGGACGAGGTCCTCACCGACCCCATCTTCCGGCGCACCGGCAGCCGGGCGCGGATCCGCGACGGCTGCCGCGTCCCGCTGCCCTGGTCCGGGCACGCCTCGCCGTTCGGCTTCAGCACCGGTGCCGAGAGCGCCAAACCGTGGCTGCCGCAGCCCGGCTGGTTCGCCGCACACGCCACCGACCGAGCCCTCGCCGACACCCGCTCCTTCTGGCACCTCTACCGCGACGGTCTGCAACTGCGCGGCGGCCTGCCGCAGTTGGGCGAAGGCACGCTGCGCTGGCTGGAGGCGCCCCCCGGCGTCCTCGCCTTCGTGCGCGGCGAAGGCTTCGTCTGCGCCGTCAACTTCACCGGAGCGCCGGTGCCCGCACCCGTCTCCGGCGCCCCCCTGCTGTCCAGCGGCCCCTGCCCGGACGGCGTCCTGCCCGGATCCACCGCCGCCTGGTGGATCGGCGACCACACCACCTCGGAGGTATGACCATGACCATACGACGACGCACGGCGATGGCGTGCTGCTCCGCCCTCACCCTGGCGCTGGGGGCGACCGCCTGCGGCGGCGGCCCGGTCAGCGCGGGCGGCGGCGGCAAGGAACTCGCCGGCCAGACCCTGAACGTGGCCGGCGTCTGGTCCGGCGCCGAGCAGAAGAACTTCCAGAAGGTGCTCGACGCCTTCACCGAGAAGACCGGCGCCGCGACCCGCTTCACCTCGACCGGCGACAACGTCTCCACCGTCGTCGGCAGCAAGATCGAGGGCGGCAACGCCCCCGACGTCGTGATGGTCCCGCAGGTCGGCGTCCTCCGGCAGTTCGCCGAGAAGAACTGGCTCAAGCCGCTCTCCGCGCCCACCGCGAAGGCCGTCGACACCAACTACGCCCCCGTCTGGGAGGAGTACGGCTCCGTCGACGGCAAGCTCTACGGCCTGTACTTCAAGGCGGCCCACAAGTCGACCGTCTGGTACAGCCCCGAGGCGTTCGAACAGGCGGGCGTCAAGCCGCCCAAGACGTACGAGGAGATGCTCCGGAGCGCCCAGGCGGTCTCCGACTCCGGCCTGCCCGCCTTCGCGGTCGCCGGCGAGGACGGCTGGACCCTCACCGACTGGTTCGAGAACGTCTACCTCTCCCAGGCGGGCCCCGAGAAGTACGACCGGCTCGCCCGGCACGAGATCAGCTGGACCGACCCGTCCGTCGTCAAGGCCCTCACCACCCTCGGCGCGCTGTTCTCCGACCCGAAGCTGCTGGCCGGCGGCCAGAAGGGCGCGCTCGGCACCGACTTCCCCGGCTCCGTCGAGAAGGTCTTCGGCCCCGACCCCGAGGCGGGCATGGTGTACGAGGGCGACTTCGTCGCCGGCATCGCCAAGGACCAGTTCGGCCGGAAGATCGGCCAGGACGCCACGTTCTTCCCCTTCCCCGCCGTCACGGGCGGCAAGGCCCCCGTCGTCAGCGGCGGTGACGCCGCCGTCGTCCTGGCCGACGGCAAGAACCAGAAGGCGGCGACCGCCTTCCTGGAGTACCTCGCCACCCCCGAGGCCGCCGCCGTCTGGGCCGAGGCCGGCGGATTCCTCTCTCCCAACAAGAAGCTGGACCTCTCCTCCTACGGCGACGACACCCTCCGCGAGACCGCCAAGTCGCTGATCGACGCCGGGGACTCGGTGCGCTTCGACATGTCGGACCAGGCCCCGGCCTCCTTCGGCGGCACCAAGGGCGTGGGGGAGTGGAAGCTGCTCCAGGACTTCCTGCGCGACCCCTCCGACCCGGCGGCGACCGCGGCCGCGCTCGAAGCCGCCGCGGCCAAGGCCTACAAGGGCTGACGGACATGACCACCCTCACCCCACCCGTGGGGGCCGCGAGTCCCCGGCGGCGCGCCCAGCGCCGCCGGCGGACCGTCGCCGTCGCCTTCGTCCTGCCGGCGCTGCTGCTCCTCGGCGCGCTGGTCGTCTACCCCGTCCTCTTCTCCGTCGGCCGCAGCTTCTTCGACGCCTCCGGCAGCCGGTTCGTCGGCGGCGAGAACTACACCGAGATGCTCCGCGACCCGGCCACGCTGACCGCGATCCGCAACAGCGCCCTCTGGGTCGTCGTCGCCCCCACCCTGCTCACCGGCCTCGGGCTGATCCTCGCCGTGCTGGTGGAGAAGGTCCGCTGGGCCACCGCCTTCAAGCTGCTGCTCTTCATGCCGATGGCCGTCTCCTTCCTCGCCGCGGGCATCATCTTCCGGCTCGCCTACGAGGAGGACCCCGACAAGGGCGTCCTCAACGCGGCCGTGGTGGGCGTGCACGACGCCTTCACCGACACCGCCTCCTACCCCAGCGCCCGGGTGCGCGAAGGGCAGGGCGTCGCCAAGGCCCCGGACGGGTCGTACCGCACGACCGCCGCCGTCTCCCCTGGCGGCACCCTCGACCTCGGACTGGTGGGCGTGCCCCCCAAGGACGTACCGGCCGACGCACGGCCCGCGGCGCCCGCGAAGGCCGCCGCGGACGAGGTCCGCGGCGCCGTCTTCCTCGACTTCACCCCCGGCGGCGGGGGCCGGCCCGGCGTCGTCGACCCGGCCGAACGCGGCCTGCCGGGCCTGACGGTGGAGGCCGTACGGGACGGGAGGACGGCCGCCACGGCGACGACGGCGCCGGACGGTTCGTACCGCCTCACCGGCCTCGACGCGGGGGACACGTACACCGTGCGGCTGACCGCGGCGAACTTCGCGCCGCCCTACGAAGGCGTCTCCTGGCTCGGTCCCGCCCTCGTCACCCCGGCGATCATCGGCGCGTACCTGTGGATCTGGACCGGTTTCGCCATGGTCCTCATCGGCGCCGGTCTCTCCTCCCTCCCACGGGACGCCCTGGAGGCCGCCCGGATGGACGGGGCGAGCGAATGGCAGGTGTTCCGCAAGATCACCGTCCCCCTGCTGGCACCCGTCCTCACGGTCGTCTTCGTCACCCTGGTGATCAACGTGATGAAGGTCTTCGACCTCATCTACATCATCGCCCCCGGTCCGGTGCAGGAGGACGCCACCGTCCTCGCCACCCAGATGTGGCTCGTCTCCTTCGGCGGCGGCAACAACCAGGGACTCGGCAGCGCCCTCGGCGTCCTGCTCCTGCTGCTGGTGATCCCCGCCATGGTCTTCAACGTCCGCCGCTTCCGCAGGAGCCAGTCATGAGCGCGACCGTCACCCCGGCCCCGTCGAAGCGCCCCGCCCCGCCGTCCGGCCCCGGCGCACCTCCGCGGACGGCGCCGCGCCGGGCCCCGGGCGGCCGGCTCCGCCGCTGGCTCGGCAACGGGCTGGTCCAGGCGTTCCTCGCGGTCGTCGGCCTGATCTGGGTCACCCCCGTCGCCGGACTGCTGCTCTCCTCGCTGCGCTCGCCCGACGACAGCGCGTCGAGCGGCTGGTGGACCGCGCTGGCCGCACCCGGTCAGCTGTCCTTCGACAACTACACGGCCGTCCTGGCCAACGCGGGCCTCACCCGCGCCTTCTGGAACACGGTGCTCATCTCCGTGCCGACGACCGTGCTCGTCGTCGTCCTCGCCGCACTCGCCGGATACGCCTTCGCCTGGCTGGAGTTCCCCGGCCGCGACTGGATCTTCCTGCTGGTCGTCGCGCTCCTGGTGGTGCCCGTCCAGGTGGGCCTGCTGCCCGTCGCCAAACTCTTCGGTCAGCTGGGCCTGTTCGGCACGATCCCCGGCGTGGTGCTCTTCCACGTCGCCTACGGACTGCCGTTCGCGATCTTCCTGCTGCGCAACTACTTCGCCGACATCCCGCGCGAGATGCTGGAGGCCGCCCGGATGGACGGGGGCAGCGAGTGGCGCATCTTCACCCGGCTCGTCCTGCCGGTCGGACGGCCCGCCCTCGCGAGCCTGGCGATCTTCCAGTTCCTCTGGGTCTGGAACGACATGCTGGTGGCGCTGCTGTTCGCGGACAGCTCCTCCCAGCCGCTGACCGTGGAACTCCAGTCACAGGTACGGCAGTTCGGCAGCAACATCGATGTCCTGGCACCCGGCGCGTTCCTCTCCCTGATCGTCCCGGTCGTGGTCTTCTTCGCCTTCCAGCGGCACTTCGTCCAGGGGGTGATGGCGGGCTCCGTCAAGTGACGGGGACGGACACGGCCTTAACCCGTCCTCGGTGGCGCCGTTCCTCACGGGCGCTCTTCGAGTTCGGCCACCACCAGCGTGCCCGCGCCCGGGAACGTGAGCCGTTTCAGCGGGTGCCGGTAGGGCCAGCTCTCCGCCCGGTGGAAGGAGACGTCCGCCGGCACCGGCACCCCGCGCAGGTCCACGGCGTGCGTGCCCGGCGGAAGCGCCGACGCGGCCGCCAGCAGCGGATCGGCCGACCCGGCCCACTCCTCGACCGGCACCGGGCGGGGCCACGCCTCCCCGGTGTTGGGGAACATCCAAGGGGCCTCCGGCCGCCACGTCCCGCCCGCGCGCTCACGCGCCGCGGCTTCCCTGGCGAGCCGCGCGTAGGTCAGCAGCAGGTCGGGCAGGGACTCGGCGATCAGGGTGAGATCGGGGAACTCGCGCAGCGTCCCCGGCGTGGACATCACCGACACCGCACACCCCCACGCTCCCGTGTCCGGGTCGATCCGGATCTGTGCCAGCGCCGCGTAGGGGCCGTAGTCGACCCGGGCGAGCGGCCAGTACGTCCCGTCGCCGCCCAGCATGGCGTGCGTCTCCGGCGTGACCTCGTGCTCCTTGGCGCCGGGCAGCAGGATCAGGTCCGGCAGACCGCTGACGCGGACCGCGCCGATCTCCCGGAACACCTCCCGAAGCTCCGCCGGCACGGTGACGGGCCAGGCGCCCCTCTCGGCGTCCGGGCAGCCGGGCTCCAGCTCCACCCGCTCCGGAAACTCCTCGGCCAGCGCACGCAGTTCGGCGATCGCGCGGGCCGGCGCGTCGGACGGCACGGTGTGCCGGCGGACGGACCGGCCCAGGAAGTCGCCGCTGACCACGCTGCGGATCAGCAGCAGCCGGCCGCCTCCGGAGAAGGCCGCCTCGACCTCGCTGCCGCCGGTGTCCGCGGTCTCGAACTCCAGGGAGTAGTACGGCTCCCAGCGCACCCGGCACGGGTAGTCGGGCACCGCGGCCAGGTCCACCACGTCCGTCAGCTGGTCCCCGCGGCCGACGAGCGCGGCGAGTTCGGCGTCGGGGCCCTCGGCCACCGCCACGCTGGGCACCGCGGTCACGCACGCCGTGCCGCCGCCGTCGTGGCACCCGCTCGTCGCGGCGGCGGGAGGGGGAGTCGGGTCGACGAGCCCGGCCAGCCAGTCCGTGAAGGTCGGGGCCAGCACCCACACGTCACCGTCCTCGCCGAACGACGCCGCCAGCACAGGCCCCCAGTCGTCGCGGTCCGCCCCGTCGACCCCCACGAGCACCCCGAGGTGGTCGGCGCGACGCTCGCCGAGGGTCCAGTAGCCGCTTCGGAACGCCCGCGGGGCGAGGCGGGCTTCCGGCCCGAAGCGGTACGTGTCGCCGCCCGCGGACCCGTCCGCGGCGGGCCCGGTGGCGATGCCCCCGGTCTCCAGCAGTACCCGGCGGACCGCCGCGGGGACGGGGATCGGCCACGCGTCGAGTGCGTCGGAGGTGAAGGGGTCGGCGGACCGCACCGCACCGTTCGCCCGCAGAGCGGCCAGGGCCTTCTCCGCCCGTGCCATCGCCTTCGCCTCGCCGTCCACCGCTGTCCCTCTCGTTCCGCCCGTTCGGTCGCGCCGGCTCCCGCCCGGGGGCAGCCGGATCGCCTCGGTGAACGCCGAGTTCCGGCGGCTCCCGACGCCGCGCGCCTGGTGAGGGTATCCGGCCAGGATCGTGGATCCCGCACGCCCGGCCCCTTCCCGGAGAGGGCCGGGCCGCTTCGGGTTTGACCCCTCGATATGCGGCAAGCCGAACCGGCAGAGCGCTCTGCAAGCAGTGACGAACAGCCAGCCAGGAGTCACGATCCAGGAAGGCAACCATGTCGACCCTGACCATTGTCCTCATCATCGCGGCGGTCGCCGCGGTGCTGCTGGTGGCCGGTCTCGCCCTCCGGGCCCGCACGGGGCCGGGGAGCGGCAAGCGCTCCCTCAAGCGGCGCTTCGGCCCCGAGTACGACCGCACCCTCGAACGCCACGGCGGCGACACCGAGGCCGCCCATCACGACCTGCTCGACCGGGTCGAACGCCACGGCCACATCCGGCCGTTGCCCCTGGAACCCGCCGCCCGCGAGCAGTACACCGCTCAGTGGACCACCCTCCAGGAACGCTTCGTCGACGCCCCTCGGCAGGCCGTCACCGACGCCGTCCAGCTCCTCTCGCGGATCGCCGCGACCCGGGGCTTCCCGGCCGGTGACCGCCACGACGACCAGCTCGACGCCCTGTCGGTGCACCACCCGCGTCACGTGGAGGGGCTGCGCACGGCCCGCCGGGCCGCGCACACCGAGTCCGCGTCCACCGACGAACTGCGCAAGGCCCTGCTCCACGCGCGTGCCCTCTTCGACGACCTGACGACGGCCGGACCCTCGGCCGGCGTGTCGGCCCGCCCGCACCGGACGACCGCGCACAGCCGCGGTCACCTGCTCAAGCCGAAGGGAAGTGGTGCCTGATGGCACGCGAGAACCGGGACCAGTGGACGGACGACCGGACCGGAGCCGACCCCCGGCACGAAGCAGCGGCCCCGCCGCCTCCGCCGCCGCCCACACCGCCGGTCCCGGGCGCCGCCGGAGCCCCGGCGACACCGCTCGCCCAGTCCCCTCTGTCCGCCGCACCGTCCGACGAACCCGGCGCCACGGGCCGGAACGACGGGAGTCCTCAGCCGACCCCCGCCGTGGCCCCCGCCGCGCCGCGCGGACGGACCACGACGGACCCGCTCGCGCACGCCGGCCCGGCTCCCGGGCCCGGCGAGCGGGGTGGTGACGGGCGCGGTGCCCATCCGGGGAACGGCGCGCACCACGCCTCCGCTGTGTCGACGCGCAAGGAGCCGGGCAGGGGCGCCGGCCGCGCCTCCGGAGTGGGCACGGGCCCGGGTTCCGGCCTCGGTTTCGTCCCGGGCACCGCCTCGGGCTCCGATCGCGACACGGATCGTGCCCCGGGTGCCGGGGCGGGCACCGACCCGGGCCAGGGTCCCGGCGCCGGTCACGGTCCGGGCACCGCCCCGGGGACGGAGTCCGGTTTCGGTACCAGCCCGGCAGCGGACCCCGGTTACGGTACCGGCCCGGCCGCTGACGGCGGTCTCGCGCAGGGCTCGGATCGGGCCCACGGTCAGGGACAGGGCGGTGCGGCGCCCGAGCCGCTGCTCGACGGCACCGACCGGGACCGGCTCGGCCGGCGCATGCACCACGCGCTCGCCGGGTTCGTCGACTCGCCGCACGACGCCGTCGCCGAGGCGGCGGAGGTCCTGGACGAGGTGGAGAAGCAGCTCATCGCCTCCCTCCAGGACCGCCGCGCCGCGCTCCGGGAGGGCTGGCAGGGCAAGGGCGCCTCGGGCGAGGGAGGCGTGGACACCGAACGGCTCCGGCTCACCCTGCGTACGTACCGCGAGGTGACCGAGCGACTGCTCGCCACATGACGGCGGCCTCACCGCCGCCGGTACGGCCGGGGGGGCCCGGGGGGAGCCCCGGGGCCCCGGCCCGGGGTGCCGCCCCCGCCCGGCGCCGGGGGGGGGGGGCGGGGGGGGGGGCGGGGTGCCGCCCTCCCGGGGGGGCGGTCGGGGGCGGGGCGCGGGCGCGGGCCCGCCACGGGCGGGCGCCCCCCCGGCGGCGGGGGGGGGGGGGGCGCGGGGGGCCCCCCGGGGCCCCCCCGGCCGTATCTCCGTACCCGGACCGGACCGGTCGGGTCAGGTCGTGGTGCGGCACGGCTTCCCGCCGCCCTCGGTCTCGCGGGCCGGAGCGCCGAAGGGCCAGGCGTCGATGTCGCGGTAGCGGATCGGCCCCGGCCCCCGGCCGTAGTTGCTGCCGACCAGATGCAACCGCTCGGCGGGCCAGGGACGGCCCTCGAAGGCGGCGAGTCCGGAAGCGGCCTCCACCACGCTCGTCGAGTCGTCGCGACGGGCCCGGGCGAGCGTCAGATGGGGCCGCAGCGGCCGTTCCTCGAACGGGATCCCGCACTCCCTGACTGCGGCACGGACCTCGGTGGCCAGCAGGTGGAGCCCTTCGAGGTCTCCGTCGACACCGCTCCACAGCACGCGCTCGTCGAAGCACCCGGAGCCCCGCAGGGCCAGCCGCAGCGGCGGACGCCCCGCCGCGAGGCGCGCCAGCGGCGCCCGCAGGTGCGGGACGGCGCTCACCGGCAGCTCGCCGAGGAACGCCAGGGTGATGTGCCAGTCCTCGATGCGGTTCCACCGCATGCCCGGGTACGCGTCGTAGGCGGGCCGCAGCGCCCGCGCCAGTTCGTCCTTCGCCTCGTCGGGCGGGGCGAGCGCTATGAACACGCGGACGGTGGAGGCCTCGATCTGTTCGTTCACAGAGCCTTCGTACACCACGGCCTCCCCTCCCCGGGAAGCCGAGCCCCCGCGCCCCTCGGCCCGGCCTCCCCGTGCCCGGGCATGACGGAGGCGTGTGACGACCCCGGTCCCCGGCCGCGCGAGGTGACGGCCGGGGTGTCCGCGGGCGGACCTACTCCGGCTGGGTCACCGTCAGGGCCCACCGGACGTCCTCCGTCGACGCGTCCACGCCGATCGCGAAGGATCCCGACCGGACCACGCCCGCGTCCATGGTCACCGAGCCCGTTCCCGCCGTGCCGGCGGGGCAGTCGACGGAGAACGCGGCGACCTCCGTGCCCTGGGACTCCATGGTCACGCGTACGTCGCCCCCGCCCTCGCACGCCACCGTGAGGACCGTCGGCAGACTGTCCCACGCGCCGGCCGAGACGACGCCGCCGTCTCCGGTCCTCTCCGGCACCCACACCAGACCCTCAGGGCCGGGGTGAGGCAGCAGGACGTCGGCCGACGCCACCGCCGGCCCCGCCGCCGTGCCCGTCAGCCCGACGACCATCAGAGCCGTCGTCGCCGCAGCCTTCTTCCACCGAGTCATGCGCACTCCTTGACGATCCGTCATAGATCCGGAAGTCTGCCGCCGCCGATCCTTCCGCACATGAGTACGCATACTCATGTGGCGGTGATCGGATCATGCCGATGCCCACACGGCCGCAAAATTCTTGCGGGGCTTGCGCTACGCTTGCGTGTATGACGCGACGACTTGCTCAGGTGGCCAAGAAGGTGGGGGTCAGCGAGGCCACGGTCAGCCGGGTGCTCAATGGCAAGCCGGGTGTCTCCGACGCGACCCGGCAGTCCGTGCTGACCGCCCTGGACGTGCTGGGGTACGAGCGGCCCACCCAGCTGCGCGGCGAGCGCGCGCGTCTGGTCGGGCTGGTCCTGCCCGAGCTGCAGAACCCGATCTTTCCCGCGTTCGCGGAGGTGATCGGCGGCGCGCTGGCCCAGCAGGGGCTGACACCCGTGCTGTGCACGCAGACCAAGGGCGGCGTCTCGGAGGCCGACTACGTGGAGCTGCTGCTCCAGCAGCAGGTCTCCGGCGTCGTCTTCGCCGGTGGACTCTTCGCCCAGGCCGACGCCCCGCACGACCACTACCGCCAGCTCGCCGAGCGCAAGATCCCCGTCGTCCTGATCAACGCCCCCATCGAGGGCCTCGACTTCCCCTGCGTCTCCTGCGACGACGCCGTCGCCGTCGAACAGGCGTGGCGCCACCTCGCCTCGCTCGGCCACGAGCGGATCGGCCTGGTCCTCGGCCCCGCCGACCACGTCCCGTCCCGCCGCAAGCTGGAAGCCGCCCGCGCCGCGTCGAAGGCCGCCGGCCGGAAGCTGTCCGAGGAGTTCGTCGAGCGGTCGATGTTCTCCCTGGAGGGCGGACAGGCGGCCGCCGCGCGGCTGTGGGAGCGCGGTGTGACCGGCATCGTGTGCGCGAGCGACCCGCTCGCCCTCGGCGCGATCAGGGCCGCGCGCCGCCGCGGCCTCGGCGTTCCCTCCGACGTCTCGGTCGTCGGTTTCGACGACTCCGCCTTCATGAACTGCACCGAGCCGCCCCTCTCCACCGTCCGCCAGCCCATCGAGGCGATGGGCCGGGCCGCGGTGGAGCTGCTCTGCGCCCAGATCCAGGGATCCCAGACCCACTCGGGCGAGCTTCTGTTCGAACCGGAGCTCGTCGTCCGCGGCTCGACGGCCCAGCCGCCCCTCGCGTAACCCGCCCGCCCCGCCTCCGAACCGACCCGCGCGCCCGCCCCTCGTACCCGCCCCGCCCTCCGCGGACGCGGTTCGTACGCCGGGCGGGCGCGCGGCGTTCCGCCTGCCCGCCGGGCCGCTCCTCACCCCCGCGCCGCCGCGCCTGCCCCGTGACCTGCCCCGACGCGCCTACCGGCGCGCTTCCGGGCCGGCTCCTGTGTGCGCCACGTAACTCCCCCCTTGGTCACGCCCGTTGACAAAGTGGTCACCTGGTAGAAACCTGTCACCCTGACAGCGCAAAACATTGACCGAATAACTCAAAAGTTCTGGATAACCGCTGTCATTTCCTCGCCCTCACCCTGTCAGGTACCTGGCGAGAGTTCCCTGTCATCGTCCACTCGGCGCACCGGTACGTGTGCCTCGTCGCCCTGCCCTCCGTCGACCGGCACGCCGACGGAGGCCGGGCCGCGAGCCACGGCCGCCCGCGCGGATCACGGAACAAGAGGCCATTCATGAGAGGCACACACCAGGGCCGGCGGCTGCTCGCCGGCGCGGTGACAGCCGGCTTGGTCGCGGTCGGGCTGCTGCCCGTCGCCGCCCATGCGGCGCCCCCGTCCGCCCCCGCCGCGCCCGTCTCCGCGCAGGCGGCGGGCCCCAATCTGGCGCTCGGCAAGTCCGCCACGGCCGGCGGCGCGCACGGCGCCTACCCGGCCGGCAACGTCACCGACGGAAGCCAGCAGTCGTACTGGGAAGGCCCGCAGGGCTCGTTCCCCCAATGGGTCCAGGTCGACCTCGGCGGCAGCGTCCGCGCCGACCGCGTCGCCCTCAAGCTGCCCACCGGGTGGGAGGCGCGCCGTCAGACCCTCAGCATCCAGGGCAGCACCGACGGCAGCAGCTTCAGCACCCTCTCCGCGTCGGGGGCCCGCGCCTTCGACCCGGCCGCCGCCAACACCGTCGGCGTCGGCTTCACCGCCACCACCGTCCGGTACGTCCGTGTCCAGGTCGGCGCCAACACGGGCTGGAACGCGGCGCAACTGTCCGAACTGGAGGTGTACGGAGCGGACGACGGAGGCCCGGTCGAGCCCCCGGTCAACGGATCGAACCTCGCCCGCAACAAGCCCATCGAGGCCACCTCCACGACACAGACGTACATCGCCGCGAACGCCAACGACGACAGCGTCGCCAGCTACTGGGAATCGGCCGGATTCCCCTCCAGCCTCACCGTGAAGCTCGGCGCCAACGCCGATGTCGCGGCCGTCGTCGTCAAACTCAACCCCGACCAGGCCTGGGGCCCGCGCACCCAGTCGCTCCAGGTCCTCGGACGGGAGCAGTCGGCCTCCGGCTTCACCTCCCTCAAGGCGCGCGCCGACTACGCCTTCAGCCCGTCGTCCGGGCAGAACACCGTCACCATCCCGGTCACCGGCCGGTACGCCGACGTCCGGCTCACGTTCTTCTCCAACACCGGCGCCCCCGGCGCCCAGGTCGCGGAGTTCCAGGTCGTCGGCGCGGCCGCGCCCAACCCCGACCTCACCGTCACCGATCTGACGTGGACCCCCTCCTCCCCGTCCGAGACGGACGCCGTGACCGTCAACGCGACCGTCCGCAACGCCGGCACCGCGGCCGCCGCCGCGACCACGGTCCAGGTCAGCCTGGAGGGCGCCGTCGCCGGCTCGGCCGCGGTTCCCGCACTCGCCGCCGGAGCTTCGGCGACCGTCCCGGTCACGGTGGGCAAGCGGCCCATGGGCTCGTACACCGTCTCGGCGGTGGCCGACCCGACCGACACCGTCGCCGAGCAGGACGACAGCAACAACAGCCGGACGGCGGCGGCCAAACTCGTCGTCGGCCAGAGCCCCGGTCCCGACCTGCGGGTCACGGGCATCACCACCAACCCGTCCAGCCCCGCCGTCGGCTCCGCCGTCACCTTCACCGTCGCGGTCGACAACCGCGGCACCACCGGCGCCCCGGCCGGCACGGTGACCCGGCTGACCGCCGGAACCACCACGCTGAACGGCACCACCGGCGCCATCGCCGCCGGCCAGACGGCCACCGTCGCGATCTCCGGCACCTGGACGGCCACGAGCGGCGGGGCCACCCTCACCGCGACGGCCGACGCCACCGGGACCGTCACCGAGACCGACGAGACCAACAACGTCTTCACCCGCTCCCTCGTGGTCGGACGCGGCGCCGCCGTGCCGTACACCGAGTACGAGGCGGAGGACGCCCGCTACGAGGGCACCCTGCTCACCGCCGACCAGAAGCGGACCTTCGGCCACACGAACTTCGCCACCGAGTCCTCCGGCCGCAAGTCGGTGCGCCTCAACTCCCAGGGACAGTACGTCGAGTTCACCTCGACGAACCCGTCCAACTCGATCGTGGTGCGCAACTCCGTCCCCGACTCCGCCGCCGGCGGCGGGGCGGAAGCCACGATCAGCCTCTACGCGAACGGCACCTTCGTCCGCAAACTGACCCTTTCGTCCAAGCACAGCTGGCTCTACGGCACCACCGACGACCCCGAGGGCCTCACCAACCGGCCCGGCGGCGACGCACGGCGGCTCTTCGACGAGTCGCACGCGCTGCTGACGCAGACCTACCCGGTGGGCACGAAGTTCCGGCTCCAGCGCGACGCGGGCGACCAGGCGGCCTTCTACGTCATCGACCTGATCGACCTGGAGCAGGTCGCGCCCCCGGCCGCCAAGCCGGCCGACTGCGTCTCCATCACCGAGTACGGTGCCGTCCCCAACGACGGCATCGACGACACGGACGCCCTCCAGCGCGCCGTGACCGCCGACCAGAACGGTCAGATCCCCTGCGTGTGGATCCCCGCCGGGCAGTGGCGCCAGGAGCAGAAGATCCTGACCGACGACCCGCTCAACCGGGGCCAGTTCAACCAGGTCGGCATCCGTGACGTGACCATCCGGGGCGCGGGCATGTGGCACTCCCAGCTCTCCACCCTGACCCCGCCGCACCAGGCCGGCGGCATCAACCACCCCCACGAGGGCAACTTCGGCTTCGACATCGACCACAACACGCAGATCTCCGACATCGCCATCTTCGGCTCGGGTCAGATCCGCGGCGGTGACGGCAACGCAGAGGGGGGCGTCGGCCTCAACGGACGCTTCGGCAAGGGCACCAAGATCAGCAACGTGTGGATCGAGCACGCCAACGTCGGCGTCTGGGCCGGCCGCGACTACGCCAACATCCCCGAGCTCTGGGGCCCCGGCGACGGCCTGGAGTTCAGCGGGATGCGGATCCGCAACACGTACGCCGACGGCATCAACTTCGCCAACGGCACCCGCAACTCGACCGTCTACAACTCCTCCTTCCGCAACACCGGCGACGACGCGCTGGCCGTCTGGGCCAGCAAGTACGTCAAGGACACCTCGGTGGACATCGGATCCAACAACCACTTCCGCAACAACACCATCCAGCTGCCCTGGCGCGCCAACGGCATCGCCGTCTACGGCGGCTTCGGGAACACGATCGAGAACAACGTCATCTCGGACACCATGAACTACCCGGGCATCATGCTGGCCACGGACCACGACCCGCTGCCCTTCTCCGGCCAGACCCTGATCGCCAACAACGCCCTCCATCGCACCGGCGGCGCGTTCTGGAACGAGGACCAGGAGTTCGGCGCCATCACGCTCTTCGCGCAAGGGCAGCCCATCCCGGGCGTCACCATCCGGGACACCGACATCCTCGACTCGACGTACGACGGCATCCAGTTCAAGACGGGTGGCGGCGAGATGCCGAACGTGAAGATCAGCAACGTCCGGATCGACAAGTCGAACAACGGCTCCGGCGTCCTCGCGATGAGCGGGGCGCGAGGCAGCGCCACGCTGACGAACGTGACCATCACCGACTCGGCCGAGGGCGACGTCCTCATCGAGCCCGGCTCGCAGTTCGTCGTCACCAGGAACTGACCCGCCCCACCCCGTGCGGCGGCCCCGTCCCGACGGGGCCGCCGCCCCTGAGCCGTGCCTCGCCGCCGGTCGGGCGCGAGGCCGAGAACGAGGACTGAGAGGACAGATGAGCATCTCCGACTGGAGACCACGCTTCCTGAGCGCCGTGGTCGCGACCAGCCTCCTGGCACTGGGCGGTCCGCTGGTGACAGCCGAGGCCGCGGGCGGACCCAACATCGCCCTCGGCGACCCGGCGGCGGCCGCCAGCGCCGTGGCCAAGTACGGCGCCGGAAACATCACCGACGGCAACCAGGCCTCGTACTGGCAGAGCGCCGGCACCGGTCTGCCCCAGTGGGTGCAGGCCGACCTGGGGACCACGACCCGCGTGGACGAGGTGGTCCTGAAGCTGCCCGCCGGCTGGGAGAGCCGTCAGCAGACGCTCTCCGTCCAGGGCAGCGCCGACGGCACGAGCTTCGCCACCCTGAAGAACTCCGCCACCTACACCTTCAGCCCGGGCGCGGCCAACACGGTCACCGTGGGCTTCCCCGCCACCCAGGCGCGGTTCGTCCGCGTCCACATCACCGCCAACACCGGCTGGCAGGCGGCCCAGCTCTCCGAGCTGGAGGTGCACGCCGCCGACGCCTCCTCCGGCAACCTCGCGAGCGGCCGCCCCCTGACCGCGAGCAGCCACACCCAGGTGTACGCGGCGGGCAACGCCAACGACGGCAACCGGGCCACGTACTGGGAGAGCGCCAACAACGCCCTCCCGCAGTGGCTCCAGGCCGACCTCGGCTCCGCCGTCCGCGTCGACCGGGTCGTCCTGCGTCTGCCCTCCGCCTGGGAGCCCCGCAGCCAGACCCTGAAGATCCAGGGCAGCACCGACGGCACCGCCTTCACCGACCTGACCGCCTCCCGGGCGTACACCTTCGACGCCGCCGGCGGGCACGCCGCGACGCTCGCCTTCGACGCGACCACCACCCGGTACGTGCGCGTCCTGGTCACCGCGAACAGCGTCCAGGCCGCCGGACAACTCTCCGAGCTGGAGGTCTACGGCCCGCAGACCGGCGACACGCAGGCCCCGTCGGCGCCCGCGAATCTCGCCCTCACCCAGCCCGCCACCGACCGGATCCGGCTCACCTGGAACGCCGCCACCGACAATGTCGGCGTGACCGGCTACGACGTCTACGCCAACGGCGCCCTGCTGACCAGCGTCGGCGCGGGCGTCACCACCTTCACCGACACCCGGCCGGCGAACCAGACCGTCACCTACCGCGTGCGCGCCAAGGACGCGGCGGGCAACCAGTCCGCCGACAGCAACAGCGTGACCCGCACCGGTGACACCGGGGACACCCAGGCCCCGACGGCGCCCGCGAACCTGGCGCTCACCGAACCGGCCGCCGGGCAGATCAGGCTGGCCTGGACCGCCTCCTCGGACAACGTCGGCGTCAGCGGCTACGACGTCTACGCCGACAACACCCTCCGGGGCAGCGTGGCCGGCAACGTCACCACGTACACCGACACCCAGCCGGCCTCCGCCACCGTCACCTACCACGTGCGCGCCAAGGACGCGGCCGGCAACCAGTCGGCGAACAGCAACGCCGTGACCCGCGACGGCACCGGCGGCCCGGGCTCCAACCTCGCGGTCGGCAAGGAGATCGCCGCCTCCTCCACGGTGCACACCTATGCCGCGGCCAACGCCAACGACAACAACGTCGCGACGTACTGGGAAGGCGCGGGCGGCAGCTACCCGCAGACCCTCACCGTGAAGCTCGGCTCCAACGCCGATGTCGGCCGGCTCGTCCTCAAGCTCAACCCCGACGCGGCCTGGGCCACCCGCAGCCAGACGATCGAGGTGCTGGGCCGCGAGCAGAGCGCCTCCGGATTCGGCGGACTCGTCGCGGCGAAGAGCTACACCTTCGACCCGTCCGGCGGCAACACCGTCACGATCCCACTCTCCGCCCGGATCGCCGACGTCCAGCTGCGGTTCACCGCCAACTCCGGCTCCTCGGCCGGCCAGCTCGCCGAACTCCAGGTCATCGGCGTCCCGGCACCCAACCCGGACCTCGAGGTCACCGGTCTCACCGCCTCGCCCGCGTCCCCGGTCGAATCGGACCCGATCACGGTGAGCGCGACCGTCCGCAACAGCGGCCCCGCCGCCGCACCGGCCGGCGCCGTCGCGCTGCGCCTGGGCGGCACGAAGGTCGCCACCGCCCAGGTCGGCGCCCTCGCCGCCGGTGCGCAGACCACGGTCAGCGCCTCCCTCGGCGTTCGGGCCGCCGGGTCCTACCAGCTGAGCGCGGTCGTCGACGAGGCGAACGCGATCATCGAGCAGAACGAGTCCAACAACACCTACACCAGCCCCACCGCCCTCGTCGTCCGGCCGGTCTCCAGCTCCGACCTGGTCACGTCCTCCGTGACGACCTCGCCGTCCAGCCCCGCGGCCGGGGACGCCGTCACCTTCAAGGTGGCCGTGAAGAACCAGGGCACCGTCGCGGCCGCATCCGGCGGCCACGGCGTCACGCTCACCCTGGTCGACTCCCGGGGCGACACGGTCAAGACGCTGACCGGTGCGCACAACGGAGCCCTCGCGGCCGGAGCCACGGCGGAGGTGAGCCTCGGCACCTGGACCGCCGCCAACGGCTCGTACACCGTGAAGGTCGTCCTCGCCGACGACGCCAACGAACTGCCGGTCAAGCGCGCCAACAACACCTCCACCCAGCCGCTCTTCGTCGGCCGCGGCGCGAACATGCCGTACGACATGTACGAGGCCGAGGACGGGACCGCCGGGGGAGGAGCGCAGGTCGTCGGCCCGAACCGGACCGTCGGTGACATCGCCGGCGAGGCCTCGGGCCGCAAGGCCGTGCACCTGGACGCGACGGGCGAGTACGTCGAGTTCACCACCCGCGCCGACACCAACACCCTGGTCGCCCGGGTCTCGCTGCCCGACGCCCCGGGCGGTGGCGGCATCGACTCCACGATCAACGTCTACGTCGACGGGGTGTTCAAGAAGGCGCTCCCGGTGACCTCGAAGTACGCCTGGCTGTACGGCGCCGAGACCGCGCCCGGCAACTCCCCGGGAGCGGGCGCCCCGCGGCACATCTACGACGAGGCGCACATGCTGCTCGGCGAGACCGTACGGGCCGGCAGCAGGATCCGGTTGCAGAAGGACGCCGCGAACAGCCGGCCGTACGCGATCGACTTCGTCAACCTGGAGCAGGTCGCCCCGGTCGCCAACCCCGACCCGGCGACGTACACCGTCCCGGCCGGCTTCGGCCACCAGGACGTCCAGAACGCGCTCGACAAGGTGCGGATGGACACCACGGGCACCCTCGTCGGCGTCTATCTGCCCCCGGGCGACTACGAGACGTCGAGCAAGTTCCAGGTGTACGGCAAGGCCGTGAAGGTCGTCGGCGCCGGCCCCTGGTACACGACGTTCCACGCCCCCGCCACGCAGGACAACACCGACATCGGCTTCCGGGCCGAGGCGGCGGCGAAGGGCTCGCTCTTCAAGGGCTTTGCGTACTTCGGCAACTACACCTCGCGGATCGACGGCCCGGGCAAGGTGTTCGACTTCGCCAACGTCACCGACATCGTGATCGACGACATCTGGAACGAACACATGGTGTGCCTGTACTGGGGCGCCAACACCGACCGGATCACCATCAAGAACTCGCGGATCCGCAACATGTTCGCCGACGGCATCAACATGACCAACGGGTCGACGGACAACCTGGTGACCAACAACGACGCCCGGGCCACCGGCGACGACAGCTTCGCGCTCTTCTCCGCCATCGACGCGGGCGGCGCGGACATGAAGAACAACGTCTACGAGAACCTGACGTCGACGCTCACCTGGCGCGCCGCGGGTGTCGCCGTCTACGGCGGCTACCACAACACGTTCCGCAACATCCACATCGCGGACACGCTGGTCTACTCCGGCATCACCATCTCCTCGCTGGACTTCGGCTACCCGATGAACGGCTTCGGCACCGATCCCACGGTCTTCGAGAACATCTCGATCGTCCGGGCCGGTGGACACTTCTGGGGTTCGCAGACCTTCCCCGGCATCTGGGTGTTCTCCGCCTCCAAGGTCTTCCAGGGGATCAGGGTCAACCACGTCGACATCGTCGACCCGACGTACAGCGGAGTGATGTTCCAGACGAACTACGTCGGCGGACAGCCGCAGTTCCCCATCAAGGACACCGTCTTCACCGACGTCTCCATCACGGGCGCGCGCAAGAGCGGGGACGCGTACGACGCCAAGTCGGGCTTCGGTCTGTGGGCCAACGAGATGCCCGAGTCCGGGCAGGGGCCGGCCGTGGGGGAGGTGACCTTCAACGGCCTGCAGCTGAGCGGCAACGCCGTGGACGTCCGCAACACCACCTCCACCTTCAAGATCCACATCAACCCCTGACCGCTCGCGCGGGGTGAGCCCCGCGAGGCCCGGCCGGCGCACGGCACGCAAGTCGTTTGCGTGCCGTGCGCCGGTCCCTTGCGGTCCCCGAGCCCCCGCTTGCCCCCCGCGGGCCCTCGACGTCCCCGGCCTGCCCCGAGCGGCCCCGCGCCCTCCCGCACGCCCGCACACGCCCGTTCGCAGCTCTGGGCGTGCCGTCTCCATGTCCGGACGGGGGGCGGCGACCGCCGCGTGATCCCGATTCCCTGCGCTTGTCTGTCAAACAATTACGAAATCGGCGCGAGATCTTGCGTTCACTTGTCGGCGGTGGTTGAGTGTGCCGCGCCCCACAACGCACCGGCGGTGGGGTGAACTCCACGTCCTTGGCCCGAAGGGGACCACCCATGAGAAGTGCTCGGTTCCGCCGCACCCGCCGCGCCAGCGCGGTCACCCTCGTCTCCGCCCTCACGCTCACCGCGCTCGCCGCCTGCGGCACGAGCAGCAGCGACACCGACGGCGACGGTGGTTCCGAAGGCGCCGGGTCGTCCGACCCCGCCGCCCCGCTCGACCCGAAGACCAAGGTGACCCTCACCATCGACTGCATGCCGCCCACGGCGAAGGCCGCCGAGCTCAGACAGTGGAAGGAGGACGTCGCCACCTTCAACAAGACCTACCCGAACATCACCATCGAAGGCCGCTCCACCCCCGGCCAGTGCCTGGAGCCGCCGCGCTTCACCGCGATGCTCAAGGCCAAGTCGCAGCCGGACGTCTTCTACACCTACTTCACCGACCTGCCCCAGGTCCTCGACAACGACGGCGCCGCCGACATCACCGCCTACGTCAACGACAAGACGGTGCCGCTGCTGAAGGACATCGACCCCGACGTCCTCGCCTCGCTGAAGCAGGACGGCAAGCTCTACGGCCTGCCCACCAGCAACTACCGGATGGGCCTCCTCATCAACCGCAAGCTCTTCCAGCAGGCGGGCCTCGACCCGGACGCCCCGCCGCGCACCTGGGACGAGGTCCGCACGGCCGCCAAGAAGATCGCCGGCCTGGGCCAGGGCATCGCCGGCTTCGGCGAGTACAGCGCCGGCAACACCGGCGGCTGGCACTTCACCGCCCAGATGTACAGCGTCGGCGGCGAGGTCGTCGACGCGAGCGGCAAGAAGGCCGCCTTCAACACCGACCTCGGCAAGCAGGTCGCCAGGAACCTCCACGCCATGCGCTGGGAGGACGACAGCATGGGCAGGACCCAGCTGCTCAAGTGGGGCGACCTGCAGAAGCAGATCGCCACCGACAAGCTCGGCATGTTCCTCGCCGCACCCGACGACATCGCGTACATGGTCCAGCAGCTCGGCGCGAAGTACGAGAACTTCGGCATGGGCCCGATACCCGGCGAGCGGGCCACCCTCGCCGGCGGCAACGACTACATGATCAAGAAGGGGATCTCCGGCGACAAGATCAAGGCCGCGATCGCCTGGCTCAATTTCAAGAACCTCTCCGTGGGCAAGGGCCAGTTCGACTGGGCCCGCAGCAAGAAGGACGGCCTGCCCGTCGGCGTCCCGCAGCCCAACTTCTGGCTGAACGGATCCAAGGCCACCGACGACGCCGCCCGCGTCACCCACGCCACCATGCCGGTCGCCAACTTCAAGGCCTACATGGACAACCCCGTGGCCGGAAAGGCGGAGCCGCCGAAGGCCCAGGAGGTCTACAAGGTCCTCGACAACGTGATGTCCGGCATCCTCACCAACAAGGACGCCGATGTCGACAAGCTCCTCGCCACCGCCGAAGCCCAGGTCAACCAGGTCCTGGCCCGCCCGTAACGGGACCGCGCGGGGGCGGTGACCGAGCACCCGCCCCCGCCGCGAGCACCGCGCCCGCCCCCGGACCGGCGCCCACCCCGACTGCCCGTGGCAGCGCCCGCGGGACCGCAACCGGCAGACCAGCACCAAGGAGCGACGATGTCGGCCCCCAGTCTGACCCCGAGCAAGGCGGACGCCCCCCGCCCCGCACCGCCTCGCGCACCCGGCCCGCGGCCGGCCGGCGGCCGCTTCGCCAAGAGCCTGCGGCGCAACCTCACCGCCCACGGCTTCCTCATCGGCGCGGTCCTCTGCTTCGCACTGTTCTCCTGGTACCCGATGGTCAGGGAGTTCGTGCTCGCCTTCCAGAAGACCGAAGGCGGACAGACCACCTGGGCCGGCCTCGACAACCTCGCCACCGTCGTCAACGACCCCGCCTTCTGGCAGGCCTGGCGCAACACCCTCCTCTTCACCGTCCTGGCCCTGGTCTTCGGCTTCGCCGTCCCCTTCGTCGTCGCCCTCGTCATCAACGAGTTCCACCACGGCCAGGGCTACCTCCGGCTGCTCGTCTACCTGCCGGTGATGCTGCCCCCCGTCGCCGCGGTGCTCCTCTTCAAGTACCTCTACGACCCCGGCTACGGCCTGCTCAACGAGCTGTTCCGCTTCCTGCACCTGCCCGAACAGCAGTGGCTCCAGGACCCCGACATCTCCATGCTCGCCGTCGTCATCGCCTCGACCTGGATGAACATGGGAGGCGCCGCCCTCATCTACCTCGCCGCGCTGCAGGGCATCCCCGGGGAACTCTACGAAGCGGCCGAACTCGACGGCGCCGGCCTGCTGCGCAAGATCTGGCACGTCACCATCCCGCAGACGCGGCTCATCCTCTCGCTGATGCTCCTCATGCAGGTCATCGCGACGATGCAGGTCTTCGTCGAACCGTTCCTGCTCACCGGCGGCGCCGGCCCTGAGGGCTCCACGACCACGGTCGTCTACCTCATCTACCAGTACGCCTTCAACTTCAACGACTACGGCGCCGCCGCCGCGCTCGGCCTGCTCCTGCTCGTACTCCTCGCCGGATTCTCGGCGGCGTACGTGAAGCTCAGCCGCGCCGAGGACGAGTAGGCAGGGGAGACCACCATGTCCACACGCACCCTCATCTCACCGGCCCAGCTCGCCCGACCCCGCGGCAAGGCCCTGTACTGGGCGACGTTCACCCTGGTCGTCGGCGGATTCACCCTGCTCTTCCTCGGCCCGCTCTACTGGATGGTGTCCAGTGGATTCAAGGACCCCCAGGAGGTCGTCCAGACCCCGCCGACGCTGGTGCCCGGCTCCTTCGCACCGGAGAACTACACCCGCGCCTGGGAGGTCATGGACCTCGCGAGCCTGCTCTTCAACACGCTGTACTACGCCTTCGGCGCCCTCGCCTTCCAGCTCGTCCTGGACGTGGCGGCGGCCTACTCCCTCTCCAAGCTCCGTCCGGTCCTCGGCAAGGCCATCCTCGGCATGATGCTGGCGACGCTGATGATCCCGGCGACGGTCCTGGTCGTCCCGCAGTACCTCACCGTGCTCGACGTGCCCCTCGTGGAACGCAACCTGCTCAACAGCCCCTGGGCGATCTGGCTGCCCTCGGTCACCAACGCCTTCAACATCTTCCTGCTCAAACGCTTCTTCGACTCGATCCCGAAGGAGCTCCTCGACGCCGCCTCGATGGACGGCGCCACCCCGATGCGGGTGCTCTGGTCCATCGTGCTGCCCATCTCGCGGCCCATCCTGGGCGTGGTGTCCATCTTCTCCGTCGTCGGCGTCTGGAAGGACTTCCTCTGGCCCATGCTCACCCTGCCCGACCCCGCCAAACAGACCCTCAACGTCGGCATCTACTCCCTCTCCAACGGCGTCCCCGTGAACGTGCTGATCGCCGCGCTCACGATCGCCTCCCTGCCGACGCTGCTCATCTTCCTGGTCTTCCAGCGCAACATCATGAGCGGACTCACCGCCGGCGGACTCAAGGGCTGACCGCGGACCACCGCCCGGCCCCTTCGCCCGGGCCCCCTCCGACGCGCTCCGACCCGGGGCCACCCGCACCGGCCCCCGCGCACCCTCCACAAGCCTTCGCCGCCGGACCGACCGACGACGCCCCGCCCACCGGTCCGGCGGCGAAGCCCCACCCTGCCCGAAAGGACCTCACGTGGCAGCCCCTCACTCGCCCCGCACCGACGACTGGTGGCGCGACGCCGCCATCTACCAGGTGTACCCACGCAGCTTCGCCGACGGCGACGGCGACGGCACCGGGGACCTCGCGGGCGTCCGGACCCGACTGCCCTACCTCGCCGAACTCGGCGTCGACGCGCTCTGGTTCACCCCCTGGTACCTCTCGCCCCTCGTCGACGGCGGCTACGACGTCGCCGACTACCGCACCATCGACCCCGCCTTCGGCACCCTCGGCGAAGCGGAGAAGCTGATCGCCGAAGCCCGTGAACTCGGCATCCGCACCCTCATCGACATCGTCCCCAACCACGTCTCCGACCGGCACGCCTGGTTCCGGGCCGCCCTGGAGGCCGGGCCGGGCAGCCCCGAGCGGGCCCTCTTCCACTTCCGCCCCGGCCAGGGCGAGAACGGCGAACTCCCGCCCAACGACTGGCCCTCCCAGTTCGCCGGCCGCACCTGGACCCGCGTCCCGGACGGCGAGTGGTACCTCCACCTCTTCGCCCCCGAACAGCCCGACCTCAACTGGGCGCACCCCGCCGTCCGCCAGGAACACGAGGACGTCCTGCGCTTCTGGTTCGAGCGCGGGATCGCGGGCGTACGCATCGACTCCGCGGCCCTGCTCGCCAAGGACCCGGCGCTCGCCGACTTCGAGGAGGGCGTCGACCCCCACCCGTACATCGACCGCGACGAACTCCACGACATCTACCGCTCCTGGCGCGCGATCGCCGACGAGTACGGAGCCGTCTTCGTCGGCGAGGTGTGGCTCCCGGACTCCGAACGCTTCGCCCGCTACCTCCGCCCCGACGAACTGCACACCGCCTTCAACTTCTCCTTCCTCGCCTGCCCCTGGGACCCCGACCGGCTGCGCCGCGCCATCGACGACACCCTGGCGGAGCACGCCCCCGTCGGGGCGCCGGCGACCTGGGTGCTGTGCAACCACGACGTGACGAGGACGGTGACCCGCTACGGCCGCCACGACACCGCGTTCGACTTCGCCACGAAGGCCTTCGGGACCCCCACCGACCTCGGGCTCGGGACCCGGCGCGCCCGCGCCGCCGCCCTGCTGACCCTGGCCCTCCCCGGGTCGGTCTACCTCTACCAGGGCGAGGAGCTGGGCCTGCCCGAGGCGGACATCCCCCTCGACCGCATCCAGGACCCCATGCACTTCCGCTCCGGAGGCACCGACCCCGGCCGCGACGGCTGCCGCGTCCCGCTGCCCTGGGCCGCCGACGCCCCGTACGCCGGCTTCGGATCGCGATCGGAACCCTGGCTGCCGCAGCCCGAGGACTGGCGGGAGTACGCGGCGGACCGCCAGAGCCTCGACGCAGACTCCATGCTCACCCTTTACCGCTCGGCCCTTCGGCTGCGCCGCGAGACCCCCGGCTTCGGCGACGGACCGCTGCGCTGGCTCCCCGCCGCCGACGGCGTCCTGGCCTTCGCCCGCACCGACCGACTGCTGTGCGTGGTCAACCTCGCGCCCGGGCCGGTCGGGCTCCCGCCGCACACGGAGGTCCTGCTGACCAGCGGCCCGCTGGACCCGGACGGCACGCTCCCCACGGACACCGCCGCCTGGCTGCGGACCTGACGGGCAGGCTCCGCGACCAGGCGGCGGTCGGTCTCACGCGGTCGGTCAGACGCGATCGGCCGCGATGAGGACGTACTGGAAGGAACCGTCCCTGTACGAGTTGATGAACGCCTCCTCGATGCCGGTGACCAGCGACGACGTGGCCCGCAGCTCCCAGTAGGGGAGGGTCTCGGGCGTCAGGTCGATGACGGCCTGCGGCACCAGACGGTTGTCGGCCATGGCGCGGAGGTACTCCCGGCGGGAGTGGATGTTGCACTCGAAGTGCGCGTTGATCTGGGAGACCCACTTCGACGGCTGGCCGTAGCGGGGGTTCCAGCAGCCGGTGATGGTGACGTACCGCCCGCCGACCTTGAGGACGCGGGAGTGCTCGGCGAACAGGTCGTGCAGATCGACGTACATGCTCGACTCGTTGTTCCACGAGGCGGCGGCCAGGCCGGTCTCGAACGGCGTGTCGAGCATGTTGCACACGCGGGCCTGTACGTGGTCCTCGATGCCGAGTTCACGGGCCCGCCGGTTGGCGAACTCGGCCTGTGTCGTCGAGAGGGTGACGCCCTCGACCGTGCACCCGAACCGCTGGTGGGCCATGACCATCGAACCGCCCCGGCCGCAGCCGGCGTCCACGAGCGTGTCGCCGTCCCCGACGGCGCCGAGGTGGTCCAGGAGGATGTCGGTCTGCGCCGACTCCAGGCGGTGCAGCTCGGCGATCAGCCGCTTCTCGTACTCGGCGTCGTCGCTGCTCCCGAGGGCCGCGTGGTCGACGTCGCCGATGCCGTAGTGGTGGTGGTAGAGCCCGTCCACGTCCCCGAGACGCAGGTTGACGGGCCTGGCCTCCTGGTTCCAGTACCGGGCGATGTCCCCCTGGTAGGGGGACGCCGGCGCCGGGATGAACGCGGAGGTGCCGGTGGAGGTGTTGAACTGGGTGCTGGTCACGGGTAAGTCCTTCTCTACCAGAAGTCGGGCAGGCTGTAGCGATAGGTGTTGGTCTGGTGCCAGTGGTGGTTGCCGTCGACCCACGCGGCCACGCCGCGCAGGAAGCGCTGCAGGCTCGGGACCGGGCACGCGGCGGCGAGGGCGGCGGCCTCAGTCTCGAAGCCGTGCATGAGGTCGTTGTGGACCTCGACCGCCTTCAGATAGGCGTCCCGGTCGGAGCGGTTCTCCCGGGCGGCGATCACGACGGGCAGATTGAGGTGCGTGCCGGGACTGGCGAGCTCTTTGGTGTACGAGTACAGGTCGTTGACGATCGTCGTCGCGTTGCCGGCGAGGGCGATGACGCGCTGCAGGGCGGGCTGGGCGTGCAGGTCGGCCGGCAGCTCGTAACCGCCCACGGTGTCGGTGATGGTGGGGCAGGGGCGGAAGTTGTTGAACTGGCGCATCGCCAGGTACTCCCACACCTCGGGGACGTGATCCGTCTCGGCCCAGGCGGCCTCGGCGAGGTACCCCATGTGCAGCCGGGCCATGTCGTGCCGGAAACGGTCCGCCTGGGAGGCTGTCGCCTGCCGGACGAAGTACTCCATCGCCGAGCGGTACGCCCGCCGGGGCGCGTCCGCCTGGAGCGACTCGGTCCACTCCGGCGCGTACTCCTCGGTGGTGTGCAGCGGGTCGAGCGCCGTGTGCGCCAGCAGGAGCCGGCTGCCGAGACCGATGGGCGACCCGCCGTGGTCCTCGCAGTAGCAGTCGTCGACGGCGTTCTCGGCGACCATCAGCCGGGTGGCGATCATCAGGTGGTCGACCGTCGGGGCGTCGGGGTGGCAGGCGACCATGTAGCGGCCGACGGAGAACCCGTCGAACTGGTCCTCCCACTCCGGCGGCACCGCCTGGACCTCGTCGACCGCCCAGTCCCTGATCCGCCGGCTGACCTCCTCCACCCGTGCGGGGTCGGGTTCCGGCACCGGGTGGTGGTAGAGCCCGGGGATCGGGGTTCCTTCCACGGCCTCCGCGGGTGCCGGTTCCGCGGGGGGCACCGACGGGGCCTCGCGCGGGGCGAGGCGCAGGCCGGCCGTGCCCAGTCCGCTCGGCCTGAGCGGGACACGCCCCCGGGCGGCTTCTTCCCGCCCGGGCAGCGGCAGCGCGTCGCTCGCGGGCGGGGCCGCCGGCACGGATTCGGTCCCGACGGCCGGTGCGTCGGCGGCGCCGAGCGCGTGGGCGAGGCCGAAGGTGTGGGCCCCGAAGCGGGCCGCGGCGGCGGGCACGCTCGACTGCAGAGGGGAAGGCCCAGGATCGGGCATCCGGAACTCCTCGATGAGGTGGGTGAACGGCCCGGATCCCGGGCGCTCGCCGGCACGGGCCGGTCGGGGGAGGGGGAGCGGGAGGGTCAGTCGCGCCGGCGGGCGATCTGCACGTTCTCCAGGACGCCGAGGGCGTTGGGAACGAGGACGGCGGCGGAGTAGTAGGTGGTGACCAGGTACGAGATGATCGCCTGCTCGTTGATGCCCATGAAGCGCACCGACAGACCGGGTTCGTACTCGTCCGGCAGGCCGGTCTGGTGCAGACCGATGACGCCCTGGTTGTCCTCGCCGGTGCGCATCGCGAGGATGGAGCTGGTGTTCTCCTTGCTGATGGGGATCTTGTTGCACGGCAGGATCGGGACACCGCGCCAGGCCGGAACCGACTGACCGCCGAGGTCGACATGGTCGGGGTAGAGCCCGCGGGCGTTCAGCTCGCGGCCGATCGCCGCGATGGTCCTGGGGTGGGCGAGCAGCAGCTTGGTGCCACGACGACGGCAGAGCAGTTCGTCGAGGTCGTCCGGGGTGGGAGGGCCGGAGTGCGGCTGGATCCGCTGCTTGAAGTCGGCGTTGTGCAGGAGACCGAACTCCCGGTTGTTGATCAGCTCGTGCTCCTGGCGCTCGCGCAGCGCCTCGATGGTGAGCCTGAGCTGCTCCTCGGTCTGGTCCATCGGCCCGTTGTAGAGGTCGGTGACCCTGCTGTGGACGCGCAGGATGGTCTGCGCGACCGAGAGTTCGTACTCGCGGGGGCGGAGTTCGTAGTCCACGAAGGCGCCGGGCAGCTCGACCTCGCCGGTGTGGCCGGCCGACATGGCGATCTCGGCCTCGCCGTGCCGGTTCTGCCGCTGGGCGGGCAGCGAGGTGAAGTGCCGGAGGTGCTCCTGAAGCGCCGGCGCCGCGGCCACGACGGCGGCGAAGTCGGCCCGGGACAGGGTGAGGAGGGTGCCGGCGGTCTCGGCGGTGGCGGTGTAGTCCCACCTGGCATCGGCGTCCAGGAGGGCGTTCTCGCCGAACTGCTCGCCGTCCGCGAGCACCGCGACGGTGACCTCGTCGCCGTACTTTCCGACGGAGGTCTGGTTGATCCGCCCGTGGGCGATCAGATGGATCTGCTCGGACGGCGTCCCGCGCTCGACCAGCACCTCGCCGGCCCGGAAGTCCCGCTGCGCGCACCGCCCGGCGAGCCCGGTGAGCACCTCGTCGTCGTCGAAGCCGCGCAGCAGGGCGAGTTCGCCGAGCTCCCGCGGAATCACCCGGACGTCGCCGCCGTCCTGGACGAACTCGATGCGTCCGTCGCCGACGGTGTAGCTCAGCCGCCGGTTCACCCGGTAGGCGCCGCCCTTGGTCTCCACCCAGGGAAGCATCCGCAGCAGCCACCGGGAGGTGATCTCCTGCATCTGCGGAGCCGACTTGGTCGTGGTGGCGAGCTTGCGCGCGGCCGCCGTACTGAGGCTGGACTGCCGTGGCGGCGCGTCCCGTTGTGCCTCCGTGTGCGTGTCCGTCGTGGTTTCCACGGTCATCGGGCGAGCACTCCTTCACAGGGGGGAGCGATCGGCGCAGACGCACGCCAATCGGTGAAAGACGAGAAATCGGATGAACATCCGGGAATCCGTCCAGAACCCTGGGAACAGTAACGGCCTGTGCCCACGCCTGGCCCAGCAGGCCGTGAGCATTCCTCACATGCAGTGATCTTGCTCGGTCGGGTGTTTAACCGCGCGACCGACGACATCCGGCCATGCGATCGGCCGTATGCGGACGGGGCCGGCTCGGGACGGCACGGAGGGCGGGTGCGGAACCCGGCCGGCGGCTCAGCCCCGCACACCCCGGCCGACGAGGGCGTAAAGCGGTGGACAGCGCCCGGCCACCGGGCGAGCATCTCCGCGATGAACGACGAACTCCGCTCCACACCCCGACGCGTCCGCTTCGTCCCGCTCGGCGCCAGAGCCCTGCGGGCGCTGGCCGACGGTGATCTCGCCGGCGGCAGCGCCGAGGCCGGTGTCGCCCTGGACGAACACTTCGTCGGCGACCGGGCCCGCGACATCTTCCGCTACCGCGCCGACCAGTTGGCCGAGGACCCGTCCGTCGCGCCCTGGCTCACCCGGGCCGCGCTGTCCGAGCCGGACGGCACCGTCGTCGGCGACGCGGGGTTCCATGGACCACCGGACGAGGAGGGTGTGGTCGAGGTCGGCTACACCGTCGTGCCGCGGTATCGCCGCCAGGGGTACGCCCGCGCCATGCTGGCGGCGCTGCTCGACAGGGCCGCGGCCGAACCCGGTGTCAGGACCGTGCGGGCCACCGTCCGTTCCGACAACACCGCCTCCCTGGCCACCCTCGCGGGCTTCGGGTTCACGCGGGTCGGCGAGCGGGGGAACGAGCGCGACGGGCTCGCGCTCGTCTTCGAGGTCCCGGCCGACGGGCCGCGGGCCGACGAGCCGCGCGGCCGCGGCCGGGACGGTGGTCGTGCCGTCCGGCTGTGACGGGGGACAGCACGCATGCGCCCGCCGGTCGGACCGGCGGGCGCATGCGTGCTGTTGCGGGGAGGTATCAGAGCCAGCTCTGGGCCCGGGAGGCGTTGCAGGTCCAGGTACGGAAACCACCGGCGACCGTGTCGTCCATGCAGCGCGTGCTGCCCTGGTTCTTGAACTCGATGGTGCCGTCGTTCCACTTGCGGACGAACCAGCTCTGGAACACACCGTCGTTGCAGTCCAGGACGCGGAAGCCCACGTTGCTGTCGTCGATGCACTTGCCGGTCAGCACGTTCTGGAGCCGCCGGGTGCCGTCACCCCACGTCTTCACGGACCACTTCTGGGCGGCGGTGCCGTTGCACTGGAAGGCGCGCAGACCGCCCTCGTTGGTGTGGTCGATACAGCGACCGGTCTCCTGGTTCATGAAGGTGTTGACGGGGTCGGCGGTGGTCGCCGCCGAAGCGGTCGACGTCCCGGGCAGCAGGGCGAGGACGGCGACGGACGCTCCGATTCCTGCGGCGCGCTTGAGAACAGACACGTGACTTCTCCCTCGTTGGTGGTCCATGCCGTTGGCAACGGGACAGAGTCTGCTGAGCGGTGAAGCCGGCGAACACCGGTAACACTGCATATAGACACAGCGACGGAACCGTGCCACGGTGGGCGGTTTTCCTCCGCCACGTCCCCTCCGTCGAACTCCGGCGGCGATCCGCCGGCAGCCACCTCGCGCCACCGCGGGACGCCCGTAACACGCGCCCACCCGCACGGTCGCCCCGTCAACTTCCGGATACCGCACCGCCCGGGAGGTCCGTAGCGTCCTGACGTCGGCCGCCCGGGCCCCGGCCCGCACCCGGCCCCGCCAGCGGGCCCCCACAGGTGCCGGCACCGCCCGGCCGCCGACATCCGCAGCGAGACCGCCGCGGCCGCTGCCGAGGCGGACCGACCCCGAGGGGGAACCCGACCGTGAACAGTCCGACCACCCACCGCTCCGGACCTCCGGCACGGCTGCGGCGACTCGGTGTCGCCGGCGCCGCCGTCCTCGCCCTGGCCGCCACGGCCCTCGGCCTGACCGGGGCACCCCAGGCCCTCGCCGCGCCGGCCGCGACCCCGTCCGCGCCGACCCGCTCGGCGAGCGTGGACGTCCCCGCCGACGTGACCGCGGGCGTCGCGGTCTTCGACCGGACGACCGGCACCTTCAGCGAGCGGCACAACGAGAACGGGCAGTTCCGCTCGGCCTCGGTGGTCAAACTCCTGATCGCCCTGGACTTCCTGCGCACCCGCGATCCGCGCGACCTGTCCGGCCCCGACCGGACCCGACTCGACGCAATGCTGCGCAGCAGCGACGACGGAGCGGCCGGCTCCTACTGGAGCCTCGGCGGAAGAACGGCCATCATCCAGCGGACGGTGACGCAGCTCGGCCTCACCGCCACCACCAACCCGCCGTCCGGGATGGAGGACTACTGGGGTTACGTCGCGACCTCGGCCGCCGACACCGTACGGATCTACCGGTACATCCTGGAGACCGCCCCGGCGCCCGTGCGCGACTACATGATGGGCAACCTGCGGCAGTCGACGCGCTGCGGCACCGACGGCTTCGACCAGCACTTCGGCATCGCGGGCTCCTTCGTACGGCCGTGGGCGGTCAAGCAGGGCTGGTCCGGATTCGGAGCCTCCGGCGGCTGCACCCCCAAGCCCCCGGGCACCGTTGCCGGACTGACCGGGGCCACCACCACGACCACGCCCCCCGCCCCGCGGGCCGCCGCACAGCCCGCGCCGCGCGCCGGGGCCGCCGTGGACCTGACCCGCGAGGCGCTGCACACCACGGGCACCGTGGGCGCAGGTGACCGCACCATCGTGGCCGTGTTCACCCTGCACCCCGACGGCACCCCCTACGGCACCGCGTACACCACGGTGAACCGGCTCACCCGCTCCCTCGACGTGCCCGGCGCCGTCCGCCCGGCCGGGGCCTGGTTCGGCACCTGGGGCACGGGCGTGAACGTGCGCCCGCAGCCCACCACCGCCGGCACCCCGCTGACGACCCTGCCGGCCGGCGTGGAAGTCCTGGTCGGCTGCCAGAAGACGGGACAGCAGGTCACCATCCCGCCGTACACCAACACCTGGTGGGCGTACCTTCCGCAGTACGGCGGCTACATCACCAACATCTACATCACCTCGCCCGGCAGCCAACTCCCCGGTGTCCAGGTGTGCTCCTCCTGAAAGCGCAGGCCGGGCACGCCGGATGAGCAGCGCGGGGCCCCGTCGGGAACGACCTCGCACGGGGCCCTCCGCGGTGCTCCCGGACATTCATGCCAACGTTGTCGAGCAAGACCGAGAACGCCCCGCGCACCCCTTCCCCACCGCGTTACGATGCCCGCCGGCCGATGACGGGCCGAAACGGGGAAGGAAGAACGTCGATGAGCGGCATACTGATCCACCTGCCGTCCGAAGAACGCACGGAGCCCACCACCACCTTGAGACTGGGGCCCGGTGAGGCCGCGCGCTTCGGCCGCGGCACGGCCTCCCACCCGGTCGAACTACGCCTGCCGGACCCGGCCGTCTCCCGGCTCGCCGGCGAGATCCGGGTGACCGACGACCACTGGCAACTCACCAACTTCTCCACCACACAGAGCTATCTGGTGGAGAACCCCGAAGGGGCGGGGGAGTACCTCAGGGTGCCGCCGCGCCGGTCGGGCGCACCGATCCCCTTCGAGTTCGCGCGCGTCGTGCTGCCCACCCGGGGCTCCACGGTCAGCTTCCAGGTGTTCGCCCCCGACCACGTCTACCTCGACGCGGCCGATCCCGGCGGCAGATGGGGCACCGGAACCCTCACCGCCTACTCCCTGGACGAGACCGCCACGTACTTCCTCGTCCTGGTCGCCCTCTGCGAACCGCGGCTGCGCGACGAGTCGGCCGTCCACGTCCCCACCACCCCGCAGGTCGTCGAGCGGATCAGGAACCACCCGGCGCTGACGCGGCTGACGCCGAGGGCGGTCAGCGCCCACATCCAGTACCTGGCCGAGGAGAAGCTGCGGGTGCACGGCCCGCAGGACGCCCTCCCCGGACGCGGTGTGCGGCGCACCGGCAAGCGCGAGGCCGTGGTCGGCGTCGCCCTCCGCTTCGGCCTGGTCCGCGAGGAACATCTGAGGCTGCTGCCGCCCCGGGCCCCGAGCGTCCCGCTCCAGGAGCCGGTGCGGACCGGAAGCGGAGGGTGAGCACGGCGGTGGAGGAGTACGACGGGACCGGCGAGACGGTCGGGCGGGTACCGCGCGGCTATCGCGTGGGCCGCTGGGAGGTGCTCCGGCCGATCGCCGACGGCGGCTGGGGACACGTCTACGAAGGCCGTGACACCGGGCCGGGGGAGGCCACGGGAGGGGACCGGGAGGCAGGAGAGGTGGAGGAGCCCGACGAGGTTCCCGAGGCGGTTCCCGAGGCGGGGCGGCTCGTCGCGCTGAAGTTCCTGCCCACCTCGGGGCTGGCCCCCCGCCAGGCCGCGCGGCTGGCGGAGACCGCCCGGCGCGAGATCGAGTTCGGCCGCCGCGCGCAGCACCCCCGCCTGATGCGGCTGCTGGACTCCGCTGTGCTCGACGAACCCGACCTGCCCGGGCTCGACGGCGCCGTGGTGCTCGTCATGGAGCGGGCCGAGAGCAGCCTCCAGGACCTCCTGGACGCGGCGGACGGCAAGCCGCTGGCCGAGGCGGAGCGCGTGCTGTCCGAGATCTGCGAGGGGCTGGCCCATCTGCACGAACTGGGCTGGGTGCACGGGGACCTGAAACCGGACAACGTCCTGGTCATGGCCGACGGTGCGGTGCGGCTCTCCGACTTCGGCCTCACCGTCGAACTGGAGGGGACGCGCGGGACCCACGGCTACATCCCGCCGCTGGGTTCCCCGGACTATCTGCCGCCCGAGCGCTGGCGGGCGCCCTTGGGTGAACGGGGCGTGCAGGTACGGCCCAGCGCCGACGTGTGGGCGTTCGGCGTGATGATCCACCAGGTGTTCACCGGTGGGACCTCGCCCTTCCCGGGAGCCACCCCGAACTCCCGGGGGGCAGCCGTCCAGGAGTACGCCGAGGGCAGGGCGCCGCTGCGGCTCCATGTGGCGGTGCCCGAGTTCTGGCGGGCCATGGCGTCCGACTGTCTGCTCCCGGGCCACGCCGAGCGGTCGGCGCACACCGCGGCGAGTCTGCTGGAACGCATCCGGGCCGCCGGGCGCGGAGGCGGCCCGCCCGCCGCCGCACAGCGGGGCGGCAAGCGGGGCGCGGCGCTGGCCGTCAGCGCCGTGGTCGCCCTGGGCGGCGCGGCCGGCATCGCCTGGTGGCAGTGGGGCGGCGCCGAGGGCGACCCGCGGCGGGCGGCTCCGCCCGCCCGGCTGACGGTGTTCAACGTGGACGAAGCGTGCCGGGAGCGCACGGACCGGGACCCGCTGTGCAGCCTGGGCCTGGCCATCGACCCCACGGCGCCGTACGTCATGGACAACGTCGTACGGACCCGGGTGTGGCACGGGGACGTGCTCACCGTCGAGTGCGCTCTGGCGCACGGCATCCCCGTCACCGACGAGGTCGGCACGAAGTCGTCCCGGTGGTACCGGGTCCGGCTGCCGACGGCGGAGCAGAAGCCGGCGGCCACGCCGGCGACGGCCTGGCTTCCCGAGGTACGGACCGAGAGCCGCCCGACGGTCCCGGCCTGCCCGGCGGCCTGACGGCGGCCGGAAACCGGCCCCGCCTCGCCCCACCGGGCCGTGCGGGACCGGCCGGATCCGGGCGCTGGCGTACGCGTGCGGGCACCGCCGGGTCACGGTCACCGTGACCCGGCGGCGCCCGATGCCCGGCGGTGCGGGTGTCGTGTCACGCGCAGGGGGTGCGTACGCCGCCGGTCTCGTCGCCCTTCAGGTAGATACCGCTGACGTAGCCGACCCCGCCGGCGTTCAGGGGCAGTCGTACCCACTTGTCGTTGGTGACGCCCTCGGCGGTGACCTTCTGCCCGACGATCCAGCAGTGTGCCGGGTAGGACTGGTTCGGGTACACCTTGCTGACGGCGTTGCAGGTGGTGGAGGCACAGGACCGGACGTTCGCCTCGGCCCACGCCGTCACCGAGGAACCGCCGCCGCCGCCACCGGGCGTGCACGGCAGGCCCACCCCGCGGTCGCGCAGGTAGGGGACCGGGTCGATGCCGCGGACCGAGGTGGAGGTCCCGACGCGCACCCGCAGGTGCAGGTGGACGCCGGTGGAGTCGCCCTCCGAGCCCATGAGCGCGATGCGCTGCCCCGCGGACACCTGCTGGCCGACGGACACGTCACGCTGGTACATGTGGCCGTACTCGGTGACGGTGCCGTCCGGGTGCAGGATGCGGATCCACTGGCCGTAGCCCTGTGCGGGGCCGGAGTTGATGACCTCGCCGGGGCCGACGGCGTGGATCGGGGTGCCGAGTGAGCTCGCGATGTCGACACCGTCGTGGCTGCCGCTGTAGCCCTGGGTGACCACGCCCGCGGCCGGGCAGGAGCCGGCGTAGGCGGTGGCGCCGGCGGGGCTCTTCGTCGCCGCGTGGCCGGGTGCGGCCACCGCCAGGGGCAGCAGCAGGGCCGCCGCGGCCAGCAGGGCCGCCCGCGGATTCATGCCGCGCAGACCAAGTCGCACGTGAGGTTCCTCCCTGGAGTACCGGCTCGTGACGAGCCGCGGGATCCGGTGCGGCGGCCCCCGCCTGTTGCGGGGCGCCCGGCCGGACGCCACGGACCCTAGACGCGCCGGGGGCCGGGAGGGCATCCGTAAGTTTGCGGAATGACTCCGCCGGGAGCCTGCGGTAAACCCTGGAACGGCCGCTTCGCCGGCTCTCGTTCCGTAGTCATCAAGGGGGAATCCCGTGCATGTCACATCCGCGCGTTCCCGGAGGCGTACGACGCCCCGGTGGACACGAATCCTCTGTCTGCTGCTCTTCCTGGTGGGCCTGACGGCTCCCGCCGCGGTCGCCGCAGAGGGTACCCAGGGCGCCGTCCGGCCCTTGGCCGACGGAAAGACGGCCGACGGGCAGCCGGTCGGCGTCTCCGACGGAGCGCCGGGCCGCGCGGGCGCCGGGAAGGCGCACGGCAGCTGGCGCATCGACCTGGCGGGGCCGAAGGCCGACGGGAGCAACATCGCCCGCCGTCAGGGCGGGATCACCGTCGAGGACGGAACGCGCCGCACCGCGTCGGCCCCCGCCCACTCCCACGCCGTCTACACCTCCCCCGGCACCGACCTCGGCGGCCCGCTGACGGCGTTCACCGTGCAGACCTCGGCGCACGTCCCCGTCGGCACCCAGGTGCTGACGGAGGTGCGCGGCGGCGACCGCCCCGACGCGTGGTCGCAGTGGAGAGCCACGGACCGCGCCGGTGCGGTACGGCTGCCCCGGGCGGTCACCCTGCTCCAGGTCCGGCTCACGCTCCTCGGCGTCCCGGGCGGTCTGGCGCCGACCGTGTCCGCCGTCACCGTCCGCGCCGCCGCCGAGCAGCCCGCGCCGCAGCAGGCCCCGGAGAACGGCAAGGCGGCGGCCGCCTCCGGCCCCACCTTCCGGCTGTTCGCCACCCGCGAGGGCCTGGTCGGCCACACCACCGCCAACGGCCACGTGATCAAGCCGCGCGACCACTTCGTGGCCCTGCCCTCGCGCCGCATGCTGGCGAGCAACGGCGGGAACGAATACCAGGTGCGGCTGTGCTACAAGGGCCGCTGCGAGACCGCGCCCGTGTGGGACGTCGGCCCGTGGAACACCAAGGACGACTACTGGAACCCGTCGTCGCAGCGGGAGATGTGGCGCGACCTGCCGCAGGGCACCCCCGAGTCCCAGGCGGCCTACCTCAACGGCTACAACGGCGGGCTCGACGAGTTCGGCCGCCGGGTCGCCAACCCCGCGGGCATCGATGTCGCCGACGGCACCTTCTGGGACGGCCTCGGCATGTCGGACAACGACTGGGTGGACGTGACGTTCATGCCGGACGGTGGCGGTGGGGGCGACACGACGGTGACGGCGTGGGCCGAGGCGAACGTCCGGTCCTGTGCCTCCACCACCTGCAACGCCGTCAGCAAGGTGTACCCGAACCAGTCCTACCCGGCACACTGCTGGATCGTCGGGCAGAAGGTCACCGCCGAGGGCGTCACCAACGACAAGTGGGTACGACTGCCCCTGAACGCCGGCGGGGTCGGCTACGTCAGCGGTATCTACCTGAAGGGCGACGAGACCGGCGGCGTACGCACCCCCTGCACCTGACCCCCGGCAAGCGCCCATTCGCACGCCCTGAGAAAAGCCCCGCCGCCTCTTCGCGCCTCCGCCCCTCCCGCGCGGTTCTCGGGAGGGGCGGGGGTGTGCGGGAGCGGCGGTCAGCTTTCCGCGACGACGATCACGCAGTCGTCCGGCCCGAACCGCACCCTCTCCCTCTTGTCCGGGTTGACCCGGACGCCGTAGGCCGGCCCGGTCGAGGCCTCGGCGCGCAGGCGGTATCCGATGGCGCATTCGTGTCGACGGCGCGCGGATTCGACGACGGTGGCGAAGGTGACCTCCCGGTCCGGCAGGACGTAGTCCGTGGCGGGCTTGAGGTGGATCTCGCTGCCGTCCGCGCTGAACAACTCGTCGAAGAGGGCCGCCAGATGCCGGTTCTCCGCGATCTGCGTCATCAGCAGGCTGATCAGCCGCCCGCTGACGATGAAGTCGGCACCTTCCCGCACCGGTGCGAGCACGCGATTGCGGTCGTCGGTCATCTCCGTGATGACGGGCAGCTCCCGCCGGGCGGACTCCTCGATCGCCCGCAGGTGCAGCAGCGTCACCAGCGTCCGGTCGTCCGTCTCCGCCTCCTCCGTCGCGGGCCCGCTCTCGTCCCCGATGACCATGACGCTGTCGTACGACGGGACGTCCAGCCCGGCCAGCGTCGCCTGCTCGGTGATGTCGCCGCCGTGGTGACGCACCAGCAGACGCGTGAGCTGTCCGCCGGCGGCGCCCACCCCCCGGAGCGTGGCCTCGTCGCCGAGGGCCACGACGTCGAGGGTGGATCCGGGACGTACGTACTGGTCGAGCTGCTCGATGATCAGCGGGGCCCGGCGGTTCCAGCCGAGGAGCAGCAACCGCTCGGCCGCCCGGGCACGGGCCCGTACCGTGACGACGGCGGCCTCGTCGAAGGATGCGGCGGGTGCGACCTGTGGGACGGGAGCCGCAGGGGCCTGGTGGGCGACGGGCGCGGTCGGGGCGGGGGCCCTGGTGGGCGCGGCGACGCCGACCGACCTCAGGGCACCGTCCTCGGCTGCGCCCCCCGCCTGCACGTCGCCTCCGGCCCCCACGTCACTTCCGGCCCGCATGTCGCCTCCGGCCCCCACGTCACTTCCGGCCCGCATGTCGCCTTCCGCCCCGGCTCGGGCCTCGGGGATGACGGCGGCGCCCGGGGTGGTGCGGGAGGCCGGCACGGCCTGGGACGGGACGGCGCCGTCGGGGAGCCGAGCGGTGTCGTCGTCCTCGGTGATGACGATGAGGCGGTCACCCTCGCCGATCCGGGTGTCCGGATGCGGGTTGAGGCCGATGCCCCGGTCGGCGTGGACGAGGCCCACCACCGAGGAGGTGGCGAAGGCGGCGAGCGCCTCGCCGAAGGGGCGACCTGCGAGCGCGCCCGCCGGTACGACGTAGAACTCGGCGCCCGCGAAGTCGAGCAGCTCCTGGTAGACGAGGGAGAGCCCGGGCTGGCGGGAGGTCTGGACGAGCAGCCGGGCGACGATGTCGTCGATGCTGAGGACGTGCCCGTGCCGGCCTGCCGCGAGGGTGGCGGCCGGGTGGTGCCGGGGATCGCGTACCGCCGCGACGACGACGCGGTCCGCGGAGCCCGGGCCGATCGCGTCGAGGGCGAGGAGCGTCTTGACGACGTGGGCGTCGCCGTTCCGTCCGCCGGGCGGCAGCACCAGGACCGCCCTCGCCGTGTCCGGGCTCACCAGCGCGACGACCGTCGGGTCGGTGGTGGGGCCGCTGCGACAGATGACACGCGTGGTCCCGCTGTCCGGGACATGGCCGGCGATCTCGGCGTCCATCTCGGCCTTGTCCTTGTCGGCGAGGACGGCGACCGCCGCCCGACGTCGGTTGGCGTTGGCCGCCACCAGCTCCGTGACCACCGGGAACACCTGGTCGGACCAGCCGAGCAGCACCGTGTGCCGCTCCTCCAGCACCACCGACCGGCCCAGCCGCAGGGCGAGGAGGCGCTCGCTGAGGCCCGTGGTGATCAGACCGACCAGCGCCGACACGAACAGCAGGGTCACGAGCGCCAGCAGTACGGACGTCAGGACGTAGAGAGGAGGCCCGACTTCGCCGCCCAGCCGCAGCGTGCGGCCGACGTTCTGCCACACGGCCGCCAGGCGGCCGGAGAAGGTGGGCGGCGCGGCGCGGTCCGCCCAGACGAGGACCACACTCGTCGGGACGACGATCGCCAGGCACACCAGCGAGAGCCAGCCGATGAGCGCGGGAGTGCCGTAGGCCATGAGATTGTCGAACCCGTACCGGAGACGCGACCGGGTACGGGACGCGCGCGGTGCTGCCATGAGCCCCCCTGAACGACTGCTGGACGAACACGCCTCCTCCGCACGCGTGTCAGACCTGCGGCAGGAGAACAGTGCCGTTCGGCATGACGTCCGCCTTCCCTGACGATGCGCTCATCGGGTGCTGCGGTCCAGTGTCGCCGCACGCACCGCGCCCGCGCCGATCTTCGGCGCGGGCTTCACCCGCAGGTGGCACACATCCCCGTCCGGACGGCCGTGTCCCGCTCAGGGCAGGATCGAGTCCACGTACCCGCCGTCCACCCGCAGCGCGCCGCCGGTCGTGGCGGACGCCTGGTCGGAGGCGAGGTAGACGACCATGTGGGCGATCTCCTCGGGCTCGATCAGCCGCTGGAGCAACGACTGCGGCCGGTGCTCGCGCATGAAGGCGCGCTGCGCCTCGTCCCACGGCAGATTCCGGTCGACCAGTTCGTACACGAAGTCCTCGACCCCGCCGGTGTGCGTCGGGCCCGCGATGACCGAGTTGACGGTGACGCCCGTGCCGGCCGCCTGCTTGGCGAAGCCGCGCGTGACGGCCAGGAGCGCGGTCTTCGACATCCCGTAGTGGATCATCTCGGCCGGGATGACCACCGCCGAGTCGCTGGCGATGTTCTGGATCCGGCCCCATCCGCGCTCGCTCATGCCGGGGAGGTAGCGGCGGATCAGCCGCACCGCGGCCAGGACGTTGACCTCGAAGTAGCGGCGCCACTCGTCGTCGCTGATGTCGAGGGGGTCGGCCGGTCCGAAGATGCCGAGGCTGTTCACCAGGATGTCCACCTGCGGCAGGGCCTCGGCGGCCAGGCGCGCGCCGTCCTCGGTCGTCACGTCGGCGACCACCGCGACCGGCTTGGGCCCCTGGGCGGTGCGATGGATGGCCTCCACCGCCTCTTCCACGCGCTCCCGCGTCCGCCCGTTGACCCCGACCCGGGCCCCGGCCCGGGCGAGGCCGGTGGCGATGGCGGCGCCGATGCCCTGGGTGGATCCGGTGACCAGCGCGGTACGTCCTGTCAGATCGATGCGCATGAGCGGAACGGCCCCTCTTCTTCTCCCGCGGGTGTGATCACTTGCCCTTACCCGCTCCGTCCCCGGCACAACGGAAGGCGCCTCTCCGGCCCTTCGGACGGCCCTGGATTCGACACGGTCGGCCCTCGGTCACTGCCCTCTGATCTCGTCGAGGGAGAGCTGCATCGCGGCCCGTGCGCGGACGAACCAGTCGGTCAGGACCGCGGTCTCGGCGGGGGTGTAGTCGGCGAAGAGGGCGCCCAGCCGCTCGTAGTGCGGGCCGTACACGCGGAAGACCCGCTCGGCCGCCGAGGCGTCGAGTACGACGCGGACGCGGCGGCGGTCGTCCGGGTGGGGCTGCCGGTGCACGTACCCCGCGCGTTCGAGGCGGTTGAGCACGCCCGTGACGGCGCCGGTCGTGATGTTGGCCCGCTCGGCCAGATCGCCCGCGTTCAGGTGTTGGTCCCCGGCGCCGATGATGTGCCCGAGACAGGTCAGGTCGGTCACGTTGAGGCCCAGCCGCTGCGCGATGTCGTGCTGGGAGACGAGAGCGAGCGAGACCATCCGGTCCATGGCGTCCAGCGCCTCCTGCGGTGTCGCCTCGGGGCGCGGCTTGCCCTTCACGGAGATTCTCCTTAGCATCTAAGTTACTTAGCTCGTGAGATAAAAGATCCTGCTTCCGTGGTGAAGATACAGACAGAGTCGGCTTGAGGAGATCTATGAGCGGCATGCACGGCGACCACGACCTCGGTCATACCGTCGCCGGATGGACGGGGACCTGCCTCGCCGTCGTCGGGTTCACCGTCTCCGGCGTCGCGATGACGGCCGCGTGGGTGCCGGGCGTCTGGCTCGGGCTCGGCGTGGTCGCCCTCGCCGCCCTCGTCACCTGGGCGCTCCACCTGAGCGGCTGGGGCAAGGCGAGCGGCCCGCGTCCGCCCGCCGGACAGGCGTGGCGCGTGAAGGACCGGACGGCCGCGCAGGGCCACGCGGACTGTGTGGGCTGTCGTATGGCGGGACGCGGACTCCGCCGTCCCGGGCGCGCGACCGAGCCGCAGGGGGTGCCGGTCACCGAAGCGGCCTGAGCCGTGCGGCTCCGCCGCCCGGTGCGGGGCGCCGATGGCCTCGGCGCCCCGCACCCTGAGCCGTGGGCGTCAGGAGAGCTTGCCGCCGTAGTCCGGCAGCTTGAAGGTGCGCTCGGCGTGGCCGCCGACGAGGTCGGACGTGTTGTTCCCGATGTTGGCGATGATCGTGTAGCCCTTGGCCTCGATCTCCGCGCGCTTCGCCGTCTTGTACGTGCTGACCTGCCCGAAGAGGTCGGGCAGGGAGCGCACGTACAGCCCGTTCACCGGGTAACCGGCCTGCTTCAGGTTCCAGTCCGTGAGGGAGTAGATGATCCCCGGACGAGCGGTGACGAAGAAGACCGCCACCCCACGGTCGTGGGCGTCGCGGACCAGGGTGCGGACGTCCGGGATGGCCGGGGTGGGCAGCTCCCAGAAGGGGTGGAAGTCCGTCTCCAGCGAGGAGTTGTCGATGTCGAGGACGATCGCCTGCTTCTCCTCGTCGGCGTCCTCGGAGCGCGCCTGGATGTACGGCCGGGCCTCGGCGACGACGGCCGCCACGTCACGGCGCCAGGTGTCGTAGTCCACGCCGCCGAGGGCGGCCGACGAAACGGTCGTGTGCGTCTCGGCGGCGGAGGCGGTGGGCGCCGGGCCGAGGACGAGGAGGGCGGTCACGGCGACGGACGCGGTGGCGCCGGCGGTGACGCGTCTGCGGAGGGGGGTGGCGGGCATGGGGGTCTCCCAAGTAGTCGACCGGTGTGGGTGGTTGACATGCTCGCGGCTAATACTGGACGGTAGGCGACGAAAGGGCTACCAGTCGGTAGCCACTTTCTGAGCGGAGACCGTCGGCCCGGCGTGGCGCGGGGGCGAGGGAAGGTCAAGGGCTGCCGTGTTGACGGGGCGTACCCGAAATCCTCCTGGGCGACTGCCGGTTCCGGTGGAAAGTGCGCGGAGGGGGACGAGTCGCCGATCGACGCGCTACTCTCCGCGACATGATTGACATGAGCACGCTTCGATCAAGCGTGAGCGGCCGTCGTTCCCGCGCGCCTCGCCCCGGCCCGGGGAACGCCCGCGCCGCCCGTCTGCGCCGCTCCGGCCGGCGCTCCCTCGTGGTCCTCCTGCTGGTGGCGCTCCTCGGTACGGTGGGTGGTGTGGCCTCCGCGGCCCCGCCCGGTCCCGGCACCGGGAACGCCGGAACCGTCACCGGCGCCGCCGTCCCGGCGGGCGCCAACGCCGGAACCGTCACCGGCGCCGCCGTCCCGGCGGGCACGGTGGAGGGGGCCCGGGCACGCTGGGGCGACCAGCGCCTCGACGAGGTGTCCTTCCTGGCCACGCACAACGCCTTCGCCAACTACGAGGACTCCCGCTGGACGTCGGTGGCCCAGTCCGAGTCGGTGCGCCACCAGCTGGACAACGGCGTGCGCGGGCTGAGCCTGGACACGCACTGGTACGAGCGCAGCACCTGGCTGTGCGTCATCAGCTTCGGCAGCGACTGCTACCCCAGCGACGTCTACCTCTGCCACGGCGAGTGCAAGACCTTCGCCGGCGTCACGTACGCCCTGCCCCGCCAGTCCTTCCACGGCACGGTGCAGACCGTCGTCGACTTCCTGAACGCCCACCCCCAGGAAGTCGTCTCCCTCTTCCTCGAGGACTACGTCAGCGCCGACCGGCTCGGCCGTTCCCTCGAAAAGGTGCGGGGCCTGTCACCGCTGCTCTTCAAGCCGGACGAGTGGAACGTCAGGCAGCAGGGCTGGCCCAAGATGACCGATCTCGTCGCGAGCGGAAAGCGCCTGCTGATCTTCTCCAGCGAGGGCGACCGCGAGCACCTCGGCGTGATGTACGACCGCTCATGGACCGTGAGCAATTTCTGGAGCCTCGGCGACCTGGGCAACGACGTCTCCTGCGTCACCCGCTGGCCCGACGTGCCGCTGAACCGCCAGGAGCCCGGCTTCCGGCGCCTGTTCACGATGAGCCACCAGCGCAACGTCCCGACCCTGATCAACGCGGCCCTGGACAACGGCTCCAAGCTGCGGGACCGCATCGCGCAACAGTGCCGTCCGGCGGCCGGAGGCCGTGACCCGAACTTCGTCTCCCTGGACTTCCACAAGGTGTCGGACACCAGTGGCCACACCCCGGCGTCGATCGTCGCCGAACTGAACGACAGGCCCTGAGCGACCCGGCGCGTCCCGGCCCCGGGCGACCCGGGGCCGGAACGCTCCGGTGATCAGGAGGCCGGGTGGCTCGACACGACCTTGCCGGCGGTGTCGGCGGCCAGGTAACCGACCGCGTTGTACTCGTTGATGAGGTAGAAGCGCAGCGTCGGGCGGTCGTCGTTGAAGGTCCAACGGTCGGCGATGACGTAGCGCATGGTCGGGTTCTCGACCTTCAGATCGCGCTCTCCCCGCTTGATCAGCGTCGGAAGCGTGTCCCACGGCAGGGTGGAGACGTCGAAGGGCTGCTCGTCCGTCGCGCCGATCGTGCCGCCGGGGCCGGTCTTGCGGGCGACGCCGTTGCGGTACTCGTACGCGTCGTACGTCTTCGCTCCGGGCTTGGTCATGATGCCCGCGAGGGCGTACTCCTCGTAGATCGTCAGCTCCTTCATCGTGGTGCTGCCGCCGGCCTCGCGGAACGCCTCGATGACGGCACGCGTGTTGGCCGGGGTGAGGAGGCTGCCCCGGGGCGCCGCGGTGTCGGAGTCCGCGTCGGCGCCGCTGCCGCCTCCGGACCCGCTCCCGGCAGTCGCCGCCCGGCTCGTCTCCGTGCTCGACCGGCTGGGCGTCGCGCCGCCCTTCGCGCCGGAGCCGGCGCCGCCGTCCGGGATCAGCTTCACGGCGCCGATGATCACGGCGGCGGTCGCCAGCGCGAGGGAGACGGCGATCACGGCGCCGCGTCGGCCGGACCGCGCCGGTGGGGTGGAGGGCGAGGGGGTGGGGAAAGGCAGGGGGTGGCCGAAGCCGTCGGCGGGCGCGGCGACGGAGGAGGGGGCGGTCGGTGTGCCCCAGGACTGGGGCGCGGAGGCGGCGTAGGCGGGGTGGGCGTACGGGGCGCCGAAGGGGCCGGCGGGGGCGGGCGTGCCCGGAGGCCCCGGGGGAGTCTCGGCCGGGGGCACACTCGCGGACTGCCGTCCTCCGCTACCGGTCCCGGACTCGGCCTCTGCCAGGAGCCGGTCCAACTCCGCGGCGTCCGGGCGCTGGGCGGGATCGCGGACCAGCAGACGATCGAGTACGGGCCCCAGGGCGCCGGACCGCACCGGCGGGGGGATCGGGTCGTCCAAAACGGCGACCACCGTCGCCAGACTGGTGGAGCGGCGCAGCGGGTGATGGCCCTCGGCCGCGACGTACAGCAGCATGCCCAGCGACCACAGGTCGGAGGCCGGGTTCCCCTCCTCGCCCCGCACCCGCTCGGGAGCGATGAACTCGGGCGAGCCGATCAGGTCGCCGGTGGAGGTGAGCCGCGACGTCGACTCGCTGAGGACCGCGATGCCGAAGTCCGTGAGGACGGCGCTGCCGTCGGTACGGAGGAGGACGTTGGCCGGTTTCACGTCGCGGTGCTGGATCCCGGCGGAGTGCGCGGAGCGCAGGGCGGAGAGGACCTGCCGGCCGAGCGTGACGACCTCGGGGACGGGCATCGGCCCCTCGGCCAGCCGCTCGTACACCGACCGGCCCTCGACGAGCTCCATCACGATCCACGGATGCGCGCCGTCGGACGGCTCGACGATGTGGTGGATCGTCACCACGTGCGGATTGGAGAGACGCGCCAGCGCACGGGCCTCACGGACGGCACGCTCGCGCATCTGCGCGGCGAGTCCCGGGTTGGCCTCCTCGACCGCCGGATCGGGCGGACGGACTTCCTTCAGGGCGACATCGCGGTGCAGGGCGACGTCGCGCGCTCGCCAGACGGTCCCCATGCCGCCGCTGCCCAGCCGGGAGATCAACTGGAACCGCCCGTCGACCAGTGGTCTTCCGTCCTCACTCGTACTCATGGGCGGTCATCGTAGGCGGTACCGGTGACACCCGAAGTCCCGGGCGGGACGAAACGCCCCCGAGGTCGTGTCCGACAAATGATCACCGAACGTAGACGTGGTGCTCGGCGCAATGTTCTTGCTGTGGCGGCGTCGGCCAGCGATTCTGGGTCGATGCCAGGACAGGGGAAGAGGAAGAGGCGGCAAGAGGCGGGGAGGCAGCGGCCGGCTACTCGTACTGCGCCGGACGCCGGACAGTGGGAAGTAGTTCTTGAGACGAAGGACCAGGCAGAGTTGCGTGCGCACCTGCGGCGCCTTCGGGAGGAGGGGATCGACGAATCGCTCATCCGGATTGACACGCTGTGCCGACGTCCAGTGGAGCAGAGCGCCTATCGGCTAAGCCGGTTCGTGGAAACCACCGCTCGCAGGTCGGATCGCGAGGCGTCGGATCATTGACCCCGTGGCGGGCCGAGGCGAGTTGACGGCCGAGGCGGGGGGAACGGATCGAGCCTCTGCTGCAGCGGATGGACGGGCGTGGTCGTCCGTGGCGTGACCATCGCCCAGGGGCACCAACGGTGCGCTGTGGCGGCGGCGGACCGGGGCGCCGTGCGGTGATCTGCCGGAGCGGTACGGGCCGTGGCAGACGGTCTACGAGCGGTTTGCCCGCTGGGAGCGGACAGGACCGGGGCGACGCTGCTGGAGCATGTGCGGGTCAGTGACGACAAGGACTGTCCGAGCCGGGCGAACCGCCACATGCTGCGGAGCCGGGGCATCACCGCCACGATCTCCGAACGCCCCGACCAGGCGGCCAACCGCCGACGCCGCGGAGCCCTGGACGGCAGAACACCTGCCTTAGACAAGACCGTCTACCGTCGTCCTGGCCTCCCTTGTCCTCTGGCTTCGCGAACCCACCGAATAAGCATTTGCCAGACATGACCTAGTGCCGCATCAAGCAACGTTCGCCCCGTCCTGCCGGACGGGCCCGCGGCATGGAGCCGTTGGATACGGTCCGCGTAGTCTCGCGGGATGCATTCTCATCTGAGCTTCGAGAACCCTCCCGCGCTGCCTCACGGGGTAGTGGTCGAGACGTTGGAGCGGGCTCTGCGTGACCGCTCAGCAGAGGGCGAGGCGGCGGGAGTCCTGGTCGGCACCGCGTTGAACGACGACGACGCGGGGTTCGTTGAGCACTGGTGCGTGCAGGTCGGGACGCGGGCTGTGTCGGGTAGTCCGCTGCTCGGGCTGGCTGGGCTGTGCCTGGGCCATGCCGCTCGACGCTTTGGGCATCTCAGCGATGAGGCCTGTGCCCTGGCGGAGTCGCTGGCGGCGCGGGCCGAGGCGGATCCGTCGGATGTGGATGGTCGGGCCCTCGACGGCTATGACGATGTCCGGAGCTTCCTTCACTTGTGGTGACGTCGCCCGTCGCCCGTCGCCCGTCGCCCGCGCCGCTGCCGCGGCCGCTGCCGTTGCCGCTGCAGGTCATGCTGCGTTAGCCCTACTCACGAGGGCTTTGAGACGCTTGTCGGCGGCGTTCTTGTTCTGCCAGATGATGTAGCGGCGGATCATGCTGCCCTGGGCCTTGTGGGTGGGGTGGTCGGTGCCATCGAGGGCGAAGTAACGCAGGGCGATGAACTGAGCCTCGATGCGGTTGAGCCAGGAACTGTTGGTCGGGGTGTAGGCGATCTCGACGTTGTTGGCCTCGGCCCAGTCGGCGACGCGGCGGGAGCGTTTGGTGGTCAGGTGCGGGGAAAAGTTGTCGCAGATGATCGCGATGCGCTTGCCAACGGGGTGGAGGGAGCGCAGGTAGCGGCAGAACTCCAGGAACTTGGAGCGGTTCTTGGTCTTCTTGATGTGGCCATAGAGCTGGTCTTTGCACAGGTCGTAGGCAGCGAACAGGTGGCGGACGCCGTGCGGGCGGGTGTAGGTCGCCCGGCGGCGCGGTTCGCGGTCGGTGTCCTTGTGCTTGCCGCCGCGTCCGGTCCGCTGGCGGCCGGGGTGGGGTTGGAGATTGAGGGGGACGAACTCGTCCATGCAGAAGACGACCTCTGGCTCGCTCTCCTCGGGTATGACCTCGCCGTCGGCGAGGGCGTAAAGGTGCTCGACGCGCGCCTTCTTGACCGCGTAGTCGGGGTCGCGGGAGGTCTTCCAGGTCTTCAGGCGTTGAAAAGTGACGCCTTCCTCGTGGAGCAGGATGCGCAGGCCCTCGTGGCTGATGTGGTCGACCACCCCCTCGGCGATCAGGAAGTCGGCCAGTTTGACCAGGCTCCAGGTCGAGAACGGCAGGCGTGCTCGACCGGCCTGAACTTGGCGACCTTCTTGATCTCACGCCGCTCGGGCAAGGTGAACGTCTTCGGCCGGCTGTCCTTGTACTTCGGGTAGGGCGAGGTGAAGCCGTCGGCGTTGAAGTTGTGGATCACGTCCCGGACCCGGTCCGGGCTGGTGAACGTCACCTTGGCAACCTTGGTCACGTCCATGCCCTGGGCCGATAAGAGCACCATCTGGGCTCGGCGCCAGGTCACCACGGATTCGGTGCCTCGGCGGACGATCCGCAGCAGCCGCTGACCCTCGCCGTCATCGATCCCGCGGACCCGCACACGCTCAGCCCCCTGAAAAGCATGACGCACAACGCGCCGCCCGGAGCTCCATCCGGACGGCGCGTCACAACTGGGCGAACGTTGCTTGATACGGCACTAGGTAGGGTCGCCGAAGAACAGGCTGCCGTGGTGGCGGGGGCGGTCGCCGCGTTCGTGGGCGATCGCCGGGCGGTCGGCGGGGGAGGAGCGGTCGGCGAGGGCGCGGAGGGAGGCCAGGCCGGCCAGGACCTCGTCACGGCGGGCCGCCGACTTCATCCAGCCGGGCAGCCGGGCGAACATCGCCATCGTCGGGGAGGCGTGCCGCTCGCGCAGCCGGGCGCCCACATAGTCGGTGAGGGCGTCGACGTGCCGTGCGTCGTAGGCCCACAGGATCCGCCCCGCGCAGCGGGTCTGCAGCCACAACGGGCGTCGGAAGAAGGGGTCTTCGGTGCCGCCCGGCACCGCCCCCACCAGGCCGCGGCCCCGCTGTCCGGCCGTCCACTCGGCGACCGCGCCGCAGCCGGTGCAGGTGAGGCGGCGGGGCCGGAACAGCAGGGCGCTGAAGTACTTCGGCGGCGCGAGGTGGGGCAGGGGCGCGACGAGCGCGCGTCCGCCGCACCGCGGGCAGACCACGAGCACGCGGTCGGTGAACTGGACGAGCCACGTGCCGTGGTCGTGGTGACGAGTCGGTTCGGGGCGCGCGGGACTCATGACGGACACCCTGCCAGCCCCGGCCCGCCGCGCGCGAAGGGGATTCGACGCCCGAGGCCCAACCCGCCGCGCGACGCGTGAGGGGGCTTCGACGACCGAGCCTGGCTCGCCTCGCCCCGCGTGCAGGCGCTTCGCTGCCCGACTCCCCGCCCCTCCCCCCGATGGAGATGCGACGCCCGGGCCGACCGCCCCCCCCGCGTGGCCGTCGCGCGGGCCGCGCCGGAATTCGGGTGCCCGCGGGGGCCGGACCCGCTAGCCTCGTTCGTATGAACGTCATCGGCCGAACCACCACCGCGACCGCGCGAGCGACCAGCTCGCCGGCCGCCGCCTGACGTTCCCTCTCCACCGGCGACCGGAAAACGGTCCGCCGGTGGTCGCGTGGCGATTCCGCTCCGCTCCGACGACTTCCGCTCCGTACCGTTTCCCGGCGCCTTCCCGCCCCGAAGCGAAGGAGCCACTTCATGCACACGGACCAGATCGTCCGCACGTTCGTCGAGTACTTCGAGGAGCGCGGCCACCACCAGATCACCGGCTCGACGCTGCTGCCCCCGCCCGGCGATCCCGTGCTGTTCACCACCTCCGGCATGCATCCGCTGACGCCCCACTTCGAAGGCCGGCCCCACCCCTTGGGCAGGCGGCTGGTCAACGTACAGCGCTGTCTGCGGACGACGGACCTGGAGGAGGTGGGCGACCCCACCCACCTCACGGTCTTCGAGATGCTCGGCACCTGGTCGCTCGGCGACTACGAAGGGCCGCGAAGTCTCGACTGGGCCCACGGCCTGCTCACGGAAGGGCTGGGCATCGATCCCGGGCTGCTGCACGCCACGGTCTTCGGCGGGGACGAGCGGACGGGACCGGACACCGCCTCCCTCGAACTGTGGCAGGACCGCGGAATCCCCGTCGAGCTCACCGTGGAGGACAACTGGTGGTCCAACGGGCCGACCGGCCCCTGCGGACCCGACTCGGAGATCTTCCTGTGGAGCGGCGACACGCCGCCCCCGCCCCACTCGACGCCCACCGGGGACGACCGCTGGGTGGAGGTGTGGAACCACGTGATGATGCGCCACCGCCGACTCGCCGACGGTTCCCTCGTACCGCTGCCCCAGCGCAACGTCGACACCGGACTCGGCCTCGAACGGCTGGCCTCGCTCCTGCAGGGCACGTCGTCGGTGTACGAGAGCGACGTCTTCGCCCCGTGGCGCACCGCCCTCACGTCCCTGTGGCCGCTGGACGAACCCTCGCACCGGGTGGTCTGCGACCATCTCCGCTCGGCCGTCTTGGTGATCGGCGACGGGGTGCGCCCGGCCCCCACCGGCAGGGGGTACGTGCTGCGCCGTCTCGTGCGACGGGTGCTCACCGTGCTGTGGCGGGACGACCCGACGCGGAGTCTCGGAGACCTGCCGCTCGAACCGATCCGGCACACCCTGGACCGCTTCCGCCAGGAGGGGGATCCGACGCACGTGCGTCGGATGCTCCTGGAAGAGGAGCGCCGGTTCACCCGGCTCCTGGAACGGGGACGGCAGGTCCTCGGCCGGCCGCGGTTCCGCGGCCCGCTGGACGAGGAGGACTTCCACTACCTCCACGACACCCACGGCCTGCCCCGGGACCTCGTGCTCAGCCTCCGGCGGTGACGGCCGACGGCCGGGCGCGACCATGCGGTCGGCCGTCGACCGCGGGCCGTCACCGCGGCTCGACCCGTACGGGGCGGCGCGGTACGGGCGGGCCGGGCGGTCCCGGTCAGCTGCCGGGCGGCGCCGGGGGAGCGGTGAGGCGGCCGACCGCTTCCACGACCGCCGCGCGGTGCGCCGACCTGCGCCGCGCGTCCCAGGCGGAGCCGTCGGGCTCGGTCGCGGGGCCGCCCGCGGCCGCGAACCAGGCCTGCGACAGGGCCAGGACCAGGGTCAGGATGTCGGTGGGCTCGAAGGCCGGGTCGACCCGGCCGGCCTGCTGGGCGGCGGCCAGCGCGCGCGCCTTGGCGGCGTACGCCTCTTGCTGCGCCGGCGTGGCCGCCGGACGCTCCAGCTGCTTCCAGAGGACCAGCCGCATCAGCTCCGGCCGGCCGCTGAGGAGGTCGAAGATCGCGCCGGCGTACCCGGGCAGGTCCTCGACGTCGAAGGGCACCGACTCGGCCCCCGCCGCCAGAGCCCGCTCCATGACATGGTCGAAGAGCTGTTCCTTGTTGCCGAAGTACACGTAGATGAGCCGTTTGTTCGCGTCGGCGGCCTCGGCGATGCGGTCGACGCGCGCCCCGGCGATGCCGTGGGTGGCGAACTCGGTCAGAGCCGCGTCGAGGAGCCGGGCCTTGGTCGCGTGGGAATCCCGTGCCATGCCGATCACCCTACCAAGTAACTATCTAGTTATTGACAAGTCGGCGAGGGCCGGGCATGCTCAAACTATCCAGTTAGTTACATACGGAGCGGAGTGGACGACATGCAAGAGCGCGCACTGGGCACCCAGGGTCTGACGGTCGGCGCGGAAGGGCTCGGCTGCATGGGCATGAGCGCCTTCTACGGAGCCACCGACGAGACCGAGGCCCTCGCCACGATCGACCGGGCCCTGGAGCTCGGGATCACCCTGCTGGACACCGCCGAGAGCTACGGCCCGTTCCTCAACGAGCGACTTCTCGGCAAGGCGCTGGCCGGCCGCCGGGAGAAGGCGGTCGTCGCGACCAAGACGGGCATCGAGTTCACGGACGCCGGCGAGATGATCGGCCGGAACGGCACGCCGGAGTACGTCCACCGCTCCGCCGACCGCTCGCTGCGGCACCTTGGCACCGACCACATCGACCTGTACTACCTGCACCGCGTCGACCCGGACGTCCCCATCGAGGAGACCGTGGGCGCCATGGCGGAGCTCGTCACCGCGGGCAAGGTCCGCTACCTCGGCCTGAGCGAGGCCGCGGCGGCCACCATCCGGCGGGCCCACGCCGTGCACCCCCTCACTGCCGTGCAGAGCGAGTACTCCCTCTTCGAGCGGGGCGTCGAGGGCGACGGCGTCCGGGCCGCGCTGGAAGAGCTGGGCATCGGCCTCGTGGCGTACTCCCCGCTGGGCCGCGGCTTCCTCTCGGGCGCGATCACCACGCCCGACGACTTCGCCGCCGACGACTTCCGCCTCACCGACCCGCGCTTCCAGGGCGAGAACTTCGCCCGCAACCTCGCCGTGGTCGACCAGGTGCGCCGCATCGCCGACGAGAAGGGGGTCACCCCCTCCCAGCTCGCGCTCGCCTGGGTGCTGCACCAGGGAGCGGTCCCGATCCCCGGGACCAAGCGCCGCCGTCTCCTGGAGGAGAACGCCGCCGCCACCGAGGTGACGATCACCGCCGGGGACATCGCGGCCATCGAGGCGGTCGCCCCGCGCGGCATCGCCTCCGGCGACCGCTACGCGCCCGAGCTGATGAACTCCCTGAACGGCTGACACCCGCGCGCCGCCACGGCCGGCCCGGGCGCGTCCGTGCGGCCGACAGGGGGGCGGGTCGCCCGAGCGGCGCAGCCGGCCGGTACGCACCGGTCCGTATCCCCGGAGGGCCGGTACGCGCTCCCCGGCGGGCGAGGGACCGCTCGGCCGGGCCCCGCTCCCGTACGTCTCGCATGCGGACGGAGCCGTACGGGAGCACCCTGGCCTCTTGGAACGGCCGATCGCCGCCGGTAGTCGGCGGCCCCGGAAGGAGAGCGCGATGACGAAGAAGGACGACCTGGGCAAGGGGGACAAGGTGTCGTGGAAGAGCCATGGCCAGACCGTGCCGGGCAAGGTCAAGAAGAAGATCACCGGCCGCACCGAGGCGGCGGGCCGGACCGTCGACGCCTCGAAGGAGGACCCGCAGTACGAGGTGGAGAGCGACAAGTCCGGACGCTCCGCCGTGCACAAGCCCGGCGCCCTGCGCAAGAAGGGCAAGAGCTCCTGATGGCCCCGGAGCAGCGGGACGACGACCGGGACGAGATCGTCTCCGCCTTCGGGGAGGCGGTCAACATGACCGCCGGCAGTCTGGAGAAGTGGCTGGCGACCGACGAGTCCCAGAGCGTCGGGCAGAGCGACGGCGGCGAGAGCGTGGGCCACGCCTCCGGCCGCCGCATCGTCGAACTCCTCCACACCAGGAAGGCGGACCTCAGCGACGACGACCTGGCGCACATGCGCAAGGTCACCGGATACGTCCACCGCCACCTCAAGCAGCGCCCGAGCGGCGATGTCACCGACACCCGGTGGCGGTACTCCCTCATGAACTGGGGCCACGACCCGAAGAAGTGACCCGCCGGACCGCCGGACGGCCGGACCGCCGGACCGCCGGACGGTGGAACCGCGGCCCCGTCCCCGGCCCACCTCGCGGGGCTCGGCTCCGGTCGCACGCATGAACGGGAACCTTTCGGACAGGATGGGCGGGGTGATCCTCTCCGACGCCGTCTACCTCGCGATGGGCTTGGGAGCGCTCGGTGCCGCCGTGGTCCCGAGGCTCGTCTTCAAACGGCCCCTGTCCATGCCGATCGTCTTCCTCGCCGCCGGCGCGTTGGTGGCGGCGCTGCCGCTGCCCGTGCCGACGGTCGATCCGGTACGGGACCGGCTCTGGGTCGAGCACGCCACCGAACTGTGCGTGATCGTGTCGCTGATGGGAGCCGGCCTCGCACTCAACCGGCCCTTCGGCCGCCGCGCGTGGGCCGGTCCATGGCGCCTGCTCGGCCTCAGCCTGCCCCTGACGATCGCCGGGACGGCGCTGCTCGCCGCGCTCCTGCTCGACTGGCCCCCCGCGCTCGCCCTGCTCATCGCCGCGGTCCTCGCACCGACCGATCCCGTCCTGGCGGCGGAGGTGAGGGTCGGCGAGCCCACGGACGCGGAGAACGACGAGGACGAGGTCCGGTTCTCCCTCACCGCCGAGGCCGGGCTGAACGATGGGCTGGCCTTCCCCTTCGTCCTGGCCGCGCTCGCCCTCGCCGCGGCGGCCGGCGGCGACTGGTCGGCGGAGTGGATCGGGCGATGGCTGCTCGTCGACGTCCTCCTCAAGATCGCGGTCGGAGTGGCGGTGGGCCTCGTCGCCGGCCGGCTGCTCGGCCGGATGTTCTTCCGCGCGCGGACGAACGCGTTGCGGCTGTCGGAGCACATGGAGGGGTTCGTCGCCCTGGGCGCCACGTTCCTGGCGTACGGAGCGGCCGAACTGCTCCACGGCTACGGCTTCCTCGCCGTCTTCGTGACCGCCTGCACCCTCCGCGCGGCCGAGCGCAGCCACGGCTACCACCAGGTGCTCCACGAGTTCACGGAACAGATCGAACGCCTGCTGACCGTCTGCCTGCTCTTCCTCCTGGGCGGCTTCCTCGTCACCGAAGGCCTGCCGGCCCTCACCTGGCAGGGGGCCCTCGTCGCCGTCCTCCTCGTCCTCGTCGTCCGGCCGGCCGCGGGCCTGCTCGGCCTGATCGGGGCCGCCGCGGGACCCAAGGAGAAGGTGGTCACCGCCTTCTTCGGCATCCGCGGCATCGGCTCGCTGTTCTACCTCGCGTACGCGCTCGGCCACGGCACGGCCCTCGTGACCGACGAGGCACGGCAGCTCTGGTCGGTGGTCGCCTTCGCCGTCCTGCTCTCCGTGGTCCTCCACGGCGCCGCCGCCACCCCCGTCATCCGCCGCCTGGACCACCTGCGCCGCTCCTCGCCCGCGCCCCCGTGACGCCCGGCCCGGCCCGGGGCGGGACCGGACCCGCCCCGAGGTGCGGCGGTTCGTCAGTCGCCGCTCGAACCGCCGGTGCCGTTTCCGCCGCCGAGTCCGCGGCGCCGGTTCTTGTCGGCGTGGCGCAGCAGTCGCCCCGCGCCGAGCGTGAGGGCGGCCACGGCACGGACCCACCGGGGCCCACCGCGTTCCGCCCACACCACGCAGACGCATCCGCCCACGACGAGCACCAGGACGCCGAGCAGCACGAGAACGGTCATGGTTTCCACCCCTGGGTCGGTCACACGGTCCGCCGATCCTCTCAGGTCCCCATAACGCGACGAACGCCCCGGTCACCGGAGTAATACGGGTGTGCGATTGTCGGTCGCGCATGATAGTCACTACACCCACGGGGTGGGGTGATCTTCGACCTCCCCGTTCGAACATGACAAGGGGTGGGGACATGGCGTTGCTCCGTGATTGGGGGCTCACGCTGGGGAGATGGACGGGACGGCCCGTCGCACAGGTGCAGCGGGACTCCGGCGATCCCGACGTGCGACGCGTACGCGCCGCCGCCGAGGCGGGGGACTGGCCGGCGGTCCGGGATGTGCTCGAAGCGCGCCCCGAGAGCGAGGACCGGACCGAGTTGCTGTGGGCGGTCGGCGACACCGCCGGGGTGGAACGCTGGATCGTGAAGGTCCTCGAAGCGGAACCCGATGCGGCGCTGCCCCGGCTCGTGGCGGGTGTACGCCACGTCAGCTGGGGGTGGGAGGCCCGCACGGGGGCCCGCGCGAAGGACGTCTCACGCGCACAGTTCGACCTGTTCCACACCCGGTTGCGCCTCGCCGAGCAGTGGCTGTACGAAGCGGCCGAGCGCGAGCCGCGGTGGACCTCGCCCTGGTACTCCCTGCAGACCGCCGGCCGCGGACTGGAAGTCGGTCCCGTCGTCGCCCGCCGCCGGTTCGAGGCGACGGTGCGGCGCGACCCGCACCACCTGGGAGCCCACCAGCAGCAGCTCCAGCAGGTGTGCGACAAGTGGGGCGGATCGCACGAGGAGATGCACGCCTTCGCACGGGAGTCCGCCTTCGGCGCTCCGGGCGGCACGCTCCTCGGCCAGCTCGTCGCCATCGCTCACCTCGAACAGTGGCTCTCCCTCGACGACGGGCCGGACGCCGCCTACATGCGCCGGGCCGAGGTGCGACGGTCGCTGCAGGAAGCCGCCGACCACTCCATCCGGCATCCGGACTTCGTCCGCCGAGGACTGTGGAACCAGGTCTTCAACACCTTCGCCATGGCCTTCTCCCTCGCCGGGGACCGCGAAGCCGCCCGGGAGTGCTTCGAGGTGACCGAGGGCCGCGTCTCCGAGTTCCCCTGGTACTACATCAACGGGGCCGATCCCGCCGCGGCCTACCGGAGGCAGCGTTCGACGGTCGGACGCTGAGCCCGGCCCCGACGACCACCGGGGCGCTCGCGCTCCGGCGCCTCCCGGCCAGGGCGGCGCACCGCCGCGCCAGGCCCGCCACGGTCAGGTGCGCCCGCGGCCCGGCACGGCCGACCGGCCGATGCCGCCGGCCGTGGAGGTGACCACGGCGCCCTCGTCGTCACGGCCCGCTCCTTCGCCCCCTCCGGCCCCGTAGCCCGCCGCCCGTCGGTCCGGCCCCGTACGTCCGGATCCCCGACCGCCCGCGTACGCCCGCGTACCGCTTCCGTCCGTCCCCGCGCCCGCGCCCCTCACACCGCTCGCGCGCCCACCGAAAGACTCCGTCAGGTGCCTCACTCCGAGACCACGCACTCCTTCCAGGTCGACTTGCGCGGCCTGGTCGACCTGCTCTCCCACCACCTCTACTCCAGCCCCCGCGTCTACCTCCGCGAGCTGCTGCAGAACGCCGTCGACGCCATCACCGCACGGCAGGCGGCCACCCCCGGCGCGCCCGCCACCATCACCGTCCGCACCGGCGACACCCTCACCGTCACGGACACCGGCATCGGGCTGACCGAGGCCGACGTCCACCGGTTCCTCGCCACCATCGGCCGCAGCTCCAAGCGGACCGCCGAAGGCGCCCTGGACGGCGCCGGACTCGAGTCCGCCCGCGGCGAGTTCATCGGCCAGTTCGGCATCGGCCTGCTCGCCTGCTTCGTCGTGGCCGACGAGATCACCGTCCTCAGCCGCTCCGCCGCCGACCCGGCGGCGCCCACCGTCGAATGGCGCGGCCACTCCGACGGCCGGTACACGATCCGCACCCTGCCCGCCTCGGCCATGCCCGAGCCGGGCACCACCGTCCGCCTCGTCCCGCGCGCCGACAACGCCGAGTGGACGAGCCCGGAGCGGGTCGTCTCCCTCGCCCGGCACTACGGCGGCCTGCTCCGCCACGAGGTCACCGTCGTCGGCCCCCGCGGCGAGACCCACCGGGTGAACGAGACGCCCCCGTGGGAGCAGAACCACCGCTCCCCGCTGGCCCGCCGCGAGGCGATGACCGCGTACTGCCGCGGCCTCTTCGACTTCACCCCGCTCGACACCATCGAGCTGGACCTCCCGGCGGCCGGCCTGCGCGGCGTCGCCTACGTCCTCCCCACCGCCGTGAGCCCCGCCCAGCGCGCCGGGCACCGGGTGCACCTCAAGGGCATGCTGCTCACCGACCAGGCGCCCGAACTCCTGCCCGACTGGGCGTTCTTCGTCCGCTGCGTCGTCGACACCACCAGTCTGCGGCCGACCGCGTCCCGGGAGTCGCTGTACGAGGACGGCACCCTGTCCGCCGTACGGGACGCCCTCGGCGAGCGGATCCGGGACTGGCTCACCGGACTCGCCGCCAGCGACCCGTCCCTGCTGCACCGCTTCATCGACACGCACCACCTCGCCGTCAAGGCGCTCGCCCGCTACGACGACGAACTGCTGCGCATCGTCCTGCCGTGGCTGCCGTTCGAGACCACCGACGGCAACGTCACCCTGGAGGAGTTCGCGCGGACGCACCCGACCCTGCTGGTCACGCGCAGCGTCGAGGAGTTCCGCCAGGTCGCCCCCATCGCCGCGGCCGCCGGACTGGGCGTCGTCAACGGCGGCTACACCTACGACCGCGACCTCGTCCTGCGGCTCCCCGAGATCCGCCCCGGCACGACCGTCACCGACCTCGACCCCGCCACCGTCACCGCCCACCTCGACGCCGTCGACCCGACCGCCGAACTCCGCGCGGCCGCCTTCCTCGCCGTCGCCCGCGAGACGATCGGTGTCCACGACTGCGACGTCGTCCTGCGCGACTTCCAGCCCGTCACCGCGCCCGCGCTCCTCCTCGACAACCGGGAGGCCCGCCACGAGCGGACGAGGTCGAGCATGGCCGCCGACAGCGACGGCCTCTGGGCCGACATCCTCGGCTCCCTGCGCCACGAGACCCCGCGCGCCCAGCTCGTCCTCAACCATCTCAACCCGCTGGTCCGCCAGGCGATCACGATCTCCGAACGCGGCCTCGCCGTCACCACCGCCGAGGCCCTCTACGGCCAGGCCCTGCTGCTCAGCCGCCGCCCGCTCCGGGCCGGCGAGAGCGCCCTGCTCAACCGGGCCTTCATCGGCCTACTCACCCACGCCATGCACCACACCGGCACGGCCGCCGACGGCTCCGGACCCCGGAAGGAACTGTAGATGCTGGACACTCCCGAGGCCGTCGTCGAGGCGCTGCGCGAGAACAACGAACGCCCGCACGGCCTGCAGCGCACCATCACCGCCGAGGAACTCGTCGAGGCCGCCGAGCCCTTCGACCAGAACGACGTCCTCGTCACCGCCCTGCTGGAGCTGATGTCGGCGTACGAGTTCACCGGCGAGCACCGCAAGTCGCCCGTCACCTTCGCCCGCCTGCTCAAACTGTGGGACACCGCCCCCGAGGCCTTCAGCCAGTGGGAGGCCCACCAGGTCTTCTGGCGGTTCAAGTGGGTGACGACGTCCCTGCTGCAGGTGCCCGAGGTCCCCCTGGCGACCCTCCACGGCTGGATCGACCAGATGCGCACCCGCTACGAGAAGGCCGGGCACGGCATGCAGCCCGTCGCGGCGATGCGCTACCACGTGGCCGCGCACACCGGCGTCGGCACCGCCGACGCCTACGACCTGTGGGCCACCCGGCCCCGCACCGAACTGAGCGACTGCGAGGCCTGCGAGACCCGGCACCTCGCCTGGCACCAGGTGGTGTCGGGCGACGACGCCGCCGCGCTCGACAGCTGGCGTCCGGTCCTCGACGGGGCGATGGGCTGCACCGAGGAACCGCAGATGACCCAGGCACGCGCCCTGCTGCCGCTGCTGCGCCTCGGCCGCGAGGACCGGGCCCGGTGGGACGAGGCACGCTCCCACCACCTCACCGGTTACCGCCGGGTCCGCGGCAACACGGGCATGCAGGAAGAGGTAGGTCTGCACCTGGAGTTCTGCGCCCTGTCCCGCAACGAGGGCCGCGGACTGGAGATCCTGGCGGAGAACCGTCCGCTCTTCGAGGCCACCGGCGCCCCGCTGGCCCGGCTGGGCTTCCTCACCGGCGTCGAGGTGTTGCTCGCCCGGCTCCTCGCGGACGGGCACACCGACACCGCGGTCGCCGGGCCGCCAGGACGGAATTGGACCGCCGGCGCGCTCCTCGCCCACGTGCGGACCGAAGCGGACCGGCTCGCCGCCGCGTTCGACGCCCGCAACGGCACGACGGCCGTCGGGGACCACCGACGGACTCGCCTGGACCGGACCCCGCTGCTCGACGAGCCGCTGCCGCTCGGCCTGCGGACCTCCGTCACCCGACTTCCCGCCGCCACCGCCACGAACGGTGCCGGGGCGGGGGAGCGGCCCGGCCCCGCGGCCGCGACCGCCGGGCCCGACGTACCGGAGGACTTCGTCTCTCTGGTGCGGGAGGCACGCCGCCTGTCGGCGCAGGGCCACCCCGGCAGCAGCCGGCTCTGGAGCCGTGTCGCCGACCGGCTCGCCGACGACAACACGCCGCACGACGACCGGCTCGGCGCGGAGGACGTCCTCCACGCGGAGCTGGCGGAGCACCGCGCCTACCTCCTCTCCCTGGAGGACGTCGACGCGGAGAGCATCGCCGAACTGAAGCGGGCCGCCGACCTGTTCGAACAGGCCGGCCTTCCCTGGCACGCCCTCTCCGCCCGCACCCGCGCCTTCGCCTGGGAAGCGGCTCCCGACGAGAGCGCGCGGGACGCCGACGGAACCCCGGAGGCGGACGGGCCCACCGAGGGCGGCGCGTCGGACGCGATCCGGGCCGGTATCGACGAGGCGCTGCGCGCGGCGGAACGCCTTGCGGCCGAGGCACCGCTCACCGGCGAGAACCCGGGGAAGTCGGAGGCCGAGTCCACGACCGAGAGGGCGGCGGAGCGGGTACGGGAGTACCTCGCCGTGCTGTACTCCTGCACCTTCGCCGCCTACCAGGAAGCCGTACGGCAGCTTCCCGAGCCGGCCGACGCCGCCGTCGAACGGCTCGAGGAGCAGGCCCGTATGCTCCACCGCGAGGCGGAGCGCCTGTCCGTACCGCACCAGATCGCCAACGCCCGGCAGTTCCTGGCCGACCTGGCGGGCCGGCGCGGTGACGTCCAGACCGCCGAGACCGAGCTGCGGGCGGCGCTCGAGGACATCGAGGCCTCGGACCGCCCCTGGCGCGGATCGCGCCCGCGCGCCCTGCTCGCCCAGATCCTGATGTCCAGGAACGAGCCGGCGGAGGCGGCGGAGCTGCTGCACCGGTCCCTCGCCGACGCCGTCCGCTACGACGACACGGAGTTCCCGCTGGCTCCGACCTACGGCCTGCTCGGCCACGCCGCCTCGCACCTCGGGGACGCGGGCGGCGCCGTACGCCATCTCTCGGAGGCCGCCGCGCGCTTCGACCAGGCCGGGGCGCACGAGGAGGCCACCGACATGCGGCTCCAGCTCGCCGACGTCCTGGCGCGCACCGGGCAGCAGGCCGACGCCGTCGCCGTACTGGAGTCCGTCCTCGCCGACGAGGCCTCGGCCGGCCTCGACGAGCGGCTCCTGGCCCAGACGCGGCTGACGCTGGCGCGGGGCCTGCGGGAACTGGAGGAGTACCTTCCGGCGGCTGAGGAGTTCCTGCGCCTCGCGGACACCGTCGCCGGGTGGCAGGACGACGGGGTGATCCACACCCTGGTCGCGGCCGAGGCGGCCACCGCACTGGCCATGGCGGACCGCTGGGACGCGGCCGTCGCGGCGTACGACCGCGCCGTCGCGTCCCACGCCGAGGCACCGAATGCCCCCCTGATCACACAGATGATGTGCGAGTTCGCACGTCTCACCATGCTGTCCCGGGGAGCGGACGGCCTCGACGCGGCCCTGGACCACCTGAAGCAGGCCGACGCCGTCCGGGTCGCGGTCCCGGAGGACACCGAGGGCTTCGTCCCCTGGTACGAGAGCGGCAGCGTGCACTACCGCCGCGCCCGTGTCCTGGCCGAGGCCGAGCGGTTCCCCGAGGCCCTCGCCGAGGCGGAGGCCGCCATCGCCGCCCACGAGCAGGGCGGGGAGCAGGGCGAGGTGCCGCGCGCGGAAGCGGTCCGGATCGCCGCGCTGATCGAGGGCAACGGCCTCGGCCGCGTGAAGGAGGCCATCGCCCGTCTCACGACCGCGGCGGCGCGCTGCCGCAAGGCGGAGCTGCCCGAGGCCGCCGACATCCTGAACGCCCTGCGCCAGGACTACCTGAACCGATGAGGGACGCCCGGCGGCCGACCGCTCCGGTCGGCCGTCGAGGGCGCCCGGCCCTGGGTCCCGCACCCGGCCCTTGATCCCGCGGTCGTCCCGCGGGACCGAGGGCCGGCTGCGCGTGCGCTCCGGCCGTCAGGGCGCCGCCCCTTCGGCATGCGCCGCGTTCCGGGGCTGGTAGGCGGCGGCCTGGAGGGTGAACATGTCGGCGTAGTCGCCGCCCAGCGCCATCAGTTCGGCGTGGGTGCCCGACTCGACGATCCGGCCGGAGTCGAAGACGTGGATGCGGTCGCAGTCGACGACGCTGGCCAGCCGGTGCGAGATGAGGACGGTGATCTGGTCCTCGCGCAGCCGACCGCGCAGCACCGCCTCGTAGACGGCGTGCTCGGAGGGCGGGTCCATGCTCGCGGTCGGCTCGTCGAGCAGGAGCAGGGCCGCGCGCTTGTAGAGTCCGCGGGCGACGGCGATCTTGGCCCACTGGCCGCCGGAGAGCTCCTGCCCGCCACGGAAGCGCTTGGACAGCAGCGCCTCCCACTGCCCGGGAAGCGCCTCGATCACCTGATCGGCGCCCGCCGCCCGTACCGCCGCCAGGACGGGCCCCGGGTCCGCCTCCGTCAGGCTGCCGGTCGACACGGTCACGTTGGCCAGCGCGCTGAACGGGAAGTGGACGGGGTCCTGGAGGACACAGGCGACCCGCCGTTGCAGGGACTGCGCGTCCAGGTCGCGTACGTCCACGCCGTCCCAGCACATCCGTCCCTGCTGGACGTCGTGCAGACCGGCGAGGACCTTCGCGCAGGTGCTCTTGCCCGAGCCGTTGAGGCCGACGAAGGCGACGGTCTCGCCGGCGTGGAGCGTGAGGGACACCCCGCTCAGCGCGGGGGTGTCCTTCCCGGCGTAGGTGAAGGAGACGTCCTCCAGGGTGATGGTCCGCACCCGGTCCGGCGCCTGGGCTTCGGCGGTACGGAGCTGGAGGCCGCGGCAGCGTTCCTGGACGGCCAGCAGGTCGTCGACCCACAGGGCGTGCTCGTACACGAGGTGCGCGTACTCGACGAGCCGGGTCAGCGAGGTCTGCCCGGCCTGGATGGCGAGCACCGCCCCTGCGCCGGCCGCCAGGGGCAGCCAGTCCGAGACCAGCATGGCGGCGAGCGCGGCGTAGGTGACCCCGGTGCCCAGACCCCCGACGCCGCGCCCGCCCAGGTTGAGCAGGGCCGCCCGCACGCCCAGCCGCGTGTCCTCCTCGGCGATACGGGTGATGAGGCGCCGGTGCTCGTCGAGGAGCGCGCCCTGCGCCGTGTCGGAGCGGAGTTCGGCGGCCGCGTCCTGGTCGAGGAGGAGCCAGGAGAAGACGCGGACCCGGCGCTGCAGGGCGTTCCACCGTTTGAAGGAGTGGAACCGGGACCGCGCGCTGCGCACGGCCGCCAGGCCCACGGGCAGGACGGAGAGCAGGAGGAGGGGCAGCAGAGCGGGGTGCAGGATGCCGAGGACGCCGGCGGTGCCGGCCAGGCTGAGGACCGCGGAGGCGAGGGAGACGACCTGGCCGACGATCTGCCGGGCGTAGAACAGGCCGCGGTCGTTGGCGCGGTAGACCTCGTCGTGCCAGTCGGCGTCCTCCACCACCTCCAGGCGTACGTGTGCGGTCAGCCGGAAGAACTCGCTCTCCAGCGCGGTCCGGATCTTCGGGGTGATCCGCGCCTGCGCCACCGCGACCGCCGCCTCCAGCAGCGCCCGCGCGGCGAGGAACCCGACGACGAGGAGGATCTGCGGGACGGCGGCCCGCACCCGGTCGGGAGTCGGTCCCTGCGCGAACAGCTCCCGCAGCACCGCGACCCCGGCGATCAGCCCGAAGGCGCTCATCGCCGCCGACCCCAGCTGGCACACGACGACCCCCGCCGTCGCGCGCCGGTCGGCCCACCAGGCGAGCCGGCCGATCTGCGCGGTGATCCGTGGCAGTCGGGCGAGGACCTGGCGGACCGTCGCGCCGGCGGCCGCGCCGTCGTGGACGGACCAGTACGCCTCCTCCATCTCCTCGGCGATGTCCCCTTGCCCGGAGCCGGTCGGCAGGGTCCGGGGAGGGGGAGGCAGCGGGAGCGGCGCGGTGCGCGGCGCGGGGACGGTGTCGTCGGGGGCGTTCGCCGGAGTGGGGTCGCTCATGCCGTCCCCCGCGCGTCCCGACGAGCCGAGCCCCGCACGGGAGCCACGGAAGGGGCGGCGGGCGGGACGGCCCCGGGCAGGGCGGGAGGGGGAGAGGATGCGGGCACGGGTCGGGTGGGCAAGGGGCGCATGGGACCTCCGGAAGCGAGCCGTCAGGCTGGTGTGGAGGTCAACGACAGCTCCCCGATGTTCGAACACACGTGTTTCGGTCGGGGTGTGATCCGCCGGGGGAAGCGAGTCGGCGAGGGTGCGCGATACACGGACCCTTGCCGGACAGGGACCGTGCCTCGGTGGGGAGTTGGCCGAAACGCCGAGGGCCGCCCCGCGGGTTACCCGAGCAGCGCCGCCGCCTGTTCGCGGGCTTCGGCCAGCCAGGCCGCGCGTTCCTCCGGGGCCGAGCCCGTGACGGTCCGGAAGACGGTCCGGCGGACGTCCGTGACGCCCACGTACGGCAGGACGCACGCCGCCCAGATGCTCTGCAGCGGGTCGCCGAACTCGCGCTCCTCCCGCTCGGCGGGAGTGTCGGAGGTGTTCAGCACCAAGGCGCGCCCGGCCTTCAGCAGCCCGGCCGGTTCGCCTTCCGCCGTCTGCAGTTTGTACGCGACCCCCGGCGCGAGGACGCGCTGGATCCAGCCGGTGAGAACGGCGGGCGGCATTCCCCACCAGTTCGGGTGCACGAACACCAGGCCGTCCAGCGCGGCCAGCTCCGCCTGGTGCCGCGCCACCTGGGTGTCATGGGAGCCCTCCGCCGACTCGACGGTCTCCGTCTCGTCGGCGGAGACCAGCGGTGCGAACCCTTCGGCGTAGAGGTCGTGCGCCGTCACCTCGGCGCCCCTTCCGCGCAGCTCCTCCACGACGGCGTCGAACAGGGCGTGGTTGAAGCTGCCCGGGCCCGGGTGGGCGAGATAGATCCCTATGCGCATGTGTTCCCCCGGTGGACACCGACGGCCTCGGCTCCGCCAGGTGCGGGCAGACCGTAGCCGCACGGGCGGCGGCTGATCGTCATTATCCGGCAACCGACCGTTCCGGAGCGCGGCCGGGCGCGCCGCCCGGGGGCCCTCGGAAGGAGCCCGGGCGGCGCGCGCCGGTTCGAACCGCTGTGCCTGTCCGGTTACTTGACGCCGAGGCCGGCGTCGGCGACCTCGGGCCGGCCCTCGGCCTTCAGGATCTTGTTGAGCGGCTTCAGGTCGTAGATGCCGTTCAGGTCGGGCTTCTTGAGGAGTCCGGCCTTCACCGCGTGGTCGGCCTGGGCCTGGAGCGTCGCGGCGAGCGGGTCGTTGATGAACTGGATCGAGGGCCAGGCGGCGTCGATGACCTCGGCGCCGAGGGGCTTGCCGGTGAGGTCCTTGAGCTTGGCGTTCGCCGATGCCTTGGCCTTGTCCGGGTTGGCGTTGATCCATGCGTTGGTCTTCACCGAGCCGCGCAGGACCGCCTCGACGACGTCCGGGTGCTCGGTGAGGAACTTCTGGGACACGATGATGTTCGTGATCACGAACTTCTTGTCGGGCCACAGCGTCGACTCGTCGAGCAGCACCTTCGCGCCTTCGGTGACGAGCTTGGAGGCCGTCGGCTCGGGCACCCAGGCGCCGTCGATGGAGCCGGAGGTGTAGGCGTTGGGGGTGACCTTGTTGTCCGTGCGGACCACGGAGACGTCGCCCTTGCCGCTCTGGGCGTCGACCTTCCAGCCCTTCTCGGAGATCCAGTTGAGGAAGGCCACGTCCTGTGTGTTGCCGAGCTGCGGGGTGGCGATCCTCTTGCCCTTGAGGTCGTCCAGGGTTTTGATCTTCTGGGGGTTGACGACGAGCTTCACGCCGCCGGAGGCCGAGCCGCCGACGATCCGCAGGTTCTTGCCGTGGGACTTGGTGTAGCCGTTGATCGCGGGGGAGGGGCCGATGAAGCCGATGTCGATCGAGTCGGCGTTGAGCGCCTCGATCTCGGAGGGGCCGGCGTTGAACGTCGACGCCTTGATGGCGGTGCCGCCCAGCTCCTTCTGGAGAATGCCCTCCTGGATGCCCACCAGGGCCGTGGCGTGCGTGAGGTTGGGGAAGTAGCCGATCCGCACCTCTTCGACGGACAGCTTCTTGGCGTCCGCCGCGATTTTGGGCTGCGTGGTGTCGTCGGCGCCCTCGGAGCCGTAGCCGCACGCGGTCAGCAGAAGGGGGAGCGCGGCGAGGGCGGTGAGGGTACGCACGGTGGCGAGCGGTCTTGCGGCAGACACGGAGGTGTCCTCTCAACGGATGGGCGATCGGCGGGCGATCGGGGGTGAGCGGTGAAGGGGCGGACGGACGACGGCACCGGTGCGGGCACGCGGATCGTCGGAGGAACGCGCGGGAGGAGCAGGCGGCGCGGAACCGGAAGGTGCGCGGCCGAAGCGGTACGTGCAGCGCCGGCGGAGCCTCGCGTCGGCTCGGCCGAAGGGCGGGGCGGGACCGGAACGTCAGTGAGGCGGACAGAGGGCGCTGGACGCGCGGCCGAGGTCGATGTGACGACGCGAGGCCAGAAGAGGCGGCGCCGGATGTGCGCGGTCGAGCGGTGCCATGGCCACCTCCCCTAATCCCTAGTTCTCCTACCGGGTTGCTAGGGATCGTGGCAGAAGGAAGCCTTCACCCCAAGAGGGTGTTCGTATGATGGACAATTACTTCTCGAACAGTGAGACAAGGGAGGTCGGAGGCGTCGGTTGGGAAGGTCAACAAGCCCTTTGTGTAAAGGGGTTGACCCCTTTCCCGGTGGCACGCGCAGCACTGCCCACGCGTCGGCGATCAGGCACGGGAAGGGCCGGGTCGACGTCGGTCCGGCATCCGGGCAACGGTTGACGAGAAGCGCGAGTAATGCTCAAGTGTTCGCATGATTGCTGAGCAGCGCTTGGTCACCCGTGGCCACATCGACTTCGGTCGGGTGTGGTCCGCGGCGTGTTGCGCCTGACTCGGCAGCGGGCCGTCTGACCGGCCGCTCCTCTCCCTCGGCGCCCGCGTGATGGGCCGAGCCCTCCCCTCGTAGCACCACTCCCGTACGCCCTGAACCCGGGCACGGAACGGTTCCGCGAGCGTGGACACGCAGCCGTACCCCTCGTTCCGCCCGGGCCGCTGCCGCCCGGCGTCCCCGCACCCTCCCGTGTCGCGTTCAGGCTCCGGCCCGCCGCGCCGCGGACCGCCGCCGTGCCCGGCCCCGCCGCGCTCGGCCGGCCCCCGGCGTCCGCCTGTCCCGCCCCCACCCGAGCTCCGCCGGGCCCATCGCCCCTCAGCACCCGAAGACTTGAGGAAAGGTCACCTCCCATGCCTGTGGAGTTCCTCGGCATCGCCGCCACCCATGACGGGTCGGAAACGACCGCTCGCTCCGGTGACGCGTTCGACAAGCAGTACACCCTCCGGCTCGCCCGGGCCCACGAGGAACACGGTTGGGACCGGGTGCTGTTCGCGTACGGCTCCGGCTCGCCCGACCCGGCGCCGGCCGCCGCCTTCCTCGCGAGCAGGCTCGACACCCTGCAGATCCTGCTCGCCCACCGGCCCAACGTCTCGTACCCGACCTTCGCCGCCAAGACGTTCGCCACCCTCGACCGGATCAGCGACGGCAGACTGACGGTCCACTTCATCACCGGCGGCAACGACCACGAGCAGGGCCGCGAGGGCGACACGCTCACCAAGGACGAGCGCTACACCCGCACCCGCGAGTACATCGGGATCGTCAAGAGGATCTGGACCACCCACGAGCCCTTCGACCACGAGGGCGAGCACTACCGCTTCCACGACTTCGTCAGCGATGTCTTCCCCGTCCAGCAGCCCCGGCCGCGGGTCTCCTTCGGCGGCTCGTCTCCGGCGGCGTACGCGGCCGGCGGAGCCGAGGCCGACATCTACTGCCTGTGGGGCGAACCACTGGCGAGGATCGCCGAGCAGATCGAGACCGTGAAGGCCGCGGCGAAGGCCGCGGGCCGCCCCGAAGCGCCCCGCATCCAGGTGGCGTTCCGCCCGATCATCGCCCCGACCGAGGAGCTGGCCTGGGAGAAGGCCCATCGCACGGTCGGCGCCATCCGGGCCCGCCGCGAGCAGGGACTCGTACGCCACCACCGCACCGGGGCGCCGGAGAACACCGGTTCGCAGCGGCTGGTCGCCATCGCGGAGGCGGGTGAGCGCTACGACCGGGCCCTGTGGACGCCGACCGCCGCCGCCACCGGCGGCGCGGGCAACTCCAATGCCCTGGTGGGAACCCCGGAAACGGTCGCCCAGGCCCTGCTCGACTACTACGACCTGGGCGTCGACATTCTCTCCGCCCGCGGTTACGACCTGCTTGACGACGCCATCGACTTCGGGCGGTACGTCATCCCGATCGTCCGCGACGAGGTCGCCAAGCGCGACGCCGAGCGCGCGGCGAAGGCGGAGGCAGAGGCCGGCGGGGAGGCCGGCCGCGGACTCGTCGGCGCAGGCCCCGCCACGGCCCCCGGCGCCGGGCGGGACGCGGCCGGCGTGCCGGAGTCCGGGTCCGAGCGGCGCGTGGCGGTCCGACGATGACCTCGGTGCCCGACGCCCCCGGTCTGACCGTCGTCCAGGTGCCGGTCGCCGACCCGCGCGTCCAGCCGCTGCTGCGTGAGCTGGGGGAGGAGTACGCGGCCCGTTACGGTCAGGACGCCCACACCGAACTCGCCCGCTACCCCGACGAGGAGTTCGCCCCGTCCCATGGCGGCGTCCTGCTCCTGCTGCTGGAGGGCGGTGCCCCGGTCGCGGGCGGCGCCTTCCGCCGATTCGACGACACCACCGCGGAGCTGAAGCGGATCTGGACGCACTCCGCCCACCGCAGACGCGGCCTGGCCCGCCGGGTCGTGGCCGAACTGGAGCGGGAGGCGGCCGACCGGGGCTACCGGCGGATCTATCTCACCACCGGCCCCCGCCAGCCCGAGGCGCGCGGCCTCTACCTGGCCACCGGTTACACCCCGCTGTTCGACACGGACGCCGACCCCGAGACCATCGGCCCCCTGCCCTTCGAGAAGGACCTCGGCCCCCCGGCCGCACCCGTACGCGAGGCAGGGGCGCCCGCCGCCCCGCGCCGCAAGGCCCCCGCGGAGCGCGGTCTGCCGGACGGGCTCGGGGTCGTCCCGGCCCGCCACTACGGCCGCTGGGCCGTCGCCGTCGTCGTCACCGTGCTCGTCGCGCAGTTCGCGCACGGACTGGCCACCAACCCCGTCTGGGAGTGGTCCGTCTTCGGCGCGTACTTCCTGTCCGAGACCATCGTCCAGGCCGTCGGAACGACCCTCCAGCTCACCGCCTACGCCACCGTCCTCGGCTTCCTCCTCGGCACCGTCCTGGCCTTCATGCGGCTCTCCCACAGCCCGGTGCTCCAGACGGTGGCCTGGTCGTACATCTGGATCTTCCGGTCCATCCCGATGATCGTCCAGCTGGTGTTCTGGTTCAATCTGAGCGCCCTGTACGAACGGCTCGGCGTCGGCATCCCCTTCGGGCCGGTGTTCTGGTCCGTCGACAGCAACAGCCTGATCGGCACGATCGGCGCCGCCCTCATCGGCCTCTCGCTGCACCAGGCCGCATACGCCGCAGAGATCGTGCGCGGCGGCGTCATCTCGGTGGACCCCGGACAGCTGGAGGCCGCCGCCTCCCTTGGCATCCCGCGGTTGCGGCAGATCCGCCGGATCGTGCTCCCGCAGGCCATGCGGGCCATCCTCCCGACGGCCGGCAACGAGATCATCGGCCTCCTCAAGGGCACGTCGGTGGTCTACGTCATGGCGATCGGGGAGCTGTTCTACCAAGTCCAGGTGATCTACGGCCGCAACGGCAGGGTGATCCCGCTGCTCCTGGTCGCCACCGCCTGGTACGTCCTCCTGACCTCGCTCCTCTCCATCGCGCAGTACTACGTCGAGCGCCGCTTCGCCCGGGGCGCCGACCGCACCCCGCCGCCCACCCCGCTCCAGCGCGCCCGGCGCTTCGCACGGAACGTTCGCGCGGCGGCGGCGCGCCACGACCGGCCCGTCGTCCCCCTCAAGACCCTCGGAGAAGCCCGATGAGCGACGTGATGGTGGACGTCCGCGGAGTCCACAAGAGCTTCGGCCCCTTGGAGGTGCTGCGCGGGGTGGACCTGCAGGTCCGCGCCGGAGAGGTCACCGTCGTCCTCGGCCCGTCCGGCTCGGGGAAGTCCACCCTGCTGCGCACCATCAACCACCTGGAGAAGGTGAACCGCGGCTGGATCAGCGTCGACGGCGAACTCATCGGCTACCGCCGCTCCGGCGACAAGCTGCACGAACTGAAGGAGAAGGAGGTCCTGAAGCAGCGCACCCACATCGGGTTCGTCTTCCAGAACTTCAACCTCTTCCCGCATCTCACCGTGCTGGAGAACCTCGTCGAAGCCCCCGTATCCGCCCTGCGCCGCCCGCGCAAGGAGGTGGTCGAGGCGGCGGGCCGTCTGCTGGAGCGGGTCGGCCTCGCCGACAAGGCGGGCGCCTACCCCCGGCAATTGTCGGGCGGGCAGCAGCAGCGCGTGGCGATCGCGCGCGCTCTCGCCGTGGAACCGAAGGTGCTGCTCTTCGACGAGCCGACCTCGGCGCTCGACCCGGAGCTGGTCGGCGAAGTCCTCGACGTGATCAAGGACTTGGCCCGCTCCGGGACCACGATGATCGTCGTGACCCATGAGATCGGTTTCGCCCGCGAGGTCGCCGACACCGTGGTCTTCATGGACGGGGGTGTCGTCGTCGAGCAGGGCCCGCCCGCCGCCGTCCTGGACGCCCCGCGTCACGACCGCACCCGTGCCTTCCTCTCCAAGGTCCTCTGACGCGCCCCTCGGCGTCCCCGCACCTCATGGACGACCCCTCACGGGCGTCTCGCCCCGTACGCCCGTGGCACCGTGCCATCCGCTCACGCAAGGAGACCCACCGTGTCCACCTCTCTCACCCGTCGCACGACTCTCACCCGTCGCACGACCGCGGCCGCGCTCGGACTCGCCGCCGGACTGGTCCTCGCCGCCTGCTCCAACCCCTCGGACGGCGGTACGACCGAAGTGGCGGCCGCGTCGGGTGCCCGTACGAAGATCGATCTGAGCCCGGACCAGAAGCGGATCACCACCGGCAAGGTCGAGTCCATCGCCGCCCAGGTCCCGGAGAAGATCCGTGAGAGAGGGACGCTCGAGATCGCCGGCTCCTCCGGTTCGACGGCGCCCCTGACCTTCCGCGCCACCGACAACAAGACCGTCATCGGCGTCGAGCCCGACCTCGCCCATCTGGTCGCCGATGTCCTCGGCCTCGAGCCGCACCTCAACACCGTCTCCTGGGAGAACGTCTTCGTCGGCCTCGACAGCGCCAAGTACGACGTCGGTTTCAGCAACATCACCGTCACCGAGGAGCGCAAGGAGAAGTACGACTTCGCCACCTACCACAAGGACGACCTGGCCTTCGAGGCGAAGAAGGGCAGCGGCCTGAAGATCACCGGGCCCGCGGACGTGGCGGGCAGGACCGTCGCCGTGGACACCGGCACCAACCAGGAGAAGCTGCTGGTCGAGTGGAGCAAGGAGAACGAGAAGGCCGGCCGCGAGCCGGTGAACATCACGTACTACCAGAACGTCAGCGACACCTACCTCGCGCTCCAGTCCGGCCGCATCGACCTCTACCTCGGCCCCAACCCGACCGCCGCCTACCACGTCGCCGCCGGCGGGAAGACCGAGATCGTCGGCACCCACTCCGGCGCGGGCGCCACCCTCCAGGGCCTGATCGCGGCCACCACCAAGAAGGACAGCGGGCTGGCGAAGCCGCTCGCCGCCGCGCTCGACGAGGTCATCCGCAACGGCACGTACGCGAAGGTGCTGCAGCGCTGGGGGCTCTCCGCCGAGGCCGTGGAGAAGTCGGAGATCAACCCGCCCGGCCTGCCCAAGAACGGCAAGTAGCCCTCCCGGGCGGCGGCCGGACCCTATCGCCCGGCGCGCAGCCCCTCCCGGGCAGTGGCCGGAGCGCACCGGCCGCCGCCCGGCCCCGCCCCTCCCGCAACGACGCCCTTCGCCTCCGCAAGCCCAGCAACCCAAGGACTCCTCATGGCCACCGTTCTCTCCGTGTCAGGAAGCCCCTCCGCCACCTCCCGCACCGCCCGCCTCCTGCGTCATCTCGATGCCCGGCTCGCGGACCAAGGCCACGACGTCATCCCCCTGGACGTGCGCACCCTCCCCGCCGAGGCTCTGCTGGGAGCCGACTTCGCCCATCCGGCGATAGCGGAGGCCGCCGCGCTCTTCGCCCGCGCGGACGGCGTCGTGATCGGCACGCCCGTCTACAAAGCCGCCTACTCCGGCCTGCTGAAATCCCTGCTCGACCTCCTCCCGCAGTACGCACTCGAAGGCAAGACGGTCCTGCCCCTCGCCACCGGCGGCACCACGGCCCACGTCCTCGCGATCGACTACGCCCTGCGCCCGGTCCTGGCCTCGATGGGGGCCGCCCACATCACCCCGGGGTGGTTCACGCTCGACAAGGACCTCGCGGTCGGCGACGACGGCACCCTGCTCGTCGCCTCGGGCACGGCCGAAGCGCTGGCCCAGGTCGTCGACCGGTTCTCCGCCGCGCTCGGCGGCGTTCCTCGTACGCCCCTGCTCGCGGCCACCGGCTGAGCGCAGGAGCCGCCGCCCGCCGGGACCGCCGTCCTCCACCTCCTCGCCCTCCGCCGCGCTCCGCCTCGCCGGGTGGGCCGGCGACCCGGCGGGCGAGGCCGGGACCCGCCGGTCCCTCGTCGGCTCCCCGGCCGCCGTCTCCCGGCCCATCGACGATCTCGTGCGGGCCGACGCCGCCGGCGGCTACACCCTCGTGCCGTACGTCACCCCCCCCGAGCCGACCTCGTACCCGACGGCCCGGCCCCGGCCCTGTCCGCGCGCACCGACCACTGAGGAGCACCCCACCCCATGTCCGGCATCCCCCTCGGCGTCCTCGACCTCGTGCCCGTCTCGTCCGGCTCCACCGCCGCCGAGGCGCTGCGCAACTCCATCGACCTGGCCCGGCGGACCGAGCAGTACGGCTACGCCCGCTACTGGTTCGCCGAGCACCACCTCAACCCCGGCGTCGCGGGCGCCTCGCCCGCCGTCGTCCTCGCCCTGACGGCCTCCGCGACCTCGACGATCCGCCTCGGCTCCGGCGCGGTACAGCTCGGCCACCGCACCGCGCTGTCCACCGTCGAGGAGTTCGGCCTGATCGACGCGCTGCACCCCGGCCGCCTCGACCTGGGGCTCGGCCGCTCGGCCGGCCGGCCGAGCACGCCACCCGCCACCCCCGCACCGCCGCACCCCGCCCCGTCGCAGGCCCGGACCCGGACCGTGACGCCCGTCGTCGACGGCCGCACGCCGAACGGGCTGCTGATACCGCCCCCGTTCTCCTTCGAGCACCTCATCGGGTCGCCCCGCGTCGCACTCCAGCGGAGACTGCTCCAGCAGCCCCACGCCGAAGCGCAGGACTACGGCGAGCAGATCGACGACATCCTCGCCCTGCTCGCCGGAACCTACCGTTCGGCGGACGGCATCGAGGCGCACGCCGTCCCCGGCGAGGGCGCCGACCTCCAGGTGTGGATCCTGGGCAGCAGCGGCGGCCAGAGTGCCGAGACCGCGGGCCGCAACGGCCTGCGCTTCGCCGCGAACTACCACGTCAGCCCTGCCTCGGTCCTGGAAGCCGCGGAGGGGTACCGCGCCGCCTTCCAGCCCTCCGACGTCCTCGACAAGCCCTACGTCAGCGTCTCCGCCGACGTCGTCGTCGCCGAGGACGACGCGACCGCACGCGCACTCGCCACCGGCTACGCCTCCTGGGTCCGCAGCATCCGTACGGCCGAGGGCGCCATCCCCTTCCCGACACCCGAGGAGGCCCGCGCCCACCCCTGGACCGAGGCGGACCGGGCGCTCGTCGCCGACCGGGTCGACACACAGTTCGTCGGCAGCCCCGCACACGTCGCCGACCAGCTGGAACGGCTCCAGGAGGCCACCGGAGCCGACGAGTTGCTGATCACCACCATCACCCACGGCCACGCCGACCGCGTGCGGTCCTACGCACTGCTGGCCGACGAGTGGCAGCGCAGGTGAACGCGCGCCGCCGCCCCTGCCGGCGGCTGTGCGTCCATACGCTGCCGTCCCCGCCGTCCGTCCGCCGCACCCTCCAGCATGTGAGACGGCAAAGGGGATGTCCGGAGGCCCTCTTGACGCGCCGGGGCCGTCGTCCGACACTCCGAAGCAGTATCCCTGGCGAATAGGTAGGAAATGATGGGGCGTCCGGAGCCGGCCACCGACCGAGCGATCCGCTCGGGTCGGCCGTCGCTCCCGCCGGCTCCCCCCGCGACCCCGCTTCTGACCTCCCGCCGCCACATCGATCTGCTGCGTGTCTGCAGCGCGGCGAGCCCTTCGGGCTGAGCCGGCGGGGACGGGCGTACGCCGCCCGTCCTCCCCGCGCGGGCGTACACCGCCCGTCCTCCGTCGCCCAGATCATCCCTGAGCACCAGTCACCGGACCCGGGAGTCAGACTCATGTCCGCCACGCCCCTGACAGCCGTGCCGTCCTTCCCCTCCCCGCCCTCCTTCCGGGGCAGGATCGGCTGCGACGCCCGCAGCGGTCACTACGCCGCGCCGCGCCGTTACCGCCTCCACCTCTCCCTGTCCTGCCCCCACTGTCTCCGCATCGCCGTCACCCACAGCCTGCTGGGGCTCGACGGCGAACTGCCCGTGACGCTGCTGCCCGCCGTCCCCGACGGAGCGGACGGCGAACACTCCGCACTACGCCCGCTGTACGAGGCGAGCGCCCACCACTACCCCGGCGCGGCCACGGCCCCGGTGCTCGGCGACGACTGGACGGGCCGGATCGTCAGCACCCACACCCCCGACATCCTGCGCGATCTGGCCCGGCGCTTCGGCGACCTCGGACCCGACCGCCCCGTCCTCTACCCCCCGGGCGCGGAGGCCGAGACACGGGCCCTGGACCAACTCTGCGAACAGGGCGTCAAGGCAGCCGCCCAGCGCGCCGGAGAACCCGGCACCGACCCGGACGCGCGGGGGAGGGCCGTCGCCCGTCTGCTGCGCACGCTGGGCGCGCTGGAGCGCCGGCTCGCCTGCCGGCCCTACGCGCTCGGCGAGGAACTCACGGCCGTCGACGTGCAGTTGTGGGTCACACTGGTCGGTCTGGACACCGTCCACCGCTGGCACCTGGACGCCGCCGCCGTCCACCGCATCGCCGATCACCCGCACCTTTGGTCCTACGCCCGCCGCCTCTCCGCCCACCCGGCCTTCGGCCGCCACCTCGACCTCGACGGCATCGCCCGCCGCCACCACGCCCACTGCCGCGGTCTCGAAGGCGCCGGAGCGGCGGTCCAGATCCTCGACTGGCAGACGCACGCCACGCCCGCCACATCCACGGCACACACCACTCCCGCCACTCCCGCGACAGGCGGGACGGACGGGACGGCGACGCCGCGGACGCGTGCGACGGAGCGCCCGGACCCCCGCCCCAGCTGACGCCGGGAAGCCCGCCCGGCGCTCCGTGCCGTCAAGGCCCTCCCGGCAGTTCCTCGTGGAGGTGATGAACGGATCTCTTCCGCCGCCCGTATGAAAGGCCGGACGCGTCCCCCGGTCGCCCTCGCGGCGACCTCAGTCCGGAACCATGCTGGAGGCGAAGAGTTGAGTCACAGGCGAATACCCAAGCGGAAGGCCATACTCGCGGGCGCCGGGGCGGTGGGCATCGTCGCCGCGGCGATCCTGCTGCCGCAGGCCAATGCCTCGCAGGACGGCGCGGGGGAGCAGGCGGGCTCGCCGAGAAAGATGAGCGCCGCTTCGGCCACGGAACTCCTGCAGCGGCTGGGCAAGCAGCTCGGCGACTCCTACGGCGGCGCCTACTACGACGCGGGCAGGCAGCAGCTCGTCGTCAATGTCGTGGGCGACGGCGACAAGGTCGACGCCGAGGTCCGGAAGGCCGGCGCCGTCGCGCGCCGCGTCGAGAACAGCCTCCCGGCCCTCGCCTCCGCGATGGACTCCCTGCGCGCCAAGGCGACCGTCCCCGGCACCGCCTGGGCCGTCGACCCGCGCACGAACCAGGTGATCGTCACCGCCGACCGTACGGTCACGGGGGAGCGGTGGGACGAGGTCGAGGGCGCGGTCCGCGCGCTGGGCGACGGCGTCGCCCGCATCCAGAAGTCCAAGGGCGAGTTCAAGCCCTTCATCGAGGGCGGCGACGCCATCTTCGGCGGCGGCTCGCGCTGCTCGCTCGGCTTCAACGTCACCACCCAGGACGGCCGGCCCGGCTTCCTCACGGCCGGTCACTGCGGCGTCGCCGTCGAGCAGTGGGCGGAACAGCAGAACGGCGACCCGATCGGGACCGTGCAGGAAGCCGTCTTCCCCGGCGAGGGCGACTTCGCCCTGGTGACGTACGACGACCCGAACACCGACGCCCCGAGCGCCGTGGACGTGGGCGAGAACATCGTGGAGATCGCCCGGGCGTCGGAGGCGGCGGTCGGCCAGCAGGTTTTCCGCATGGGCAGCACGACCGGTCTACGGGACGGCCAGGTGACCGGCCTCGACGCCACCGTCAACTACCCGGAGGGGACGGTGTCGGGGCTCATCCAGACCAACGTCTGCGCCGAGCCCGGGGACAGCGGAGGAGCCCTGTTCACGAGGGAGGGGGACGCCATCGGCCTCACCTCCGGTGGCAGCGGCGACTGCACCTCGGGCGGCGAGACTTTCTTCCAGCCGGTGACCACTGCCCTGAGCGCCGTCGGCGCCCAGATCGGCGCGGGCGACGGCGGTGCCGGTGAAGGCGGAGCCGGGGACGGGGCTGACGGCGGTGCCGAGGAGGGCGCCGACGGTGGGGCCGAGGACGGTGCCGACGGTGGGGCCGGTGAAGGCGGTGCCGAGGACGGTGCCGACGGCGGTGCCGGTGAAGGCGGAGCCGAGGACGGTGCGGGCGACGGCGCCGGTGACGGTGGGGCCGGTCAGGGCGAAGGCGTCGGCGACGGAGGGGCCGACGACGGAGGAGCGGGACACGGTGAGGTCGGGGAAGGAGGTGACGGGAACAACGTCGGCTGACCGCGCCGGCCCGGCAGGAAGGCGGCCCCGGACATCGTCGGATGTCCGGGGCCGCCGCCGGTCGCCCCCACCCGGACGCCGAGGCGGACGGCGGCTACAGTCCCCTGGTCCCGCGTCAACGATCATCCGACCAGTACAGGGGAACCTCCCGTATGCGTCTCAGAAGCCGACTCGCCGCCCGCCTCGGCGGCATGTTCGCCGCGTCCGTTCTCGCTCTCACCGGACTCGTGGGCACCGCCGCGCCCGCACAGGCCGCGCTGACGGGCCCGTTCGACTACCAGGTGACCCCGAAGGCGGGCCCGTACCGGGACATCCCCGGGACGGAGGTGACGTTCACGGCGGGGGCCGGGGAGCGCTCGTACCTGTGGTCGCGCAACGTCGTCATAGCGAACGTCTCCCCACTCGGCGAGGGGGACTGGCTCGGCACCACCCTCTCCATCCGCTGCGCGTACGCCGGTGGCACCCCGGAGACCGACCCGCTGCCCGCGGGGGTGGAGGCGGGCGCCTACTGGGCGGCGAACTTCCTGCCGCCGGACGAGACCTCGCAGTCCCCGACCGTGCGATGGGTGTTCGTCGCGCCCGAGCAGGCCACGTACACCTGCCGTCTGTCGGTCACGAGTTATTCCACCATCGTCAACCAGGGCCGCGTGGTGACCATGCGGGTCGGCGCCGGAGCGGAACTCGCCCGCGCCTCCTACCCGTACGCGGCGCGCTGGACGCTCCCGCAGGAGAGCGAGCGGGTGGTCGGACCCGGCAGCACCGCGACCACCCTCGGCTACACGGTCACGCCCACCGGCGCCGACCGGATCGCCGTCGTGCAGGACGCCAACCTGACCACTTGCAAGGCCGGCTCACCCATCTGCCCGGGCGGCACCTCCGCCTTCGACGGCACCCACGTGCAGACGTGGATCGAGGCGCAGCCGCAGAACCCGGACGGCGCCCGCTGCGGCGCCCCGAGGACTAGCCCGGCCGCCACCTGGCGCGTCTCCGACGCCAAGCACCACCAGTCGGCGCCCCACACGCTCTACCTCACCACCGCCGATCTCGGCGGCTGCTCCCAGCTCCGGGTGTCCCTGAAGGTCAGGCACACCTGGGGCAACCCGGTCGTGATCCACGCCGGGCACGTCAGCGGGCACATCGCCCGCACCCACGGCCTGGCCTTCACCTACTGAGACGCGACCGACGCAACCGCCCCGCCCGGCGCGCACCCGCAGCCCACTCCGGCGCACGGGGCGCGGGAGCGTGTGCCGGGCGGCGCCCCCGGTCACCCGTCCGAGGTGACCGGGGCACCGCCCCCTCGTTGGGCAGGGCATGCAGTCGTACGACACCTCCCACCGCACCGCCATATCCGCCGCGGTCTTCGCGCCCACCCGCCCCCCGAGGAACGTCGCCGAAGCGGCCCTTGTCGAGCACTATCCGCGGCTCGTCCGGCTCGCCCATCTGATCCTCCCGCCCGCACTCGGCCGGCATCGCCGAGTGCGCGCCGCGCACGCCCTGGTGCAGAAGTCCCTCTCGGGAGCAGCCCGTTCACGCCAGGGGCCGACGCTCCCCGCCCAGCGCGACGAGGAGGATCCGGCGCTCTCCTGGCTGCGCGAGCGGGTGGTGTCCGGCGCGTTGCGCGCCGCCGGGCGCCCCTCGCGCCTCCCCTCCCGGCCCCTGCTTCCCCTGGTCCTCGGGCTGCGCCTCTTCCCCGCGGCCGGCGACGACGGCGAACTCGCCCTGGAGCGCGAGCTGGCGGCCGTCTCCCCGGAGATCCGCGCCGCCTTCGGGCTGCGCGTCCTGGAAGGGCTCCCCGCCCGGACCGCCGCCGGACTGCTGACCACCGCGGGGGCGAGCGACCCGGCCGCCGCCCTCCGGGCCGCCGAACGCCTCGCCGATACGGCGGGCGCCGCCGCGTCGCTTCTCCAGGGAGCCGAGTTCGACGCCTGCACCGTCCAGACCCGCCCCACCGACCTGTTGCGCCGCCGGCACCGGCGACAACTCGCCGCCTGCGTGGCCGCGTTGCTGCTCACCGCCGCCGCGACCGCCGTGCTCACGTCCCGCCCCGAGGACGCCGCGCGCGAGAGCACCGCCCCGGCCTCCCTCGCCCTCGCGGTCGACCCCGCCCGCCTCGTGCGCGCCCCCGGGCAGCTGTGGGCCGACACCGCACGCGTCGACCTCACCGTCTGGCCCGCCCGTGGCGCGCGGACCGGCGACACGGCCCTGCTGTCCCGCGCCCTCGACGCCTGGGCCCGGGCGGCGCTCCCGCGCGCCGCCGGCGACCGGGCCGCCCCGCGACTCACCCACACGCCCGGAACCCCCCTCGCCCCGCCCACGGCCCCCGCCCAGTTGCTCTTCGCCGGGACGGTCGACGACGCGGCCGTCGTGCTCCTCCACGACGGCCGCCGTCTCGTCCGCTACGCCGAGCCGCTCACCGGAGGCGGCACCGCCCTTGTCGACCTGGCCCTGGCCGACGACACCGGCGTCACGGCCGGCGCGGCCGTCGTCGTGGGCCGGACACCCGGCAAGGCCCGCTACCTCCTCGCGCCCTGGATCGACCACAGCGCCGTACGGGACCTCCGCGGGCCCACCGGCCCGGGCGCGCCGCTGGCCGTCGACGGGGACGGCGTCACCGACCCCGTCGCCCACGTGCCGGGGGACTGCGCCCGTGTCCCCGTGCTGGACCTGCGCTCCTCCCGGCGGATCGTCGAGGACCACTCCTTCCTCCTCGCCGACCTCGGGGAGCTCGTCCCCGCCCATCTGACCTGGACCCCGCCGCCCGGCTCCGGGACGCTCGCCCGCCAGCCGCGCGAGGCCACTTCCGCCGCCGGTCTCGCTGCCTGGGCCCGCTCGGCCTGCGCGCTGCCGGGCCTGAGGGGGGCGGGCGTACGCGCCGTGAACCGCTGGGAGTTCGCCGTCAGCCCCTCCCGGGGAACGCCGGCCGGGCCACGTGGACGTGCACCCGCGCGGAGGACTGGGCGGGCCGCGCCCGCGTGGCGGTGGCCCTGGAGGCACCCACCGGAACCACCCGGCCGGTGCCGGGACCGACGCCCTCGCCACCGGACACCGCCGCCTGCGGCCGGTTCGGCCAGCACCTGCTCGCCGGTACGTACTGGACGGCTCCGTCGGGAACCCGCTACTACCTCGCGGCCGGCAGCCGCCGCCTGACCGCGGTCACTGCCCGGGGCGCCGTGTCCGCCACCGGACGGGGGCCGTGGCTGGTGGTGCCCACCACCGCGGACGGCCCGGTCCGGCTGACGGGCCGGCTCGCCGACGACGGCGAACTCCGCGGCTGGGGCGAGCCGGAGCCCCGGCCGCGGTGAGCCGGAGGACCTCGCGGCCGACGTACCCCGCCGGCCGTCCCCCGTACCCCACCGGCCGGCCCCCGTACGCCGTCGGCTGACGGGCCGTCGGCCCGGCCGGCCCGTACGGTGGCCGGCACCTCCGTCGGAACGGACCGGGTGCGGTCGCGCGCGTGGCCCCGCGTTCCTTCGCACGCACGCGGGGCCACCGGCGGCCCACCGCCCGCCGGAGCGGACCCCTGCCCGGCGGACCGCCTCCGGACGCTCGGGCGGCCCGGCCCGGCCACGCCCCGCGCATGCGCGCCTTGCCGGCGCGGCATACGGTGCTGCTCATGACGCAAGAGGACGGCGAGCTGGACAGCCTGGTACGCACCCGCATCCGTGCCCTGCGCATGGCGCAGGGCTGGTCCCTGGAGGAGCTGGCGTCCCGGGCCAGGCTCAGCCAGTCCACGCTCAGCCGGATCGAGAACGGGCGGCGCCGACTGGCCCTGGACCAGCTCGTGACCCTCGCGCGTGCCCTGGACACCTCACTGGACCAGCTCGTCGAGACGGCCACCGACGATGTCGTCTCCCACCCGATGATCGACGCCGCCCGCGGGTCGAAGCGCTGGCCCATCAAGGCGGAGCCCGGTATGACCGTCGTACGGCAGCGCGTGACCGACCCGCCGCCCGACAACCCGTCCCGCATGCGCGCCCACCCCGGCCGCGAATGGCTGGTCGTCCTCTCCGGCACCGCGATCCTGCTCCTGGGCAACCGGCGCATCAGGGTGGAGACCGACCAGGCGGCGGAGTTCCCCACGATGCTCCCGCACGCGATCGGCGCCGAAGGCGGACCCTGCGACGTCCTCGGCATCTTCGACCGCGACGCCCGCCGTGGCCACCAGGGCGGCGACGGCAACGGGAAGCCGAACCGTCCGACGAGCTGACGGCTTGCGCGTCCGGCAAGGAATCGGATCATCGTCTTGCGCGTTCCGCCACCCCATGGGTTCCCCGGCGGGCGGCCGCCTAGCGTGACGGCATGACCCCTCCCTCGTCGCACGCCGCGCACCCCGCCCCCTCGGCCCACGGCTCCGGCCACGGCCCGGCACACCACCACCCCGACACCGACACCGACCGCGGCCAGGACCACGACCAGACGGAGATCCTCGACCTGGACGCGGAGGTGCTCGCCGCGCACACCGCGTCCCTCATCGCCGAACTGCCCGTACACACCGGCCCCCGCCACATCGTCGACCTGGGCAGCGGGACCGGCGCCGGCGCGCTCGCCCTCCTCGCGCACTTCCCCGGGGCGGAGCTGACCGCCGTCGACTCCTCGGCCGTCCACCTGGACCGCCTGCGCGAGAAGGCGGCCGCCGCCGGGGCGGCCGAGCGGCTGCGCCTCGTCCGGGCCGACCTCGACGCGGCCGTGTGGCCCGACCTCGGCACACCGGAACTCGTCTGGGCGTCGGCCTCCCTGCACCACATGGCCGCACCCGACGACACCCTGCGCCGGGTCCACGGCCTGCTGGCGCCCGGCGGGCTGTTCGCCGTCGTCGAACTCGCCGGCTTCCCCCGCTTCCTGCCCGAGAACGCCCCCGAGGACGCTCCCGGCCTCGAGGAGCGTTGCCACGCCGCCCTCGACCGCCACCACGCCGAACGCCTTCCCCACCGGGGCGCCGACTGGGGAGCCGCGCTGGCCCGGGCCGGTTTCACCGTCGAGCAGGAGCGTGTCCTCCGCGTGGACCTCGGCCCGTCCGCCGCGGACACGGTCGGCCGCTACGCCCTCGCCGGCCTGCGACGCATGCGCGGGGGCGTCGCCGACGCCCTGACGGCCGAGGACCTGGCCGCCTACGACCGGCTGCTCGACACCGAAGGACCGCACAGCCTCCTGCGCCGCGACGATCTGCGGGTGCGCACCGAGCGCACGGTGTGGGCCGCCCGGCGCCCCTGAGACCGCCGCCCCGGGTCGCCGTCCCCGAGCGTGTTCCGGACCGCCGTGCTCCGGAGCGCCGTCAGCGGGGGACGGTGGCGGCGGGCGGAGCCCACCGGTGGGTGCGGGGCACCGCGCCGGAGACGCCGAAGTCCTTCTTGAGCTGTTCGGGAATGGCGTAGTGCATGACCCGCCCCCGGGTGAGGGACGACAGTTCGAGGACGGTGGTGAGATGGCCGAGGCGGTCCAGCGCCCAGGCTCCGAGGGGGGAGCGGTCCTCGATGGTCTCCAGGACGCCGAGGAGGTGGGGCACGGCCTTGACGACGGTGTCCCAGGGTGTGCGGGCCACGTCGAGCCAGTCGGCACACGTGTCCCCGACGAGGTGGCGGATGAGCGCGGAGACGATCGGATCGAAGAAGGTCCCGGGCACCACCTCCTCGTAGAGGTCGACGAGTTGCCGCGTCAGGTGCGCCCCCTCCTCGGACGGCCCCATGTGCCGGACCATGTACCGATCGAGGAACGAGCGGGCGTCCTCCAGGGTCGTGGGCACGGCGTCCTGGTCGACACCGAGCATGGCGCCGACCACCCGCCAGGCGTAGTAGTACGCCTCCGCGCCCTCCGTCGACATGTGGATGCCCAGGCGGTGCAGGCTGTCCAGGACCAGCAGGGAGAAGAACATCTGCCCGCCGATCATGTCCTCCTGACAGATCGGCGTCCCGAGCCGCGCGGTGTCCCAGCGGTTCTCCCGGATGAGGTGGTGGCGGATGGCCGCGTGCAGCAGGCGGACCTTCTGGGCGGCGGGGATGAAGCGGCTGCCCGCCTCGAAGGCGCCGGGCTGCATCAGATAGACGGTGAACTGCCCGGTCTCCGCCATCCGCTTGGAGGGGTACTGCAGCCCGTGCGTGGTCGACAGCAGCTTCGCCACGTGCGGGACGACGTAGCACGCGGGCATGGAGGCGAAGGACAACGCGGTGGAGATGTGCACGTTGTTGTCGATGAAGAACAGCCGTGCCCTCTCCATCTCCCCCCAGTCGACCCAGGCCGGCGGGAGGCTGGTGGCGTGGAGGTACTCCCGGGCGACCTCGGGCAGTCCGTCCGGCAGGGGAGCGCCGGCGGTGGAGACGAAGCGCATCAGGGTGTTGAACGCGCCGACCTCCCCGCGCTCGAAGAGGGCGGCGACGGTCGCGTCGGCGAGTTCGTCACCGTCCTGCCGCAGGGCGTCCATCGAGGCCTCGGTACGGGTCATGGCAGGGGCTCCTTCTGATGTGACAGACAGTCAAAGCAGGCATGTAGGCGGGCCGGTGGCCGGGCCGTTCAGGACAGCCGGACCGCCGCCGCCTGCGCCAGCGCGGAGAGGGCGGCCGTGGCGTGCGCGGGCGCGTTCATGGCGTGCAACGCGCTCAGGGCCTCCTCGACCCGAACGGCGATCATGACTTCGATACGGCCCGGGGCCTTCAGCCGGCGCATCAGCGCGCGGACCGCCTCCAGACCGTCCGCGTCCAGCTCCCGACGGCCGAGGAGGGCGCGCAACCGCTCCCGCTCCTCGCCGTCGGCGGTGCGCCAGGTCTCCGCCAGCAGCGCCGTGGGCCGGTGACCGCGCAGGTCGTCGGCGTTGTCCTTGCCGGTGCGTTCGGGATCCCCGAACAGGCCGAGCAGGTCGTCCCGCAGCTGGAACGCCTCGCCGAGGGGCAGCCCGAACGCGGAGTATCCCGCGCGCAGCCGCTCACCGGCGCCGGCCAGGGCGCCACCGATCAACAGGGGCTGCTCGACGGTGTACTTCGCGGTCTTGTACCGGATCACCTTCAGCGATGCCGTGGTGTCCGGGTCGGCGCCCGTCCGCAGGATCTCCAGGCACTCGCCGGCGATCAGCTCCCGGGCCAGGACCGACCACAGCGGGCGGGCCCGGGCCAGATACGCGGCGGGCAGACCGCTGGTGGCGAACAGCTGGCCTGCCAGCGACATCAGCAGGTTCCCGACCAGCATCGCCAGCGAGCGGGCGGCGGCGCCGGCGCGCGGGTTGCGGGGGACGGCGTCGCGCAGGGCGATGTGCGCCGTGGGCCGGCCGTGCCGCAGCGGACTGTCGTCGATCAGGTCGTCGTGGACCACTGCCGCGGCGTGCACCAGCTCGATCGAGGCGGCCGCCCGCAGCAGCGCGTCGCTGTCCGGCTGTCCCGCCGCACGCCATCCCCAGTAACAGAAGGCGGCCCGCAGTCGTTTGCCCTCCGTGACCGCGGCCTCCAGCTGCTCGGCCACCGGGTTCAAAGCCCCGTCGACGGCGGCCAGTTGCTCCGCTTCACGGGCGACGAAGTCGTGCAGCACGTCGTCGACGCGGTTCTTGAAGGCGGCCGCCTCCCACCGCTCAGACATCGTCGGCGGCCTGCCACGCCGGGGCCGCGGCGGCGGCCCGGCGGGCCAGGGCGTGCCGGGCGAGGACCTCCAGATGGGCCGGGGGCGCGGACGCGAACCGGTCGAGGACCAGGCGGCCCCGTGCGACGAGATCGTGTTCGGCCTCCGCGGCAAGCTCCGCGGCGTCCGAGCGGCGCAGCAGCCCCCGGACCGTGCCGAGGGCCGTGCCGAGCGTGCTCACCGCCAGATCGGCCAGTCCGGCCGCCAGCAACACCGCCTGCTCGTCCAAACCCGCGCGTCGGCCCGTTCCCTGTGTCATCCCGTTCCCCCAGCACCGCATGCGTCAAGGCGGCGCCGGTCGGCCGCCGTGCCCCCAGGATCGGCGTCAGCGGGGAGGCGGAGAGGAGGAATTCACGTACGGGTGATCATGTCGCTCGCGCGTACGGCCCGCCGGTGGCACCACCCGTACGAGCGGCCGCCGCGGACCGCCCGTACGGACCATCGGAGGGGGTGCCGGCCTCAGCCGGGGCGGGGGCCGGAGGCGTCGTCGTCGTCGGCGTCCACACCGGTGAACGCGGAGTCCTTCTTCGTACCGGAGGGGCGCTGCGACCGGCCCTTGCGGCCCGTGTCGTGCATGCCCTTCTCCGAGCCGCCCCGCTTCTCGCCGCGCGCGGTGTCGCTGTGGACGGTGTCGCCGGGAACGTCCTGGGTCTCCTCCTCGGAGGCCTTCCGGCCCTTGCCGCGCGAGGGCGCGTGCTTCTCGGGGTGGAAGGAACGCGCGGCGCTCGGGTTGTCCTGCTGCCGGGTCTCGTCGACGTCGGGGGACCAGCCGTGCTGCCCGGCCATGCCGTCGCGCTTCGACCCGCCGCGCGAGGGCCCGGATGACTTCGGTTTCTCGGCCATCGACCGACCTGCCTGTCCATGCGGGAGGTACGCCTGCGCATACCCGTAGGTATCCGATTTTTCCACGGGCCGTACCCCACGGCACGTCGACGGCCCCCCGTCCCTCGCCGGCACCGCCCGTACCGTCCCGCCCACACCGGCGGCGGGCGGCCTCCCCGTCCGGCGGGGCGCCCCCGCCAATCGGTCGGACGGATGCCTCGAACGGGTGAGGCCCGGCTGCGTCGCCCTCGTCCGAGGCTCCCGGTGCCCGAGGATCGCTGGCGGTCGGGTGCCCCACCGTCCCTCGGGGCCGTCACGGCCGCCGCCACCCGGAAGGGCCGCCATGCGCGTTCTGCTCGTCGCCAGCAGCTTCAACAGCCTCACCCAGCGTGTCCTGGTCGAGCTGCGCGACCGCGGGCACACCGTCCCCGTGGAGGTCACGCCGGACGGCCCCGCCGTGCGCGACGCCGTCGCCCGCCACGCCCCCGACCTGGTCGTCGCCCCGATGCTGAAGGCCGTCGTGCCCCGGGACGTGTGGACGGCGCACCGCTGCCTGATCGTGCACCCGGGCCCGGTGGGGGACCGCGGCCCGTCCTCCCTGGACCGGGCGGTCCAGGACGGCGCGGCCGAGTGGGGCGTCACCGTCCTCCAGGCCGACGAGGAGATGGACGCCGGCGACGTCTGGGCATCCGCCGCCTTCCGCGTCCCCGAGGTGGGCAAGAGCGATCTGTACCGCAACGAACTGTCCGACGCCGCCGTCTCCGCCGTGCTCCTCGCCGTCGACCGGGTCGCGGCCGGGGCCGTACCGCGTCCGCAGAGCGGCGCGGTCCGGGCGCGTCCCGTGCTCCGCCAGGAACAGCGCCGGATCGTGTGGGAGGAGGACACCACCGCGACCGTGCTGCGGATCCTGCGGGCCGCCGACTCCCAGCCCGGCGTCCGTGACGTGCTGCTCGGCGCCGAGTGGTTCCTGCACGGCGGCCACGCCGAGGACCGTCTGCGCGGCCGGCCCGGCGAACTGCTCGCCATCCGGGCGGGCGCGGTCTGCCGGGCCACGGCCGACGGCGCGGTGTGGATCCCCGAGCTCCGGGCCCGCACCGGCGCCGGCCGGCCGCGCGCCTGCAAGCTCCCCGCCACCCTGGCCCTCGGGGACCGGCTGCCGGAGCTCCCCGACCTCACGGAGCCCGCGACGCTCCCGGAGCCCGGCCGTCCGGCCGAGCGGAGCTGGTCCGACATCCGGTACCGGGAGGAGGGCCCCGTCGGCGTCCTGTCCTTCGCGTTCCCCGGCGGGGCGATGAGCACCGACCAGTGCCGCCGGCTCCTCGACGCCTACCGGACGGCCCGCACCCGCCCCACCTCCGTCCTCGTCCTCGGCGGGCAGCGCGACTTCTTCTCCAACGGCATCCACCTCCACGTCATCGAGGCCGCCGCCGACCCGGCCGCCGAGTCCTGGGCCAACATCAACGCCATGAACGACCTGGTCGAGGCGGTCCTCACCACCACCGACCGGCTGGTCGTCAGCGCGATCGGCGGCAACGCAGCCGCCGGCGGGGTGATGCTCGCCCTCGCCGCCGACGAGGTCTGGTGCCGCTCGGGCACGGTGCTCAACCCGCACTACCGCCGCATGGGCCTGTACGGGTCGGAGTACTGGACGTACACGCTGCCCCGCAGAGTGGGCCCGGCCCTGGCCGCACGGCTCACCGACGAGGCCCGGCCCGTCTCCGCGCGGGCCTCGCTCGACATGGGCCTCGTGGACCGGGGCGTCGCGTGCCCGCCCGGGGAGTTCACCGCCGAGGTCACCCGGTTGGCCGCCCACCTGGCATCCCGTCCCGGTCTCCCGGCCCGCGTCGCGGCGAAGAAGGCCGAACACGAGCGCCGGGAAGCCCACACCCCCCTTGCGTCCTACCGCGAGCGGGAACTCTCCCGCATGCGGGCGATCTTCGACGATCCCGCCGCGCCCTACCACGCACTGCGCCGGGCCTTCGCCCGGAAGGAGGCTCCGCGCACGCCGTCCCCGGACGGCCCAGGTGCGGGCGCGGGCCTCCCGGCCGACTGTTAAGCAAGACGTGGGCCCGCGACAGGCGGCCCCGCCCCATCCCTCCTCAGGAGGCGACTCATGAGTGCAGCAACGCCGGCCCCGGTCGAGGAACAGGGCGCCGCTCCGGGCAGCGAAGAGAAACCGATCCACATCCTCTGGATCAACGCGGGTCTGAGCTGCGACGGCGACTCGGTGGCCCTGACGGCCGCCATGCAGCCCAGCATCGAGGAGATCGCCCTGGCCGGGCTGCCGGGACTCCCCAGGATCGCGGTCCACTGGCCGCTGATCGACTTCGAGTGCGGCCCGGTCGGCGGCGCGGACACCTTCATCGAGTGGTTCTTCAAGGGCGAACGGGGCGAGATCGACCCGTTCGTGCTCGTCGTCGAGGGGTCGATCCCGAACGAGGCCATCAAGCAGGAGGGGTACTGGTGCGGCTTCGGCGACAACCCGGAGACCGGTCAGCCCATCACCACCAGCGAGTGGATCGACCGACTGGCGCCCAAGGCGCTCGCGGTGGTCGCCATCGGCACCTGCGCCACCTACGGCGGCATCCACGCGATGGCCGGCAACCCGACCGGCGCCATGGGCGTACCGGACTACCTCGGCTGGGACTGGAAGTCGCACGCCGGCATCCCGATCGTGTGCGTCCCCGGCTGTCCCATCCAGCCGGACAACTTCGCGGAGACCCTGACCTACCTGCTCTACCAGGCCGTCGGCTCCGCGCCGATGATCCCGCTGGACGACAAGCTCCGCCCCACCTGGCTGTTCGGGGCGACCGTCCACGAGGGCTGCGACCGGGCCGGCTACTACGAGCAGGGCCAGTTCGCCACGACGTACGACTCGCCCAAGTGCCTGGTCAAGCTGGGCTGCTGGGGGCCGGTCGTCAAGTGCAACGTCCCCAAGCGCGGCTGGATGAACGGCATCGGCGGCTGCCCCAATGTCGGCGGCATCTGCATCGCCTGCACCATGCCCGGCTTCCCGGACAAGTTCATGCCGTTCATGGACGAGCCTCCCGGCGGCAAGGTCTCCAGCACCGCCAGCGGAGTGTACGGCTCCGTCATCCGCCGCCTGCGGACCATCACGGCCAGGACCGTGGACAAGGAGCCGAAGTGGCGGCACACCGGCGAGCGCATCACCACCGGCTACCGGCCGCCCTGGTAGCCGTCACGGCCCCGCCCACCAACGCACCACCCCGCACACCCCCCATCCACACCGCTGTTCGCGCGATCGAAGAGCTCACGAAGGGCATCACGACGACCATGGCATCTCCGGCGAAGACGACGGGTGACGGCTCCGGCCTTGTGGAGATGGCGTGGGACCCCATCACCCGGATCGTGGGCAGTCTCGGCATCCACACCAAGATCGATTTCAAGCAGAAGCGCGTCGCGGAGTGCTACAGCACGTCCTCCGTCTTCCGCGGCTACAGCGTTTTCATGCGGGGCAAGGACCCCCGCGACGCGCACTTCATCACCAGCCGCATCTGCGGCATCTGCGGCGACAACCACGCCACCTGCTCCGTGTACGCGCAGAACATGGCGTACGGCGTGAAGCCCCCGCACCTCGCCGAGTGGATCATCAACCTCGGCGAGTCGGCGGAGTACATGTTCGACCACAACATCTTCCAGGAGAACCTGGTAGGGGTCGACTACTGCGAGAAGATGGTCCGCGAGACCAACCCCGGGGTCCTGGAGCTCGCCGAGCGCACCGAGGCCCCGCACGCCGCCGACCACGGCTACCGCACCATCGCCGACATCATGCGCTCCCTCAACCCCCTCGAGGGCGAGTTCTACCGCGAGGCGCTCCAGGTCAGCCGCTACACCCGCGAGATGTTCTGCCTGATGGAGGGACGGCACGTCCACCCCTCCACGCTCTACCCGGGCGGTGTCGGCACCATCGCGTCGGTGCAGCTCTTCACCGACTACATGAGCCGTCTCATGCGCTACGTGGAGTTCATGAAGCGGGTCGTCCCCCTCCACGACGACCTCTTCGACTTCTTCTACGAAGCGCTGCCCGGCTACGAGGAGGTCGGCCGCCGCCGGGTGCTGCTCGGCTGCTGGGGCGCGCTCAACGACCCCGAGCACTGCGACTTCACCTACGCCAATATGACCGACTGGGGCCGGCGGATGTTCGTCACCCCCGGCGTCGTCGTCGACGGCAAGCTCGTGACCAACGACCTCACCGAGATCAACCTCGGCATCCGCATCCTGCTCGGCAGCTCGTACTACGAGGACTGGCAGGGCCAGGAGCAGTTCGTCACCCACGACCCGCTCGGCAACCCCGTCGACCCGCGCCACCCGTGGAACCAGCACACCATCCCGGCCCCGCAGAAGCGGAACTTCGACGACAAGTACAGCTGGGTGATGTCCCCGCGCTGGTTCGACGGCAAGGACCACCTGGCCCTGGACACCGGCGGCGGCCCCATCGCCCGCCTCTGGTCCACCGCCCTCTCCGGCCTCGTCGACATCGGCTACGTCAAGGCCACCGGACACAGCGTCGTCATCAACCTCCCCCGCACGATGACCAAGCCGGAGACCACCTTCGAGTGGAAGATCCCGCAGTGGAGCAACGCCCTGGAGCGCAACCGCGCCCGGACCTACTTCCAGGCGTACGCGGCGGCCGTCGCCCTGCACTGCGCCGAGAAGGGGCTGGAGGAGGTCCGCGCCGGACGCACCCAGACCTGGGAGAAGTTCGAGGTCCCCGACGAGTCCATCGGCGTCGGCTTCACCGAGGCCGTCCGGGGCGTCCTCTCCCACCACATGGTCATCCGGGACGGCAAGATCGCCAACTACCACCCGTACCCGCCCACGCCGTGGAACGCCTCCACCCGGGACACCTTCGGCACCCCCGGCCCGTACGAGGACGCCGTGCAGAACACCCCGATCTTCGAGGAGAACACCCCCGAGAACTTCAAGGGCATCGACATCATGCGCGCCGTGCGCAGCTTCGACCCCTGCCTGCCGTGCGGCGTCCACATGTACACCGGCAACGGCAGGACCGTGAAGCAGATGCACGTCCCCACCGGCCTGAGCGGGCTGGCCGGATGAGCGCGACCACCGCCGAAGAGGCGGGCCGACGGGTCGAGGAGGTCCTGGACCGCCTCGCGCGGACCGGCGACGCCGACGCCTGCGCGGCGGCCGAGGACGTCGTGCGCGTCCTCATGGAGTTCTACGGCAGCGGGCTCGCCCGCGTCGTCGACCTCCTGGGCCGTCCCGCCGCCCGTCCGCCCGCCGACCCGCTCCGCACGCTGGTCGCCGACGAACTCGTCGCGAGCCTCCTCAACCTGCACGGCCTGAACCCCGAGTCCGTGCAGGACCGCATCGACCGGGCCCTCTCCGGACTGCCGCAGCCCGTGGAGAACACCGGCTTCGACGCGGCGACCGGAGTGCTGCGGCTGCGCCCGGCCGCCTCGTCCGGCGGCTGCGGGTGCTCCGGCACCCAGGAGTCCGTCCGCCAGGCGGCCGTGGACGCCCTCGCCTGCTTCGCCCCCGAGGTGACCGGCGTCGAGCTGGAGCCCGCCGCCCCGCGCGAACCGGCGCTGCTCCAGATCGGCACCCGCCCGCCGCTCACCGGCGCGGACGGCCGCTCCCCGGCCACGGCCTCGTGACCGGCTCCGCGACCGGCGCCTTGACCGGCCGGATCAGCGAGCCCCGGCCCACGGGCCTGCGCCGGTTCACCACCCCGCGCCCGCCCGTTGAGGAACGCTGCGAACTGTGCGGGGTGCCGCTCGCCGGCGAACGGCACCGCCACCTCGTCGACATCGACCGGCGGGCCATGGTCTGCGCGTGCGGCCCGTGCTCGCAGCTCATGGACCGATCCGGCACCGACCGGGGACGCTTCCGGGCGGTCCCCGACCGTCACCTGAGCGACCCGGAACACCGGATCGACGACCGGGCGTGGGAGTCCCTGCGCATCCCCGTCTCGGTCGCGTTCTTCTTCCGCAACTCCGCCCTCGACCGGCCCGTGGCGCTCTACCCGAGCCCCGCCGGAGCCACCGAGAGCGAACTGGAGGAAGAGTCCTGGCGGCGCGTCCTCGACGCCACCCGGCTCGCCGCGCTGCTCGAACCCGACGTGGAGGCCCTGCTGCTGCGCCGCCACGACGGCCGCACCGAATGCTTCCTCGTGCCCATCGACCTCTGCTACGAACTGGTGGGCCGCATGCGACTGCTCTGGCAGGGCTTCGACGGCGGGGCGGAGGCGCGGGCCGACCTCGACGCCCTCTTCACCCACGTACGCGGCCTGGCACGCGCACCGCGGGAAGGCCGGCCGTGACCGAGTTCTCCTTCGGCTGCACCGACGTCCGCGCCGACCCGTACGCGGCCGGCCCCACGCTCGTCTTCCGACTCCGGATCACCGCCTCCGGCGGGGCCCGCGTCCACGCCCTCGCCCTGCGCTGCCAGATCCGCATCGAACCCGCCCGGCGGGGCTACGACGACACCGAGGCCGCCGCCCTCGGCGACCTCTTCGGCGAACGCTCCCGCTGGGGCAGCAGCCTCAACCCGGTTCAGTTCGCCCAGGTCTCCGTGATGGTCCCCGGCTTCACCGGGGAGATCGAGACCGACCTCGTCGTGCCGTGCACCTACGACACAGACATCGCCGCGTCCCGCTACCTCCGGTCGCTCTCCGACGGCGACGTCCCCCTCCTCCTGCTCTTCTCCGGCACCGCCTTCACCGGCGCAGGCGGCTTCCAGGTCGAGCCCGTGCCCTGGGACAAGGAGGTCTCCCACCGGATGCCGGTGAAGACCTGGCGGGAGATGATCGACCAGCACTTCCCCGGCTGCGGCTGGCTCCGGCTCCCGGCCGACACCATGGACGCCCTGCTCGCCTACCGGTCACGGCGGGCCCTGCCGTCCTGGCAGGCGACCGTCGAGACCCTGCTCGAAGAGGCGGGGGAGAGGACACCATGACGACCGTCGCCTTCAACCCCGGCACCGAGGCACGGTTCGCCGTCGCCCGGCACGTCGCCGACGCCGTCCTCTTCGAGGGGTACGTGCTCTACCCGTACCGCGCGTCGGCCGCGAAGAACCGGCTCCGCTGGCAGTTCGGCGTCCTGGTGCCGCCGACGTGGAGCGCCGCCGCCGAGGAGCACGACTTCCAGCACACCGAGTGCCTGATGGAGCCCAGGACCGGCGCCGAACTCGCCGTGGAGGTCCGCTTCCTGCGCGCGCAACGACGCACCGTCGAGGAGCTCCGCCCGGACGGCACCTTCGCCCCCACCGGCGAACTCCGGCTCCCCGACCGGGTCCTGGTCGCCTGGGACGAAGGCGTCGAGGAACGGGTCGCCCTCGTCGTCCCCGTCGGCGAACTCGCGGGCGACGGCACCTCCCTGCCCTTCACCCGCCCGGCCGCCGAAGAGGTGGAAGAGGTCACCGACACCGACGGACGCGTCATCGGCCGGATGCTGCGCCGCCGCGAGGAGATCAGCGGCACCCTGCGGATCTCGGCAGCCGACCTCGACGGCCCGTACCGCGTCCAGCGCCTGACGGTCACGGTGGAGAACACCAGCACCTGGACCGCCGAGCCGGGCGCCGACCGGCACGCGGCGCTGCCGTACTCCCTGGTTGCCACGCACACGCTGCTCCGCCTCGACGGAGGATCGTTCCTGTCCATGACCGATCCGCCGGAGTGGGCCAAGGGCGCCGTCGCCGCCTGCCGCAACCTCCACACCTGGCCCGTCCTGGCCGGCGAGCCGGGCCGCGGCGACCTGATGCTCTCCTCCCCGATCATCCTCGACGACCACCCGGCCATCGCCCCGGAGAGCCCTGGCGCCCTCTACGACGCCACCGAGATCGACGAGATCCTCGCCCTGCGCACCGCGGCCCTCACGGACGAGGAGAAGCGCGAGGCCCGGGGCACCGACGCCCGCGCCGCCGCCGTCATCGACCTCGCGGACACCATGCCGCCCGAGGTCCTGGAGCGCCTGCACGGAGCGGTACGGAGCCTGCGCGAGGTCACCGGCGCGCGGGAGCCGGCCCCGGACCTCCTCCGGCCGGACACGCCCTGGTGGGACCCGGGCGGCGACACCGGCGTCGATCCGGGCCGCGACCACGTCCTCGTCGACGGCCGCCCCGTCCGCGCCGGCAGCCGGGTCCTGCTGCGCCCCCGGCTGCACCGCAGCGACGCCCAGGACCTGTTCCTCGACGGCCGCGCCGCCCTCGTCGAGGCCGTCCTGCACGATGTCGACGGCGGGGTCCACATCGCCGTGACCGTGGAGGACGACCCCGGCGCCGACATCCGCCGCGAACAGGGCCGCTTCCTCTACTTCCAGCCCGACGAGGTCGCCACCCCGGAGGACCGGTGACCGGCCCCGAGGCGGGTGCGGGCGGCGGGCGCGCGGCCGGTGCTTCCGCGCCCGGGGCCGCGGCGCCCGTGACCGGAGTCGCCCCGGAGGCCGCCGCCGCGCCCGGCCCGGCCCGCACGCTCGTGGCCGGGGTCGGCAACATCTTCCTCGGCGACGACGGATTCGGCGTCGAGACCGTACGGCGCCTCGGTCGCGAGGAACTCCCCCCTCTCGTCGACGTGGCCGACGTCGGCATCCGCGGCGTCCACCTCGCCTACCAGCTCCTCGACGGCTGGGACACCCTCGTCCTCATCGACGTCACCGCCCGCGGCGGCGAACCGGGAACGCTGTACCTGATCGACGCCTCGGCGCCCGAGGACCGCGGCGCCGACCCGCACCCCGCACCGCTCGACGGCCACCGGATGACACCCGACGCCGTCCTGGCCCTGCTCGACACGCTGTGCGCGGGGACCGGGGCGGCGCCGCCGCGGCGGATCCTCGTCGTCGGCTGCGAACCGGCCTGCCTCGACGAAGGCATCGGGCTCAGCCCGAGCGTCGCCGCCGCGGTACCCGAGGCGGTCCGCATGGTGACCGAACTGGTCCGCCAGGAAGCCGCTGTCCGAAGCCTCTGAAGCCCCCAGGGAGAGACCGTGACCAAGCACAGGCACAAGCACACGAACAAGAGCGTCGTCGGCACCGCCGCCGCCGTGGGCACGGCCGCACTGGCGGTCGTCGCCGTCGTCAGGGGAGTCCTGCCCGACGTCCGGCGCTACCTGCGCATCAGCAGGATGTGACACCCCGAGGCCGCTCGCCCGGACCCGATGCGGCGACAGGGGAGCGCCGTCCGGAACCGGCCGTGTTGCGATTCCGCCAAGACCGCCCGCCACTCCGGCGCTCTGTGCCAAGGTGCGTGCCTTCGGGACAGAAGGAGGGGCTTTGCCGGGAATCTCGTACGAAAAGAGGTCCGCCGCGACACGGGGCGGACGGGGTGGGTCGACGACGACCCGGAGGCTGCTCGTCCTCGGTCTGCTCATGGCCCTCGCGGCCTGCTCGCCGGGCAACGGAGCCGACGGCGACGGGACATCGGGCGACAAGCCCGCGTCCGCCACGGCCTCGGCGTCGGCGTCCGCCGTGTCCGGGACCGTCGCGGCGGACGGGTTGACGCTGAAGGGCCCGCGCGGGCTCGGTGTCCGGGTGGCCGGCGGAGCGCTGCCCGTCGGCATGCGCGTGGCCGTCGCCGAGGCGTCGGGCGCGCCCGTGGAGCAGTTGGGCGCGCTCGCCCGCTCCGCACCGGTGTGGGACGTGCACGCGGACGCGCCGCCGTCCGGGGACGTGACGCTGACGATGCCGTACGACCCGTCGGCGGTGCCCGAGGGGGCCACGGCGCGGGTCGTCACGTACGACCCGGAGACGAAGCGGTGGTACCCGGTCGAGACCGAGGCCGACGCACAGGCGCGGGTCCTGACGGCGACCCTGGAGGGCTTCTCCTGGAAGACCTGGATCGTCGACCGCGCCGACGACGTGGCCGGCGCGGCCTCCTGGGCCGAGTACCAGGCGGGACGGCTGTTCGGGACCCGCGCAGCCAAGCCGGACTGCTCGGGTCGGCCGAAGGTCCCCGGGTGGGTCAAGGACGTGACGACCGTGCCCGACGACAACTCGCAGATCTTCGCCTGCGGCTACGGCCGGGACGACCAGCTGGTGCTGGAGATCGCCAATAACCGCGGCTATCCGGTGTCGGTCGTCTTCGACCGCCCGTACGCCGACATGCGGTCCTCGATGTGGACGGACGGGGTCTCCGGCGTCTTCCAGCGGTTCGGGGCGGTCCGCGCCGGCAACCGTGTCCCGCTGATCAGCGGCGGCTCGGCGACCGTCGTCTTCGACCGGCCCGCGCGGCAGGCCGGTGTCATCCAGGGGTGGGCCCGGCGCGACACCGCGGCCCTCGCCGCGTGGATGACGACGGAGGTGTTCCTCGCCGCGGGCGGTGACATTCCGCTGGGCGGCGGCAAGAGCCTGGGCCTCGCCCACGTGGACTGCCTCGGCAAGACGTCCTCGTCGGTGTGGGCGGCCGCCGACCGCACGGCGAACGCCGACGCGAGCGGCACCGTGGCCGAACTCTCCGGTCTGCGCGAGTGCCTGGCCCAGTCGCTGGAGACCGGCGTCAAGGCCTGGGGCGTGGACCCGGCACGGGCCATCCACCAGTCCGCCGACAGCCTGCGGCTGCCACAGGACCAGCTGGGGGCCGTGAAGGCGCTCCGCTACCTGTACTTCCTCGGCGTGGCCGAATGGTCCCTGCAGGCCGGTGACCTCCTCGTGAATGACGCCACCCCCGAGGCCGGACTCGTGGACCTCTCCGTGCGGTGGCGCCACGATGCCGTGCTGAACAGCATGCCGCTGTTCGATCTCACGCCGACCGACCGCGACGGCGGCTCCTCCGGGCAGCACATCGACGCCGTCCTGGCGGGCGACGCCTTTCCCCGGTCCACCGGGGCCTGGGTCGGCTGCGAGGGCGAACCGGCGGGGGTGACCTACGCGTTGAACGGCCGGTTCTCGGCGCTCATCGCGAAGGCCGGGCTCCAGCCGCACACGCCGGACGACATCACGGCCGAGATGGTGGTCGTGGCCGACGGGAAGACCCGGACCACGGTCCGGGTCACCAAGGCCGGCACGGCGAGCATCGAGATCGACCTGACCGGAGTGGAGACCCTGCGGCTGACCGCCGAGAAGGTCGAGGGCACGTGCGGGGCGTCGGGGACTCCGTACGGTGCCTGGGGCGACGCGGTCCTGCTCGCGGCCCGCTGACCCCACCACCCGGGGCCGCCGCCCCGCCGTCCGGCCGGAAGAGCCGAACGGAGCGTCGCCGCCGACACCGGCCGGCGTCACGGTGAGCGTGACGTCGACGGGGCGGGTGCCACACGGAACGGGGTCCCGCGCGGCCCGAGGGACGCACGAGAACCCGCCGGCCCGCGCAGGACCTCCCGCCCCGCCATGACACCCCGGCCCGCACGCGGCTTCGCGGGCCGGGCGCCCGGGCCGCGGCCGCCCTGAGTGCTCCACCGAACGGACGACACCAGCGCCCGGCCCGGCGTGCCGGGCCGCCCGTGCCCGCCCGCCCGTCCTCTAATGGCGCCCGAGAGCCACCCCGCGCGCCCAGGACGGAGACCGATGCACGAGATGTCCGTCGCGGTGGCCGTCGTCGACCAGGTCGAGACGGCGGCGCGGTCCCGGGGAGCCTCCGGTGTCACCAGCATCCGGCTGGACGTGGGCGAGCTGGCCGGCGTCGTCTCCGACGCGCTCGCCTTCTGCTTCGAACTCGCCTGCGTCGGAACCGTCGTCGAGGGCGCCGAGCTGATCACCCGTACCGTCCCGGGCACCGCGCGCTGTGCCCCGTGTGCCGAGGACTGGGCGGTCGGCATGCCGCCGACGCTGCTCTGCCCCGGCTGCGGCGCCGCGGCCGACGAGCTCGTCTCCGGCCGCGAACTCCGCATCCGCGAGGTCCGCTGGGCCGACCCCGCGACGGCGCGCGCACACGATCGCCGCCCCATCCCCGAGGAGAGCTGAGCATGTGCCGAGCCGTCGACCTCCAGCGTGCCGTCCTCGCCAAGAACGAGGCCGCGGCGCAGATCCTCCGTACCGAACTCACCGCTCGCGGCACCACCGTCGTCAACCTGCTCTCCAGCCCCGGAAGCGGCAAGACCGCCCTGCTGGAGAGCGAACTGCGCCTCGCCCGCGAGCGGGACGTCAGCGTCGCCGCGCTCACCGCCGACCTGGCCACGGAGAACGACGCCCTCCGGCTCGCCCGCGCGGGCGTCCCGGTCAAGCAGGTCCTCACCGACGGCCTGTGCCACCTGGAGGCCGACATGGTCGCCCGGCACCTGCACGACTGGCTGCCCGAACACACCCGGCTGCTCTTCGTCGAGAACGTCGGCAACCTCGTCTGCCCCGCCGGCTACGACCTCGGCGAGTCCCTCCGGGTCGTGCTCGCCTCCGTCACCGAGGGGGAGGACAAGCCCCTCAAGTACCCCACGGCCTTCGGCCTCGCGCAGCTGGTGATCGTCACGAAGACCGACATGGCCGAGGCCGCCGCGTTCGACGAGTCGGCCTTCCGCGCCCACGTCCAGCAGGTCAACCCCGGGGTGGAGGTCGTCCTCACCTCGGTGCGCGACGGCCGCGGCGCCGGCGTCCTGCTCGACCGGGCCCTGGCCGCCGCCGAGGGGAACACCGTCCACAGCCCGGTGATGGCCCAGGTCGGCGCGTGACCACCGCGCGGCCCGCCGGCACCACCGAGACGGCCCCGCGGCGCAGCCGCGTGGTCGTCCGCGGTGTCGTCCAGGGCGTGGGCTTCCGGCCCTACGTCCACGCCCTCGCCACCGGGCTGCGCCTGTCGGGCCACGTCACCAACACGGCGGAGGGCGTCGTCGCCGAAGTGGAGGGCGCCCCGGCGGACGTGGCGGCCTTCTGCGCCCGCCTCGCGCCCGACGCGCCGCCCCTGGCCCGGGTGGAATCCGTCGAGGCGGCCGACGTGGCCGCGAGCGGCGGCCGCGGCTTCACCATCGTGCCCTCCCTCCAGGGCGGCGCCGTCCGCACCCTCGTCCCCCCGGACACGGCCACCTGCGCCGACTGCCTCGCGGAACTCGCGGACCCGGCCGACCGGCGGTACCTGCACCCGTTCATCACGTGCACCCACTGCGGGCCACGGTTCACCATCGTCACCGGCCTGCCCTACGACCGGGCCCACACCACGATGGCCGGCTTCCCGATGTGCGAGGACTGCGCCCGGGAGTACGCCGACCCGACGGACCGCCGCTTCCACGCCCAGCCGGTCGCCTGCCCCCACTGCGGCCCCCGCCTCCGCCTGCTCCCGGGCCCGGGGAACCCGGACAGCCGGGACGCCGACCAGGAGAGCGCTCCCGACGCGGACTCGGGCCGGGCTTCCGGGGCCGACACGGACGACCGCGACCCCGACCCGGACCCCGTCGCCGGCGCGCGCCGGATGCTCGCCGCCGGGGCGATCCTCGCCGTCAAGGGCCTGGGGGGCTACCACCTGGCCTGTGACGCGACGAACGCCGACGCGGTGGCCGAACTGCGCCGCCGCAAGGCGCGCGGCGACAAGCCGTTCGCGATGATGGCGGCCGACCTCGCCGACATCGAGCCCCTCGTCCACCTCGGCCCGCTCGAACGCGAACTCCTCTCCGGCGGCGCCCGCCCCGTCGTCCTGCTGCGGCGCCGTGACGATGCCGCACCGCGCCCCGGGGCCGCCCCGGCCCCGGCGGTGGCGCCGGGCAGCCCGGACCTCGGCTTCATGCTCCCGTACACCCCCGTGCACCATCTGCTCCTCGGTCTGGGCGCACCGGACCGTGAGGGGCCACGGCTGCTGGTCATGACCAGCGGCAACCTCTCGGGCGAACCGATCGTCACGGACGACGCGGAGGCGCTGACCAGGCTCACCGGTCTGGCGGACGCCTGGCTGCTGCACGACCGCCCCATCCACGTCCCCTGCGACGACTCCGTCGTCCGCGTCTGCGACGGCGAGGAGCTGACCCTGCGCCGCTCGCGCGGCTACGCCCCGCTGCCCGTCACCCTGCCCGTCGAGGTCGCCCCCGCCCTCGCCGTCGGGGGCGATCTGAAGAACACCTTCTGCCTCGGTGAGGGACGCCGGGCATGGCTCTCCGCCCACATCGGCGACATGGACGACCTCTCCACCCAGCTCGCCCTCGTCACCGCCGAGCGGCAGCTGGAGTCCGTCACGGGCGTACGCCCCGGGCTGCTGGCCGCGGACCGTCACCCCGGCTACCGCTCCACCGGCTGGGCCCGGCGGCAGGCGGCCGGGCGGCCCGTCGTCCCGGTGCAGCACCACCACGCGCACATCGCCTCCGCCATGGCCGAGCACGGTCTCGACGGCGCCCGGCCGGTGATCGGTGTCGCCTTCGACGGCACCGGCCACGGTCTCGACGGCGCCGTGTGGGGCGGGGAGTTCCTCATCGCCGACTACGCCGGGTTCGCGCGGTTCGCGCACCTCGCCTACGTCCCCCTGCCCGGCGGCGACGCGGCCGTACGACGCCCCTACCGCATGGCGCTCTCCCATCTGCGGGCCGCGGGGATCGCCCCCGACCCCGGACTGCCGTGCACCCGCGCCTGCCCGCCCGATGAACTTCCCTTGCTGCAGCAGCAGTTGGAGCGCGGACTGAACTGCGTGCCCACGTCCAGCATGGGCCGGCTCTTCGACGCCGTCTCCTCCCTCGCCGGCATCCGCCACCACGCCGGATACGAGGCTCAGGCCGCGATCGAGCTGGAGGCGGCGGCGCTGCGGGCGCCGGCGGTGGCGGAGGACGAACGCTACGCCTTCCGGCTGGAGCCGGGGCGGGCCGGCGATCCGCTCACGGCCGACCCCGCGCCCCTGCTGGCGGCGGTGGTCGACGACGTGCTCGACGGCGCCCCCGCACCCGTCGTCGCGGCCCGCTTCCACCGGGCGGTGGCCCGACTGGTCCGTACGGTCTGCGCCGCCGCCCGGAGCGGGACCGGTGTGGAGACGGTCGCGCTGAGCGGGGGAGTCTTCGCCAACGCGGTGCTCTCCTCCGCCTGCGCCCACGGTCTGCGCGAGGACGGCTTCACCGTGCTGCGCCATCACCGGATCCCGCCGAACGACGGCGGTCTGGCGCTCGGCCAGCTCGTCGTGGCCGCCCGTGTCACGGACCGGGCGGCCGTCCCCGGCACGCCACGACGAGAGCGACAGTGAGGAGACACCCATGTGCCTGGCGGTACCCGGAAGAGTGCTGGACGTCGAGGACCGGGACGGCACCCGGATGGCCACGGTCGACTTCGGAGGCGTGGTCAAGGAGGTGTGCCTGGAGTACCTGCCGGACCTGAAGCCCGGCGAGTACGCCATCGTCCACGTCGGGTTCGCCCTGCAGCGGCTCGACGAGGAGTCGGCCAGAAGGACGCTGGAGCTGTTCGAGACCCTCGGCATGCTCCAGGAGGAGTTCGGCGACCCGTGGGAGTCGGCCGCCGAAGTGACGCGAGACGAGCGGCCGCCGACCGAGGGCGTGGCCGGAGAGGTGCGGCGGTGAAGTACATCGACGAGTTCCAGGACCCCGAGCTGGCCCGGCGGCTGCTCGACGAGATCCGGGCGACGGTGACCCGGCCCTGGGCGCTGATGGAGGTCTGCGGCGGTCAGACCCACACCATCATCCGGCACGGGATCGACCAACTGCTGCCGCCAGAGGTGGAGTTGATCCACGGGCCGGGCTGCCCGGTGTGCGTGACGCCGCTGGAAGTGATCGACAAGGCGCTGGAGATCGCCTCCCGGCCCGGGGTGATCTTCTGCTCCTTCGGGGACATGCTGCGGGTCCCCGGCACCGGCCGTGACCTGTTCCAGGTCCGCGGACAGGGCGGCGACGTACGCGTCGTCTACTCCCCGCTCGACGCGCTGCGGATCGCCGAGCAGAACCCCGACCGCGAAGTGGTCTTCTTCGGCATCGGCTTCGAGACGACGGCGCCGCCCAACGCCATGACGGTCCACCAGGCGCGCAAGCTCGGCATCCGCAACTTCAGCCTGCTCGTCTCCCACGTACGCGTACCCCCGGCGATCGAGGCGATCATGAGGTCCCCGGACTGCCGCGTCCAGGGGTTCCTCGCCGCCGGGCACGTGTGCAGTGTGATGGGGACGGCGGAGTACCCCGACCTCGCCGCACGGCACCGGGTGCCCATCGTCGTCACCGGTTTCGAGCCGCTGGACATCCTCGAAGGCGTGCGACGGACCGTGCTCCAACTGGAGCGGGGGGAGCACACCGTCGAGAACGCCTATCCGCGCGCGGTGCCGCCCGAGGGGAACCCGGCCGCGCAGGCGATGCTGGACGACGTCTTCGAGGTCACCGACCGCGCGTGGCGCGGGATCGGCGTCATCCCGGACAGCGGCTGGCGGCTGTCGGAGCGGTACCGGGCGTACGACGCCGAGCACCGGTTCTCCGTCGAGGGGATCGACACCCGCGAGCCGGCCGAGTGCCGCAGCGGCGAGGTCCTGCAGGGGCTGCTGAAGCCCCACGAGTGCGAGGCGTTCGGCACGACCTGCACGCCCCGCTCCCCGCTGGGCGCCACCATGGTCTCCAGCGAGGGGGCGTGCGCCGCGTACTACCTGTACCGGCGGCTCGACCTCGGCGCCCCGGCGCAGAAATCCCCCGCGCGGCAGGCCCCGGCCCCGTCCGCGGATCAGGCCCCGGCCACGTCCGCCGCCCTGGAGGGGAGTTCCGTTGTCTGAGCTCACCCGCGTCACGCCTGCGGAGCAGGCACCCGACATGCTCGCCTGGACCTGTCCGGCACCCCTGCGGGACCAGCCGCGCGTGGTGATGGGCCACGGCGGAGGCGGCGCCCTGTCCGCCGAACTCGTCGAGCAGATCTTCGCGCCCGCCTTCGGCGGACCCGCGCTCTCGGTCACCACCGACGCGGCGACCGTCGAACTCGGGGGCGCCCGGCTGGCCTTCTCCACCGACTCCTACGTGGTCCGCCCCCTCTTCTTCCCCGGGGGCAGCATCGGCGACCTGGCCGTGAACGGCACCGTCAACGACCTCGCCATGAGCGGCGCCCGCGCGGCCTACCTGTCCTGCGGGTTCATCCTGGAGGAAGGGGTGGAGACCGAGGTCGTGACCCGGGTGGCGAACGCGCTCGGCGCGGCGGCCCGCGCGGCGGGCGTGCAGGTGGCGACGGGCGACACGAAGGTGGTGGAGGCCGGCCACGGCGACGGCGTGTACATCAACACCTCCGGCATCGGTCTCGTCCCGCCCGGTGTCGACCTCCGGCCGCAGCGCGTCGTCCCCGGCGACGTGGTCATCGTGAGCGGGCCCATCGGCGTCCACGGCGTGGCGATCATGAGCGTGCGCGAGGGCCTGGAGTTCGGCGTCGAGATCGAGAGCGACTGCGCTCCGCTCGGCGGCCTGGTGGAGGCGATGCTCGCCGTCACCTCGGACCTGCACGTGCTCCGCGACCCCACGCGCGGGGGGCTCGCCGCCTCGCTCAACGAGATCGCGGCCGCATCGGGAGCCGGCGTCGTCGTCCAGGAGCGGGCCGTCCCCGTCCCCACCCCGGTGGCCGGCGCCTGCGCGATGCTCGGCCTCGACCCGATGTACGTCGCGAACGAGGGAAAGCTCGTGGCCTTCGTCCCGCGTGAGCACGCCGACGCCGTCCTCGCCGCGATGCGGGCCCATCCGCTGGGAGCCGGGGCGGCCGTGATCGGGGAGGCCGTCGAGGCGCACCCGGGCATGGTGGTGGCGCGTACGGGCCTCGGTGGTACGCGGGTGGTCGACATGCCGCTCGGCGAGCAGCTGCCGCGGATCTGCTGAGCATCGGCCCCCGGGAGCGTCAGCCGTGGGGGCCCCGGTCGCGGCGGCGCTCGCGAGCGGTGTCGAGGGTCCATGTGTGGGTGCAGTTCGGGCACTGCAGATGGACCCTCGGCCCCTTGTTGGCGATCAGATAGCGCCAGTGGTCCGCACAGTTGCGGCGGTCCGCGCAGGTCGCGCAGTCACGGGCGTCGTCGCACCCCGGACAGGCGACCCAGGCGCGGCGGGCCCGGTCGGCGTGGGGGTCAATGGGCAGCCGCACGGCCGGGCTCCTCTCCCGGCAGCACGCCCGCCGCCACCAGCATGGCGTGGATCCGCCGCTGCTCGGCGTCCAGACCCGAGTAGAGCAGGGCGTGCGCCGCCTCTTCTCCCCGAAGCACCGCCACCGGGTCCCAGTCGGGTCCCAGAGCCGCGACGACTTCGGCCCGCCGGCGCGCCTCCTCGGCGGTGAGGTCGATGGTGAAGGTGACGTGGTCGGGATCGGAGCCCTGGTTCATGGCGGTGCTTTCGGCGTAATCGAACAGGTTTCGCCACGTCTACCAGAGGGGGCCGGGGGCGCGGAAGAGGGGCGTGAGCGGACGAAACGTGATCATGCGCCCGCCCGGAGGGGCGGCCGGCGCGCGGACGACGGCGGCCGGAAACCGAATTGAGGCGCACGCGCGACCGTGGAGCGGGGTCGGGAGGCTCGGAGCTCGGGGACCCGCTGTGGCGCACCTCACGCGAGAGCGGCCAAAGGGCGGTCGTACGGACCGGCGGCGCGCTCCGGTCGGCGCGACCGGGCCGGCCCCGCGCGCCGGGGCATCTCCGAGGGGCGCGGAGACCGGGGGCCGGCGCCTCGGGCGGGTCGGAGTGAATCTCGCCCTGCCGATCGGCGGCCTCGCCCAGCGGATCGACGGGTGCTTCGCCGCGCGGGCCGGCCGTCGGAGCGGCGAGCGCGGGGCCCGAACGGCCCGCGTCCGTGAAGGACCTGTGAACGCAGGGGTGTTGTCAGGTGTGCGTACGGGAGACGGTCTTGTGTGCGACTGCGACGCGTCGGAATAGTTCGACGGGTCATCCTCCGTACCCGGACACCCCACATCGTCCGGGCACGGCCCCCCACAGGAGGTCATTTTGAAGCACCGTCGCATAGCCAGGCGCAAGACCGCCGTCGCGGGTGGTGCGGTCGCCGCACTGGTCATCGCGGGCATCTCGTTCCAGAGTGCGAACGCCACCGACGCCACGGAGCAGTTCACCGTCAAGGCGCTCAGCGCGCCGGCCGCCGGCACGCTCGCCCTCTCCCTCAAGGCGGACCTCGGCACGGACGAGGCGGGCGCCTACTACGACGCCGCCACCAAGGCGCTGGTGGTGAACGTGGTGTCCGAGGACGCCGCGCGGACCGTGCGCGAGGCGGGCGGCAAGGCCCGCGTCGTCGAGAACACCCTCGCCGAGCTGACCGGAGCCCGGAAGGCGCTGACCGAGAAGGCGGCCATCCCCGGCACCGCCTGGGCCACCGACCCGGTGACCAACAAGGTCGTCGTCACGGCCGACCGTACGGTCACCGGCGCGAAGCTCACCAAGCTCCAGGAGGTCGTGAAGAACCTCGGTGGCAAGGCCGAACTCAAGCGCACCGCGGGAGAGTTCAAGCCCTTCGCCGCCGGCGGCGACGCGATCCACTCCGGCGGGGGCCGTTGCTCCCTCGGCTTCAACGTGGTGAAGGACGGCGCGCCGCACTTCATCACCGCCGGCCACTGCGGTGAGACCGGCAGCGAGTGGTCGGACTCGGCGGGCGGCGCGGCCATCGGCTCGATGGTCGACTCCCAGTTCCCGGGCAACGACTTCGCGCTGGTGAAGTACAGCGGCGACACCGCGCACCCGAGCGAGGTCAACCTGTACAACGGCAGCGCCCAGGCCATCACCAAGGCGGGCGACGCCACGGTCGGCATGCAGGTGCAGCGCAGCGGTTCGACCACCCAGGTCCACGACGGTGAGGTCACCGGCCTCGACGCGACCGTGAACTACGGCAACGGCGACGTCGTCGAGGGCCTCATCCAGACCTCGGTCTGCGCCGAGCCCGGCGACAGCGGCGGCTCGCTCTTCGCCGGCGACACGGCGATCGGCCTCACCTCCGGCGGCAGCGGCGACTGCTCCTCGGGTGGAGAGACGTTCTTCCAGCCGGTGACCGAGGCGCTCGCGACCTTCGGCGCCGAGATCGGCTGACGGCCGGATCCTGTGAGCGGCGGGACCGCCCCCGACAAGGGGGCGGTCCCGCCGTGCTTTTCCGGAGCCGGCCGGCTCTGCTGCCGGCCTCATCACTCACGCCGGTCCGGGCCCTGCCCACCCCCTGGCCCGGCCGCGTCCGCTCCAGATGAGGGCGGCGGCCAGGATGAGCGCCGCGCGGGTGTGGGACGCGCCGGCCGAGGGCCGGCTGCCGTCGAACGCGGCCCTCTCCGTCGCCCGCGGGGTGTCGGGGCGCTCGGCGAGACTGCGCAGGATCTCGCGCCCCTGTTGCAGGCCGCCGGGGGCGGCGATCATGATCTCCAGCGCCGTGCGGGCGGCTTGCTGCTCGGAGAGCGTCTCCTGGGCGAGGCCGAACATGATGGTGCGCAGGTTCTCCTGGAAGACGTCCGTGATGGACAGTTCGGGGCACAGGTGGCGGACGGACCCTTCCAGGTTGGCGAAGGACTTTCCGAGGAGGGCGATGGCGGGGCTGGACTGGATGCCGCGGCGGGTGGCGTGGGTGAGGACGGCGGTGAGGGTGACGCCGAAGTCGAGCTCCTCCAGCGAGGCGGAGGTGACCTTGGGTACGAGGGCGGCCATGTCCGTACGGAAGCCGGCCAGGTCGGCCCAGGGAGTGGGCCGGCCCATCTCCGTCCAGGTCTTCGCCAGTCCGGTGCCGTCATTGGCGGCCACGTTGAGCAGGGCCAGGACCAGGCTCCTGCTGACGTTGGCTTCCACCCGGCCCGTCATGCCCCAGTCGATCAGATGGGCGGGGTGCCCGGGGGCGACGAAGATGTTTCCCGGGTGGGGATCGGCGTGGAAGGAGCGGTCGAGGAAGAACCCCCGGAACATGAACGCCATCAGGTCGCGCCCGATGCCGGCGCGCTCGTCGGCGGTGAGCTCCTCCGGGTCGGCGGCGTGGACCGAGGCGCCGGGGGCGAGCGACTGGACCAGAACCCGACGGGTGGGATCCAGGAGAACGACGGGGACGGTCAGGTGCTTGAAGTCCTCGGTCAGACGGAGGGCGGTACGCATGTGGGCGGCCTCCTTGCGGAAGTCGCCCTCACCCTCCATCGCGTCGAAGAGCACCCCCAGCATGGCCGGCAGATCGATCACGGCGGCGAACCGGGGGGCGGCCCTGCTGATCAGACGGGCCGTCCGGCGCAGAACGGCCATGTCCTGCGCCATGATCTGTTCGACGCCAGGGCGTTGGATCTTCACCGCGGCCGGTTTGCCGTCGGCCAGCACGGCGCGGTGTACCTGGGCCAGCGAAGCGGCCCCCAGCGGCGTATCGGTATCAATCTCGCGGAAGAGCCGTGACCAGCGGGCGCCGAAGTCCCGGACCAGGACCGGCTCCAGCACATCGAACGGCACCGGAGTGACCTCGTCATGGAGGCGGGCGAGTTCCTCGATCATCGCCGCCGGCACGAAGTCGGGGCGGGTGGAGAGCAGCTGCCCGGCCTTGATGTAGAACGGTCCGAGTGACTGCAGCGCCTCACGCACCGCCCGGGCGCGCGCTCGCTCCTCCTCCCCGCGATCCCCGCCGCCACCGCGTCGGGACCGGCGCGCCTCCTGCGCAAGGAGACCGCCCAGCACACCGGCGACGTACCGGGCGCGAGATGACACACAGCCTCCCCAGCCAGTCACACACGTCCCTGCCGACGGCGCTCGCCGCCACCGGCCCCTGCGCCCGCGAACCGTCCGCGGTCACGTTCCGCCGGGGAGGCGATCCGTCGTCGCCACCCGCCCGAGCAGTGACTCCACCACGCCCGAGGCCCCGCTCGCGGCCTGCGCCCTCCCGGGCAGCATCGGCGCAAGACCGATGCTGAGCACCCGGGCCAGGACCTGGTAGGTGCACTCGCTGCCGCTCTCGCTCTCCGTGACCCGGAAACGGCGCCCGCACCGCACGTCGTCGGCCAGCCCCTCCAAGGTGACCGGCCGGCACGTGAGGGCGTCGAACAACCGCCCCCCTTCGGCGCGGACGAGGAGGCGCTCCCCGTCCGCACCGACATGGGCCCGCATGGTCATGCCCGGGGCGCCGAGGGTTGACCGTCGGCCGGTTCGGCCCGCGGCTGCGGCGTGGCCAGGCCGTCGAGCTTCGTGTTCAGCGCGGCCAGCGCTTCCCACACCCGAGTGAGGTCCGCGGCCTGGGCCGGTGCGGTCTGCGCGGTCCCATGGGCCGTGGCGTCCTTGTCTCCCTCTTCCTCCAGGAGGGCGATGATCGTCTCCCGGGCCCTGCCCTCCACTTCCGCCAAACGGTCGAGGAGACCGTCGGCGCCGTCCATGGCGCCGTCCACGACGGTGCCGGCGAACTTGATGATGCCGCGACGCGGCCAGGTCTTGCTCATGAGGGGCTGCTCCTTCGGTTCGGGTCCGCCGTAGGCGGAGGCTCTCAGGGGCTCCGCGAAAGGGAGGGTGTTCGTTTCCGTGTGCGCCCCGCTGCCGGGCCCTGTGCGGCGTGCACCCCGGAGCGCGGGAGCGCGAGCGCCGTACAGGGCCGTCATCGGCTGGGTCCGGTCACCCGCGCAGCTGTTGCCACCACCAGGCGATCGAGGGGCAGGGCAGGGGTTCGGTGCTGGGGTCGCTGGGACGGTCGGTGAGGGTCAGCGGGATGGGGGCGGGATTCACCGGCGGGGGCTGGGTGCGGGAGGTGACGGCGGTGTAGCGGGCGGAGTGCGCGCCCCAGTCGAGGTTGGAGCGGATCGCGTAGGCGAGGTCCGCGACGTAGGCCCTCGCGGGGGCGCTCAGCCTCGGCTGTTCCTGCTCGCGCAGACTCAGGAACAGGGTGGTCAGGCGGTCCCGCAGGGCCACCGCCTGGTGGATGGCCTGCTCGGGCGGGCAGTCGTTCAGCCGGGCGAGCAGCATCACGACGTTGATCTGGGTCTTGTCGATGAGCAGCTCGCGGTTGTAGGAGAGCAGATCGTTGTCGAGGGCCATCATCAGGAAGGACGACTCCTGCAGGGCGCGCATGGCGGGGGAGTGCAGTTCGTCGTTGGGGATCTCCTCCCCGTTGGTGATCTCCGACCAGCACAGGCTGGCGGCGCCGCCGGCGTTCAGCATCCGCTGGTGCACGAATTCGTCCAGGCTGGAGAGGGCGGGGCTGGCCATCCCCCACAGGATCGCGTGGAACCACTTACGGTGAGCCTCGACGAACCGGTAGAGCTGGGTGGGGGTGGCGACGGCCTGCACCGAGGCCATGAGCGACTGCAGCGCGGCGATGGGGCCGGTCCGATCCGCCGCCGGTTCGGTGGCCGGGGACTCCATGACGCGAAGCAGGTGGCTGGTGAGGCCGATCGCCGAAGCGAGCTTGGAGGGGGTGACGGCGGTCTCCATACGGACGTCGTCGACGTAGAAGATCCAGTGCAGCCATCGGGCGGTGAGCGCGACCCGGTCGGTGAGGCCTTCGGGGTAGATGCGGGCCATCGCGTCCGCGTAGTTCCGTGCGATGACCCAGGACCGGTCGATGTCGCTGGTGTAGAGGCGGAAGCGGTCGAGCCAGATCCGGGAATCGCGGTCGATGGTCTCGAACTCGGGATGAACGGCCGCGTCGATGGGGCAGTACAGCGGCGGCACGTGCAGCAGTCGCGCGGTGGTCGTGTCCGGGATCGTGGACATGGTGTGGCTCCCTCGTGGGTGCGGGTGATGGGGGTGGCGTTCCCGCCGGTCGGATGACAGCCCGATACGGGACGGCGGTGGTGACAGGCCGTCGGGGCCGGAGAGGTACGGGCAGTGGCGCGCGCACCGGCCCGGCCTGGCCGGTGCGGTGAGCCTGTTCGTCAGGACGTGCGGCTGCCCGTGACGGTGGCCAGGTGCCTCAATGTGGTGGTGGCGGGGATCCGCAGGGCGCTGTCGCGCAGCGCTCGTTCAGCGGCGTCGAGACGGTCGGTGATCATCTGTTCGACGGCGGCGGCCGCCCCCGTGGTGACCAGCACCGCGCGCAGGTCGTCCGCCGACGCCTGGTCGAGAGAGGGGTCGCCCAGAAGGCTGTTCAGGGTGCGCCGCTGGGCAGGGGTCGCCCGTGCGCGGGCGGTGGTGACCAGCACGGTGTGCTTGCCCTCGCGCAGGTCGTCCAGGGTGGACTTGCCGGTCCGCGCGGGGTCGCCGAAGACGCCGAGGAGGTCGTCGCGCAGCTGGAACGCCTCACCGAGCGGGATCGCGTAGGCGGACAGGGACCGCAGTTGCGCGGGGTCGGCGCCGGCCGGGGCTGCGCCCAGATGCAGGGGCCGCTCGACGGTGTACTTCGCCGTCTTGTAGCGGATGATGCGCCACGCCGTCTCCGCGGCGGCCCTCGGATTCGCCGTCGCGGTCAGGTCCAGGTACTGGCCGATCAGGGTTTCGGTACGGACCGTGTTCAGCAGCTTCCAGGTCCGGTTGACCCGGGCGTCGCCTACGTGCAGGAGCTCGTACGACCAGCCGAGGGCCAGGTCGCCCAGCAGGATCGCGGCGTTCACGCCGAGGGCGTGGGCGTCCGGGCGGTGGGCGTGGTGGGCTGCCAGGGCGCGGTGGGCGGTGGGCCGGCCACGGCGGGTATCGGACTTGTCCATGATGTCGTCGTGGATGAGGGCGAAGGCGTGGAAGAGCTCCAGGGAGGCGGCCACCCGCCAGAGCGCGGGCGGCGGCGCCTGGTCGCTGATCGCCGCCCAACCGGTGACGCAGAGGAGGGGGCGGATGCGTTTGCCGCCGGCGGCGAGCATGGTCCTGAGCATGCCGGTGAACAGGGCGATCTCGGGGATGTCGGGGGCCGCTTCCTCCTGTTCGTCGAGGAAGGCGAACAGCACGGCGTCGACGGCGGCACGGATGCCGTCCGGGTCGAGCGGGGCGGCGGGGGAGGTGGCAATCGCGGTCACGAGGCGCCATCCGGGGTGCGGTCGGAGTCGGTCAGTTCGAGAGCCTCGTCGAGGAGCGCTTCGACGATGCGTGATTCGGGCACAGTCCTGACGACGCGGCCGCGGATGAAGATCTGACCCTTGCCGTTGCCGCAGGAGACGCCGATATCGGCCTCACGCGCCTCGCCGGGGCCGTTGACGACACAGCCCATGACAGCGACGCGCAGCGGATGGGGGAAGCCTTCGAAAGCGGCCTGGACCTCGGCGGTGAGCCGGTAGACATCGACCTGGGCGCGGCCGCAGGAAGGGCAGGAGACGATCTCCAGCCGACGGGGCCGCAGACCGAGGGCCTGCAGGATCTGGATGCCGGCCTTGACCTCCTCGACGGGCGGCGCGGTCAGCGACACGCGGATGGTGTCGCCGATCCCCTCGTTCAGGAGGATCGCGAAGGCGGTCGCGGACTTGATGGTTCCCTGCGGCGGCGGTCCGGCCTCCGTCACCCCCAGGTGGAGGGGGTGGTCACAGTGCGCCGCGAGCTCCTGGTAGGCGGCGATCATCGTCAGCGGGTCGTGATGCTTCACGCTGACCTTGAGGTCGGTGAACCCGTGCTCCTCGAACAGCGCGCACTCCCACAGCGCCGACTCGGCAAGGGCCTTCGGGGTGGCCGCGCCGTGCTTGGTCAGCAGCCGTTGGTCCAGAGAACCGGCGTTGACACCGATCCGGATCGGGATCCCCGCGGCGGACGCGGCGTCGGCGATCTCCCGGACCTTGTCGTCGAACTTCCGGATGTTGCCCGGGTTCACGCGGACTCCCGCGCAGCCGGCGTCGATGGCCTGGAAGACGTACTTGGACTGGAAGTGGATATCCGCGATCACCGGAAGCCTCGACTTCGCGACGATCCGGTGGAGGGCGTCGGCGTCGTCCTGGGAAGGCACGGCGACCCGGACGATGTCGCAGCCGGCGGCGGTGAGCTCGGCGATCTGCCGCAAGGTGGCGTCGGCATCAGCGGTGGGGGTGGTGGTCATCGACTGGACGGTGACGGGCGCACCGCCGCCGACGAGGACGTCACCGACCCGCACCTGACGGGTCTGGCGGCGGCGACAGGCGGACGGGGCAAGGGCTGGTTGGGGCAGGTCGACTGCGGTCATACCGACTCTCCGTTGCAGAAGCAGTCAGGCTGGCTGGGTCTACCGGAACGGGCACGAAAGGCCGTGGGCATGATCGGCGGGGCGGATCATCCCCATCCCAGGATCGTCGGGCCCTTCGTCCGCGGGAAGAGAGCACGGAGTCGCATTTGACGCGCGCATGTGCTGCGCGGCTACGCCCCAGGCGTGAGGTGATCGCCCCGCACGCCCGCCGAAATCGGCCACCCGCCCGCGCAACACGGCGCAGGCGCCCGGGACTTGTTCTGCCGACGTCGCGATGCACTCCGCCACGTGAGCCGTCAGCCGGCGAGCAGGTGAAAGTCGGGATGCTTCAGCCAGGCGGACAGGAACGCGCGGTCGCCCACATGGCTGTACCAGCGGCCGCCGTCGTACGTGGTGTAGGGCACCTCCCGGACGCGGCCCGGGAGTGTCGAGACGAGACGCCGGGCCTCGGCCAGGCGCACGGTCTCCTCCTCGGCGGGGAGGTCGTCGAGGGCAGGGCCGTACCCGAGCAGGCCGCCGAAGTCGATCAGTGCGTCGAACCGTTCCGCAAGGAACAGCGCGAGGCGGCCGAGAAGCAGATGGTTCTCCCGCGCCCCGGACGAGGCGAGCAGCGCCAGCTCCGCCACGGGCGGCCGGTCGAGGCCGGGAAAGCCCAGCTCCTGGTAGTCCTCCAGGGTCTCCGGGCCGAGCTGGAACCGTGCGGACGAGGCGTGTGCGAGCCCGCCGAGGCCGATCGCGGCGGGTTCACGGACCCAGAACGTGATCCAGGCGTCGTCCTCGGCCCGCACGTCACAGAAGCCCTCCAGCCACGGTACGGCGTCGAGCGCCCCGCGCGCCTCCGCCAACCACAGTCCGGCCGTGGGTCCGCTCATCACACCCCCCTCGCCCGGGAGGTGCCGCCCGGACTGCCGTAAGGTGGCGCACCCGAAACGCGCGGAGGTGAGGGCACGTCATGATCCTTCCGAAGGTGCGGGATCCCCGCTTCGTGACGATCCGCCGTGGCGGGACCCTCACCGACGCCGATCACCATCTCCTGGCTCTCTGGGCGGCCACGTGTGCGGAGCACGTCCTGGGACTCTTCGAAGCGGTCCGGCCGGAGGACCCCCGACCGCGCGAGGCGATCGAGCACGCCTGGGCCTGGGTGCGTGGCGAGGTCACCATGATGCGGGCCCGCGCGGCGGGCGGCCATGCGATGGGGGCGGCGCGACCTCTGCAGGGCGCCGCACGGCACGCCGCGTACGCAGCCGGCCAGGCCGGGGCCGTCGCGCACGTCGCCGCGCACGAACTCGGCGCGGCCGCCTACGCGATCAAGGCCGTTCGGGCGGCGGCACCGAAGGACGAGAGCGAGGCCGCGGGACGCCTCGAGTGCCAGTGGCAGCGCGACCGGCTCCCGGAGGCGATCAGGGAACTCGTCCTCGACGACCAGAGGCTGCGCAACGACATCTGCTGGTCGGTGTTCGACTGCTGACGGGGCGCCCCCCGAACCCGGCGTTCCCACGGCGTCCGGCCCGCTCAACGGCGAGCGGACGCGGCGGAGGACACGGCCGGTGCGGAGTGCCGCGCGGCTTCCTCGAGCGCGTCGAGCAGGCCGCGCAGGGCCGGTTGGGACAAGGTCCCCTCGCGGACGGCCGCGTGGATGGTGCGGATCGGTTCCGGGCGCCGGACCCGGCGCAGCGCGACGCCCGTCCGGCGGCCGGCCGCCCCCAGGCGGGGGACGAGCCCGACGCCCAGGCCGGCGGCGACGAAGCCGAGGGCGGTGGCGTAGTCCTCGCTGCTCGCGACGAAGTCGGGGGCGAAACCCGCCGCGGCGCACGACTCCAGCATCACGTCGAGACAGGGCCCCGGCGGTTCGCTGCCGATCCACGGCTCCCCGGCGAGGTCGGCGAGGTCGACGACGCGCTGCGCGGCGAGCGGATGGCCGGCGGGGAGCGCGGCGAGGTAGGCGTCGTCGAGGAGGTGGACCAGCCGGACGCCCTCCTGGCCCCCGTGCCGGGGCCTGACGACGATCGCCAGGTCCGCCTCGCCCCGCTCCACCTCCGCCAGCGGGTCCTCCGGATCGATCAGCCGGAGGTCGATCCGTACGTCCGGGTGCTCGCGGCGGAGCCTGGCCAGGGCCGACGCGACGAGCGTGGGGCCGACCGAGGTGAAGTACCGGACGGAGAGCCTGCCGGTGCGTCCGGCGCGCAGATCGGCCAGCGCCGTCTCCGCCTCGGCGAGGCTCTCGCTGATGACCGCCGTGCGCTGCGCGAGGAGCCGGCCCGCCGCCGTCGGTCGCACGCCCCGCCCCACGCGTTCGAGCAGGGCGATGCCGGCCTCCTTCTCCAGCGCCGCCACCTGCTGGCTCACCGCCGAGGGCGTGTACCCCAGGTGGGCCGCGGCCGCGGTCACCGATCCGCTGGTGACGACCGCCCTCAGCACCTGCATCCGTCTCACGTCGAGCATGTAGACCAGCTTAACCATGATGCAGAATCTTTTGATTGTGCTTACGTGTAGTCGACGGCATCGTTCCTTCCCGTGGCAGCAACCCGGGAGGCGAACGTGAACGGTGCGGGCAGAACGTGGGCGACGGTCCGGATGGGGGTGCTCGCCCTGCTCTGGGGGTCCACCTTCCTCTGGATCGAACTGGCCCTGACAGGCCTCTCCCCGGTCCAGGTCACGCTCGCCCGCTGCGTGTTGGGCACCGGCACCCTCCTGGTGCTCTGCCTGAGGACCGGGCAGCGGCTCCCCCGGGAGCGCGCCGTCTGGGGCCGGGTCCTCGTGGCCGCCTTCTGGTGCAACGCCTTCCCGTTCGCGATGTTCAGCCTCGGCCAGCGGACCGTCGACTCCGGGGTGGCGGGGGTCCTCAACGCGACCACCCCGCTGTGGTCCCTCCTCGTCGGCATCGCCCTCGGCACGGAGCGCGGCGTCCGCCCGGTGCGCCTCGTCGGGCTGTTGCTCGGGTTCGGCGGGGTGGTGCTCATCTTCGCCCCGTGGCAGCAGGACGGGATCGTGAGTGGGGGCGCCCTCGCCATCGTCGCCGCCGCGGCCGGCTATGCCCTCGCCTTCGCCTACATGGGACGGCACCTCGTCGGCAGGGGGTACGCGACCCTCTCCCTCTCCACGGCCCAGCTCCTCGCCGCGTCCGGGCTCACCACGCTGAGCCTGCCCGCCGGGGGCCTCACACCGCCGCGCATCGACCTGACCGTCCTCGTCGCGGTGGTGGTCCTGGGGGTCTTCGCCACCGGCGTCACCTTCCACCTCACCTACCGGATCATCGCGGACGAGGGCGCCACCGACGCGGCCACCGTCGGCTATCTGCTGCCCGTGGTCTCCGTCGGCCTCGGCGCGCTCGTCCTCGACGAACCGTTCGGCCTCCGCATCGCCCTCGGCATGGCCGTGGTCCTCGTCGGAGTCGGCATGACACGACGGAGGAAACCGGCTGCGGAGGCGACCGCCCGCGCCGAGGGCCCGGTCACGGGCGAGTCGGCGAAGGGCGCGGGGATAGCCTGAGGAGATGGACCACATCGACGGGGTGGAGATCATCGCCTGCGCGGACGGAGCGGCGTTCGAAGGCTGGCTCGCCGAGCACCACGGCCGCCACGAGGGCGTGTGGATCAAGGTGGCGAAGAAGAGTTCGGGCATCCCCTCGGTCACCGCTGACGAGTTGGTCGACATCGGCCTGTGCTACGGCTGGATCTCCGGTCAACGCCGGTCCCTCGACACGCGCCACTACCTGCAGAAGTACGTGCCCCGCCGGCCCCGCAGCCTCTGGTCCCAGGTGAACGTCGAGAAGGTCGAGGCGCTGACCGCCGCCGGCCGGATGCGCGAACCGGGCCTCGCGGAAGTACGCAAGGCCCGGGCGGACGGACGGTGGGAGGCCGCGTACGCCTCGCAGCGTACGGCCACGGTGCCACCCGACCTCGCGGCGGCGCTCGCCGCCGACCCGGACGCCGGCCGGGCGTTCGAGGCGCTCGACAGGACCGGCCGCTACCAGGTGATCCTGCCGCTGCTCACGGCCGTCACGCCCAAGAGCCGGCAGGCCCGGCTCGCCCGGGCGATGGACACCCTGCGAGCGGCGGGCACCACACCGTCGTAGCCCTCGCACGGCCCGCCGGGCACCCGAGACCGAGGCCGGCCCGCCGGGCGGGGCCGGCCGCCCATGTGGCGCGCGCGCCGGGGGAGTCGGGTCCGGGGGAGTCAGGTCAGAGAGTCGCGCGTGAAGTGCCGTACCCGCAGCGGTGCGAGGAGGTACTCCTCTTCCCCGGGCAGAACCACGGGCTGGTCCCGCCAGTCCTCGCCGGCGTAGGCGACCAGGTCCTCCTCGCCGCGCCAACGGCTGACGTACAGCAGCGAGTCGGGCGGCGCGAGCAGGACCTCGTGGTCCACCAGGCCCGCATAGCGGCCGGGGAACTCGCGGACCGCGGAGACGATCAGGCGGTGGAACGCGTCGAAACGCTCGGGCCGGACGCGCGCCTCGCTCACTCGGATGATCACGGCCGCCAGCGTGCCACACGGGCGCGGGGCGTGTCTTCACCCCTGCGGCCCGTTCCGCACCGCGCCGGCGGAAGATACCGAGCGCGAGTGACAATCCGGGCATACCCCTGTGGCGGGTGCCGGACTGGTGGCACGATGGCCGGACAGACCGGTCGACGGTCGGTTCCACCATCTTCTGGGGCACTCATGAACATCTCGCTCCCGTTCCGACTCTTCGCCTCGGCGGCCGCCCTGGGCCTGTCGCTCACCGCGTGCGGTGGTTCCGGCGGGACCTCTCCCAGCGCCTCGAGAGCGACGACCGCCGCACCCGCGCCCAGCGCGCACTCCGAGAGCGCGCCACCCCCGTCCGCCTCCGCGACACCCTCGGCCCCCTCGTCCGCCGACGCGTCGGCCACGAAGAGCCCCACCGTCCCCGCGCCGCGCGGTACGCCCCCGCCGGGCACCCGGGGCCTCCACCCGATGTGGCCGTTCGCCACCCCGGCCCAGGCGCGTGCCTGGGAACGCTCCTACCGCTCGGGCGGCCACCAGCCCTGGCACCGCGACCCGGAGGCGACCGCCCTGGGCTTCACCCGGGACTACCTCGGCTTCGCGGATATCGACAAGGTCACCTCGCGTACGGTCAGCGGCCGCCACGCCCACATCGGCGTCGCGCCCAGCGGCCCGGAGGGCGGCACCGCGGCCGTGATCCACCTCGTGCGGTTCGGCACCGGTGCCGACGCCCCCTGGGAGGTCGTCGGCACCGACGACACGACCTTCTCCCTGACCGTGCCCGCGTACGGCGCGCTCGCGCGCTCCCCGCTGAACGTCGGCGGCACGATCACGGGCGTGGACGAGAGCATCCGCGTCGAGGTGCGGCAGCCCTCGTCCGAAGCCCCCTTGGGCACCTCGCCGTGCTGCACCCCCGGCGGCGGCACCGACCAGCCGTGGAACGCGCGGGTTTCCTTCTCCGGAGCCCGCGACTCCGTGCTCACCGTCGTCGCGTCGACGGGCGGCCACGTCGCCGAGGTCGAACGCTTCACCGTCACGGCCCTGCGCGTCCGCTGAACCCGCCCCGGCGAGGGGAGCCGCCGGCCCCGCCCCGCCCCGCTCATGGGGCGGGCGGGGCCGGCGGTCGCATATGCGAGAACGTCATGGAAAAGCCTTCTCCGCGTTACGCCCGATTCCCCACCCCCGTGCCACTCTCCCGATGACACGACGTCAACACGCGTAGAGCGCCGTGCCGTCCCCGCGGCACGGCGTTCCGCTGCGTGCAGTCCCCGGGAAAGGGCCCCCCATGTCCGTTGCGCAGATTGGCAGATGGAAGGCGTGGACGGCCGGCATAGCCGCCGTCCTCGTCGGCCTCACCCTTCCTTCGGTCACCGCGACCCCCGCGAGCGCCACGACCACCGCCTACGACAGCACGTACTACAAGAACGCGATCGGCAAGACCGGGACCAGCCTCAAGAGCTCGCTGCACACGATCATCAGCAGCCAGACCAGGATCTCGTACGACGCCGTCTGGAACGCGCTGAAGGTCACCGACCAGGACCCCCGCAACAGCGCCAACGTCGTCCTGCTGTACAGCGGCACCTCACGGAGCAAGTCCCTCAACGGCGGCGACGTGGGCGACTGGAACCGCGAGCACGTCTGGGCCCAGTCGCACGGCGGCTTCGGCACCTCGGCCGGCCCCGGGACCGACCTGCACCACCTTCGGGCGGCTGACGTGCAGGTCAACGGCGTCCGCGGCAACAAGGACTTCGACCGGGGCGGCAGCCCGGTCAGCGGCGCCTCCGGCAGCTACACCGACAGCAACTCCTTCGAGCCGCGCGACGCCGACAAGGGCGACGTCGCCCGCATGATCCTCTACATGGCCGTCCGCTACGAAGGCGACGACGCCTGGGCCGACCTGGAGCCCAACGACTCGACCACCAACGGCAGCGTGCCTTACCACGGCCGCCTCTCCGTCCTGAAGCAGTGGAACGAGCAGGATCCGCCGAGCGCCTTCGAGGAGCGCCGCAACGACATCGTGTACTCCACGTACCAGGGCAACCGGAACCCGTTCATCGACCACCCGGAGTGGGTCGAGGCGATCTGGTAGACCCCGCGGGACGTACGCTGGGCTCGCCGCCGACCGGGGAGCCCGGCCGCAGGCCACGAGCCCGCCGGAGGCCCCCGGCTTGACTGCCGTGCGCCGCGACGGGTAGTCAATGGCCTGACCCTCGTGAAGGGGGGCGGAACGGGGGACATACGCATGAAGCCACTGGAACCGGGGGATCCCACCTCGGTCGGCGACGGCAGATACCAGCTGACCCACCGGCTCGGCCAGGGCGGCATGGGCGTGGTCTACCTCGGCCGTTCCCCCTCGGGGCGCGCGGTGGCCGTGAAGGTCGTACGGCCCGAGCTGAGCACCGAACCCGGCTTCCGGCGCCGGTTCGCCGACGAGGTGGCGGCCGCGCGCCGGGTGGGCGGCTTCCACACGGCCTCGGTGGTGGACGCCGATCCCGAGGGCGACCCGGCCTGGCTGGTGACCGCGTTCGTGCCGGGCCCCACGCTGGCCGCCGTCCTCGCGCGCGTCGGCTCCCTGCCGGAGGACACCCTCACCGTCCTGGCCGCCGGGCTCGCCGAGGCCCTGGAGGCGATCCACCGGGCCGGTGTGATCCACCGCGACCTCAAGCCGGCGAACATCATCGTCGCCGAGGACGGCCCCCGGGTCATCGACTTCGGCATCGCGCGCGCCCTCGACGGGACGACGCTGACGCGCACCGGGTTCCAGGTGGGCACCCCCGGCTTCCTCTCTCCCGAGCAGCTCACCCGGGGCACGGTCACCCCGGCCGTCGACGTCTTCGCGCTGGGTGTGGTGCTCGCGCAGGCCGCGGGTGGCTCGCCGTTCGGCGACGGGCCGTCCGCGGCCCGTCTGTACCAGGTCGTCCACGAGGACCCTGACCTGACCGCCGTGCCCGACGCGCTGCGGGACCTGGTCGCCGACTGCCTGTCCAAGGACCCGGCGACCCGGCCCACCCCGACGGACTGCCTCCGGCGTCTGACGGTCCGGCACCGGGACGGCGGCGACTGGCTCCCGGACGCGGCCACGGCGCTGCTACCCCGGCGCGATCCGGCGCCCGTCGACCCGCGGACGCCCGCCGCCCCGGAGGACGCGCGGACGCCGGTCGCCCCGGAGGACCCGCGCGCCTCCCTCGCGGCCGCCGCACCCGTACGGACCGGGACGCCGCGTCCGGAGACGGCCCGGCCGGCGCCCGTACGGCAGGAATCCGAGCCGGCCGAGCCCGTACCGACGGAGAACGGAGCGGCCGGACCCGTACCGACAGGGCACGGAGCGCCCGCTTTCGACGCGACGACCCCTTCCGTCCGGAGCGCTACCGCACCGACCGGTTCCGCACCGACCGTTTCCGCCTCGAGCGTCGCCGAACGGACCGTTCCCGGACCGGCCGGGAACGAGTCCGTGCGGGTCGAGGCTCCGCGGACGGACGCTCTGCCGGCCGAGCTCGTACGGACCGTCGACGGACCCGCCGGACAGCGGCGGACGGGTCGGCGCCGGGTCGGTCCGGTCGTGGTCGGCGTGGTCGTGGCGCTGGCCACGGCCGGGGTACTGGTCTGGCAGCCCTGGTCCGGCCAGACGGGGCGGAGCGACAAGGGCGCCGGAACCGGCGGACCGTCGCCCTCCTCGACCCCCGCCCCCTTCCCCACGCAGCCGATGCTGATCCGCCAGGACACCGCCCCGGGCTGGCCGGGCACGTGTCACGGCGTCATCGCCCGCCGTGACCCGGGGGCCGATGCGCCCGTCCGTCTGATCGCCGACGACGACACCTGCTCGGTCCTGCCGCAGTGGTCCCCGGACCGGCGCTTCATCGCCTACACGCGGATCACCCCGGAAGGCCAGGCCGTCTGGACGGCGCGCGCCGACGGCAGCGAGCCGCGGCGGCGCGCGTCCATCGCCGGCGGCCGGGTCTCCTGGTCACCCGACGGCACGCGGCTCGCGGTGCTCCGGAAGGCGAACGGCGTCCAGCAGCTGTTCACGATCGACCTCGCCACCGGGACCGCCGAGCAGGTGACCACCGGAACCGCGCGCGTCGAGGACCCCGCCTGGTCGCCGGACGGCAAGCGGATCGCCGTCTGTCTGGAGGCCGGCAAGGGCAACTGGCAGATCCACGTGGTGGATCCGGCCGCCCCGGGCACCGCCCCCCGGCAGGTGACCCGGCTGCCGCACCAGGCGCTGGACCCGGTCTGGTCGCCCGACGGGCGCTCGTTCGCCTACACCGCGGGCCGGTACGGCAAGGGCTCGCAGGGCGACATCCACGTGGTCGCCGCCGACGGCACGGGCGACCGCGCCGTGGTGGCGACCGGCGTCCACGAGATGGACCCGACGTGGTCCCCGGACGGCGCCTGGCTCGCCTTCGTCCGTGGGCCCTACGAGCAGCCCTGGATCTGGGCCGTCCGCCGGGACGGCACCGAACCGCGCTCGCTGACCGCCGGCACCACCGCCGAGGGACACCCCAACTGGCGTTGACGCCCCCGCCCCCAGCGGTATCCCACCGCCCGGGCAGGCGCGCTCTCCCCACGCCGATCGTCCGACCGCGCATTTGGTCTGGACCTATGGGGGGAGCGGGGTCAAGCTCTGCGTATGGATTTGGAGCTGCGGCACCTCAAGACGATCCGGGCCATCGCGGAGGCCGGGAGTCTCACCCGCGCCGCCACCGCGCTCGGCCTGGCGCAGCCCGCGCTCAGTGCCCAGCTCAAACGGATCGAGCGGGCGCTCGGCGGGGTGCTGTTCGAGCGCGGACGGGAGGGGGTGCGGGCCACCGCCCTCGGCGACCTGGTGCTCGACCGGGCCCGGGTGGTGCTCCCCGCCGTCTGCGAACTGCAGGAGGAGGCGGTGCGGTTCGCCCGGGACGGGGCGGACGGCTACCGCCTCGGCGGCACGCACGGACCGCTGCTCGGCGGGCTGGTCGACCGGCTTGCGCGGACCGAGCCCGAGGCGTCGGTCAGCACGCACACGTCCTGGTCGGAACGGGAGATCGCGCGCGGAGTGGCCGCGGGGCGGCTCGACTTCGCCCTTGTCGGCGTCTGCGGCGAGAGTGGCCCCTTCGACGCGGACCGGCTGGCCTGGGCGGAGGTCGCGCGCGATCCGGTGTACGTGATGCTTCCCACCGCCCACCCGCTGGCCCGCAGGACCGAACTCCCGCTGGCCGAACTGGCCGGGGAGGCGTGGACCGACGTGCCGGGTGACGGCTGCTTCGGGGACTGCTTCGCCGCCGCGTGCGTACGGGCGGGCTTCACCCCGGCCCGGGTCTACGAGACGGACACCGCGTCCTGCGTCCACCTGGTACAAGTCGGCCGCGCCGTCGGCCTCTGCCGCGCCACCTTCCCCGCCACCCCCGGCCTCGTGACCCGCCCGCTGGCCGGGGCCCCGCTCGTCTGGCGCCACCTGCTGGGCTGGCACCCCGAAGGCCGCGCGGCCGGCCGGGCCCCCACCGTCCTCCAGCACGCCCGGGACGCCCATAGCGAGGCACTGACCCGCAGCGCGGGCCGTGCGACCGGCGCGAAGTGACTTTTCCGCCGACGCCGGCCTGCTCACGGGCGACGCCGTGCACGTTCGGCCGATAGAACTTGCGATGACGCCGGCGAGGTCGGTCCGCTCGTCGTACCAAAGTCCGAGTTCGGCGATCCACTCCTGGCGAGCTGTGGCCCCGGCGGGGTGGCTGGTCAGGTCGCCGACCAGTCAGCTCGTTTCTGGATCCAGAAAGCGTAGTTCCAGCGGGCTTCTGCCTGGTCAGAGGCGTCCTGGATGCTACGTCGGGCCTTAAGTTTCAGTGGTGTAGCCGATCGTCAAGGTTGGCTGACGAGGGTCGTCGTCTTCGTTGTCGGTGAGGAAGGAGACAGCGTAGATGTCGTCGGCAACCGGGACTCCCTTGTCTTCGCTACCGACTCTTCAGGCGGCCATCAGGTCGACGACCTGCCCGACCGGTGCCTCCTCGCCCGCGGCTGGCTGCGGCCTATGGTGGCTGTTCCTTCGCGTCGATGACCTCGACCAGGCCTTGCGGGATCGATCTAAGCCAGAGCTTCGTACAGCTGACGAGCCCCTCGGGCAACGCAATCGTCATCCTCCCGTGAAAGCTCCTCGCACAACCTGATCGCTTCATCCCGGTCCTGGGAGAAGATGCGGAAGACATCCGCGATTGCGGTGTGGATCCACTCCTCGTGATCTGAGTCGGCGATTGCCAACGCGGACGCGACGGCCGTCAGCCCAGCCCTGTCGTTTCGCCGCAGCAGGGCTTCTGTGGTCACCCTGGTGACGAAGGTGTCACCAGGGTCGAGCACGAGCTCCAGCAGCAGTTCAAGGGCCACCGGCATCTCGGCAAACCCTGCCAGGCCGCGACCGGCATCAGCCCGGTCCCGGTAGTCGTGACTTCGCCCGAGTTCAGCCAGCGCCTCGACAGCGGCGCGCCGCGACTCCCAGTTCACTTGCCTGTTCACTCCCGCCTGGACTTCCGCGCAAAGTACCACCGAGCTGTCCGGGCGGTGATCGCCAGGACGGCTCTGACCACCACCGATCGCGTGCGCAGGGCTAAGCAGCCGGTCGCCGGCGCACTCACGTATCGGACCGTCTCACGAACCGGCGGCGGGCGGCGTAGATCGGAAGGATGCTGACGCCTCCGGTGGAACCGATGCTGGCCGAGGCCCGCGAGATCGTCCCCGGTCCGGGGCGCTTCCTGGCGGGCTGGCGGTCGAAGCGAAGTTCGACGGCTTGCGCGCGCTGCTGTTCACCCCGGCCCGGCCCGGCGGGCCGACGCTGTCGCAGTCACGGCGCGGCGCCCTGTTCCAGGACCGCTCCCCGGACCTGGCCACCGCGGCGGCCCAGCTGCCCGAGGGCTGGGTCCTGGACGGCGTCATGCGACCTGTACAGGTGTGCAGCTCCTGGGTGTCTCCGGCAGCGCACCTCCGTAGACAAGGCACCGTCGTCGCCGAGGCGTCGCCACTCCGCCTCTGTCAGATCCCCCCGGCGAGTCATACAAGAGCCGATAAATCAGTGGGAGGCGTGGGTGCGGTCAGCACCTGCGATGCCACCACGCCAACTCAGGGTCTGACATCGGCTCGTGATGCGTTCGCCAAAGGAGCACCATGTCCAGGCGCTCCACCTGCACCCGTAGTTCGCCGGCGGCCCCTGACGGAAGCATGTACAGAGCGTCTCGCAGCTTGTCCCGGGCCCACCCCGCACCACAGCACGGACAGGCGAACTCGGCCTCCCATTGCCTCCACCGGCGCTTGGTGCCGTGGACGCGCACGGACCACACGCTCAGCGCCACTGCCACGATGCCCGGAGACAATCGCTCCCGTTCGAGGACACGGACGGCGGCATTCGCCGCTCCCGACAAACCTGGGACATCGCGATACCGCACCCAGGGTCTTCCCCAGCCGCGTTCCCGCGACCGAAGTGAAGCTGGTGTTCTACGCGGCACGGCCCCTTCGGATGCAAGTCATGGATGGCATCCTCCCACAGTCCAAGATCGGCCGGACAGAACCTAGTACGGTTCCTCGAGTGGATGATCAGCGTCTTCAGGATGGAGCGGGTCTCCAACTGGGCAGCGAGCAGGCTGCCGTGCGTGACGCCGCTATGGCCGAGCGGGCCGCGCAGGAGAGGACCGTGTTCGCGTGCGCTGCCTGCGGCGTTGTGCTGACAGGGCCGTTGAAGCGTCTGCCGGCGGTGCCGGAGGCTCCCGACTACGCCTGGTGGGAGGCGGAGGAAATGGGGCCGTCGCCGGCCACTGTGCCGTCCGGCTGCTACGCGATCGAGACGGAACCGTACGGCCCGCCTCTCGTCGTTGCCGAGGTACCCGGCCCGGTGATGCCACGGCACGGAACTCGCTACAACAGCGAAGGGCAGCCACTGGTCTCGCAGGGGGCACAAGGCAATATCGTCATGAACCCGGACGACTGCCGCGGGTTGACGACGCGGCACGTCTCCGCCGCCTGCTGCGGAGCGACCCCCGATGGGGGACTGAATCAGATCTGCGCGTGCGGGACGCTAGTCGCGACCCTCTGCTCTGACTGCTGCCTGCCCTATGAGCTGCACCTCTCGCCTGACCACGTGCGGGCTCTGTCATCTCCCTGACCCGGCTCCGACCTGACTGAGAGCCTGCGCGCCGCGATGTGAGTCAGAACCGTATCTCGCCTGTGAGCCCTCCGTCAGCGGTTGGATTGCAGGTTCTCAGTCCCTCGGGGCTGGCTTGAGGCGGGTCCGTCCGATGGCTCATCCTGCCGCCAGAGGGGTGCCCGGGCTGCCACAGGGCTGCGCATCTCCCGCAAGGTCTTCCACGCCCGCCGTGACGAAAGTACCGTCGAGACGGTCCACGGCCCTGCCCAGCATCCGGACGCGACGGTCACCACCGCGGGAGATGCTCGCCGGTGTAACCCCAGGCGGCCTGACCCTCTGCAAAACGATAAAGGCCGTGCCGCGACGGCAGCCGGCGACCGCGAGGCTCTGCGCAGGCTGCCGGGCCTCTGCCGGCCCTGCGTGCCCGTGAGGCAGACTGACCTGTGCGCACGTACGCGTACGCGAGTCAGCCCACCATGGGCTTCGGATCGCCTGGCCGCGCGCGGATCCCTACGATGGGCGGGGCCGCCTGGCGCAGAGAGCTCCTGCGGCGCCTGCGGGTGAGGATGCCGCCGGGGGCGGCGGACACGCTGTGTTTGGGGTGCCGTTCGGGGCTGATCTTGCATGACCGTTAGACCATGCGTCCAAGGCGTGCTCGGCAACGGGCCGTTCGCCGAGCTGGGGCACCCGGAAGTGGCCATCGCCGACGATCACTCACTGTTGGTCGCTGCCGGTGGGGACCTTGGGGATCTCCACTGGAGCGGCAGTCCGGCCACAGACTGGACGTGGACTGGGTACCGCATAGGGATCTACCAGCGGGACAGCCTGCGATGCCTGCACCTGGTCCGATCTCAGTACCCCGTGCGGTCTCTCGCCTTTTACCCCGCATTGCCTCTGCTGACTGTCGGAACGGACGCTACGACGGCGGTCACTCTTACGACGGCGAACTGTTGCTCATCCGCCTGGATGCCGGCACCATCGTGTCCGCATTGCCGTCCGGGCGGGAAGTTCTCACGGTCGAATGGCTCAGCCGGACGGAACTGCGTCTACTCCTCGCGCCATGCGACGACTCGAGCAACCCGCTCGCGCACGAGCAAGGGCATGCAGCCGTTGTCACGTGCACCGACTGGTACGACGTCGGACAGGGGGCCATCACCTCCAAGGAACTGGCCGCACCTGCAGAGCCGGTTGTCCGGTTGGACCCAGTCGTGAGGCACGCCGCCTCCTGGCCGATCTTGCCGCGGCGACTGGTCAACGCTGATACGCACGTCGACGGGTATGGGATGTCAAGGGGCTGGAGGACGGCCGGGTGCTGGCCGCTCTCGACGGGACCCTGGTGGAGGTGGGGCCCCGGCGCCCGTACGCCTTGGTCGCCACTGATCCGGACGAGCGTCAGGACACGTGGGTCACCGCCTTGGGAGCCGGTGGGACACGGTGCCGACTCCTTCCCCACTCCTAGGAGCCGACGGAACACTATTTCGGCGGTCCGGCGGTCCGGCGGTCCGGCGGTCGAGGTCGGGCGGTCCCTGGTGTACGCCGGCACCGCGCACCCTGGACGTGAGTCGCAACCCGGTGGCGTCTACGTCGTTCGACGATTCCTGAGCGGCGCCCGGCAGTGGGAACACCGCTCCGATCACCCTGCCATCCATACCGACGGCGAAACGGTCTGCGTGGCCTACAGCTCCGGTGCCCTCGCGGCCCTGGACGCCGACGACGGCTCGCTGCTCTGGCGCACGAATATCGAGGTTGATGGCGTGCCCACGGTTGCCCTGTCGCTTGCCGTTGTGCCCCGAGACCATTTGCTCGTGGGGACCGTCGACGGCCGAATCCTGTAGTACGCGGTCGGGCTCTGATCCGGTCGCCACGCACACGGACCGCTGTGGGCGCGGCAGTGTCCCCCGGCCGGAGGGAAGAACGGAATACCGCGCAGGTAGCTCCCTCTTGGACTAGTCATACTTCCCGAGTGGAGAAGCAAGCTGCGGAGGCGGCGCGGCGCTGGCTGGCCGATCAGGGCGTCATTCAGGTGCGCGACGGGTGGGTGAGCGACGAGAAACGGACGCGGTGCTCACGGCCGGCCAGGTGGCGCACTCCTATGCCGCCGATGTGTTCGCCGAGGACGTGGAGGCTGCCGACCAGGTGCAGCTGGCCTTCGGACTGCTGGACCTCCTCGACGAGTACTGAGTCACCTACGAGATCCGAATCGCGGACGACAGTGAGGAAGGCCCCCTGCCGGCCGACGCGCTGTGGAACGGCTACCGGCAGCGGTTGGAGGCGGAGTCGGACGCCGAGACCGTCACCTACTCACTGTGGGTGGACTGGTTCGAGGACCACACAACCTCGGACACGGCCTTCGCCGAGGTACTCGGCAGAGACATCGAGCGCGTCGTGGCCGACCGGTCGGAAGCCCTGATCCGGCGAGCCCGTCGTGTCCTGGAGTGCTCAGGCCCGGTGCGCTGGGCCGTGAAGGAGCCGACGTACCGCACCGCCATGCGGGTCCCTGCCCTGCACCATGCCGTCTTCAGGGGCCTTCTGACGAGCTTCCACGACCTCTACGGCGATCTGGAGCCGGTCGCCGCGCTGGCTCTCCTCGACCAGTTGGCTCTGCCGATGAACACTCAGCACCGTGCCGAACTGCACCATGTGCTCACCGCGGGGCACAGGAACCACTGCCGGAGCTCCGGCGCCTGGGAGACTGCGGTGCACTCCTGCTTCTGAGTCGGGGCTGGCGTGCCACAGGAACACCGGCCATGCCGATTCCGCTGGCTACGGTGCAACGGAAGATTGCGATCGCGGAACGTGCGCCCGCGCGACTCGGGATCGGGGCGAGCGACGGAGCCATAACGCGGTGTCAGGGGAGGAACGGCATCTGCCGCGCGCCTCCCGTCCTCCCTACGGTTCCGGCAGAACCCCCACCGAGACCGAGGAGACATCCCCATGCTCCGACGACACGCGCGCACGGCGTGTACCGCCCTGGTCGCCGCCGGCTTGATGCTGGCCGGCCTCCAGGCCGGGTCCGCCACGGCCGCGCCGCCGCCGAGACCGCACGACACCGGGGCCGCCGCCCAGGGCCAGGGACAAGGGGCCGGCGTCCGGTCCGCCGCGGAAGCGCTCGGCGCCGGTTCCGCCCGGCCGGAGCTCCTTCGCGCCCTGGAGCGCGACCTCGGCCTGACACCCGCTCAGGCCCGGGCCCGGCTCGCCAACGAAGCCGAGGCGGGGGCGACCGCCGCCGGGCTCCGCCAGGCGCTGGGCACCGCGTTCGCCGGGGCGTGGGTCGACGGCGCCGAGGCCGGCCGCCTGACCGTGGCCACCACCCGGGCCGCGGACGCGGCCGCGATACGGGCGGCCGGGGCCGAAGCCCGGCTCGTGACGCGCGGCCTGGCCGACCTCGAACGGGCCAGGGCGTCCCTGGACCGCGCGGCGACCGCCGCGACCCCGGTCCGCTACGTCGACGTCCGCGCCAACCTCCTGGTCGTCGAAGAGGTCCGGCCCGGAGCCGGCGCGCGCCTCCTCGCGGACACCGGTGTGCGCCGGGACCTCGTACGGGTCGTCGGTGCCTCCGCCGCACCCCGCCCGCTGTACGACATCCGAGGCGGCGACGCGTACTACATGGGCGGTGGAGGCCGCTGCTCCGTCGGCTTCACCGTCACCCGGGGCACCACGCAGGGCTTCGCGACCGCCGGCCACTGCGGCCGCGCCGGCACCAGCACCAGCGGATACAACCAGGTCGCCCAAGGCAGCTTCCAGGGCTCCGTCTTCCCCGGCAACGACATGGCCTGGGTCGCCACCAACGCCAACTGGACCGCCACGCCGTACGTCAAGGGCTCCGGCGGGGCGAACACCCAGGTCACCGGGTCCGTCCTGCAGCCCGTCGGCGCGTCGGTGTGCCGCTCGGGGTCGACCACCGGCTGGCACTGCGGCACGATCCAACAGCACAACACCAGCGTCACCTACCCCGAGGGCACCATCTCGGGCGTGACCCGCACGACCGTCTGCGCCGAGCCCGGCGACTCCGGCGGCGCGTACATCTCGGGCAGTCAGGCGCAGGGGGTGACCTCCGGCGGATCCGGAAACTGCTCCAGTGGAGGCACGACCTTCTTCCAGCCGCTGAACCCGCTGCTGCAGAACTACGGCCTGACGCTGAAGACCACCGGTACCGATCCCGGTCCCGGCCCGGGGCCCGGCGAGCCGGAGCCGGGCGGCACCTGGTCGGCCGGCAAGGTCTACGCGGCGGGGGCCGTCGTCACGTACGGCGGCGCGAGCTACCGCTGCCTCCAGGGCCACCAGGCCCAGACCGGATGGGAACCGCCCGTGGTCCCCGCCCTGTGGCAGCGCGTCTGACGGTGACCGAGGCCCGTGGCGGGACCCGGACCCCGGGCCCCGCCACCGGGGCCCGCCACCGGGGCGCGCCCGCCGAGGGCCGGTCCGGCACCGTCAGGGGCCGCCGCCCAGCAGGTGGGTCGCCCGTTCCGTGCGCAGGTGGAGGGCGGTGCGGCCGCTGCGCTGCGTCGACACCAGGCCCGCCCCGCGGAGCGCGCCGAGGTGCTGGGAGACCGCGCTCGGGGTGATGCCGAGGCGGCCGGCCAGGGCAGGCGTCGTCAGGGGTTCGGCCAGGGCGGTGAGCAGAGCCGTCCGCGTACGGCCGAGGACCGGGGCGAGGCCCGCCAGGGTCGGTGGGGGTGCCTCCCAGAGCAGTCCGACGCCGACCGCCGGGTAGCGGATCGACGCGGCCGCGACCGGTGCCTTGTCGACGCCCACGTGCGGCCAGTTGAAGACGCTGGGCAGCAGGACCAGGCCGTGCCCGCGGGTGTCCACCGTATGCGCCGGGTGTCCGGTGCGCCGGCCGTGCACCACCAACTGGTCGCCGTCCCAGGCGATGTCCGGGTGCAGCTCGGCGAACAGGGCCTGCACCCCGCCGTCCACGAGCGTGAGCGCCCGCCGGCCGAGGTCGGCTTCCAGCACCGCGCGCATCCGCTCCCACTGGGGCGCGATCAGCGCGTCGTGGCAGCGGCGCAGCGCCTCCGCCAGCCGGGGCAGCACCGCCGCCGGTTCGGGGGTCTCCTCGGCGGACAGACCCAGGACCGCGCCGTACTCCCGCCGAAAGAAGCCCTCTTCCGTCGCCCGCAGCCGCTCCAGCTCCGCCTCCGCCGACGGCAGCCGCTCGGCCGGCACCGGGAAGAGGAACGAGGGCATCGGCCCGGCGATGAGCGCTCGCAGCAGCGGCAGGTCACGCTCGTCCGCGAGCGTCGGACGCGCCCGGCGCGCCCACGGCCGATGGACGGCGTGGCCGCCCGTGCCCAGGAGGATCCGCAGCGCCAGCACCGTCTCGCCCAGCGGCGAGAGGGCGAACCGCACCTTCGCGACCGCCTCCGCCGTGAACCTGATCCCGACCGCCATCCCATCCCATCATGTAGCTGTGGCTCAACGATAGGCCGGTCGCGCGGCCTCGCCCAGGCTGGCCCGCATGGAACTCTTCACCGCGTACGACGGAACCGAACTCGCCTGCCACGTGCGCGGCGAGGGCCCCGCCCTGCTCTGCCTGCCCGGCGGGCCGATGCAGGACTCCGTCTACCTCGGCGACCTCGGCGGCCTGACCGCCCACCGTCGGCTGATCATGCCGGACCTGCGGGGCACCGGGCGTTCCGCGCGGCCGGCGGACCCGGGGACGTACCGCTGCGACCGGCTCGTCGACGACGTGGAAGCCCTGCGCGCCCACCTCGGGCTCGACCGGATGGACGTCCTCGCGCATTCGGCCGGCGCGAACCTGGCGGCGCTCTACGCGAGCCGCCACCCGGAGCGCGTCGACCGGCTCCTGCTGATCACGCCGAGCGTCATGGCCGCCGGGATGACGATCACGGGCGAGGACCGGCTCCGGGCCGCACGGCTCCGCGAGGGCGAGCCGTGGTTCCCGCGCGCGTTCGCCGCTCTGGAGTCGATCGTGACCGGCCGCGCGGCCGCCGACGCCTGGGAGGCGGTCGCCCCGTTCTGGTACGGACGCTGGGACGCGGCGGCGGCCGCCCATCGGGCCGCCGAGGACGGGCAGCGGAACGCCGAGGCCGCGGCGGTCTTCGCTTCCGACGGGGCCTTCGACCCGGACGCCACCCGCGCGGCGCTCGGGCGCCTCGCGTCGCCGGTGCTGGTGCTCGCGGGCGAGGTGGACCCGGCGGCCCCTCCCCGGGCCCTGGCCGAACTCGTCGCCCTCTTCCCGTACGCGGAGCCGGCCGTCCAGCCGAAGGCCGGTCACTTCCCGTGGCTCGACGACCCGGAGCGGTTCGTGGCGACGATCACCGCCTTTCTGGCGCGGGCCGACGCCGACCGCTGACGCCGCCGATCGGAGCGTGGCGGCGGTCGGTGGGGCGGGGAGGCGGCGGGCGATGGGCCGGGACGCGCCGCGCTCCCGACTTGATAGGCAAGTGAATGTTTGCCTATCGTGGAGTCGTGGCCGACGACGTGTTCAAAGCCCTGGCCGACCCGACCCGTCGCACCATCCTCGACGAGCTGACCGAGAAGTCCGGGCAGACACTGTTCGAGATCTGCTCGCGACTGACCATGAAGCACCGGCTCGGCCTCTCGCGCCAGGCGATCTCCCAGCACCTCGCCGTGCTGGAGGCCGCCGGGCTCGTGGAGACCAGGCGGGAGGGCCGCTACAAATTCCACGACCTCAACACGGCCCCGCTGCGCCGGATCACCGAGCGGTGGCTCAAGCCCGACGTACCCGGACCGGAAGAGAGCACCCCATGAGAATCCATATGACCAGCGTCTTCGTCGACGACCAGGCCAAGGCCCTGCGCTTCTACACCGAGATCCTCGGCTTCGTGAAGAAGTACGACGTCCCGATCGGCGAGAAGGACCGGTGGCTGACCGTCGTCTCGCCCGAGAACCCCGGCGGCACCGAGCTCCTGCTGGAGCCCGTCGGCCACCCGGTCGCCAAGATCTACCGCGACACGCTCGTCGCGGACGGCATCCCGCTCGCCCAGTTCGCCGTCGACGACGTGACAGCGGAGTACGAGCGCCTGAGCGGCCTCGGCGTGCGCTTCCTCCAGGAGCCTCAGGAAATGGGCCCCGTCACCACCGCCGTCTTCGACGACACCTGCGGCAACCTCATCCAGATCGCCACACAGCCGGAGTAGTCCGGCACGCCGATCGGCAGTTCACCCGTACACCTGAACGGCCGCCTCCCCGCGTGTTACCTATGGGTAAGTCATGGTGACGAGAGACGATCGACACGGCTGGGGCTGAGAAGACGGTGACGACTTTCGAGGAACGGACCACGGTGCACGCCTTCCGGGACGACGCCCTGGGGGAGCACGACGCCGTCGGTCTCGCCGAGGCGATCCGCCGAGGCGAGGTCGGCGCCGCCGAGGCGGCCCGGGACGCCGCCGAGCGGGTGCGGAGCGTGGAGGAGCGCCTCCACGCCGTCCAGACCCACGTCGACGCCCCGGCGCCCGCCCCGGGAGCGGGCGGCGTCTTCTACGGCGTGCCGACCTTCGTCAAGGACAACACCGACTTTCTCGGGCTGCCCACCGGCCACGGCAGCGCGGCCTTCACCCCGAGGGCCGCGCGCCGGCACGCGCCGTTCGCCCGGCAGCTCCTGAGCAGCGGCGTCACCGTCCTCGGCAAGACCCGGCTGCCGGAGTTCGGGTTCAGCCCGACGACCGAGTACGAGGGCGCCGAGCCGGTCCGCAACCCGTGGAACACCGGCTATTCGGCCGGTGGTTCGTCGGGCGGCAGCGCCGCGCTCGTCGCCGCCGGAGCGGTGCCGATCGCGCACGCCAACGACGGCGGCGGCTCGATCCGCATTCCCGCCGCCTGCTGCGGACTCGTCGGCCTCAAACCGACCCGGGGGCGGGTCGTGCCGAACGCGCAGAGCCGGCAGCTTCCGCTCGACATCGTCACCGACGGCATCGTCAGCCGCTCCGTGCGGGACACCGCCACCTTCCTCGCCGCCGCCGAGACCCACTGGCGCAATCCGAAGCTGCCGCCCCTGGGCCTGGTCGAAGGGCCCTCGCAGCGACGGCTGCGCATCGGGTTCCTCGTCGACTCCCCGAACGGCGTCCCCACCGACGCCGCCACCCGGGCGGCGGTCACGGAGACCGTCACGACGCTCGAACGGCTCGGGCACACCGTGGAACCCGTCGAGCTGGACCTGGACCCCCGCTTCACCGAGGACTTCCTCGTCTACTGGGGCATGCTGTCCTTCCTCCTCGGCGTCACCGGCCGCACCCTCGGCGCCGACTTCGACCGCCGCCGCATGGACGGCCTCAGCCGGGGACTGCGCGAGGCATACGTGCGGGAGTGGCGGCGCACCCCCGGCGTGCTGCGGAGGCTGAAGCGTACGAGCCAGGCGTACGCGGCGGCGTTCCGCGGGCTCGACCTCGTGCTGACCCCCGTGCTCGCCCACACCACGCCGCCGATCGGCCACCTCGGACCGGACGTCCCCTACGCGACGCTCATCGAGCGGATCCTCGCCTACGTGGCGTTCACGCCGGTCAACAACGTCGTCGGCAATCCGTCGCTCTCCCTGCCCGCCCCGGGCGCCACGGAAGACGGGCTGCCCGTCGGCGTCCTGTTCTCCGGCCGCCCCGGCAAGGAGCGGACGCTCCTTGAGCTCGCCTTCGAGCTGGAGGCCGACCGGCCCTTCCGACGCATCCAGGACGTGTGACCCGCGCCGCGACACTCCACGCGGAGCCGTCGCGGCGCGGCCGTCACCTCCGGCGGGCGGGCCGGGAGGCGGCCGGTCGCCGCGCCGGCGACACGGAACGACGGGGGCGCTCCGCCGCCGGCAGGAGGAGCGGCCCCGCCCGCTTGGCGCGGCGCTGGACGAGGGCGGTCTCCACCCGGCCGATGCCCGGCAGCGCCGCCAGGTCGCCCGCCAGGTAGGCGTAGAGGGCGGCCGTGTCACGGCACTGGACCATGGCGAAGACCGACGCCCGGCCGGTCGTGACGGCGGCGAAGGCGACCGCGCTGTGCCGGGACAGCGCCTCGGTCACCTCGGCCAGCGCGGCCGGGGACACCTCCAGCCACAGCAGCGCCTCCACCGGGAAACCGAAGTGGGACGGGCTCACGTCCACCTCGAAGTGCAGCACCCCGGCGGCCCGCAGGCCGGCCACGCGGCGGCGCACGGTCGAGGCCGACCATCCGGTGACGGCGGCCAGCCGTGCCACCTCCGCCCGGCCGTCCAGCGCCAGTTCGCCCGCCAGCCGCGCCTCCGCCTCACCCCAGGAGCCGGGAGCCTCGCCGGGGCCGGTCGCCTCACCGCCGCCGGAAGGCTCGCGCGCGCCTGTTCCGCCGCCGGGGCCCGGCCCGTCGCCGAGGGCCGGTGCTTCGGCCGAGCCGAGGAGGGCTGCCCGTTCGGACGCGTCCAGCGCGCTCGTACGGCCCGTCCAGCCGCCGACCCCGGCGACCGGACGCAGCACGCAGCCGGCCTCCACGTCCCGGATCCCCGGCGTCCGGAGCAGATCGTCGAAGAGCCCGCGTCCGTCCGCCGATCCGGCGCCGGGGGTGCGGACCATGCACGTCAGCCGCGTCCCGCCGGCGAGCGGGGCGATCCACGACGTGTCGTCCCGCTGCGCGAGGGCCGCGGTCAGCGCGTCGGCGGCGTCCGGCGCGCAGTCGATACGGACGAACCAGTCGAGCATCCCGATCCGTCCGCTGTCGACCAGCCCGACCACCCGCACCACCAGGGCCGACCGCAGCCGGTGATAGCGGCGGGCGGCGGTCCGCTCCGGGACCCCCAGGACGGCGCCGATCCTGCTGAACGACGCCCGCCCGTCGATCTGCAGAGCGTGGATCAGACGACGGTCCAGCGCGTCGAGCGTGACGGATCGCGTCATCAGGTCCCCCTCCGATGTCCGATCCCGTGCATCCCGGGGACTGTACAGCGCGCGGGGGAGCACCGGGCAGGACGCTGGCGGCGACCACCGCAGAAAGGCAGATCATGTTGACCGTCCTTCCCATCAGATACGTGGCCGACGTCGAAGCGTCCCGGGACTTCTACGCCGGTCTTGGGCTGACGTTCCGGCAGGAGCCCGGAGCCGCCGTCTGGGTCCGGCTGGCCGCCGGCGGCGGCGCCGTCGGGATCCACGCCGCCGCCGTCTCGAAGGGGCGGCGGCCGGGGGCCACCGAACTGGACTTCACGACCGACGAGCCGCTGGAGGAGGTGGCGAAGCGTCTCGAACGCGACGGCTACCCCTACGAGCTCTTCGAGGAGGACTTCGGCCACAGCATCCGGGTGACCGACCCGGACGGGGTCGTCGTGCAGATCCAGCACATCGACCCGGACACCGTGCGGAGGTCGGCCGCGGCCCTGGCCGGCGACTCCGTCTGACCGGCGGGCGAGGGGGATCCCCCTGGTACGGCCCCGCCCCCCTCGCCCGCCCCTCCCGCCCACCCCGTACCCACCGGTCGCGGAGCCCCGACACCTCGGCGAGCCCGTCGGCACCTCCACGCCGCGGGTCCGACCGCCGCCCCTTCGTCATCGCAGGAAGACCTCGACATGGAACCGCTCGTCACACTCGTCGCCGTCACCGGCCTGCTGCTGCTCGCCGGGGCGACACACGTCCCATGGGCCGCCCGCCTCCGCGGGCCGGTCGTCGCCCTGCGGGGCGGGCTGGCCGCCATGTTCACCCTCACCGCGGGCGCGCACTTCGTCGGCATGCGCGACGAACTGATCGCCATGGTGCCGCCCGCCCTGCCCGCGCCGGGGCTCCTCGTCACCCTGACCGGCATCGCCGAACTCGGCTGCGCCCTGGCCTTGTTGTGGTCCCGGACCGCCCGGGCGTCGGCCGCCGTGCTCACCGCGATGCTGATCGGGATGTTTCCCGCCAATGTGTACGCCGCCGGCGGCGACGTGCCCTGGTGGGACGAGCTCGGCCCGCGCACGGCCACGCAGCTCGTCTTCCTCGCGGCCACCGTCACCGTCCTCGTCCGCCACCGCCACCGCCATCGCCACCGCCCTCGCCGGACGGTCGCGGCGACGGCGGCGGAACCCCCGGCCGGCACTGCGCCGCCCGCCCCGGGCCGGAACAGCCCCTGAAGGACCTCACGGTCAAACGGGGTGACGGGGGGTCAGGCGGGGCGCAGGGGATCGATGAGGGCGCCGGGGTTGAGGATGCCCGCCGGGTCCAGGGTCGCCTTGCCGGCGCGGAGCGCGGCGGCGAACAGGTCCGGGCGCTGCCGGTCGTACCACGGCCGGTGGTCGCGGCCCACCGCGTGGTGGTGCGTGATGGTGGCCCCGGACGTGATCAGGGCGTCGGAGACCGCCGCCTTGATCTCGTCCCACTGCTCCACCGTCCTGCCCCAGACGCCGGTGGCGTAGATCCCGAAGTAGGGCGCGGGTCCATCGGGATAGACGTGGGTGAAGCGGCAGGTGACCACGCCCGTGGCGCCGACCTGCCGCATGGCGTCGTGGGCCGCCTCCTCGACGGCCGCCCGCACGCTGTCGAACCGGTCCCAGGTGCAGGCCGTCTCGAAGGTCTCCACGATCATGCTCTGCGCGGCGAGCGCGTCGCGCTGGTACGGCATCCGCAGGAACGACGCCCGCCAGGTGTCCGCGGCCCCGCCGTGCGCGGAGTCGCCGGCCGTGTCGGTGTGGTGCGGCGGTTCGGACAGGGTGCCGCCGTGGTCACGGCAGAGCTCCACGGCCCGGTCCATCCGGGCGGTGACCGGGTGATCCGCGGACTCGAAGCCGAGCACCAGCACGGACGTCGGGGAGCCGGCGTTGACGAACGCCTCCACCGGGTCCAGGAGACGGCAGTTCGAGGGATGGAGCCCCGACTGGGACAGCGCGCGGACCGCCCGCACGCCGTGGGCGGGGTCCGCGAATCCCACGGAGGCCCCGGCGCGCCACCGCGGGCGGTCCTGGAGCCGTACCCATGCCTGGGTGATGACCCCGAGGGACCCTTCGGAGCCGAGGAACATCCGGTCGGGGGAAGGGCCCGCGCCCGAGGCGGGCAGCCGGCGCGACTCGACGACGCCGGCGGGCGTGACGACCCGGAGCGACTGGGTGAGGTCGTCGATATGGGTGAGCACCGTCGAGAAGTGGCCTCCGGCGCGGGTGGCCAGCCAGCCGCCGAGCGTGGAGAACTCGAAGGACTGCGGGAAGAACCGCAGGGTGTAGCCCTCCGGCCGCAGCCGGTCCTCCAGGGCCGGACCGAGCACCCCGGCCTGGACCAGCGCGGCCCGGCTGGTGCGGTCCACCTCCAGGACCCGGTCCATCGACGTGAGGTCCAGGCTGACCGTACCGGCGTAGTCGCCGCCCACGCGCGGCTCGACCCCTCCGACGACCGACGTGCCGCCTCCGAAGGGGATCACGGCGATGCCGGCGTCGCCGCACCAGTCGAGCACCTGGACGACCTCGGCCTCGGAGGTGGGGCGGACGACGAGGTCGGGCACGTGCGGCAGCCGGCCCAGCAACGCCCGGACCACGTCGCGGAACGCCTGCCCGTGACTGTGTGCCAGCCGGTCGCGCGCGTCCTCGGAGACGAGCGGTGCCAACGCCGGGGGAGCCACGACCTTGCCGGGTGCGATGCCGAACGACTCGACCGGCGGCGCCTCGTGGACGGTCAGGTCCGCGCCCGGCAGCAGCTCGGCGACCCTGCGGGTGAGCGCCTCCCGCTCCCGGCCCACCACCGCGTCCTCGACCCTGCCCCAACCCCACCACGAGCGCGTCGTGCTCTGCATCGTCCGACACCACCGATCTGAACGAAGGGTAAATTACCTCCGGGTAAGATTGCATAGGATGAGGGCATGGGCAAGCAGGAGAAGGACACGCGCGACGCGAGCACCCCGCCCGCCGGACGAGCGCCGGGCGGCACAGGCACGACGGGGGGCGCCGGCGCGAAGCGCGGCGCGGGCACCAAGGGCATGCCGCGCAGGGACCGCGAACGGCTCATCCTCGACGCGGCCGCCGAGGAGTTCGGGAACCACGGCTACGCCCGCGGCTCCACCGCGACCGTCGCGGCGCGGGCCGGGATCAGCAAACCCATGATCTACGAGTACTTCGGGTCCAAGGACGGCCTCTATCTGGCCTGCCTCGACCGCGCGGGCTCCCGCCTCGTCACCGCCGTCGCGGCCGCGCAGGACGGGCCACCGGACCTCTCGCGGGCCGCCCGCACCATGGAGGCCATCTTCCGCGCCCTCGAAGCGCGCCTGTACGACTGGGAGTTGGTCTACGACACCACCGTGCCGGCCGACGGCGACCTGCACGCGGCGGCCGCCGTCCACCGACGGGAACTCAACCGCATCGGGGCGGCCGGCGTGGCCGACATCCTCGGCGCCTCCCCGGCCGTCGAACCGCTCGACGCCGACCTCCTCACCCACCTCTGGTACGGAACGGTCGGCTCCGTCGTCCGCTGGTGGCGCCACCACCCCGAGCAGACCGCCGAGGCGATGAACGCGCGGTTCCACCGCGTCCTCGGCGCCCTGTTCGCCCACGGCGGCCGAGCGGGCCGCGCGTAGCCGGGCGAAGGCCCGTGCCGCGCGTGCGGAAACGGCGGACGCCGTCCTGCCTCCCGGGGGCGAGTTGCAGGACGGCGCGGGTGCCGAAATCCCGAGCCCGGCGACGGCCCGCGGCTACAACGGCGAACGGGTCGGTCGGGTCCGCCAGAAGGAACGGGCCGGCCGCGGCCGAGGGTGTCGACGCGAGCAGGGCGAGCAGGGCGCGAGCCGTATCGAACAGGGGCCTTGCCGATGAGGGCCGTCGTCCGGGCCGCTTCATCCGTCCTCCTGACGCAGCTGGGGGGGTAGGGCCGTGGTCAGGGGCGCAGACCGGCTAGGAGGGCGGCGGTGACGGCCTGAGCGGCCGGGCCGGTGTTCCAATCGGCGTTCACCGGGCTGACGGCGATCCGGCCCTTGGCGACGGCCTCCACGTCCCCGCCCCGCGCCGGCGGACGCAGGTCCACCGCCACGCCGACCTTCCAAGTGCCGTCCCCCGCGTCGGTGAAGTCCGCCTTGAGGAGCGTCTGCGGGTCCTGGAAGGTGGTGGTCACGCCCGCGGCGGTGCCCCTGCCCTCGGAGCCGACCACGGGGTGGTTCACGTTCAGGCCGACGCCCTTGGGCAGCAGCGGCCCGGACCTCGCTCGTACCCGCAGCCGGTCGATGAGCTTGACGGCGAAGTCGACCGTCGGGCCCATGGCGTTGACGGTGGCGACGGGGTCGGGCACGGAGAGCCCGCCCGTGCTCAGCGCGATGGCGGGCACGCCGGCCTCCACCGCCGCGATCGCGCCGCCGACCGTGCCGGAGTGGTTGGCCAGACCGGCGACGTTCGGACCGAAGTTCGTGCCCGACACGACCAGGTCGGGAGCGCGGCCCTCGAACACCTCGGAGAGGCCGAAGGCGACCGAGTCGCCGGGGGTGCCGTCGATGGCCCAGACCTTCGGCTCCGGGTGCTTCACCGTGATCGTGGGGGCGCTCGAGATCTTCGTACCGGTACCGCTCTGGTTGGTCAGCGGCGCGACGATCGTGACGTCGTGCCCGGCGGCGGTCAGCCGCTCGAACGCCTTCCGGATGCCCGGGGCGTTGTAGCCGTCGTCGTTGGTGAGCAGGATCCGCAGAGGCGCCGTCGGCGCCGGGGCCGCCTGCGGCGAGGCGACGGCCGGTGCCGTGCCGGTGAGGGTGGCGGTGCACAGGAGCAGCATGGCCGGCGGCAGGACTCGCGTACGTCTCACAGAAGACTCCTCGGGAGGTGGAGGGGGGACGGAGGGCGGTGCGGTGAGGGGTGGTGGAGCGCCGGGCGCGCGGGGGCGCGATGGTGCGCCCCGGTGCGTGAGGGCCGGGTGCCGTGCGGTGGGGAACCCGGCGGATGCGCGACCCTCGACGCGCACCCGCCGGAGCGGGGTGGGCCGGGCCCTGCCGGCGCCAGGGACGGCCGACGGGCCTCGGCGGATCAGCGCACGCTGCGGATCGGGAGGATGGCGAGCGCGCCGATCAGCGACAGGGCGCCGCCGACCAGGAACAACGGGGTGTACCCGCCCAGGGCGGTGACGACAGCGGAGGCGACGAACGGGGCGATGATCTGGGGGCCGGCGTTCGCGATGTTGAGGACGCCCATGTCCCGGGCCGCGTCCTCCGCTCGGGGCAGGACCAGGGTGACGAGGGCGGTGTCGACCGCCATGAAGCAGCCGAAGGCGAGGCCGTTGAGCGCGCTGAACACGAGCATGCCGGTCCAGGTCGGACTGACCACGGGCACGACCATCACCAGCCCGGCCAGCGCGGCCGAGACGCCGACGAAGACCTTGCGGCGGTTCCAGCGGTCGGACAGCAGGCCGCCCACGATGGTGGAGAGCGCCACGGCGACCATCGACACCGGCGTCAGGATCGCCATCGCCTCGGGCGGGGTCAGCCCGCCGGGGAGTGCGATGTGGTCGCCCAGGATGTACAGCTGGTAGCCGACGACGGCGAAGTATCCCAGCACCATCAGGGCGCGGCCGATGAAGGCCCAGCGGAAGTCGTGGTTCGCCAACGCCGAGAGGAACGCGGCCATCTGGCCGCCCTTCGGCGTCTTGGTGACGGTTGCCGCCCGCGCGGTGTCACGGCAGAAGACGGAGAGGAGCACCGCGGCCAGGGCCACGATGGCGCCGAAGACGAGATAGCCGGTGCGCACCTGCGTCGCGGTCTGTGAGGCGAGCAGGACACCGACGGTGCCGCCGATCGGCATGCCGAGACCCACCAGCGCGGACGCCGTGCCGCGGCGGGCGGCGGGGACGCGGTCGGGCACGATCGCGGTGACCGCCGCCTGATAGGTGTTCATCGTCGCCTGGACCAGGCACCAGCCGATGCCGACGAGCAGGGCGGTGGTCACACTGCCCAGGAAGGCCAGCGCGATCAACGCGCCGAAGGCCCCGCCCAGGATCCAGGGATTGCGGCGGCCGCTGCGGTCGGAGAGGGCGCCGGCAATCGGGTTGAAAGCGGTCGCGAAGATGGCGCTGATGCCACCGATCAGGCCGAGGACGGCGACCTTGTCGTCGGGGGCGATCGCGGCGACCTGGGTGGGCAGGAGGACGGAGCCGACGCCCAGGTACACGGCCATCATGGCGGAGTTGGCGATCAGCAGGAGGAGCATGAGCCCGCGCTGACGGGGTGCTCCCGCCTCCTCGGCGGCCTTCGCGGCGGCGGTGCCCGCCGAAACGGACTCCGCGGCGGCTTCCGAGGCGGATTCCTGGGCGGCTTTCGCGGCGGATTCAGGGGCGGGTGGGTCGATCGGATCGGTGAGTTCGTTCGTGGCCATGACGACTCCTCGGGGGACGGGGCGGGGAGGTGGCGGGGTACGGGACGGGTCGGGGGTCGGGTGCGGAGCGGTGGAGCACCGTCCCGGTACGCGGGTGGTGGTACGCGGATGAGGGAGACGCCGCACGAGCGGACGCGGGGGCGGCGGTGTCACCGGAAGCCACCGCGGACGACTGCGGCGACACGATGTTGTTACACGTGTCACCCGCAGTGCTTGGAGACTGTGTAGCACCCATTTCCGGCCTCCGCCAGGCCTTGCGCGGGGTCGGTTCGCAGATCGTGACCGGAGAGAGAACCCCACGTCGATCACGTGTAACCAGGAAAATGGACGGGCTGAGCAGGACGAACGTGTCCGGAAACCTCGCGCACTTGTGGCGGCGGTCGCGCGTCCGCCATACTCCGTGCCGCACCGTGGCCCCGGCGGCCCCGGTGCGCATTCGGCCCGTACGACCGCCGGTCGTCGAGGCCGTGCACACCTCGCGCACCACCCTCGTGCACACCCTCTTCGCCGCTTCCCCCGCGCCGGCGCGACCTCCCCGCGCCCGCTCGCCCCTGCGTGCCCCCACCGCCTCGGGTGAAGACCGTGAAAGGCCCCGTCATGCCTCATGCGCCCGATGCCCTCGTGCCTCCGCGCCCCGCTCGTCCTCCCCACCACCCCGTCCCCGCCGCCCCTCCGCGCCGCGCGCTCGCCTCCGGGAGCGCGCTCCTGGCCGCCGCTCTGCTCACGGGGCTGCTGCTGCGCACCACCAACCGCCCGTTCTTCCAGGGCGCCGACGAGCGTTGGGCGGTCTTCATGGGGGATTCGCGCGCCGGCGCGGCGACCGCCTTCGCCACCGTCCTCGACCGGCTCGGTGGCCCGATCGGCCTGATCCTGCCGTTGATGCTGATCGGTGGCCTCTGCGTCTACGGCCGTTGGCGCTCGGCGCTGTACGTCGCCACGGCCGCCATCCTCGCCAACGTCGTCGTGGTGCTGCCGCTCAAGCAGTTCGTCGACCGCCCCCGGCCGCCGGACCCCTGGGTCCTGGTCAACGACGGCTCGTACCCCTCCGGGCAGGTCTTCAGCGCGGTCACCCTGGTGATCGTGGTGGCGGCGGTGCTCTGTCCGCCGCGTGCGCGACGCTGGTGGTGGCTGTTCGGCGCCGCGTACGTCCTCGCCATGGCGTGGAGTCGCACCTGGCTGCATGCCCAGTGGCTCAGCGACACCCTGGCCGGCGCGCTGGCCGGCGCCGGAGTCTGCCTTCTGCTGTGGCGGGCCTTCGCCCCCCTGCTGAGGACGGAGGCGGAGCGGACGGCCGACGGCAGCCTCTGGCTGTGACGAGTCCGCCCTCCGTGCGGCGCTTCACTGACGGTCGATGAAATTACGCGATAATCGCGCACGACCCGGTCAGCACGTCCCGGCGCGTGGCCCAGGAAGGAGCCCCATGGCTCTCCCGCGGACGCGGACCGCACCCTCGTCGACTTCCCCCTCGGCCGCCTGCGGGGTGCCGATGAGGGAGGGCTCGCCGTGTTCCGCGGTGTTCCGTACGCCGAGCCCCGCTCGGTGACCTGCGTTGGCGTCCCGCACGGGCACCCGGGCTGGTGCGGAACGAGGGGCGCGGCGCCCGGTCTTCCCCCGCAGGAGGGAGGGTGGGCACGCCGCCCGGTGATCTAACTCGTGTAACCTCGTGGTGAAAGAAGGCGCGCACGCCGGCACGACCGACCATCACAAGGAGCGTCGAGGGACGACATGGCAGAAGAAACCCCCGTCCCCGCCTCGATCACCAGCGCCGACGTGGCGCGCCTCGCCGGAGTGTCGCGTGCCACGGTCTCCTTCGTCCTGAACAACACCCAGGGGCACCGGGTCAGCGAGGGCACCCGCGTCCGCGTCCTCGACGCGGCCGCGCAGCTGGGCTACGTCCCGCACGCCGCCGCCCGCTCCCTTCGCGCCGGCCGCAGCAACCTCGTCCTGATGCCCTCGTCGATCTCCGCGATCGGCCGGCTCGTCAGCGACTGGGTCGACGAGCTGCAGAGCGAACTCGACCGGCACGGCTACACCGCCGTCCTTCACGCCGGTCGCTTCGCCGACCCTCTGGACGCCGCCCGGGCCTGGGCGGAACTCCGTCCCGCCGCGGTCGTCGCCCTCGACGGCGACCGGCTCACCGCACAGGCGGCCGAACTGCTGCGCCGGGCCGGGGTGCGCGGGCTGCTTGCCTTCGCGTCCCGGCCGATGCCGGGCGTCCACACCATCGGCCTCGACCACGCCCGTATCGGCGCCACGGCCGCCGAGCACCTCATCGCGCGCGGCCGGACCCGGATCGGCGTCGTCATGCCCCCCGAGCGCGGCCTCGACGCCTTCGCCCGGCCGCGCCTCGCCGGAGCCGAGTCGGTCGCCGCCCGGCACATGGCCACCGTCACCCCGCTGGAACTCGCCTACACCCGGGAGTCGGCGACCGCGCTGGCCCGGCGCTGGACGAGCCTGGGCCTGGACTCCGTCTTCGCCTACAACGACGAGTACGCCGCCCTGCTCCTGCACGCGCTCCAGGCCGAGGGCGTCACGGTCCCCGACGAGGTGGCGATCGTGGGCTCCGACGACCTGGTCCTCTCGGCGTTCCAGCAGCCCGCGCTCACCACGATCCGCCTGGACTTCGCCTCGCCGGCGCAGATCGCGGACGCGCTGCACGAGCTGGTCGAGACGGGCTCGGCCCCACGGCTCCCGACGGTGGAGGCCGTCCTCGTCCAGCGTCAGAGCTCCTGAGGCGCGCAGGTTCCTCCGCACACGGACGCAGCGGCTCGGCCGCTGCGCGGAGCGGTCGCGCGCCGGAACGCTCCGACGCGGGCCCGTCTCTGCGCGGGGCAACCGCCGCGCGCGGGAACGGTGGTGGCCCCCCGGTCCGTGATCCGCACGGACCGGGGGTCACCGCCGTTTCGCCTCCGCCGGGTCAGGCGACGGCCGGCGCCGTCTCCGGTACCTCCGGGGCGACGGGAGCGTCCACGGCCGGCGCGGCCGCCGGCTCGGCCCCGCGGCGGCGGCCCGCGGATTCAGCGGCGAGCGCGGGGGCGCAGAGCCACCACGCCACCAGCCCCGCGCCCGCGCCGGCGGCCGCGCCGGCCGCCGTGTCGGTGAGCCAGTGCGCGTGCAGCCACGTACGGCTCCACATCATCGCCAGTGTGAAGACCGCGCCCCCGAGCCACCAGGTCCGGCGCCGCGCGGCCGGGACCAGAAGCGCCCCGACGAGCACCACGAGCAGCGCGGCCCCGGCCACGTGACCGGAAGGGAAGGAGCCGTGGTCCACCCGGACCAGCGGGTTCTCCGGGCGGGGCCGGTCCACCAGGTGCTTGAGCCCTTGGACGACGAGGAGATTGCCGGCGAGATGGACGCCGAGCAGGAAGCCGGCCGACACCCAGCGCCGGCGCAGGAGCAGAAAGAAGAGCAGACCGAGCGGGACGACGATGCCGAGCGGGCCGCCGAACCAGTTCAGGACCGCGGCCAGGACGGCGTACGGTCCGTCGTGCGGACCGCCCATCCAGGTCAGCCACCGGTCGTCGAGCGCCTGGAACGGCGGGTCGGCCGGGTCCGGACGGACCGCGAAGGCGGGCAGCGTGGCCAGGGTGAGCAGGAGGAGTCCGGCCGCGAGCACACCGGGGCGGCGCGCGGACGCCGTGCCGGTGGGTCTCGCGGTCGGGGGAGGAGGGGGAGCCGGTTGCGTGGACATGGGTGCCTCTCGCGACCGCGGGGATGAGGCCCGCGGTCGTTGGGTGGGTGACGTACGGCCGGGCCGGTCGGTCCGGACCCGGCGGGAATCGAAGGGTCAGGCCCCCGCGCCCAGGTGCCGGGCCAGGAAGGCGACGCTCTCCGCCACGACCCCCGGGATGTCGGGGCAGCCCAGGAAGATGTGGTCGGCGCCGTCGACGGGACGCAGGGTCGCCTCGCCGCCCGCGGCGGTCAGGGCCTTGGCGAGCGCCTCGCTCTGGCTGAACGGGACCAGGCCGTCCCGGGTCCCGTGAACGAGCAGGAAGGGCGGCGGAGTCGGTCCGTCCGCGTACGTGACGGGGCTCGCCGCCCGGGCGAGCGCCGGGCGCTCCGCCTCGGTGCCGCCGAGGAGGGCGTCGTACGGATCGGGGAAGTCGGTGCCGGGAGGCAGGCCGGGGAGGGGGTGACCGGCGAGGGCGACGAGGTCGGAGACCCCGTACCAGTCGACGACCGCCCGGACGCCGGTGTCGCCCGACCCCACCCCGTGCGCGCCTTCCAGCGCCTCGGCGTCCGGGCTCCCGGGGCCGACGAGCCCGGCCAGCGCCGCCAGGTGCCCTCCGGCCGACTCGCCCCAGACGGCCATCCGGTCCGGATCGATCCCGAAGGCGTCGGCGAAGCGGCGAACGTAGCGGATCGCGGCCTTCACGTCGTGCAGTTGGGCCGGGAAGGGGGCTTCGAGGCTGTGCCGGTAGTCGACGGAGACGAGCGCGAGCCCGGCGGAGAGGACCGACCCCCGCAGCAGATCGGCGGGCACCGTCGGCGGGGGATAGCGGCGGTCGCCGTCCAGCCAGCCGCCGCCGTGGATCCACACGACGGCCGGGAACGGGCCCTCGCCCGCCGGGACGAGCACGTCGAGCAGCCGGGGACGGTAGCCGGGAGTGGTGGCGTACGTGACCCCGTCGAAGCGGCGGACGCCGTTGTCGTCCGTCACGGACGGCACCGGGTGCTGGTACGGCGGAGGCGGCCACGGCATGTCGGCCGGGCCGGGCTCGGCCGGGAGGGAGCGGGTCATTGCGGCCCTTCTGTCGACCCCGGGCTTCGTAGCGCTTTGTCCGAAATGCTTGCGCGCGGCACCGGGGGAGGCTTAGCGTGTTACACGTGTTACCAAAACTCTAGCGACGGATTTCCGCCCACAGCAAGCTCCTCGGCTCTGGAAATTCCGACAGTAGTTACACGAGCCAGCGGCGGGGCCGTCGCCCACCTCCTCTGGGAGCACGTCATGCTCACCGCCGCCACCTTCGCCGCGCCCCCTGTCGCCGCTCGCGCCGACGGCCCCTCCCTCCCCGCTGCGCGCATCCGCCCCTCCGCGCCCTCCCGGGCCTTCGCCCGCTGGGCCGCCGAGCCCACCGCGTCGACCGTTCCGCTGGTCCGTGCCCGCGTCCGCGCCCTCCTGGAGAGCTGGCGGATCGCCGCCGACCTCGTGGACACGCTCCTGCTGGCCGTCAGCGAACTCGTCGGAAACGTCGTCCGGCACGCCTCCGCCGCCGGCCGTATGCGCGTCGCCGTCTACTGCGGGGCCGGCTGGCTGCGTTTGGAGGTCGCCGACGGTACGGCCGCCCTGCCACGGCTCCCCACGCCGGCCGTCGAGGTCGACCCGGAGGCCGAGGGTGGGCGGGGCCTGCTCCTCGTCCAGCTGCTGGCGGCCGAAGCCGGTGGTGAACTGGCTGTCGTAACCGCCGAGTTCGGGAAGTCCGTACGGCTGCGCGTCCCGCTCGCCTGACCCGCCCGACGGCGTACGCCTGCCCCCCCGGGGCAGGAGGGGCCCCCGATATGATCGCGACCGCGGACAACGGAAGGCGATCATGTCGGACAGCCCCCTCAGGCCCAGTTCGTTGATCAACACGGTCTTCGGCGCGTTCCTGCGCCGCCTCGGCGGCTGGATCTCCATCGCGGACCTGATCACGCTGATGGCGGAGCTGGACGTGGACGGCCCGGCGGTGCGCTCGGCGATCTCCCGGCTCAAGAAGCGCGGAGTCCTCGAACCGGAACGCCGGGGCGCCACCGGCTACCGCCTCAGCCCCGCCGTCCTGCCCGTCTTCGACGAGGGCGACCGCCGCATCTTCGCCGGCCTGGAGCCCGCCGACCTGGCCGACGGCTGGGCCATGGCGGTGTTCTCCGTACCGGAGTCGGAACGCTCCCACCGCTACCAGCTGCGCACCCGGCTGACCTGGCTCGGCTTCGGCAACATCGCCCCGGGCGTGTGGCTGGCGCCGGGCCGGCTGCTCGACGACGCCCGGAGCATGCTCGTACGCCTCGGGCTCAGCGACTACGTCCATCTGTTCCACGCCGAGTACGCGGCCTTCAGCGACCTGCCGGGGACGGTGAGTTCCTGGTGGGACTTCCCGGCGATCCAGACGCAGTACGCCGCCTTCACCGACGCCCACGCCCCGCTGGCCGCCCGTCTGGCGACGGCCGGGGCGCCCCCCGAACCCGCCGAGGCCTTCTGCCACTACGCCCCGCTGCTCACCCGGTGGCGCCGGCTGCCCTATCTGGACCCGGGCCTGCCCACCGAACTCCTGCCCCCGGACTGGAACGCGGTGGCGGCCCGTCAGGTCTTCCAGGGACTCCACGGCGTCCTGCAGGCCCCCAGCCTGCGCCACGTCGGCGAGATCACCGGTCTGCGCGCCTGAGCCGGCAGGCGCGTGACGGCGCGCTGCCGGCGGCCACCCGGCGCCCGTGCCCGCGCCTCACGCCCCGGGCCCTCCCGGGACCGCTCCGGCCGCGTGGGCGGCGAGTGCCTCCTCGGCGGCCCGTTCCGCGGCGTCGCGGTGGTCGGTGCCGAGGTTGATGCGGGTGCGGCGGTCGAGCAGGTCGGAGGTGGTGAGGGCGCCCTCGTGGTGCACGGCCCAGTGCAGCTCGGCCGCGGTCGTCGGGTGGTCGGGGGTGACGGGCCGCGCCAGGTGCGGGTGCTGTCGCATCAGGGCGTGCAGGGCGGGGGCCTCGGTGCCGTACCGCTGGACGAGGCGCTGCGGCGCGTCGAGGTGGGCGAGGCGCCGGGGATGCGTGGCGCCGACCAGCGGTACGGACGCGGTGCGGCATGCGTCGGCGGGCAGCCCGTGGGTCGCGACGGCCTGGTCGAGGGCGTCCTGCGCCATGCGGCGGTAGGTGGTGAGCTTGCCGCCGACGATGGTGGTGACGCCGTCGGGCGAGGTCAGCACGGCGTGCTTGCGGGAGATGTCGGCCGTCCGGCCGTCGGTCTGCGCGGTGTCCAGCAGCGGCCGCAGACCGGCGAAGGCGCCGATGACGTCACCGCGGTCGATCGAGGTCTCCAGAGCCGTGCCGAGCACGTCGAGGAGGAAGCCGATGTCGGTCTCGGGGGCTTCCGGAACGTCGGGCACTTCCCCGTCGAGGGGCTCGTCGGTGAGGCCGACGTAGGTGCGCCCGTCGTGCTGGGGGAGGACGAGGGCGAAGCGGTTGGACTCGCCGGGGATGGGGATGTGCAGGCCGGCGGTGAGGTGGCCGAGGTCGGCCGAGCGCAGCACGAGATGGGTGCCGCGGGAGGGGCGCAGGCGGATGTCGCCGACGAGGCCCCCGGCCCAGACGCCGGTGGCGTTGACCACCGCCCGGGCGTGGATGCGCAGCTCCCGGCCGGTCGTCTCGTCCCGGACGAGCGCGCCGTCGCCGGTGAGGCTCAGGGCCCGGGTGTGGGTGAGCACGCGGGCGCCGTGCGCGGCGGCGGTACGGGCGACGGCGGTGACCAGACGGGCGTCGTCGGACAACTGCCCGTCCCAGGAGAGCAGTCCGCCGCGCAGCCCGGTCGCCCGCAGGGACGGGGCCAGGTGGCGCGTCTCGACGGCGGTCAGCGCGCGGGGCGCGGGCAGCGTGGTGCGTGAGGTGCGGGCGGAGGCGCGCAGCAGATCCCCGGCGAGGAGACCGGCCCGGGTGAGGGCGGCCTGACGCCGGCTGACCAGCGGGGTCAGCGGCAGCACGAACGGCTGGGCGTGGACCAGGTGCGGGGCGGTGCGCTCCATGAGGACGCCGCGTTCGACGGCGCTCTCGTGGGCGACGTCGAGCTGCCCGGAGGCGAGGTAGCGCAGGCCGCCGTGGATGAGCTTGGAGCTCCAGCGGGAGGTGCCGAAGGCCAGGTCGTGGGCGTCGACGGCCGCGACGCTCAGGCCGCGGGTGGCCGCGTCGAGGGCGACGCCGGCGCCGGTGGCGCCGAGGCCGACGACCAGGACGTCGACGCGGGCGCCGTCGGCGAGTTCGGCAAGCTCGCGGTCGCGCCGCAGGGCGGTGAGGGAGGAGCCGGTCAGGGCGGGGCTGCCGGTGGGGGCGGTGGCGTTCACGGGGTGAGGGTCCTCTCCAGAAGGGTGCGCAGTTCGCCGAGGAAGGCGCTCTCGTCCAGCGCGGGGTCGTCCTCGTCGGCCATGGTGCGCAGCGAGAGGGTGAACGACTGGACGACGAGGAGGAGGGACCGGGCCTGGAGGTCCGGTCCGACGGGGCGTACCGAACCGTCCTCGTGGCCCTGGGCGAGCGCGGTGCGCAGCAGGTCCAGCAGGGCGTTCTGGGTGGCTCCGCGCCGGTCGAGGATGTACGGCAGGAGCAGCTCGGGGTCGACGTCGAGGATCTTGTGGAAGAGCGGGTGCGCGCGGAACGCGGCGGCGCCCGCGGTGAGCCCCTCGACGATCCGGGTGCGTGCCGGGCGGCCGTCGTCCGGGGGCGGCATCGCCCCGGCCGCGACGCCGATCCACTCACGGGTCATCAGGTCGCCGACCAGGGTGCGGACGTCGGGCCAGCGCCGGTACAGCGTCATGCGTGACACGCCCGCACGGCGGGCGACGTCGGTCAGGGTCGTGCGTCGGACGCCGACGGCGAGGACGCAGTCGCGGGCGGCGTCGAGGACGGAATCCGTGTCCGAGTGGTTGTGACGAATGGGCGTCATCTGTCACAGTGTAATGCCAGAGCGGGGAAGCGTCAGCGCCATCCCGGAAACACACCGTGAGGAACGACTCAACGTGGACATGTTGTGGAGCGGCTGGGGCGACCCGGCCAAGGCGGCCCCCCTGCCCGAATCGGTGACCGGCCTCCTGCGGGACCTGCTCGGCGTGACACCCGCCGAGAGCGGCCCCCCGGCCCTGGCCGACATCGACGTGGCCGCCCCGGCCCTGGACGACAGCGCCCGCAAGGCGCTCGTGACCGCACTCGGCGCCGAGGACCGGCTCCGCGAGGACGCCGAGAGCCGCGTCCGACACACCCGGGGCAAGTCCACCCCCGACCTTCTGCGCATCCGCGCCGGCGAGACCGACGCCCTGCCGGCCGCCGTCGCACTGCCCGCCGACCACGACCAGGTCCTCGCCATCCTGGCCGCCTGCGCCGCGCACGGCCTCGCCGCCGTGCCGTTCGGCGGCGGCACCTCCGTCGTCGGCGGCCTTGCGCCCACCACCGAGCGGCCCTTCGTCGCCCTCGACCTGAGGCTGCTCGACCGCCTGCTCGACCTCGACGAGGTGTCCCGCACCGCCACCCTGGAGCCCGGCCTGCGCGGCCCGCAGGTCGAGGCCCTCCTCAACGCGCGGGGCTGGACCCTCGGCCACTTCCCGCAGTCCTTCGAGTGGGCGACCGTCGGCGGGTTCGCCGCCGCGCGCTCCAGCGGCCAGGCCTCGGCCGGCTACGGCCGCTTCGACGAGATGGTCCTCGCGCTCACCGTCGCCACTCCCGAGGGCACCCTCCGGGTCGGCCGCGCCCCCCGTTCGGCCGCCGGCCCCGACCTGCGCCAGCTGATCCTCGGCTCCGAGGGCGCCCTCGGCGTCATCACCTCGGTGACCGTCCGGATCCGCCCCCTGCCCGCCGAACGGATCTACGAGGGCTGGCGGTTCCCCTCGTTCGACGCCGGCACCGCCGCCCTGCGCCGCCTCGCCCAGGACGGCCCGCGCCCCACGGTCCTGCGGCTCTCCGACGAGACCGAGACCTTCATCGGGCTCGCCCAGCCGGACGCCATCGGCGCCGCCGACGCCCCGCCCGCCTCCGGCTGCATGGCGATCGTCGGCTACGAAGGCACCGCCGAGGACACCGGGGCCCGCCGCGCCGCCGCCCGCGACATCCTGCTGGCCTGCGGCGGCGAGTACGCCGGCGAGGAGCCCGGCGACCGCTGGGAACACGGCCGCTACAACGCCCCCTACCTCCGCGACGCCCTGCTGGACGCGGGCGCGTTCGCCGAGACGCTGGAGACCGCCGCGTTCTGGTCGGCGCTCCCCGGCCTCTACGCCGCCGTCCGCACCGCGCTCACCACCACCCTCACCGACGCCGGCACCCCGCCGCTGGTGATGTGCCACATCTCGCACACGTACGAGAACGGCGCCTCGCTCTACTTCACCGTCGTCTCCGCCCAGGGCGCCGACCCGATCGCCCACTGGGAGCCCGTGAAGCGGGCCGCCAACGACGCCATCCTGGCGGCCGGCGGCACGATCAGCCACCACCACGGCGTCGGCACCGACCACCGCGAGGCCTACCTCGAAGAGGTCGGCCCGCTCGGCATCCGTATGCTCCAGGCCGTCAAGGCCGAGGTGGACCCCGCCGGCGTCCTCAACCCCGGTGTCCTCGTCCCCATCCGCTGACCACCGTCACCGCCGCCCGGAGGCCGATCGATGCGCCACTTCACCGCCATCGTCAACCCCACCGCTGGGGGTTCCAGCGGGACGGCGGGCCTGCTCCCGCTCGCCCGGCTGCTGCGGGAGAGGGGCGCCCGGCTCGACACCGTCTACAGCCGCAGCCTCGACCACGCCCAGGAACTCGCCCACGCCGCCGGAGCCGAGGGCCGCGTCGTGCTCGCCGTCGGAGGCGACGGTATGGCCGGGCGGGTGGGCGGCGCGCTCTCCGGCACGGACACCCTCTTCGGACTCGTCCCCGCGGGCCGCGGCAACGACTTCGCCCGCGCCCTGGGACTGCCCTCCGACACCGCCGCACTCGCGGACCTCCTGCTCGACGGCGCCCCACGGGCCGTCGACACCATCGAGGTACGGTCCGCCGTGCACCACGGCACCCACGTACTCGGCAGCGTGTACGCGGGCGTCGACGCCGTCGCCAACCGCCACGCCAACGCCTCCCGTCTGCTGCGCGGCGCCGCCTCCTACTACGCCGGCGGCCTGCGCGCGGTCGTCGCCTGGAAGCCGGCCGCGTACCGCATCACCGTCGACGGGGAGACGCACGAGCGCTCCGGCTACACCGTCGTGGCCGCCAACTCCGGCTACTACGGCTTCGGCCGCCAAGTCGCTCCCGGCGCCCGCCTGGACGACGGGGTCCTGGACGTCGTGATCATCAAGACCGCCCCGAAGCGGCACTTCTTCGCCACCATGAACGAGCTGAAGACCGGCGCCCACGTGCACCGGCCCGAGGTCGAGATCTTGCGGGGCGCGGAGATACGCATCGAGGCGGACCGGCCCCTGCCGTACGGCGCGGACGGCGAGGTCGACGCGACCCTGCCCGTGACGGTCCGGGTGTGCCCCGGCGCCCTGAACGTCCTGGCCTGACCCCCGGGGTGGGAGCCGGGTCCCCCATGGCCGGCTCCCGCCCCGGTATCACCGCCCCGGCCGCCCGGTGCCCTCCGCGGGCATCCGGGCGTACGGGGCGGGCCGACGTCTCCCGCTACATCCGGGCGTACGAGCCGCCCGGCGTCACCTGGTCGAACGGGAGGCGGACCACCGTGGCCGGCCCGGCGGCGGGCACGTGACCCTCCCCGCGCATCGCGTCGAGCTCGTCGTCCGACACGCCGCGCCGCACCAGCAGGAACTCGTCCATCGAGCCCGTGAACCGGTCGACCGCCCCGCCGTCGGGCCGGGCACCCAACTGGAGACCCCGCACGGCGAACGCGTCCCCGTACGTCACCGACCCGGTCACGGCCTTTCCCGGCGGGCGCACCCCGTCGACCGACAGCGTCAGCTCGCCGTTCAGGCGGCGCAGGACCACATGCCGCCAGGTGTCGTCGCCGAAGACCGTGCCCGCGGGGGCCCGCACCTCGAGCGTCGTCGTCGCCGTATCGGTCTGGACATGGGCGACGACCTTGTTCTCCCGGGGCACGGCGCGGATCCACAGCTGGCGTTCGGCGGTCCCGTACCCGTACGCCCAGGCCAGCACCGGCGTGGTGTTCTCCTCGGCCCGGTAGCGCACCCAGGTCGCGAGGGTGAAGTCCCGCGTCCCCAGCGCCTTGCCGGCACCGTACGGCAGCTCGACGGCGTCGTCGACGCCGTCGAAGCGGACGCCGCCGCCGAACTTTCCTCCGGTGGCGTCGAAGGCCGCCCCGCCGCGCACATAGGCATGGCCGCAGTGGTCCGAGGCATCGGGGGTGGCCGGAGTGGTCGCGTCCGCGGCCGCCCGCATGACGAGGTGGTTCTCGGTGTTGCCTGGCTCCATCGACCACCACACCGAGGGGTCGTTCGGCGGGCTCCACCCGCCCGGGGACGTCTTGCGGATGGTCTCGACCTCGGCCGCGCCCTGCGCCCGCTTGTAGAAGCGGAAGTCGTCGAGGGCGCCGGTCAGGACATCGGTGCCGTCCGGCTTCGAGCCGATCCGCAGGCCGCCGGGCGAGGGGTTCCCGGCGGTGAAGGCACCCGCCGGACCGTCCTTCGTCGTGACCCGGGCCTGCGGGGCCACGGGATCGATGCCGTCGACGCCGAGTGTGAGCCTGTCGTTCTGACGGGTCAGGGTCAGCAGGTGCCACTGGCCGTCGCCGAACGCGGCCCGGTCGCTCTCGCCCGCGGCCTGGGTGTCCACCACATCGAGCGCGACCGACCCCTGGGGGGTCTCGACCCGCGCCGTCACCCGGTCGGTGGCCGGCTTGGCCCGCACCCACACGGTCGGCTTCCCCGAGGTGTGTCCGTACGCCCAGATCAGCGCCGCGTCCTTGGTCGACCGCGTGGCGGCGTACCGGAACCAGACGGTGAAGGTGAAGTCGCCCGCGCCGTTGTCGACGGCCGGGACGTACGGCACCTCCATGCCGGGCAGGGTGCTGGAGAAGGCGAGCGCGCCCTTGCCGATCCGGGGATTCCTGGCCGGGGCCTCCGTCTCGAGGTCGGCGGTGCCGAGGATGGTGGCGTCCGCGCAGTGTCCCGCGACGTCGTCCTGGACGCGGCGGCCGCTCAGCTCCACCGGATCGGCGGTGTCGACGACCTGGAAGGCGAGGTGCGCGCCCAGCGCGTCCTCGGCGACCCCGGCGGCGCCGGGCCCGCGCAGCGCCCCGCGCTCCGGCTGCTCCAGCGCGGTCCGGTACATCCGGAACTCGTCGATCGTGCCCGTGAAACCGTCCTTCAGGTCGGTGACCGGGTCCACGGGCGGCTTGTCGCCGAGCCGGACGCCCAGCGGGTGGTCGAGCGGTTCCTCGGCGAGCGCGCCCAGCGTCGGAGCGCCCCCGACGGCCGGTTCGTACGCCTGGGTGACGACCCGGTCGTCGACCTGGAGCGTGACGCTCTCCTTCGGCTGCGTCGGCGTCGGGAGGCGCCGGGTGAGGGTCAGATGGTGCCAAGCGCCGTCACCGAACGCGGGGCGCGCGGCGTGTGGCCCCGGGACGACGGCCGTCACATGCCCGTTGACGCCCTCGACCCGTGCCATGATCCGGTTCTCTCCGGGCTGCGCGCGCACCCACACCTGTGGCGTGTTCGCGCCGACGCCGTACGCCCACAGCAGCGCCTGCTGCTCGGTGGCGGCCGTCGCGTCGTAGCGGAAGAACAGGGAGTAGGTGACGTCGCCCGCGCCGGGGGTGAGCGACCGGCTGTACGGCAGCTCGGCGTGGCCGGTGGCGCCGTCGAGGCGGAGGCCCTGCCCGAAGTCGACGGTGTCGGCGGGCGTCGTCCCGAAGGAGGCGCCGTCGGCGAGGGCCGCACTCGGGGACAGGTAGCCGTCGTTCGCCTCCGGGCTCGCGTCCGGTGTGGTCCGGCCGGGGGCGGGGGAGGGGTGCGGCAGCGCGGTGCCCCGCGTCCGTACCTCCGCCGGGAGGTTCAGGCGGGCGGCCGCCGGAACGTTCCTGTCGTCCGGGGCGAACCGGTTGAAGTAGATGTACTGCGCGGAGAAGACGGTGCCGCCTTCGTAGACGAGGCCGATCTCGCCCGAGGACAGCTCGGCCATGGAGGAGTAGCTCGCGCGGTCCTCCGGCTTCGCGCTGACGAGTCCGCCGGCCACGTTCTGCCAGCTGGGCACCGGGTGCGCGGGATCCCGCAGCCGCGCGTACTGCAGCCGCATCTCCTGCCGCCTGCCGTTCGCGTCGGAGGGCGCGGACATCAGCAGGAAGTCGCCCGGGTCCTGCTCGTACGTCTTGGCGGGTGCCAGGACCGACACCTGGACGTCGGCGCCCTGCCAGCCGGCCGTGAAGTCGAGCGCCGGGACGCTCGACCCGCCGGCCGGGGTGATGGCGTGCATCCGGCGCACGTCGCCGTACGGCGTCCGGGCGCTGACGTAGACCCTGCCCCCGGGCAGCTCCGCGACCACCGGCTCACCCGGCTTGGCGGTCGGGTTCCCCGCGGCGTCCTTTCGGAGGGAGTTCTGGGTGGTGCTCGCCTGCCAGGAGGCTCCGCCGTCGTCGCTGTAGAGCAGCCCGATCCGCTGCTCCTTCCCGTCCGTGGAGGTCTCGTACGCCCCGACGACCAGGCGGCCGGGGTGCGGGCCCCCGCGCAGCTGGATGCCGGCGGACGGGCCCGTGCCGAACCAGCCCCTGCCGCCGGAGAGGAGGCGTGGGGCGGGCTGCGGCGTCTCGAAGGAGAGCCCGTCGTCGGTGCTCCGCTGCACCCACGACCGCCGGTACTCGCCCGTCTTGGGGATGTGGCTCTCGGAGTTGGAGAACAGGAAGACATGACCGGTCTCGTGGTCCACGACGGGGGAGCCGTTGCCCCGGACGTGCGGCGCGTACGGATCCTTCTCGTCCCCGGACAGGACCACGCGTATCGGGCTCCAGGTCCGCCCGTCGTTGGTGGAGCGGCGTACGACGATGTCGATCGGCCCGCGGTCGGCGCAGGTGGGGGAGGTGCGCGCCTCGGCGAACGCCAGCAGCGTGTCCTTGCGCGTGCGCACGAGGGTGGGGATCCGGAAGCAGCCGTAACCGGCGGTGCCCGACCGGAAGAGCACCTGCTGGGTCCCGAGCCGCTGGGCGCCGGACAGCTCGGTCCCGCTCGCGACGGCGTCCGGCGCCCCGGCGCCGACCCCGAGGAGCGAGACGACGGACACGAGCCCGGCCAGCAGCGCGACACCGCGCCGGACCGGTCTTGATCTTGAAGTAGCCATGCCGGGACGGTACCTGACGCCCTTTCGGCTGCGGCGGTACGCCCCGACGAGCACCGGCCGGCGGGAGCGGACGCCTCGGGGACCCACCCGGGACGGCCGCTCCCCAGCCCGGTTCCGCCCACCGCACCCGGAGGGCGCGACCCGCGACCCGCGGGGAAGCCTCAGGCCGCCGAACCGGCCTCCGGCTGACCGAACATGGCCCGCTCCAGGGCCGCGTAGGTGGCTCCGTGGTCCGCCAGGACCTCGGCGACGACGCCGTCCTGCGCGGTGAGGGCCAGCAGGATGTGTTCCGCGCCGATGAACCGGTCCCGCCTGCCCAGCGCGATCCGCAGCGACTTCTCCAAGGTCGTCTTCGCCTCGCGGGCGAAGGAGGGCCCGCCGGACCACCGGCGCCGCTCCTTGCGGCCGCCGACGAGCGCGCCGGCTCCGTGCGTCTGCTCGACCCGGGCGACGATACCGGCCACGTCGATCCCCAGCGCCGCGAGCGCCTTCTGGTCGGCCTGGGTCATGCCCCCGTGCCGTCGCGCGTCGTCGAGGGAGGCCTCCAGCGAGGCCCGCCGGTCCAGCACTCCCAGCGCGTGGAAGGCGAAGCCGGTCCGCGCCGCTCCCTCGAGGTCCAGGAGGGCCAGCAGCAGGTGCTCGTTGGTGACCTCGGACGCGGCGGCCCGCGTGGAGCAGGCCCTGGCGCCGATCACGACGGCCCGGGCGTCCTCGGTGAACCGTTCGAACATCACGACCTCCCGTGCTTCTTGTGTACGGCCTGGCGGCTCACGCCCAGCTCGGCGGCGATCTCCTGCCACGACCAGCCCTGATTGCGCGCGCTTCTGACCTGAACGGCTTCCAGCTGCTCCAGCAGCCTGCGCAGTGCGGCGACCGCCCGCAGCCCCACCCGGGGGTCGCGGTCGCCCGCCCGTTCGGCCAGATCCGTTGCTTCCGTCATGACGTCAATCTACGTTGACACCGGAGGCCGTGTCAATGCGGGTTGACAGTCAGGGGTGGGGTGGTCACGCCACTCCGCGGAATCGGCGCCTCATGTCCCGGTGACGGGCGCCGCGGACACGGCTCAGGACTTGTCCCGTCGTCGCCGGCTGACCGCCATCCAGACCAGGACGAGCACCACGACGATCAGGAGCACCCACGTCGGAACGCCGTCCAGACCCTTGTAGGACAGGCTGACCGAGTCTGCGGTGACGTTCATGGCAACTCCTCGCGGTCCGCGGGGGGATGAGAGCACGCCGTCGCCGTCGTGTCGGTGGACCGGAGCCCGCCGCGCTCCCAGCCGGTACGGAGACCGAGTGCCCTCGCAGCCCTGACCGAACCCCGGGGAACGCGGCCGGGTCGGCACCCGACCGCCTTCGCGTCCCGGTCCGCCTCGGACCGCCGGCCGTCCCGCAGGGCGTGCGCCGGCAACCGTCCTCCGCGCCGTACAGCGGGCTAGAGAGGCTGCAGCCTGCGGTGCAGGAGGCAGAACTCGTTGCCCTCCGGGTCGGCCAGGACGTGCCAGTTCTCCTCACCCGTCTGTCCGACGTCGGCGGGCTTGGCGCCGAGGGCGAGCAGGCGCTCCAACTCGGCGTCCTGGTCACGGTCGGTGGGGTTCACGTCGAGGTGCAGCGGGAGCTTCCCGCGCCGGGGCTCGCTGCTGGGACTGAGGATGAGGGTCGGCTGCGGCCCCCCGAAACCGGCGTCGGGCGGCCCGATTTCGATACTTCCGTCGTCTTCCCGGCCGAGTTCCACATAGCCGAGGACCTCGCTCCAGAACGCGGCGAGGCGCTCGGGGTTGGCGGCGTCGATGACCAGCTCACTGATGCGGCATGCCATGCCCGGCATTGTACGCAGCGACGCCGGAAACCGATCGTCGAATGTCACCCGGCCCACGTCGGGCGGTGTCGCGCACCCCGGTCCGCCGCCTGCGAGGCGGCGGCCGCCGCGCCCCCGTAGCGCCCCGGCTAGGGAGCCGAACCGTCCGCGCGCAGCGCCGCAAGGCGCGCCTCCGCGCTCGTCAGCAGCATGTCCAGCGCCACCGGGTACGCGCTGTGGGTCATCCGGGCGGAGAGCAGCCGCGCGGTCGCCGCGATGTGCGGGTACGTCTCCGCCGGCAGGCGGGCGTACGTCGACTCCCACTGCCGCTCGTCGGAGGCCCGGGACGTCTCGCTCAGGGCCAGGGAACCGGCGTCGAGGGCCGCGAAGGCCAGGCTCTGGTCGATGAAGGCGTGGTAGATCGGCACCGCGTCGGCGTCGGGGAAGCCGACGGTGCGCAGGATGCCGAGGACGGCCTCGTCCGCGGCGATCTCGCGCGGCCGGCCCGTCACACGGCTGGCCGTCAGCAACGCCGCCTGAGGATGCGCGAGATAGGCGCCGTGGATCCGCAGGCCGAGCTCCCGCAGATCGTGCCGCCACTCGCCGGTCGCGGCCCATCCGTCCAGGGCCCGGCCGATCAGCTCCTCGCCGATGGCGAGCGTGAGCCCGTCCATACCCTGGAAATAGCGGTAGAGCGTGCTCGGATCCGCGCCGAGGGCGGCGCCGAGGCGACGGGCGGACAGCCCGTCGCTGCCGTGCTCGCGCAACATCCGCAGGGCCGTCTCGACGATCAGCCGCTCGGACAGGACGGTGCCCTGCCGGGTCGGACGCCGCCTCCTGCGCGCCCCCTCGGGGACCACCTGCTTCGCCATCCCGTACCTCCCGCACTCCGTCCGAGCGACCGCCGGACCCCACCGGAATCCGCCGCGCCGGTTCGTCCTCCGGCGCCCCGCACCTTATGCCAACACCATTGACCTTAATCCGTCCGCCCGGCTTTCATCCCCTCCCAGGAGGCGCGGACCTGCGCCTCCCCGCACCGAGAGAGGGTTTCGTCATGCGTGTTCTGCTCGTGGGGGCCGGCGGCGTCGGCACCGCGATCACCCGGATCGCGGCCCGCCGGGACTTCTTCGACCACTTCGTGGTCGCCGACTACGACCTCGCCCGCGCCGAGGCCGCCGTGGCCGCGCTCGACGACGCCGCCGGCCGGTTCGTCGCACGCCGCGTCGACGCCTCCGACGAGACCGCGGTCGCCGCGCTCCTCGCCGACGAGCGGTGCGACCTCCTGCTCAACGCCACCGATCCGCGCTTCGTGATGCCACTGTTCGAGGCCTCGCTCGCCTCGGGCAGCCACTACCTCGACATGGCGATGTCCCTGTCCCGGCCGCACCCCGACCTGCCCCACCGGGAGTGCGGGGTCAAGCTCGGCGACGAACAGTTCGCCCGCGCCGACGCGTGGGAGAAGACGGGCCGGATCGCACTGGTCGGCATGGGGGTCGAGCCGGGGCTCTCGGACGTCTTCGCCCGGTACGCCGCCGACGAACTCTTCGACGACATCGAGGAGATCGGCATCCGCGACGGAGCGAACCTCACCGTCGAGGGATACGACTTCGCGCCGTCCTTCAACATCTGGACGACCATCGAGGAGTGCCTCAACCCGCCGGTGGTCTACGAGCGGGAACGCGGATGGTTCACCACGGAGCCGTTCAGCGAGCCCGAGGTCTTCGACTTCCCGGAAGGCATCGGCCCGGTCGAGTGCGTCAACGTCGAGCACGAGGAAGTGCTGCTGGTCCCGCGCTGGGTGGACGCCCGGCGCGTCACCTTCAAGTACGGCCTGGGCGACGACTTCATCGGCAAGCTGAAGACCCTGCACGCGCTCGGCCTCGACGCGACCGAGCCGGTCGCCGTCCGAGGTGCCGACGGCACCTCCGTACGCGTCTCCCCGCGTGACGTGGTCGCCGCCTGCCTGCCGGACCCGGCCACCCTGGGGGAGCGCATGACCGGCAAGACCTGCGCGGGCACCTGGGTGAAGGGCACCAAGGACGGCAGGCCGCGCGAGGTCTACCTCTACCACGTGGTGGACAACCAGTGGTCCATGCGCGAGTACGGCTCCCAGGCCGTCGTCTGGCAGACCGCCGTCAACCCGGTCGTGGCCCTGGAACTCATCGCCACCGGTGCGTGGTCGGGCGCCGGAGTGCTGGGCCCCGAAGCCCTTCCGCCGCGCCCATTCCTCGACCTGCTGACCGCGTACGGAAGCCCGTGGGGCGTCCGGGACCAGAGCCGCTGACCTCGCGGTCAGTCCGGGTCGGCGGTCCACGGCCACGCGGCCCCGCGCCCGGACTCGAGGAGGCCCACCATCCGGAACGCGGCGTCCGAGAGGCCGCCGAAGGTGTGCCGGCGCGGGCCCGTGGGCCCGTGCGCCGGCCGGTACCCGGCCAGGTTCCAGGTGTAGACCGGCACCTCGGCCGGTACCGGCTCCGGCACCCCGGCGCGGCCGGGTTCCGCCGCCTGTTCGTCGGTGACGATGAGGACCCGGTCGTGCCCCTGATAGCGGGTGCGCAGCGCCTTCGTCGTGTACGTGCCGCCGAGGCGGTGGAACCGCGACAGCACGTCGAGCACCGGTTCCCCCGCCCGGAACGGCACCACCGGGCTGGTCCAGCCGAACTCCACCAGATCCGCCTGCTCGGCGCGCATCGCCAGCGCGACCCCGAAGACGGCCGCCGCGTCCGCCCGGGTCAGCGTGGACCGCTCGGAGACGGTGTCCCAGAACATCGAGTCGGACCGGTCCACCATGATCAGCGTCCGCCCGGGCAGCGCGGGCACCTGGGCCAGCGAGTGGCCGAGGGCCCGCTCCAGCGGGGCCGCCCAGCGAGAGGAGGGCGCGTGCCGGTGGGCGGCCAGATAGCGGAAGGGGAACTGCCGGGACCGGGCGACCTCGTCGGCGTCCGAGATCCGTGCGGCGACCCGGGCCGCCACCTCGTCACTGACGCCCGCCTCGTCGAAGTTCCGCAGGTTCCGCAGGAGCGCCGTCGGCGGCATCGAAGGGATCACCGCTTCCCAGACGGCGGCGTCCAGCGGACCCTGGAGCCAGCCCGCCAGCGCCTCCCACGTCATGCCCGCCGCCGCCAGTCGCTCGGCACCGTCCGGCCCGGTGACCACGGACCGCCGTTCGGCGCGGGGCAGCTCCATGAGCGCCCGGTGCGCGGCCAGCAGCCGGTCGGAGGGCGGCGGAACCGCCCGCTCGGGGTGATGGCGGCGGTCCAGGGCGTACCGGAAGAGGGCGCCCTGCCACGGCTTGTCGGGGTCGGGGGAGGCGTGCACCAGGTTGAGCACGTCACCGAAGCGGAGGCCTTTGGACGCGGTGTCGTACTTCAGCAGGGACCGGGAGGTGTACAAGCGGCGTACGGCATCGGCGATGCCCCGCTTCACGGGCTGCGGCACGTTCCGGCCGTACGCCGACATCCAGTACGCGAGCAGTTCGCCGGGCTCGTCCGGCCGTTGGAGAACCGAATCGATCACTGCGCGGTGGGAAGGGCCCGGGCTCGGGGGCGATCCGGCCAGCAGACGGGCCCGGACGTACGCGGCGGCGCCCATCAGGGGCGCCGTGCGCAGATGGCCCTCCTGGCGAAGCCAGCCCAGCAGACCGGCGGTCCACACCGGGTCCTCGACCGCGAGTTCCCCGACGAGCCGGAGGTACCGGTCGTCGCGTTCCCGGCCGCTTTCGTAGAAGGTCTGCTGGGTGACGAGGTTTCCGACGGCCAACAGGAAGAGCTCTTCCCGCGGCTCACGTACGAAAGCCGGGCCTCCTTCATAGGTGTGGGAGCCCTGGGCCGTGGGCCGAAGAACGCGCGCGGCGGGGCTGGTGGAGGCGGGCGTACGGGCGGCGGCCGCCGAGACGTGCGGGGCCACGAGCATCTCCGGCCAGACCTTGGAGACACGTCGGGTGATGCGAGGCAGTGAATCCCCCCGGATCCGGACGATCGGACGGCCCCGGCCACCACGAGAGGCGGTGGGCCGGGGCGAGGACGACCGCGCCGTCCGAGATCCAAGGAGGCCGCGGCGTCACTTGGTTGTCAGATGAAGTAGCCGCAGCCGAGCGCATCGGGGGCGCGGTCGCGCCGCCACGATAGACGGGCCGTCGGACCGCACACCACTCTTTTTCACCGCCCGTCCGCCCGCCCCGCCCCTGCCCGTGGGCGCCGGGCCGGGCGGGACCTTCCGGACACGCCCTAGCGGAAGAACGCCAGGTAGTAGTCCGCGAACTTCATGCGGTGGTCGTCGTCCTTCCCGGTCGGGTCGGGGACGAACTCGGGGGCGTCCTTGACCTGTTCCCGGGTGCGGCTGACGTGGACGGTCCTGGTCGCGGTGTCGACGGCGGTGACGATGCCCGCCGGGATCACGACCTGCTTGCCGAGGATCCACGGGCCGGTGTCCACCACGAGGTGGCAGCCGCCGACGTCCGCGGAATGCTTGTCGACCTTTCCGATACCGCCGTCCGTCGCCTCGACCTGGTAGCCGGTCAGGTTCATGTCCGCCGCGTGGATCGCGGTCTCGGAGTAGGACCAGATGTCGGGGAGCATGGAGGCTTCCTTCCTGCGGGGGCCCCACGGGGGCCTTGTGCGGACCTTCCTTGTTGCCCGGCACGGCCGGTTCACACCGCCCCCGTGGGAGTCGCCCGGAGCTGCGGCGAAAACCGCAGGAGGGTTCGAGGGATCATGGGTTACGATCCCCGCGATGATGAACTTCGCCTCGTACCGATGGGGGGACTCGTTCGCGCAAGGTGAGTGCTGATGGCACATCACTTCGCCGACGAGCTTCCGCCCCGCCTGTCCATGTGGGCGCGCGTACGCCAGTACGCCGTACCCCCGTCCATGATCGAGATCGCCACCGCGCGGCGTACGGTCGGTGACTGGGCGGGCGCCTGCGCCGCCGCCCGGATCGACGTCGATCTCGATCTGCGCGCCGTGGCCACCTGCCACGGCACCGACATCGCCACCCGCATCCGTGCGGACCTGCGCCGACTGGCGCCGGACCTGCTGCGCTGGCACATGCCCCGGATCGCCCCCGACGGGCGCCTCCGCCCCGGCCTCACCCTCGCCCTGGCCGCGTACCACCGCTCCGCCGACGACCCGCTCCAACTGGTCGTACGGACACCTCCGGCCTGGGCGGACGCCGGACAGCGCATCTCCCTGACCCTCTGGGAAGGATCCGGAAAGGCCGCCGCAGGCCGTCTTCCGTACACCTACGCCTCCTCCCACCCGCACCCGCACCCCGACCGGCGGTTCCGGCTCGACCTGCACCGGCACCTGTGGGACGCCGGACAGGCCGGCGAACTGGCGCGGCGGTGCGGCCTCACCGGCGGCGCTCGGCTCGCGGTGCCGCCCCCCGGCCTCACCGGTGACCTCGACGGGGCGTGGGCGGTGTCGCGTTGGGCCGCCGAGGCGGAGCTGCTGTTGCGCGCCGAGGGACGCCCCCGCGGAGCCTTCGTCGTACGCCTCGGAGCGGGACGACGCGCCGTCCTCGAACTCGTCGCCCCCGACGCCGGCCATGTCCCGGTCTGCGGACCGCCGCGAGAGCCACTCCCGCCGCGGGAGGCGGCGGCGCTCCCGGTGCTGCCGGAGGTGGCGGCCCGGACCCTGCCCGACCTGGAGCTGCTACGCGCCGGGCTGGTCGCCGTCGACCGGCTCCACCCCCTCGTCGCGACGGCACTGGCACCCGCCGCCCGCGCACCCGTGTCCGGCGGCATCCCGGGGCTCGCCCCCGAACCCGGTGATCCGCACCGGGTGGAGTGCCGGGGCGAGGTCCACCGGATCGCCCTGCGCGACAGGGTGCTGTCGGCGATCGACCATGATCCGACCACCCTGCGCCGGGAGGAGCTGCTGGTCGCCCTCGGCGGTCCGGCGCTGCCCTGCCTGCGGGCCATCGACACCGTGCACCGCGACCCGCAGGCCCTGCCGGCGGTACGGGAACGGCTCGGCCACGGCGACGTGGCCGGCGCCCTGGCCGTGGTCGAGGGCCTGCTCGGACCCGGCGCGGTCCTGAGCGACGGGCCGCTCCGGGAGGAGCTGATGTCGGCCGCGGCCCGCCGCGTCGACCACGGCCTCTTCCGCTCGGGGCTGCCGGCCGAACACCCCGCCGCCGCGACGGCTTCGGCCGGGAGCGGCCAGGCATCGGACGCGGGACGCACCGCGGCCGGCCACCGTCCCCGGCTCGACCGCCACACGCCTCTCGATTGGCGCCGCAAGCGGAGCAGCCGGTCCCGGCCCCGCACCGGCCTGTCCCCATGACCCGCTCCCCTTCCTGAACCGCCCTGTACCTGAACCGCCCTGTACGCGCCGCGCCTCTGCGCGCCCGTCCCCATGCCCTTCCGCCTTCCGCGACGGGTCGTCCCGTCCCCTCAGCCACCCAGGTGATGCCCATGACGCCCAGCACCAGCACCCTCGCCCCCCTCGCCGCGCCCGACTCGGCCCCCGCCCCGGCGCCCGCCACCGGGGCGCGCCCCCACCCCCGGGCCGACGCTGCCCCGACCCGTACCCCGGCGGACGCCTCCCCGACCCCGTCCCGTCTCGGGGTCGCCGCCGACCTCCTGTCCCTGCTGCGGACGACGACCACCGAGCGGCGCCCCGACGAGCAGCTCGAAGCCCTCACCCTCGCCGTCGCGGCCGACCTGCCCGTCCTGCTCTGGGGCGAACCGGGCATCGGCAAGACCGCGGCCCTCACCCAGCTCGCCACCTCCCTCGACCTGCCGCTGACGACCGTCATCGCCAGCGTCCACGAGCCGTCCGACTTCTCCGGACTCCCCATCGTGGGCGACGACCCTGCCGTCCAGGGCGTGCCGATGGCGCCGCCGCAGTGGGCCGTCGAACTCGTACGCGCGGGGCGCGGCCTGCTCTTCCTGGACGAGCTCTCCACCGCCACGCCCGCGGTCCAGGCCGCACTGCTCCGGGTGGTCCTGGAGCGAAAGGTGGGCGCGCTGCAACTCCCTCCGGGCGTACGGATCGTGGCCGCCGCGAACCCCCGCGCGTCGGCGGCGGACGGCTGGGAGCTGAGCCCCCCGCTGGCCAACCGGTTCGTGCACCTCTACTGGGTCCACGACCGGGAGGTGGTGGTGCGCGGCCTGGGCGGCGTCTGGCCCCGGGCGGAGCTGCCCCGGCTGATGCCGGAGAAGCTGCCGGAGGCGGTGGCCTTCGCCCGCCGCGCGGTCTGCGGCTTCCTCAAGGCCCGGCCGACGATGATCCACCGGCTGCCGACCACCGAGACGCGACGCGGCGGCGCCTGGCCCTCACCCCGCAGCTGGGAGGCCGCCCTGACCCTGCTGGCCTTCGGGACGGCGGCCGCCGCCTCGCGCGAGGTCCTCGCGCTGCTGGTGCGCGGAGCGGTGGGGGACGGGCCGGGTCTCGAACTCCTCGCCCATCTCGACCGGATGGACCTGCCCGACCCGGAGACGCTGCTGGCCGACCCGGCCTCCGCCGACCTGCCCGAGCGCGGCGATCTGCGCCAGGCGACGCTGGAGGCGGTGGTGGCCGCCGTCGGGGCACGCCCGGAACGGCAGCGGTGGGAGGCTGGATGGGCGGTTCTGGTCCGGGCGCTGGAGACCGGCGCCCCCGACCTCCTCGTCGCACCGGCGACGGCGCTCGCCGGGCTGCGGCGCGACGACTGGGAGATTCCGGAGGCGGTGGAACGGCTGACCGGGGTCGTCGGCCTGGCCCGCCGCGCGGACCGGTCCGTGGGCCGGGCCGTGGCGGCCGACGAAGCCGACCGCGCGCCGGGGACCCGCCGATGACGGGGCCGGCGAAGCCCGCGCGGCGGCCGCACCGCGAGACCCCCGTCCCGCTGCCGCGGCCGATGTCCCCGCCGCCCCCGCCCCGCCCGGTGCGGGCCACCGTACCGCCGCCGGCGGGCTACGGCGGACGGCCCGCCGCGTCCGGCGCCGCCGGCCCCTCGGGCGGCACGGACCAGGCGCGCGGAACGGATCCGTCAGGCCACTCGGGTCGAGCCACCCCGCCCGGTTTCCCGCTGGACAGCGAGAAGTTGCTGGCCGCCCGGCTGCACGCGGTGAAGGTACGCCCCTATCTGGCCGGCGCGCTCTTCGCCCTGCACGTGGTGGAGGACCGGTCGGTGCCGACGATGGCGGTGGACGCCCACTGGCGCTGTTACGTCTCCCCGGCCTTCGTGGCGTGCACCCCGGTCGAGGAACTGGCGGGCGTCTGGGTGCACGAGGTGTCCCATCTGCTCCGCGACCACCACGGGCGGAGCGAGCGGTACGCGAAGGAGCACGACGAGCACGGGCCGGGGGAGCGGCTGCGGCGCAACATCGCCGCCGACTTCGAGATCAACGACGACATCTACGGCGACGGTCTGCCCCGGCCCGCCGGGGCGGTGCTGCCGTCGATGCTGCGGTTGCCGGAGGACCAGCTGATGGAGGAGTACCTGCGTACCGCGTCGATGTCCGGGCTCGCCGCGGACCTGGCCTGGCTGGACTGTGGCGGCGGCGCGGACGGCCAGGACCGGCCGTGGGAGCTGGGACCGGACGGGGCGCACGGCCTGAGCAGACAACAGCAGGACGCGGTCCGCTTCCGGGTCGCGGAGGGGATCAAAGGACGGCCGGGCGACGCGCCGGAGGGATGGCGCCGATGGGCGGAGGAGGCGTTCCATCCGCCGCAGCCGTGGCGGCGGTTGCTGGGGGCCGCGATCCGGTCGGCGGCGGGCGCGCCCGGGGTGGGTGAGAACCACAGCTACCGTCGCCCCTCGCGGCGCTCGGCCGGTGTTCCCCGGGTGATCCTGCCGAGCCTGCGCCGTACACCGCCCCGGGTCTGTGTCGTGATCGACACCTCGGGGTCGGTCAGCGACGCCGAACTGGGCAGCGCGCTGCTGGAGGTGACGGCGATCTCCCGGGCGGTGGGCGGGCGGCGCGACCTGGTCTCGGTGATCTCCTGCGACGCGGCTGCCGGCGTCGCCGTCCCGCTGTGCCGCGCCGAGAACATCGACCTGGTCGGCGGCGGCGGGACGGACCTGCGCTCCGGCTTCGCCCGGGCCCTGCGCTCCCCGGCCCGCCCGGACGTCATCGTCGCCCTGACGGACGGCCAGACCCCCTGGCCTTCGGCGCCACCGCCCTGCCGCACCGTCGTCGGCCTCTTCCCCCGGCCCGCCCGCGTGGTCGAGGACAACCCCGACTACACCCCGGACACGCCACCGGCGTGGGCGCACGTGGTCACCATCGGCTGATCCCGCCGAGCCGGCCCACAGACGGGACCTGTTCGGCCGGACCGCCGAGGGGGGAGCGCCCGGCCGGCGGGGCGGCCGGTCACGCAGGGCCACGGCGTGTACGAAAATGCTCCGGCATATGCCGAAGGTTCTTTCGTGCACGGCCCTGTCGCAGCCGGGCCGTCGGTGGCAAGGTGGCGGTGCGCGGTCCTCCAGCTCACCCCCGGAGACGGGGCCGCGCCCCGGCCCCGCCTGCCCCGAGCCGGCGGGGCCGCGTCTCTCTTCCCGGTCGGCTCGGCGCGCCCGGCCCGGAACGCCGCGGCCGCCGGGCCCCGGCCGCCGGCGGCGACGCCCGCGGCCCCCTTCCCGAAGACGCACGAGCCGTGCGACACGGCCTCCCGCACCGCCGGCGGACACGCACGGCACGCCGTGCGCCCCCTCTGCATATTTTCGGTCTCCGGACCGTACGACTTCACGTGCGATCGGGCGGCTTCCGGTGCAGACTGTGCACCACATGACGTCCATTCCTGTCAGGGGGCCGAAAGAGTGAACGGCGGCAGCGGCAGACGGCGCCTGACCGGCCGTGGCTCGGCCGGAGGGGACCCGTCGGCGCACCGCGCGGCCGGCGCCCGGTTCCGCCGGAGCAGGGGCCTCCTGCCGCCGGACCGGATCACCACCCGCAGCCGGCTCGCCTGGCTGAATTCGGCCACGTCCCGGATCGGCACGACCCTCGATCTCGAACGCACCGCCCAGGAGCTCGCCGAGTTCACCGTGCCCCGGTTCGCCGACGGAGCCGCCGTGGACATCCTGGAAAGCGTCTTCCGAGGCGACGAGGGCTCCCGCTGGACCGGGACGGGCCTGCCCGCCATGCGGGCCACGGCCCTGTGCGCCATCGAGGAGCTGTCCTCCCTGGAGCCGACACCGGTCGGCGAGACCTTCGTCCACGCCGAGATCCCGCACGAGACCCTGCTCCACCGCTACTGCCTGCGGCAGGGCAAGCCGGTCCTCGTCAGCCGGATCCGCGACGACGACTTCGCCCGCGTCGCCCCCACCGAGAGCGCCGCCGCGAAGATGCGCGCCGCCGGAGTGCACAGCTATCTGGCCGTGCCCCTGATCGCCCGCGGACTGCTGCTCGGCAGCGCCGACTTCGTCCGCGGCCCGGGAACGCCGCCGTTCTCCTCCACCGACCTGGCCCTGGCGGAACAACTCGCCTCCACCGCCGCCGTCTTCATCGACAACGCCCGGCTGTACGGGCGCGAGCGCGAGCACGTCGTGTCGTTGCAGCGCAGCCTGCTGCCGCGCGTGACGCCGGTGACCCCGGGACTGCGGGTGCACGCCGAATACGCGCCGTCCTCGGCCCACCACGGCGTGGGCGGGGACTGGTACGACGTCATGGCCCTGCCCAGCGGACGCACCGCCCTCATGGTGGGCGACGTCATGGGGCACGGTCTGCCCGCCGCCGCCACCATGGGGCGTCTGCGCACGGTGGCCCGCACCCTCATGACCCTGGACATGGCCCCCGAACGGATCCTCGCCCGGCTCGACCTCGCCACCCGCGACCTGGAGGACGAACAGGTCGCCACCTGCCTCTGCGCCGTCTACGACCCCGCCGACTCCACGTACACCCTGGCCAGTGCCGGGCACCTGCCGCCCCTGCTCGTCGACGGGCGGGGCTCGGCCGACTTCGTCCCCGTGCCGACCGGCGCGCCTCTCGGAGCGGGAGTGATCCCGTACGACCCGCTGCGGCTGCGGGTCCCGGAGGGCGGCCATCTGGTCATGTACACCGACGGCCTCGTCAAGTCGAGGGACGCGGGCCTGGAGGAGCAGCTGGAGCGTCTGCGCTCACTGGCGCGAGGCCTCCCGCCGGCGGCGCTGGAGGCGGGCGGCCTGGTGGAGGGGGCTCCCGCCGGCGCCGACCGGTTCGACGAGGCCGTGCTCCTCATCGGCCGCGGCATGTCGTTCCCGCCCTCCGATCTGCGGGTGTGGGAACTGCCCCAGGACGGGCGCGCCGCCTCCGCCGCACGCAGCCTCGTCACCGGTCAACTCGCCGACTGGGGCCTGACGGAGCTGGCCGACGTCTGTGAACTCGTCGTCTCCGAACTCGTCGGCAACGCCCTGCGCTACGGCAACGGCCCCGGCGAACTGCGGTTGCTGCGCGGCGAACGCCTCGTCGTGGAGGTCTCCGACACCGGCCCCGACCTGCCCCAGATCCAGCACGCGGACGTCAGCGACGAGGGCGGGCGAGGGCTTCAGCTCATCAACATGCTGTGCCGCAGATGGGGTTCGTGCCGCACGGTCACCGGCAAGGTGGTGTGGGCCGAACAGAACATGCCGTCCTGACGGGTCGGCGCCCGGTGTCCGTACGGACCTCCCGGCCGTCGGCTCCGGGGGCGTCCGGACCCTCGCACCCCGCGGGTCGGCGCCCGGTGTCCGTACGGGCCTCCAGCGCGTGGAGCACGGCCACCATGTCCTCGGCGCCATGCCCCTGGGCCACCGTCTCGTCGAAGAGGGCGTGGCAGACGTCGAGGAGCGGGGAGGCCACGCCGGCGGCGCGGGCGGCCCCCGCGACCAGCCGGTTGTTCTTCAGGACGTCCGCTGCCGCCGCCTGGACGGCGAAGTCCCGGGCCAGCAGCTTCGGCGCCTTCATGCGGGCGACCGCACTGGCCATCGGGCCGGCCTCCACCACCTCCAGGAACAGGCGCCGGTCGAGCCCGTGCCGGTCGGCGAAGTGGAACGCCTCGGTCAGGCCGGTGACGAGGGTGATCAGGAACAGATTGACCGAGAGCTTCATGAGCAGGGCGTCGCCCGGCCCGGTGCCACAGCGGAAGGTCTCGCGGCACATGAGGGCGAGCAGCGGACGAACCGGCTCGACGGCCTGGTCGTCGCCGGCCACCATCGCCACCAACTGCCCCTGCTCCGCCGGAACGCGGGAGCCCGAGACCGGTGCCTCCACGTAACGGCCCCCCGCGGCCCGGATCTCGCCGGCCAGCCCCCGCGCGTACTCCGGCGAGGTCGTCCCCATGTGGACGACGGTGTTCCCGGCGACGTGGGCGGCGAAATCCGGCGTGCCGCGGCCCAGGACGGTGTCCATGGCGTCCTCGTCGGCCAGCATCACGACCACGACACCGGCACGGTCGAAGACCTCGGCCGGGCTCGCCGCGACCTCGGCCCCGAGGGCGCGCAGGGGTGCGCACCGGGCGGGGCTCCGGTTCCAGACGACGAGGGGCGTACGGGCACGGGCCAGATTGAGGGCCATGGGCTGCCCCATGACTCCGAGGCCCAGGAATCCGACGTACATCGGGCACCTCCGTCTTCTCGGGACGAGACCGGGCCCCGGAACGCCCGACTATGACAGTGGTCATAATAGGCACACCTATGACCGCTGTCATAGGATGGGTTTCCCGCTCGTGGGGGAGGGGGCCGCCGGTACGACCCGGCCCGAGACGGCAGGGAGACACGACATGGCAGCGCCCGAACGGGGCCCGCGTGAGCGGATGGTCTTCAGCGCGGCGCAGCTCATCCGGCGGGACGGCGCCGCCTCCACCGGGATGCGCGATGTCGCCGCCCACGCCGAGGCGCCCCGCGGGTCACTCCAGCACTACTTCCCCGGCGGCAAGGAACAGCTCGTCAACGAGGCGGTGGACTGGGCGGGCCGCTACGCCGCCGGGCGCGTGGCCCGCTTCCTCGCCGCACTCCCGGAGCCGACCCCCAGCGGTCTGTTCTCGGCGATGCTGCGCCAGTGGACCGACGAGTACGAGGCGATCGGCTACGGCGGCGGCTGCCCGGTGGCCGCGGCCACCGTCGATCTCGCGCAGTCCACCGCCTCCACGCGCGAGGCGGCGACCGCCGCCTTCCGCACCTGGAACGCCGCCGTGGCCGACGCCCTGGCGGGCATGGGCGTGCCCGAGGCCAGGGCCCGGCCACTCGCCACGCTGATGATCAGCACGCTGGAGGGGGCGATCCTCATCGCCCGTGCGGAGCGGGACGTCCGCGCGCTGACGACCGTCGCCGAGGAGCTCGGACCCCTCCTCGACGCGGCGGTGAGCACGGGAACCGACGGCTCCGTCTCGCCCCCGCACGCCGGCAGGTGACGGACCGGGCGGTGTGCGGGCCGAAGCAGAGGGGGTGGAAGGTGGCCGGGTGCCACACCTAGGCTCTTCCCCGTGACCGACACCCACGCGCACCTCCGCGTCACCGCGGATGCCTACGACGCCATGGCCGTTCTCTACGCCGACCTCGCGCGCGAGGCGCTCGACGCTCTCCCGCTGGACCGCGCCGTGATCGCCGCCTTCGCCGATCTCACCCGCGCCACGGGCGCGGGGCCCGTCGCCGAGCTGGGGTGCGGCCCCGGATACGTGACGGCCCACCTTCGGGACCTGGGCCTGGACGTCCGCGGCATCGACCTGTCGCCGGTGATGATCGACCTCGCCCGCGCGGCTTACCCCGACCTGCGCTTCGACCTCGGTTCCATGGACGCCCTGGACCTGGCCGACGGCGCACTGGGCGGCATCGTCTCCTGGTACTCGGTCATCCACACGCCGCCGTCGGAACTCCCCGCGTACTTCGCCGAGTTCAGCCGGGTCCTGGCTCCCCGGGGCACTCTCCTGCTTGGCTTCTTCGAGTCCGAGGGAGGGCCGGTGGAGGCGTTCGACCACAAGGTGACGACGGCTTACCGCTGGCCGATCGACGATCTCGCCGCCCTCGCCCGCGAGGCCGGGTTCGTCGAGATCGGCCGGATGCTGCGCGAGCCCGGTGAGGAGGAGCGGTTCCGCCGCGGGCACCTGCTGATGCGGGCCGCCGACCGGCCGCGGCCGCCCGCCCCCGCGGCGTAGCCCCCGTCCCGGCGCCCCGCCCGGGCGCCGGGACGGGTACCGCCGGACTCCCGTGCCCTCACTCCCGGCTCACGGACGGGCCAGCTTGTCTATGTGGGCCAGCTCCTCCGGATCGAAGTCGAGGTTGCCGATCGCGGCCACACTGTCCTCCAGCTGACGGGCGCTGCTCGCGCCGATCAGGGCCGACGTCACCCGGCCGCCGCGCAGCACCCAGGCGAGGGCGAGCTGGGCGAGGCTCTGGCCCCGGGACGCGGCGACGTCGTGCAGCGCGCGCAGGCGCGCCACCAGATCGGCCGTGAGGACGTCCCGGTTCAGGAACGGACTGTCGCTCGCCGCCCGCGAGTCCTCGGGGATGCCGTCCAGGTACCGCCCGGTGAGCAGCCCCTGCTCCAGCGGCGAGTACGCGATGGAGCCGACCTGCAGGTCGTCGAGCGCGTCCAGCAGGCCCTCGTCCTCGGGGCGTCGGTCGAGCATCGAGTAGCGGGGCTGGTGGATGAGCAGCGGGGTGCCCAGCTCGCCGAGGATGCGGGCGGCCTCACGGGTCTGCTCGGCCGAGTAGTTGGAGACGCCGACGTACAGCGCCTTGCCCTGCCGCACGGCGGAGTGCAGGGCGCCCATCGTCTCCTCCAGGGGAGTCTCCGGGTCGAAGCGGTGCGAGTAGAAGACGTCGATGTAGTCCAGTCCGAGCCGCCGCAGGCTCTGGTCCAGCGACGACAGCACGGACTTGCGCGAGCCCCATTCGCCGTACGGACCCGGCCACATGAGGTATCCGGCCTTGGTCGAGATGATCAGTTCGTCCCGGTACGGCGCGAAGTCCGTCTTCAGGAAGCCGCCGAGGGCGGACTCGGCGGAGCCGGGCGGCGGACCGTAGTTGTTCGCCAGGTCGAAGTGGGTGATCCCGAGGTCGAAGGCGCGGCGCAGGATCGAGCGCTGGGTCTCGGCCGTACGGTCCGGGCCGAAGTTGTGCCACAGCCCCAGCGACAGGGCGGGCAGCTTCAGGCCACTGCGGCCGGCGCGCCGGTAGGGCATGGCGGCATAGCGGTCGGTGTGTGCGGTGTACAACGCGACTCCATGGCGAGAGGGGTGCGATCCGGGATCCCGGCGGCCGGGATCCCCGGGAGGGGCCGCACCCAATCTGCCCTCACCCGCGCCCATCGGTCCAACAGAAGAATCCGATGGGATTCAGCGGATACGCTGCTCAATCATGGAACTGCGCCACCTCCAGCACTTCGTCGCCGTCGCCGAGGACCGGCACTTCACCCGGGCCGCCGATCGGCTCATGGTCTCCCAGTCGGGCCTGTCGGCGTCGATCCGGGCACTGGAGCGCGAACTGCAGGCGCCGCTGTTCGTGCGGACCACCCGCCGGGTGACGCTGACCGAGGCCGGGCGGGCCCTGCTGGGCGAGGCGGAGCGGATCCTGGCGCAGGTGCGGGCCGCCCACGAGGCGGTGGCGGCGGTGCAGGGCGTGCTGCGCGGCACGCTCGCGCTGGGCACGGAGCAGTGCATCGCCGGCGTGTACGCGGCGGGGCTGCTGGCCGCCTTCCGGCGCCGCCACCCGGACGTGGAGATACGGCTGCGCCAGTCGGGCTCCCTCGACCTGGCGGAGGAGGTCGCCGCCGGACGTCTCGACCTCGCGTTCGCCTACCGCACGCGGGCCGACTCCGACCGTCTGCGCTCGGTGCCGCTCGCGGCCGAACCGATGTCGCTGCTGTGCCATCCCGAGCACCCGCTCGCGACGGCCGGCCAGGTCGCGCCCGAGGACCTCGCCGACGAGGTCTTCGTCGACTTCCACCCCGACTGGGGGCCGCGGCGGGCCACGGACGCCGCGTTCGCCGCTGCGGGGGTCGTGCGCACGGTCGCCCTGGAGGTGAACGACGTCCACAGCCTGCTGGACCTGGTGGACGAGAATCTGGGTGTCGCCGCCGTTCCGCGCCACTTCCGGCGCAAGCGCGAGGGGCTGGCCGCCCTCCCCGTGAAGGGCGCGGACGAGGCGGTCTACGAGACTGTGGCTCTTCTGCCACCCGTACAGGCCACGAGCCCCGCCGCTCGCGCGCTCATGACGCTTCTGCAGTCGGGGCGTTGAGGGGGCGCCCGAAAGCCGGACGGTGAGGCGCCTGCGTTCGACGGCCGCACCTGGGCGGACGGACGCGCCTCGGTCCGACGGACGTACTCCGGACACGACCTACGGCGTCGGTGTCGCCGTCCGAGGAGCGGGCGCCGCGCCGGCGACCGTCCAGGCGGCCGTGGCCCACAGGGAGAGCGCGGCGGCGACGCCGACCACGAGGCGCACGGTCTCGTCCGGTCCTCCGGTCGCCCACACGGCGAGACCGGCCGCCGCCGCCAGGATCAGGAGCGCGGCGGGAACGCGCAGCCGCGGCTGCTCGAAGACCACCGCGAGAGGGAGGAAGTGCAGGCCGACGACGAGCGCGACCAGCGGTGGGATCAGCACCGGCGTACGGCTGAGGCCGCACACGACGGCGACGGCGATGATGAGCAGCCACTGCACGGCGTTGATCCGGTTGAACCGCCGCCGTTGCTCGGCCGGGAACGGGCCTTCCGCCGACGCCGGCAGGAACCGCTTCGCGGCCAGCATCAGGCCGAGCGCGAGTAAGCACCCGACGACGATCGACACGGGGCGGACCCACCCGTCGAAGGCGCTCGTCCCCAGCAGCCACCAGCCGACACCGAACAACGCGAGGAACCCCACCCCTGACTTGAACATGACCGCACTGTAGTGCGCCTTCCGTCCCCGCGGGGGTGGATGCCGGCCTTGACCCGGGCCACGGCGAACGAGGGGCCGCCGCCCGGGCGCCCGCCGCAGCGGAGCGGTCACGCCCCCTGCTGCCTGCGCACCATCTCCGTGATCCAGACCGGCGCGAACGGGGACGTACAGCCCGGCGACGTGGGGTAGTCCTTCAGCACCTCCAGGCGTTCGCCGATGGCGAGCGCACGGGGGCGGAGCTCCGCGTGGTCGATCCCGATCCGGGCCAGGCAGTGGTTCATCGCCCACTGCAGACGGTCCGGGGCGTCCTTCATCTCCGCCTCGATGACGTCGAGCAGTGCGGGGAGGTCGAGATCCTCCGGCTTCTTCGCGACGCGCTCCGTGGTGAGCGCCCACCCGGCGCTCGCGACGACGGGATCCGGATCATCGGTCCAGGTCAGGCGGAGCTCTTCGGCGTGCGGATTCTTCTTGACCACGTAGTTCACCAGCCAGTCGTGCACCTTGGGGGTGCGCGCCTCGCGCAGCATGGAGTCCAGCTCGTCCCGCTCGAAGGCCTTCGGGCGGCAGATCAGGGTGGCCAGCAGCCTCGCCGCGGTGTCACCCGTCGCCCACAGCCCGCGCGCGAGGTCCTGCTGCGTTCTGAGCCGTTTCGCGAGTGCCCGCAGCCTGCCGAGGTTCACACCGTGGTCGTCACCGTGCTTCTCGTTGACCGCTCGGGCCTTCGGGTCCTCCAGCTCGGCCAGCTCGGCCATCACCCCGTCCACGGTCGCCTCGACCGGCGTCGTCCCAGCCACCCTGTCCTCCTCTTCCTCGCGCGCGGCGTTCAGCCTACGTCGCAGGCCCGGGCGGCCCTGATACGCGCCGGTCAGGTCACCAGGAACAGCGTGTCGAACCAGACCAGGTTCAGCTTCACGTGCAGGAGGAAGCGCCCGTTCGCCCGCTCACCGCCCGGGAACCCCGCCTCCGCCCCCGGCCCCGAGCTTGTCGCCGTCCCCGTGCCCGTCCCCGTCCCCGATGCCGCCGAGGCCGGCGCGAGGACGCGGAGGTCGTACGCCGTACTGCCCTGCCAGCCCGATCGCGTCGGCAGATACGGCACGAGGGGGTCCGGCAGGTCGGCGGGCAGCGCCGCCGGAGCGAACCGTTCGGCGGGCGGCACGGAGCGCACGATCTCCGCCGCGCCCCTCACCGGCCGTGCCACCCCGACCACCCGGATCCGCGCGTCCGGGCTCGGGATCGTCTCGCGCTCTCCCACCGTGTCGATGTCGTAGCCGAGCCAGTGGGCGTCGGTCAGCCGACCCAGCGCGACGAACCGCTTGTGCAGGGGCCCGGTGTCGGTCCGCACCCGCAGAGGGTCCGGCGGCGCACCGCTCCCGCCCCCGTCGCGCGGCCCGTCTCCGGCCCTGCCCCCGTGGTCGGCCCCGGCCCGGCCCGTCGGCGAGGTGCAGGCGGTCGCGGCGAACGACGGGACGAGTACCGAGACGCCTGCCAGCGCGAGGAAGCCCCGCCGCCCCGGCCGGCCGACGTTCCCCATGTGTCCCCCCGAGCCGTCCGCGCGCCGTCATCTCGCCGGGACTCTTACGGGAGTGCGGGGACGCCCCGGGCCCTCTACGCGCCAGGCACGCGGAGGACCCGGGCCGGACGAGGACGGATCAGACTCCGGGGTCCGGCTGGGCCGGCTCCGGCACTCCCGCCCGTACGGCTTCCAACTGCGCGGCGAACGCCACCCCGATGAAGAGGGCCAGGGAGGTGAGGTAGGACCACAGCAACAGCGCCATGATCGCGCTGAGGGGCCCGTACACGCTCGTGAAGGAGCTGCTGGCGCTGACGTAGAGGCTCAAGCCCCAGGTCGCCGCGTTCCAGAGCACCAGATAGAGGACGGCGCCGAAGGCGAGCCAGGTGTAACCGGGCTGGTCGCGGCGGGGGGAGAGCCGGAAGATGGCGCTGGTGGCCAGCACGGCCAGCAGGACTCCGGCCGGCCAGCGCAGGGCCTCCCAGGCCTGGATGGCGCCCGGCCCGAGGTGGTAGACCTCCGCGAACGCCTGGGTGAGGTGCGAGCCGAGGACCGTGAGGAGGAAGCTCAACCCCAGGGGCAGGCCCGCGAGGACGGCCATCAGCGCACCCCGGAGGTACTTGTGCAGAAAGGGGCGGTCCCGCTCGGTGCCGTAGATGCGGTTGGCGCCGCGCTCGACCTGGCACAGACTCGTGGTGACGTTGACCAGCGAGAACAGCAGGCCGAGCCAGAGGGCCGCCTGCCCGCCGTCGCCCGCGTGTTGCCGGCTCAGCCGCAACGCCTCGTCGACCATCTGCTGGCTGGGGCCGCTGGTGATCCGGCGGATCGTCAGTTCGGCGACCCGTCCGATGCCCTCCGTGTGGAGAGCGCCCGACAGGCCGATGGCCGCGATGGCGAGCGGCACGAGGGAGAGGACCGTCTGCAGCGCCAAGGCGCGCGAGTGGCTGAAGCCGTCGGCGTAGCGGAAGCGTATGAACGAGTCCCGTGCCAGGCTCCACCTTCCGTACCGGCGCAGGGCGGTCCACGCTTCGTCGCCGGACAGTTCCTCTCCCAGGACGTCACGCCTCTGGGGTACGCGGGTGGCGGTGCCCATCATCGTCCTTCCTGCTGGGGCCCGGGCGGGCGGGATGTGTAGGTGTGCGGCGGCGGCGCGAGGGGACGTGGCGCGCGAACCTCGTACGGGCGGCGGGCCGCGAGGAGCACGGCGTACGCCACGAGGAGGGTGAGGCCGCCGTTGAGCAGGCCGCCCACCACGTCGGTGGGGTAGTGCATGCCCCGGTGGATCCGCGAAAGACCCACGGCCGCGGGAACCAGCAGCAGGACCACCGAGGCGTAGCGCCACGGACCACGGCCGCGGGTCAGCGCCAGCACGAACAGCCCGCCGTACAGCGCGACGGACGCGCCGACATGCCCTGAGGGGAAGCTCGACGTCGGCGGCGCCGTGTCCAGATGGGGGACATCCGGACGCGGCCGCTCCACGCAGGCGGTGACCACGAGGAAGACCGCCGACTGGCCGGCGACCGCCGCGCCGAGGAACAGCGCCTCCCTCCACCGCCGCCCGCCGGATAGCAGCAGAAGCGCGGCGACGAGGACCAGCGTCAGCCCGACGACGATCTCCGTACGGGCCAGCGTCGACAGCCAGTCCGAGACCGTGTCCGCCCCCGCTCCGCGAGAGGCGACCATCGCGTGAACGATCCGTTCCTCCGCGGAGGGCAGCCGGTCGCCCACCCCCTCGGAGGTCACGGCGAGTCCCAGACCCGCCAGCAAGGCCACTTGCACGGGCACCAGAACGACGAGCCATGTCGCTCTCCCGGCCGTCCCACACCCCGTCGTCATGGAGTTCTCGATGCCCCGTCGTCGCCGGATGATGTGCCCACGGCCGCGCTCGACCTCGGAGCAGTACCCGGCGCTCGCCGGGCGAGCGGAGCTTCGGCGGAGGACGCGGAGCCCCGAAGGGCAAGGCGGAGCCCCGACCGGGAAGGGGGAGCCCGGTCGGGGCGGCAGGGGGTCAGTTCTCGGGGCACTCCTTCCAGGCGAGGTGGTAGACGGTGTTGATGTCACCGTCGGTGGAGTCCATGGTCATGTAGCTGGTGGAGGCCGGGTTCGAGGTGCCGGCGCTCACCCGGAGTTCGGTGTTGATGTTGAAGTTGCGCTGCACACCGCAGGGCGCCCACACGAGCTGAGCCCAGTCGGTGTCGTCGGTGGCCTGCCAGTTGTCCTCGTACGGTCCCCGGAAGGTGTGCGTCCGGGACGCGGTGCTCGGCGAGCCCTGGAAGTAGTACGACGCCTTCTCGGTGCTGCTCGCGCCGGGGCGGAGCGACGCGTAGCCGCGGTAGTCGGCGCTGGCGATCGCGTACGTGAACCCTTGCGGCACGTGGACCAGGAGGTTGAGCTGGCAGTTCCTGCGGGCCGCCGTGGGGGAGGAGCCCCCGCCCACCTGCGCCATGTACTCGCTGTAGGTGACGGTGAAGGCGGTGTTGTCCTCGGAGACGGCGATGGCCGCGGTGCCCAGGGGACAGCCGGAACCGTTCACGGTCGCGATGTCGATGACGATCCGGTCCGGCGGCGGGTCGACGATGGACGACGGGCCGGCCTGCGCGGGCAGCGCGGAGGCGAACAGAGCGGCGATCGCTCCGCTGACCAGCAGGGGGGCTCTCATGGTTCTCCCATCCAGTGCTTCGGTGCCGGGCGGGTGCGGGCGCACGGATGCGTCCGGCCGCGGGGCGGGGGGTGCGGCGCGCCACGGAGGCGGGCGGCCGTCACGGACCTGGTGCGGTGGATCGGTGAATCGGTGGATCGGTGGATCGAGGGTTCGGTGGAGCGGCGCGATGCGCGGGGGTGGTGCAACCGACAACGGTTGAAGCATCATGGACATGCCATGTACGTCTCCGGTGCTCCCCACCGGTGCGGGCGGGGGTGGTCGAATGCTAGAAGCCGCGCCGCCGAAGGACAGGGGGGAGCCCGGCCAACAATGGCCCTTCGGCCGGCCCCTTCTTTGGCTCGGAACAGCGGCTGCCGCAACAGCAGCCCTCACGTGACGCACAGACCCCTTGCGTCACGGCTCCGAGCGGCAGGGCGGGCGAGGACCGGCGGGGTACCGAGGCTTCTGGTCGGCCCGGTCCCGTCGCCACCGACGGCACGTGCCCGCGGGGCACCGGTCGACTGCCGGTGGGACACTGGCCGAGTGAGGGGCAGCGAACGGCAGACGAACCGGCGCCTGGAACGAACCATCCTGGAGCTGCTGGAGCGACGCGGTCCGACGGCGACGATCTGCCCCTCCGACGCGGCGCGGGCTGCGTACGAAGGAGACGACGACGGCTGGCGCTCCCTGATGGAGCCGGCCCGCCGCGCGGCCCGGCACCTCGTCACGGCAGGGGAGGTCGAGATCACTCAGGGCGGCCGGCCGGTCGAGCCGACCCAGGCCCGCGGCCCGATCCGCATCCGCCGCGTCCGCTGAGACCCCCGCGTCCGCTGAGGCCCCCGCGTCCGCTGAGATCCCCGCGTCCGCCGAGACGGATCCGGAGCGCCTGTGCGCGCCTCGGGCTGCCCTATGCGATCACCTGCCGAACATGAAATTCCGGGCCGGGACGAACACCTCGTGGTCGGTACGGAACAGGACGCGGACCCCCGACTCCGTCCACGTGGTGGAGCGGATCCCCTCGGCGCCCAGGGCGGCGTCGACGTCCAGCCAGTGTCCGTAGGAAAGGCTGGGGTCACGGCCGATGATCAGTCGGTAGGAATGCCGCCCGGACGGCGTGTGCTCGTGCACCAACCCCAGGAAGTGCGGGGACTGATCGGCGTAGGCCACGGATGAGGGTGCCGTGCTCCGGTAGACCACGTCGCTCTGCGGCCACCACAGCACGGTCAGGAACGCGCCGGTCAGCAGCGCTCCGGCCACACCGCCCAGCAGGATCCTGGCCAGTCCGGCGGCCCGGCCGGAGGGTGCGATCGGATTCTCGGGCGTGTGCGTGGCGATGATGCCCCTCCAGGACGATGGCGCTCCTCCGCACCGGACGGCCGGAGACGACTCGGAGGGAAGGACGCCGTCGGGGGCCTTCCGGTTGTGGTCGACAGCTGGGGCCGCCCGGGGTGATCGGTTCCGGTCGGGGCAGCGGTGTGTGACGGCCGAGGGGTGGGGCACTCGATGCTGTGTACGACGTGTGGACGCGAGACTCGAGTGAGGAGTCGATGATGCAGGGTGCCCCTGAGCCGGAGCTGCCGGACCGAGTTCCGGTGAGCGACGACGCCGTCACGCCCGACCTGCCCGCGGCAGGTCCCAGCGCCCCGGAGATCCGGATCCCGGGGACGGGGAAGTCCGGCGAGGACGGCGAGGACGGCTCCAAGGAGCAGGACGAGAAGAAGCGCGGAGGCGAAGAGGGCAGCGACGGCCGGCCGGCCGCCGGCCCGGGCACGCCCGCCCCGCAGGAGCCGACCGGCTGACGCGCCGCCGTACCCGTCCCCCGGATCGGCGCCCCGCGAAGCCTCCGGCCCCTCGCCGGACCTGGCCTGCCCTGCCCGCCGTTCGCGCGCCGCGCCATCGACGCGGAACGTGCGGTCAGTCCGGAGCCGCTGTCTCGCCGTCGACGGCGACACCCAACCCCTCGGCCACGGCGGTCAGGGCCGTCCCCAGGGGGAGCGCGACCCGGGCGGCGGCATGCCGGTCGCCCCGCGTGGGGTCCCGGTTGACGATCATGACCGGCTTGCCCGCCTCGGCCGCTTGGCGGACGAAACGGAGTCCGGACATGACGGTCAGCGAGGATCCCAGCACCAGGAGGGCTGCCGCCTGACGCACCAGCTCGCGGCAGTGCTCGACGCGTGCGGGCGGCACGGCCTCGCCGAAGAACACGACGTCCGGTTTGAGGATGCCTCCACAGGCCGCGCAGGGCACCACCTGGAAGTCTCCGACCTGCTCGTCGGTGAGGTCGGCGTCCCCGTCGGGGTTGATCCCGGCAGCGACCGGCCGGAAGCCCGCATTGGCCTCCGCCAGCCGCCGGGCGAGTTCACGGCGCGGACTCAGGGCGCCGCAGGACAGGCAGACGACCCGGTCCAGGCCCCCGTGGAGCTCCACGACACCGTCACTGCCGGCCGCCTGGTGCAGACCGTCCACGTTCTGCGTGATCAGCCCCGAGAGCAGCCCGTGCCGCCCGAACGCGGCCACGGCCCGGTGCCCGGCATTCGGTCGGGCGCGCCGGAACGTCCGCCAGCCGAGGTGGCTGCGCGCCCAGTACCTGCGCCGGGCCTGGTCGCCGGCGGTGAAGTCCTGGTAGGTCATCGGCGTGTGCCGGCTCAGACTCCCGCCCACACCCCGGTAGTCGGGAATGCCCGACTCGGTGGAGATCCCGGCCCCGCTGAGCACCAGCACCCCGCCACCCTCCAGGACCCCGGCGACCGGCGCCAGGTCCGTGGTGCCCGGCGGCAGGTCCTCGGTGGAGCTCCAGCTCAATGTGGGCCGCATGCGCATGCCGCCAGGGTACGTAGGAGACGGCCTTCCGTCCTCATCACGGGCGGGTAGCCTCGCGCCATGACGGTGGACTGGCGCACGGACCGGATCGGCTCCGCACTGCGCGGCGAGAACCCGACCGTGCTCCGGCGACTCACGTCCGGCTTCGCGGTGATCGGCGACGTCCAGTTCCTTCCCGGCTACTCCGTCCTCTTGGCGGACGACCCGGGCGTCCAACGACTCTCCGACCTGCCGAGGCCCCGCCGGCTGTCGTTCCTCTCCGACATGGACCGACTCGGTGAAGCTGTCGAGCGAGCCTGCCGCCGGCTGGACCGAGACTTCCGCCGCGTCAACCTGGAAATCCTCGGCAACACGGACCCCTTCTTGCACGCCCATGTCTGGCCGCGGTTCGCATGGGAGCCGGCCGAGCTGGCGTGCATGCCGGTGTGGCTGTATCCGCGCGACCGCTGGAAGGACGAGGCGACCCGGCTCGGACCGCGGCACGCCGTCCTGCGGGATGCGATCGGCGGTGAACTGGACCGACTCGGCTCGACGGCCTGACGGGGCCGCCCTCAGGGCCCGGAGCGTGGGCGCGGGATTCCCGGCTGCGAAGGGACCACGGCCGGTCGATGCGAAGATGGGGCGGGTCGGTAGAGCTGATGTGGGACGGGGAGAGGTCGAGGTGGGCGAGAAGGAGGCCGTGGCTGCTACGGTCGGGGAGCTGATCGCGGCGGCTCCGGACGGGCAGAGCGGCGCTTTGTGGCGGCTGGGCGCGGCCGGGCGGCAGTTGGACGCCAACCTGGTCCGTCTCCTGCCGGGCACGGACGTCGCCGCTCACACCGAGGCCGAGGTCGACGTCCTCCTCCTCGCCGTCGCCGGCGGAGGCTCCCTCACCGTGAACGGTACGGAGCACAAGATCGTGCCCGGTGCCTTCCGGCACGTGCCGCGGGGCGCGGCCCGGGCACTGCGGGCCGGCCCCAAGGGGCTGGTCTACCTCACCGCCCACCGCAGACGTGCGGGGATGACCATCGGGAGGCCCCCCCGTTCCGAACCGCTCACGGAGCACTGCACCATGCACCTGGTGTGCGGCCAGTGCCGTCGCCACGCGATAGAGGCGGACGCGCAGTTCTGCAGCAGGTGCGGCACCCCCCTGACGCCCCGCCCGGTTGCCGACTGACGTCGCCCCCCCCGAGCGGGGCCGAGGGGGGAGACCCCCTCAGGACAGCAGGCCCTGCCCTTCCAGCTCCGTAAGACGCACGGTGCACAGCCCTCCGCGTTCCGCCTTCACCTCCGTCACCTGAAGCCGGGTGCCCGGCGCGAGGATGTACTCCTCCTCGCCCGTGAACGCGGAGAACCTCCGGATGCCGACCGCCCGCGCCGGCGTCACCTCGAACAAGGTCCGTTTGCCGCGGCTCCCGAGGAACGCCCGGGCCACGCTCAACTCCGACGTGCACGACGACACGCCCCACCACGTCACCGTCCTGCCCAGCGGATACTGCGACCGCAGGTCCAGGGCCACTCCTCGCCACAGTGGCCGCGTGTGCGCCGGCAACGCCTCCATCGCGGAGCACAGCAGGCGCAGATAGGGGAGGTACGGCTCCAGCCGCTGCCGGTCCGGGGAACGCAGCACCGCGTTGATCTCGCGATAGAACGCCGACTCGCACGTGTACAGGTACAGCGCCGAGATCGCGTCGGCGGACAAGGCGGACCCGTCCACCGCCTCCGCGCCCCCTGCCACGAGGGCGGTCTCACCGAACCGCCTCGACCGCTCGATGTGCGGATCCAGGTTCGCCAGGACGTGCGACACCGGTTCGAGGGCCTTCGCGAAGTCCATCAGGGGCGTGTCGAACACCCCCGTGATCGGCGGCAGGACGAGGCCCTCGTCCTTGACGCTCGTGAGCCGTTCCAGATAGAGCTGGTGGAGCTCCATCGTCGACGCGATGAACGCCCCCATCCGCTCGGCGACCGCCCCGCCCTTCGCCCCGTCGGCCCCCGCCGTCCCCTCGTCCCAGCCCTTCCGGGGCAGCCAGTCGACCGGCTCGGCCCCCACCGCGGCCAGGGCGTCGTTCACGTGGGCGAAGTGGTCTCCCTCGCAGAAGATGTCCCCCTGCGCCGCGGGATTGGCGTGGTCGACGTGGCGGACCTCGACCCCCGGGTACTTCTTCTCCAGCCGCTGGACGACCCTCTTCAGGCTCCGAGCGTGCGCCCCCCACCAGGCGAAGACCACACCCCGGTCCTCCTCCTCGGCGTCCTGCTTCGCCCGCAGGATCTCCTCGACGATCTGCTCGGCCACGGGCCGCCAGAAAGAGGTGTGCCGCTGGGTGGGCACCGCCCCGTCCGCGCTGGCGGTCAAGGACGCGTTCAGGAGCAGTACACCCTGGGTGAGCATCGCCTGGAACCACTCGGGCGGCTGAACCGTGTCCTCCTTCCGCAACAGGGCCCGCACATCGGCGATCGGCGTCTTCTTGACGATGCCGTGCTTCCACATCGCGGCGGCCTTGATGAGGCAGCGGATGCTGACCACCCGGCCGAACTGGCTGTCCTTCCAGTCGTTGAAGGTGTTGTCGAACATCGCGATGCCGGTCGCGCTCTCCGGCCGCGGATACGGGTTCTGCCCGAAGACGACCACCTTCCACTTCTCGGGTGGATGCGGCTTCAGCGCCTGGAAGGTCAACTCCCGCACCGGAACCACCTCCGGGCTGCGCTGCGGCCCGATGAACCCGGCGGCCCCCGCCTGCGCCTCGATCACCGGGGCCAGCAGCGGCAGCCACGGCTCCCCACCACCGGTGAACAGCTCGGCCAGCCCCAACGGGTCCCCGGCAGAGGCCCCTGCCCCGCCCGGCTTCGCAGCACCCGCATCGCTCATGTGGACTCCCCCGGAAAGTGGTTCGGATGGGACAGGGCCGTCACCGGCGTCCGCCCCCTGGGCGGGGCCGGCCTGCGGCAGGCTCGTGTCAGCGACGAAAGGAAGGCCGCTGCGGCACGTTGATCCGGACCCGCCGCGCGGACCCCGCTCCCTCGATGTCGTCGAGCTGGCCCAACACCGCGGTGCGCAGCTCGTCGTAGTCCGCGAACCCGTGGTCGTGGAACAGGGTGTAGCCCGTCCACATCAGATTGGCGCACACCCCCGCGGGGACCCGCCCCGTCCGCGCGCCCATCCCCACGAGCGCCACCGACCGGATGCTGCCGGGCTTCGCCCGGTTCTGCAGATGCACGGCCTGGAACGCGGCGGCACACGCCAGCGCCACGTTCACGGTCTCGCTGACGTTCTGCGACGACTCACGCATCGTGGGGGTCGAGATCAGGAAGCGCGGCACGGACGCCCCGGACGGCACGCATACCGCGCTGCCGATCGGCAGGCTCCCAACGAACCGGTCCCGGATCGCCCGCTGCACCCGCACCTGGATGCCCGCCCCGAGGCGCCGCTTAACAAGGGCGTCGACGCCACCGTCCATCCGACCGCGCGCGTTCGTGGGGGAGACCCATGCGTCGACGTCCACGTCGAGAAGGGAGCCCCGCCGGATCTCCACCTCGGGCGTGTCCGCGAACGCGGACCGCCAGGCCGCCACCACCTCCTCGTTCACATCGACGAGGACGACCCTCAACGCACGCTCGTTCGCCACGAATTCCCCTCTCTCGCACAACCTCTCGAACGCATCCGAAGCTACAGCGCACCACTGACAACGCCCCTGTTCCGCCCACGGACAGCCGGGGCCTACGGGCGCTGCGTGGCGCGGAGGAGACGTACGAGAACGTCGAGGGGCCGACGAGCCGCGGGGGAGCGGAGGGCGGCTTACGCCGCCTCGGCGCAAGGGTCGGGCGCCTGCGGGCGCCGCTCCCGGTCCCGGTCCAGCTCCGCGTTGAACTGCGCACCGGCGAGAAGCACCACGTGCGAGACCCACAGCCAGACGAGGAACGCGACCACACCCGCGAGGGAGCCGTACAGGCGGTCGTACGTCGCCACATGCGCCGCGTAGAACGCGAACCCCAGCGACGCGAGCAGCCAGAGCAGCACCGCCAGGGCCCCGCCGGCCACGGTCTTCCGCACGCCGCGCCCCTCGGGCGGGCCGGACCGGAAGAGCAGCAGCACCAGGGCGACGACCACCAGCAGCAACAGCGGCCACTTCAACCCGGCCCACACGAGAGCGGCCTGATGGTCCGTCCCCGTACCCCGCCCGATGGCCCGCGCGACCCGCTCGGCGGCCGTCAGGGTCAGGACACCGCTGACCAGCAGGGCCAGCACGGCCAACGCCCTGAGCAGGACGGCGGGCAGCGTCCGCCACGCGGGGCGGCAGTCGGGAACGCCGTACATCGCGTGCAGCGCACGGCGGAACACGGCGAGATAGCTGGTGGAGGACCAGAGGGCGGCGCCACCCGTGAGCACGACCAGCATCCACCGGACCGACGGATCCTCCTGCGGGCCGCCCAGTGCCTGCGCCAGCACGGGACGGGCCGCCTCCGGCACGAAGGCCTCCACCTGCGCGATGACCTCCTGCGGCGAGCCCGTGCCGAGCAGCGCCATGGAGAAGACGAGCACCAGAAGCGCCGGGAAGACCGCCAGGACCGCGTAGTAGGTCAGGGCGGCGGCCCAGTCCGTGAGGTCGTCCGCCCAGACGGCGACCGGCGTACGGGCCAGTGCACGCGCGTACGCCCGGCGCCCGCCCCGATCGCGCGCCGCGCCGCTCACCGGAACTCCGATCGTCATGAACCCACCGCTCCGTTCCGGCCCCGACCCCCCGGGCCGCCGCCTCCCGAGCGTAGACCGACAGGCCCTCCTCCCTGCTGCCCTGAGACGGCGCGCTCACGCCACACAGAGGGCACGAGACCATGGGATACGGGCAGGTGAGGACGCGTCGGTGAGGCGACGCGCGGGCGCGGCGCGGAGGACTCCCGCCGCGGGCCGCGTACCTTTCGATCTTCGGGGGCCGGGCTGCGACGGTCGGGCGCTCGTCGGGGTAGGGGGCGTACATGATGACGCCCGAGACCCGCGCCCGGCTCCTGGCCGTGGAACAGCAGCTCGCCGCCCCGACGCCCCGCCCGTTGACCGGGCAGACGGCCCTCCCGATCCGACCGTCAGGAGCAGCTCCGATGCCCCACCGCGTGCAACGACGGCGAACCAAGGGGTGGAGGAAGCCCGCCGACTGCGTCATCGTCGACCGGACCTCCCGATTCGGCAATCCCTTCGGCATCGCCGACGCCGTCCGCGACTTCGGCTACACCCGGGACGAGGCACGCGCTCACGTCGTCGCCGCATTCCGGTCATGGCTCAGCGGCCATCGGGACCACTGGCTCGGCGACGAGGGCGACCGGGCACGGGAGCGCATCCTGGCGGGTCTCGACGAGTTGGCCGGCAAGGACCTGGCGTGTGTCTGCGCCCTCGACGAGAAGTGCCACGCGGACGTCCTGCTCGAGTGGGCCGCCGCCCCGGACCTTCCCCGACGCGTCGCGGACGCCCGCGCTCAGGTCGACGCGTCGCGGACCGAGCACGGCGAAGAGCCTCTGTACGGCGCATAACCGTCCTGCCCGACGGACGGAACCGGCGAGGCACCACAGAGGAAAGCCCGGGACCGCTCGGTCCCGGGCGTTCGTATCTCGGCCGGTTCGCCCCAGGGGGCGACAAGACACCCCCTACCGCGCGGCGGCCGCCACCTCCTCGGCCATGTGCTGGAACTGCCCCAGGTCGTAGTTGGCCAGCACCTTGTCCAGGTTGGTCAGGGCTCCGAGGTGTTCGATGAAACCTTCCGGGTCGTAGTCGATGTGGAGCGTCACCCGGCTCGCCGTGTCGCTCAGCTGTTGGAAGACGACGATGCCCGTGTGGTGCACGCCGGCCGTGGTCTTCCAGGCGATCCGCTCCTCGGCCACGGCCTCGGTCAGCTCCGCGGCGAAGTACTTGTCCGCGCCGGGGAGGGACAGCCACCACGTGAACCGCTTCTCGTCGATCCGGTCCACGCGCTCGACATGGCGGAGGAAGGTGGGCCAGCGGGTCACATCGCTCCACAGCTGCCAGCTGACGGAGACAGGGGCGTTCACGTCCACCGTTTCGAGGATCTTCGACGACATCGTTCGCGACGACCTTTCCGAGTCATGTCCGTACGGCACGCGGGGCCGAGCGCGGTCGGCGGCTCCGCGCCCGGCCCGCCTCTCCGCCGGCGGCGGGGAAACGGGCGCCCGGCACGCGCGTACCCGCGTAGGGAGTGCTCGTCTGCCCCCTCGCGCCGCCGGTACACCGTCGCCGGCGCGGTGCGGCCGTCCGCTACGGCGACCCCACCGGGCCGGCCCCCCGGCCACCCCCGTGTGAGCGTCGTGCTGCGCACCTCCCCGGCCCCGGCCCGATCGCGCGAGGTCGTCGACGCGGTGTCACGATGGTGATCCCCAGCAGCGGTGACCGGGAGACGGGGCGGTCACCACCGCACCGGTCGCGATCGTCGAGGAGCGCGTGCGCCGCATGGACAGGTCCGGCATCACCCAGCCTTCGTCCACGACCGGGCCGGCGAGGACCCGATGGCGGTCCTGACGCTGCGGGCCACGGGCCCGGCCCCCGCCGAGGACGTGTGGTCGTGCTACGTCGCCCCCGCCCGCTGGCCGACGTGGTCGCCGCAGATCAGAGCGGTACGGGTCGCGGGCGAGCGGATCACGCCCGGCATGCGGGGCGAGGTCGTCTCCCTCTTCGGTGTCACCGCGGGCTTCGTCGTGGAATCCGTCGACGAGCGACGGCGGCGATGGGTGTGGCGTGTCGCCATCGGTCCGGTGCGTCTCCGGCTGCACCACGCGGTGCTCTCCCGGCCCGGCGGCTCGGCCACGACCCTGCGCATGGAGGGACCGGCCGTCGCCCTCGCCGCGTACGCCGGTCCCGCTCGCTGGGCCCTGGGCCGCCTGGTCCGCGGACGCCGCGCCCGCGCTCCCCGCCCACCGCACCCGTAAGACGAAGCGCCGGGCGCACCGGGCGCGCATCGCCGCGGGTGCGTCGTGCGCCCCCCCGGGGCCGCGCGCTCCGACGTCACCCTCTTGGCCCAGATTCCAGCGCCCCCGCGAGCGTTAGATATAAGGACATGACCAACGAGAATGCCGCACCCGACGCCGTGAAGGCGAAACACCGTGCGATGTGGGCGCTGGGCGACTATCCCTCCGTGGCGTCACAGGTCATCCACGAGTTGGGTGGCGAGCTGGTACGGGGGTGCGGCGTCCGCCAGGGCGACCGCGTCCTCGACGTCGCGGCGGGCTCCGGGAACGCCGCCATCCCCGCCGCCCTCCTCGGCGCCGAAGTCGTCGCCTCCGACCTGACGCCCGAGCTCCTGGAGGCCGGACGGGACCTCGCCGGGGTGCGCGGCGCCCGACTCGAGTGGCGGGAAGCGGACGCGGAAGCGCTGCCCTTCACCGACGGCGAGTTCGACACGGTGATGTCCTGCGTCGGCGTCATGTTCGCCCCGCACCACCAGCAGGCCGCCGACGAACTGGTCCGCGTCTGCCGCCCGGGCGGCACGATCGGCCTCATCAACTGGACCCCCGCGGGGTTCATCGGGCAGATGTTCGCGACGATGCGCCCCTACGCCCCACCGCCGCCGCCCGGTGCGCAGCCGCCGCCGCTGTGGGGCGACCCGGACCACGTGCGCACCCTGTTCGGGGACCGCGTGACCGACGTCGACGCCCGCAGGCAGCCGCTGCACGTCGACCGGTTCTCGCGGCCGGAGGAGTTCCGGGAGTTCTTCAAGACCTGCTACGGACCGACCATCGCCACGTACCGCTTCATCGGCGAGGACCCGGAGCGCGTCGCCGAACTCGACGCGGCCCTCGACGACCTGGCTGCGAAGCACCTCTCCGACGGGGCGATGGACTGGGAGTACCTCCTGCTCACGGCCCGCCGCAGCGCCACGTAGGAACACCGGCCGGGGCGGACGCGCCGAAGGCGTCCGCCGACAGGCCGGGAAGCGCAGTTGGCCGGCCCGAGGCGCCGAACGGCCACACGGCGGACGCGCGGACGCGGCGAAGGCCGGTTCCGGGCGGCTGCGTAGGATCGCGGGCATGGCACTTCGACCGGTCAATGTGAACATCAAGGCTCTCGACGACTCGGCGGTCGGCCGGTTCTGGGCGGAGGCTCTCGGCTGGGGCGTGTCCAGCGAGGGACCGGGCGTGACCAACGTCGAACCGGGCGACGGATTCGTCTGGCCCGACCCGACGGCCGTCTGCATCGACGTGGTCACCGTCCCGGAGCCCAAGACGGCGACGAAGAACCGCGTGCACCTCGATCTCGCCACCACCTCGGCCGCCCATCAGGCGGAGCTGGTCGCGCGCCTCCGGGCGCTCGGCGCGACGCCCGCCGACATCGGCCAGGTCGACGTGGAGTGGACCGTCCTCGCCGACCCCGAGGGCAACGAGTTCTGCGTCCTGGAGCCCCGGGAGATCTACCGGGACACCGGCCCGATCGCCGCGGTGGCGGTCGACTGCGAGGACCCCCGCGCCATGGCCCGGTTCTGGGGCGAGGCGGTGGACTGGACACTGCTCGAAGTGACGGACGATCGCGCCGTGTTGCGCTCGGCGAAGGGCGTCGGCCCGTATCTCGAGTTCTTCCGCACGCCCGGCGGGAAGACCGTGCCGGACCGCGTCCATGTGGACCTGCTGCCGTACCCCGGTGACGATCAGGAGGCGGAGGTGGCCCGGCTGCGCGCCCTCGGCGCCACCGACGTCGACCTCGGCCAGGGCGACGTCCCGTGGAGGTGCCTGGCCGACCCGGAGGGCCACGAGTTCTGCGTCCTCGCCCCGTCGTCCTGACGGGGTGCCCCCCCCGCGGCCCCCGGTGCGGGCTCACCTCACCGGGGGCGGACCGGGGGTCAGTGCGTGAGGTTCCAGTGCGGGACGGAGGGCATGTCCGGGGCGAGTGAGCGGGCCCGCTGCCACACACCGTGCACCTGTTCGGCGGGGCGCTGCTGCTCACCGTGCAGGGCGTTGAGGATCACCAGGCCGCCGGTGAGCGCGGGGACCGCCCACTGCATGCAGGCCAGGTGCCTGCGCGCCTTGTCCGTGTCGAGGGGGTGTTCGGCCGCCTTGGCGGCGTCCTCGGGGTCCGAGGAGGCGGCGAGCTCGATCCTCTTGCCCAGCACGCGGCTGTAGGCGGTGGCCGCCAGAGCGGCACCGGTCAGGACCGTCTTGGCGAGGGTGGAGGAAGCGACGCCCTGCTGGGCGGCGACGCGAGGGGCGTTCACGGCCAGCAGACCGCCGGAGCCGAAGAGGTGCGCGGCGATCGCCGCCGCGTTGACCGGCGTCCACTTCGTCCATCCCGCGCCGGCGATCCGTACGCTCGTCGCCCATGTGCCGCCCTCGTCGCGGGCGGCGCCGTTCAGGCCGACAGCGCCCATGAGGGAGCCGCCGAACCAGGCGGCCAGCCCCACATCGTGCAGACTGCGCAGCATCGTGTTGCGTTCGGACATGACAGGCTCCCTTTGCCCAGGCGGAAGACGTGCCGGCAGAGCGGCCGGCATCACCTTCACCGTCGCCGACCTTCCGTCCGGCCGCCATCGCGGCTGGTACGAACGGACGCGGCTTCCGCCGGTCGGCTGTCCAGGCGGCGCGTGCCGAGCCAGGCGACCGTCTCGGGGTCGCGGTGGTCGAAGGAGCGTGCTGCCGGTGTCGAGCCCGGCGATCAGCGGCAACTGGTCGCCGGTGAGCGCTGAGGTCGAAGACCCCGACGTTCTGAGCCCTTCGGCCCCGTGCTCGCGCATCGCGACCGTCCCTACTGCCCGAGGATGAATTACCTCACCGCCGAGCCCGCGAAAATCTATGTTCGCCAGAGTAGACATTCGGCGACTGCTTCATTATGGTTTCTCTCGTAGCTCAGAGAGACAGAGGGCCCGACAGAGACGACCTGCCGGGCATGCACAACCGCAGTCGACGAAGTGGATCACCGAGGAAGAACGGAGGGACGAGGACGCCATCAGGATCGCCCGGGCGGGCAGTCTCGCGCCCGGGTACCGCAGGACATCGATAGTGAGGTGGTCTCCGGTCAAGCAACCGCGATCCCCGCGGCCCCGAACCCACAGCGATCGGGGCGGCGGAAACAGAAGGCCGGCGCAGTAAGAGAGCCGGCAGATGGTGTAGCAGTTCCCTCGGGGCCTTGGTGCCGTATGGCACCAAGGCCCCTCCACACGTTCCCGACAGAAGTACCGGAGAGGTCCAGATGACAGCAGACGACTCGTACGGCCGACTCGACGACGACGACTACCCCGCCTACACCATGGGCCGGGCCGCCGACATGCTCGGCACCACCCCCGCCTTCCTGCGCGCCATCGGCGAAGCCCGCCTCATCACCCCGCTCCGGTCCGAGGGCGGCCACCGCCGCTACTCCCGCTACCAGCTGCGGATCGCCGCCCGCGCGCGCGAACTGGTCGACCAGGGCACCCCGATCGAGGCCGCCTGCCGCATCATCATCCTCGAAGACCAGCTCGAAGAAGCCCAGCGCATCAACGCCGAACACCGCCGCGCCGCCGCGTCGGCGCAGCCGACGACCGCGAGCTGACACGGCGGTACGAGGCATGAACGCTCCCGGGAGGAGCGCGGCGGAGGTGGGTCCGCGCGGACGCCGTGCCACGCGGACCCGGAGGACGCTCCGCAGCGCTCCCCGACGCCACCGCCCCGTCCCGGGGCCGGCTCAAGGTGCGAGAGCCATGGCGAAGACGTGGATGTTGGCGTTGCCGGGCAGGACCACGAAGGCGACCTCCTTGGCGGGATCGAGCGGCACGGAGTGGGCGAACACGCGGTACGCGATCCCCGCGTTGCCGTAACCGCTGGGGCGGTTGCGACCGTCGGACGACGCCACCAGCGTCGCTCCATGGGCGTTCGCCGGGTCGAACGACCAGTTCGGGAAGCCGAAGGTGCCCGACGTCGTCGTCCCGTCCGTGTAATGGACGGTGGCACGTCCGGTCGCGCCGCTGGTGACCCCGGACCCGAGGAACACCAGCTTGCCGCCCGAGCCGGTCAGCGCGATGGCCTGACCGGCGCTGGAGACGTTGTCCTTGGTGCCGGGCGCGACGTCCGGCCAGGTCAGGCGGGCGCCGAGAGCGGTCACCGTGGTCCCTCGGGCAAGGCCGGCGGCGGCGAGCTTCTGCGCCGAGAAACTGTTGCCCTCCCCGTCGTAGTCGCCGGGTGCGGTGTCCGTCTCGTCGGTGACCCCCACGTTGTTGTACGCGGCGGCGAGGTTCGCCACCGGGGTGCCGCTGATCTCGGAGCGCGTGCCGATGGCGGTGCCCGCGCCGTCGCCTCCGCGGTAGGTCGCGGTCGCGGTGAAGGTCCGTACCGTGAACCCCGGGCGGCGTTCCGGCACCTGGATACGGAAGGTCGCGTGGGCCGTCGCACCGGCGGCGACGCTCCCGTCGACCCCCTGGACGGAGGGCTGTACGGCCCAGCCCACCGGCCCGGCGAACGCGATCCGCAAGGACCGGAGGCGATCGGGGCCGGCGTTCCTGACCGTCACCTTCACGGCGGCGATGACGGGACCGTCCAGGTCCACGGGCGAGAGGGTCACCTCCGTCCTGGTCTCGGTCGCCGAGCCCGCGGCCGAGCCCACGGCCGGGGCCGCGGAGGCGTGGGTGGGGACGAGGAGGACGACGGCGGCCGCGGCGGCGGCCCCGGCTCTGCGGACGATGCGCCACGCGCTGGGACGTGTCATGACTGCTCCTGGGGAAGGGGTGGGGTGCTGCTGCGGGCAGGTCAGCCGACCGGCGGCATGTCCGAGGCGCGGGAGTCCAGGCCGGGCCGGAGGTTGACCCAGTCACCGCGGGTGAAATCGGGGACGGCCACCGGGCGCCCACCGGCGGCGAGCGAGGCCGCGCTCAGCGGCACCGGGGCGCACCACGCGGCCGAGTCGTACACGTCGATGTCCGGCACGAGTCCGGCGCGCATCTGCTGGACGGTGCGCCACTGCAGGACGTAGTCCATCCCGCCGTGACCACCGTTGTTCTCGGCGTCGTCACCGATCTTCTTCCACAGCCAGTGGTCGAACTCCTTGCGGTACGAGGCGAAGTCCCGCCAGCTGTGGCCGGAATGGTCCGGTTCGACGTACACGCGCCCGCCGGAGGACGAGGTGACGCCGGCGTAGTCCTCGAAGATGCCGCGGCTGCCCGCGAGGGTGTTGATGCGGCTGTAGGGCCGCGGGGAGCTGACGTCGTGCTCGGCGCGGATGACGCGGCCCTGCGCGGTGTCGATCAGACAGGTGACGAGGTCGCCGTTGATGTACGTCTCCTTCCACGACGGATGCGACCGGTCGACGAAACGGGCCCGGTAGTCGGCGAGGCCCTTGGGCTCGGTCGCGGTGGCGCGCAGGGTGGTCATCCGGTCCCCGCGGTTGATGTCCATGGCGGCGGCGATCGGGGCGAGACCGTGCATCGCGTAGAAGCTGGCGGTGCTGCGGGTGTGCCAGAGGCGCCGCCAGGCGTCGGTGTAGTACGTGTCGGAGAACAGCAGCTCGCGCAGATCGTGCAGGTAGCCGCCGTGGCCGTTGGTGACCTCTCCGAAGAGGCCCTCGTGGGCCATCTTGAGCATGGCCAGTTCGTTACGGCCGTAGCTGCAGTTCTCGGCGAGCATGAGGTGCCTGCGGGTGCGCTCGGAGGTGTCGACGAGGTCCCAGAGTTCGTCCAGCTCCGTGGCGACGGGAAGCTCGACGATGACGTGCTTCCCGGCGAGGAGCGCCGCCTTGCCCTGCGAGTGATGGAACTCCCAGGGCGTGGCGATGTACACGAGGTCGATGTCGTCGCGCTTCAGCAGCTCGCGGAACGAGGCGTCGGAGCCGCCGAGTTCGGCGGGCCGGGGCTTGCCCGCCGCGACGAGCTGGTCGGCGGTCCGCTTGGCGCGGTCGGAGCGGATGTCACAGACGGCGGTCACGACGCAGCCCGGCACCGCCGCCCAGCCCAGCGTCATGCCCGACCCCCGGTTGCCGAGGCCGATCACCCCGACGCGGACGGTCCGGTGGGCGTCGTAGGGGGTGTTGATCATGGACTTCTGTCCGGGTCGCCGTCGAGGAGTGACGGTCGCGGGTGCCGCCGACGCGGTCGGTGCCGCCGCACCGACACCGGCCAGGGCCGCTCCGGTCGCGACCGCTCCTCCCATCAGTGAACGACGTGACAGCGAAGGGAACATGGGCATGACACTCCTCGGTCCAGAGGCGGGCTCGTGTGCCGCCTGACTCTGTCGGGCCGCCAGCGGTGTGTCAATACATGCTCGAAAAGCATCAGCTTCAAGTGTTCTCAAGCAAAGATGATGCATGCATCGCTCACTGTGGGGGAAGCATGACGACGCCGGCCGGCACCGACGAGAGCGGGACGGCGAGAGGACAGGGCGGGGGAGTGCCGCCCACCGACGGCGGGCCCCGGTCGCCGGCCCGTCCGCCGGCCCGTTCGCTGACCCGTTCGGACGTGACCGGGGGCGCGTTCGGGTGGTGTACGGCGCGGCCCGTGTCCGCCCGCGCGCGGGCGGGTGAAGCGTGGCGGCCATGAAGACACCCTCGCGACTCCGCGGCCTGGCCGTCTGCCTCGCCGTCACGTCCACGCTGCTCGCCGGCGCCTGCGGCGGCGCAACGGCACCCGTCACCGCCGCGCCTGACGCCCCGTCCTCCCCGGCGGCCAGCCCCTCGGGCGGCGCCGGGCTCACCGAGGACCAGCGCGAGCGCGAAGCTCTGGTGCCCGCCGCGAAGATCACGTGGAACAAGGCCGGGGACACCGCGGTCGCCGAGGTGCCGGACGGCCGGCTCGTCGACATCGAACTGACCACCGCTCGCGGCACCGCCTCGGGCACTCCGGCGCCGACCGGCCCCGCCGCCCCCGGACCGCCGGTGTGGGACGTCAGGGTCGCGGCGAAGGACGGCACGCTCCATGACGTCCAGGTCGACGCCGTCACGGGGAAGGTCACCCGCTCACGGGTCGAGCCCGGACAGGACGCGGACGACAAGAGCGAGGTGACCGAACAGCTGGCGGCGGCGACCGTCCCCGCCCCGCAGGCGGTGAAGACGGCCACGGCCCGCAAGGCCGGCACCGTCACCGCCGTGGAACTCGACGACACCGTGTGGTCCGTCGACATCGTCACCCGGGACTGGAACAAGACCACCTACGACATCGACTCCGCCAAGGGAACCGTCGTACGCGAACACACGGACCGCGACTGACCGACCGCGCGGCCCCGCCCGGCACGCCGCGGGCGGGGCGGCCCGGCCCGGGCCCCAGCACGCGGCGGCCCCGACGGCGTCCCGTAAATCGGGTTGTCGCCGGCCGGACCGGTCGGATACAAAGCTCCCATGCTGACGGGCGACAAGGTCGGGCTCAGAGCCCGCCACGAGGACGACATCCCGATCCTGCGGGCCGGGCTCCACGACGACGTGGCCACCTACTCGCGGTCCGAAGTCCAGCCCTGGCGCCCGGTCTCGCCCGGCTCGAAGGACTCACCGTTCGCCGTGGACGACACGAACGAGCGACTCGTCCCGTTCTCCGTGGTGGAACTGGACGGCGGCACGCTCGTCGGTACCGCCGAGCTGTGGCGCGTCGACCCCCACAACCGCTCCGCGCACCTCGGCCTCGCGCTGCTGCCGTCGGCCCGGGGCAAGGGCTACAGCACCGACGCGGTCGCGGTGTTGTGCCACTACGGCTTCACCGTGCGCGGGCTGCACCGGCTGCAGGTCGAGACCCTGTCGGACAACCCCGCGATGCTGCGCTCCGCCGAGCGCAACGGCTTCGTCCGCGAGGGAGTGCTGCGCTCCTCGGCGTGGGTGATGGGCGAGTTCCTGGACGAGGTCCTCCTCGGGCTCCTCGTCCACGACTGGAAGCCGGTCACTCCCCAGGGCGTGCTCCGAACGTAGCGCCGTCCGCCGCGCGTACGGTCAGAAGCGGAACACCCCGAGGTCTCGTACCGTGTCGGCCAGGGCGCGGATGAGGTCGTTCTCCGCCTCCGTCCGCCAGACCAGGGCGAACTGCATGGCCGGCATGTCGGGGAGGGGAAGCCACCGGATGTTCGACATGCCCCAATACCTGGTCACATGGCCGGGGAAGGCATGGATGATCTCGCCCATGCCGACATGAGCGATCAGTTCGTCGGCGGTGTCCGAGGCCGCGTACGCCATGCGCTCGATCGCCCGGCCCCGCGGGGTGTGGAAGGGCAGGTAGCTGTCCTCCCAGTAGTCCGGCATGCCCAGGGCGGAGGCGTGCGGGAAGTCGGCGAGCAGTTCCAACGGCACCGAGTCCCGCGCCGCCAGCCGGTGTTCGCGGGCCACCGCGAGGATCCGGGAGTCGGAGCAGAGGGTCGGCCCGACGGTGAAGTCGGGCTCCTCCACCGGCAGCCAGGCGACGATGACGTCCATGTCGCCGTTGCGGAGCTGGCCGAACACATCGGTGAAGGTCGCCTGCCGGATCTGGAGTCCCCAGTGCGGATACCGCCCGCGGAACGCCTTCCAGTAGTGGTGCAGATCGGCGACGTTGAAGGGCATGAGGCTGACGCGGAGCTGTGCGGTGATGCCGCGGGCCGCCAACTGCGCCCGCTCCAGGGAATCGTGCAGACCCGCGTAGACCGGCTGCAGGTCGTCACGGAACTGCCGGCCCACCTCGGTCAGGGACACCGTGCGGCTGGTGCGGCTGAAGAGCTCGGCACCGATGCGCCGCTCCTGCTTCTTGATGGCCTGGCTGACGCGTGCCTGGGAGACGTGCAGCCGTTGCGCGGTCCGGCCGAAATGCAGCTCCTCGGCCAGCACAAGAAAGATCTCGATGTCCCGTAGTTCCACCGGCCCCCCGGCCCTCCGTCGATAACCCAGCGGTTATCGAACCGCACACAAGTCGGCGTTGATCATACGTGCGAACCGCACGATCGTGAGAGGCATGCAGTCACGCGCGCACAACCCCCCGTTCGTACGGCCGGCCGAGACGAAGTGTCCGGCCGACGCCGTCGTCCCGTCAGCGGTGGGGCTCGGATCCGGCCACGTCGACGCCGCGGCCGCCGAGCGCACCGGAACGCCCCCGCACCGCCCATGAGCCACGCCTTCGACCTGACCGTGATGTACGCGATGCATGACGCCCTGCGCCGGGAACTGGTCCATCTGGACCGGGTCACCACCGCCGCGGACCGTGACGCGCGCCAGGTACTGGCCGGCGCCGCCGGATGGTCGCTGTTCAAGAAGGCCCTCCGCGCCCACCACGCGGCCGAGGACGCGGCTCTGTGGCCGCCGCTGCGGCGGAACCTGGCCGGCCGGCCGAGGGACCTGGCGCTCCTGGAGGTGATGGAGGTCGAACACGCCGCCCTCGCCACGGTGATCAGGGCCGTCGACGACGCGCTGACCGACCCCTGGGCCGACTCGGGGACGGACGTAAGTCAGCTCACCGACGCACTGACCCGCGGCCTCGCCGGACACCTCCGGCACGAGGAGGAGGCGGCGCTCCCGTTGATCCGGCAAGCGCTCACCTACGAGCAGTGGAGCCACTTCACCCGGGTCCACGCCCACCACATCGACCGCGACGCGCCCCTGCTGCTGCCCTGGCTGCTGGACGGGGCCGACGAACCCACCACGCGGCGGCTCCTCTCCCGACTGCCCGCACCCGTGTACGCCGCCTGCACCGCCCGATGGATCCCGGCGTACGCCCTTCTCGACCGCTGGAGTCCGGTCCCCGCGGCCTGACACCACCCATGACCCACCGCGCCGGGCGCCCCGCCGCCCCGTGCGCCGCCGCCGACGCGACGGCCCGTCCGCCGAAGCGGACCCACCCGCGCGGCACTCCCGCGTACCACCGACCGGCCTGACACGACCCGATCTGACCCGACCCGACCACGAAAGACATCGCCTTGTCCTCATCTGTACGTGTCCTTCCGCTCCCGCGCGTCTCGGCCGACGAGGCCGCCGCGTGGCATCGGGTCGTCGCGGCCTCGATGGCCCACGACCTGCCCGGAGTACCGGCCCCCGACCCCGGACAGATCCACGCCCAGCTCACCCAGCCCGCCCTGAGCAGCCGCCGGCTGAGCTGGCTGGCCACCGGCGCGGACGGCGTCCCCGTCGGCGTCGCCGGCCTGCGGGTGTTCACGTCCCCGGGTCAGGAGCACCTGTCCGAACTGGAACTGCACGTCGACCCCGCACACCGGCGCCTGGGCACCGGATCGCTCCTGCTGGCCGTCGCCGTGGAAGCCTGCCGCACCGAGAACCGGCGCAGCCTCATCGCGGCAGCCCCGGCCGACGGCCCGGGCGAGGCCTTCGGCGTACGGCGGGGCTTCCGCCCGGCACTCACCCTCGACCACCTCCTGCTGCGCCTCGACGAACTGCCCGAGGCCGACCTGCAACGGACCGCCGAGGCCGAGCACCCCGGCTACCGGCTGACCGGCTGGACCGGCGCGGTCCCCGACGAACTCGCCGACGCCTTCGCCGCGGCCAAGAACGCGATGAACGACATGCCCGTCGGAGACCTGGACTACGGCAACGTGGCGTGGGACGCCGACCGCGTCCGCGCCATGGCCCAGGTGATCGCCGACCGCGGCGACGCCCTGCTGACCATCGCGGCGGTCCACGACGACGGCACGATGGCCGGCTACACCGAGATCCTGCTCCCGCAGGGCTCCGGGCCGCGCGCCCAGCAGTACGACACGGCCGTCGTGCCCGCGCACCGCGGCCACGGCCTCGGCGTATGGGTCAAGACAGCCATGGTGCGGCGCCTGCGCGCCGAGTACCCCGACGTCGTCGAGATCGAGACGGACAACGCCGACGACAACGCCCACATGCTGGCCGTCAACCACCGACTGGGATTCCGCTCCTACCGGCGCACCCGCGAATTCCAGCTCGACGTGCCCGCGACCTGACCCGCCCCACCCGCAGGCCACCTTCCTCCCGCCCCGCACGCAATCGAGGAGCACCCCGCATGCACATCATCACTCCGTCGGACGACAACGTCACCGTCTCCCCGAACGCCACCATGACCGGCCTGGCCGCTCCCAGCCGCGGCAGCACCGAACTCAGCACCTGGACGGTCGGCATGGACGCCGGTGCGACCGGCCCCGAGCACTCCGTGACCCGTGAGCAGGTCTGGACGGTCACCGAGGGGGCCCTCGAAGTGACCTGCGAGGGCCACACCCACAAGGTCCAGGCCGGGCAGAGCTTCATCCTGTCCGCCGGCCACCTGCGCCGGATCCACGCTCCGGAGCGGACCGAGGCCCACGTCGCCATGTGCTGCGACGGGCGCGCCTCCGTGCCCGGGACCGAAGGGACCCGCGAACTGCCCTGGGCCCGCTGATCCCACCCCACACCACCGCCCGGACGCCCCCGCCCCCCGGGTTGCCCGAGGCAGGACCCGGACGACCGGATCCTGCCGTACCGCCGCCGGCCCGTCCGGCATGCACAGGAACGAGAAGAACACGACATGCGTGTGCTGTTGATGGCGTACGGATCCCGCGGTGACATCGCGCCGCTGGCGGGAGTGGCGGCGCAGTTGCGGAGACTCGGGGCGGAGGTGCGCGTGTGCGCACCGCCGGACGAGGAGTTCGCGGAACTGCTCGCCGGTGTCGGCGCGGAAATGGTGCCCTTCGGGCGGGACGTACGCGCGCTGCGGACGGGAGCGCCGCCGTCGGACGCGGGCGCGTTCGCGGCCGAGCTCGTCGCCGCTCACTTCGAGACGGTCGGCAAGGCGGCCGAGGACTGCGACGTGCTGGTCGCGAGCGGCCTGATGCCGGCCGGCGCCCGCTCGGTGGCCGAGAAGCTGGGCATCCGCTACGTCTACGCGGCCTTCCACCCCTTCGAGATGCCCTCCGCGCACTACCTGCCGTCGGCGCGGCCCGGCCCGCCGCCTCCGCCGGACATGACCGATCACCAGGCCCTGTGGGACCTGGACGCCCAAAAGGTCAACGCCCTCTACCTCCAGCCCCTCAACGCCCACCGCGAGGCGATCGGTCTCGCACCGGTGGACAACGTCCGCGACCACGTCCTGACCGACCGTCCGTGGCTTGCGGTGGACCCGGTACTGGGCCCGTGGCAGGACCTGACCGACCTCGACCTCGTGCAGACCGGCGCGTGGATCCTGCCCGACGAACGCCCCCTGCCCGCCGATCTGGAGGCCTTCCTGGACGCCGGCACCCCACCGGTGTACGTCGGCTTCGGCAGCATGCCGATGAGCACGGCCACCGACATCGCCCGGACGGCCGTCGAGGCCGCCCGCGCGCAGGGCCGCCGCGTACTCGTCTCCCGGGGCTGGGCGGACCTGGGCCCGGTGGACGACGCGGACGACTGCTTCGCCGTCGGCGACGTCAGTCACCAGGCCCTCTTCCGCCGGGTGGCGGCCGTCGTCCACCACGGCGGCGCGGGCACCACGACCACCGCCGCCCGGGCCGGCGCGCCCCAGGTGGTGGTACCCCAGTTCGTGGACCAGCCGCACTGGGCCGCCCGCGTCGCCGACCTGGGCATCGGCGCGGCACACGACGGGCCGACCCCGACCTTCGCATCCCTGTCGGCCGCGCTCAGGACGGCCCTGACCCCCGAGACGGAAGCGCGGGCGAAGGCCGTCGCCGGCACGATCCGCACCGACGGGGCGGCGGTGGCCGCGCGGCTGCTCCTCGACGTGGGGCACACCGCGCCGATGAGCCGCGAGGAGATCTCCATGATCGCCCACGCAGACCACCCCATCAAAGCCCCGCTCGACGACGACTCGGTCGACCAGCTGCTCGGACACGGCCTCCCGCGCGGCGACGAGCGCGTGCTCGACCTCGGATGCGGTACGGCGGAGTGGCTCCTGCGCGCCCTGACGGCGCGCCCGAGCCTGTACGCCGAGGGCGTCGACGTCTCCCAGGTCTCTCTGGCGCGGGCCCGCAGGGCAGCGGGCGAACGGGGAGTCGACGAGCGTCTGGTCCTCCACCGGCAGGAGGCGGCGGACTACGTCTCGACCCAGCCGTTCGACCTGGTGGTCAGCGTCGGTGCCACGCACGCCTTCGGCGGCCTGCTGCCGACGCTCGCGGCGGCCCGCGAGCACCTGGCTCCCGGAGGGCGCGTACTGATCGGCGAGTCCTTCTGGGACAGCGCCCCGTCGCCGGCGGCCGTCGAGATGTTCGGTGACCTCGCCGATCTGGCGACCACCGTGGACAGTGTCGTCGCCGACGGCTGGACCCCGGTCCACGGGCACGTCAGCACCCGCGGCGAGCTGGACGCCTACGAGTGGGCCTGCTGGGGCTCGCTGGCCTTGTGGGCTCTGGACCACCCCGCCCATCCGGGCGCCGCGCAGGCCCTGGAGACGGCCACCGCCCAGCGCTCGCAGTGGCTGCACGGGTACCGGGACAGCTTCGGCTTCCTCTGCCTCGTCCTGCGCCGGACATCCGAGTGACCGCGGGCGGGGGACCCCCGCACCGGCACGGATGATCTTCCTCCCCACCCCCTGAATCCCGGACACCACACGGATGTCCCCCGGAGTAGGCTCGCCCACCCCGGCGCCCGCCCTGGCCGGCGCCGAACCGCGGCGGCCGGAAAGTGAGTACACGTGAGTACACAGAAGCAGCCGACGTTCGTACTGGTCCACGGAGCCTTCGCGAACTCCTTCTCCTTCGCTCCCCTCCAGGCCGAACTGGGCCTCCTCGGGCACCGCTCGATCGCCGTCGACCTGCCCGGCCACGGCTTCCAGGCGACCTTCACCCGCGCCTACCAGACGCCCCAGGACCCCGAAGGGCTCGCCACCGCGCCCGGTGCGATCAAAGGCGTCACGCTCGCCGACAACGCCGCGCACCTGATCGGGATCCTGGAGCGGGCCAAGCGGAACGGCCCCGTCATCCTCGTCTCCCACAGCCGCGGCGGCGCCACGGCCACCGCCGCGGCCAACGCCCGCCCGGACCTGATCGACCGCATCGTCTACGTCTCCGCCTGGTGCCCGGTCCTTCTCGACATCGGCGCCTACTACGCCGAGCCGGAGATGGCCGCGGTCGACCCCGCCGCCTTCGCCTCGGCGCTGGCCGGGAACCCCGCCGACCTCGGCCTGCTCCGGGTCAACTTCCGCACGGCGAACCCGGACGCGCTCGCGGCCTTCAAGGAGGCCTTCTTCGCCGACGGCACCGACGAGCAGTTCCTCACCTTCCTGAACACCTTCCAGCCCGACGAGAACCTCGACGCCGGCGGCTCCGCCGACCGGGCGCAGGCGGCGACCTGGGGCCGCATCCCCAAGACGTACATCCGCCTGACCGACGACAGGAGCCTGCCCCTCGCCCTTCAGGACCGCCTCATCCGCGAGGGCGACGAGCTGACGCCCGACAACCCGTACGACGTCCGCACCCTGGAGGGCAGCCACCTGAAGTGGCTCGTCGACCCCGCGCCTGCGGCCCGCACCCTGGCCGACCTCGCCACGCTTGCGGCCCCCTCCGCCCACGCCTGAGCGGAACGGACCGACGTGCGGGGGCGGTGGTGGTGGGACGAGGAACGACACGCCCGTAGCGGCCCCTGCCACCGCCCCCGGTACCCGAGGTCCGACGCCGCTTCCGGGTGAGGCGTCAATGCTCCATCCGGGAGCGGTACCGGCCACTCCGGAAGGTTTTACGCCCCTCGGAACCGCCGACGGCATATCGGAAGACACCACTCGCAACCGCCGCGATTGGAGCAAGGGCCACAACCTCCGAGCAGGGGGCGCATTTCGGCCCCAGCCGGGAGAGGATTCCGGACGCACTGTCCAGAAAGAGCAAGAGGAACGATCCGTGCGACCAAGACTCTCCGGCGCCACCGCCTCCGTGGCTGCACTCGGACTCCTAGGCCCCCTCCTCACCGCCTGCGGTTCGTCCGACCGCCACGACGGGACGACTCTGCGCCTGGTGGCCGCCGAGTACGGCACCAGCCCGGCCACCAGCTCCCAGGCGTACTGGGACAAACTGGCCACCACCTTCTCCGCCGCCCACCCCGGCAAGAAGGTCGAGGTGACCCTCTACCCCTGGGCGGACGTCGACCGCGAGGTCACCCGCATGGTCGACGAGGGCAACGCCCCGGACGTGGCGCTGATGGGCGCCTACTCCGACTTCGCCGCGCAGGGCCGCCTCTACGCCGCCAGCGACCTGCTGTCGATCAGGGCGGAGGCGAACTTCCTGCGGCCGCTCGCCGAGGCGGGTTCGGTGGACAACACCCTCTACGGCCTGCCCTTCGTGGCCAGCAGCCGTCTCCTCTTCTACAACGAGGAGCTGTTCGACCAGGCCGGAGCGAAGCCGCCGAAGACCTGGTCCGACCTGAAGGACGCGGCCGAGGCGCTGAAAGAGGAGGGCGTGCTCTATCCGTACGCCCTGCCGCTCGGTCCCGAGGAGGCGCACGCCGAGGCGCTGATATGGGAACTGAGCAACGGAGGAGGGTACTCCGGCAACACCGGCGGCTACGCCATCGCCTCCGAGCAGAACACCCAGACCTTCCGCTGGATCAAGGACAACCTGGTGTCACCCGGCCTGACCGGCCCGATCGCACCGGCCGAGCTCAACCGGCAGGACGCCTTCGCGGCGTTCCTGCGCGGCGATGTCGGCATGCTCAACGGCTACCCCTCGCTCCTCCACGAGGCGAGGGCGAAGGGCCTGAAGGTCGGCACCCTGAGCATGCCGGTGTCGGACACGCTGAGAGTCGGCCAGACCTTGCCGTCGGCCGGCGTCGCCGACTGGATGATGGCCTTCAAGCACGACGGCAATCGTGAACTGGTCGGCTCGTTCCTGGAATTCGTCTACGAGGACAAGAACCTCAACGAGTTCGCCGGCCGCTACCACCTGCTGCCCTCCACGGTGTCCGCGACCCAGTCGTCCAAGGACGCGGCGGCGGACCCCAGCGGCGCGCAGTTCCTGAACGCACTGCGCGGCGCCGAGCTCTACCCCGTCAACGAACCCTCCTGGCTCCAGGTCAGCAACACCATCAAGCGGAACATCGGCAAGGCCGTGGCACCCTCCGCCGACCCGAAGGCCGTCCTGGAGGACATCGCCCGGCAGGCCAGGGACGCGGAGCAGCAGCGGTAGGCCCAGCGGGCCGCGTGATCAGACCGCGGTGGTGATCAGGTCGCTCAGGGGCTGGGCGGAGTCCGTCCCGGAGTGGCCGAGGGGGGCGTCGAAGCTCCAGACGAGGAAGAGCAGGAAGACCACGAGTGCGCTGAAGGTGGTGGCGAGCAGCAACTCCCGCGCGGAGCGGCGGATCTGCAGGGTGTACAGCAGGCCGAGGGTCACCAGGGCGCCCGCGACGAGACCGAACCAGAGTGCGGCGGGCAGCGTGGTGCCGGACGTGTCCAGGCGCTGGTGACGGGCGTCGTCCGCGGCCGCCACCTGGTCCAGCAGGGGCTGGTAGGCCTGCGCCTGCAGTTCGTCGGAGGGAGTGCGGTGAGCGATGTCGCTCCGGATGCGGCCCAGCAGCTCGGCGCCGGTGCCGTCGACGGGCGCGCCGTCCTTCAGGGCGGGCCACTCGGCGGTGACGGCGTGCCGGGCGTAGGCGTCGATGTGCTCCTTGATCTGCGTCCGGAAGGCGGCCGGGTAGACGTCCAGGCGCTGGTCGATCTCGTACAGGGCCTGGGCCTCGCGCTGGACCGTGTCCTCTGCCGCGCTACGGGCCTCCCACACTCCGGCGATGGCGAGGCCGAGCACGATGGCGTAGACGACGCCGACCATCATGACCATGTACTCCAGCACGTCCGGAGTCTGGGAGGTGTCCTCGTCGACGTCGACGCGGCGGTGCCGCACGACGGTCGCCGTGACGACGAGAACGCAGACCATGACCGAGGCCAGGGTGTAGACGAGCCATTCCGGCATTGCACAACTCCAGGACAGGCGATGCGAGGTGAACGAGACGGGGAAGGACGGGGCGGGCCGGACGCGGACGCGCCGGCCCACCGGGAGGACGAAGGTCAGCCACGGCCCCGGCGACGGGAGCCCGGCCGCAGGGCGGCCGCGGCCAGCACGGCCGGGAGGGTGATCACGACCGTGGACATGGTCATCGGGATCCCGGCCGGAGCCGGACGCGACGGACCGCCGCTGTAGTGGTCGCGTGCCACCCACCGGAACGCTGCGGGCGCTTGTGCGGGCGGAGACGAGGGCGCGGCCGCGGGCGTACGCGGCACCGGGCTCGCCGGTGGTGGCGGCGTCGGAGCGGGAGCGGGGTTCGCCGGTACGGCGGGGAGGGGGGCCACCTGCCGTGGGGCGGCGGCCTCGGCCGCGTGCGGCGGAACCGCCGCCGGCGACGGCTCGGGGGCCGGGGAAGCCGAGGGGGACGGGGGCGGTGGAGACGGCACCGGCGTCGGCGGGGACGGTGAGGTGCACGGGGAAGGTGCGGCGGCGGGCGCCTGATCGCCGTAGCCCATGTCGACCCACACGTCCGGGGCGCACACGGTCAGGCGCGGGCTCGTGGGGGTGTGGTCCATGAGCACGGCGACGTCCCCGTGCTGCGGCAGCGGGCACAGGGCCGCCGCTGCCCCCAGGCCCACACTGATCCAGCCACCCACGCGTCATTCCTCTCGTCGCGCTCGGACTCCGTCCGCGCGTCCGGGAATCGAGGAGTGAGGATGCCGCAGCCCTCACGCCCTGCCACAGCGGTAACGATCATGCGCGGGGGCGGTCACGGACAGCGGAGGGCGACGCCTGCCATCGGGGTGAACGGCCCGTGCGGGCGCGGCGCTGCCGTGGATGATGACAGGGCCGCCGCCGGGCGCCCACGCTGTACGTCATCTCACAGCAAGCCGACGGCCGCCGGCAGGCGTCCGCCCCGGCGGACGCCCTTGGGCCGCGGATGTGGATCCCGCGATCGTCCAGGGCGGCGTTCAGGCCACCGCGGTGCGAAAGGCGCTGGGACTTCGGCCCTTGTGGCGTTTGAACGCGGCGCTGAAGCCGAAAGCGTCGGCGTAGCCCACCGACCGTCCGATCTGGGCGATGCTGAGATCGGTGTCGGCCAGAAGCGCCTGGGCCTCGTCCATGCGGCACTCGGTGAGGTAGGCGAGGGGCGGGCGGCCCATCAGCTGGGTGAAGCGCCTGGCGAACAGCGCCCGGGAGACACCGGCCCGAGTGGCCAGGGACGCCACCGTCCACGCCTCGGCGGGCCGGTCGTGAAAGGCCTGCAGGGCGGGGGCGAGGACGGGGTCGGCGAGGCCCCGGTACCAGCTGGGCGCGTCGGCGCCGGCCTGGTCGAACCAGGTGCGCAACGTGCACACCAGGGCCCAGTCGAGAAGCCGGTCCATCAGCGCCTGCGAACCGGCCGAGAGTTGGGCGGCGTCGGCGGCGGCCGTCTCCAGCCAGGCGCACACCTCGACGTCCTCCTTGACCACCAGGACGGGCGGCAGGGCACGCAGGAGCCCCTCGTGACGGTGCCCGGAAGCGCGGTAGGCACCCACGATCAGCGCGGTCGCCTCCTCCGAGTCGGTGCCCCATCGGATACCGCCCAGTTCTTGGGCGGCGCAGTCGGCGTCGGTGGCGAAGCAGGCGATCTCGTACGGGACATGGGAGCCGTGGACACTGCCGGGCCGGTCCGCGAGGTGGAACGGCGCGGGGCCGTTCACGATGGCCGTATCGCCCGCGCCGACCGCTCGCTCGGTGCCGTCGGGCAGCATCAGGGTGCCCCCGCCGCGCAGCACGCTGATCATGGTGAGCGGTGCGCCGTCGGCGAAACGGATGGTCCAGGGCGCCGTCAGTACGGCGTGGCTGACGACCGAGCCCTCTGCCCGGATGCCGCTCAGTAACGAACTCAAAGGATCCACGGCACCCAGCGTAGACGATCTCCTATGTTCCGGAGCGCTTCTCCCATGGATCATCTACGTCACGGCGGTTGTACTGGATCCATCGAACCGACCGACACCAGCCGGGAGAGACCGTGACGCAGCACGACAGCCGTGCCAGGACAGCCCTTGTGGTCATTGCGCACCACCGCTCCGATTCCCTCACCGCTCACACGGCCCGCCGTGCCGCCGCCCGGCTCGAAGCCGCCGGATACCGCATCGACACGCTCGACCTGCACGCCGAAGGGTTCGACCCGCGGATGAACACGTCCGACCAGCCGGACTGGGGCAACAGGGAGAAGCCGTACTCGGACGAAGCGCACGCCCATATGCGGCGCATCCTCGACGCCGATGTCGTCGTCGCCGTCTTCCCGGTGTACTGGCAGAGCGTGCCGGCCATCCTCAAGGGCTGGATCGACCGCGTGTGGAACTACGGGTTCGCCTACGGCCGCAGCAAGCCCCGCCTCGCCGGCAAGCGCATCCTGTGGCTGGGCCTGGCCGGCGCCACCGGCGACGACCCCATCGTGGCGGGGATGCAAGCCGTCCTCGAAACCAATCTGAGCGAAGGCATCGCCTACTACTGCGGCTTCTCCCGTTCCACCGTCGGCCTGCTCACCGACGCGGAGGAGCGCCCGCAGCTCGTCGACGCCGACGGCAACCTCCTGGTCGGAGAAGCGGTCTCGGGCGCCGAGCGAGAGGCCCAGTACACCGACCTCGACCGGCGTGCCGGGGAGTTCGTGGAGAAGTTCATCGCCGAGGAACTCGTGGCGGCCTGACAGCCGGCCGGGCCTGTGCGGTCGCCGGGGGTGCGCGTGGAGGTGCGGCGCGCGCCTCGGCGTGCGCCTGGGCGCCGTTCGGGCGGGGGGCGCCGTGGGCAGGATCGCCGGGAACGACCCCGACCGAAAGGCCGCCCGTGGCCAGTGAGTTCCAGCGCGACAAGCTGGTGAACATGTTCCGCGCGTTCGACGCCGACGGCAACGGCTACCTCGACCAGCGCGACTTCCAGGCACTCGCGGAACGCTGGAGAGGCCTGCCCGCCGTCCGACCGGGGTCCGAACTGGCCGACCGCGTGGACACGGTCATGCTGGGCTGGTGGGATCTCCTCGCGGCCCACGTGGACACGGACAAGGACGGCAAGGTCGACCTGGACGAGATCCTCGCCATGGTGGACCGGCTGCCCGCGATGCGCGAGGTCGTCGCCGCGACCGCCGAGACCGTGTTCGACGCCGTCGACGAGAACGGTGACGGGCGTATCTCCGCCGCCGAGCACCAGCGGTTGGTCGACACCTGGCATGGCGAGAGCGTCGACGTCGCCGACGTCTTCGACCGCCTCGACCAGGACGGGGACGGCTACCTCGGCCGCCCCCGGTTCACCGAGCTGTGGATCCAGTTCTGGATCAGCGACGACCCGGCCGAGCCGGGTAACGAGCTGTGCGGCCCCCTGTCGGCCCGCACCTGACGCCCGCGGCGCTCGCCGCAGGGCCGGACCCCGTGCGGAGGGTCCGGCCCTCCGACGAACCGGGCCCGGAACGGTGCGATCCGTGTCCTCCACCGGCGCCGACTCAGGAAGCGTGCAGGACCGGGGTGTCGAAGGGGTCGTGATGGATACGCTCCGGCGGCGTGCCGTCGTACACCAGTCTCTCCTTGGCCGACGCGACCATCGCGGCCGGCCCGCTGAGGAAGACGTCGTGCTGGTACCACGGCCCGTACTCGGCCAGGACCTCCGGCAGGGAGCCCCGGATCCCGGCGATGTACTCGTCGGAGACCGCGCCCCTGACCGTCAGCCAGTGATGCCGCTGGGCCATGCGCAGCATGTCGTCCACCCCGTACAGCTCGGCGCCGGTGCGGGCCCCGATGAAGAGGTTCACCTGGTGCCGGCCGCCGCGCCGCGCCACCTCTTCGACCAGCGCGCGGATGGGGGCGAATCCGGTGCCGCCGGCCACACAGAGCAGATCGCCGTGCACGGCGGCGTCCAGCACCATGTCACCCATCGGGGCGCCCAGCCGGACCACGTCACCCACCACGGCGCGGTGCACCAGCGCGTTGCTGACCGCGCCACCCGGCACCGCCCGTACGTGGAAGGTCAGGGTGCCGTCCTCGCGCGGCGCGTGGGCGGGGGAGTAGGAACGCCATAGGAGGGGGTGCCAGGGGGTCTCGATGGCGGCGTACTGACCGGCGGCGTAGTCGTACGGCAGATGCGGGCGCAGGGTGAGCTCGGCGATCCCCGGCGCCCGGGAGACGCGGTGCACGAGGGTCGCGGGCCAGAGGGCGGGCCGTACGCGCGCGTCCTGCTCGGCGGCGCCGATCATCACCTCGGCGACCGTCTGGTACGCCTTCGTCCAGGCGGCGGCGATCTCCTCGGTCCAGGCGGAACCGGCGTAGCGGGCCAGGGAGGCGAGGAGGCACTCGCCGACGGCGGGGAAGTGCGCCTCGAGGGCGCCGAACTTGCGGTGATCCCGCCCGAGATGTCCGCAGAAGCGGACGAGGTTCTCCGGATCGTCGACCAGGTCGACGATCCGGAGCAGGGCGCGCAGCAGTCGGCCGCGCTGGACGTCCATTCCCGGCGGGAACAGGGGCCGGACTGCGGGATACCGGGCGAAGAGGATCGCGTAGAAATAGACCGTCATGTCGGCGGCGAGCGGCTCGACCAGCGACGCGGAAGCGCGGATGAGCTCGATCTCGCGGGGCGACAGGGGCGCCTCGGGCGCTTCCGGCTCGCCCGTGTCCACGGCCGGGGCGAGGGACGGGTCCTGAGGGAAGGAGCCGGCGGGCGTACTGGCCGGGCGTCTGATCCGGAATCTCAAGGGAGCAGCGCTCCGCCGGATATGCGGGCCTGCTGGACCCGGGCGGGCCGGAGTACGGCTCCGCTGGACGGACGGCGCCGCAGAGGGGCGCGACGGGCGGCGACGTGACGGGCAGGCATAGGTCCTCAAGGTGGGGGGAACACACAAGCGGATTCAGCAGCTCCGGACGCTACCCGATCCCTGCGGTGACTCAGAAGTAACCCCCAGACCGCGCGAACAGGGACACCGGCCTGACCGGCCTCCCGCGTCGGCGCCCGCGCCCCGCCGCCGGAGCCCTCGACCGGCACCTCTCCGACTCCCGCATGCCCTCTCGGGCGAAGCCGACCGGGGCCGTGCGGCAGCCGCCGCACGGCGAACGGGGGCGACGCGGCGTGCGTCGCCCCCGTCCGTCGGGTGGCCGCGGTCTCAGCGTCGGGTCGTCGCCGAGCCAGCGGTGGCGCCCTCGCGGGGGTGCCGGGCCGTGTCGGCGCGGACCGCGTCGGGGTCGGCGCCGCTGTGCCGTTCGGCCCATGTCTCCAACGCCGCCCGGCAGGCGTGATCGAGATGGTGGACCCCGGAGAGGTCCAGGACCACCCGGCGGTCACCGGGCAGGGCTTCCAGGCTGTCGAGTATCTGCGGCAGCCGCAGGAACGTGACCGTCCCCTGGAGCCGTACGCGGACCGCGTCGCTCCCGTCGTCGCTGTGCTCGATCCGCAGGTGCGAGGCCTCCCAGGCCGCCTTCGCCACCGACAGCACGAGGCCGATCAGGACACCCTCGAACATGCCGACCGCGACGATCGCCGTCGCCGTCGCCACGAGGACGACCGCCTCGCCCCGGTGCCGGCGCCAGAGCGTCCGGACACCCTTGAACGGGATGAGCTTCCATCCGGCGTGCACCAGGATCCCGGCCAGCGCCGCCAGCGGGATGTACGCGAGTACGGCGGGCAGCAGGGCGACGAAGAGCAGCAGCCAGACGCCGTGGAGAACCCGGGACGCCTTCGTCCGGGCGCCCGCCTCGACGTTGGCCGAACTGCGCACGATGACCGCGGTGAGCGGCAGGGCGCCGAGCAGGCCGCACAGCGTGTTGCCCGCGCCCTGGGCGACGAGTTCCCTGTCGTAGTCCGTGCGCGGTCCCGAGTGCAGCCGGTCGACCGCCGCCGCGCTGAACAGCGATTCGGCGGAGGCGATCAGGGCGAACGCGAGGACGGTACCGAGGAGGGCCGGCTCGGCGAGGGAGGAGAGGGCTTCGGAGCCCGGCAGGCGGACGGCCTCCAGCACGCCGCTCACGCGTACGGTCTCCACCGGGAGGCCGAGCGCGGCGGTCGCGAGGGCGGCCAGAAGGACCGCCACCAGGGCGCCGGGCACCGCCCGGGCCCTGCGGGGCATCCACCGCCAGCCGACGACGACGAGGACGGTGCCGGCCCCGAGGGCGAGCGACACGAGGGCCGTCCCGCTGCCCAGGGCCTCGACCAGCGCGCCCGGCAGGCCGGTGAGCTTGTCGAGGCCGGAGTCCGGTGCGGGAATCCCCGCCGCGGCGTAGAGCTGCCCGGCGATGATGACCAGCCCGATGCCCGCGAGCATGCCCTCGACGACCGAGAGCGAGATCGCACGGAACCAGCGGCCCCACCGGAGGAGGCCCATGGCGATCTGCAGGACGCCCGCCGACAGCACGATGACTCCGAGCGCGGCGAGGCCGAAGGCCCGGACCGCCTCCAGGACGAGCACGGTGAGACCGGCGGCCGGACCGGAGACCTGGAGGCTGCTGCCCCGCATCAGGCCGGTGACGATCCCGCCGACGATGCCGGTGATGAGGCCCAGTTCGGCGGGGACGCCCGAGGCGACGGCGACGCCGAGGCAGAGCGGAAGGGCGACGAGGAAGACGACGAGCGAGGCGGCGACGTCCTGCCGCGAGAAGGCGAAGGACCGAGGCATCCGGACGCCCCCGCTCACAGCGCCTCGAAGGCGTCGGCTCCGGAGCGGTACTCCAGGACGGCACCGGTGTGCACCTCGTAGTACCAGCCGCGCAGACGGAGCCGGCCGTCCGCCAGCCTCCGTGCGACACAGGGATAGGAGCGCAGGCGGAGCAGTTGGGAGAGGACGTGGCCGTGGACGGCGTCGGCGACGGCCGGGTCGTCGGCGCGCCCCGGGACGCCGCCCGGGGCGGCGTGGGCGAGCCAGTCCCGTACGGCGGGCACGGCGCTCAAGTCGTCGCCGCGGACGAGGGCGCCCACGGCGCCGCAGTGGGAGTGACCGCAGACGACGACGTCCTCGACGCCGAGGACCTCGACCGCGAACTCGATCGTGGCGGCCTCCCCGCTGGGGGTGCCGGGGCCGTACGGGGGCACGATGCCGCCCGCCGTGCGGAGCTCGAAGAGCTGGCCGGGCCGGGCGCCGGTGATCAGGGCGGGGACCACCCGGGAGTCGGAGCAGGTGACGAACAGGACGTCGGGGGACTGGCCCGCGGCGTACCGGGCGAACTCCTCAGGGCGCTGTCCGAACCGGCGGGCGTTGTCGATGAGGGGCTGCATGAATGTTTCCTCCTGGCGCGCCACGAGGGCGCGTCGGGCTGACAGGTCGGCGCGAGGCGGTGCCGGCCTGTCAGCAGAGGAACACCTGGAGGGTGGAGACGTCAGGGGCGGCGAGGGGTCTGCGCCGGGGGTCCGGGCCGCCGCCACGGCCGGCCGGCGGGTCCGTGAGCGGGGCGGCGCGGGTGACGAGCGGCGGCGGGCCGGAAGGCCCGGCGGGCGCGGTCACGGTCCGCCGCCGGTCGCGGTGGAGGACGGAGGATCCGGCGGGAGCCTCCGCTTCGCCGCCCCCGGCATGCGCGGACTCGTAGGCCGGGGGCGGCGCGGCCTGTCGTACGGAGAGCTGCTGGAGCCGGGGCGCGGACCCGGCGGGGCCGGGCGGGACGCTGGTGCCGCAGGTGAGGGCGAGGACGAGGAGGAGGATCAGGCGGGCCGCGGACGCGCGGACGGACGGCATGGTGACGGCCCCTCCCTCCGGTCACGCCCTCGACGGAATTCACCAAGGCAAGCTCAAGGATGAGTCAATGAAGAGTAATGCGCGCACGTGAGCGGAGCCTTGCAACACCCTTGCCGTACGAAGGTTTTCGAAGGGAATCAGCCGGATGTTGACGCGAACAGCAGCGTCGGAGGGGACTGCGGGCGCGCGGTGGCGGGGGCGCGTGGCTTCCGGGTCGCGGCCGGGGAGCCGTCTGCGAGGATGACCACGTGGACGCAGACCGCAGACGTCACGTGACGGTGACCGGCCGGGCCGACCGGCCGGCGGGGACGCCCGCGGGCCAGGCGGGACTTTCCGGACACGGCCTAGGGCGTGTTTCGAAAGTCCCGTCTGGCCAGGAACGCCTGGCACGCACGCTCGCTGCGTTGTCGGTCGTCGGCGCAGCCCGCTGCGCTCTCCTCCCTCCGCCTTGCGATCGCACGCACCAGACGCCCCCGGCCCCGCCCTGCGGGCGGACGACGCTACTTTCGAAGCACGCCCTAGGGCCTGTGCCGGGCATTCCGGGCCGGACGGGACGCTCGGCGCACGCCCTGGGGCGATCGCCCGCGCCGGGGCGCGTCACCGCCCACGAGGAGACCGCCGCGGCCGTCGCCGCGTACCGGGAGACCCCCGCATGATGTGCGCGACCGGCGACGACCACGGACACCCGGGCCCGGGTGGCGGGGGACCGGCGCCGGACGACGAGCAGGCGCGGTTCTCCGCTCTGCTGGAGGACAGCGCCGAGGACCTCTACGAACATGCGCCCTGCGGCTACCTGACCACCCTGCTGGACGGCCGGATCGCGAAGATCAACACAACCCTGCTGGACTGGCTCGGATACGAGCGCGGTGAGGTGGTGGGCCGCAAGCACCTCTCCGACCTCCTCACCGTCGGCGGCCGCCTCTACTACGAGACCCACTTCGCCCCGCTGCTGCGCATGCAGGGCGAGATCAGCGGCATCGCCCTGGAACTGCTGGCCGCGGACGGCTCCCGCCTGCCGGTGATGGTCACCTCGACGCTGAAAGCCGATGCGGACGGGCAGCCCCTGCTGATCCGCACCACCGTCTTCGACGCCCGCGACCGCCGCGCCTACGAAATCGAGCTGCTGCGCGCCCGCAAGGAAGCCGACCGGGAACGCGACCGCCTCCGCGTCCTGGCCACCACCCTGCAGAAGTCCCTGCTCCCACCGACGCTGGTGAACGTCCCCGGTCTGGACGTCTCCGCGTACTACCACGTGGCCTCCGTCGACGAGGTCGGCGGCGACTTCTACGACCTGTTCCCCCTGGCCTCCGGCACCTGGGGCCTCTTCCTCGGCGACGTGTGCGGCAAGGGCGCCGCAGCGGCGGCGGTCACCTCCCTCGCCCGCTACACCCTGCGCGCCGCCGCCGTCTACGATCCCGACCCGGTGGCCGTCCTGGACAACCTCAACACGGTCCTGAACCACGAGTACAACGGCACCGACCCCCGGTTCTGCACGGTCGTCTTCGGCCTGCTCACCCCCGACACCGAGCGGGGCGGTTTCCGCGTCACCCTGGCCAGTGGCGGCCATCCTCCGGCCCTGCTCATGCGGGCCGACGGCACCGCCGACTTCCTGCCCACCCCCGGAGGCCAGCTCATCGGCGTCCTGCTCGACGCGCACATCGCCACCACCACCGTCCACCTCGCCCCCGGCGACAGCCTCCTCCTGCACACCGACGGCCTCACCGAGGCGCATACCAACGCCACAGCGGGCGGTGCCGAACGCTACGGGGACGACGCCCTCCTCGACTTCGGCCGCGCACTCGCTCCCACCACCGCCTCCGCCACCATCGACGCGGTCCGTGAGCTGCTCGACACCTTCGGTACCGGCGTGGACGACGACACGGCCGTCCTGGCCATCCACGTGCCCCGGCCCACCGGCGACGACCAACGGTGACCACGCACCTGGCCCTCGCCACGCGTACCGCCCCCGAGCGCCTCAGCCTCCAGGCCGCCGAAGCCGCCCGGCGCCCCCCGGAACGGTGACCGGGCGCAGTCCGGGGCGGGCACGTGAGGTGCGCGGGCGCCACTGACGAACGGGCCGGCCCGGGAGTTCGAGCCCCGTCGCCAAAACTCCCCGAAGGCAAGGCATTTCCTCGATTATGCTGATCGTTCCCGTGTCGCCGGCGATGCCTGTCACGACCGCACCCGCGACACGCCGGAGCGCGACCGAGTGCGGAGCGGTGGCGCCGACGCGACGGCGAACGCCCAACGACGGCCGTGGAGCTGGATCCCGCAAGACACCAGCGCCTCGGGGCCCCGCGTCACCCTCCGGCGGTGGCGGGCCCCGCGACCGTCCCCGATCCGACCGGAAAGACAGCCCATGCTCCGTACCACCTCCAGATCCGCCCGGACCAGAGCCGCAGCCGCGGCGCTCGTCCTGGGGCTCGTCACCGCCGGGCTCTCGGCGACGCGGGCGACGGCCGACGAGGTCGTCCCGGCCCCGTTCGCCGAGGCCTTCGACAACGCCGGCATCGCCCCTCAGGCGTCGCCAGGCCTCGCGAACCTCGACGGGACGGGCGACAGCCTGTCCGCCGAAGCGCTCGACGCCGCGGGCTGGACCCGCGGAGCGCGCGTCACCGTCAGCGGCACGACCTACACCCTGCCCGACGTGGCCCCCGGCCAGAAGGACAACATCGTCGCCGACGGGCAGCGCGTGGCCGTCTCCGGGTCCGGCAACGCCCTCGGCTTTCTGCTGACCGCCACCGGCGGTCCGGCGAGCGGCTCCGGCACCGTGCACTACGGCGACGGCACCACCAGCGCGTACACCCTCGAGAACGTGGGCGACTGGGAAGGCGGCAACACCGTCGCCGCGGCCGTCGTCCTCGGCCGCTCCGCACGGGGCACGGCGCCGGTGAAGCTGTTCGCGCTCACCGTCCCCCTCACCCCCGGCAAGACGGTCTCCTCCGTCACGCTGCCCACCCTGCCCGCGGGCGGCCCCCGACTGCACGTCTTCTCCGCCGCCGTGCGCGCCACCCCGGCCGCGCCCGGCGGCGCCTCCTGGACGGGAAGCTGGGCCACCGCCTTCGGCTACGGGCGGTCCACCTCCATGGGAACCGGGTACCCGGACTGGACGAACCAGACCTTCCGCATGGTCGTCAACCCGCACTCCAGCGGCTCCACGGTCCGCCTCCGCTTCGCCAACACCTTCTCCCCGCACCCCGTGAAGCTCGGCCACGTCACCCTCGCCACCCAGGCCGACCAGGCCACCGCCACCGGGACGCCCGCCACCGTGACCTTCGACCAGAGCCGGCAGACCACTCTGCCGGCGGGCGGCGAAGTGGTCAGCGACCCGATCGACTTCCCCGTCACCGCGGGACGGAACCTACTGGTCAGCTACCACCTGCCCGGCACCGTGAAGGTGGCTCCGCACCACGGGTACGCCCTGACCACCTCCTATACCACCGCCCGACTCGCCGGTGACCGGACCGCCGACGTGCGGAAGGACGCCTACACCCAACCGGTCTCCTTCTGGGGGCTCGTCAGCGGTGTCGACGTCGCGAGGGACGGCACCGCCGGAACCGTCGTGACCATCGGCGACTCACAGACCGACGGTGGTCACAGCACCGCGAACGCCAACAAGCGCTACCCCGACCACTACGCCTCCTTCCTCGGCGACGGAGCCTCGTCCCCCGGCGTCCTCAACGCCGGCATCAGCTCCAACCGGATAGCCACGGACTACGCCACCGGTGAGGGACCGAGCGCCGTCACCCGCCTGGACCGTGACGTCTTCGCCCAGCCCAACGTCCGTGAAGTCGTCCTCTACGAAGGCGTCAACGACATCGTCCAGGACAACGCCTCGGCCGCCACCGTCACGAACGCCATCCGGACGATCGCCGCCCAGGCCCGCGCCCGTGGCATCCGCGTCACCGTCGCCACCATCCCCGGTTTCTCCGGGTACACCGGGGGCAACGGACCCTTCCGGCTCCACGAGGCCGTGCGGCAGCAGGTGAACGCGTACATCCGCTCCACCGGCGACATCGACGCGTACATCGACTTCGACGTGGCCACCAAGGACCTCGACGACCCCTACGCCCTCCGGCCCGCGGTGGCGAGCGCGGACAAGCTGCACTTCGACGACGCCGGTACGGAACTCCTCGGCCGCACCCTGGCCGAGCGAGCGCCCCGGGCGGCGCTGCCGATGGGGGAGACCACCGCGGCCGACTTCGACGGCGACTCGATCACCGACCTGATGGCCCGCCACGACCCCACGGGCACCCTGAAGGTGTGGTTCGGCCGAGGCGACGGCACCTTCGACAAGGCGAAGGACCTCACCCTCGGCTGGCAGAACTACTCCCAGACCACCGCGGCCGACTTCAACGGCGACGGCAAGGCCGACATCCTGGCCCGCTACGAGGGGCCCGCCACCGCGGACGTTCCCCGGAACACGCTCCGCATGTGGCTCAACCGGGGCGACGGCACCTTCCACACCCCGCACAACGTGACCGGCGGGTGGAACTTCACCCAGACGGCGACCGCCGACTTCGACGGCAACGGCGCGGCCGACCTCATCGCCCGCGACCCGGACGGCGATCTGAGGATCTGGGCGGGCCGGGGCGACGGCACCTTCCGGGCCTCCGTCCCGTTCACCGCAGGATGGACGTTCACGCAGACCAGCACCGCGGACTTCGACGGCGACGGCGAAGCGGACATCCTCGCCCGCGACCCCGCCACGAACAGCCTGAAGATGTGGATCCACAACGCGGCCGGCTACTTCGACGAGCCCGTCCACGTCACCTGGGGATGGGCCTTCTCCCAGACCACCGCAGCCCAGGACATCGACGGCGACGGCAAGGCGGACATCCTCGCCAGGGACGACTCCACCGGCACGCTCAAGGCCTGGTCGGGACGGGGCGACGGCACCTTCGGCGCCGCCCGTGACGTGACGCGGGGCTGGTAACACACCGAGAGCGGGTGCCGGACGCCCCGGCGGCGGACGGCACACCGACGGCCGGTCCCCCTCCGGCAGCGGAAGGGGCGGGCCGTCGGCGTTCCCACGCCTACGCGGTCGCCGGCGCCGGCGCGGGTACGGGCACGGGTGACATCCAGGTGCCCACGGCGGCGGCCGCGCGCGCCAGGGGCATGGTCATGATGCCGGCGACGCTGGTGCGGCCGGCGATGCACTGGTCCAGGCTGCGCCACGCCGGCGGCACGCGGGTCAGCCCGGTGTGGACCAGGCTGGGGTTGAGGGTGAAGAGGCCAGGGTGCGGCCGGCGCGCATCTCGGCACCGAGGGCGGCGTCGACCTGCCGCCCGTACCGCCCGACGGCCGCCTCGGCCTCCGCCGTATCGGAGGCGGAGACGACACCGGCCGCGGCATCTCCCGCGAGCCTGCCGGACCGCAGGTAGGAGATGCCCTCGCGTGACCAGTGGTCGAGGAGCGGCGCCACGTCACCGCGACCAGGACCCGGCCGCGGGCGAGGGGAAGTCCGGGGGGCGGTGCGCAGGAGCGCGTCGGTGGTGATGGGGCGCCCCCGCGCCGCGCATTCAGCCGTACGGCCGGGCTCTTGCCGGATCATCGGACGCACGCCGCGGGCCTACGGCCCCCGGCCGCGTTGTCAGTCCGCTCACGTATCGTTCCCGCCACCGCACACAGACCGGAAGGATCAGAAGAGTTGACTGGCCTGGCCGCTTTCCCGCTGCCTTTTCACGCCTCCCGTTCCCTGGCGTTCGCGACGCCCCGGACGCTGCGAGAACTGCAGATGATGCAGTGCAGCGCGCACATCCGGGCGAAGCCGGGGTGGTTCGACAAGAGGAACGATCCCGACATCGTCGCCAGGTGGACGCGGGAAGCCGTCGCCCAGGACCTCACCGAGGCGCAGGTCCGCTACGTGCTGGCCGAGCTCGCGCACTACGCCGCGCTGCGGGACGGACGGACCGGTGTCGAGGTGTCCGCCGTCGACGGGGTGTGGCAGTCGGACGGCCTGGTCGACGACAAGCTCGCGTCCCGGTTGCGCGAGGCGGTCCGGGTGCTGGAAGAGGTCCCCGAAGCGGACAAGGACTGGCATCCCGGATCGGACGGCCAGGTGCTGGACCTGGTCCACCCCTCACTCTTCTGCCTGGTGCGCGAGGTGAGCGGCGCGCCCGAGCGGGCTTGGCAGAACCCGACGGACCGCTCTTCGCGGTACGAGTTCTCGGAGAAGTTCCAGTGGCTGCCCACGGACGTCGACATCGACGAGGACGGCGAGGTCGTCTTCCGCTCATACGTCAACAACGTCCACCCCGAGACCCATCACGCACTGGCCTCCGTCCTGCCGGACGTGTTCGCGTGCATGCGCCCGCTGCTGGAGAACGTGCTCACCGATCTGCGCCATCCGCGTCCCCCGCGGATCGAGGCCGACCCCTACGGGTGGTACGACTCGGAACCGGAGTATCCGAGCAAGGCCGCCTACGACGACGCCGCGGCCTTCACCGAAGCCCTCCGCGCATGGGAAGCGGCCCAGGACGACTGGTGGGAGAACCGCCCGCCCGGTCATCCCGGACGCCCCGGCCTTCACTCCGCCCGTGGTGCCCGACGCATCCGCCCGGGTCGATCTGCGCGGCCGCCGACTCCAGGTCATCGTGAAGCTCGCCACGATCCATCTCACCCCGGAGAAGCCCGAGTACGCGGGCGGCTCCTGGCACGTCGAGGGGATGATGAACGAGCGGATCGTCTCGACCGGCATGTACTACTGGGACAGCGAGAACATCACCGAGAGCCGGCTCGGGTTCCGGGCGGCGCTGGACGACCCGCGCTACGAACAGAACGACGACAACGGTCTGCGCGAGGTCTACGGCCTCGAGGACGAGGACGCCCTGAACCAGCAGCTGGGATCCGCGTCGACTCCGGCGGGCCGCTGCCTGGCGTTCCCGAACATCCTGCAGCACCGTGTGGGCTCGTTCCGCCTCGCGGATCCCACCCGCCCGGGACACCGCAAGATCCTCGCGTTCTTCTTGGTCGACCCGTCGGAAAGGATCGTCTCGACCTCCGACGTACCCCCGCAGCAACCCTGGTCCGACACGTCGACCATGACGCTCGACCAGGCCAAGACCTACCGCGAACAGCTCATGCACGAGCGCAAGTTCTTCGTCGACGAGCACAACGAGCAGCTCTACGAACGGGAATTCTCCCTCTGCGAGCACTGAGCCGGAACCACCTCCCGGCGTCGCGTCGCGCGTCGGCCAAGCTCCGGCGGCCGACCCGGCCCGACCCGGATGACGCCTCCCCCCCCGATGAAGACTGACGAAGGGACAGATCAGCGGCATGCCCACGGTGAAGGACATCGACGTCCGCGGAACGCAGCACTGCGAGACGACGGCGCTGGGCGTACTGCTGCGCCATGAAGGCCTCGACCTGTCCGAGCCCATGCTGTTCGGACTCGGCTCCGGGCTGTCCTTCGTCTACTGGGACAGCAAGCGCATGGGCTTTCCCTTCCTGGGCGGCCGGGTCAAGCCGTTCGAGCTCACCCGGAACGTCGCCGCCGCCCTCGGGCTTCGCCTGCTGGTCGAGGAGACCACCTCCCCGCGCAAGGCATGGCAGAACGTGGCGGCACCCATCGACGCCGGTCGGCCCGTCGGCCTGCAACTCGACAGCTACCACCTGGACTACTTCAGCACCAAGGTGCACTTCGGAGGGCACGTCGTCGCCATGTACGGCTACGACGAGCAGGACGCCCATCTGGTGGACACGGCCCCGCAGGGCGGCGCTGTCGTGACCAGCCTCGCCGGCCTGGCCAGAGCGAGGGCCGAGCGCGGCCCGATGACCGCCAGGCACCGCTCCTTCACCCTCACGGCACCCGGCGACCTGACGTCACCGCAGGACCGGATCATCCCCGCGATCAGGACCTGCGCCCACGCCTTCCTGAACCCGCCCATCGCCAACCTCGGCTACCGCGGCATCGAAAAGGCTGCCGGCCAGGTGCCGAAGTGGCTGCACCGCAGCGCCGATCCGCGGGAGGGCCTGCCACGGGCCGCCCTCCTCATGGAGCGGGCCGGCACCGGCGGCGCCCTGTTCCGCAACCTCTACCGGGACTTCCTCGCCGAGTGCGTCCAGTGGAACGACAGCGGCCACCTGCGCACCGGGCACCGCCTGTACACCGAGGCCGCCGTCCTCTGGACGCGGGTGGCCGCACTCATCGGGACGGCAGGCGAGTCCGGCGAGGCGGCCCACCTCGTCCAGGCCAGCTCCCTCCTCCACGAACTCGCACGCATCGAACGGGAGGCGATGCAGGCCCTCGGCGCACTCTGACCCCCGAGGGCCTCGCGCGGCGAGGGACGGCCGGACAGCGTCGCGGCATCCGCGCTCTCGCCGCCGACCGATCAGCCGTCAGTCCTTCTTCAGCTCCTCGGCGAGCATGACGAGGATGCCGCTGGGGCCGCGGAGGTAGGTGAGCTTGTAGACGTCCTCGTAGGTCGCCACTCCGCGCAGCGGATGGCAGCCGTGCTTGGCGGCCGTCTCCAGGGCCTTGTCGATGTCGTCGACGGAGAAGGCGACGCGGTGCATGCCGATCTCGTTGGGAAGAGTGGGCGCCGACTCGATCGCTTCCGGATGGATGTACTCGAAGAGCTCCAGGCGGCCGTGACCGTCCGGCGTCCGGAGCATCGCGATGTTGGCGTGATTGCCATCCAGGCCGACGGCGGTGTCCGTCCACTCGCCACTGACCGTGTCACGGCCGACGACCGTGAGGCCGAGGTCGGTGAAGAAGGAGATCGTTGCTTCGAGGTCGCGCACGGCGATGCCGACGTTCTCAAGTCTGATGGCCATGCGTCGCATGCTAGTGCCGCACCGCGCCCGTTCCGTTGTTTGTGGACGGCGCCGATGTCGAGGCGGTGATGCGGGGTGCGGGTGCCCTACGGTGGCCGGCACGAGGAGCGACGCGGGGTTGCCGAGGCCGGGGTGATCCGAACGAAAGCCCTGGCCGCCCGCCGGTCTCACTGGTGACCTGGCCCGGCCGGTGGAGGGTCAGTGACCGGCGCCGGCCTTGACGGCCTTCGTGGCGAAGTAGCCGGGGAGCCAGCCGGCGGTGGCCTCCGAGTGGTGCGGCGCCTCGGCGAAGCCGGTGATGGCGAACCCCGCCGCGATCTGCCCGCCGAGCTGATCGGTGAGCGTGTGGCTGTACTCCACCGGCGCGTCGAGGCCCCACAGCCGTTCCCGCTCGGCGGGCTCCAGGTGGGTGAGGTCGCTGTAGGGCAGGCGGTGGCGCACTACCAGCTCGCCGCGCGCCTCCAAGGACTCGGCGTCGAAGAGGTAGACGTCCGGGTTGAGGAAGCCGGACAGGAGCGTCCCGCCGAGGCGCAGCACGCGGTGGCACTCGCGCCAGACCGGCGCCGGGTCCGGGATGAACAGGTTGGAGACCGGGTGGACGACCAGGTCGAACGAGGCGTCCGGGAAGGGGCTCAGGTCGCGCGCGTCGCCGAGCACGGTGCGTAGGTCGAGCCCCTCCCGCGCCGCGACCATCTCGTCCTGCGCCAGCTGGCGGGGCGAGTTGTCGAAGACGGTCACCCGTGCGCCCGCCGCGGCCAGCACGGGACCCTGCTGCCCGCCGCCGGAGGCGAGGCAGAGCACGTCACGACCGGCGATCTCCGGCGGGAACCAGGTCGGGTCCACCGGCTCGTACCCGATCAGGACGATGGACCACTGGCCGGCCCGCGCCTTCGCGATCACTTCGGGGCCGACCGGGCGTGACCACTCGTTGCCCTGCTCCACCTCGCGGTCCCAGGCGAGGCGGTTGTGCGCGACGGGGTCGACAGGAGTCTGGCTCATACGCCGAAGCCTAATTGCCGCACCGCACACGTTCCGCCGATTCGGGTCACCGATCCTTAGGCGCCCGCGTGCCCCTGGCGCGGGGAGTTTTCGCGGCCGCGTCGCGGGCGGGCCCCGCGGGCTGGGCGGTGTCGCTCGACTGGCGGTCATTCGGGTCCGACCGCGTGACGGGTGAGCCCGGCGGGGAATGGCTACTGCGCACCGGAGCCCATCTCCCGAGGAGTCCGCGTATGACCCGCGCGTCCGCCCTGGCCCTGACCACCGCCGCCGCACTCGCCCTCGCCCCCGCCGCCGCCTTCGCGGGTCCGCACCCCGGCGGCGCGGCGGCCGACAAGGCCGCCGTCTACCGGGCGACCGCCCCCTTCCAGCTGCACGCCAACGGCGTGCGGGCCGGCTACAAGCCCGACCAGTACTGCGTCTTCGACCGCGCGGGAGGCACTGGCGCGCTCGGCTACCCCCACTTCAACCACGCCCTCACCGGTTCCACGGACCCGGCGAAGCCCACCGCCCTCTACTACGAGGACGACCGGAGGGGCGGCAAGCGTCTCGTCGGGGTCCAGTGGACGGTGCACGACCGCGACCAGAACCCGGCAACGGACGACGACCGTCCGAGCATGTTCGGGGTCCCCTTCAAGGGCCCGAACCGCGGCAACTTCCCCGGCCAGCCCGTCCACTACGTCCTGCACCTGTGGCTGTGGAAGAAGAACCCGCAGGGGGAGTTCGCCACGTACAACCCGACGGTCAGATGCCTGCCCGGCACCACCCGCCCGACCCCCTGAACGCGCCTCGGCACCCGGCGACGGGACGGGACGGCCGAGAGTACCGTGCAGGTATCAGGGGTGAGGTCGGCGATCGCGTGTGTCGCCAGTGAAACGGCGGCATTTCCCGGTCCCGCCCCGCAATGGGAAAGCGGGCCTAGCTCGACCCACAAATGTCGTACGCAGGTGGCAGAGTCCCCGCCATGGACATGCACGAGTTCTGGGACGTCATCGACACCGCACGTTCGACCGCCGGCGTGGAGAAGGCTTTCGCCGAAACCCTGGTGGATGAGCTGGCCACTCGCACCAAGGACGACATCCTCGGCTACCAAGAACGCTTCGACGAGGCACATGGGGCCGTGTACCGATGGGACGTGTGGGCCGCTGCGTACCTCATCGGCGGCGGATGCTCGGACGACAGCTTCATGGACTTCAGGGCCGGCCTGATCGCCCTGGGCCGTGAATGGTACGAGAGGGCAGCAACATGCCCGGACAGCTTGGCCGAGCATCCCATAGTGATCGACGGGGCCCGTGCGCACGACTGTGAGGCGGTCTTCGACGAAGCCGCCAACTACGCGGCCAATGATGCGTTCGAGCGCCTGACCGGCGACGCCCACGCTTTCTACGAAGCCTGGGACGCACGCGACACCCCGGGTGAGGAGCCTGACCCAGACAGCGACGGCATGGGTGAAGACTTCGACTTCGACGATCACGTCGAGATGCGGCGCCGTCTCCCCCGGCTCGCCGCCCTCTACCTGCGCGACACCACTCGCTAGACACCCCCCGCAGCAACGGCCCACATCGGCACCGGGTCCGTCGACACCCAAGGGCCGCTGCTCCAGGGCCCCCACGAGCCGCCGAAACACGACGCCGCCCGCGCCGCGCCCGCGGACGAGCCGGTCAGCTCCGGCCGCGCGCTTCGACCAGCCCCGTCTCGTACGCGGCGATCACCGCCTGGGCGCGGTCGCGGACCGCGAGTTTGCCGAAGAGGCCGGTGATGTGGTTCTTCACCGTGGACACGCTGAGGTCCAGGGACTGGGCGATCTCCGTGTTGTCGAGCCCCGTGGCCATCAGACGCCACACCTCCTCTTCGCGCGGCGTGAGATCGACCGGCGCCGAGGCGGGCGGCTGCGGACGGCTGGGGGGCACGACATAGGCGGAGATCAGCCGCGTCAGCAGCCGGGGCGCGACCGCGGCCTCCCCGGTGTGCACCACCCGCACCGCGGTGACGAGTTCCTCCGGGGAGACGTCCTTCGGGAGGAATCCGCAGGCGCCTGCGCGCAGCGCCGCCACGACGTACTCGTCCATGTCGAAGGTGCTCAGCGCCAGTACACGGCACTCGGGCACCGTCCGCGCGAGCTGTTCCGTGGCGCCGACCCCGTCCAGCACCGGCATCCGGATGTCCATGACGACGACGTCGGGGCGCAGCCGGTGCGCGAGGGTCACCGCCTCCTCGCCGTCGCCGGCCTCGCCCACCACCTCGAAGGCCGGGTCCGGGGCGAGGATCAGGGCCAGCCCGCGCCGCACCAGCGGCTGGTCGTCCACGATCAGCACTCTGATCGCCTCAGCCGTTCGTCCGCTCATCGCGGCGCCCCCGCCCCGGCCGTCAGCGGCAGCCGGGCCGCCACCCGGAACCCGCCCCCCTCCAGGGGGCCGGCCTCCAGCGTGCCGCCGTGCAGGGCGACCCGTTCCCGCATCCCCAGCAGGCCGTAACCGGAACCGGAGTTCGCGTCCGCCGCTCCGCCCCCGTCGTCCGACACCTCCACGGCCAGCCCGTCCGTGCCGTACGTCAGCCGTACGCGGGCACGCGCCTGCCCGGCGTACTTGCGCGCGTTCGTCAGCGCCTCCTGCACGATCCGGAACACGGTCAGGCCGACACTCGGCGGCAGCGGGCGCTCCTCGCCCCGCACCTCCAGCTCGACCGGGAGCCCGGCCCGGGACGTTTCGCCGACCATGCGCGCCAGGTCCCCGATCCCCGGCTGCGGGGCGATGGGCGGCTCCTCCGCCTCGTCGCCCGCCCGCAGCACGTCCAGGAGCTGGCGCATCTCCCGCAACGCCATCCGCCCGGACCCCTCCAGGGTGACCAGAGCCTCCCGGGCCACCTCGGGGTCGCTCGCCAGGTTGGCCCGGGCCCCTCCGGCCATCAGCTGCATGGTGGTGATGTGGTGGGCGACGATGTCGTGCAGTTCCCGCGCGATACGGCGCCGTTCGTCGGCCACCGCCCGGTCGGCGAGCAGCCGGCGGTTGGTCTCGTTCTCGCGGTCCCAGCGGTTCATGGCAGCCGCGATGACGAGCACGAAGACCACATTGACCACGCTGCCGACCACGTTCACGGTCACCGGCCACGGCGACTGCCCGACCAGCGGCATCACCGCCGAGACGAGCGCCGCCCCTGCCACCACGGCCGCGCCCCGGGACCGTGCGACCGTGTACAGCGCGACCACGGCCGTCGCCGTGAAGTGCTGCCCCACCGGCACGCTCAGATTCAGGATCAGATCGAACAGCAGGACGGCCGCGAGCGTCGTCAGCGGGGCGCGGCGGCGGGCCAGCAACGGCAGCGCGGCCACCAACAACAGCACGCAGCCCGCCGGCGGGACGTACCCGTGGTCGATCTGGCTGCCAAGGGAGAAGCTCAGCAGGTCCACGGCGGCCGCGCCGACCGTGACCAGCCCGTCGTTACGGGTCCAGGGCAGGGCGTCCCCGGCCGACCAGGACGGGGCGTCGCCGTCCCGCCCCCTCCGCCGGCCGACGGAGCGCCCCCGTGCGGTTCTCGTCTTCGGCATGCTGTGGTTTCTCCCCCTCGGCGGGCGGACCGCCGACGGCTGCCGGTGCCCACGACCCGCTGTCGTTCCGGGAGCCATTCTGACACCGGCCCCCGCCCCTTTCCCTGGGACCCGGGACGGAGGGCGACCCGGGACCAGGGTCCTGGTCGGCGCTCCCGCCCCGCCCCCGCTCCTGGGCGCCGTCTCCTCCTGCGCTCGGACGATTCGCCCACGTCCCGCTGATGAGCTGGACATCAGCCGGGACACCTCGGCGAACCACCCACCTCCGGAGGACGACACGTGATCCGCGCCCTGACCGGGTTCTCCACCCGCAACCCATGGAAGGTGATCGCCGCCTGGGCGGCGCTCGGCATGCTCCTGACCGTGCTCGGCCAGGCCCTCGTCCACCGTGTCACCGAGCCCCAGAGCGGCGCTTTCCTGCCCGCCCAGTACGACTCGGCCGCCGCGCTGACGGTCGCCGAGGAGAAGTTCGGGGTGAAACCCGACGGCAACACGGTGACCATGCTCGTCGCCCGTACCGACGGCGAGCCCCTCACCGAGGCCGATGAGCGGCGCGTCGGCACCGTCGCCGACCGGCTGGGCAGCCGGCGCATCGAGATGCCCGCGCCGAAGAAGGAGGACCCGCCCGCCCTCCTGGCCGAGGATTACGCGCAGACCCCCACCGTCCGCTACGCGATGACCGCGCCGGACCGGTCCTTCGGACTGCTCTCGGTCCGGCTGACCGGCAACGCCCTCGACCCCGGCCTCCAGAGTGTCTACCGCTCCTTCCACGACCGGGCCGAGGCGGCGTTCGAGGAATCCGGGATGCGCACCGGCTTCACCGGCGGCCTCGCCGACCTCACGGACACCGCCGACGCCGAGAAGACCACCCAGACCGTCGTCGGCATCGCCATGACCGGCCTCATCGTGCTCATCAACATCCTGGTGTTCCGCAGCCTCCTGGCCGCCTTCGTGCCGCTGCTGGCGGTCGTCATCGTCGGCGGCGCCGCGGCGGGCACGGTCGTCGGCGGCGCCGCGCTCACCGGCATCAAGCTGGACCCGTCCACCCCCAGCTTGATCAGCGTCGTGCTGGTCGGCATCGGCGTCGACTACTTCCTCTTCCTCCTCTTCCGCTACCGCGAACAGCTGCGCACCCGACCGGAACAGCCCGCCCGCGAGGCGGCGGCCGAGGTCAGCGCCCGGGTCGGCACGGCCATCACATCGGCCGCCCTGACCATCGTGGCCGCCTTCGCCACCCTCACCATCGCCACGTTCGGACAGTTCCGCGTCCTCGGGCCGGCCATTGCGGTGTCGGTCCTGGTCATGCTGCTGGCCAGCCTCACCCTGATGCCCGCGCTGCTCGCGGTCTGCGGACGCCGGATGTTCTGGCCCTCCCGCGCACTGAAGCGGCAACCCGCCGAAGGAGCGGCCGCCCGCCTCGGCGCCCTGGTCGCCCGCCGCCCGACGAGCCTCGTCCTCGCCTCCCTCGCCCTGCTGGGCGCCCTCACGGCCGGACTCGTCGGCATCCGGATGGACTTCGGCCAGAGCGGCGGAAACCTCGAGACCCCGGCCGCCGCCACCGCGGTCGAGATCTCCCGCGCCCTGCCCGCCGGAGTGTCCGACCCGGCCACGGTCTACGTCATCGCGAAGGACGGCCGCACCCTGACGGCCCAGGGGATCGAGGCCCTCCCGCGGGCACTGGGCAAGGTCGACGGCGTCGGCAGGGTCGGCGCGACCACACTCAACGAGGACCGCACGGCCGCGCGCTTCGACCTGTACCTCACCCCCGGCTCCCAGACCCAACAGGCCCGCGACCTCGTCTCGGGACCCCTCCGCGACACGGTCTCCGCCACCGCCCCCGAGGGAACCGAGGCCCATGTCGGCGGCACGGCCGCGATCTTCGCCGACATCTCCACCGCCGTCGACCACGACCTGCGGATCGTCTTCCCGGTCGCCGCGGTACTGATCGCCCTCATCCTGTTCGTCCTGCTGCGCAGCCTGCTCGCCCCCGCGATCCTCATGGTCGCCGTCGGCCTCGGCTTCGCCGCCACCCTCGGCGCCTCCACCCTGTTCTTCCAGCACCTGCTCGACGAGCCGGGCGTCGACTTCACGCTCCCGCTGGTGCTCTTCCTCTTCGTCGTCGCTCTCGGCACCGACTACAACATCCTGATCAGCGACCGCATACGCGAGGAGATGGGACGCCCCGGACCGGCCCGCGCGGCCGTGGCCCGGGCCGTACGGCACACCGCGCCCGCGATCGCCACGGCGGGCGTCGTGCTGGCCGCCTCCTTCGGCAGCCTCGCCGTCAACACGAACCCCTCCACCCAGCAGATCGGTTTCGCGACGGCGCTCGGCATCACGCTCTCCGCGTTCGTCCTGTCCATCGTGCTGGTGCCCGCGCTGGCCGCGCTGCTCGGCCGGAGCACCTGGTGGCCGGTCCGCCCCGGCGGCCCCCGGCGCCACCACCCGGCCGAACCGCCGCTTCCCCACCCGCACGAGGACCACGTCCCCGTCGGCTAGGAATCCCGAGGTCAGGCCCGCCTCCTCCCCGGACGGGCAGCGTCCCCGGCACGCGTGACGGCCTGCGAACGGGCGGGTGGTGGGGCGCAGCTCCGAGTCTCAGAGGGTGAGTCGGAACAGTGCCCCGCCGCCCGGGGCCTGGTGGACGGTCAGTTCGGCATGGTGGGTACGGGCGATCTGCCGGGCCATGGCCAGGCCGAGACCGGAGCCGGGCAGGGACCGGGCCGAGGGAGCGCGGTAGAAGCGGTCGAAGATGTGGGGCAGGTCCTCGGCGGCGACGCCCGGCCCATGGTCGCGTACGGTCAGCTCGCGCGCGGTGAGGCCGACCTCGACGGTGGCGTCGGGCGGACTGAACTTCGCCGCGTTGTCCAGCAGGTTGGTCAGCAGCCGGCTGAGACGCGCGGGGATACCGGGGCGCAGCACCCCCTCGGCGTCGCCGGCGACGTACAGGTCGAAGCCGACCTGCGGCCAGCGCTCCCGGGCGGTGTCGACCGCGTGCCGGGTGAGCGCGGCGAAGTCGGTCTGCTCCAGCAGGGGTTGCGGCTCCTCGTCGCGAGCGAGTTCGATCAGATCGTTCACGAGCCCGGTGACGTCCGTCAGCTGCCTGACGAGCGCCCCGGACACGCGCTCCCGGCGATCGGCGGGGAGGCGGTCGGCGTGACGGAGCAGCTCGGCGTTGGTGCGCAGCGCGGTCAGCGGGGTCCGCAGCTCGTGCGAGGCGTCGGCGATGAGCCGGCGCTGAGCGGTCACCGACCGCTCCAGTTCGTCCAGCATGGTGTTGAACGTCGTCGCGAGCCGGGTGATCTCGTCCTCGCGGTGCCGGCTGCCCGGCGGCAGCTCGATGCGGTACCGGGGGTCGCGGGTGGCCGCCACCCGCTCCGCCGTGGCCGTCAGCCGGGTGACGGGGGCGAGGCCGGTGCGGGCGACGGCATAGCCCAGGCCCCCGGCGACGAGGACGCCGGCCGCGCCCAGGCCGCCGAGCAGCCAGGCGGCCTGGCGCACCCCACGCTCGGCGACATCGGAGCGCAGGGCGACCTGGATCGCGGCGCCCCGGTCGTAGGTGGTGACGAACATCCGGGCCGGGTGCCCCTCCACGCCGATGTTCCGGTAGTACGGGGCCCGGTCACCGGCCGCCACCTCGCGCACCGCCGCCGACACCGGCAGGACGTACGGCTCGCCCGGGTCGTCGGCGGGGCGCACCGGCACGACCTGGGCACAGGCGGGCGCGCCGAGGAATCGGCATTCGCCCCTCAGCACGGCTGGTCCGTCCTCCCGGCTCTGCTGGGCGACGAGCGTCGCGGACTGGGCGAGGTTCTGGTCGACCTGCTGGTACAGCTTGTGCCGCAGGACCAGGAAAGCCGCCACGCACACACCGACCGCGACCAGCGCCGCCGCCGCCGAGGCGGCCAGCGCGAGGCGGGTGCGCAGCGGGCGCGGGCCGGCCCGACGGTGCCGGGGCCGACCGGCACCACCGGACCGGCCCTCCTCCGCGCGATCCCCTCGGACTCCCGCTCGGTCCGGGCGATCCCGCCGACCGCGCCCCTCGGACTCCCGTTCCCCGCGCCCCGCGGGCACCTGCCTCCTTCGGCCGCCGCCGCCCGCCCCGCCGGCGTCCGGCGCGTTCATGCCGCCTCCAGGCGGTAGCCGACGCCGTGCACGGTGTGCACCAGACGCGCCTCGCCGTCCGCTTCCAGCTTGCGGCGCAGGTAACCGACGTAGACGGCGAGCGAGTTGGAGTCGGGGCCGAAGTCCCGGCCCCAGACCCGTTCGAAGAGGACCTGCCGGGTGAGGACCTGGCCCGGGTGCAGCAGCAGCTGCTCCAGCAGCGCGAACTCGGTCCGGCTGAACTCGATGGGCCGCCCGCCCCGGCGCCCCGTCCGGGTGGCCGCGTCGACCACCAGGTCGCCGTACGACAGCAGACCGGCCGACTCCTGCGGGCCGGGATCGGCACGGCGCAGCAGCGCCCGCACCCGGGCGGTCAGCTCGTCCAGCGCGAACGGCTTGACCAAGTAGTCGTCCGCGCCGGCGTCCAGCCCGTCGACCCGATCGCTCACCGAATCCAGCGCGGTGAGCACGAGGACCGGGGTGCGGTCGCCCATGGCGCGCAGCCTGCGGCACAGCGCCAGACCGTCCAGCACCGGCATCATGACGTCCGCCACCACGGCGTCCGGCTGCCAGGCAGCCATGACGGACAGGGCGGCGAGACCGTCGGCGGCGCCGCGCACGGCGTACCCCTCGACGGTCAGGCCGTCCTCCACCGCGGCCCGTACCTCGGGTTCGTCATCGACCACCAGGATTCGTCTCATCACGCCCCCAGCCTGCCAAAAGGACGTCTTAAAACCTTCTTAGGGCGCTCTGTGAGCGTGAGGCCATGCACACCTCATCCTCATCGGACGCCGCGTCGTTCGGCCCCGCGCCGCCTGCTGTGGGCTCTCGCGGGCCCGGGCTCTCCGTCGTGATCGGTGCCGGGGGCACCGGTGGCCACATCTACCCCGGGCTCGCTCTCGCGGACGCCCTGCGGCGACTGGTCCCCGCGGCGGAGATCTCCTTCGTCGGCACGGAACGCGGGCTGGAGACACGGCTGATCCCGCAGGCCGGGTACCGGCTGCACACCGTCGACATGATCCCGTTCGACCCGGCGCTCGGCGCCCGGCGCTATCTGCTGCCCACGGCCCTGGTGCGCTCCGCCAACCAGGTCAGAACGGTACTGCGCGACCAGCGGGCGCAGGTGGCGGTCGGCATGGGCGGCTACCCCAGCGCGCCCGTCATCCTCGGGGCCCGCTGGTCCGGGCTGCCGAGCCTGATCCACGAGTCCAACGCCGTGCCCGGCCGCGCCAACCGGTTCGCGGCCCGGCTCACCCGGAACGTCACGGTCGCCTTCGACAACTGCCGCGCCGGTCTGGCCGGCGGCGACGAGGCCCTGACGGTCGGCATGCCGATCGCCGCGTCCCTGGCCGGCCTGGACCGCACGGACCAGCGGGCCCCGGCCAGGCGGGCGCTCGGCGTCCCGGACGATGCCCGGCTCGTCGTTGTCAACGGCGGCAGCCTGGGCGCCGCCCGCCTCACCGAGGCCGCGACGGGCCTCGCCCGGCGCTGGCAGGGGCGGTCCGACGTCCATCTGCTGATCAAGACCGGGCCGGACGCGCTGGAGGAGACCCGCCGCCGGCTGGCGGGCAGCCCGATGGCCCGCGCGGTGCCCTACCTGGACCGGATGGACCAGGTGTACGCCGCCGCCGACCTGGTGATCTGCCGGGCCGGGTCGGCGACCGTCGCCGAGCTGGCCAGCACCGGCGTCCCCGCCGTCCTCGTGCCGTATCCGCACGCCCCCGGCGACCACCAGACCCACAACGCCCGCGTCCTGACCGACGTCGGCGCCGGCCTGCTGGTGCCGGACGCCGAGACGACCGCGGACCGCCTGGCCGCCCTCATCGAACCGCTGCTCGCCGACCCGGCGCGCCTCGCCGCCATGGAGTCGGCCGCCGACCCCGGCCCGCACGCCCACGCCGCCGACCTGCTCGCCGCCGAGGTCATGCGCCTCGCCGGCCGACCCACCCTGGAGTACGTACGATGACCACCACCGACCGCCCCGCACGCACCGTCTCCCCGGACTGGACCGACCGCCAGGTCCTCGTCACCGGAGCCGAAGGCTTCATCGGCTCCACCCTGGTCGACCTGCTGGTGGCGAAGGGCGCCCGGGTCCGGGCGTTCACGCACTACAAGCCGTACGCCGAAAAGGGCAACCTCGCCCACCTCCTGACGCATCCGCTGGTCGAGACGTTCACCGGCGACGTCCGCGACGCCGGGCGGGTCATGGACGCCGTCGAGGGCTGCGACACCGTCTTCCACCTCGCCGCGCTCATCGGCATCCCCTACAGCTACGACTCGCCCGGCGCCTACGTGCAGACCAACGTCGTCGGCACCGAGAACATCGCCGAGGCCTGCCGCCGGCACCGGGTCCGCCGCCTGCTGCACACCTCCACCAGCGAGGTGTACGGCACGGCCCGCACCGCGCCGATCTCCGAGGATCACCCGCTCCAGCCGCAGTCCCCGTACTCGGCTTCCAAGATCGGCGCGGACATGATGGCGCTGTCCCACCGGCACGCCTTCGACCTGCCGGTGACGGTGGTCCGGCCGTTCAACACCTACGGCCCGCGGCAGTCGGCCCGCGCCGTGATCCCGGCGATCCTGGCCCAACTGCACGCGGGAGCCCGCCGCATCAAGCTGGGCTCGCTGACCCCGACCCGGGACTTCACCTACGTCACCGACACCGCTCGCGGCTTCCTGGCCCTGGCCGACTGCGACCGCGCCCTCGGCCACGTCGTCAACCTCGGCTCCGGCCAGGAGATCTCCATAGGCGACCTCGCCCAGGCGCTGACCGTCGCCGCCCACAGCGACGCGGAGATCGTCGTCGACCCGCGCCGCCTGCGCCCCTCGGCCAGCGAGGTGGAGCGGCTGCTCTCCGACAACACGCGGGCCCGCGAGTGGGCCGGGTGGGAGCCGGAGGTCTCCCTGGCGGACGGGCTGCGCCGGACGTCGGAGTGGGTGAAGGAGCACCTGCACCTGTACGCGCCGGACCGCTACCAGGTGTGACGGAGAGCGGGGGGGGGGGGGGGGGGGGGGGGGGCGCGGGCCGCGCCCGCGGCCCGGGGCCCCCCCCCCCCCCCCCCCGGGGGCCGCCCCCCCCCCCCGCCCCCCCCCCCCCCCCCCCCCCCCCGCTCCCACCCGTGCCGCCTGCCGACCGCCGCGGTACGCCTCAGAGATGCCCGTCCAGGAGACCCTTGAACTCGGCGGTGGTCATGGGCCCCGCGCCGTGCGCGACCGCTTCCCCCTCCTTCAGCAGGACGAAGGACGCCGCTCCCGTGACCCCGTACCGCTCCGTCGCCGCCGGGCAGCGCGTCATGTCGGTCCTGACGGCTGTCAGGCGGCCCGTGCACTCGTCGGCGAGGGCACCCACGACGAGGTCCATCGCCCGGCAGGGCTCGATGGCCTTGGGCCACGTCCCGGTGAAATACGCGAGGACCGGGACGTCGCTCATCCTGAGGATGAAATCGAACTCCGCGTCCTCGCGGGGCTGGTGCACCCGCTTCGCCATGCACACTCCTGACCTCGTGTTCCGTCCTGCCACCTCCATCATCCCCCGCGCGGTGCAGCGGCCCGGCCCGCACCCCAGGCCCTCCACCTGCGCCGCAACCCCTTGACCCCGGGGCGGGACGTCGCGGAGGGCCAGGGGCCTCGTCGGGTACGGCGTTGACCGAGCCGCTGCCGCGCGTACCTCGTTCGGGGGGTTCGCCCGGCGAGGCCGGCCGAACGCTCGGCGGTCTCTGTGAGGGTGGCCTCATGATCCACACCCACATCGACGCCGCACACCCCGCCGCCCCGGCCCGGCGACGCACGGCCACGTTCATCGCGGTCGCCGCCCTCGCTTCACTCCTCGCCGCCCCCACCGGCGCCCACGCGTCCCAAGCCCAGGCCAGGGGGACCGCGCCGGCCTGCGTCAAGCGAGACGTCGTCAAGCACGAGAAGTACGTGAAGGTCACCAATGGCTGCGACGAGGCGATGCACCTGAAGGTCGTCATCGACTGGGGCCCCGACTCCCGCTGCCTGACCTACCAGCCGCGGGAGTCCTGGGAATGGAACTGGGGCCGCGGTTCGTACGGCAAGGTCGTCACCTGCTGACCCGACCGTGCGGTCAACCGCAGCGACCGCATTCCTCCGGGAGGAGTGGATCCGAAGAGAAGGGACGCCACCATGCCTGCGGACCGGCCTGACGACGTGGAACCGGCCCGGGCACTGGGCAGGGCGCTGCGCGATCTCCAGCGGCGCTCCGGCCGTACGCTCCGGGTCGCACCTGTGGTCTCCGCCTGCTGACGCCGACCGCATCGGTCGCCGGTCCTGCGGGGGAGCCCCGCAGGACCGGCTTCCGGCCTTCCGGTGCCCTCGCGCGTTCCGCGAGCGCGATGGATCGGGGCGGGTGTCAGAGGATGTAGAGCAGTCGGGTGTGGGGGGTGAGCTTGCGGTTGACGCTGGTGCTCTGGACGAAGATGGTGAAGTCGTCGTTGTGGTCGGGCTTGAGGCGTACCTCCGCGTCGGGCAGACCGAGGAGGGTCCGGGCCTCCGGTCCGGTGTACACCTGGTCGGTCTTCTTCTCCAGGACCGCTATCTGCTTGCGTGCCTGGACCTTCTCCGACTTGTTGAGCTGGTAGAAGGCGCTGCCGGAGCGGTAGGTGTGCCCGGATTCGACGACCCAGTCCCGGATCGCCGTGTCACGGGTGACGGGGATCAGCTGGTAGGCCGAGGGGTCCACGGGCGTGAGCCCGGCGGCCTTGATGGTGTCCTGGTTGACCGTCTCCGCGCCGGTGGTGAACACCGCCCTTGATCCGCGGATGCCCTTGGTGCGACCCACCATGAACTTCTCGGTGGCCTCCCGGATGACCTGTCCGGCCTCTTCGAGGCCCTGTGTGCTCGTGGCGTCCCAGATGGCGATGTTGTCCTTCGGGAACCCGCACTGCATCGCCTCGCGCTTGCCCATCTGGTCCGGCACGAGGACGGCCAGTGTCCAGTTCTGCTCCTGCGTCTCGGCCATCTCGGCCACGGCCGCGACGAGGGCGCGCGGGTCCGTGGCGGGGGCGTCGGGGCAGCGGTGGCTGGCGTTCTCCTGGCCGTCGGTGAGGATGAAGGTGAGGAAGCTGTGGTCGCCGTAGAGCTGTGCGGTCTGTGCGAGTTCGCGCTGGGACTTCAGTGCGGCCGCCAGCAGGGCCGTCATGCCGCCGACCCGGTACAGCTGCTTCAGGGACGGCATCCGCAGCACGTCCTTGTCGTAGATGACGCATTCCACGGTGTCGGCGAAGACGTACACCGTGACACGGGTTTCCTGGTCCAGCTCCCTGGACCTGCGGGCGAGGTACTCGATCTGCTGGTCGGCGACTTCGACGACCTTGCGGCTCAGGTGGGACATGGACGAACTGGCGTCCAGCACCAGCGCGACGTGGTTGATGAAGTTCTGGCCTTCGGACATGACGGCTCCCCCTCGTTTTCCTGCCGACGTGATGGTTCTACCGTCTCACCCGGCACTGACAATCGAGGGCGGCCGCCGGCCCCACCGGTCGGGCTCCCAACAGGAGTTACGTACTCCGCGGCTGCCGGGAGCGGCCTCCCGGGGAGGCGATGGGCGCAGGCTTCGGCGGCACCGATGCGACGCGCGTGGGGAGTCGTCCGCTGATGCTGGTCGGTTCGCCGATGGACGCGGCGGGGTTCGGCACGCTCGCCACGTACTTCGCCGACCGTACGGTCGTGACCTACGACCCGCGTGGCACGGGCCGCAGCCCGCGTACCGATGGTGCCGCGCGGACGACTCCGCCGGAGCATGCCGATGATGTGCGGCGGGTGATCGAGGCGGTGGGGGCCGGCCCCGTGGACCTGTTCGCGAGCAGCGGGGGGAGCGGTGAACGCGCCGGCTCTGGTGGCCGGGCACGGCGAGCTGGTGGGGACGCTGGTGGCGCACGAGCCTCCGGTGGCGTGGGTGCTGCCCGACCGGGAGGCCGTCCTCGGGTGTGCGAGGACATCCACGCCACCTACCTGCGCCAGGGGATGGGGCCCGCGATGGCCAAGTTCTTCGTCGCGGCCGGACGCAAGGGGCCGTTCCCCCACGGTTGGCGCGAGGAGCCGGCACCGGATCCGGCGGCCTTCGGTCTACCCACCGAGGACGACGGCGCGCGAGACGATCCACTGCTCGGGCAGAACATGCTCGGCTGCACCGGCTTCCGGCCCGACTTCGCCGCGCTGCGATCCGCCGCGACCCGGGTGGTCATGGCGGCGGGAGAGGAGTCGGTGGGGGAGTTCCCGGCCCGGGCGGCGGCCGAGATCGCCCGGAAGCTGGGCACCGACCTGGTGGTCTTCCGGAGCCCTCACGGAGGCTTCCTCGGGGGCGAGTACGGGCAGCACGGCGCCCCTGCGGAGTTCGCCCGGGCCCTGAGCGGGGCACTGACCGCGGGCTGACCCGCCCCCGTCCCACGCCCCGTCCCGCACCGCGCACCGGAACCCGTCCTGAGGGGATCCCGCACCCCAGCCCCGCCCTCGGCCCACGCGAGGCGGGGCTGTCGCATGCGCGGCAGGACCAGGCGGCGATTGCGGATGCGCTGCGGCGCCGGAGGCGTGCGGCCTCCGTTCTGTGACACCTCGGGCCGGTGACATAGGCCACCTCGCGTCCCTGTCACAAGCGCGCGGCCGCCGGCGTCTTGTGGTCGTCCGGTGCGGCAGCAGCACGCGCCACCACGAGTGAGGACGACGTCATGGAACCCCGTTTCAACCTGTTCGACAGCCCGACCGCCGCGAAGGTCGCCAAGCGGTTCTTCAACGTCGCGTCGGCCCTGGAAGGGTCGACGCTGCCCAAGGCGGTGCGGGAGCTGGTGGAGCTGCGAGTCAGCCAGATCAACAACTGCGGCTTCTGCCTCGACATGCACACCAAGGAGGCCGCGGCGGCCGGCGAGAGCGCGCTCCGGCTGCACCTGGTCGCCGCCTGGCGGCACACCACGGTGTTCACCGACGCCGAGCGAGCCGCGCTGGCCCTGGCGGAGGAAGGCACTCTGCTCGGCGATCGCGGCGTGTCCGACGAGACGTGGGCGGAGGTGCGCAAGCACTACGACGACGATCAGGTGGGCACGCTGGTCTGCGTCGTCTCCTTGATCAACGCGGCCACCCGGATGAACGTGATCGTGCACAACCAGGGAGGCTCCTACGAGCCGGGCATGTTCGCCCGCTTGGCGGGCTGACCGGCCCGGCGGGGCCCCACCCCCGCGGGCGGCTCGGAACGGGCCGGCCGCGGGGGCCGCGCCCGCCCATAGGGGCGGACAGCGCGGCCCAGGGGCTCGTGGACCGGCCCGCCGGTCGCGCACCTCTCCTCCCCGCCCGGGGAGTCCCTACGGCCGCCCCATGCCTTCATCCCGGCCGTCCTGGCGCCATGGCAAGAGGCCTCTGACCTGCGCAGAAATGACCCCACGCGTCAATGGCGCCATAAAGAGCTCGCAATGGCGCCATAAATGCGTCATGATGGAGCCACGGCCGGGGATCCCCCGTCCCGCACGCCGGAACGGGGCGCGCGTGTTCACGCAGCGGGTCATCACACGACGGGGGAACGATCATGGAAGCGGCACAGAGCAGACACCAGGCAGTCCCCGGCGCCCGTACCGCCTTCGCCCGTTTCGTGCTCTGCGGCGGGGGAGTGGGGATCGGCTCCAGCTTCGCCGTGACAGCCCTCGCCGGCTTCATCCCCTTCATTCTGGCCAACGCCCTGATCACGGTGGCCTCCACGCTCCTGGCCACCGAACTCCATGCCCGCTTCACCTTCGGCGCCCGTTTCACCTTCGGCACGGGCCTATGGGCCACAGGACGCCAGCACGTGCAGTCGGCCGGGTCCGCGGCGGCCGCCTATGTGGTGACCTGCACGGCGATGTTCCTGCTGCAGCACCTGGTGGCGGCGCCCGGCGCGACGCTGGAGCAGACCGTCTACCTCACCGCCTCCGCACTCGCCGGCGCCGCACGGTTCGTCGTCCTGCGCCTCGTCGTCTTCGCCCACCACCGTCCCCGGCCCGCTACACCCACCACCACCTCTACCGCCTCCGCAGCCCGCCCCCTGCACCCCACCGTCGCCCGTACCCCTGCCCCGTCCGGCCCCGCGGCCCTCTGCCGAGCGGCCTGACCCCGCTCCCACCGACACTCACCCGGCACCCCTGGGGACCTCCTGTCCGGGCGACCGGCTTGACCGCGGGAAGCGTCAACTACCCACGCCGGCATGCGCATAGGCTCCGGCCATGACCGACCAGTGGTACGTCCTCATCGAAGAGGACACTCGGTTGACCCAGCGTGCCGATGGCGTCGACCTGAAACTGCACCGATGGGAGCTGGTCGCCACGCACCCCATCACCGGTCCACAGGCCCAGGCCGCCGCGGCAGCCGAGGACGCGGCCCTGCGCTATGTGCCGCGACTCCTCGCCCGGCATGCCCGCCCGGGGGACCAACCGGCCCGGCATGCCTTCCTCGCCCCGGACGGGGCGTGGGTGGTCCTCCTCAAGCAGCGTCACCGCACGTGCCACATCCGTGTGACCACGGCCCGGCTCATGCACACCCGCGAGGAAGTGCTGGCACCACCCCCCACGCTGAAGGACAGGTTCCGAGGCGCCCTGGAAGGCCCGCAGCTCCCCGACGAGCCATGGGCGCCGCCGCGGCACCCGTGAGAAAACCGGATACCCGGCCGTGTCTCCCGATGGATCGCCGTGATCCGGGGTACACGGCCCCGCATGGCACCCAAGAGCACCACGAGCGAGCACCTCATGTCCTTGCGGGCCGCGCGGCAACTGCGCCGGATCCGTACCTTCTACACCGCCGGCGCGCTGCTGTGGGCGGCAGCGGCGGCCTGGACGGGATGGACGCATCCCGGGAGCCGGCAGATGTGGGTCTCCGTACTCCTCCTGGCCGTCTTCGCCGGGCTGCTGGGCACCGCCTCCCTCTGGCTCCGGCGCCTGCACACCGATGCGCCCCGCAGGCCCGCGCACCACGCCGGATCACGTCGGGCAGCCGCTCCCCGTCACGCGAGCGCATGACCCCCACGCCCGTCCCCGCCTGCCCCGCGCCGTGCTGTGCGCCGGCCGGCCCTCTGCCTTCCGTGTACGACGAAGGTCCCGGCCGGGCGGAACGAAAGCCGGGGGCGGGTTCAGTACGGAGAATCAGGGAAGCAGGACGTCACTCAAGCTCCCTCCCACGCGAGGAGTCGCCATGACCACCTTCGTCATCACCGTCCCCGGCACGTTCCTCTCCGGCATCACCGACTCGGCGTGCTCGGCTCTCGAACGGGAGCTGGCCTCCCAGCACACCGACGTCAGTGAGAACGAGGGCCTGGACCTGCTCACTTTGAACGAGGACGGCACCTTCTCCGTCCGTCTCGAGGTCGACGCGCCCGACCGCTACGAAGCCGAACTGGACGCCACCCGACTCGTCGTGGCCGCGCTGCAGGACGCCGGAATCCCGCCCGCCGACGTCCCGCTCGGCCCGCCGGCCGTCACCGGCATCGACAGCGACCTCTGACCCCTCGCCTCCGCCCCGCCTTCCAGGTGGCCCCGCGCCCCGGGCCGCCTCTCGGCTGCCCGAGGGCCGGATGCCGTGGACGGGTCAGCGTCGGAGCAAGGCGCAGACGAAGTCCTCCTGCACCGCGCGGACTTGGGCGAGGAGCTCGGGCTTGACGCTCTTGCTGGTCTGCGTGTTGATCGAGAAGGTCAGGGACCTCTTGCCGTCCGCTGTGGCGGCGGCGAGCTGGGTGTAGCCGGGGAAGTTCCCGGTGTGGCCGTAGACCGCTCCGCAGCGTGTCGTGTACCGGAAGATCGCCAGCCCGCCGGCGTTGGTACCCGGTCCCGCGGGTTCGGAGGCGGCGCCGGGGAGGAAGGTTCGCTGCTGGCGGCGCGTGGCGGGCGACAGGAAGTCGTGCCCGCCGGCCCACGCGCGGATGAAGGCGTTGAGGTCCTTCGGCGTCGAGACGATCCCGCCGGAGGCCCAGACGCCCGAGGCGCTGAGAGCTTCGCTGATGTCCTCTGGCGGAGCGGGCGGCGTGACGTCGTACCCGTGGATGTAGGGCCGCGGCATGCGGTAGCCCTGGGGGAGACTGGTCTCCCGCAGACCCAGGGGGGCGTACACGAGTCGCTCCAGTAGGCGCTCGTACCGCTGCCCGGCGGCCGCCTCGGCCATCAGCGCGACGGCGATGTTGTCGGAGTTGGAGTACGCGTACCGGGACCCCGGGGGAAAGCGGAGCCCCTCGTCCGCCACGAAGTCGAGCAGTCGCCGCGAGTCGAAGTGGTGCCGGGGATCCGCCTGCAGGATCTCGATGAACGCCGGCGCCGTCGAGAAGTCGGGCAGCCCACTGGTGTGCTGCAGCAGTTGGCGCAGCGTCACCCGGTGCCAGGCGGCCGGCAGCGAGGGCAGACGCTCACCGATCGTGTCGTCGAGGCCCAGCTTGCGCCGGTCGACCAGACGCAGCGCGACCGCCCCGCTGAACGCCTTCGACACGCTCGCGATGCGCATGTGGTCGCCCGTGCGGGGAGGGCGGCCGGTCGCCGTGTCGGCGACCCCCGCCCGGTAGACCGCCGTCCGGTCTCCGTCCCGCAGCAGCGCGATCACGCCGGGCGGTCCTCCAGGCGTGCGGACCAGCTTCTCCAGCCGCTCCTGCAACGCCCGGTCCGAGGGCGAGGGGCTGGGCGACACCGTGCCGGCCGCCTCCACCGGTTGGATGAGGACCGCGAGCGCCACGGACGCGGCCACGGCGGCGGCGGACGCCCGCAGACGTGCACGCCGCGAACGGAAACGGACTCCAGAGCATGCCGACACCGGTTCTCCTCCTCAAGGCTAGGCCGGACGGACAGGCCGCCGGCCGACGAGTCGGCCCCAGCATCGAACCCACCGGCCCGGCCCGCCCGTCGGCTGCTCCATCCGGCCCCCCGCTCCCCGGCCCGCCCGATCCCGGCCCTCGCCCCTCGCCTCCGTCACCTTGGACGTACGGTCACGGTCGGGACGCGTCCCGTCGGATCCGCGGCGGATGGGTACGTTCGTGGCGCATCGTGGAGGCGGCTGACATGTGGGAGGGGCCGTGGGGTGGAAGAAGGACGGGTTTCCGGCACACGAGGGGGCCGTGGGCGTGCTCCTGCCGGACGGGAGTGAGCCAGGGCCGGTGTACGGCGTAGGAGGCGGGAACCCCGTCCGTGAATCCCGCGACTGGTGGGTCTACGACGGCATCCTCGGCGCGCCCCGTGCGCAGCGGATCCGGGCGACCTGTGCATGCGGCTGGCGCGGAGGGACGGCGTACCGGATCCGGTGGGATGAGGTCGAGCGAGGCGTTCCCTACGCCTACGACACGACGGACGCCGAGCGGGACTGGGAGGCCCATCTCGACGACGTCGAGGCACGGACCGTGCCGTTGCCGACGGAGGTGAGCGACCTGCTTCACCGGCTGCGGCAGCGGCTCGAGCAGCTGGTCGACGACGCACCGCTCGTCGCGGTCAAGGCGGCGGGCGAGCTGGAGACCATCGCCGCCGCGATCGGGCCTCCGGCGGCGTACCTCGCGGTCCGCGCGGACGGGATGTCCTGGCAGCGGATCGCCGATGCCCTGGGCACCACCGAGCAGGAGGCCCGCTCCCGCCTCCTGCGCTACGAGTACCGCCGCTGACCCTCAGCCGGGAAGAGGCCGCGCCGTGCCCGAGCGCTTCTCTCTCACCGACGTGGCAGCGCCTTCGTCCCGCATCCCGGGCGGCGCCGTGACCGGTGCCTCGTCCGCTCCTACCGCGCACGGCCGGCATCGCCCGGCCGAGTGGTCCGGTTGCCCGGGCTCCCGATGCGGTCGGTCTCGTCCTGTACGAGCAGGGAGAGCAGGGCGGCGACGGTCAGACCGGCCTCCGCCGGGTGGCGCAGGACCTTCTCCGGCTCGATGCGGTAGGTGTTGGTACGACCGTCGCGGGTGTGGGAGAGGTACCCGTCCTGCTCGAGATCGGAAATGATCCGTTGGACGGCACGCTCGGTGAGCCGACAGTGGGCGGCTATGTCGCGGATTCGGACGTTCGGGTTGTCGGCGATGGCCGCCAGTACGCGCGCGTGGTTGGTGACGAACGTCCATCCGCTGTGAGATCCAGGCACTTCAACCATGAACGGCATTCTAAGGACTCTCTTTGCCGGACAACGGATACGTGACATACTTTTCGCGCAATGGATGACAGGATAAGGCCGGGGGAGCCGAAGGAGGGGCCCGAGATGTCTTCGGATGAGGCGGTCGCGAGGCGCCCGGCTGATGCCGGCGAGAGCCGGCTCGGGGCACTGGACGAGACCACGGTGGGGCAATACGAGCACCTGGGGGCCTGGGTCGTCCGCGCGTGCGGCCCGTACGACATGGACTCGATCACGCCCCTGAAGGACGCGCTGCGCACCGCGACGGGGGAGCACCGGAAGGTCGTGCTGGACGCCTCCGGCATCACCTTCGCGGACTCGACGCTGTTGAATCTGCTGATCCTCACCCACCAGACGGCCGACTTCCGCGTGGCCGCCCCGCCGCAGCAGCTGCGACGCCTTCTCGAGCTCACCGGAGTCGACACGGTGCTGCAGGTGCGGGCGACGGTGGAGGAGGCCGCCGCCCTCTGCGGAAGCCCGGGGGAGTGAAGCGCTCCAAGCGGGGCATTCGACGTTCTGCCGACCGTGTCCGGGTGTGGACCCTGACCGAGGACGCGATGGAGACAGTCACCACCCGCGGTGCGGCCGGCCGCACCGCGGGAGGGTTGTGAGGGGAGAGGTATCACCATGATCCTTCCGGCGGAGAAGGACCTGCGCGCGGTGTTGGCCCGGTTCGCTCAGGCCCGCATCGAACACGACGTGCGGCCCACCGGCTTCACCAGCAGGGCTCTCGAAGACGCCACATACACCCTGTGTGTGATGACCGGAGCGCGCACCGTCAAGGAGGCCCTGCTCGCGGCCGACGCCCTGCTCGACCGCTACACGGCTACCCGGCGCGTCTCGCAGGGAGACGCGACACTGGCCGCCTGAAGCGGGTCGCGGAAGACCGCGCGTCGACGGACACGGTCCCGACGGAGGCTGTCGTACCCAGAGCCGCCGTAGGCCGACGGCGTTCCGAGCGACGGCGTTCCGAGCGACTGCGACTGCGACCGTGACGGCCCGGGCCGGGCGGCCGGCGCACCCGGGGAGGGGCGGAATGAGGTCCGGCCGCCCCCCGATCCGGGGCAGCGGACCGGCCGCCCGCCTCGTCAGAGGCGAGAACCGCCGACGCCTCCCCGGTGCGGCGACGCTCACCCGGAACCGGGCCGGACTCAGTTCACCGGCATGCCGAGGCCCGGCAGCCACAACCGGCCGTGGTCATTGACCGTCAGCTCCCAGGCCACCAGCTCGTCCGGGCAGACCGAACCGCGGCCGCGGACGTCGGCGACCAGCAGCCGGGCCGCCGACCGCGCCGCCGTGGGGTCCTCGTCCGAGAACACCGCCCGCCACCAGCCGCCGTCGCGCACCTGCCAGCCCCGCATCCGCATGGCCTCCTCCCAGCCCCGCTCCCCGGCCGTCGTCCGGTGGTCCACCATCAGCGACAACTGCCCGCGGTCCTGGCTGTAGCCCACCCGCAGATGCCGCGGCCAGTCCCGCGAGCACCCCACGACGAACGACGCCCAGTCGCCCGCCACCTGCACCGGAAGCTGCTCCATCCACGAGTCCAGGAGCAGCTCGAGTGAGGACTCCAGGTGCTGCCAGGACGCTGCCGTGTGATGGCCGTCCCAGCGGAAGGCCGGCCAGTCGCGCTCCGGCCCCCGGTGCAACAGCCACAGGTAAGGAAGCCTGTCGAAGCCGTGCGGGTCTTCCGGCCGCCAGCCGACCGAGCCCGACTCCACGGCGGTGTACTCGCGCCCGTATAGGTCCGACACCGTGTGCGCCGACAGCGAGACGCCCTCCGGGCCGCCCGCCAGCAGCACCACATGCGGCCCGGTGTGCCAGCGCACGCTGGGGCCGGCGGCCGAACCGCCGTACAGAGTGGGCGGCCCGAGCTCCGCCGCCACCGCTTCGTACACCGGCCGCAGGGCCTCCCGCCGGGCCGCACGCCCGGCCCCGGGCGGGTAGGGCGCGACGAGCACGGCGGGCGCGTCCGCATGTGCCTCGGGGCGGTCGTACAGGGCGCGTGCGAGGGTGGCAGCGCTCGGAGGGCTGGGGCGGGAAGGGGGCATGCCGATGATCATGGCCCCATCGTGTCAGGAGGCTTGAGCCGACCAGCGCGCGGCGTGGGGTCCCAGGAAGGCGGGTCCGGCGCGGACGCCGACCAGGCGGGTGCCACCGGTCCGGCAGGGCCCCCACGTATGCCCGTCCGCGCTCCACGCCGGCGAGGAGGCGCCGGAGTCCAGAGCCTCGGCGTACGGAACCACCGGGCCGATGTCGCGCGTCCGCAGACGCCGTGCGTTACGGGGGGCTGGTCCGTGACGGGGCACTATGGGGTCATGAGAACTCGGCCGGTACTCGTCTACGACGGTGACTGCGGCTTCTGCACGGCATCGGCCGCGGCCGCACGGCGACTGCTCCACCCGTCCTGTGAGTTCACCGCATGGCAGTCGGCCGACCTGGCCCTTCTCGGCGTTCCGCAGGAACGAGCCGAGTACGAGGCGCTGTGGGTGACCCCCGTCGGTGCCGTCTACGGCGGGGCCCAGGCCGTGGCGAAACTCCTGCTGCGTGCCGGAGGGGGATGGGCGGTCCTGGGAGCGGTTCTCTCGCTGGCGCCGGTGCGCTGGATCGCCCATGTCGTCTACCGGGTCATCGCCGACAACCGAGGACGGCTGCCGGGCGGGAAGCGGGCCTGCGCCGCCCCATCCTCGCGGCCGTTGTGAATCCTTTCGGCCGTTCTGGATCCTCCCGGCCAGGCGCGGTCATTCCACGCTCGGGACCGGACTAAACCGGTCCGGCCCGCCCCGCCCCGCCTGGCCCGCCGGGCGAGCCGAACCGCCTCGACCGCCTGCCTGGGTCTGACCGGAGGTCACCGCTGCGGCAGGGGCTCTGCCGGGGCACGGCGGCCCGGACCCGCAAGGCCTGTGCCGGGCCGCCGCTTCACGGGGCAGAGCCCGGGCCGGATCGGCCCAGCCCGGCCCTCTCGCGCCCATGCCCGCTCGCCGCGACCGATCTGCGGGTGCGGGGGCGAGGTGACCTCTGCATGCTGGAGGGGAGCACCGTGGCCGAGTCCGGCGCCACAGAGGTACGGCCACCCTTCTGGTGCGCTTCTCCGCCCAGAGCGGGAGGAGAAAGCCTTCATCCCGGCAACCGATTCCCCGTCCCCGTGGAACTCCGACTGCCCGCTCCATCGATCGCGAGGTGTTGCGATGAGGCTGCGACGCGCCGCCGCCGCTGCGGCTCTGCCGATTCCCCTGCTGTGTGTATGGCTGGCCCCGCCCGCCTCCGCGGCCACCACACACACCATCTCCCTGACCGGAACGATGACGGTGACGAACGCGGGTGGCGTCTTCGACGACGACACGACCCAGGCCTTCACTTTCAGGAGGCAGGTCCGCCTCACCCACGACAACCCGACGACCACGCTGACCACTTCGCACTGCGTGGCCAACCAGACCAGGGGCGAACTGAGCGTCCACCTCCAACTCAGAAACGACGAGATGGTCGTCGAATCGCCCACCTTGCGGCTGTTCGAAGGATCGAGCTGCCTCACCAACGACCTCGACGGCCAATCCGAGGGCATCCAGCAGGGCATGCGCCCGGGCGGAACCCTGACGGGCGCGCAACTGTCCGCCCGTAACAGTGAAGCGCTCTCCCCCGACAGAGCTTCGGTGACCTTCAACCTGAGGCACGCGACAGGTTCGGGTATGGGAGCAGGGCGCCCCGCCGCGGTCTCGGGCGTGGTCGCCAGTAGGCCCAACCCCGCGGATCCTTCCCGGGTACGGGTGGACTGGGAGGACGTGGTGACCGACGAAACGCACTTCCAGATCCGCAACAGCACCCTCAACACCAGTTTGAGCGTGGGCCCGAACACCACATCGGTCACGTTCACCGGCCAGCCGGCGGAGCGGCAGTGCTACCAGGTCCGGGCGGTGAACAGGCACGGCCCGTCGGACTGGACGCCCGTGAGCCCCACGCAGGAATGCGTCTGAGGGTCAGCCGGATAGTTGACCTGCCGACCGCCTGACCGGATGACCCCAGAGGGCGCCTCCCAGCCAGGGAGGCGCCTTCGTCGTCGAGGGAGCGGTGGCGGGAAGCGGAACGCCGGGAGGCGCGGACGCCGGCACGCTGCGGATGCCGGGCGCGCCTCACCCACCCTGGGCCGGCCATCCTTGCGAACGCTCCGTATCTCATGCGCAACAATGCGTAAGCTGATCGGAGTTTGACCGTCCTTCGAGGAAGAGCTGCGGATGACTGACGATCCACTCGTGCCCGGGCCGCGCCGGGACCTGGCGGTGCACAACGACTGGTGGACTGCGGGCTGGCAACACGTCCTGCCGTGCCAGAGCTTCCCGTTGGCGATGCTGATCGCCACCGCGAGCCAGCCCGGCTTCACCGGCTCCCTGGACGACCTCCTGGAAGAGCTCTTCGACGGTGACTGGAACATGCTCGGCGGCGACCTCGACAGTGCGCTCACCTTCTTCTGGCCCGACTCGGAGGAGGATCCCGAGGAAGAGCCGGAGGGACGCCAGGCATCCGAGGCCAAGCGCTGGAGCGAGTTACGTGCCGTGCTCACGTCCGCGGGTCTTCCGGTGCCGACGACTGTGCGGGACCTGTCCGAGCTCTACCTGACCTGGGGTCTGGCATACCAGGAGCAGACGGCGGCCGGCACCCGATGGTCCATGCCCGCCACGCTGCCGCGCCCCGGCGACCTGTTGCCCCTGAACGCCGACCTCACCCAACGGCTCGATTCGCTCCACTGCGCGGAGCACACCGGCCCGTACATCAGCGCGCTGATCGGACATCTGACCGACGACCTGGGCGCACCGGAGGAGATCTTCACCTCCCTCGACCGCCTGGCCGTCGCCACCGGCCAACGGGCCGACGACGTCCGCCTCGCCGTCGCCGAGCTCGTGAACTCCGGTGACGCTCGAGTGTGGCGCGGGCAGGGGCAGGCCGATCCCGAACGGCTGGAGACACATCAGCGCTTCCGCTTGGCCGTGGACTGGGATCGCGTCGACGAGACCCGGCTCCAGGTGTACGTCAGGACCGGCGACGACGCATGACCGGGCGGGGCGCGTGCGGCATCTCCTCCACCACGAAACGGGAGACAGGCGCTCCGTTCCTGCCCGAGCCGTCTCCCGGGTGCGCGCAGCAGCAGCCTCTCGGCCTCGCCCGAGCGGTCCGCCCTGTCGTCCGTACGAAGGCTCGCTCCGGACCGCGGGGCGCGACCGCGCGATCCCGAGCGAGGTGAGACAGGGCGCCTCAGTCCGTGGAGAGGGCCTGGAGCAGGTCGCCGACCTTCGGGTCCGGCAGGGCCCGTGCCACGTCGGCCTGAGCGACCATGCCGACGAGGTCGTGCCCGTCGATGACCGGCAGCCGCCGGACCTTGTGCTCGGTCATGGTGCGCAGGATCTCCGCGGCGTCGTCGTCCGCGCCGATGGTCACGGCCTCCCCCTGCGCCAACTCCCCGGCCTTGCACGCCGCCGGGTCCTTGCCTTCGCCGAGCACCTTCACCACGATGTCCCGGTCGGTGAGCATGCCCTTGAGCTTGTTGTCCGTACCGCAGATGGGCAGCGCCCCGACGCCCAGCCGTGTCATCTTCTTCGCCGCTTCCAGCACCGACTCCTCGGCGCCGATGCATTCGGCTCCCTCGGTCATGATCTGTCGCGCCGTCGTCATGGTCCACCTCTCGATCCGGGATGCCAGGACGGAGCATCGGTCCTGTCCTGGACACTGACGCAACACGCTTTCCCTCGCAATCCTCCCTATAACGGGTCAAGACGTGTTTCCGTCCGGTCAGTCCCGTCCACGGTCGGCGGCCCGTGGGGGACGGCGTCGGACCGCCCCGCGAGAGCGCGCCGTGTCGGATCGGACCGAGCCGGTCCTGGGGTACTGGGAGGCCGCGGGTGGAGAGGACGCCGTCGGCAGGTCACGACAGGGGATCAGCCGCCCGCCCGCGGCGGGCCGTCACCGCAGTCCGCTGTAGGCGGCCATGACGATCTCCATGCCGCGGTTGTCCTCCCGTCGGTCTCGGTCCACCATCCGGTTCATGACGTACGCCACGGTCATGCGCGCGTCGGGGTCGCTCGCCACCAGCGAACCGCCCCACCCTCCCCAGCCGAAGGTGTTGCCGAACTTGCCGAAGCCCATGGTCCAGGACATCGGTGTCCGCAGGACGCGGTCCTCACCACGGAAGACCTCCCGCCAGGCGGGCTCGCAGCCCTGCGGGGACAGCAGTCGCACCCCGCCGGCCGAGCCATGGTTCGCCAGCACCGACTGGACCAGGGCGACGGACCGAGCGTTGCCGAATCCGTTCACCGCGGGGAGCTGCGCACGGCGCCAGGCCACGGAGTTGACGTCCCCGACCCGGACCGCGGCTCCGGTGTACTCCCGGCGTGCGCCGTCCGGCCCGGCAGGTGCGCTGGAGGCGTACTCGTCGGTCAGGGACGGCGGCGGGATGAGCGGTGCCACGCGGCGGTCGTGCTGGGCCGGGAGCCCGATGTGGAAGTCCGCCCCCAGCGGCCCGGCGACCTCCTCGGCGAAGAACGCGCCGAGGCTGCGGCCCGTGACGCGGCGGACGACCTCGCCGACGAGGAACCCGAAGGTGAGCGCGTGATAGCCGGCGGCCGTTCCCGGTTCCCATTCGGGAGCTTGGGCGGCCAGCGCCGCTGTCACGCCCTGCCAGTCGTAGAGCTCCTCGACCGCCGTCAGACCAGCCAGGTCAGGTAGTCCCGCGGTGTGCGACAGCGCGTGCCGGACCCGTACGTGCTCCTTGCCCGCCGCCGCGAACTCGGGCCAGTAGTCGGCGATGGGCGCGGATAGGTCGAGTCGGCCCCGGTCGGCCAGGATCAGCGCGCACAGGGCTGTCATGTTCTTGGTCGTCGAGTTCACAGCGGCGAGGGTGTCGCGCTCCCAGGGGACGGAACGGTCCGCGTCGGCGTAGCCGCCCCAGATGTCGACCACCGGCTCGCCGCCGAGATGGACGGCGACCGAGGCGCCGACATCGTCCTTCGCGAGCGAGGCCGCGAGCGCCTCACGAACCGCGGCGAATCGGGGCTCGCACACTCCCTTGATATCGGTCATTCCCTTGATATCGGTCATGGTCACGAGCCTGGCGCGACGCCGGGCCTCCCGCCCGACAATTCCCGCCCGGTTATGTCGGGCGGGCCGCGACGAGACGAGGCATGGTCCGTAGGGCGAGGCAAGCTCTCTCCGCCGTGCAAGCGGTCTGCGGGCCGTACGCGGCACACGACACGGCCTGAGCTCGGGCGCCGCCGCCGCGTCCGCTTGAAAGGCTGGGCATTCCTGCGGGGGAGAGATCGGAAGGAAGGCTGACACGCGTGCTGGAGCGGCTGAATCAGGCGCTGGACCATCTTGAGGCATCCCTCGACCAGGAGATCGACATGGCCGAGGTGGCCCGGATCGCCGCGGTGTCGGAGTACCACTTCCGGCGGCTGTTCTCCGCTCTCGCCGGGATGCCGCTGCCCGTCTACGTGCGGCGCCGGCGGATGACGCTCGCCGGCGCCGAGGTGCTGGCCGGGCAGCCGACGCTGCTCGACATCGCGGTCCGGTACGGCTACGGCTCGGGCGAGGCGTTCGCCCGGGCGTTCCGTTCGGTGCACGGCATCGGACCGGGCGAGGCCCGGCGCACGGGTGCGGTGCTCACGGCGCAGCCGCGCATGTCCTTCCGCGTCGTCGTCGAAGGCAGCACGACCATGCGGTACCGGATCGTGGAGAAGGAGCCGTTCCGCATCGTCGGCAGGAAGGCCCGCGTCCCGCTCGTGCACGAGGGCGTGAACGCCGCCGCCGCGGCACACCTGGAAGGCCTGGACGAACTGTCCGTCACACGGATGAAGGGGTTCGCCGACCGGGAGCCGGAGGGGATCCTGTCGGCGGCGGTGTACCTCACCGACAGCCGGGAGGAGGGCGCCGAGGTGGACTACTGGATCGGCGCGGCAACCGGCCACGAAACGGTCGCTGAGGAGCTCGACGCCCTTGACGTGCCGGCCGGGACGTGGGCGGTCTTCGACAACCACGGGCCTTACCCGAGCGCACTCCAGGCACTGTGGCGGGACGTGTTCACCCAGTGGTTCCCCTCGAACCCGTACGCGAGCCGACCGGGCCCTGAACTGCTGCGGACGCACCCGGTGGAGCTCGGCGCCGCCACCGACTCCCAGCTGTGGATCCCGGTCGAGCGGACCACCGGGAGCACGGGAACGTGACCACGGGTACCGAAAGGCCCCCCTCCTCGCCGCCGGCGAGACCGGCCACGTCCGCGTCCGCCTCGCCGGAAGACTCCCGTTCCGTGCCCCCACCCTCCGCACCTGGCCCGTCCACCAGCGCGAGTCGTTCCCCGAGCTCTCAGGCCGGCGACCCGGCGCGTACTGAAGGGGGTAGGGGGCACCGGCCAAGGTGCCTTTTGCGCCGATGTTCGTGATCGGCCGTGCTCCCGGCAGCCTGCGGGGCATGATCGCGAGAGGTCCTGAGGGTGTGCCACCAGGCTGTATGGGGTGGGGAGTGGGGGAGTGTACGAGTGAGTGTGAGCGGCTACCGGTTCAACCCGCCACCGAACTGGCCGTTGCCTCAGGACTGGGTGCCCCCGGTCGGCTGGCAGCCCGACCCCGCATGGCCGCCGCCCCCACCGGGTTGGCAGATGTGGCTGGCCGAGTCTCCCGACGCCGCTTCGGTGACCGGGACCGTACCCCATCAGTACGTGCCTCAGCCGGAGACTCCCGCCGGCCGAAAGCGGGGCTGGTTCGGCCGCCGGCGACGCGATGAGACAAGCGAGCTCGCAGATCTGAGGGCGTGGATCGCACAGGCCCACGGCGCGGACGCCGCCCAGGTCGCCGGGCTGGTGGAACGCACACGCCAGGAAGCGGCCGAGCTGTTGGCGCAGGGGCGGGCACAGGCCGAAGCGATCGTCGAGGAGGCCCGCCAGGTCGTCAAGGACATCAAGAGCGATGTCAAGCAGTCCGCCAAAGACGCTGAGAAGGCCCGCGCCGAAGCAGAGCGGCACCGAGGCGAGATCTACCAGGCCGAGACCCGCCTGACCGAGCTGCGCGCGCGGATCGTCACCACCGACGAGACCGTCCTGCTGCAAGAGGCCGGAATCTACGCCTACCGTCATCAGCTTCACGACGCGATCGCGTACCGCAGCCGCCTGGACTCGCTGAAGGCCGAGATCAAAGACCTTGCCCGCAATGATCAGGCGGTCCTCGCGGCCACGGACTGGACAGTCAACGGCTCCGCGCGCGAGGGCCGGAAGATGATCCGCGACTTCTCGAAGCTGATGCTCCGCGCCTACAACGCGGAGGCCGACTACGCCGTACGCGCCATGCGTCCCCACCGCCTGACTTCGCTGGTCGACCGCCTTTACAAGAGCCGGGAGACCATCGCCAGACTCGGCGCCACCATGCACATCCGCATCTCCGACGCCTATCACGATGCCCGCGTCCGTGAACTCCAGCTGACAGCGGACTTCCTGCACAAGAAGGAAGAGGAGAAGGAAGCCCAGCGCGAGGCGAGAGCCCGCGAACGCGAGGAGGCAGCCGCCCAGCGCGAACTCGACCGCGCACGAGAGAAGCTGCACAAGGAACTCAACCATTACGAGGCCGCCCTCGAACGCCTGCGCGCGCAGGGTAATGACGAGGCGGTGCGCGACATGGAGGCCAAGCTCGCCGAGATTCAGCAGACTCTCCAGGACGTCGACGCACGGGCGGCGAACGTCCGCACCGGCTACGTCTACGTCGTCTCCAACATCGGCGCCTTCGGAGACAGCATCGTCAAGATCGGCATGACAAGACGCCTCGAACCCCTCGACCGCGTCTACGAACTCAGCGGCGCCGCGGTCCCCTTTCGCTTCGACGTCCACGCCCTGCTCTTCAGCAAGGACGCCGTCGGCCTGGAAACCCGACTCCACCAAGAATTCGCCGACCGGCGCGTCAACCGCGTCAACAGCAGGAAAGAATTCTTCTACGTCACCCCGGCAGAAGTGCGCACCGCGCTGGAGCGCTTCGCGGGAGAACACCTGGTGGAGTTCAGCGAGACCCCGCAAGCGCTCGAGTGGCGCGCGAGCAGGACGGGCTGACGCACGCTGGCGTTCTGTTCTGCCGCGCGGGTGAATTTTGAGGTTTTCGGGTTGAGGTCCGCGGGCCTGGGTCTTGTTGCCGCCCTGCCGCCCTGTCGTGCCTCTGTGGTGGGGGGGCTGTTGTGGTGAATTGGGGCGACACGCCATGGGTAATCACGGATTGTGGCTATATTGCTACTATCGGTGTTGTGTTGTTCTGCCCGTGTTGGGTGGCTGGGTAGCCCGGAGGCTGTGATGGGGACGCTGGGCAGGATCGAGCGGCGTTTCGAGGCTGTGGTGAACGGGACGTTTGCGCGGGTGTTCAAGTCGGCGGTGCAGCCTATGGAGTTTATCGGGGCGTTGCGGCGTGAGTGTGATGTGAACGCGCGGATCTGGGATCGGGACTGCACGATTGTGCCGAATGGGTTTGTGGTGGAGTTGTCTCCGGGTGATCACGAGTTGCAGAGTGCGTGTCTGGTGATGTTGGGCCAGGAGCTGGTGGGCAGGTTGCGTGATTATGCGGAGGAGCAGCGGTATTCGTTTGTGGGTCCGTTGAAGGTGCAGTTGCAGCGTAGTGAGGGGTTGCGGGCGGGGCAGTTTCGGGTGCGGAGCCGGTTGGAGGTTCCGCCGGAGGTGCAGGGTGTGTTGCAGGCCGGTGCGGGTTACCGCGCCGGGTATGCGACGGCCGGGTATGCGGGGGCGGCGGGGGGGTGGGGGTGGCGGGGGGATAAGCAGGTCCTGACGGTGGAGCAGTTCATATCGTTTGGTCTGGCGTTTGCTGCGGACGGGTCGCTGGTGCGGGCTGTTCCTGCGGGGTCTTTCGCCCCGTCGGGGTGGGGGGAGGGGGTGTGGGACGGCAGGGGTGGCGGGGTTGTGTCCCGGACGGGCCGGGTGGCGCGTGCGTTGCCTGCCGGTTCGGGTGCGCGCCTGGCGTTGGGGCCGGGCACAAGCCACACCAGCAGCGGCGGCGGTGTGGCGTTGGGGCAGGGCGCAAGCCACACCAGCGGCGGTGTGGTGGTGGGGCGGGGCGGGGGTGGTGCTGTCCGCCCTGCAGGGGAGGGGGTGTCGCGGCTGGTGGCGGGTGCGGGGGAGTCTTCCAGGAGTGGGGTGGCGGTGGGGCCGGTGTTTACGACGGTGCCGCCTGGTGGTCTGCGTCGTGAGCAGGCCCTGCCCCGCCGCCAGGCCCCGGTCACACCGCACGCTGGGGAGGAGGGCCGCCGTCTGGTGGCCGGCCCGGTACCCGGCACACCGCCCGCCGGTGCGGGAACCCCTGCCGGTGCGGTAACCCGCTTCGGTGTGGCGTCCCGTGCTCCTGCGGCAACTCGTGCTCCTTCGGAGACCGGCCCTGGTGCGGTAGTCCCTGCCGGTGCGGTAACCCGCTCGGGTGCGGTGTCCCGTGCTGATGTGCACACCGGCGCTTCTGCGGCAACTCCCGCTTCTGTGGTGTCCCGCTCTGGTGCGGTGGCCCCTGCCTCTGCGGTGGAGGCTCGCCGCTCTGCTGCCGGTCTGATATCCGGCACGCCGCCCGCAGGTGCGGAATCCCCTGCCGGTGTGGTGACCCGTTCTGGTGCGGTGTCTGGTGCTCCTTCGGAGACCGGCCCTGGTGCGGTAGCCCCTGCCTCTGTGGTGTCCCGCTCGGGTGCGGTGTCCCGTTCTGGTGTGGTGTCCCGCGAGGGTGCGGTGTCGCGTGCAGTTGTGGTGTCGCGTGCTGGTGCGGTGACCGCTGCTGGTGTGGGTGTGGTGTCTGGGGTGTGTGTGAGGTCCGTTGCTTCTGCGAAAGGGTTGATCGTGTCTGATGACCGGGATGGCCGGGATGACCGGGGTGGTCGTGTGGATGGTTGTGTGTCCGATCGGGAGGGTGTGGAGGGGGCGGGGCTGGTGACGCCGGCTTCGGGTGGTGCTGCTGCGGAGTCTGTGCAGGGGGTGGTGGGGGATGAGGAGCGTGGTGAGGTGGTGTTGCGGGGGGAGCCGCAGGCGGGGCTGCGCGCGGAGGCGCGTGGTGGGCAGGGTGGTATGTACGGTCCGGGTGGGGAGCGGGGGCCGGTGTCCTTCGGCGGTGGGGGTTATCCCTTCGGGCAGGTCGGGATGGGGCAGCGTTTCGGTGGGCCGGTTCCTGCCGGGGCGGGGTGGCCGGGTGGGGAGCGGGGTGGCCGTGGGGGTGTGCTGGGGCGTAGTGCGGCGCTGGAGCTGTCTTCGGACCGTTTGCTGCGGGGCCGGCCGGGGGAGCGGCGTGGGCTGAGCCGGCTGCGTATCGGTGGCAGGAACGCGGAGCGGGAGCGTGAGCAGAAGCTGGCGATCCTGCGGACGCCGGTCATGCAGTGCCACAAGATCGCTGTGATCAGTCTGAAGGGGGGTGTGGGCAAGACGACCACGACGACGGCTCTGGGTGCGACGTTGGCCACGGAGCGCCAGGACCGGGTGGTGGCGATCGATGCCAATCCGGATGCGGGGACGCTCAGTCGGCGGGTGCGCTGTGAGACGAGCGCGACGATCCGTGATCTGGTGGCGGAGCTTCCGAACATCGACAACTACATGGCGGTGCGGCGGTTCACCTCGCAGTCTCCCAGCGGTCTGGAGATTCTGGCGAACGAGGCGGATCCCGCGCTGTCCACGGCGTTCAACGATGAGGACTACCGTCAGGTGGTCGGCTGTCTGGGGCAGCACTATCCGATCGTGCTGACCGACTCGGGGACGGGTCTGCTGCACAGTGCGATGCGGGGGATCCTGGATTTCGCGGATCAGCTGATCGTGGTCGCCACGCCGAGTGTGGACGGTGCGACGAGTGCCAGTACCACGTTGGACTGGCTGAGTGCGCATCACTACGACGATCTGGTGCAGCGGAGTATCACGGTGATCTCCGAGGCCCGTCAGAAGAGCAAGATGGTGCGGGTGAACGACGTCGTGGACCATTTCCGTGCCCGCTGCCGGGGTGTGGTGATGATTCCGTTCGACGAGCACCTGGCCACGGGTTCGGAAGTCGATCTGGAGCAGATGAAGCCCAGGACCCGCCGGGCGTACTTCGATCTGGCGACGCTGGTGGCCGCGGACTTTCCCCGGACGCAGCCCGAGGCGGTGAGCTGGGGCGCCGCCTATCCGCACTCCGGCTACAACGCGGCCAGTATGTTCGCAGCCCCGCTGCGGGGCTGACCCGGCCGCCGGATAGGGCCGGGGCGTCCCGCCCGGGGGCCCGCGGAGCCCCCGGGCCCCCGCCCGGGGGCTCCGCGGGTCGTGTGTGCTGTTCTCGCGTGCTGCCGGGCGCCCGCTGCCGCAGGGACACTTCCCCAGGCCCAGGCCGAGGCCGGTGTGCGGCAAAAAGTAGGGGGCCGGCAGCGATCGCCAGCCCCCCGGCGTTGCGGTGGGGGCGGGCGGCTGCCCGCCCCCTTTCGACGAGAACGGGGGCGGGCACTCGTTTTTCCCGTGAGCCGGCCCGCCGGAGCCGTGTGCGCAAGGCCCTGCCGGCGACGGCCCGCCCGCTGTGCCTTGGTTGTTCTCCGGCGGGCCTGGCCGGCCGCCCCGGGGCCCGTCGTCCGGCCCGGTCAAGGGTCCGCAGCGCGCGGGCCCTTGACCGGGCCACAGCCGGTTCCGATCCGCCGCTCCCGGCCGTGGGGACACCCGGCGTGGCGCGGCGGCTGCGCCGCGTCTGGCATTCCGTCAGGCCGTGGCCAGGGCTTGTGCCCTTGGTGGATGCGGGGCCGCGGAACCTGGTCGCCGCCTACGCGGCAGGCGCCGCGCTGGGATGGCCGGCTGCCTTCACCGCCGGCGCGAGTCCCCGCCGGCCCGGCCCGAGTATCTCCGCGCCTTCGCCGTCCCCGCTGCCGGCCGGCTACCGCCTGGAGCACCAGAGCAGCGGCCTGCGGCTGCCGGTTCCCGACGGCGGGACACGCAAGGAACTGGACGGCGGCGAAGTCGTCTACGTCGACCCCTCCGGACTCGAGGGACTGCGGTTCAACGGCGCAGGGTTCGCGGGCTCCGATGTCCTGCGGCACTGGCAGATGACCGAGGAGGCGCAGACCCGCCGCGCCAACCCGGGCTACGAACGCCCGTCAGGATGGCGGCCACGACAGTGCGCGCAGAACCCGGCGGCTGGGGAGTTCACCTTCCAGGACAAGGCGAGGAAGTTCCGGGCCGCGGTGGTGGCGTTTGCGGACGCCGACGGCACACAGTACGTCGTCTACCTCAGCGCACCGGACGAGCAGGGGAGCCGCTACCGGCCCGTCTTCGACTCCGCCGTCTCCGGCCTGCGCCTCGGCACATGATCCACCGGCCCGCCGCCGCGCGCCGCCCCCCCGTAACACCGCGTCCCTCTGCCGTCGTTGCCGCTCCGGCGGCGCCGCCCGGGCTCGCCCGGTGTGTGTCCGGGCAGACGAAAACCGCGCCCCCGCGCCGGCGCCGTGAGCCGGATGCGCACCCGCAAGGGCGGCGGGCCCGGCCGGCCCCCCGTCACCTTCTTCGTGGCTCCGCAATGGGGCCTCCGGCCTTCGGGTCCGGCATGACTTCCCCGCTTGTCGCGGTTGATGATCCCGGGGGGTGTCTGTCACCGGGGCCGGAGGCATCGACGGCACGCTGATGAGGGGCTCGGGCACCGGTCTCACCCAGGGCCGGAAAAGCTCTCCGTAACGTTCATGTGGCAGCTCGGTGCCGAGGCAAGGCCGGACGAAAGCGTGATCGAGGGGCCTGCACGTGATCGACACCAGCACCATCGACGTCTCCCTCGGCCTGGACGTCGGCAAGGGAGAACACCCCGCCGCCGCCGTCACCCCGGCCGGGAAGAAAGCCTTCGACAAGCGCCTGACCAACACCGAACCCAAGCTCCAGGCCGAGCACGGAACGGTACTGGTCGTGGTCGACCAGCCGGCCTCGACCGGCGCCCCACCGCTGGCGGTCGCAAGAGACATGGGCTGCCCGGTCGCCTACCTGCCCGGCCTGACGATGCGGCGGATCGCCGACCTCTACCTGGCGAGGCAAAGACCGACGCGAAGGACGCGTTCATCATCGCGGACGCTGCCCGCGCGATGCCGCACACGCTGCGGGCGGTCGACGGCGAGGACGAGACGAGCGCCGAGCTGGAGATGATCGTCGCTTCGACGACGACCCGGCCGGCGAGGCAACGGTCGCCAGCAGGCTGCACGGCTTGCTCACCCAGATCCCCCGGTCCTGGAGCGCGTGCTGGGGCCGCGGTTGCAGCATCCGGCTGTCCTGACCCGGGCACCTCGCCGCCTACGCAGGACTCGCCCCCGCGACCCGCAGTTCAGGGTCTTCGATCCGCGGCGAACAACCTCCAGGCGGGGAAACAAGCAGCTCAAGCTGGCCTTCTTCCTCTCCGCGTTCGCAGCCCTGGGCGACCCGGCATCCCGGGCTTACTACGGCTAGAAAATCGCCCAGGGCAAGCATCACACCCAGGCTCTGCTCTGCCTCGCCCCGCCGGGCCGATGTCCTCTTCGCATGTTCCGCGACGGAACCTTGTACGAACCCCGACCGGCTGCGGCCAGGTGAGGAGTCCAGAGCGCCCGGTCAGCCCTCCGGCCGAAGCCGCTGACGAGCGGCCTCCAGCCGCTGGTCATAGTCAGGCGCGAACAGTGCAGGAACCGTCTCGTCGAGCGTTCCTGCGATTCGATGAATCGGTGCCCAGACCGCCGGATCGTCAACAACTCGGCTGAGGTCGGTCATCTGGAGCTTCTCCAGCCAGTGCGACAGCACCAGTGCCTCGTCACTCGTGAGCTTGATCGTGACCTGGCTATCACTCATGCACACCCCTATGGCTCAGCCCGTCCTTGACCGCACGAACCTACTGGCCTTGGACCTTGGCCCAACGCAGAGGGACACCCCCTGGCCCTCCCGCGTGCGCCGGAGCCCGGGGGCCGGACCTGCGGCGGACGCGAACGGCACCTGCATCCGCCGCAGCCCCGCTACGACCGTGTGCGCAACAGGCCGGCGCATCCCCGGGGCTGACGGCCCGCACACGTCCCCCAGCCCCCCTGCCCCTGTACGCGAGCAAGGGGTACCGGACCTGACGGCTCGCCGCCCCGCCCTTGCCATCCCAGCCCCCGCCCTTGCCATCCCAGCCCCCGCCGCCTCGTCCCGCGCCGCCGGTCCTGCGGCGCTGTGAGCGCGCTGAGGACGAGGCGATAAGCAACGAGCACCAAGCAGGGGGCATCAATCCAAGCAACAGGCACCAAGCGCCGAGCAACCGGGCACCAAGCAACCGGGCACCTAGCAACGTGCCCTCATATGCGGTCTCTGCCACTTCCGTCCGGGGGCCGCTGCCGTCGACGGCTGCTCCCGTCCGGGGCCGTTCCCGCCCGGCGGCAACTGCCCTGTGGGGCCCGTTCCCACCCGGGATCGCTCCTGCCCGGGGGACCACTCCCGTCCGACGGCTACGTCCGTCCGACGGCTGCTCCTGCCTGACGGCCGCTCCCTTCCGGCGGCCACGGCCCCGCTCCCGCCCGGGCCCCGCTCCCTCCGGGCCCCGCTCCCGCCCGGGCCCCGCTCCCTCCGGGCCCCGCTCCCGCCCGGCCCCCGCTCCCTCCGGGAGCTCCCGCCCTTCGGTTACTCCCGTCCCAAAATTTCTCCCACCGCGGCCCGCAGCTGCGCCCCGGGGTCCTCGGCTGCCTGCGGACAGCGCCAGGCGACGAACCCGTCGGGGCGTACCAGGATGGCTCCGCTTTCGGTGACGCCGTGGGCCTGGGCCCAGTCCTGCCCGTCCGACGGCGCCAGGTCGGCCCCCTCCTCACCGCCACCGCCACCGTCGTTGCTGGTGCCGATGCGGTAGGCGGCCAGCGGCACCGCCAGGTCTTCGGCGACGTTCGCGGCCGCCGTGTGCCATCCGCCCGGGTCGCCGGCCCCGCACAGCAGCACCAGCGTCCGTTCGTACAGGTCCAGGGTGGAGAGGCGTTCGGTGCCGCGCTGCAGCCACAGGTGAGGCGCCCGCGTTCCGGGCTCGCCTGTCAGGTGCAGCCTGTCGGGCACGACGGGCTGTTCGGGGTCGGCGCCCAGGACCGCGCCGTGGGGGTAGCGGTAGCCCAGGACCACGTTGAGGATCCCGCCCTTGCGTCCCGGAGGGCCGCCCGCCTCCACGCCCGGGGCGTAGCCGGGGTGGCTGTGCTCGGCCGAGCGTGCCGAGGCGCGGTTGCTCGTCGCCTCGGCGACCGGCCGCCGTTCGGTGCCGTAGGACGCCAGCAGTGCGGGCGCGGCCCAGCCCTGCAGGACCGCGGCCAGTTTCCAGGCGAGGTTGTGGGCATCCTGGATGCCGGTGTTGGACCCGAACGCGCCGGTCGGCGGCATCTCGTGGGCCGCGTCCCCCACCAGGAACACCCGCCCCTGCGCGTACTGTTCGGCGACCCGCTGGGCGGCATGCCACGGTGCTTTGCCGGTGATCTCCACATCGAGGTCGGCCACGCCCACCGCCCGCCGGATATGTGCCACGCACCGCTCGTCGGTGAACTCCTCCAGCGTCTCGCCGCGCTCGGGGTGCCACGGCGCGTGGAACACCCAGCGTTCGGTGTTGTCGACCGGCAGCAGCGCCCCGTCGGCCTGCGGGTCGGTCAGGTAGCACACGATGAAACGCCGGTCACCGACGACGTCGGCCAGGGAACGTGAGACGAAGGTGATGCTCACGTTGTGAAACAGGTCGCCCGGGCCGCTCTGCGCGATGCCCAGACGCTCGCGGACGGGGCTGCGCGGCCCGTCCGCGGCCACCAGATAGTCCGCGCGGATCGTCAGATGCTCACCGCTCTCACGGCTCTTGACCTGTGCGGTCACCCCCTCGGAGTCCTGTTCGAAGGACATCAGCTCCGTGGCGAACCGCAGATCCCCGCCCAGCTCGAGCGCACTGTGGCGCAGCACCGGCTCCAGATTGTTCTGGCTGCACAGACACCACTGGGCGGGGCTGAAACGCGCCAGCCCCCCGCCGGGGTCGATCTCCCTGAACAGCCACTCGCCCTCATCGCGGCCGCCGGCCAGGCTCGGCACCTGCAGGATCCCGTTGTTGCCCGACAGCACCGAGGCCGCCTGACGGATCCGCTCTCCCGCCCCCGCCCCGCGGAACAGCTCCATCGTGCGCACGTTGTTACCGCGCCCGCGCGGATGGATCGAGGTCCCGGCATGACGCTCGACCAGCGTGTGCGCCACCCCCAGACGCCCCAGGAACAGCGAGGCCGACAAGCCCACCAGAGAGCCGCCGACGATCAACACCGGAGTGCGGTGCCCGATCTCGCCGGCCGTCGGTTCACATCGGTTCATTGCCTGCCTCCAGCTCAGCAGCGACGCGCGATCGGGGATGGCAAGCCCATGCCTGCCCGCCCCCGTCCCCGCTCCCGTACCCCGGACACCCGGTTGCCGCGCAGTTCACTCGTCCGCCTCACCAGGCTGGCGAAGCCCCCCGCCCCGCTCAACGATCGGCACACGGCGCCCCGGTGCGCTCTCGCCCGCGGCCGCCGTGTTCCGCCGTTTCCGCCATCCCCCCCCTTTGACGAAGAGACGAGGTGCGCCCGATGACTCCTGCGGGGCGCGTATCACAGTCGGCATTCGACGGCTCGCGACTGCGGGTGATCCTGCTGCTCGACCTGTACGAGGGAGCCCAGGAACAGTTCCTTCAGGCCTACGACATCATGCGCAGACAGGTCGCCTCCGTCCCCGGCCACGTCAGCGACCAGCTGTGCCAGTCCATCGAGAACCCCTCGCAGTGGCTCATCACCAGCGAATGGGAAAGCGCCCCGCCGTTCCTCGCCTGGGTCAACAGCGAAGAACACGTCGAAACCGTCAAACCCATGCACAGCTGCGTGCGCGACACCCGCTCGATGCGCTACAGCATCCTGCGCGAAACCGGCCCGTCCGGGACCGCACCCGCCGCACCCGCCGCGCCCGACGCCCATGACGCCGGTGTGGCGCCCGCCGCCGGGCACCTCGCCCCCCGCGTCGGCGAGGGAGTGGTCCGCCACGCCCTGACCTTCACCGTCAAACCGGGCAGCGAATCGAAGGTCGCCGAGCTCCTGTCCGCCTACCAGTCGCCCCAGGCCCGCGTGGACGAGACCACCCGCCTGCGCCGCACCTCGCTGTTCATGCACGGCAACCGTGTCGTGCGGGCCGTCGAGGTCGAAGGCGACCTGCTGACCGCCCTGCGTCACGTCGCCCGCCAGCCCGAGGTACGCGCGGTCGAGGAAGCCATCAACCCCTACCTCGAGCAGGACCGGGACCTGAGCGACCCCGAATCGGCCCGCCTGTTCTTCACCCGCGCCGCGCTCCCGGCCGTCCACCACGTCGTCTCCAGCCGGCCGGCGCCCGACAAGCTGCGCCGCCACGCCCTGTACTACCCGGCCCGGCCGGGCCGCGGACTGGAACTCGCCCGGCTCCTGGCCGAGCAGGACCAACGCGCCGCGGCCGCCCCCGACCACCCGGTCCACAGCAGCACCGTCTTCCAGCGCGACGACATCGTGGTCCGCCTCATCGACATCACCGGCGACCTCGACCTCGACCCTGTGGCCTCCCTCGGCCTCACCCCCACCGCCCCGGGCGGCCCGGTGGCCGATGACCGCCTTCAAAGCCTGCTGGACGGCCCCGCGATCGGCGCCGAGGGCTCCCTTACGGACGAACGCACCCTCAACCGGCTCCTGTCGCACGCCGAGATGCAGCCCGTCACCGACCGCACCGCGGCCCCCTGACCGACCCGTCAAGGCCCCCGCGCCGCCCCGGCCCGCCACGCCCCACCCCCGGAGGAACCACCATGCTCAAGCAGCGGCCCCGCATCGTGAGCCTGACCGACACCCAGCCCAACCACAGGCGCGGAGGTGACCTGCGAGCCATGCTCACGCCGGCCACGGTCGGCTCCACCAGCGGCTTCATGGGCCTGGCCATCGTCCAGCCCGGCGAGCGCATCGCAGAGCACTACCACCCCTACTCCGAGGAGTTCGTCTACGTCGTCGCCGGCGAGCTGGAAGTGGACCTGGACGGCGAGAGCCACACCCTGCGCCCCGACCAGGGCCTGCTGATCCCCATCGACATGCGCCACCGCTTCCGCAACACCGGCTCCACCGAAGCCCGCATGGTCTTCCACCTCGGCCCGCTCGCCCCCCGCCCCGAACTCGGCCACGTCGACACCGAAGCCGCCGACGACACCGGCCGCGCCCCCGGGCTCGCCGCCACCGGCCCGCACCTGTCCGTCCACGACACCGGCCGGGCCCCCGAGACAAGCGGGGCCGTCGAGTGACCCGGCGTGTGGCGGTCACCGGCATAGGTGTCATCGCCCCCGGCGGCAGCGGAACCCGCGCGTTTTGGGACCTGCTGTCCGCCGGGCGCACCGCGACCCGCGGGATCACCCTGTTCGACCCGGCCGGCCTGCGCTCGCGCATCGCCGCCGAATGCGACTTCGACCCCACCGCCCACGGACTCGACGCGGACCTGATCGCCCACAGCGACCGGTACATCCAGTTCGCCGCGGTCGCCGCCGCCGAAGCCGTACACGACAGCGGATGGGACCCCGAAGCTTCAAACCCCTGGCGCACGGCCGTCTCCATGGGCACCGCCGTCGGCGGCACCACCCGCCTGGAACACGACTACGTCCTGGTCAGCGACACCGGCCGGCGCTGGGACGTCGACCACCACGCGGCCCGGCCGCACCTGCACCGCGCGTTCTCACCCAGCACCCTCGCCTCACTCGTCGCCGAACGCTTCCACGCCCGCGGCCCCGTCCAGACCGTCTCCACCGGCTGCACCTCCGGACTCGACGCCGTCGGCTACGCCTTCCACACCATCCAGGACGGCCGGGCGGACATCTGCATAGCCGGCGCGTCGGACTCGCCCATATCGCCGATCACCATGGCCTGCTTCGACGCCATCAAAGCGACCTCCCCCGACAACGACGACCCCGCCCACGCCTCCCGGCCCTTCGACGACAACCGCAACGGCTTCGTCATGGGCGAAGGCGCCGCCGTCCTGGTCCTGGAGGAATACCACCACGCCCGCGCCCGCGGCGCCCACGTGTACTGCGAGATCGGCGGCTACGCCACCTACGGCAACGCCTACCACATGACCGGCCTGACCGGCGAAGGCCTGGAGATGGCCCGCGCCATCGACGACACCCTCACCCAGGCCAGGCTCGACGCCACCGCCATCGACTACGTCAACGCGCACGGCTCGGGCACCCGCCAAAACGACCGGCACGAGACAGCCGCCGTCAAAAAATCCCTCGGCGCCCACGCCTACCGCACCCCCATGAGCTCCATCAAATCCATGGTGGGCCACTCCCTCGGCGCGATCGGCGCCATCGAGGTCGCCGCCTGCGTCCTCGCCCTGCGCCACCAGGTGGTCCCCCCCACCGCGAACTACGAGACCCCCGACCCCGAGTGCGACCTGGACTACGTCCCGCGCACCGCCCGCCCACGGAAGCTGAACAACGTGCTCTCCGTCGGCAGCGGCTTCGGCGGCTTCCAGTCCGCGGTGCTCCTGACCCGACCGGGAGGCACGACACGATGAGTACGAAACGCCCACGGCGGGCGGCCGTCACCGGAATCGGCGTCATCGCCCCCAACGGACTACGCACCGACGCGTACTGGAAGTCGATCCGCGAAGGCCTCACCGTCCTGGACCGGATCACCCGCGAGGGATGCGCGCACCTGCCCCTGAAGGTCGCCGGCGAGGTCCGCGGCTTCGACGCCGCCGACCTCATCGAAGAACGCTTCCTCGTCCAGACCGACCGGTTCAGCCACTACGCCATGGCCGCCGCCTCCCTCGCCCTGGACGACGCCGGCCTGAACACCACCGACCCCCACGACCCCTTCTCCATCGGCGTCGTCACCGCCGCCGGCTCAGGAGGCGGCGAATTCGGCCAGCGAGAACTGCAGAAACTGTGGGGCCAGGGATCCACCTACGTCGGCCCCTACCAGTCCATCGCCTGGTTCTACGCCGCCAGCACCGGCCAGATCTCCATCCGCGGCGGCTTCAAAGGACCCTGCGGAGTCGTCGCCAGCGACGAAGCCGGCGGCCTGGACGCCCTGGCCCACGCCGCCCGCACCGTACGGCGCACCACCGGCGCCGCCGCCGTCGTCGTCGGAGCGGCCGAAGCCCCCCTCGCCCCCTACTCCATGGTCTGCCAGCTCGGCTACCGCGAACTGAGCACCGCCGAGGACCCCGACTGCGCCTACCGGCCCTTCACCACCGCCGCCTGCGGCTTCGTACCCGCCGAAGGCGGAGCGATGTTCGTCGTCGAGGACGAACAAGGCGCCCTGGAACGCGGAGCGGACATCCGCGCCGTCCTGGCCGGACACGCCGCCACCTTCACCGGCGCCTCCCGCTGGGAAGAATCCCGCGAAGGCCTCGCCCGGGCCATCACCGCAGCCCTGCAGGAAGCGGACTGCCACCCGCACGAGATCGACGTCGTCTTCGCCGACGCCCTGGGCGTCCCGGCCGCCGACCGCGCCGAAGCCCTGGCCCTGGCCGACGCCCTGGGCCCCCACGCCGCCCGCGTCCCCGTCACCGCCCCCAAGACCGGCACCGGCCGCGCCTACTGCGGCGCGCCCGTCCTGGACACCGCGGCAGCCGTCCTGGCCATGGAACACGGCCTGATCCCCCCCACCCCCAACGTCTTCGACATCTGCCACGACCTCGACCTCGTCACCACCCGCGCCCGGCCCGCCGAGCTGCGCACCGCCCTGGTCCTCAGCAGAGGACTCATGGGATCCAACGCGGCGCTGGTGGTACGCCGCGCGGACGAACCCGCCCGCTGAAAAACCGGACGCAAAGGAGCACACCATGAGCATCACCGAACTCACCTTCGGCGAACTGGCCACGCTGATGAAGCAGTCGGCCGGCGTCACCGTCGACCCGAGCGTGCTGCAGAACACCCCCGACACCCCCTTCAGCACCCTGGGCGTCGACTCGCTGGGCCTGCTGGGCATCGTCGGCGAGCTGGAGAACCGCCACGGCGTGGCGCTGCCGCCCGACGCCGAGCGCAGCAAGACGCCGGCCGACTTCCTCACCCTCGTCAACAGCACCCTGAAGACCGGAGTCTGACCATGCCCGGCCACACCGACAACAGCATCACCATCGACGCCCCCCTCGACCTCGTATGGGACATGACCAACGACATCGACAACTGGCCCCGGCTGTTCACCGAGTACGCCTCCGTCGACGTCCTGGCCCGCGAGGGCGACACCACGACGTTCCGCCTGACCATGCACCCCGACGAGTCGGGGAAGGTGTGGAGCTGGGTGTCACAGCGCACCGTGGACCGCGCCACCCGCACCGTGCGCGCCCACCGCGTCGAGACCGGGCCCTTCGACCACATGAACATCCGCTGGGAGTACGCCGAACAGCCCGCGGGCATCCGGATGCGCTGGATCCAGGACTTCGCCATGAAGCCCGACGCGCCCGTCGACGACGCCGGCATGACCGAGCGCATCAACCGCAACTCCGCCACCCAGATGGCCCTCATCCGCGACCGTATCGAACAGGCCGCCCGCCAGCGCCCGCACGCACCGGTCATGCCCGGCTGAGCCGCAGGCACGCAGCACACCGCAGAAAGGAAACCGATGCACCACGCTCTGATCGTCGCCCGCATGGCCCCGGGCTCGGCACCGGCGATCGCCGACGTGTTCGCCGCCTCCGACCGCGGCGAACTCCCGCATCTGGTCGGGGTCTCCCGGCGCAGCCTCTTCCAGTTCGGCGACGTGTACCTGCACCTCATCGAAGCGGAGAAAGACCCGGCCCCCGCCATCGCGAAGCTGACCGGGCACCCCGAGTTCCGCAGCACCAGCGAGCAGCTGTCGGCCTACGTCAGCGCCTACGACCCGCAGACCTGGCGCAGCCCCAAGGACGCCATGGCGCACTGCTTCTACCGCTGGGAGCGCGACCTGCGCCCCTGACCGGCCCCCTTCGCCGGCGGGGAGCCCCCGGCACAACTCGTGAGGCCGCCGCCTCCGCACCGACGCGGAGACGGCGGCCTCACAGGTTGTGCCGCCCGGTGTCCCTCTTTTTTCGTGTGCCCGGCCGCGCGTGATCAGCCGGGCGCGGTGCACTCGAAGGCGTGGAGGTAGGCGTTCACCGGCCGGATCTGCCCGACCACGAGCCCCGCCTCGCCCAGCCGCTCGCACATACTGCTGCGGGTGTGCTTCGCACCCCCGACATTGAGCAGCAGCAGCAGGTCCATCGCGGTGGTGAACGCCATCGAGGCGGTGTCGTCGACGAGGTTCTCGATGACCACGACCCGCGCACCGGGCCGGGCCGCCTTGCGGACGTTGGCCAGCGCCCGGCGGGTGCTGTCGTCGTCCCACTCCAGGATGTTCTTCAGGATGTACACATCGGCCTGGACCTCGATGCCCTGCCGGCAGTCCCCGGGCTCGATCCGCACCCGGCCGGCCAGCGCCCCGCCCTCCCGCAGCCGCGGATCGGCGTTCTCCACCACCATCGGCAGATCCAGCAGCGTCCCGCGCACCGAGGGATGCTTCTCCAGCAGACTCGCCAGAACGTGCCCCTGCCCGCCCCCGATGTCCGCGACCGACGACACCCCCTCCAGGTCCAGCAGGGCGGCGACGTCCTGCGCGGACTGCCTGCTCGAGGTCGTCATCGCCCGGTTGAACACGTGCGCCGACTCGGGAGTGTCCTGGTGGAGATGGGTGAAGAACTCCTTGCCGTACACCTCCTCGAACACGCTGCGGCCCGAGCGCACCGCCTCGTCCAGCTTCGGCCACACGTCCCACGTCCACGGCTCGGTGCACCACAGCGCGATGTACCGCAGACTGTGCGGATCGTCCTCCCGCAGCAGCCGGGACATCTCCGTGTGCGCGAAGGTGCCGTCGGCCAGCTCGGTGAACACCCCCTGGCAGGCCAGGGCCCGCAGCAGCCTGCGCAGCGTCTGCGGCTGGGTCTTGAGCGCCGCGGCCAGATCCTCCACGGCCATCGGCGTCTGCGTCAGGGCGTCCGCCACACCCAGGCGGGCGGCCGCACGGACCGCGGCAGCGCACGCCGCCCCGAAAACGAGCTCCCTCAGCCGCATGGGCGGCGGGGGAGAGGGATCAACAGTCGTCATCCGTTGCCTAGCCTTTGCTGTCGTGCCGAGGAGGGTGGCCGGGGAGGGTCAGCACATGCCGGCAGGCTCCGAGACCGCGCACCTGTTGCCGCCGAAGGTGTTGCCCTTCCCGGTGTCACGGTTGGCCAGATCGGCCGTGCCGTTGCGCAGCACGACGTTGTCGCGGATCTCGTTGTGCTCGTTGAGAGCCCCGACGAAGCTCTTGTACAGCACGATCCCGCCCGACATCGGCGAGGTACCGACGTTGTCCACGATCCTGTTCCGTGTCACCTGCGTCTTCTCCGCGCCGGTCAGGACGATGCCCGAACCCTGCAGGAACGACAGCCGGGGGGTGGCCGGGCAGTGCTTGTTGTTGGCCCGGATGTGGTTGCGGCTCACGCTCATCTCCCCGGCCCGCGGAAGGACCTCGTCACCGACGACGAACACCCCCGCGCAGTTCCCGGTCGCCTCGTTACGGTCGACGCTCAGGTGCCTCAGGCGCCGCACCGTGATGCCGATCCGGTTGCCGGACAGCACGTTACGGCTGATCACCGTCCCCTCGGCGTCGTCCGCGCCCTTCTCCCGGTCGATGGTGTTGGCGACGAAGATCCCGGCGTCGCCGTTGTCCCGGGCGGCGTTGTCACTGAACTCGGCGCGCACCGAACGCTCTTGGGCCAGGCCCCACTGCCCGTTCTTCTCCGCGCTCACCCGCTGCACCCGCAGGCCCTCGGTCCGCGTCGCCCACAGACCGTTCTTGGCGAAACCCCGCAGGGTCAGCGAGCGCAGGGTGACCTGCCCGACGGGCCGGCCCTCGGTCCCCGTCACACAGATGCCGTGCCCGGCCTTGCCGCACACATGGGTGCCGGGTGCCTCGGCCGGCACCAGGACGGTGGAACGGGCACCCGAACCCCGCAGGGTCAGGTTCGAGGTGGTGATACTGACGCTCTCCCGGTAGGTGCCGGGAGCCAGCATCACGGTGTCCCCCGGCCGGGCCGCGTCCACGGCCTTTTGGACCGACTCACCGGGTTTCACCCAGTGCACGGTGTGGCCGGCCGCCACGGGGGCGCCGGCACCGACGGCGGTGGCGGACAGGGACAGGGCGAACGCCGCGTAGGCGATCTTTCGTTTGGTCATGGGCCGAAGCTAAGAGCGCGCGCCGCGCCCCGCCACCAGTGATCCCCCTGCCGGGCACACTGTCCCCCGGATGCCCCCACACGCCCCCCGTTCCGGCCACCGAGACACGCCCGCCCGCCGCCCCCGGGCCGCCCGGGCCGCGCCGGGCAGGCCGCCCGGCCGGGCACAGAGCGCCGGCCGCGGGCCGGGCCGGGCGGCGGGCAGCACCCGCGGGGGAGCGAACCGCCACAGGCACCCGCCCGCCACCGGAGCCGCCACCGAAGCCGCCACCGGCCGAGCCGCCACCGCAGCCGCGACCGGCCGAGCCGCGACCGGCCGGGGCACGGCCGGGGGCGGCTCCGGCGGGCGGGTGCCCCCGCTCCCGGCGCCCGGGGCCGGCCAGACGAACCACCCCTGCTACCGGCGGCGTTCCCAGAAAGAGCGCAACGCCTCGGGCGTGCCCTCCTCCAGGGCCTGCTCCGCCTCGGCGCGCAGCGCGGGCGCAAGGGCGGGATCGGCGAGCAGCCGGAAGAGGGCGACCGCGTCGTCCTCGGCCCGGGCAAGGCGGTGCCCGCTCTCCAGGAACCCGCGCAGCGCCTGAGCGGTACCCGCCTGGAGCGCCTTGGTGGCCTCGCGGACGACCGCCCTGTCGCCGTTGCTTCCCGCGGCCGCCAGGATGCGGAAGACCTCGACACGGTCGTCGATCTCCTTCGCCGCCCACCGGCCCGTCTGCAGGAAGTACCGCCGGTCCTCGGCGGTGCCGTCCATGGCCGCCTGGGCGCGGTCGCGGACGGACCGGCCGGTGGCCGGGTCGCCGATGATCCGCAGGATCGCGACACGGACGTCGTCGTCGGACATCTCGCCCACCGGCGTGTCCGGGCCGCCCGTGCGCGCTACCGCCGTCACCCCGGCGCCGGGGCCGCCGGCGGCCGGGCCGTCGGCGGCCGCGGAGGCGGGCGCGGCGAGCAGGAGCACCGGCGTCAGGACGAGGGCCGCTGCGGTCAGGGCAGCGCGGGTCGGTCTCATCAGGGGAACCTTCCTGGAGGGTGTCGGCTGAAGGGGCTTCGGGAAAGAGCCGGCGCACGACCGGCCCGCCGCGAAACGGCAGGCGACGGGGTGGACAGACGGATACGGCGGTGAGGCCGGCGCCTGATCGGTTCGCCCATCCTTGCCGCCGTGCGCCGCCGACGTCATTGCCGGCAGCGGGCAGTCCTCGCCGGCGTTTTGTTGCCGTACGCGTACGAGCCGCTCGCCTGCCAGGCCGCCGGGTCACTCCCGCCAGAGCACGACCAGGAGCCGCCGCCGGGAGGCACCGAGGAGAACCGCACAGCGCGCCGAAGTGCCCCGGCAGGTACTTTTTTCGGGCCGCCCGCGCCGGAGGGCCGCCCCGGCCGGAGCCCGGCCCCCCTCTCGGGGGCACGTTCGGGGCCGGCCCGCGGCAGCACCCGGCGCGCGCAGAGCAGGCCGGTACCGCCGGCCGGGGCACCGCCGTGGTTTACAGAGCGATCATGCGGACGACGAAGAAGGCGGCGACCAGGACCGCGCCGGCGATGATCAGCCACATCCAGAAGCCCGGATGCTCCCACAGACCGCCGTCCGCACGCTCCTCGTGCGCCTCGGCAGTCGAGCCTTCGGCCGGAGGCGTCTCCTCCGGGGGGACGAGTGGATCAGTCATACCCTCAGGGTCGCGTCACCCGCCCCCTTACGCATCCGCGGGCCGGCCCGCCCCGCCCGGCGCGCTGCCCGCACCATCCCGGGCTGCTCCCGGTGAGGGCCGGCGACGGGACCGCCCGGGACAGGGCGGGGTCTGCCGCACCGGCCGTGCGGCCGCCCGCCCCCCGGTGCACGCCGTACGTCGCCGGCCGCGGAAGGCCCCGCAGCGGCCTGCGGTGATGCGGTGACCGTCCTGGCCCGGTCCGGGCCGGGCCGGGCCGGTCAGAAGAGGAACAGGCTCGCGGTGTCGGCCTGCAGGGCGCAGGTGTGGGCGTAGGACCGCGTCCAGTCGACGGGCCGCCCCTGGTAGGTGCCCGTCGCGGTGGCGACGACGGGGTCGTTGCCCGCGACGCAGGCAGGGGTGCCGGCGGGCCGGGGCAGGGCGTGGAGCGCGTCGAAGTCCCCGCCGGCCTCCGCGAGGTCGGCGCACGCCCTCGCCCGCTCGACGTGGCCGGTGCCCGGCCCGGCCGGGCAGGAGAGGCGTACTGCCTCGGTCCGGCCTGCGTCGGCTGCGCTGACGCTCAGGACGAGTTCCGCGGCGCCGGGCCCGGGGGCGGCGTGGGCGAGGCCGGCCGTGCTCGCGGCGAGGAGGGTGAGGGCCGCGAGGGAAAGGATCTTGTTCATGCCGGGACAACGACCCCGACCGGGCCCGGTCACCGCGCCTCCGGGGCGGGTCACCGCCCCTCCGGGGCGGGTCGCCGCACCACCGGGCCCGGTCACCGCACACCGGGGCGGGGCACCCTCCGGGCCGGGTCGCCGCCCCTGGGGGCTGCCGGTGTCCGGCCCCGCCGCCGCTTCCGCCTTCGCGCCGCGGGCTCCCGGCCGGGCGGCGCCTGGCCCTCAGGCGCCCCCGGGGTTTCCGCGGCGGGTCACGGCCCGGCCGAGCCGGGCTGGGCCGTGGGGATGCGGTGGGTGAAGAACAGGGCGAGGAGCGCGGCGAGAGCGAGGATGGCGAGTGCGGCGCGCAGCCCGTCGAGCCGGGCGGCGGCGTTCGCCTCCAGCGCGTCCTGCGTCAGCTGTTCCCCGGTGCCCGCTTCGGCCAGGGCACTGCGCAGCTGGGCGTCGGAGAGGAAGGGCACGCCGCTTTGGAGTTCCACGGCCGCCCGGCTCTTCACACTGGCCGGAACCGCCGGATTGCGCTCCACGCTCGCCAGGAAGGACGACGTGAGCGAGGCGATCAGGATCGATCCGGCCAGTGCGGTACCGATCGAGGCGCCGAGGTTGGTGACGGCGTTCTGGACGCCGCCGACTTCCGCGCTCTTGTCCTGCGGCACCGCCGAGACGGTGACCGAACCCAGCTGGGAGGCGAGCGCGCCCATCCCGAGCCCGATCAGGAGCAGGGGAACCGTGACCACTTCCGCGCCGGCGCCCGCGTCGAGAGCGGCCATCAGGCTCACCGCACCGACGAGCAGCGCGGTGATCCCGATCCGTACCACGCGCCGGGGCGAGACGCGGGGGAACAAACGCGGGATGAGGACGGCGGCGGCGAGCAGGGTCACCGAGAGCGGCAGCAGGCGGGCACCGGTGGCGAGCGCGGACAGGCCCAGGGCGACGGAGAGGTAGAGGGGGACGACGAAGAACACGCCCATCTGGACGAGGTACTGGAAGAAGAACATCGTCAGGCCACCGGTCAGCTGCCTGTTCCGCAGCATCGCGGGGTCCAGGAGGGGCTCCCTGCGCTGCCGGACGAGGCGGGCCTCCCAGCGCAGGAAAAGCCAGGTGAGTCCGATGCCCAGCAGCATCAGCCACACGGTCAGGCAGACCCCGAGCAGCGCGGGCGCGCCGGGCTTGGGCTGGAACCAGCCCCACTCGCCCGAGCGGAGCACACCGTAGACGAAGCTCCCCAGCCCCAGGGCGGACAGCACCGTACCGGCGAGGTCGAGGCGCGGCCGTTCCCCGCCCGCCGTGTCGGCGATCGGACGGGCGAGGAGGAGGATGCCCAGGACGACCAGGACCTCTCCCGCGAACACCCACCGCCAGGAGAAGTACGTGGTCGCGACACCGCCGATGAGCGGGCCGGCCGCGATCGCCACCGCCCCGGCCGCGGCGACCAGCCCGTAGGCGGCGGGACGGCGCTCCGCGGGGAAGTTGCCCGCCACCAGCGCCACGATCGCCGGCAGGATCAGCGCGGCCCCGATCCCCTCCAGCAACGCCCAGCCGATCAGCAGCACGGGAAGGTTGGGGGCCACAGCGGTGGTCAGGGAACCGCACCCGTAGACGACACAGCCGATCATGAACGCGCGCTTGCGGCCGATCAGCGCCCCGACCTTGCCGCCGGGGATCATGAGCATCGCCATCACCAGGGTGTAGGCCGTGATGGCCCCCTGAATTCCTGCGACCGTCGTGCCGACGTCCTCGGCCACCGTGGCGATGGAGACGTTCATGACAGAGCTGTCGAGCGCCATCAGGAACTGCCCGGCCGCCAGGGCCGACAGGACCAGACGCGCCCCCGCCGCCCCTTCGGCAGTGCCTGTTTCGGGTGCCATGACCGGCATTGTCCCGGCCACCGGCCAGGGCGCGGCGCACGACCCGCCGCGCGATCAAGCGCGGCCTCGACCGCGCGGCCAGCCCGCGCGGCCAGCCCGCGCGGGCAGCCCGGGCGGGCAGCCCGGGCGGCGCCGCGGGCTGGCGGAGCCGCCGGCCCGGTCCCTCGCCGGCCCGCCAAGGCCTGTCGCAGGCCTTTCGGCCCTCTACCGGTTCGGCCGGCGGAAGAGGGCGAGCGTCTTCGTGAGGGTTTTCAGCGGCGAGGTGTCCTGCCCGGCCGCGGCCGGCGCGGGCACCCGGGCCGCGCCGTTGCCGCCGGTCGCCTCGGCGAGCGCGGCGAGCGCCGACTCGGCCGCTTCCCGGTACAGGTCACAGGAGGCCGTCATGCCTTCCAGCGCCCTGGCGTAGCTGGTGACCATGGCCCGTGCGTGGACGAGCTCCTCGTCGGGGGTGAGCAGGTGCCAGCCCTGGCGCAGTCGTGTCAGGACCTCTTCGGCGCCGGCCGGCAGCGGCCGCGGCAGGGCGGCGAACTCCGTGATCTTCTCCAGGAGTTCGGTCGGCTGCGTGCCGTCCAGGAAGACATCGCGCACGGTGAAGCGCTCCGCGTCGTAGCCCGGCATCCGCGGCGCCGTGGGCAGGACGACGGCCCCGCCGCGCGGCAGCCCCACACCCAGCTCACGCGTCAGCGCGAACCCGGCGGTCAGCGCCTGCTCCGGCGTGGCCCGGTGCTCGACCACCCGGTGCCGCAGACTCGGCGGCAGGAACGCCGTGACCGGCTGCCGCCCCCGCGCGTCCGGTGTCATCGCCTCGTGCACCACGACATGGATGGACCAGCTCCGCCGGGCGCACTCGCGCACCAGGCGCCGCATCTCGCCGTCGTCCTTGGGCAGGTGGTTCGTCCGGCGCAGCCGCACGCCCGGCACCCGCTCGTGATCCCAGGCGACCTGGTCACTGTCGGGCCAGAACACGGTCGCGGGTGAGGGCCATTGCGCTTCCCACGCCCGCTCCGCCTCGGCGGCGAGCACCCACAAGACGCCCTCGCCCTCACCGCGGCGGGACTCCGGCTCGTACGTGGTCAGTTGAGCGCGCACGGTGACACCGCCGGCCACCCGCCAGCGCGCCTCGAAAAGCCGGCGGGCGAAGGGCCCGGGGTCGGCGGACGCGTCCCGGGGGAACAGATCGCTCGAGCGGGCCGCCTCGACCGGATCGAGATCCAAAAAGCCGTCGATCACCCCGGCCGCCTCGAGGGCGAGCAGGTTGCGCCGGACGTCCCGTTCGGCCTCGGGCCCGAGGTGACGCCCCCGCCCGAGCCACACGGTGTCGGGGACAGCGGTCGATGAAGAGCTGTTCTTGGCCATGGAACCGTCCAGTGGGTGATCAGGGCTCGACCAGTATGGTCCGCGGCCCGAGCGGCGCGGTCCATCAGGGCACCGCCCCGCCGGGCTGGGACACGGACACCTCCAGGGCCGGCCGCGACGGGCACCGCCCCGCCGGGCTGGGACACGGACACCTCCAGGGTCAGGGCGGCGCGGTCCATCAGGGCACCGGCCCGCCGGGCTGGGGCACGGCCACCTCCGGGGTCCGAGCGGCGCGGTCCATCAGGGCACCGCCCAGCCGGGCTGGGGCACGGCCACCTCCAGGGCCGGCCGGGACCCGGCGTTCGCCGGCGGCCCGCGCGCCGCCCGGCGCCCCGACCGCGTGGCACGCCCCTCCGAGGGGCGGCCTACGGCAGCCGGCCGCCCGCGACCAGCGTGCCCAGGGCGGTGCGCCGGTGGGTGACCGAGCGGCCCGTGCGCGCTGTCGTCACCATCCCCGCCGATCGGAGCGCCGCCGCGTGGGACGAGGCCGTCGCGTTGCTGACCTGGAGGGCGCGGGCCAGGGACGTCGTGGTGTGGGGCTCGGCCAGAAGGCGCAGGGCGTCGAGGCGGGTGCGGCCCAGGACGGCGGCCAGGGCCTCGGCGGAGACGGCCGGGCACTCGGCGGTGGGCGGGGCCCCGGGCCCGGCCGGATAGGTCACGACCGCGGGGCGGCCCGGTGTGTCCTGGAGCAGGGGACCCGCCGGGTGGTGGAAGGTCGGCAGCACCATCAGGCCGCGCCCGTCGAGCCGGACATCTTGGGCCGGTCCCCGGCCGGGCCATTCCCACACCCCTTGGTGGAACCGGCTGCCCGGGGCCAGCGCGGTCAGCGCCGCGGCCGTGCCCTGCTCGGCGACGGTCAGGGCGTAGCGGGTGAACTCCTCGCGGTGCAGGTCCTGCACGACGGACCAGACCGGGGCGAGGACCGTCTCGTACGCGCCCTGCTGGGCGCGGCGCAGGGTCCGCCAGGCCGTCTCGTCACCCGCGTGCAGGCCGCGGATCCAGCGGGGCGCGCTCCCCGCCCCGTAGACCCGCTCCAGTTCGCGGCGGACCAGAGCGGGGCCGGCCGCGCGGAGCTGTTCGAAACCGTCGGCCATGGTGTCACCGAGGACATCGAGGAAGGAGGGCGGGCGGCCTTCGGGAACCAGATCGGCGAGCGGGCCGGCGCAGGCCGGCAGGGAGCGCAGGATCCGGCCGCGCCACGGCGCGAACAGGGGCCCGCCGTGCCGGGTCACGGCTGTCGTCAGGGCGGCGTGCAGCTCCTGCAGCGGCACGGGGCGGGGCGCGAAGCGGATCCGGGCGAGGTCATCGGCGGTGAAGTGGACCCGCAACACCCGCACAACTCCTCGTCCCCGTCCGGCCTTTCGGCCAGGCCTGAAACCTTCGCGCCGCCCCGGCCCCGTCCCGACGATGTCCCTATGACATCCCGACGCGTTCTTCTGAAAGGCACCCTATGGGGGAGTGCCGCCGCCCTGCTGCCCACAGCCGCCACAGCCACAGCCACAGCCGCCTCCGCTTCCGCTTCCGTCTCCGGCGCCGGTCCGCTTCTCCGGCTGCCCGCGCCCACCGGCCCGTACCCCGTGGGCGTGCGCACGGTCCATCTGACGGACCCGGCCCGTACCGACCCCTGGGCCGGCGGCGTACGGGAGCTGATGCTGAGCGTCCTCTATCCGGCCCGCTCGGTACGCGGCCACCGCCGCGCGCCCCAGCTCACCCCGGCCGAGGCCGAGGAGTTCGCCGGGTACGCGCCCCTCGTCCGCCCCGGGCTGCCTCGGCCGGGAGCGGTGGACTGGGGCGCTGTGCGCACCCACGGCTACGCGGGCGCGCCGCCGCTGCCGGGCCGGCGGCCGGTCCTGGTGTACTCGCCGGGCGGCGGCGACTTCCGCACGCTCGGCACCAGTCTTGCCGAGGACCTGGCGAGCCACGGCCGGGTGGTCGTCCTCGTCGACCATCCCGGCGACGCCTCCCAGGTGGAGCTGCCGACCGGGATACGGCACACCGTCCTGCTCGGACCGCCGGACCCGGCCACCTTCCGCACGATGGTGGACACCCGGACCGCGGACCTCCGCCTGGTCCTGGACCGGCTCGGCGGCCTTCCGCTCGCCCCGGTCATGGACTGCCGCCGGATCGGGCTGTACGGGCACTCCGCGGGCGGCACGGCGGCGGTGTACGCGGCCGGTGGCGACCGCCGGGTCGGCGCGGTGGCGAACCTGGAGGGCTATCTCGACCTGTACCCGCCACCGGCCGGCTTCGACCGGCCGCTGCTGCTGTTGCGCACCGACGGATTCGAGGGCGCCGCCCGCATCGCGTCCTCCTGGGCGGACCTGCCCGGCCGCCGCGTGCTGCTCACCGGCGCGAACCACTGGTCGTTCACCGACTACGGCTCGCTCGTCCCGCAACTCCAGGCCGCCGGCCTGGTGACGGCGGCGGCACGTGCCGCGCTCGTCGGCACCGGCGACCCGGCGGCGGCACGGGCCGCGGTACGGCGCCGGGTGGGAACCTTCTTCGCCCGCCACCGCATGTAGCGGGCCAACCGGAGGTGCGGGGCCGCGGCCCCGCACCTCCGGTGGTGCGCGCCTTTGGAGCCGGCGGGTCCCGTTCGTCGAGAGCGGCCGCCGGAAAAGACCGGGCACCGACCGATGAGTTCCTTCATGATCCGTAGTCATTGATCATGTGGCGATGCGCCGCAGCCGCGACCGCGGCCGCGGCCTGCCGCCGATCCGACCGCTGAGAACCGGCTACGAGACACCGAGGAACCCCAGATGCGTACCCTGATCAGCACGGCCTTCATCTCGCTCGACGGCGTCGTGGAGGCCCCGGGCGGCGAGCCCGGCTACCGCAACTCCGGCTGGACCTTCAAGGACATGGAGTTCCTTGCCGAGGCCTACGAGATCAAGGGCCGCGAGCAGAAGGAAGCCACGGCGATGCTGCTGGGCCGGACCAGCTACGAGGCGTTCAGCCCGGTGTGGCCCGCCATGGCGGACTTCGCCGACTACAAGACGATGCCGAAGTACGTCGTGTCCACCACCCTCACCGAGGGCGACCTCGTCCCGAACTGGGGCGAGACGACGATCCTGCGCTCCCTGGAGGAGGTCGCCGCCCTGAAGGAGACCGAGGGCGGCCCGATCATCGTCCACGGCAGCGCCGCACTGAACCGGGCTCTTTCGGACGCCGGCCTGATCGACCGCTACCACCTCCTCGTCTTCCCGCTCCTGCTCGGCGCGGGCAAGCGCCTGTTCAGCGCCACCGACAAGGACGCCCAGAAGCTGAAGCTGGTCGAGCACGAGGCATACGCCAACGGAATGCAGAAGAACGTGTTCGACGTCGTCCGCTGAACACCGCCGCCCTCCCCGCGGCCCGGGCGTCGCGTCCTCGGACTCGGCGCCGGGCGAAACCGCCGCGAGGTCGTCGCCCGCCGCGGGAGCGGCAGCGCGGGCGCGCACCGGCGGGTACGGCACGGGAAAAGTGAGCGGCCGGCGGCGCCCCCGCCTGCCGTAGGGAACCCGGGCCCGGACTCCCCGGCCGAGCCACCTGCCACCCCGCCCGCGCAGGGGTGGCCGCCCGGACGCTCACCCCCGCACGGGCCGGCCGCGGTTGCCGTGCGGGCCCTCGGCGGCGGCCCGGACGGCTCGCAGGATCTGCGCCGTGGGGACGTGCCGTCCGACGGCATGTCCCCACAATCCGGGGAGCGTGGGGCCGGGAGCTCTGCGGGCGGGCGGCTACCCGGCGCCCGCCGCTGCCAGTACCGCGACCGGCAGGAGCAGGATCCACTGGGGGAGTCGGAGCAGCGGCCGGGGCCAGCCGACGGACAGGGTGACGACCAGGAAGACTGCCGCGTACACGAGGAAGTGCGCGGCCACGAACCACGCCACCAGCCCGGTCCCCGGCCCACCGCCCGCCAGGGAGAGGTGGAGCAGAGCGAGTCCGCAGAGCACCAGGTCGCCGCTCACCATGTGCCACACGGCGTGCAGGACACGCTTGGGTTCGTCGGTGAGGCCGCAGGCCAGCAGCGGGCGCACCACATCGCGGTGTCCGCCGGCGATGTGTACGGCGGCCACGCCGAGCGCGGTGATCCCCGCCGCGAGGAGCCAGCCGTTCACCGGACCTCGATCCCTTTGGCCACCACGCCGGCCAGCAGCGCGGCCAGCCGCGGGCCGGGGCGCTCCCCGACGAGCCCCACGTGGAAGAACACGGCGCCTGCCAGGGTGTCCAGGATCAGGTCCACGGGCGTGTCGGCGGCGATCTCCCCGCGCAGCACCGCGCGCTCGAAGACGACCAGCAGCCGTTGCTTGGAGGGGGCCAGGAAGTCGCCGCGGATGCGGGCCTTCAGTTCCGCATCGGCGGCGAAGTCGGCGAGCAGTCCCGGCAGTGCCGCCGCGGCGGCGGGCGCGCGGAACTCGTCGACCAGGCTCTGCAGCAGCACGGTCAGGTCCCCGGCCAGCGTTCCGGTGTCCGGGGGCGGGGCTTCGTCGGTGGTGGTGAAGACGGCCTCGAAGACCAACTCCGGCTTGCCCGGCCACCGCCGGTAGATCGTGTCCTTGCCGACACCGGCCCGCGCGGCCACCGCCCCGATCGAGGTCGCGGCGTAGCCGGCCTCGACCACCAGCTCTGCCGTCGCGGCGATGATCGCCTGGTGTGAGCGGGGATCCCTGGGACGCCCCCGGGAGGGCGGAGAGGAACTCATCCATTTACCTTACGGGTCGACCCGTAAGGTAATCAACGGGGGCGGGTCCACCGGCCGTCATTGGGCGGGGTCCACCGGCCGTCACACGGCCCCCTGCCCGCCCGGCGGTTCTTGCGGCCCGTGCCCGGCGGGCCCGGGCCCGCCGGCGCAGGACGCCGATGCCGCCCGCCCGCCCGTCCCGTCAGCGGGCCGCCGCGGCCGCAAGGGGAGCCGGCCCGGCCTGCGCCACCCGCACCCGGTGCGCCATCCGGCGGGCGGCGTGCACACTGCGGCGCGCCAGGCAGAGCTCGCCCGCCGGGACGTGGCAGGTCGGGCAGGGCTCGGCGAAAGCGCCGTGCCGGAAACGGCGGTGCGTCTCGTAGGCGGCGTCCAGCATCGCGTCGAGCGCCGAAGACGGCAGAGCGACGGACGCACCGGCGGCTGCGCGCACCGACCGGCGGGGGAGGGGCAGGACCGGGGTGGGGCTCATGGCGGGATCTCCTCATGCGGCGGGGGTACGGGGCCGTAGGTCCTCGCACTCCATACGTCGACAGGGCGGCGGTTCTCCCCGCCTACCCGCGTGACCGCAGCTCAGACGTGGCGGATTCACCCTCCGTGGCCCACGGCCACGCCGGCCCCGTGCGCGCCGCCCCACGGCACGCGTCGCCCGGCCGCCCGCGGCCAGGCGGGCACCGCTCCACCGGGAACGGCTCCCCGGGGCCTGGCCGTTCACGTCGGCCCGTCCGCCGCGCGGCGTTCATGAGCGGCACCGAACGGGTCCATCGGCCCGGAGCGGACGGCGGCAGGCGCGCGGCGGCCGTCCGCCCGGCGAGGCAGGCCCGCACGCGGAGCGGTGGATGACCTGCGGCGCGGCCGGCCCCGGCCGCCGGGGCGGGCACGGCACGCCCCTCGCGCTGGCGCCCCCCGCGCCCGCGCCGCTCCCCGGGGCCACCGCCACGACCCCTCGTAGCGCATGACCACGCCGTGGCGAACTCCGGCCGCTCACCGGGGAGTTCCGGACCGCTCCGCACCCGGCCTGCGCCGGCCGGACACCGGCGGGTCTGTCCCTGGTGCCGGGGTGACGGCGCCGGGTCGCCTCTCCCCGGGGGGAGGGTCAGCGGACGATTCTGACGCCGAAGCGGCTGCCGAGGGCGAGGCCGAGGGCGGTGTGGAAGTGGGCGTACATCTCCATGCCGCGGGCCGCGGCCAGGGGTCCGAGGTCGGCGATGTCCTTCCAGCCGTACGCGGTCAGGATCTCGCAGGCGGCGGCCTTGGCGTCGTCGTGGTCGCCTGCGAGGAACATGGTGTGCTCGCCGCCGCCGAACTCGGCGGGGTTGACGACGGTCTCCTGCTCCTGGGTGACGAAGGTCTTGACGACCTTGGTGTCGGGCAGGGCGCGCTGGATCTGTTCGGCGAGGCTGTCGGTGTCGACGGGGTCCAGGCGCGGCATCTCGCCCCAGGGGGTGGGCCAGGAGTGCTCCGGGTCGCCGGGCTGCTGGTAGACGTAGGGGACCGCGTAGTCGATCAGGACCTTCCCCGCGAGCGCCGCGGCGGGCAGGGCGGCCAGGGCGGCGACGGCGTTGGCGCCGTCGATGCCGTTGATGACGAGCTCACCCGCCTCGGCGGCTTCCGCGAAGGTGGCCAGGGTCAGCTCGGGGTGGGCGGCGTGGAAGGCGGCGAAGGGCTCGGTGCCCATCATGTCCGGTTCGGTCCGCGCGAGGGTGGCCTCGGGGTCGCGGGTGCCGACGACGACCTGGTGGCCGAGGGCGGACAGGCGGGCCGCGTGCTGACGTGCGCCCGCGCCGGTACCGAGAATCGCGATCTTCACAGTGATGCTCCAGGAGAGAGGGAGACGCCCACAACAAGGACGTAATGGCTACAAAAAAGACATTAGGCCTCCTTTAGGACACGTCGTGTCCTACAAGCTGGGACGGCGGTGCCCGGGTGGTCTGCGAGCGGCGGGGGCAGGTCGCCGCAACCGGGCCCCGCGCCCTCGCAGGCACCGCCGGTTCAGGCGGTGGCTTCGAGGGTGCGGCGGGCGGCTGTCCGCAGGTGGTCGCGGACCGCCTCGTCGGCATCGAGGGTGTAGTCGGCGTCCAGGCCGGCGAGGATCTGGGCGATGGTGGTCAGGCGGTCCCCGGAGCAGTCGACGGTGCAGGTGTTCTGGTCGGCTTCCCGCACGCGGGTGGCGAGGGCGCGGGTGCGGGCCCGGAGCGCGTCGGCGGGTTCGCGCACGGTCGCGACGGCGCGGTAGCGCACCGGCGCAGCGGCGATCTTCGAGGCGACATACGCGGCGGGGTCCCCGCCGGGCACGGGGCGGGGGGTGAAGCGGCGGCGGGTGGGGGCGAGCGCGGTGATGCGGTCGAGGCGGTAGATGCGCCAGTCGTCGCGGGCGTGATCGTGTGCGAGGAGGTACCACAGGCCGCCGGAGGCGACCAGCTGCCGGGGGTCGACCCTGCGCTCCGCGACGGTGCCGGTGCGGGTGGTGTAGTCGAAGGTGACGGTTTCCCGGTCGCGGCACGCGGCAGCCAGCGCGGCGAGGGTGGCGGCGTCGGTGCGAGGTCCGCGGCGCTCCCACTCGATGCTGCTGGTCGCCTGCTGCAGGGCGGCGACCTTGGCGCGAAGGCGGGTGGGCAGGACCTGCTCGAGTTTGGCCAGGGCCCGCAGGGTCGTCTCCTCCATGCCGGCCAGCTGGCCGGCGGCGGTGCGCAGGGCGACGGCGGTGGCCGTGGCCTCCTCGTCGTCGAGGATCAGCGGCGGCATCGCGGCCCCGGCGGCGAGCCGGTAGCCGCCGGCGTGCCCGGTGGTGCCTTCGACGGGGTATTCCAGCTCGCGCAGCCGGTCGATGTCGCGGCGGATGGTGCGGGTGGTGACACCGAGCCGCCCGGCGAGCTCGACGCCGGACCACTCGCGGCGGGTCTGCAGCAGGGAGAGCAGGCGGAGCATGCGGGCGGGAAGGTCGGTCGTCATGTCCTCCAGCATGACCGGCTTCAAGGACGCCAGGTGTCCTGAAACCCTTCTCACGCCACGGCATGCCACGCACCGCTCCGCCGCTTTCGGCCCGAGCGCCATGGCCCCCTTCTGAGGCCTCGGACCGGTCCCACGCGATGACCTGAGGAACAGTCAGTGCCGAAAGGGCCGCCGGTCCCGGGCCCGCCCTCGCGCGCCGCCCCCTTGCGCTCACCGGAGCGCACGCCTCCCCTTCCCGTCGAACGAGCTACGACCCCAGGGTCTTTTGCCGAGCGGGCGACGGGAGGGCCGGACGGCTCTGCCGGGGGCGGGGCGCGGGAGCCTCGATGCGGCCGGGGCGTCAGTCCTGCGCCGCCAGGCGCCGTACCTCCGTCAGTGCCTCGCCGACCGCTGCCGGGATGTCCGTCACCGGGAAACGCGCGTGCCGCACCACGCGGTCGCGGTCCACCACCAGCACGGCCCGCTTCAGCCGCAGCAGCTGCCCGGCACGGAAGGTGGGCAGCCGCAGGGCGGCGGCCAGGCGCAGGTCGACGTCCGAGAGAAGAACGAAGGGAAGGCCCTCCTCGACCGCGAACACCCGCTGTTCATCCGGGCGTTGGGTGCTGACGCCGTGCACCTGCGCGCCCGCCGCGCGGAAGTCCTCGTACGCGTCCCGGAAGAGCCGGTTCTCCAGCGTGCAGCCGATGGCGCCGGGGATGTGCGACCAGCCCTCCGGCAGGGGGCCGGGAGCCCCGGTCGCCGGATAGCAGAACAGGACGGTGGCCACCCCGCCGGCCACCGGGTCCACCGGCGCGCCGTCCCGGTGGCCCGGCAGCTCCAGGCGCGGCACCCGCTCGCCCGTCAGGCCCGCGACCCGCCGCGCCTCCGCGCTCGCCTCGCCGGCGGTGCCGCTGAGCGAGCCGTCGCCGAAGACCCAGCGGTCCGCCCAGTCCTGCATCGACAGCAGCACCGGCAGCAGCCCCCGGCCGCTCTCGGTCAGCCGGTACTCGTGCCGCACCGGCCTGTCCTGGTACGGGACCTTCTCAAGGACCCCCGCCGCCACCAGGTGCGCCAGGCGCTCGGTGAGCACCTTGCGGGAGATGCCCAGCTCCTCCTGGAGCGCGTCGAACCGGTGGTGCCCGCGCGCGGTCTCCCGGACCAGGAGCAGGCTCCACCAGTCGCCGACCACCGCCGCCGCCTGCGCGATCGCGCAGGCGGCGTCCCGCTCGGGCACCGACCTCATCACAGCGTCTCCACTTCTGCGCGCGCGGCGGCCGCTCATCGGGTCCATCTTGCGCCATCAGGTCGGTTCCCGATAGAAACTCACCCGGAAGAAGTGAGTTCCGAAAAGAGACTGACGAGTCCCAGGGGGTGGGCGCCGTATGAGCGGAACACGAACGGTCCCGGAGCACGACCGACACGACGACGAGCGGGAGACCTCGCCGCCGGGCGTCTTCTGGCGCTTTTGGGCCGCGGCCGCCGCCAGCGGCGCGGGCACCGCCGTCACCGCCCTCGCCCTGCCCCTCGTCGCCCTCACCGTCCTCGACGCCACCGCCTTCGAAGTCGCCCTGCTGGCCGCCGCCGGACAGGTCTCCTGGCTGCTGCTCAGCCTCCCGGCAGGCGTCGTCGCGCAGCGCGTACCCCTGCGCCGGCTCCAAGTCGCGCTCGACCTCCTACGGTTCGCGGCGCTCGGATCCCTGCCCCTGGCCTGGTGGCTCGGCACCCTCACCTATCCGCACCTGCTGCTCGCGGCGCTCGTCACCGGCGCGGCGACCGTACTGTTCGACATCGGCAACTCCACCTTCCTGCCCGCCGTCGTCCCGGCCCGGCAGCTGGCCGCCCGCAACAGCGTCATGTCCGGCACGCACGCCGTCACCGACACCGGCGGCCCCTCCCTGGGCGGCGTCCTGATCGGCGCGACCGGCCCGGTCGGCGCCCTCGTCGTGGACGCCGCCAGCTACCTGGCCTCCGCGGTGCTCCTGCGCACCCTCCCGGAGAGCCGCCCGGCACCCCACACCGGCGAGAACGCGCTCCAGCTGATGCGCGAGGGCTGGCGGTACGTCACCGGGCACCCCGTCATGCGGCCCTGCATGATGTGGGCGACCGCCGCCAACTTCGTCAACGCCGCCCTCGTCGCCCTCACCCCCCTCTACCTGGTCCGCGAGGCCGGCCTCGATCCCGTCCAACTCGGCCTCGTCCTCGCCATGGACGGAGTCGGCGCGCTCGCCGGCGCCGCCGTCGCGGTCCGGGTGACCACCCGCCTGGGCACCGCCCGGGGCATCATCCTGGCCGACCTGGCCGGCGGCGCACTGCTCCTGCTCGCCCCGCTGACCACCTCGGCCGCAGACGCGTACTGGTTCGCCCTGGGCAACGCCGGCTTCGCCTTCGGCACCGTCATCGGCTCGATCACCACCCGCACCTACCGGCAGACCCAGTCGCCCCCGCAGCTGCTGTCCCGCGTGATGGCCACGGTCCGCTTCGTCTCCTGGGGCGCGCTGCCGCTCGGCGCGCTCACCGCCGGCCTCCTCGCCACCTGCGCCGGCACCCACGCGGCCCTGTGGACCGTGTGCACGGCCGCCCTCCTGCCCCCGCTCTACCTCTTCTCCACCCGGATGGGCCGCCACCGCGACCTTCCCTGACCCCGCCGCTCCACAAGGCGAGTCCACCGCCCGGCAGATCCGGGAGCTCCCGGTGCGACGGCATGCCCGCAGGAGTCCACGGTGGCAGCCCCGGCCGGCGACGCCCACGGCCAGAGCCGCGCAGACGGTGCGCCGGCAGGGCGTGGAACACTGCGCGGATGACGACCAAGGCGTACCTGCGCACCTACGCGCTGGCCCTCCCGCAGGCCGGGGAGCACACCGGCCGCCCCGGGACCGCGACCTACTCCGTAGGCGGCAGGGTGTTCGCCGAGCTGACGAAGGACGGGGACGTACGGCTGCGCCTGCCCGAGGAGGCGACGGCGGAGGCGGCGACCGCGCACCCCACGGGGGAGCGCCTCTTCCGGGCGGGGCGCCCGGCGGGCTTCCGCGTCCCGCTGGCCGACGTCGACGGCCGGCAGCTGAACGCCCTGGTGCGGGCCGCCTGGGCCGCCCGCGCCCCCCGACGGCTCGCCAGGGCCCTGGCCGCGGCGGAAGCCGCCGCCGACAGGCCCGTCGGCGACCTCCCGGCCGGCATCGGCCGCCCGGCCACCCAGGCCCTGACGGGCGCCGGCCTGACCACCCTCGACGCCATCGCCCGGCACACCGCCGCCGAACTCTTGGCCCTGCACGGTCTCGGCCCCAAGGCGGTCCGCATCCTGACGGAACACCTGCGCGAGCAGGGCCGCACCCTGCGCCCGTAGCCGCGGGACGCCCTACAGGTACCGGTGGGGTGTACTAGTAGTACACCCCACCGGTACGGTGAGGTCATGCCTCTTCCCCGTTTCGACCGCCTGCCCGTCGAACGCCGTGAGCACATCCTGGGCGCGGCGCGCCGGCTCTTCGCCGAGCACGGCACCGCAGGCGCCTCCTACAACAAGATCATCGAAGCGGCGGGGGTCTCCAAGACCGCCGCCTATCACTACTTCGACGGCCGTGAGGACCTGCTCGCCGCCGTCCTCGACGGGGTGCTCCAGCGGCTGCTCGACGCCCTCGGCCCCTGGGGCCAGGCCCGTGACGAGGCCGCGTTCCGCTCCCGGTTCGCCGCCGGCTCCACCGCCCTCGCGGTCCACCTCCGCGACCACCCCGACGACCTGGCGCTCGCGGACGCCGCCATCGAACGCACCCAGGCGGGGCCCTGGCTCGACTGGTTCGGCCACATGATCACGGACGGGCAGCGGCTCGGGCTGATCCGTACCGACATCGACCACGGGCTGCTGGTGTCGGTGACCGCGGCGGTCGTGCGGGCCGCCGACGCCCGGGCCCTGGCCCGCCTGACGAGCGGCCCCAGCGCGGCCGCGGTCCCTCTCGAAGACGAGACGGTGGCGCAGCTGTGGAGCCTGCTGTACGGCCTGTGGGGCGGGGCGGCCGCCGCAGCGGACGGGAAGGCGCCGGCCGATGCGCACTGATCTGCGGATCTCCTGGGAGGTCCCGGCCACCCGGCCCGGCCTCGCGGGACGCCTCGAGCGGTTCATGGGCCCGGGCAAGTCCCGTTCCGAGTCCGCCGTGGAGATCCTCGGCCTTCTCGGCTGCGCCCTGCTCCTGGCCGTCGGCGTGTGGACCTCGCACGCCGCACGCCACTGGTCCACCACGCAACTCGTCGTGGTCGCTCTGGCCGGGTTCGATCTGATCGGCGGCGTCCTGACCAACGCCACCAACGCCGCGAAGCGCTGGTACCACCGGGCCGCCCCCGGGGCCAGGCGCGCCCGGCTGGTGTTCGTCTCGGCGCACCTGATCCACCTCGCCGCGATGGGGCTGGTCGTCCTGTCCGGTGACCAGACCTGGACGCTCGTCAACGGCGCCCTGCTGCTCGGCGGGGCGGTGATCGTGGAGTTCTCGCCCCTGCACCTCAGGCGGCTGCTGGCGATGGCCCTGTGGATGGCCGCCGTCCTGGTCAACCTGTTCTGGCTGCCCCTGCCCGCCGCACTCGCCTGGTTCGCTCCGCTGTTCTTCCTCAAACTGCTCGTCTGCCACCTCGTGCCGGAGGCCCCCCTGGAGCGGCGGGCGCCTGTCTGAGGCCGAAGAGGAAGCTTCCTGCAGGGCACCGGCCCCGCCCCGCCCGCCCGCCTGCACCGGCCCCGCCCGCCCGCCTGCACCGGCCCCGCCCCGCCCGCCTGTGCCGGCCTGCCGGCGGCCGCCTTCGCCCGGAAGCTCTCCCTCTCCTTCGGCCTGCGGCAGACCGGGCCCCGTTCGCACCCGCGGGGTCCGCCCCCGTCCTGCCCACCGGTGCCGGGTGGCCGCGCATCCAAGGGGCGGCAGTACGCAAGCGAGGTTCGCCGCGCCGGGAACACCGGCCCACCGGCCGGCGCCGACCCGGGCGGGCGCGGGTGGATCAGCGCGGGTGGATCAGCGCGGGCGGATCCGGGGGAGTGCTCGTTCCCAGGCGTCGGGGCTTTCCCCCCAGAAGGCCACGGAGCAGAAGAAGGCAGATCTACGCCCGCGGTGATGCGGCCGCCGTCGCACGGGCGCGGCCGCGTACCCGCCCAGCACCTGCGGTGCGCCGCGGGCGCCAGGTCGCCACGAGCGCGACGGCCAGGAGCAGCTCGGCGATGTCGCCGCCGTAGTACATGATCTCCGCGCCGCCTCGGACCTGTTCGACGGGCGCGTGGATGTCGATGCCGAACCCGCCGTACATCAGCTGCGAGATCACCGCGTGCGCGGCGATCGCCACCCCCAGCACCACCAGCCGCGCCCGCACACCGGGCCGGGCGGGCGCGGGATCGGGGCCGGCGATGGCGTAGGCGAACAGACACCCGGTGAGCAGAAAGTGCGCGTGCAGCAGCCAGTGCAGCCAGGGGTCCGCCGACAACGTGTTGTACAGCGGCGTGAAGTACAGCAGCGTCAGCGTGCCCACGCTCAGCACCAGCGCGGTGACCGGATGGGCCGGCACGTGCGCGGGGCGGCTGCGCAGCAGGCGGGTCAGCCTCCGGCCCTGCCCTGCGGGCAGGTTCCGCAGCAGCAGCGTGACGGGCGCCCCCAGGACCAGCCCGAGCGACGCGTACATACCGATCAGCAGGTGCTGGAGCATGTGGCCACGAAAATCACCGTGAGCCCACGGGGCGACCGGCGGCAGCACCCCGGCCGCCAGCAGCGCGCACCCGGCCAGGAACCAGCCCGTCCGCCACCGGCTCCACCCGGCCTGCGCGTGACGCCGGCCGGCGCGGGCGGCCAGCAGCAGATAGCCGCCCGCCAGCACCACGACCACCACCGCCGGCGCCAGCACCTCCCACGGCACGCCGCCCATCTCCTCGTGCACGGCGGGATGCTGACGGACGCTCACGCGTGCGGCGCTTCGCGCACCGGGCCGTCACCCTGCGGGTCGAAAGCCACCGCCCGGCGCTGCATCAGCCACCCCACCACTACCAGCAGCGCCCCCAGCAGCAGGAACCCGAGGTCCCACCAGAGCTGCTGCTCCCCGGCGTAGACGTGGTGGATGCCCAGAATGTGGTGGTCCACGATGCCCTCGACCAGGTTGAACAGGCCCCAGCCGACTACAATCCAGCCCCACAGCGCCGCCGATGTCCACACCCGGCGCCGGTGGTGCGTCACCCGCGCGTACAGGATCGCCAGACCGGCGAGGACCGCCAGCCAGCAGAGCGTGTGGAAGATCCCGTCCCACACCGTGTTCATCTCCAGCCCGGACACGGTGTTCGCCGGGTAGTACTTCACCCCGATCCGGTCGTGATCGGTGCTGGTCAGCATGTGATGCCACTGCAGCAGCTGATGCAGCAGGATCCCGTCCACGAAACCGCCCAGACCGACCCCCAGGACGATCCCGGGCAACCGCAGCCCCCGCGCCTCCCCCGCCGTCCCTCCCGCACGATCCGCACGCACGCTCGACATCGCGTTCAACCTCCGCTGGACCGTCAGGGGGACACTCGGGCGGACACCCGAACTCAGCCGTCCCCCCGCCATCGATCCACATCACCGACGCGCCGCATCAGACCTCCGTCTGCCCACCCCGCGGCCCCCGATCGGCAGACACTCAAGGGACCGGCGAAGGACACCGGCCACGACCTGGCCGGCTACGTCTCAGGCAGCCTCGACGGTGATCTTCTCCGCGCCGATCCGCCGGATCCGCTCCTGCCCCCACACCGCCAGAGACTCCAGCGCGGCGTTGAGGGAGACGCCGTGCTCCGTCAGGGAGTACTCGACCTTGGGCGGCACCACGGGATACACCTCACGGTGCACAAGGCCGTCCTCCTCCATCTCCCGCAGGTGCTGGACGAGCATCTTCTCGCTGACGCCCGGAAGACCGCGCCGCAGCTCCGAGAAGCGGCGTGTTCCGCGCTCCTGGAGTTCCCAGAGGATCAGGGACTTCCACTTGCCGGTGACGACGTCCATCGCCGCGTCGATCCCGCAGACGTAGGGGCCCTGCCGTGCCGACGTCGCCATGCGCGCCTCCGCGTCGTCCGGGGACGCTCACCCTCGGGTAAGTACCCCACTAAATAGTCCGTACTGGTCAACCCTACTGACCCTGCGGAGGATTGAGGCATCGACGGACTCGACGAAGACCCGACGAAGACCCGACGGAGGAATGAGATGACGGAGAACCACCACACCCACGTGAGCGTCCTCGGACTCGGCGCGATGGGCAGCGTGCTCGCCGACGTACTGGTGAAGGCCGGGCTGCGGACCACGGTGTGGAACCGCTCGGCGGGGAAGGCCGGCACGCTCGTCGCGCGGGGGGCGGTGGAGGCGGCCTCGGCTGCCGAGGCGGTCCGGGCGAGCCGGCTGGTGATCGTCTGCCTCTTCGACCACGACTCGGTGCACGAGGTGCTCGACCCGCTCGTCGGCGACCTGGCCGGACGGACGCTGATCAACGTGACCACGACCAAGCCCGAGCAGGCACGGCAGCTGGCCGCCTGGGCCGCCGAGGCCGGGATCGCCTACCTGGACGGCGGCATCATGGCGGTGCCGTCCATGATCGGACAGCCGGGTGCCTCGATCCTGTACAGCGGCTCGGAAGAGGTGTTCCGTGAGCACGCGGCGCTGCTCGACCTGTGGGCGAGCAGCACCTACTACGGCGAGGACGCGGGGCTGGCGTCGCTGTACGACTTCGCGCTGCTCTCGTCGATGTACGTGATGTTCGCGGGGTTCATGCACGGTGCGGCCATGCTCGCGCCGGCCGGGGTGTCCGCGAGCCGGTTCGCGGAGCTGGCCGCACCGTGGCTGACCGCGATGACCGGCGGACTCGCGGGATTCGCCGAGGTCATCGACGGCGGGGACTACACCGTCCCGGGACAGCAGAGTCTGGAGTTCTCCCAGCTCGGTCTCTTCATCGAGGCGAGCGCCGAGCAGGGCGTGAGCGCCGAGCCGATCGCCATGGTCCAGCGGCTCATCCAGCGCCAGGTGGACGCCGGCCACGGGGCGGAGGGGTTCGCCAGAATCATCGAGAGCATCAAGCACCCCGCCGCCTGACCGCCGGCCGTCGCCCCCTGCCCGCCCGGCACACGACGCCGACACCGCCCACCGCGCGCCCATCCCTCCAGCGGGCCGCTGTGCGTATCGACAAGGAGACGAGTCGCCTCAGGGCGCCTTCGTGGTCGAGAGGACGTCCCCAGCCCGTAGAGCGAACGCTGTTACGGTCATGCGCCCACGTACAGCCGTCGACGCCACCACGGATACGGTCTGCCGGTCCGGTCCAGCCAATGGCCTGGGTCTGGGTCAGGGTCGAGAAGTGTCCTGCGGCGGAATTGCGTATCGAGGCCGGCAAGCAGCTGCCGTAGTTCCCGGCGGGCCGTCGGCGGAAGCCTGCCCGCGAGGCGCTGGCGTCACACGGTGGGCCTGCGGTACGGGGCGGAGCAGCCCGGGTCGTCGACCACGGCTGGACGACGCCACCGCCCTCGTCGCCTCATCGCTCAGCCGAACCTTCGCGCCGCGTGACTGCCGTGCGCTTGCCGAACAGGGGGAACCGTCCAAACCGTCCACGCCAGACGCCTTGGCGTGACCGGGGGAGCGAGGTGCTCACGGTCCTGCCGCCGGCCGCATGGGCGGATCGCGGCGGTGGCGCGGGCGAGGCGGTTGCCCCTGAGCTGGGTCGGCCGAAGCCTCGGGTTCGCTCACGGCCCCGCCACTGTTCGAGGGTGATTACCTCACTGTCGAACACGCGAAAATCTATCTCGGCCGGAGTAGACATTGGGTGGTGGGGTGGTTATGGTTTCTCTCGTAGCCAGAGAGACCGCAGGGCCCGGCAGAGACGAACTGCCGGGCAGCAGTACCCGCAGTTGCAGTTCGCACGACGGTGCGGTGGTGGAGTGTCGAAGCCAGGGTGGTTGCAGGACGGCGACGGGACTGACGACCGGACCGGGTGGCCCGCAGTGATCAGGGGCCGCCAGTACCGAAGTGGCAGTACCCAGCAGTGAAGTCAGTGAGCAGTACCTCGGTGAAGGCGTCGGCTGCGGGCGCGCGCACCGGGAAGTTCGGCAGTGGGGTTCCAAGCCAGAGCAGACGCAGGACGGGCAACGGGGCTGGCTGTCGAAGAGCGGCGCTGTCACAGGCCGCAGAGCAGTTCGCATCACCAGTAGTACGCAGTAATGCAGTACCGGCATCACCAGCAGTACGCAGTTCCCGTTGGGAAAGTAGTTGATCACCGAGGGAAGAAGCGGAGGGACGAAGCGCCATCAGGATCGCCCGGGCGGAAGACGTGAGCCCGGGTACCGCAGGACATCGATAGTGAGGTGGTCTCCGGTCAAGCAACCGCGATCCCCGCGCCCCCGACAGCATCTCGGTCGGGTCCGCGGACACAGAAGGCCGGCGCAGGATCAGGGCCGGCAGATGGTGTAGCAGTTCCTTCGGGGCCCTGGTGCCGTACGGCACCAGGGCCCCTCCATGCGTCCCAAGAGAGAGGTGCAATGACCGCAGACGACACGTACGACCGTCTCGACGACGACGGCTTTCCCGCCTACACCATGGGCCGGGCCGCCGAACTGCTCGGCACCACCCAGGGCTTCCTGCGCGCCATCGGCGAAGCCCGCCTCATCACCCCGCTCCGCTCCGCGGGAGGCCACCGGCGCTACTCCCGATACCAGTTGCGCATCGCCGCCCGGGCCCGGGAACTCGTCGACCAGGGCACCCCGATCGAGGCCGCCTGCCGCATCATCATCCTCGAAGACCAGCTCGAAGAAGCCCAGCGCATCAACGCCGCATACCGCCGCGCCACCGAAACGACCGACCCCCCGGCCGCGGCCTGACCGTGCCCCGCCCGCCGCACCTCGGCGGGCCCCGCACCGATGCGGGCGTTCCGTCTGATGGCAGCATGTACGGGCGGGTAGCGTCCCGGTCGGCTGTCGTGGTTCGGAACAACTTCCCTTTGCCCATGCCTTCGGCGTGGGCGTCCTGCTGTGCTGTGCCGCAGGAAAAGGGCGATCGCTTCCGCCGCCCGGGCGTTCATCGGCCGGAAGGCCGGGCAGTTGGCGGGATCCGCAGGGGACAGCACTCCACACCGTCAGACGCCTGACCGGTTACGGCAGATCAGTCCGTCGCCTCGCGTACGTCCTTTCCCTGCTCGGCGAACGCCTTGAAGTCCTGCAGGTGCTGTTGCGACTGCTTGCGGAAGGCGCCGGGCATCAGAAGTCCCGCCAGCTTCATGAGGAAGCCGCTGAACCGGTATTCGTTCTCGCTCTCCCAGAGCGTCGTTTCCGGGCCGGCTTCGGTCAGCCGGTCGCGCACGGCGCTCCACATGCCCTCGCCGACGATCTCGCGGTCGAAGTGAACGGCGCTCGTTTTCGGGATCTCGCGCAGGTCCGCCGGTTCTCGGCGTGTGATGGTCTCGGTGCACTCCATCGTCCGCTGGCCCATCTGCATCACCACCCGCGACGTGGTGCCGAGCTGCCCGTGCTCCCCGCTCAGCGGCTCGTGCAGCACCAGGCCCCGCAGCCATGAGGGCAAATGTGCCGGGTCGGCGAGCAGCTGGGCCACCTTCTCCCGCGGCAGGGCGATCTCGGTGGAGACGGTGTATTTCATGGGCGCATCATTCCTTTCCTTCTCGCTTGTACTGCTCGTCGTGCTCCTGTGTCCGCAGAGCGGAAGGCGGACGTGCGATCTGCGGCAGGGTGCCGGAGGGTGCGTTCACTGTGCGATCTCGGTACGCATTGCTGAGCTTACGCAGCGCGGAAGCGGCCTTCCGCCTGGCGATTCGTCATTCTCATCGTGCGGCTCGCAGGGGCCGAGCGCCTCGACCTCCCCTTGCACCACCCGGCCGATGACGGACCCGTACCCAGCACCGGCACGTACCGGCACACCTCCGACTTGCCTAGGAGGAAAGCCAGGAGTTACTTTCCTTGTAGGAAAGTAATCGGGAGCGGGAGGGCGATGACCGTGAGCATGCCGGTGGATGCCGAACAGGCATGGAAGGATCTCCAGCGCATCCGAGTGCCGCAGGAGCGGGTGTACGACGAGTTCGAGCGCTCCACGTCCGGCGGGCGCGGCATGACCTACGGCACGGCCGCGCTCATGTGGGTCTTCCTTGCCGGCGTCGGCATGGACCTGCCCCAGTGGGGCGTCGCACTGTTCGTGGCCGCCTACGTCGGCCTGTTGAGCGGGCTGGTCGTGATGCTCAGCCGCAGGAGGCGGATGCAGCTGCACCACACCCGCTACCCCGGACGTGCGTGGGCCGCGTTCGGTGCGGCGGCGATCCTGGTCGGCGGGACGACCGTGCTGTCGGACCACCTGACCGAGCCGCTGGCGCCGATCTACGCCGGCCCCCTCCAGGCCACGGCCGCGGTGACCGTGTACCTGCTCTCCCTCGGCCTGACCAACCGCTGGGCGGCCGACTCGGTGCGCAGCGGCGGCGAACCGGCGGCCGGGCAGGAGGCGGGCCGATGAGCACCCCCGCCGGCTTCGACGACCTGATCCACCCCGCCACCCGGCTCTCGGTGGTCGCACTCCTCGCCGCCACCGAGTGGGCGGACTTCGCGTTCGTCCGCGACAGCCTCTCGCTCAGCGACTCCGCGCTCTCCAAGCAGCTGCACACCCTGGAGGGGGCCGGATACCTGGAGACCCACAAGGAGGGCGGCGGCCGCAACCGCCGTACCAAGGTACGGCTGACGGACCGCGGCCGCACCGCCTTCGAGGGGCATGTGGCGGCGCTGCGGGCCATCGTCGACGGCGCCGCGCCCGCGGCCGGGCCGGCACGGCAGCGGCCCCGCGCGGAAGCGGGCCGATGACGGCGTCCGGGCGCAACGGCGTCCAGCCCGTGATCCGGGTACGCGATCTGACCATGGCGTACGGCGATACGGACGTCCTGCGCGGCGTCGATCTGGACATCCACCGCGGCGAGGTGTTCGCGCTGCTCGGGCCCAACGGCGCGGGGAAGACCACCACCGTCGAGATCCTGGAAGGCTTCCGACCGCGCTCCGGCGGGCAGGTGAGCGTCCTCGGCAGGGATCCCGAGCGGGGCGGCGACGCCTGGCGAGCCCGGATCGGCCTGGTCCTGCAGTCCTGGCGCGACCACCGCCGCTGGCGGGTCGCCGAGCTGCTGACCCACTTCGCGACCTACTACCCCGACCCGCGCGACCCGGCCGAACTGCTGGCCCTGGTCGGCCTCACCGACCATGCCGGCCGGCAGGTGGACCGGCTGTCCGGCGGCCAGCGCCGGCGCCTCGACGTCGCGCTCGGCATCGTCGGCCGTCCCGAACTCCTCTTCCTCGACGAGCCGACCACCGGCTTCGACCCTCAGGCGCGCCACGACTTCCACCTCCTGGTCGAACAGCTGGCCCGCGACGAGGGCGTCACCGTCCTGCTCACCACCCACGACCTGGCGGAAGCCGAGCGGCTCGCCGACCGGATCGCCATGCTGGTCGGCGGCCGGATCCGCGCCTGTGGCACACCCGTGGAACTGGCCCGGCGGGCGGCCGCCCAGGCCGAGGTCCGCTGGACGGCCGACGACGGGACGCCCCGCCGCGAACGCACCAAGGACCCCTCACGGCTGGTCTGGGAACTCCACCGGCACGCGGACGGCCCGATCGCCGACCTGGAGGTCCGCCGCCCGACGCTGGAGGACACCTACCTGCACATGGTGCACCGGGAGGCCGCCGGCACGGACGAAGCAGACGGTACGGACGAAGCCGCCGGCACGGATGAAGCCGCCGGCAAGGGTGAAGCCGCCGGCACGGGCAGGGACGCGCACGAGGAGGCACCGGCCGCATGAGGGGGACGGACATGACGAACAGGACGAACAGCCGGCGTGCCGGACTCCAGCGCGGCGGAATCGAGCTGCGGCACTTCCTGCGCAACGGCAAGGAGATGTCCGGCCATCTGGCCAATGTGGTCGTCGCGCTGCTCGTCGCCGCATACGTCAGCGACGACGTGCCCGGGACCCGGACCCCGATGACTCATCTGGTGCTGGCGGGCTTCGCCGCCTACCTGCTGTTCCAGGTCGGGCTGATCAACCTTCCGCAGCTCCTCGTGACCGAGCGGGAGGAGGGCGCCCTGCTGCGGCTGCGCGCCACGCCCGGCGGGATCCCGGCCTACCTCATCGCCAAATGCCTGCTGATGGTCGTCCTGGCACTCGGCACCCTGGCGCTGCTCCTGGCCGCCGGGGCGCTGCTGGTGGACGGGCCGCTGCCGCACGGGCCGGGCGACTGGCTGACGCTGCTGTGGGTCACCACACTCGGGCTACTCGCCGTCATACCGCTCGGCGCGGCCATCGGCGCCGTACTGCCCAACCCCCGCGAGGCCCTGGCGTTGGTCATGCTGCCGACGATGGGGCTGCTGCTCACCTCGGGGACGGTGTTCCCGATCACCGCGCTGCCCGTGCCGGTCCAGCAGGTGGCCGCGGTCTTTCCGCTCAAGTGGATGGCGCAAGGGCTGCGTTCGGCGCTGCTCCCGGACTCGGCACGGACCGCCGAGGCGGCCGGCTCCTGGGAACTGCCCATGGTCGCCCTGATCCTCACGGCCTGGACGGTCCTCGGGTTCCTCCTCGCGATACCGCTCCTGCGCCGCGCCGCACGGCGCGAGTCCGGCTCGCGGCTGACCGCCCGCCACCGCAAGGCGGCACAGAGCGGCGCACCGGCCGTGTAGACGGCCTCGCGGCCACCGGGCCACGCCGTGTGGCCCGGGACCTGATCGGCCGCCGCCCGCGTCCGGCCACGCCGCCGGGCGGCGCCTGCGCACCTGGGCCGCCGCCCGCGTCCGGCCACGCCGCTGGGCGCCTGCGCACCTGGGCCTCCGCCCTCATCGCCGTCGTCGCCCTCGTCGCCGCCCTCCGATGGCCCAGGCCTGTCCCGTCACCTGCCCCGGGTCCTGCCACGTCGCCTGTCCCGTCGCCTGTCACGTCGCTTGTTCCGGGTCCTGTCACGCGTTCTGTCTGTCGCGCGTGCCGGCCTGCGCCGCTACCCCCAAACCCCTGCCCGGGCCCCGGGCCCCGGGCCCCGGCGGGACGGCGCCCCGTGTGACAGCGCCGCCTTCCTCGCCGCCACCCGGCCCGATCGAAGGCGAGCACCGCCTCGCACTCCGCGGCCGCGGCCCGCCCCTTGACCACCCGCCGGTCAGGGGGCCGAGGCCGTGCCGGTGCGCCGGCCGTCCGGGCCCCGGCTCGCGGCCTCCGCCGCGATCCGCGCCGCGAGCCCGTCCAGAAGGGTCTCCAGCGCGGCGAGGAACACCGTGGTCCCGTCCAGCCGCGCCATGTGGGCCACACTCCGCGCGATCGCGGGGAAGGCGACCGGGTCGGCCGCGGGGTATTCGCGGGTCCATGCCTGCTCGTCGCCCGTACGGGCCGCCCCGTCGAGTGTCTCGAACGCCGCGTCCATCCCGGCCCAGGCCAGGGAGAAGTCCCCGTAGACCCGGTGCAGTACGGCGGCCAGCGCGGGGGAGCAGCCGGCCCGGCCGAAGGCGGCCAGGATGTGCTCCACGATCCGCATCTCGGCGGGGCGCCGGGTGGTGCGGTAGGTGGCCACGACCGCCGCGCCGGGGTGGCGCAGCGCCGTGTCGCGCGTGCGCAGCGCGAGGTCGCGCAGCGTCTCGCGCCAGCTCTCGGAGGGTTCGAACCCGGTCAGCGCCTCCTCGAACAGGCGGTCGGCCAGGGCCAGATGGAGTTCGTCCTTGTCCCTGACGTGCCGGTACAGCGCGGAAGGGTCGACACCCAGTCTGGCGGCGAGCCGCCGCACGCTGAGCGCCGCCGCGCCCTCCTCGTCGGTCAGCGCGAGCGCGGCGTCCACGATGATCCGCAGGTCCAGCTCGACCTTGGGGGGACGGCCTCTGCCTCGTACTGCCATGAGGCGATCAGACCAGGCCGGCCAGCGCCTCCGCAAGCCCTGCCGGGCGGCGTGAAATCTTTTTACCCACACCGTTGACAAAATAGTGCGGCGGGCGGTTGTCTGCGGGGCACCCCGAACCGAGGAGTGCTGCTCATGGACCACGGAAGCCCCGCCTCGGGCGAGGCGTCGCCGCCCGTCGCCACGTTCCGCAAGACCCTCAGCACCCGGCACGGCGTGGTCATCGCGCTGGCCAACATCAGCCCCACCGTCAGCGTCGGCATCGGCCTCGCCTTCCTCGCCGCGCTCGCCGGCACCGCGATGCCCGCCGCCTTCCTGCTCGCGGCCCTGCCGATCCTGGCCGTCTCCGGGGGCTACGCCCGGCTCGCCGCCCGTGACCCCAACTGCGGTACGGCGTACGTCTGGGTGCGCCGGGCGCTCGGTCCCTGGACCGGCTATCTCACCGGATGGACCTCGGTCGCCACCAACATCCTGTTCCTGTCGTACGCGGGCCAGCTCACCGGGCAGTTCACCCTCGCACTGCTCGCGGAGGCAGGTTTCACGGCGCTCTCCGCGGACGACGCCCTCGCGGTCACCGCCACCGGCCTGGTGTGGAGCGGCCTGATCGTCGTGAGTGCGCTGCGGGGGGTGCGGGGCGCCACCGCGGTGCAGAGCGTGCTGCTCGGCGTCTCCGCGGTCGTGGTCACCGTCCTGGTGGCCACCGCCTTCGTCCGGGGTGACGCGGCCCCCGTCTCCGCCTCGTGGTTCTCGCCGTTCGCCTTCCCCGACACGCTCACGCTGCTCGGAGCGACCGTGATGGCGGCGTACATGTTCTGGGGCTGGGAGAGCGCCTTCTCCGTGGTCGAGGAGTCGACCTCGGTCCGCTCGCCGGGCCGGGCCGGAATCATCGCGATCCTCCTCACCACCGGGTTCTTCCTCTTCTCGGCCACCGGCTTCCTGCACGCCCTGACACCCCGGCAGCTCGCGGACCCGCTGTCCGGCGTCACCGAACTGGCCCGCACCTTCTACGGCACCGCGGGCGCGACCGCCGCCCTCGCCGCGATGCTCCTCGCCACCGTCGCCTGCATGCAGTCGAGCGTCATCGCGGGGGCCCGGCTCACGCTCGCCATGGGCCGCGACGGGGTCCTCGGTGCGAGCTGGAGCAGGCTGCACCCCGCCTGGGGCACGCCGGCCACCTCCACCGTGCGCATCGCGGCCCTCGCCGTCGGGGTCTCACTCGCGGGGCTGGCCGCCGGGCCGCTGTCCGAAGTGGTCGTCGCCGTCGTCAACTCCGTCGGCATCCTGGTCTCGCTGATGTACGGGGTCGGCGGCATCGCCTGCGTCGTCACCTTCCGCCGCGAACTGGGGGGCCGGATACGGGACATGCTCGTCGTGGGCCTGCTGCCGCTGCTCGGCGGCCTTGCGCTGCTGCTGCTCGGCGGCCTCGTGGCCCACCAGCAGTGGTACTCGGTGGACCACCTGGCCTTCGACGCCGAGAACGGGCGCTTCCTCACCGTCCTGCCGCTCACCGTCATCGCCCTCGGCATACCCGCCGCCCTGTGGACCCGCTACCGGCGCAGGGCCGCCTACTTCACCCAGCCGCCGACCCCTCTCGCGCCCGCCCCGGCCGCCTCCGCAGGCTGACCGCGACCCGGACCCGGCCGCCGCCACGCCTGCCCCCACCCACCCCACCCCACCCCCCACCCCATCCCACCCTCCAGCCCTCTCCCATCCCGTCTACCCTCCAGCCCTCTCCCGTCCCACCCACCGGAGCCCGCACATGCGCCACGCAGACCTCGTCCTCCTCAACGGCACCATCTGGACGGCATCCCCCGTACGCCACCGGATATCGGCACTGGCCGTCACCGGCGGCCGGATCACCGCCCTGGGCACCGACCGGGAGGTCCGCGAGCACATCGGCCCGCGCACCGAGGTGACCGACCTCGGCGGCCGGTTCGTACAGCCCGGGTTCACCGACGCCCACGTCCACCCGGTGATCGCCGGGATCGGCATGCTCGGATGCGACCTGAGCGCGGGCCGCACCGCCCCCGACTACCGAGCCACGATCGCCGCCTACGCCGCCGCCCACCCAGGGGCCGCCTGGATCCAGGGCAGCGGCTGGTCCTTCGACGCCTTTCCGGGCGGTCTGCCGCACCGCGACCGGCTCGACGACATCCTCCCCGACCGGCCCGCCTACTTCCCCGTCCGCGACGGACACTCGGCGTGGGTGAACTCCCGCGCCCTCGCTATGGCCGGGGTCGACCGGCACACACCCGATCCCGCGGACGGCCGCATCGAGCGCGACGCCACGGGCGAACCCACCGGCGTACTGCACGAGGGCGCCATGACCCTCGTCGGCGCCCTCGTGCCCCCCGCCTCGGCGGCCGAAGCCCGAGCCGGGCTCCTCGCCGCCCAGGAACTGCTGCACTCACTCGGGATCACCGGCTGGCAGGACGCCCTCGTCGGCACGTACGCGGGCTTCCCCGACCCCCTCGACACCTACCTCGCCTGCGACGCCGACGGCTCGTTGACCGCACGGGTGCGCGGAGCGCTGTGGTGGGAACGCGACCAGGACCTCGGCCAGATCGACTCGCTGCTCGCCCGCCGCGAGAAGGCGGCCGCAGGCCGGCGCTTCACCGCCGGCAGCGTCAAGATCATGCAGGACGGGGTGGTGGAGAACTTCTCCGCCGCCATGCTGGAGCCCTACCTGGACTCCTGCGGCTGCCCGGGCGACAACGCCGGGATCTCCATGGTCGACCCGGCCGTGCTCCGCGACGCCGTGATCGCCCTCGACGGCCACGGCTTCCAGATCCACTTCCACGCCCTGGGCGACCGGGCGGTCCGCGAGGCGCTGAACTCGCTCGAAGCGGCCGTGGCCGCGCACGGCCACACCGGCCTGCGCCACCACCTGGCCCACCTCCAGGTGGTGCACCCCGACGACATCCCGCGCTTCCGCACCCTGCGCGCCGCCGCGAACATGCAGCCGCTGTGGGCGGCGCACGAACCGGCGATGGACGAGCTGACGCTGCCCTTCCTCGGCGAGGAACGGGGGCGGCGCCAGTACCCCTTCGCAGCCCTGCACGCGGCCGGCGCCGTCCTCGCGGCGGGCAGCGACTGGTTCGTCTCCAGCCCCGACCCCTGGCACGGCATCCACGTCGCCGTCAACCGCCAGGTATGGGCGGAAGAGCTGGGCGAACCGGACCTGCGCCCCCCGTTCCTGCCCGAACAGCGCCTGGCTCTCAGCGACGCCCTCGCCGCCTACACGGCCGGTTCGGCATGGGTCAACCATCAGGACGACGCCGGTGTGATCGCGCTCGGCCGTCTGGCCGACCTCGCGGTCCTGGACCGCGACCCGTTCGCCATCGCCCCCGCCGACCTCCACGCGGTCCGCACGGTCGAGACGTACGTGGGCGGCGTGCGGGTCTACAGCGCGGACGGGCCCGCGGCCCCCGGCGCGCACTGAACGGGCCGCCGGAAGGGCCCCTCGCGGCTCCCGGAACGCTGGCCGCGCATCCGCCCGCCGGTGAGCCGCTCCGTCCAGGTCCAGCGGGGGCACCACGACAAGGATCCGCCTCTGCGGGAAGCACTCCAGGGCGCAACGCGGCGGGGGGTGATGCGGCGCGGCGGCTTCACGGCGGTGAGCCGGTGTGTCGGCGACGGGTGATCAGGCAGGGCGTGGCGTGATCCCGGCTGTGGTCGTGGTGCTCGACGGTACCGGCGAGTAGTTCGGCAGCGGGGGAGTACCCGGCGCCATCCGGCCGGCCGGGCGCTCGCGTTGCTGCCGCCCCGGCAGACAGGGAGACCGGTCCGCGCGCGGGTGCGGGGGACTCGGCGCGGGGGCGCCTCGGGCAGCGCGTCGCAGTGTGGGGGAGGCGGGGGCGTGGGATTGCTCGGGAGCGGATGGGGTCTCGTCGCCGGTGGGGTGCCGGTGCTGATGCTGCTCGTGGTGGGGACGGTCGCCCGCGGGGCGCGGCGGCGGGCCTGGGAGCGGCTGGCCGCCACCGCCGGACCGCCGCGCCGGCTACCGGCGGGGCTGGACCTGTACGAGACGACCCGCTTGTGGGCGGGCAGCTTCTCCCACGTGCCGAACGTCGCCCTCGCGCGCATGCACGCCGAGGGGCGTCTGGAGGTGGCCGGCAAGGAGTACGGGACCTACCGGGTGCGGGTGCCGGCTCGGTGCCCCGCGACGACGTCGAGGCCGGGCTGCTCGGCCTGATCGGCGAGCAGGACGGCGTCGTGCCCGCCGACCTGGGGTGGGACGAGCGGCGGGCACCGTCGCCGGCGGTCATCCGTGAACGCCTCGTCCTTCGGCCACCTGCTCCGTGAGCCGGGGCTGCCGGACGGCGTGCCGGCGACTTCGCCGGCCGTCGCGCGCTGGAAGGCGAAGCGGCGCAGCATCCGCCGGCTGTGCACCGTCGCCGTGCCGGTCCTGCTCGCCGCCGGAACGGCCGCCGCCGCGATCGGTGGAGGGTGGCTGCCGCTCGCGGCCCAGGCACTCGCCGTGAGCGCCGTCGCGGTCCGGCACGCCCGCCGGCCACGCGAGAGCGGCGGCGTCACCCGGCTCGGTGAAGCCGCGGTCGAGGCCGCCATGAAGGCAGAGGGCGTCGATAGAGGAGCGGGTGCTGCGCACGGTGATGCGGTACGGCTTCGTCCGGATGCCGAAGAAGCATCCGCTCGCACCCGCGCCCCACCTGCCCTCCACCTCGCCGCCTCCCGCGCGCGAACCGGACCCTCCTCCGGCAGGACTTCAACGGCGACTCACCCGGCCTCGGGGGTCTGTGAACGTTCCCGCGACCGGCGGCAAGGTGCGCGACCGGCCGCGCCGCGAACGGGCTGCGACCGGCCGGGAAGCGGCCGGACGTTCACCCTCCCCGCGCCGTACCAGGGCCGGCCGGCCCCGCGACGGCGCAGGACACCTGGCCCGGGGCCGGCCTCATGGCCGGCGCCGGTGTATCTCGTCGTGGCCCTGCGCTGCGAGGCGGCGGCCGGCGTCCCGAAGACGCGGGTCGCTCAGCGCCTTGCCGTCGGCCTCCTGCTTCATGCCGCGGATGACCTTGAACGCTCCGCCGAGCTTGCTCACGATGTGCCCCTTTCCGGTGTCCGTAGGGCTCGGTCCGCGCCGGGAGCGGCCGGCACCTCCGCTCGATTCCCACGCCCAAAAGTCCCAAAACGTATAAAAGGGAAAAAGGTAATGCCTGTCGGTGCTTCGGCAGCGGCCTGACGACGGGCGGTCGCCGCGGACCCGGCCCCGCCGGCCGCCGCCGGGAAGGGCCTCTAGCCGCGCCCGGCCCGCCACGCCGCCGGCGCGGTGGTCTTCAAGGGAGTCGAGTCCGCCCAGAACCGGTGGCACGCGGTGAACGCGCCCCCACCTTGTCGCCCTGGTCCGAGCCGGCGCCCGCTCCGCAGGGGCCATACTCGTCGAACGTCTCAAACCCGGAGGCAGCGTCATCATCCTCAAGCCCCAGACCATCCACACCGACCGGTTGGCCCTCCTTCCCCTGCGGGTCGAGCACGCCGACGAGATGGTCACGGTGCTGTCCGACCCCGGCCTGCACACGTTCACCGGCGGCACCCCGGACACCGCCGAGGACCTGCGCGCCCGCTACGAACGCCTGGCGGCCGGCTCACCCCGCCCCGGGCAATCCTGGTGCAACTGGGTCATCCACCTCCGTGACGCCTCCTGTCTGACCGGCTATGTCCAAGCGACGATCACCGCCGAGGAGCGCGGCGCCGCTGCGGAGATCGCCTGGGTAGTCGGAACCGCGTGGCAGCGGCGTGGCATCGCCACCGAGGCAGCCCAAGGACTCGTCGACTGGCTGGGGAAGCACGCGGTGCACACGGTCGTCGCCCACATCCACCCCGACCACATCGCATCCAACGCCGTTGCCGCCGGAGCCGGTCTCCTTCCCACCGACCAGTGGCACGACGGAGAGACCAGATGGCAGCTGACGCACCTCCCCAGGCCGTGACGACTGCCCTCAGCGCCTCCACGCGCTCCCGAGCGACGCCCGCCGACCAGGGATCGCCGCCACCGGATCAAGCGCCCGCAGGCCCTGCGCGACGCCGGCTCGGCGGATCGCCCGGTGGCCGCCGGTGACCGTACTTGAGCGCGGTCATCGGGGCTTTCTGTTCGGCACGTACCCCCCGCACGGACAGGTGCCGCTCGGCGTGAACTCACCGACACCGAAGTCCTCTCCCGAGCACTCTCCCGTGCCGTCCCTGTGGTCGTAGCTCTGGTGCTTGCAGGTGCGGCACCACTCCTTGGGCGCCCCGATGACGAGCATCGGGAGGAGGCATACGAGTAAGAGTCCTGCGAACGCACCGATGACGATGAGGAACTGCATCAGCGGGCCAACCTCCGATCCCTGCGGCTAAGTTGACGGCAGGACCCATTGTGCGTCCTGCGGGTTGCCGAGGCGTGGTCGAGGAGGCGGACGTGGTGGTCACCGTATTGCTGGCAGTCGTCATCCCGGTCGGTCTGCTGGCGCTGGGCACGGGCGCCTATTTGCTGTGGGTCCGCTTCGGTACGCAGGAGCCGTGGCGGCACGGCGGTGGCGGGGACTCCGGTGACACCTGGGGCGGTGCGTAGAGCGGTTGTCGCGTGCCGACATCCCGGTCCGGGCGCCTGCATGGTCACGCTCCGGTGGAATTCCCGGCTCCAGCTCGGCCTCGGTTCTGATGATGCCCGGACGCGCCCTGGCCGCCCGCGCCGTCAGCGGCAGACTCCTCGCCCGCTTCGACAGCATCCGCGCCACCCCGCGCCCGGGCTCGCCGTGCTCTGCTCTGCTCTGCTGGGCGAGGCGGCTCGAGCAGGCGCGCCTCCGTCCCCGCTCTTCACCTCTAGGTGCGGTTCGCCGCAGGGCGGGTACTACGGAAGGCACCCCCGGGCCGGCGGCCCCGCGAGCGCCGGCCGATGTGCGACCTGACGAGGAGGGAAGCAGGGGCGAGGCCCTGGGTGACCGACCGACCCGCCAGCTTGGAGACTCATATGCACCTCACGCCCTTGGCCGCGCAGCAGCCCGCGGACGGCCCCGCGCGCTGGGCAGCCGATCTCATCGACGCCCTTGGCGGTCCCGGAGCCGGCCTGGCCATCGCGCTGGAGAATCTCTTCCCGCCCCTGCCGAGCGAGGTGATCCTGCCGCTGACCGGATTCGCCGCCGCACAGGGCGTGCTCTCGCTGGCCTCAGCCCTGTTCTGGACCACGCTCGGCTCGGTCGTGGGAGCGGTGACCCTCTACTGGATCGGCATGCTCTTCGGACGCGAACGCATGCGCGCCATCTGGGCCAAGCTGCCGCTGGTGAAGACCACGGACCTGGAACGGACGGAGAAGTGGTTCGCCAAGCACGGCACCAAGGCGGTCTTCTTCGGCCGCATGGTGCCCGTCTTCCGCAGCCTCATCTCCGTCCCCGCCGGGGTCGAGCGGATGCCTCTGCCCCTGTTCCTCACGCTGACCACGCTCGGCAGCCTGATCTGGAACGCGGCCCTGATCCTGACCGGTTACTGGCTGGGGGACCAGTGGGATGTGGTGGGGACCTACGTCGGGTTCCTTTCCAAGGCCGTCCTGGTCCTGATCGCCCTCGCCCTCGTGGTCTACGTGACCGTACGGCTGCGCGACCGCAACCACACCCGCGACCAGCGCACCCGCTGACCGGCCGACCCGACGGCTGCACCCTCCGAAGGCGGCGACAACGGCCCGGCGGCCCAGGACCGAAGCCGATGCCCTCCATCGCCAGGCCGTGCCGCGGGCCGGCTCGACGAGGAGGACCGGCCACCGCTCGAGTGGCGCGGCACGGCCCCGAGCACAGGAGCCCGGAGCCGCGCGAGAACCAGCCCACCCGCACACCGGCCATTCCGATGTGCCATGCCCACACGGCCGGAGTGAGCTCCGGCGCCCCAACGGTGCCGGGCTGCCGCGGGAAGCGGCCGCCTCCGCTTCCCCCGCGCGTGTTGCTGTCCGCCGGCGGCCGAGCCGCCTCCCCGGGCCGTACTGACGGCACATCAGGCGGTGCGGCGGCTGCCCCGGTTGTCGCAGGGCAGGTCGGCGGCGCTGTGGTGGGCGAGGAAGCCGCGGGTGGCCTGGCGCTCGGCTTCGGTGATGGAGGTGGGCTTCACGTCGATGATGCCGCCGAAGGGGCGGTCGACATCGCGGATGATGCACAGCGTGGTGGTCAGCAGGGCGGTGATGACGGTGAGGGTGATGAGCTGCCCCCGGTTGTTGCGGCGGGGGATGCAGATCCCGAGGGCCATCACGGGCCATGGCCGGCCATTCCTGGGCGCGCACGGCGCGGGCGTAGCAGACGGCGTCGGCCTGGATCGCGGTCCGCTGCGCCTCGGGCGCGTACTCGGCGGCCTCGACGAGCTGGTCGACCGCGCGGGCCTCGCCGCGGGAGGCGACCTCGGCCGTGCCGTAGGAGCCGTTGGCGGTGACCAGGACGAAGGCCGGCAGCAGCACGGGCGGCGGCGGGCGCATCGGCCGAGCAGTCAGGGCGCCCCCGTCAGCATGAAGCCGGGGCGGCACGGGATGGGATTTTGAAGGTAACGCCCCTTCCTCCAGGCGCCGTTCGCGTCGGGCGGAACGCTTATGCCGAAAGAGAAGACCTGTCTCACCGGCCCGTTTTCCGGGGCAGGGTCGTGGCGTCGGTGCAACGTTGATGTGGGGGAGCAGCCTGTGGGCCTGGACCTGAGTCGTGTGATGCGCCCTTCGCCGTACCGGCCGGTGGTCCAGCACCCGACGCTGCGGCGGATCCTTCCCGGGTTCGCCGTCTCCTCGCTCGGCGACGGCATGGCCGTGGTGGCGGTGAGCTGGCTGGCGATCGAGCTGGCACCCCCTGCGAACCGCGGCGTATGGGTGGCGCTGGCGGCGGCCGCCTACACCCTGTCAGGGGCGGTGGGCGCGTTGCTGCTCGGCCGTTTCCTGCGCCACCGCCATCCCGCCCGGCTCGCCGGCTGGGACGCGGCGCTGCGTGCGGGCGCGCTGGGGGCCATCCCGATCCTGTACACCTGCGGAGTCCTCGGCATCCAGGGGTACGTCACGTTGCTGGCGCTCTCCTCCGTTCTCCATTCCTGGGGCCAGGCCGGTGTCTACACGCTGATCGCCAGAGTGCTGCCGGAGCGCGATCACCTGGCAGGAAACGCCGTGCTGTCCGGCGTGGGGTCGATCGCCACCGTGGCCGGGCCTCCGCTGGCCACGCTGTTGATCGCGCTCGGGGGCCCTGCGACGGTGCTGGCCGTGGACGCGGTCACCTTCCTCGTCCTGGCGGCCACCTTCCTCGTCGCCGTCCCCAAGGACGCCGTCCCGAAGCCCGAAGACGACACGGCCTCGCGGGCCGCCGGCCTCGCGGTGATCCGAAACGTCCCCGCGCTCGCCGGCCTCCTCACCCTGAGCTTCGCGTTCTTCTTCCTCTTCGGTCCGGTGTACGTGGCGCTCCCCCTGCACGTGTCGGACGACCTGGGCGCCTCGGCCGGTGTGCTGGCGGCGTTCTACACGGCCTTCGGCATCGGCGCGGTCGTGGGGTCGGTGCTCACCGGCTTCCTCAGCAGGTGGCGGCTGTGGCCCACGACGGTCGGCATCGTCGTCGGCTTCGGTGCGCTGATGCTTCCTCTGGGGCTGGGCGCCCCGACGGCCGTGTCGGTCGCCTGCTTCGGCGTGGCCGGGCTGCTCTGGCCGCCGTACGCGTCGCTGTCGACCACCCTCTTCCAGCGCTCGGCGCCCGGCGCGCTACTGCCGCAGGCCCTCGCGGCGAACTCCGCCGTCCGGGTCCTGTCGGTGCCCCTGGGGACAGCACTCGGCGGGCCGCTGGTGGCCGGCCTCGGCGCCGTCGGGGCGCTGCGCCTGTCCGGCGCGGGCATCGCGCTGGTGGGCTTGGCCGCCGCCGTCTTTCTGGCACTGCATGCCTCGCGCACACGCCACCAACCGCCACCGGGCGCCACACCGCTGGCCGACGACGAGGATGCGAGGGCGCAAACGGCGGCGGGGCGGTAGAAGGAGCCGCTCCGATTCCCAGGCGCGGACCGGATATCAGGATCGGTGCACTGAGCGGCGTGGTCGTCGCCGGGCGGGACAGCGCTGGTGACGTGCCGGCCGGTGGCATCTGCGGCAGCGCCTGGAACGGCTGATCGAAGACGCCCCGCTCACCGCGGTGAAGGCCGCGGGCGGACGCACGCCCGCAGCGTCATGAGGCAGCAAGACCTCCGCGGGCAGCCAGCGCACGGAGCAGGCGGCGTAGGCCCATAGAGGCGTGAAGCCGCTGACGGCTGCGATGGATGAGCTCCCCGATCGACCAGGCAACTGAAGCCCCCAGGCCCAGGGATATGGGGTGGCCCGGTCGCACAAGGCGGCGGTGAGCAGCACGGTGACGACCGTGAGGGGGATGAGCTGCCCGCGGTGGTAACCGCGCGTCGCCGCCGCCTACCTCAACGCCTCCGGACATCAGGGCGACGAGACCGGCGACTTGGTCGAGCAGGTCACCAAGGGGGACGCGCCGGGGTGCGCGAGATTGCCGCTGTGCTCAGGGGACTGGACCCGCTGATGACAAGGCCCCACGGGGCGGTTGTGACCATCCGGACTACCCTTGCTACTTCGGATCAGGCAGTACGTCGGCGAGGTAGGCGGGGCGAGTGACCGAGGCGGATGTCCCTCAGCAGGAGCCGGTCTGGTTAGTGGCAGCGAACGTTGTGGCCTGGCGTCGGTGCGGAGTCGGCGGCCAGGAATTGCACCCGGGGACGAAGTTCTTCAAGGGCGGGGCGAAGGTCTACGTGGCCGATGTGTACTGGGGTCCGGGTGGTGAGCGGGTCACGGTAATGGGGCGCGAGCGGCACACCAGCCGGTGGATCGTCATCGATACGGCGACCCGCCATCTCTACGGCTTCCGGCCGAAACTCGTCCATACCCCACGCGTCTTGGAGCGGCTACGTGAGACAGGACGCGAAGGCGGCCTCGACGCGGACCGCGCAGCGGACGTCTCCGCGACGCTGGAACGGTACGCACGCCAGTACCGCGCCGAGATCGCGCCGCATTGCCCGCACCCGGACCGATGCATGTGCCACGCCTGCCTCACCGGCGAAGTCGGCGTGGAACTGCAGGGCGAGTTGGGCGGCAGGTGACGTCGGATCCACGGCACGGTGCGCGGCTTGGTCCTCCCGCCTGTCCCCCCCGTTCCACAGCTGGTTGTGCACCGTGGTGGCTGGCCCGGACGGTCCGTCACCTTCGGTGCTGACACGTATGTCGATCACGAGGGGGACCTGTTGGCCAGCCTGACCGCACCCGAACCCCGACCCTCGATCAGGCCCCGTCGACGCCCAGCGCCCCCAGCTGCTGCCGCCGCTCCTCGGTCAGCTCTGCCCGCCTGGAACGGGCCTGGTTTCGGGAGGCACGGCAGCAAGCTCAGCCGGCACCGACGTACGGCCCCGGCCGGAGGTAATCCGTTGTCGTGTCATCGCCGTGGTCGCATGCTTCAGAGCGTGATCACCGAAGACGACTACACCCACGCCACCGTCACCCTGCCGGTCACGGTGCGCGATCTGCTGCTCCAGGATGTGCCGGCGTGCACCTGGTCCGGCTCGGCCACCCACCTACGCCACGTGGAGCGGGAGCTGGCGCGCGCTGCGGCAGGAGAGGTGGACTACCTGGCGGTATGCACTCCTGCGGATCTGCCGGTGGCGATCGGCGGCATCGACTACCAGCTCTCCAAGGGCTCCGGAACGCTGTGGCAGCTTGCCGTGCTGCCGGCGCTGCAGTCCTGCGGCTTGGGAACGCTGCTCGTCCGCGCTGCCGAACAGCGGATCCGGCGCCGCGGGCTGCGCAGGGCCGAACTCGCTGTGGAGGAGGACAACCTCCGGGCGCGCGCTCTGTACGAGCGCCTCGGCTACGTCGTCTACGGCCGCGAGCCGGAAGCCTGGGACGAGGAAGGGCCGGACGGGTCGATCCGTCGCCACGAGACGATGTGCACTCTCATGCGCAAGAGCCTCTGAGCCCACGTGCAGCGGGCGCACTTGCACGGGGGCAGCCAAGTGGTCGTCCCTACCAGCCGCGTCGCCCGGCCCGATCACGTTCTGGGCGACAAGGGCTACAGCTCGAAGGCCATCCGCGCCTGGCTCCGCCGTCGTGGCATACCGCACACGATTCCCGAGCGGGCCGACCAGGTCGGCAACAGGGCTCGGCGAGGCAGCCGCGGAGGCCGCCCGCCGGCCTTCGACCGCGAGGCATACAAGCACCGTAACGTCGTGGAACGGTGCTTCAACGGCCTCAAGCAGTGGCGCGGCATCGCCACCCGCTACGACAAAACCGCCCAGTCTTACGAAGCAGCCGTCACCCTCGCCTCACTCCTGATGTGGGCGTGACATTTGACGACAACCCCTAGGGGGGTCACAGCAAGGCCATGCCGCTCGGGCCCTCTGCAAGGATCGGATCTTCAGCGCACGCTGTGGACCTGGAGGCAGCTACAGTGCGCGTGTGACGCGATGAGGGGGACAGGATGGCCAAGGTCAATATCAGTCTCGACGCCGAACTTGTAGTGGAAGTCATGGTCCTGGCTGGGATCGGCTCGCCCCAGGACGCGGTTGAAGCGATCGTGCGGGACTACATCGCCCATGGCCACCGCACGGAGACCCGCACCGAGCTCAAGGACCGAAATCTGCGCGAGCTCGACGTCAAGCCGCAGGAGCCGCAAGGCTGAGCACCGCCGCCTGCTGCCGCTCGAACTTCTTGCGAGTCAGGAGTCCACCGCATCCGGTCATCCGTGCCACGGGACGGCCTCAGGCCGCTGCCGCTTCACCCGGGCGGCGGTGCTGGGATGCGCGCGGGCGGGCTGGAATGGGGGCGTGACTGGTGTCCGATCCAGTCGGAAGAACTGCAGGAGCCCTTTGTGGACATCATGGTGGCGCGGGAGCGTGTCTTTCGCATGCTCGATGTGGACGGTGACGGAGTGATCTCCCGCGAGGAGTACCTTGCCCGTCCGGACCGTGCGGCAGCGGGACTCGGCCGTGACGCGCACGACCCCCTGGTCGCCGTGGCGCGCTCTTTGCACGAGCGTGTCTACTCCGCCATGGACGCCGACGGTGATGGGAAGGTGACGTTCGGGGAGTATGCGGCCTGGGCCGGCGCCCAGACGTTCGACGACGTCTGCCGTGAGGCGCTTGGCTCCCTGTTCGATCTCGCCGACACCGATGGTGACGGCACCTTGGTCCGGGCGGAATTCGCCCGGCTGCGTGAGGTCCTGGGCAACCCGGCCGACGACGCCGCGACAGCGTTCGACGCGCTGGACACCGACGGCGACGGCCGTGTCGGCCGGGACGAATACCTGGCCGCGATCCGTGTCTTCGTCAGCGACGGCACGTCGCCCATGTACGAGGCCTTGGTCGCCGCCCGCTGACCGGCGGGCCCATACGAGAGCGGGAACACCGCCCCGCACCTCGTTCGCATGGTCAGGGTGTGGGCGGCGTGATCGGGGGCAGGGGGGCGGTGAGCGCATGGGACCGCTCGGGATATGCAGGGCTCTGCCGGACTCCCCCCTCCGGCGGGCCCGAGGGTGGCCGAACGGCCCGCACCGGATGAAGGTGCGGGCCGTTCGTCGTGCTGGAGGCTGTGGCGGCCGGCCGGCGCGGGGAGGCCCCCCCGGCTCGTGTCGGAACCCTTCCAGGGCCGTCGTCCTGATCGCCCTCCCCCTCGCGGTCTTCGTGACCGTACGGCCGCGCGACCGGAACCGCACCCGCGACCAGGCCACGTCCTGGGCGAGGCGCCGGCCGCGCCTGCCTGCCGGGACGGGGCCTGCCCGCCCGCTGCGCCCGAGCCGGTCGGGCGGCAAGGGCGGGTCTCACGCCTGGGCCGGTGGCAGGGCTGCGGCTCTCTGAGGAAGGTGTGGGTGAAGGTCTCGATGGCCTCCTCGGGGTCGGAGAGACCAGCGGGGGTGATCTGCTCGTGCACCGGGCTGAGCAGGAAGTAGCTGAAGACGGGCCCGGGTCATCTGCTGCACGAGGGGGGAGGTCGCGTAGCCGGCCGGCGGCGATCTCCTGGGTGCCCCAGCCGCTGATCTTCTCCAGAATGCCGCCGATGACCTGCTGGTAACCGCTGGGGCGGCGGGGTCGGCGGGGCGACCGTGTGTGGAATCAGGTGTCGTTCTGGTCGAGGACGATGTGGAAACGGTCGTGGGTGCGGGTGAGGTCGAGGACGCGGCGGACGGCCGGGGCAGGGGGCCTATCAGGATGAGCCGGCCGCTAAGGCGATTGGCCTCTTCCAGAACGTGGATGAGGGCGAAGCCGGCGAACTCGATGCGGGTCAGGTCGAGGAGAAGGCGTTCGAGGCGTGAGGAGTGCACGGCGGCGATGGCTTCGCGCAGGCAACTGATGGTGTCGGCGGCGAGTTCACCGCTGAGGTGCAGGACGGCGGTGACGGGGGAGCCGGTGGGGGCGTAGCGACGTGCCCGTGGCCGGCCTGCCAGGCCGGGGAGCCGTGGAAGAGGAGGTGTCGCGGCCGGTGGGCGTCTGGCATGGGTCGGTCGAGCGCCACGGTGATACGCCTCGATCCTGTGATGGGGGGGGAGGAGCCCTCCACATCGCGCGCTCCCGTTGTCCTCCGCCGGATCTCCAGACACTGTCCGGCGTCGAGGCGAGCACGGTCGGCAGGAAGGAAGGTCGCCGACAGCAGAGCCGGATGTCATCCGACTACCCCAACCCTCCCCCCGGCCCGCCGTTTATGCACATGCCGCTGGTCAGACGCGTACGCAGGGCAACCCGGCGCTCGGCGGCACCATGGCGGCTTGATGTCGAGGTGGGGAAGTTGCCGCTTCACCACCGCAACAGGCAATGCCTTCCGGGGCGCTGCACCGTGCTGATGGTGGAGGGGCGGCCGGCACCGGAGCGCGGCGGTGGCCGACTAGTCTGACCGGAGAACCCTGTCAGGGTTCCCCTGACAACTGAGGAGGGTCGTCGTGGCAGTCACTGCACAGTCCGGGGAACCCGCGCACTGTTCCTTCTGCGGCAAGCCGAGTTCCGAGGTCGGCAAGCTGGTCTCGGGGCCCGGCGTCTATATCTGCGACGAGTGCGTGGCGCTGGCGGACCGGATCGTTGCCGATGCGCTCGGGGAGCCTCGCGCGCAGGGCCTCCACGCCTGGAACTCCATGACGGACAAAGAGATTTTGCACCATCTCCCTCGCGTCGCCGCGCACATCGATCGAGCCGAGGCCGAGCTGCGCATGTGGGTTCAGGAACTGCGGCGACGTGGAGTGACCTGGACGCGGATCGGCGAGACCTTCGGCATCACTCGTCAGTCTGCGTGGGAGCGCTTCTCTGGCGAGGAGTGACAGGTGGAGGCCCGCACTCGGGCAGCACCCTCCGCAAGAGCGTTGGAGCGGGCTCACGAACGTGCGGACCCTGGAAGCGGCGGCCGGCGAGGTCGCCTCAGCCTGATCCTCAGGGGCTGCGGCTGCGTGTCCGTCCGTGGGGGAGGCTCGTTGTGCAGAACGAAGCGGGCCCGCACGCTCGCCTTCGATGCGGTCCCCCCGAGGCAGCGAAAACGGGCCCTGCCGGCTTCACGCCGGCAGGGCCCGTTCGCTGCCTCAGATCGCCCAACGGCCCTCAGCGCGGCCGCGGTCGGCGGGGAACGAAACGTGTCGTGTGATCATGCCCAGTCGATGCCGAGCGCCACCAAGTTGCCGCTGCTCCTCGGTCAGTCCCGCCCGCCTGGAATGGGTATTCGCAATCCACGCGGCGAGCCTGACCGGTCCGTCCGTCAGGTCCTCGAATGGACCGCGGGACGCCTGCCCGCCCTTCCCGCTGCGCGTACTGGGCCGCGCGGTGAACCCTTGCGCGAACGCGTTGCCCGACGCCCGCCGGGCCCGGGGAGCGGCGGTGGCCGGCCGTCCTGCGGGCGCCGGGCCGTCAGCCTGAGACGCTCCAGTAGGCTGCGCTGGTCATGGACACCCGCGCTGCCCCCGAGCAGCCCCAGCACGACGCGATCGCTTGTGGTCCACCGATCCGGCAGCTCTTCCGGGACGTCATCGCTGATCGCCTGCCGGACCGCATGCCGCTCCAAGCGGCGGTGCTGTTCAACTCGGAGATCGACCCCGACTGGGACGACCGGTCCTTCCTCGGCGAGTTCTACAACGAGATTCTCCACCAGGACACCTGCCAGCCCTGCACCGCCGCCGGTCTCGTCCTGCTCGCGGCCCTGGCGGTTGACGACCGGGTTCCCGCCCGACAGCGGTTCGAAGCCGTTGGCCTGTTGTTTCGCGCCGCCACCGTCGCCGAGCGCCACCTCGCCGAGACCTGGCCGGCCACCTCGCAACCTGCCGATGCCGACAGCGAGGCCCGGGCCCGCAACGCAGTCCAGTTGCACGCCCCTGATCTGCTGGCCCGCTGGCCCGCCGAATGCCCCGCAGTCCGCCTCGCCCTTGCCGGCCTCGCCGTCCTCTTCCCTACGGAGCGCACGCAGGCCGCCCTGACAGCGCGCCTGCACCCCTTCATGAACCAGCATCCCCAAGGCACCGACATCGGTGACTACGTGCGGTTCGTTCTCCTGCTGGCCGCCCAAGACGACAGCCGGATCCTCTCGGTGACCGAGAAATTCACCGACACCTACTGGGCGGGCACAGCACGCGGAGTGCCGACCCGGGAACGAGCTCTCCACCTCCTCGGCCAGATGCTGACCAAAATCGGAGCCGGACTCATCTGACCACGCGCCGGGCAAGACGCCCCAACAGTGAGGGGGGCGGGGCTGTCGTCGCCGGCCGGGTCGTCCAGGTGGTGGTCGATGCTGCCGTCCCCATCGGTCCTGCGCCGGGCTGCCGGGGTTGTGTCGCGGGGTGTGGGCAGCGGCAGGGGACTCACGCGGGTGTCCGGCCGCCGGTACCGTTCGGTCTATGGCGTACGAGCTGGAGGAACAGGAGGCCATCAGCCGCCGGATCAAACGGCGTCGGCTCGGTCTCGGCATGGCCCAGACCGAAGTGGGTGAGGCGATCTGCAAGTCCCAGGCTGGGCGTCGAAGGTGGAGCGGGGCCGGATCGAACTGGACCGGGCCGGGCTGATCAACCGCATCGCTTCCGCGCTGACTGCCACCCCAACGACCTCATCTCCCGTCCCTATCCAGGCAGTGCGAGTGACGAGCAGTGGCAGCCGGCCGCTGCGTCGATCCTGCGTGAACTCCGCCGGTACGACCTCACGCCTGTATGCGCCGGTGCACGCACGCCTCGACACCCCCGCCGATCAGCGGGGGTGGTTCACGCCGAGGGGCGGATAGCCGTGACGCGCGCCGATCGCCAGGCTGGCAGGCGGAGTTGTTCACCACATGCCCGTTTCGGGCCGTCAGCAAGGACGCACATGCCTCGCACCATGAACCGATCGCCCCGACGCCACCGGACGATGGCCCGGATATTCGTGGCGGGATGTACCGCCGGATCCGTACTGATGACGACCGCGCTCGCCCAGGCGGACACCCGCACCCCGTCCCCCGACCGCGTCGCACAGGCGGTGGAGACGGTGGAGCGCGTCACCGGCACCGCCGACCTCGTCGCGGGGACCATGCTGAGTGACGGTGCCACCCGCGCCGAGGTGCCCGCGGACGCGCAGGCCGCCCGCATCATCGTGCCCGCCATCGCGTCCGGCTCGGTGGAGTCCGCCTACGGTGACGACGTCGTCCGGCTCGGTCTGCCCGGCGCCACCGCCGCCCCCGCCGCGGCCGGGGCCAACGGCACCGTGGTGTACCCGGACGCGGACGACGACTTCGACCTCGCCGTCCAGCCCAACCGGGACGGCGTGCGCACGCTGATCACGCTCCGGGACGCGGACGCCCCCACCGAGTACCGCTTCCCGCTCGGCCTGCCCGCCGACGCGGTGACCGAGCAGCTGGAGGACGGCAGCATCCTGGTCAGCCAGGGCGAGGAGTACCTGGGGACCTTCGACACGCCGTGGGCGAAGGACGCCAACGGCGAAGCGGTGCCTACCGACTACCGCATCGAGGGCGGCGCCCTGGTGCAGACGGTCCGCACCGGGCCGAACACCGCCTACCCGGTGGTGGCCGACCCAGCGTGGTTCATCCCGCTCGCCATCGTTGCCGGGCGCGTGCTGCTGACCACCGGCATCAAGAGCGTCTCCAGGCACGCCGCGCAGCGGATGGCGCAGCGGAGCATCAGCCAGCAGATGGTCGCGAACGCCGTGAAGCACGGGAAGAAGTCCAGGGGCAAGACGGCCGGCACCTGGAAGTACACGAGCGGGAAGATCTGGGTCGTGGTCAACAACAACGGGAACGTAGTCTCCGTCGGCCGCAACTGATCCGAGAAACCGGGGAGCAGAATCATGCACATCGAGTACGACCAAGAGAACGACATCGCGTACGTCTCCCTCGCCGCGCACATCGCGGACGGAGCCGCCGTCCGGCAGGTCACCGTCGAGGCGCCGGGCGGCAAGGCGGATCTGAGCCTCGACTTCGACGCGTCGGGGCATCTGCTCGGCATCGAGGTCATCGGCGCCCGAGCCGCCCTCCCGGCCGAACTCCTCGGCCCGGTCGAGCCCCGCGGCTAGCTTCGACGCCGTGCGGCCGACCGGCAAGGGTCCCCGTCCGACGTGGCCGCCGCGGGCACGTGTCCCGTGGCATGGCGCGGACGGACGGGGAACCCGGCGCGGACCAGGAACCCTCCACCGGGGAGCGGGCCAGCGCCGAACGTGCCGCCGAGCAGCTGCGCCCGTTCCCGCAGGCCGATCAGGCCGTGCCCGCCGTCAGGCAGCCCGAGGGGAGTGGCCCCCCGGTCGGCCGCGGCGTTGCGCACCTCCACGTGCAGCGTCTCGGCGTCGGACCACAGGCGTACGTCGGCGTCGGCTCCGGGAGCATGCTTGCGGATGTTGGTGAGCGCCTCCTGGACCGTGCGGTAGACGGCGCGTTCGACGGCCTCGGGCAGGCCCGCCGGTACGGCTTCGACACGGAGCCCGACCCGCAGGGCGCTACCGTCGACCAGCGCGTGCAGGTCGCTCACGCGGGGCTGCGGGGCGAGTTCCCCGCCCGTGCCGTCTCCTGCCCGCAACACCCCCACTAGATACTGGAGTTCAGTCAGCGTCGTGACCGACAACTCGCGGATGAGTCCCGCGGTCTCCCGGATCTCGGACCCGTCCGGGTCGGTGACCTGAAGCACCCCCGCCTGCAGGCTGATCAGGCTGACCTTGTGGGCGACGACATCGTGCATCTCCCGTGCCAGCCGGGCCCGTTCGGCGGCCAGAGCGCGCTCCGTCAGCCGCCGGTGCTCGCGTTCCCGGCTCTCCGCCACCTCGCGCAGCCGGTCACGCCGCAGCCGGGTCGACCGGCCCAGGACGAATGCCCCGGCGCCGAGCGCGCACGAATCGAGAAAGGTCAGCAGTGTCTCCTGGTCGAGGCGCAGCAGAATCAGGTCACCGGGCGGGTACGGGAGGAACTGCGACAGCGCCACCAGCACCGCGCCGACAGCTCCCCCGACCGCGCCCCGGCGTTCGGCAGCCAGGCAGTACAGGGCGATCAACGGCGCGAAGGCCAGATGCCCGAGGTAGAACCCCGGGAGTCCGACGGCCAAAGCCACCTCGGGCAAGCGGTGGCGCAGTACGAGAGCGGCTGCGGCGGCGAGCGCGAGCCACAGTCCCAGCCCGTCGCCGGGGCTGTTGACGGCCAGTCCGTCTACGGCGGCGACACCGACCGGCAGGGTGGCCGGACCGAGGCGCCGCAGTCGCCCGGTGACCGCGCTGTAAAGGGCGGTGGCCCGAGAACGGCCGGCGGACGCGCCATGCTCCCGCCCCGGGCGCGGCGCCTGCCCCTGCGCGTATGCCGTCACGTCCCCCTCACCGCCGGGGCGCGGTACCGAGCGGGTCGAGCATCCCCGCGCGTTCGGCGACGACGGCCGCCTGGACCCGGTTCACACCGCCCAGCTTCGTCAGCAGCGCACTGACGTGATCCTTGACGGTGCCATGTGCCAGATGTAGCCGCAAGGCGATCTCCCGATTGGACAAGCCTCGGCCGACCAGGACGAGCACATGCCGCTCCCGCTCGGTCAGGGCCCCCACCAGCCGTGCCGCGTCATCCGCCGGGGCCGACGCCAGATACCCCCCGATGACGGGGCCCGCAGCCTCGGGCGCGAGTATCCTGCCCCCCTCGGCAAGCACCCGCACCGCGTGCACCAGTTGCTCGGGCGAGGCGTTCTTCATCAGGAAACCCGCCGCCCCCGCCCGCAGGGCCCGGTCGACATACTCACCCGCGTCGAACGTCGTCAGCATCGCGACCGCTGGTGGCGGTGTCATGGCAGCGAGGCGTGTCAGTACGGTCAGGCCGTCCACGTCGGGCATGCGGATGTCGAGCAGCACCACCTCGGGGCGGCACCTCTCGACCGTCGCGACCGCCTCCGCTCCCCCGCAGTCGGCCACCACACCGACGTCCGTGGCGGAACCCAGGATCGCCCGCAGACCGGAACGGACCAGCGGCTCGTCATCGACAACGACCACGCGAATCATGCGTGGCTCCCTCCCCCCGTGGCCTCACAGGTCACAAAGGGTACGACAACCCACGCAAGCCAGAGCTCCGGCCCGAAGGGAGCGCTGCCCCCCTGGCTGTAGTAGGCGTGTACCAGCGAGCTCCTCGCGGCGAGTGCGCCTTCCGACACGGAGCCCTCCGAGGCCTTGCGTCCGGTGAAGCTCCGCTGCTCGCGCTGGTACTCCTCCCAGGGCTCGATGACGCGCGGGCCCGTCCAGGACATGAGCTCACGCCGTCCCGGACGATTGTGACGACGAGGCTGTCGTGAGTGCCTGGGTCGCGGTACTCGTACCGTTCAAAGGCGGCCGCGTAGACGGCGGGGAACGGCGCCCGTGAACCAGTCCACCAGTGGCCGCCGGAGCGTCTGCGCCCACTGCTCGACCACCGTCCGCGAGCCGCCGTCGAGGACGACATACCGGTCCTGCCGCCACTGGCAGCTCAGCGGACCGCATATTTCCCTTCGAAGGGGACGAGACGACGGCAGCGGTTCGCCGCCGAGGCGCCGAGCCGACGCTCAGCGACTTCCAGGCCATGCTGGAGAGCTGACCGCTCGCACCCACCGACGCCCACGGACCAGACGTCCGTGGGCGTCGGCGTGCAGGCGACCGACCCGGCCGGGAACCGGCCGGCGGGACGGACGGAAAAATCACCGGGACAGCTGTCAGGAAGCGGCCCTAGCCCTCGCCTCGAGGCCGGGGGAAGCGGCGAAGGTGCGAGAGCACCCACAGAGTACGGAAGGAGACCGCTGCCCGCGCGCTGGCGGCCGACCCTCCGGAGATCAGGAGCCGCAGCGTGTTCGGAACGTGCGACGCCGATAGTCGCGGGCAAGCCCAACGCCTGGGCAAGCCGCCCCGGACGGCGGCTTGCCCACCGCCCGGAGACGCGCTGAGCGGTGGGCAAGCCTGGGCCGGACTCGGCGTGGTCCCGGAGACTATGAACCTACGCGTGGCGGGACTCGGAGCGGCACTGGATCGTCCTGCCCGTCCCATGTCACACGCAGCACCGAGGGGATGGACGCCCCCATGGAGCCGACCATCATGAACTCATAGACGTGCCCTGCCTGGACTCTGAGGCCAACTGGCCACTCATCCCGAGCGCCAAGGCCATCGAGGCACCGAATGTTGTCGGCGTCTGCATCGCCGTAGTTGATTAGCTCCCAGACCGCCCGCGTACGGTACTCAATGCGCAGCCTGGCCCGGGGTCGATTCGCTTCGGCCTCAGCGGCGCGGCGTTCCTCCGCCTCGCGACCCTGATCCGCCAGTGACTCCTCCGCCACAGCCGCCGAGCGCTCGGCCGCCGTTCCAGAACGACGCGCCTCAGTGACCGACTGGCTCTGCCGCGGTGGCCGATCGGCGGGCCTCCAGCACCGCTTCACTGGCCGCGTTCGCGGAGCGCCTGCTGTACCGCAGCGACAGGAGGCTGACTCCGAAGGCCGCCAGCCCCAGACCTGCTCCCACCCACCCAGGCGCGTCTCCCCTATCCATGGCGGAAACCTACTCCTCGCCGTGGCGGAAAGAGCCCCTGAGCGAAAGCACGAGACCGACGAAGGGAGTGTGGCCAACGGTCCACTGCTGGGACCTGCGACCTATCCGGACTCGTGGCTGGGTGCCCGGCCGCTGGGACGGCCGGTAGTCACGCCCAGGCCACGCCTAGCTTCGCGAGGGCGTCGCGCTGTTCCGTCGTGAGCCGGTCTCTCCTGGATTTCGTGTTGGAGACCCATACGCCGAGCTTCACGATCACCGGTTCCGTCTCACCGTCGATCGCAATTGGCTCGCCGTGGCCGCGGGGTACGGGCCGCCCCGCGCCTTCCCGCTCGATCCACTGCGTGAGGGCCGTCAGGCCCCGCTGGAACGCCTGCTGCGCCTTGCTCGGGCCCTTCGGCGCACGCGCGGCCGCGGGGGCGGGTGGCGGGGCCTGGGCGGGCTGGACGCCGAGCGTGATCAGCCGCTTTTGCTGCTCGGGGAGGAGCTGCGTCCAGGTGCCCGGGTTCTTCTGCCGCTTCAGCCACTTGCCCAGGTCGTCGCCGTCGAAGGTGACGCCCGGTTCGATGTCGGGCAGGACGCCGCCGGGTTCGTCGGCGGCGAGGTCAGCGAGGACGCGGTAGTGCCGCTGCCAGTCCAGTGGCCATGGGCAGTTCCAGTCCTCGTCGATCGCGGTCAGCTGTTGCGCGCGTGCGGCGGCCCGCTCGGGGTCCTTCCCCAGGCCGCCTTTGCGGCGGAGGTTGGCCATGTGCTGCCCGACCGGCACCAGGCCCTCGGTCCCGCTCTCGCCCCACATCGCGTCCTGACGCGGGGCGAGGTGCCCCGTGGCTCGCCGGTAGGAGCGCAGCGCGGCGAGCTTGTTCTCCCACGCCTCCTCACCGGGCTCCCACACCATGGCGGCCTCCGGCAGGTCGAGCAGGGTCTTGCGCCGCTCTTCCAGCTCACCCGCGCGCAGGGCCTTCCTCTGCTGATGCACCCAGCGGCCAAGCGGGAACGCCTTCGTGACGCCGACCTCGACCTCGACGTCATACGGGACGGCATGCAGGCCGGTGATCTCGTTCTCCTTCCGCCAGCGGAGCAGGGCCTGGTAGCCCTCCAGCCACACCAGCGACTCCGGCCGATAGACCCGGGTACGCAGGAACGCCGCGATCGTCGCCGTATCCCGCGGGCTGGAGAAGTGCAGCAGCGCCGACTCGGCGCCGTCGGCGCCGTCGTCGTGCTCCTGGTCCTCGCCGTCGCCCGCACCGCCGAGGCCGGTGCCGACGATCCGCCCGTCCTCGTCACGCCGGAGGTGGACCTTGCGCTTCCCGCTCATGAGCGCGCGGGAGGCGAGCTGCTCGACCAGGCGTTCATCATGCGATCGCAGGCCCTGGAGGACGGCCACGAGCGGCTTGTAGCTGGCCGAGGCGACCATGTCAGTCGGGTCCTCGTGCGGCTCCAAGAAGACCGGCACGATGATCCTGGCGACCTTGGCGGTGCCGTCCTTGTTGAGGCGAAGCGCCCGGCCGATGTTCTGCACGATCTCGACCTGCGAGCCGCGGGTGTCGGCGAAGCAGATCGCCTCGACACCTCGCTCGCCGGTGATGTCGACGCCTTCGCCGAGAACGCGGCAGCTGGCGAGGAACGCCCGGTGGACCCGGCGGCCCGCGGCGTCGATGCCGCCCGCGAACTGCCGCAGGACCTCGCGCCGCTCGGATACGAGGTGGTCGCCGCACAGCCACGCCGACCAGACCCGGTCTGGGGGTACGTGGCGGCCAGCCTCGAGTTCGTAGAAGGCCGCGTCGATCGACGACGCCGGGAGCTTGCCCGCAGCCACCAGGTCCTCATTTGAGGCGTCGTTCACGTACAGCTCGGCCGCCGTCTCCGGCAGCTTCTCCGCGAACGCGGCTGCCTCCTCCACCTTCTGGTGAAACGTCATGACGGTGCGCAGATTCCAAGCGGCGGCGTGCTCCAGAAGCGCCGTCTGCAACAGCGCCAGGCGCCGGCCCCGCCGCGCCTCCTCCGACTCCCCGAGGACGGGGGAGGGGTCGCGGATCTCCAGCACGTCGATCTCGAAACCCGCGAGGATCCCGCGCTCGATCGCCTCACTCAGACCGAGCTCGGCCAGCCACGCCCCGTACGCGCCCTCCGGGTCATCGGCCATGCTCGCAATCTCCGCCTCTTGGCCCTCCGTGCCCCTTCGCGGCTGGGGGGCGGCGAGGATGCGCGGGGTCGCGGTCAGGTAGAGCCGGAAGCCCGCCGGAATCCGCTGGTTGTCGTGGATCGCCGCCCACGGCCGACCAAGATCACCAGCAGTACCGTGTGCCTCATCCACGATTGCCAGGTCGAAGCCGTCCATGCGCTGGCCGTAGAGCCGCTCCCCGCCCGCCAGAGCGGCCTCCAGCGGCCCGCGAACCTTCCGCCGAAGCGTGGGGCCCTCCGGGTCCTCGCGGTCCACCAGCGAGGCGTACGTGGCGAACACGACCACCGGCCCGGGCCTGGCCCACAGGGCGAGCTGGATGGGGTTGGTGGTGGTGCGTACCCCGAGCGAACCCAGCACCGAGTCGTTCTCCAGCGAGCACACCGCGACCATCGGCGCGGTGTGGCCCACCAAGCGCCACGCCTGGGCGGTCTGCGCGAGCAGGTCCAGAGTCGGCACCATCACAAGGATCCGGCCGTTCGCGAACGACTCCAGCGCGCACGCGGCGGCGGTGATCGTCTTCCCTGATCCGGTCGCGGACACGATCGTGCCCCGGGCCCCCTGAGCGGGAACAGATGATCTTGCAGGGAATCCCACCCACTTTCGGAAGGCCGACTTTTGGGCGACCTGATGTTCCCTGAGCGAGATTCCCTGCACTTTTTGGTTCCCTTTCCGGGATGGAGACTCGGGTAGCGGGGATATTCCCGGCCTCAACCCGTGGGACCGAGGCCCCTAAGCCCCCATTCGTCGAGTCCGGCATAGATGGTGGCGGTGAGGCATTGAGGTGCGTCCATGACTTCGGCTTCGCCGCGGTAGACGGCGACCAGCGAGTCGGCACCGCGCCACCAGGTGTCCGCAAGGCCGGCAACCTCCGGCACCGTCTCGAACCCATCGAGCACGACCTCGTCCACGGCAGCACCTCTCAGCGTCGTGGTCGTGCGAGCCCAGTTGCGGGCGTGGTCCGCCAGAGCCAGGGCTTCCACCCACCCCTCCACACTGGCATGCAACGGCACCCACTTCCCGGCGTGAAGACCGAACTCCCCGTTCGGGCCAATCATGAACGAGTAGGGAAGAGCCGTACGCTGCATGCCGGCTTCAAAGTGCCAGTCAGGGTCCGGCCCCTCGGGCACATCCCCACTGAGCGTCCGCGGCCCTCCGTCATAGTGAGAAGAAGGAGGAAGGACCAGACCACCCCAGACCGCCTCGAAGGCAGCCACCCGATCAACCTGGTCCGCAGGGACACCATGCGTCATCCACCGAACCCTGTACTGCTCCACGTCACAGCGACCGCTCCAGTACCCATGAGACCGGATGAAGGTCCTCGCCCTACGGGTAAGCCCCGCTGGAATATCTGTATCGATCGCCATTTCCCCCGCCCTAGCGTATGCCCTGTTTTCACCAATCCTACATGCTGCATCAGATAATGCAGCCACCCCACTGGAGCTCGGCACAGGCACGGACCCCCGCTCCTCGTAGCCAGCTAGGCCCGCGCCAGCGGGCCTCTGGGCCCTGGAGGCGGAGCCGGAAGGGCCCTTGAGGCGGGGGAGCGCAGCGGACCCGCCGGCCCTGGGCGGAGCGAAGCGAAGCCCAGGGCCAGCGGGGCGAAGCCCCGGAGCTCCGGGAGCGCAGCGGACGGAGCGTCACCAGGCCTGCGAAGCAGGCCTGGTGAGCGGGACGCGCAGCGTCCCGCCAGCGCTCCCGCGAAGCGGGAGCGCAACACCCGCGCGAAGCGCGGGTGTTCGCTTGCACATCGCGCAGCGATGTGGTACCCGCGCCGCGGG